>NZ_JALGBX010000029.1 GCF_022808175.1 Streptomyces sp. AP-93 | reverse complement strand
CCTCCTCCGCGACGGACGGTGCTACCAAAGCGCACTCCCCGTCACAACCGCAGCTTGACAACGTTATTAGGAGGTGAGACTGCGGGCCTCGCGCACGGCCTGCGCCAGCTGGCGTACGGCCGGATCCTCGGTGCTCCCCGCCAGCCTGTCGGCGTGCCCGGCCAGGCTCCCCAGCGGGACGGCCCCCGGCACCCGCTCCCAGCCCCCGTCGCGCTCGCGCAGGGCGGAGGCGAAGTAGGCCGCCACCGCGGTGACCTGGAAGCGGGTGGACGCCCCGGTCCACACGTCGCCCGACAGGGCAGCCGCCTCGATCCGGCCGGACTCCTCGTGCGGCGCCCGGGTGCGCGGGTCCAGCCAGCGCACCGTCGCCGTCGCCAGGTGTCCGGT
Organism: Streptomyces sp. AP-93; assembly: GCF_022808175.1. Taxonomy (GTDB): domain Bacteria; phylum Actinomycetota; class Actinomycetes; order Streptomycetales; family Streptomycetaceae; genus Streptomyces. Next base: position 135,311 of record NZ_JALGBX010000029.1, on the reverse strand, counting down.
GGCGCCGGGGCGCAGCCGCACCGCGTACAGGGCGGTCACGGTGTGGCCGGAGCCGACCTCTCCCCCGTCCACGGTGTCGTTCCTGAAGTCGCCGTCGGCGACGCGGCGGTCGTCGTAGCCGATCAGCCGGAACCGTTCGACGGTCTGCGGATCGAAGGCCACCTGCGCCTTGGCATCGCGGGCCCGCAACTGCACCTGCGCCGGGAGGTCCTCGCAGAACACCTTGCGGGCGCCCTCCGCGTCGGAGACGTAGGTGGTGTGCCCGTCGCCCCGGTCGGCGAGCTGTTCCATGAAGGCGTCGTTGTACTCACTGCCCACGCCCACGCCGAACAGGGTGATGCCGTGCTCGGTCCGGGCTTCGCCGATCCGGTTCAGGATGGTGTCGGCGGAGGTGGCGCCGGTGTTGGCCAGGGCGTCGGAGAGCAGGACGACCCGGTTGGTGGCCCCGGGCCGCAGCGACTCGACCGCGACCTCGTACCCGCGGACGACCCCGGCCTCCACGTTGGTCGAGTCGGCGGTGCGCAGCGCGGATACGACCTCGTGGATCCGGTCGCGGTTGCCTTCGACACGGGTCATCGGCAGCCGGGTCTGCGCGCTGCCGCTGAAGGTGACGACGGCGACCGAGTCGTCTTCGCGGAGCTGGTCGGTCATCAGCTTCATGGAGCTGCGGACGAGGTCGAGGCGGCCCGGCTCGGCCATGGAACCGGAGACGTCCACGACGAAGGTGAGCGCCGCGGGTGGCCGGGCCTCCGCGCCGTCCGCCCCGCCGTTCCCGACCCGGGTGGCGAGGCCGACGCGGACCAGGGACCAGTCCGCCTCGGTGGTGCGGGCCCCGTCGACAGTGACGGAGAAGCCGTCGCCGTCGGGCTCCCGGTAGTCCTGCCGGAAGCTGTTGACGAACTCCTCGGGGCGCACGGTGGCGGGGTCGGGGAGCTTGCCGTCCGCGAGCGTGCGGCGGGCGTACCCGTAGCTGGCGGTGTCCACGTCGAGCGCGAAGGTGGAGAGGTAGTCGGCGGGCGGTGCGGTGGGGCGCCGCCCGTCGCTCTCCCCCTGCGCGCCTTCCGCGCCTTCCCCGCCTTCCCCGCCTTCCCCGCCGGGACGGGTGGCGGACGGCCGCGGCCTCGAGTCGCCGCCCTTCCACTCCCCGTCGGCGCTGCGGTTCGAACCGCCGCTTCCGCAGCCGGTCAGCAGGAGGCCGCCGGCGAGGAGCGCGGCGGTCAGTCTGCCGTAGGTTCTCCGCCGGGCCGGGCGGCCCCTGCGGGACGGGCCGGGGGTACTGGGCGTGCGGGGCACGCCGGGCGTGCGGTCCTCGTGGGTCTCCATACCGTCTCCCTCGAACGTCATCGGTGCTGAATGTGACGCCCGGGAGCGGGAGTTGGAGCAATCGAACCTGTTGCGAACAGGTATCGAAGCGACAACGGGCGGCCGGGGAGGCGCCGGAGGTGACTCGGACCGGGCCCGGCGGCCCGGACCGGGCCCGGTGGCCGGTTTATACCGTTTCTTGACAGTTTGGCGTGAATTGGAGTACGGTCGACGTGCCATGAAAGAGAAGCGCGCGTACGAGAGTCCGCTGCGTGCCGGACAACTCGAGCAGACCCGGCAGCTGATCCTCGCCGCGCTCACCGAGGCCATCGCCGACGAAAGCGTCCAGGAGCTGACCATCCCGCTCGTGGCGAAGCGCGCAGGCGTCGCCGTCCGCACCGTCTACCGGCACTTCCCCAGCAGGGAGGCGCTCTTCGCGGCCTGGAGCGGGTGGGCCCAGGAGAATCTGCACGTGCTCATGCAGTCCTACCCGGACACCTTGGACGGGCTGCGCCGCGTGGCGCCGGAGCTCTACCGCTCGTACGACGAGCACGCGCCTCTGATCCTCGCGATGCTGAACTCCAAGGCGGCCCGGCCGCTGCGGGAGCAGGGCCGCAGGCACCGGTTCCACTCGGTGGAGGCGGCGCTGGCCGAGCTCACGGCGAAGGCCGACCCGGTAGCCCGCCGCCGCGCGGTCGCCGTGGTGTACCTGCTGGTGAGCGCCCCGGCCTGGCAGGCCATGCGGCTGCAGGCCGGGCTCGACGGGGCGGAAGCCGGCACGGCCGCCGCCTGGGCGGTGCGGGTGCTCACGGACGAGCTGCGGCGAGACCCGGACGGCCCGCTACGCCACCCGGACAGATGACCGGCAAGGAGGAGAGCCATGAGCATCGCCACGGAACGCACTTTCGCTCCGCCGGGGCCGGGTACCTGGTTCCTGGACCCGACCCACTTCACCCGCCCGGTGACCAGGTTCCACGCCGAGATCTTCATCGAGGAGATGCACCGCGGCTTCGGAGAGAGCCTCCATCGGTACGGGTCGCTGCTCGAACGGCTGGACTGGGCCTTCGTCAACGGTTTCTGCTACTACCATCCCCAGCCGCTGGGAGCCCCGCCGGACGCCACGGACCACCCGCCGCGAGAGGTCTGGGAACGCCTTGCCGCCGATCATCCCGAGATCCGCACCAGGCTCGCGACCAGCGCGACCGTCTTCGAGCGCAAGCTGTGGCGCGAGGACCTGCGCCGCTGGGACGAGGAGGTCAGGCCCGGGCTACAGCGCGAGCGGCGCGAACTGCAGCAGGTCGAGCCCGGTCTCCTCGATACCGGCGGTCTGCTCGCGTACCTCGACCGGTGCCGGGAGCACCAGCGCCGAGCCGGCTACATGCACCACCTGTTCAACATGCCGGCACTGCTGCCGATGGGCGATCTGCTCGCACACTGCCAGGAATGGACCGGGCGCACCACCGGCGAGATCCTGGCCCCGCTGGCCGGATCGAGCCCCGACCCGCTGGCGGACCGGGAGGAACTGGCCGAGCTGGCCGCCGCCGTGGCAGCGGACCCCCGGGCGAGCGGACTGCTCGCCTCCACGGCGCGACCCCAGGAGCTGCTGGCGGCGCTGGGGGCCGTCGCGGGACGTACGAGTACGGCCCTCGCCGAGTACCTGGAGACGGCGGGCTGGCGCCCCGTCAATGGCGAGGACGTGGGCGATCCCTGCGTGGCGGAGTTGCCCGCCGTCGTACTCGCGGCCATTCGCTCGGCGGTCTCCTCCTCGACGGGGCCCAAGGCGGACGCCCGCGCCGACCAGCGCGCCGACGCGGCGGCCGACCTTCGCGACGCCGTGCCCGCGCCGCACCGCTCCCGCTTCGACGAGCTGCTCGCCGAAGCGCGGCTGGTCTCCCGGCTGCGCGACGAGCGCGGGTCGTGCGCGGACCTGCCGGCCATCGGCCTCACCCGGCGCGCCATCCTGGCGGCCGGCCGACGGCTCACCGGGCAGGGCCGGATCCACGCACCCGCCCACCTGGCCGAGGCGGACTACGCCGAGCTGCGCGCCCTGGTCCGTACGGGCTCCGGGCCCGACGCCGCAGAACTCGCCGCCCGGGCGCACTACCGCGACCACGCCCGGTACGCGGACGCGCCGCCGATGCTGGGTCCGCCGCCGGGCGACCCGCTGCCGCCCGATTGGCTGCCGCCCGCCGCGGCACGCCTGGAACGCGCCCTCGGGGCCGTCGTCCTTGCCATGTTCAGCAACCCGGCGGCCCGGACCGAGGGGCGGACCGTGCACGGGCTCGGCGCGAGCCCGGGCGTGTACGAGGGCACGGCGCGGGTGATCAGCGGCGTGCCCGAGTTCGACCGCATCCAGCCCGGCGACGTCCTGGTCACCGGCGCGACCACCACGGCCTTCAACATCGTCCTGCCACTGCTCGGCGCGATCGTCACCGATCGCGGCGGGGCGCTCTCCCACGCCGCCATCGTCGCCCGTGAGTTCGCCATCCCCGGCGTCGTCGGATGCACGGATGCCACGGCGGTGATACCCGACGGCGCCTGGGTGCGCGTCGACGGCCGGGCCGGAGAGGCGGCGGTGGTCCGATGACTGGTCCGCTGCGGCCGAGCACGTGGTCCGCCCCCGTGCCGCTCCGCCTGGCCACCGACGAGAGCCGATACGGCGGCAAGTCCTCGCAGCTCGCGGCCGCCGCCCGGGCGGGTCTACCGGTACCGGAAGGAATCGCCCTGGAATGGCTGTTCGTCGACGCCGTCGCAGCGGGCGACGACGAGGCGCTCGCCGCCCTGCACGTGTCGACCGCCGGCTTGCAGGGCGGCGGGCTGGCCGTGCGTTCCTCCGCGCTGGGCGAGGACTCGGCCGCGGCGAGCTTCGCCGGACAGCACCTCACCTGCCTCAACGTACGGGGTCCGGACGGGCTGACCGAGGCGGTCCGAATGGTCAGAGATTCCGCGCAGTCGGCCGCCGCGCTCGCCTACCGTGAGCGGCTCGGGCTGCCCGGCCGGCCCAGAGTGGCAGTGGTGGTACAGGAGTTGGTGGTACCCGAGTGCGCCGGAGTCCTGTTCTCCCGAGACCCTCTCGACGGCTCCGACGTGCTGGTGATCGAGGCGAGTTGGGGCCTGGGCGAAGCCGTGGTCAGCGGCCTGGTCGTACCGGATCACTACCGGGTCCGCCGCGACGGCCGGGTGATCGAGCGCAGGGCGGGCACGAAGGACCTGGCCGTGGAGCCCGCGCCGGCCGGCGGAACGAGCCAGGTCCCGGTCCCCGCCGACCGGATCCACCGACTCTGCCTCGACGGGACGCGGTTGGAGAGCCTGCGGGAACTCACCGCACGCTGCGAACAGGTCTTCGGCGGGACGCAGGACCTGGAGTGGGCCTTCGTCGCCGATCGCCTCCGTCTGCTCCAGCGCCGGCCGTTGACCGGGGCCGCGCCCCCGCACTGACCACTGCCCAGCCGCCCACCTCGGCTCGGGACGATCATGGACTGGTTGTGATCCGGCGCGTCCATGAAGTCGATCAGGTCACCGGCGGGCGCTGCCTGCCGGCCGGAGCGGACCGTCGTACCGCCGGCCCCGCGCGTGCGGGCGGTGGCAGCGGGCGGCGGACTGGGCCAGTAGAGTGATCGATCGTGGCAGCACGACCGTTGAACGAGATCGTCGAGCCGGGCTGGGCCCGGGCTCTGGAGCCGGTGGCGGCGCAGATCGCCGCGATGGGCGACTTCCTGCGCGCGGAGATCGCGGCGGGCAGGACCTACGTCCCCGCGGGCGCGAACGTGCTGCGCGCGTTCCAGCAGCCCTTCGACGAGGTGAAGGTGCTGATCGTCGGGCAGGATCCGTACCCGACGCCGGGGCACGCGATCGGCCTCTCCTTCTCGGTGGCCCCCGACGTCAGCCCGTGGCCCCCGAGCCTCGACAACATCTTCCGCGAACTGCACGCCGATCTCGGCACGGGCAAGCCCCGGAACGGGGACCTGACCCCGTGGACCCGGCAGGGCGTCCTGCTGCTGAACCGCTCGCTCACCACCGCGCCGCGCAAGCCCAACGCCCATCGCGGCAAGGGCTGGGAGGCGGTGACCGAACAGGCGATCCGCGCGCTCGCGGCCCGTGGCAAGCCCCTGGTGTCCGTGCTGTGGGGGCGCGAGGCGCGCAACCTCCGGCCGCTGCTCGGCGAGCTGCCGGCCGTGGAGTCGGTGCACCCCTCCCCGATGTCCGCGGACAACGGGTTCTTCGGGTCCAGGCCGTTCAGCAGGACGAACGACCTGCTGGTCCGCCAGGGCGTGCAGCCCGTGGACTGGCGGCTTCCCTCCGCGGGGTGACCGGAGAGCTGAACTGTATCTGACATTCCGCGGATAAATACGGACAGATGCCGCCGGAGAAGGCCCTGCCCGAACACCCGGTTTCGATAAACCAGTAGCATGCGGCGCCATGAGCTCCCCCACTGGGCCCGCACATGGCCTGCCCGTACGAATGCCGCGCCCCCGCCAGACCGGACGGCACCGCCGGCCCGAGCCCGCGGTGGCGCCCGAGGGCGCGCCCGCGCTGGTGCTCGCCGTGCCCGGTGCCCCTTCAACCGCCTCTCGGGTGGTCGCGGAAGAGATCATCAGCATCGGCCGCTCCGAGCTGCCGGGCCTGGACGCCCGGGTCGGTTTCCTCGACGGTGACGACGCGACCGAGTTCCCGTCCCTGTCGGGCGTGCTGACCGCGGTCGCCCGCGACCGCGCCGCGCGCGCGGAGTCCGCCCGCGCCGCCGGGCAGGAAGTGCCCGCGCCGACCGGCCCGGACGCCGTGGTCGTGCCCCTGCTGGCCGGCCCCGACGGGGGTCTGCTGCGCCGCATGCGCCAGGCCCTGATGGACTCCTCGGCCGCCGCCGAGCTCGCCGACCCGCTGGGCCCGCACCCCCTGCTCGCCGAGGGGCTGCACGTGCGGCTGTCCGAGGCCGGGCTCGCCCGTGCCGACCGGGCCAGGCTCTTCAGCGTGACCACGGCCGCCGACGGCATCGTCCTGGCCACCACCGGCGGCGAGGAGGCCGTGCAGGCCGCGGGCATCACCGGCATGCTGCTGGCCGCCCGTCTCGCCGTGCCGGTGATGGCCGCCGCGCTGGACGAGGAGGGTTCGGTGGCCGCCATCGCCGACCAGCTCCGCCGCGAGGGTTCGACGCAGCTCGCGCTGGCCCCGTACCTGATCGGCCCGGAGGCCGCCGGGGGACTCCTCGACACCGCCTGCAAGGAGGCCGGCTGCAGCGCCGCCGACGTGCTCGGCGCGTACCCCGCGCTCGGCAAGCTGGCCGTCGCGCAGTACTCCGCCGCCCTCGGCATCACCCAGGGCGCCGCCGCCCACTGACCCCCGCTCATGCCGTACGCACGAGGGCCCGCGCTCCGGACTGTTCTGAATCGAACGAGCCGGGGCGCGGGCCCTCGTACGTACGGCCGTCCCGTACCGGCCGCTGCCGGCCGGGGCCTCAGCCGAAGACCACGCAGGTGGCGGCGGGTACGGCCACCGAGCCGGCTCGGTGCGGCTCGCCGGTCAGGGGGTCCACGTCGAACCAGGTGACGTCGCCGGAGCGCTCGTTGGCCGCGTACAGCCGGCGCCCCGACGGGTCGGCGGCGAGATCGCGAGGCCAACTGCCCCCGCACGGCACGGTGCCCGTGAGCAGCGGCTTCTCCGCGCCGCCGGCGAGGGAGAGGGTGGCGATGGTGTCGGCTCCGCGGACGGCCGCCCAGACGAAACGGCCGTCGGCGGAGGCCACGACCGCCGAGGGGTAGGCCGCTGGGGCCCCTGGAGCGCCCGTGGAGGCGACCGGAACCTCGGCGACCGGTTCCAGCTCACCCGACTCCCCGTTCCAGCGGCAGACGGTCAGCTGCGGCTCCAGCTCGTGCAGTACGTAGACCACCTCGCCGGAGGGGTGGAAGGCGAGGTGCCGGGGGCCGGTCCCGGCGCGCAGCGCGGTCTCGGCGTGGAGGGCCGGGGCTCCGGTGGCCGGGTCGAGCGCGCAGACCCGTACCGAGTCGGTGCCGAGGTCGACGCTGAGCACCCAGCGACCGCCGGGGGCGGGCAGCACCTGGTGGGCGTGCGGGCCCCGTTGCCGGCCGGAGTCGGGGCCGGAGCCCTGGTGGGCCAGTACGGCGGCGGGCTCGCCGATCGAGCCGTCGGCGGCGAGCGGGAGGCTGCTGACGCTGCCCGAGGTGTAGTTGGCGGTCAGCAGCCGGCGGCCGGCCACGCTGAGATGGGTGGGGCCGGAGCCGCCGACGCGGACGACCCCGCCGAGGGGGACGAGCCCCGCGGCGGTGGTCCGGAACGCGCCCACGGCGCCCTCTTCGGCCTCGCTCACGGCGTACAGCACGCCGGTGGCGGGTTCGTGGGCCAGGTACGAGGGGTCCGCGACGGCCTCCGTGGCCGAGAGCGGGGTCAGCGCTCCGGTGGCCGGATCCACGGCCGCGGTGGTGACACCGCGGCCGCCCCCCGAGGTGAACGAGCCGATCCAGGCCAGGTGTCCGCCGCCGTGGGCCGTACGGTCCGTACCGCCCACACCACTGTCCGCGTCGCCCACGGGAGGCCCCTCTCCGCCGTTCCGGATCCGTTCGTGAGCGACGGTAACAGAAGGTCTAGACCAAGTCCCGCCCCTGGGCCCGTTCCTGGGCGCCGGGATGGTGGACGTAGGCGGTCGAGCTCGGCCGGTCCTCGTACGTGCGGTGGAAGACCGGGGTCGCCGACCCGGAGATGGGCGGCACGATCCAGGACCAGTCCGCGCCCACGTCACGGCCCTTGCGCTCCTCCTTCTCCAGGTGGGTCAGGAAGCGCCGGGACTCCGTGTGGTGGTCGGCGATGGTGACCTTGGCCCGGTCGAAGGAGTGCAGCACCGCCCGGTTGAGCTCGACGAGCGCGCGGTCCTTCCAGAGGGACCGGTCGCTGGCGGTGTCGAGGCCCATGCGGCGGGCGACCGCGGGCAGCAGGTTGTAGCGGTCGGTGTCGGCGAGGTTCCTGGCGCCGATCTCGGTGCCCATGTACCAGCCGTTGAAGGGCGCCGCCGGGTAGTGGATGCCGCCGATCTCCAGGCACATGTTGGAGATCGCGGGTACGGCGTGCCAGCGCAGGCCCCAGTCCGACCAGCCGTCACCGCCCGCCGCTCCGTCGGGGTGCTCGATGGGCACCTCCAGCACCGCGTCCGGGGGGACGTCGAACCAGCGCGGTTTGTCGTCGACCCCCTGCACGACCAGCGGAAGGAGGTCGAAGGGAGTGCCGGGGCCGCGGGACCAGCCCAGCGCGAGCAACGCGCTCGTGAGCTCGGCGTTGCGGGCGTCGCCGACGGTTATCGAGGGGTGGTCGCCGTAGCCGGCGTACCGGACCAGCTGCTCGCTCCAGATGACCGGGCCGGGACGGTCCGGGGTGTCGGGGGCGAAGACCGTGATGGTGGGCCGGACCCGGCCGCCGTTGGTGGCCTCGCGCAGGTGCTCGAAGCACTCCTCCGCGATCCCGTCGGCGTCGGTGAGCCCACGGCGGTCGCGGACGCGCAGCGAGTTCCAGTACAGCCTGCCTATGCAGCGGTTGCTGTTGCGCCACGCGACGCGGGCGCCGTGCTCCAGTTCCTCGGGAGTGTGCCGGTACGTGTCCGTCTCGGCGAGCTCGGCCCGTACGGCGGCGAGCCGCTCGCGCGGATCACCCGCGTCCGGATTCTCCCTGTGGAACAGTCGGATGAACTCCTCGGCCGCTTCCCACACCTGAGCGGTGCCGGCGCGCTGTTGAAGTATTTCCATTCCGGGCGGTTACCCCCTGTCCGACCAGGTCCACCCCGCGCGCCGTGAAGCGGCGCCATGCCGGATGAATGTGCAATGAACAATCACCCGTTGTACACGCCGCAGGTCAGCGCCATGCGGAAGGCGCGCCCGGAACACTCCTCCGTGTGATCTTCATCGATCGGCCTGCGGACGGGACATGGGGGGACGTACCATCCGCGACAGTCAGGCCCCCACGAGCGGGGGGCGTGCCGCACTGCGCAGCGGTCCGTCGAGCTGCGCGAGGAGCCGCTCCAGACCGTGCAGATGTGCCAGCGCGGGCTCCGACGCGGCCCGCGCGGGGTTCAGGGCCGCGGCGGCCGACCGGTGCTCCGCCTCCGTGGCGCGTTCCGTTTCCGGCGTCAGCAGCGCTTCTACGGCAGCCTCCACGCGCCAGCACGCCGCCGCGAGCCGGGCGTCGTGGCTCGCGTCCGGGTCCGCCGCCACGGAGACCAGACCACGGACTTCCACGGCGCACTCGTCGAGCAGCGCGAGCACCCGGCGGGCCCTGGCCTTGCGGCCGCGGTAGGGGCTCAGCGGGTGGACGAGAGGAGCCAGGGAGAGCCGTACCCGGCCCAGGAACAGCTCCAGCTCCGCGGCGTGCGGCGCGGGGTCGGCGACCGGGGAGCCGGCGAGCCGCGCCGCGGCCTCGGCCGTGCAGGTGCGGACGCAGCGCAGCGCGCGCTGGATCCACATGTCGTTGGTCGCGTGCGTGGTCACCGGGAGCACCAGGATCACGGCCAGCCCGGCGCACACCGCGCCGACGGCCGTCTGCTCCAGGCGCAGGACGAGCAGACCGGGATCGAGTACGCCCAGCAGTCCGTAGAGCAGGCCGGCCATCACCGTGACGGCCAGCATCATCCAGCTGTAGGACACGGCGGCGGTGTAGAAGATCCCGAAGACGCAGAGAGCCACCAGGACGGCCGTGGGCGCCGGCGCCCCGTTCAGTGGGATGGCTATCAGCAGGCCCGCGCCGATCCCGAACACCGTGCCGAGGACCCGGCGGAAGCCTCGGACGAGGGTCTCGCCGCGCGAGGCGGTGTTGACGAAGATCCACCAGGCGGTGCCGACCGCCCAGTACCAGCGGTCCTGCGACAGGGTCTGGCCGATGCCCAGCGCGACCGCGCAGGCAGCGGTGGCCTGGAAGGCCTGGCGGGTGGTCGGGCGGGCCAGCCCGGTCCCGGGCGGCGCGGGCACTGCGGCGGCGGGCGGCACGTGCCGCTCGATCGGCCACAGCACGAACCGCACGGCTCCGGCCGACAGGAGGGCCAGTGCGACGGCCGCGTAGAGCTCCGGCAGCTGCCCGGGCCGGGCGTGCAGGAACTGCGTGACGAAGAAGTTCATGAAGGCGAAGATCCCGAGGGCGTGGCCGCGCGCCCCCCACCTGCGGGCGTAGACGCCGGCGAAGACCACGGCGACGAACACCGCGTCACGGGCGAGCGGTACGCCGTGCAGGGTGGTGGCCAGGGCCAGCACGGGGAATCCGGCGGCGGGCAGCAGGGCGGTGGTCACCCGCTGGGCGCGCACCGTCGAGTCGGTCACGGTGAACAGGGCGAGCAGGGCCGCCAGTCCCCCGGTGATCGACGCGACGAGGGAGAGCCCGCACAGCTCGGCCACGGCCACGGCGAGAGCGACGCCGATGACGGCCCGCGCGGCGTTCCTGAGTCTTGCGCGCCCCGGATCCGGAGCCACGAACATCCTCTTCACGGCGGTGTGCCCGCCCCCCTTGCGATGGAGCACGCCGGACCCGTATCCGCCCGGGGGTGGTGGGCGGCACACGGGCACGGCGAAGGCGCCACGGTCCGGAGCGGCTTCGTTGCCGTCCGGCGCTGCGTGGCGCCGTAGATACATGGATACGACACAGATAAGCATCCACAGGGGCAATGGCTCAACTCGGCCCGCCCTGACTGGGCCATTGGCACAGCCCGGAGCGGTGATCTTCGGCCACGGGAAGGCCAACGGACCGGGCGGCGGGTCAGTCCCCGGAGACGTGCTCGGTCGGGACGCACAGGACCGGGACCGGGGAGAGGTGCAGGAGCTTGTGCGGGGTGGATCCGAGCAGGGCGCCCCGGATCGGGCTGTCGCCCCAGCTCCCCACGATGATCACCCGGGCGTCGTACCGTTCGGCGGCGTCGAGCAGTGCCTGGGCCGGTTTCGCGTCGGCCACCTCGACCGTGGACGGCACTCCCGCCTCGTCGGCGGCCTCCACCGCCCGCGCGAGCGCGCTGCGGCCGGCCTCCAGGACGGCCTCCCGGTGTGCGCGGTACTCCTCGCCGGTGGGGCCCGGGGCGGCCGCCCCGTACACGAGGACGAGCGGCTCGCCGAAGGCGGTGGCCACCTCCAGGGCCACCCGCAGGGCGCGCTCGGCGCCGGGCGACTCGTCGTACCCGAGGACGACGGACATCGGGGCTCCTCTCGGCCGGCATGCGGTCGGTGCTGCGGGACGGGCTGAATGCGGCGTTCAGGGATTCGGTACTTCAGGGCTTCGGTACTTCAGGGCTTCGGGGCTTCCTGGCCGCGTGGACGAGGGCCGGGTCGGCGACGCCGCGCCGCTCCTGCCAGAAGCGGCCGTCCCTGATCCGCCAGAAGCACATGACGAGCACGCCGACGACGGCGATGCCGATCCCGATGACCAGCGGCGGGCCGAGGCCGAGCCAGGAGACGCCGCTCGCCGAGTTCTCCGGGTCGGACATGTCGTCGACCGACTGCACGAGCAGCCAGGCCAGCAGCCCGGCGCCGAGCACCGGGCCGAGGCCGATCAGCAGGAAGTTGTGCACGCTCTCCAGCAGGTGGCGCCGGTAGTAGACGGCGCAGGCCAGGCCGGTGAGGGCGTAGTAGAAGGAGATCAGCAGGGAGAGGGCGGTCAGGGAGTCCAGGAGGGCGTTCTCGCTGATCTGGTTGACGGCGAGGTACCAGGCGATGGCGATGCCGGCCACCCACCAGGTGCTGACGTCCGGGGTCCGGAAGCGGGGGTGGATGTGCGAGAGGTTCGGCGGCAGCGCGTGCCGGCGGGCCATGGACAGGGCGGTGCGGGAGGCCGGGATGATCGTGGTCTGGGTGGAGGCGAGCGCGGAGGTGCAGACGGCGAGCAGCACGACCCAGTCCCAGCCGCCCATGACCTCGTGCGCGAGGACCGCGAAGACGGCCTCCTCCTCGGCGGCGTTCTCGGCGAGGAACTGCGTCCCGGCGTAGCCGACGACCGCGAAGCCGACGGACAGGTACGTCACCAGCAGGACCACGGTGGACCAGATGCCGGCCTTGCCCGGTGCGGTGGCCGAGTTCTCGACCTCCTCGGTGAGGTTGACCGCCGACTCCCAGCCCCAGTAGATGAACACGCCCAGCAGCAGGCCGCCGGTGAGGGCGGCGCCGCCGGCTCCGAAGGGGTTGAGCCACTCGAGCGCGGGTCTGGTGCCGTCGAGGCTGCTGGTGCCGGCGTAGACGCGGTAGAGGGCGACCACGGCGAAGACCAGCAGGAAGAAGACCTGAGCGAGGATCAGGACGTCCTGGAGCCGGGCCGACATCTCGGTACCGATGACGCAGACCGCGGTCATGGCCAGGATCACGACGACGGTCAGGGTCTGGCGCAGTGCCTCGTTCGCCGCCCAGCTGTCGAGTCCGGCGGCGAGCAGTCCGAAGTGCACGGCGACGTCGGCCAGCGAGCCGATGACGAGGACGCCGGTCATCGCGATGGCCCAGCCGCCGAGCCAGCCCGCCCAGGGGCCCATCGCGCGCGTCACCCACGAGAAGGTGGTCCCGCAGTCCTGGTCGACCTTGTTGAGGTAGTAGAAGGCGGCGGCGATCAGCAGCATCGGGACGAAGGAGGCCAGCATGACGCCGGGCGCGTAGATGCCGGCGAGCGCGACGATCGGCCCGATGACCGCGGCCAGGGAGTAGGCGGGCGAGGTCGAGTTCAGGCCGATGACGAGGGCGTCGAGGAAGCCGATGGCATTGGCCTTGAGTCCCGGTTCCGCGTCGGCGGGGTCCGTGACGGCCCTCGCTCCCGGTTCCGGCGCCGGAACCGGTTCCGGGGGCTCAGGGGGCATGCCGTCCGAGCCATGGTGGGCCATGTACGCATCGTCACGCAGACGGGGCCGGCGCGCGAGGCGGGGGCGTCGCGCGAGCGTCAGGGGCGGGTGTTCCACCCCGCGACGACGGGCAGGCCGTGCTCCGTGGACAGCATGCTGAAGGTGCCCGTACGGAGCAGGAAGAGGCGTCCGGCCTCGGGCGGCAGACCGAGGTAGCGGGCGGTCAGCACCCGCAGCAGGTGCGCGTGGGCCACCAGGACGACGTTGCCGCCGTCCGCGCGCAGTACCTCGGCCGCCCGGGCGAGCACCCGGTCCGCGCGGGCGCCGACCTGGGCGGCGTTCTCGCCGGGGTGCTCCTCGTCGCCGGGCGGTACCCCGTCGGTCCACAGGGACCAGTCGGGGCGCTCGCGCAGGATCTCGGCGGTGGTGATGCCCTCGTAGCCGCCGTAGTCCCACTCGTACAGGTCGGGGTCGGCCGCGGCGCCGGTCAGGCCGGCGAGCTCGGCGGTGGCGGCGGCCCTGCGCAGGGGGCTGGTCAGGACCAGGGCGGGGCTGCGGTCGCGGAAGTACGGGAAGAGCGAGATGGCCTCCTCGACCCCGCGCGCGGTCAGCGGGACGTCGGTGCGGCCCGTGTGCCGTCCGGTCGCGCTCCAGGCGGTCTCGCCGTGCCTCACCAGCAGCAGATCGCTCACTCTTCGGACCCTAGTGCCTGCGCCATCGGGGCGCAGTCCCTGAGGGGCCGCGGCGCCGTGGTGCGTCCACTTTGCGCCCGCTGTGCGCCCGTCGGAATCGATGCGCAAGCGGTGCAACTCGGCCCGCGGGGCCGTGCTCGCGAGGCTCGGGGCATGGACGACCAGGACGGCGCCCGGCTGGCGGCAGGTTTCGCGGCGGGCGACGAGGACTGCGCGACGGTGGTCTACCGGCGCTGGCGGCCGCTGGTGCACGCGCTGGCCTCCCGCTCGCTCGGCGACGAGCGGGAGGCCGAGGACGTGACCCAGCAGGTCTTCCTCGCCGCGTGGCGCGGCCGCGGCGGGTACCGGCCCGGGCCGGGCGGCCTCGGGGCCTGACTGACCGGCATCACCCGGCACGAGGTGGCCGACGCGCTGGAGGCCCGCACCCGGCGGGCCCGGGTGGTCCAGGCCGCCGCGCGCGTCTGCGCGCAGGGCCGGCCGGAACCGGAGCCGGGGCCGGAGCGGGCCGTGGAACGGGTGTTGCTGCTCGGCGAGTTGGCGCGGCTGCCGTCGGCGCAGCAGCAGGCGCTGCGGCTTGCCTTCTACGCGGACCTGACGCAGTCGCAGATCGCGGACCGCACCGGGCTCCCGCTCGGCACCGTCAAGAGCCACATGCGGCGGGCGCTGCACGTCCTGCGGCATTCCCTGGAGCCGGAGCCCGGAGTGCCACAACCGATTCGATGACGGCCAGCCCCGAGCGGAGTCCGAACAGCCGCTCGGTGCGGGTGGGTTGGGCTGCCGCCCCGGCGCCCCAGCCGGGGCCGGCGAGCAGCAGCGCCGAGTGGCCGCGGGCGCCGCGCAGGCCCCACTCGATGCCCGCCACCGCCCTCGCCGGCGCGGCGTCCGCGGTCGTACGGGACTGCGCCCACAGGACGACGGCCCGCGGGCCCGTCCGCCGGACGGCCTCGCACAGGGCGTCGGCGGGCAGGGCCGCTCCGAACATCCGCACCGGCAGGGCCCGTTCGCCGAGGGCGGCGGCCAGCGCTTCCATCTGGACGCTGTGCTGTTCCCCGGGCGCGCAGACCAGGAGCACGGGCGGGGCCGGGAACGGCTCCGGGGCGGGCCGCCGGATCCGGTGCAGGGCCGGCTCCGGTGCAGGGCCGCGGAGACGTACCAGGACAGCAGGTGTTCGACCTCGACGTAACGCTCCCCGGCCGAGGCGGACCCGCTGTCAGGCGGCCGGCACCCGCTGCCGGCGGTCCTGGCGGTGGTGTGGGGCCTGCGGCCGGCCGGGCACATCGCGTGGCGCGGCCGGGGGCACGGCGAGGACCCGCGGTACGAGCGGATGCCCGCCAGGGCTCCGGGCAACCGGACCTGGTACGCGCTGCGCACGGTCTACCTGCTCCAGGCGGGCCTGGTCTGGCTGGTCTCGCTGCCCGTGCAGGCGGCGGCGTACGCGACCGGGCGCCCCGGGGCCCTGGCCGTGGCGGGCGCGGCGCTGTGGCTGTGCGGGCTGCTCTTCGAGGCGGTCGGCGACCACCAGCCGGCCCGGTTCAAGGCCGATCCCGCGAACCGGGGACGGATCATGGACCGGGGCCTGTGGTCCTGCACCCGGCACCCGGCACCCGAACAACTTCGGCGACTTCTGCGTGTGGTGGGGGCTGTCGCTGACCGCCTGGACCTCGGCGGAGCAGTGGCGGTGTCGGTGGTCTCCCCGCTCGTGATGTCGTACCTGCTGATCGGCGGCAGCGGGAAACGGCTGCTGGAGCGGCACATGGCGGACCGCCCCGGCTACGCCGCGTACCGGGCCCGCACCAGCGGCTTCCTTCCCCGGCCGCCCGGCGACCGCGGCGCCACCGCAGGTCACAGGGGGTTTGATCCAGGACGCATGGTGACGGATGGTGACGCATTGGTACAGTCGCGGCATGGCGGTGGACGAGCTCGACACACGGATCCTGCGCCTGCTGATCGAGCAGCCGCGCACCAGCATCCGGGAGTACGCCCGGATCCTCGGCGTCGCGCGCGGCACCCTCCAGGCCCGGCTGGACCGGCTGGAGCGCACCGGGGTGATCACCGGGACCGGGCCCGTGCTCTCCCCCGCCGCGCTCGGGCATCCCGTCCTGGCCTTCGTGCACATCGAGGTAACCCAGGGGCACCTGGACGAGGTCGGCGACGCGCTGGCCTCCGTACCGGAGATCATCGAGGCCTTCTCCATCACCGGCGGCGGGGACCTGCTGACCCGGGTGGCCGCGCGGGACAACGCGCATCTCGAGGACGTCATCCAGCGGCTGATCCGGCTGCCCGGCGTGGTGCGCACCCGGACGGAGGTCGCGCTGCGCGAGCGGGTGCCGCACCGGCTCCTCCCGCTGGTCGAGTCCGTGGGACGGGCGGCACGCAAACCCTGACAAGATGGTCGGGACAGGCATGAGACAGGCACCGGCAGGACCGGCACCGGCAGGACGGGCACTACGGATGATCTCCGTCATATTCGATCTCGACGGCACCCTCGTGGACAGCGAGCCGAACTACTACGAGTCGGGGCGGCGCACGCTGGAGCGCCACGGGGTCCCCGGTTTCACCTGGGAGCAGCACTCCCGGTACATCGGCATCGGCACCCTGGAAACCCTGGAGATCCTCCGCGACGAGTACGGGATCGCGGCCCCGGTGGACCAACTGCTCGCCGAGCAGAACGCCGCCTACCTGAAGCTCGCCCGGACCCACACCGAGGCCTATCCCGAGATGCGCGCGTTCGTGCGGCGGCTGCACTCGGACGGCGTCCCGATGGCGGTGGCCTCCGGTTCCTCGCGCGAGGCGATCGACGCGGTCCTGGCGGGCACCGGGCTGGACGCGCTGCTGACCACGGTGGTCTCCGCCGAGGAAGTCGCGCAGGGCAAGCCCGCCCCGGACGTGTTCCTGGAGGCGGCGCGCCGGCTGGGCGCGGACCCCGCCGAATGTGTGGTCGTCGAGGACGCGGCGCCGGGCGCCCTGGCCGCGCACGCGGCGGGCATGCGGTGCATGGCGGTCCCGTACGTGGCGGCCACCGCCGACGACCCGGCCTTCGCGGCGGCCGGGCTCCTCTTCCCCTCCGGGCAGAGGGAGTTCAGCGCGGAGAGCGCCTACACCTGGCTCACCGCCGCGCAAGCGGCCTGAGCCGTCCGGACGCGCGGGGTTCGGCGCTTCTGCGGCCACCCGGCGTTCCACGGATGCTCTGGCATCCTGGGGGCGGCGCTGTCACCATGCCCGGGTGACCGCCACCCTGCTGCCCCCGGGCTCCGAGCGCGGACCGCGCCGCTGGCCCCTGGTGGGGAACCTCCCCGCCTTCGCCCGCGATCCGCTGGCCTTCTTCGAGTCGCTGCGCGACGAGTACGGGGACTGGGTGCCCTGGGCGCTCGGCCCGCAGCGCAACATCCTGGTCTCGCGGCCGGAACACGCCGGTGAACTGCTCGGCGCCGTGGAGTCCACCTTCAGTCCGACCGAACTGGGCTGGGCCTTCCGTCAGTTGCTCGGCAACGGGGTGGTCGTGGCCACCGGCGAGGACTGGCGGCGCAAGCGCGCACTGGTCCAGCCCTCGGTGCGCCCGCGCCAAGTGCGCGCGTACGCGGGCACGATGGTGGAGTGCGCCGACGCGCTGGTCTGCGGCTGGGGCGACGGCGCGCGGATCGACGTGCACCGGGAGATGGCCGGGCTCACCCAACGGATCGCGGTGCGCACCCTGTTCGGGAGCGACGCCGCCGGCCGGGAGGCGCCGATCAGCGCGGCCATGGCCACCGCGCAGCGCGAACTCGGCGCCGAGTTCCGGGGCGTGACGATGTTCCTGCCGCCGTGGGTGCAGACTCCGGGGAGGCGCCGGATGCGGGCGGCCGTGGACGTCCTCGACCGCGAGATCGAGCACGTCATCCGGGAGCACGAGGCGGCCTCGGCGGCCGGCGAGGAGCGGGACGACCTGCTGAGCAGGCTCCTCTCCGCCCGCGACGAGGACGGCGGGCCGCTGTCGCGCACGGAGCTGCGGGACGAGTCGATCACCCTGTACATCGGCGGCCACGAGACCACGTCCACCACCCTGACCTGGGCCTGGCAACTGCTCTCGGGGGCACCGGAGGCACGGGAACGGCTGACGGAGGAGCTGGACCGGGTGCTCGGCGGCCGGCTGCCGGCGTACGAGGACTACGCGCGGCTGCCCTGGACCCAGCAGGTGGTCAAGGAAGCGCTGCGGATCTACCCGCCGATCTGGCTGATCTCCGCGGTGGCGAGGGAGGGCGCCACCCTCGGCGGGCGTCCGGTCCCGGCCGGCCTGTCGGTGTGGACCAGCCCGTGGTCCATGCACCGGGACGAGCGCTGGTTCCCGGAGCCGGAGGCCTTCCGCCCCGAACGGTGGGATGCGGACGCAGCTCACCAGATCCCGGAACACGCCTGGTTCCCCTTCGGCGGCGGCCCGCGCGCCTGCCTGGGTGCCCGCTTCGCCCTGGTCGAGGCCGCCCTCGTACTGGCCGTCATCGCCCAGCGCTTCCACCTGGACAGCGGCCCGACCCGCGCGAGGGTCCTCCCGGGCCTCACCCTCCAGCCCAGGGACCCGGTCCTGGCCACCCTCCGCGCGCACCGCCCCTGACGGATCGCGTCCCGACGGGGGACCGGCGGGCTCCGGGAAGATCTCGGCGCCGCTCCCAGTTAGTAGAACCGTGAACGAATTCGCGGTGCAGGACGTGGACGTGGTGGTCGTGGGCGCGGGGCAGGCCGGCCTGTCCGGCGCCTACCACCTGGCGCGGGCGGGCATCGGCCACGTGGTCCTGGACCACGCGCCGCGCCCGGGCGGCGCCTGGCAGTTCCGCTGGCCCTCGCTCACCTACGGCAAGGTCCACGGCATGCACGCGCTGCCCGGGATGGAACTCACCGGCGCCGATCCGCTGCGCCCGTCCTCCGAGGTGATCGCGGAGTACTTCGCCGCCTACGAGGACCACTTCGACCTGCGCGTACGCCGCCCCGTGGACGTCACCGCCGTACGCGACGGGGCGGACCGCCGGCTGCTGGTGGAATCCGGATCCGGCACCTGGTCGGCGCGGGCGCTGATCAACGCCACCGGGACCTGGGACCGGCCGTTCTGGCCGCGCTACCCCGGGCAGGAGCTCTTCCGGGGCCGCCAGCTGCACACGGCGAACTACCCGGGGCCGGCGGAGTTCGCCGGAGCCCGGGTCATCGTGGTGGGCGGCGGCACCTCGGCGGTGCAGCACCTGCTGGAGATCGCCGAGGTGGCGGCGGAGACCACCTGGGTCACCCGCCGGCCCCCGGTGTTCCGCGACGGGAGCTTCGGCGAGGCACAGGGCCGCGCGGCGGTGGCCCTGGTGGAGGAACGGGTACGGCAGGGACTGCCGCCCCGGAGCGTGGTCAGCGTCACCGGGCTACCGCTGAACGAGGCCGTCCGGGGCGGGCTGGAGTCGGGAGTCCTGGACCGCCGACCGATGTTCGACCACCTCACCAGGAGCGGGGCCGCCTGGGCGGACGGCACCCGGGTCGAAGCGGACGTGATCCTGTGGGCCACCGGCTTCCGCCCGGTCATCGACCACCTGGCTCCGCTGCGCCTGCGCGAGCCGGGTGGCGGCATCCGGCTCGACGGCACCCGCGCGGTCCGCGACGAGCGGATCCACTTGGTCGGCTACGGTCCTTCGGCGTCGACCATCGGCGCCAACCGCGCCGGCGGCGCCGCGGTCCGCGAGATCCACCGCCTGCTCACCCGCGCCCGGACCGGCATCCGCTAGGCCGGCCCTTCGCGGAGTGCCTCAGGTCGCGCGCGAGGCCGCCCGGATCCGGTTGAACTCGGCCACGTGCCGCTTGTGTTCCTCGTACGTCGCCGAGAAGCGGGTGTCCCCCTGCTTCACGGTGACGAAGAAGAGCCAGTCCCCGGGTGTCGGGGCCACCGCGGCCGCCATGGCCTGCAGGCCGGGGCTGTCGATCGGGGTGGGCGGCAGTCCCTGGCGCTCGTACGTGTTGAAGGGGCTGTCGATCTTCGTCTCGCTCAGCTTGGTGTCCACCGTGGAGCGGTTCAGCGCGTAGTTGATGGTGGAGTCCATCTGGAGCGGCATCGATTTCGCCAGCCGGTTGTGCACCACCCGGGCGACCTTGCCCATGTCCCCGCGGGTCTCGGCCTCCGCCTCGATGATGCTGGCGAGGGTGGCCGTCTGGTACGGGGTCATCCCGTGGGCCTTGCCGCCGTCCGCGACGGCCTTGGTGGCGAGGCTCTTGTTGGCCGTCTCGACCATGTACGTGAGCAGTGAGGCCGGGGTGGACTTCGAGGTCACCGGATAGGTGGCCGGGAAGAGGTAACCCTCCGGATTGCCCTTCGCCTCGGCGGGCAGGGGCAGGGCGGCCGTGGCGGCCGCGGCCTTGGCGGAGCCGGCCGGGAGCTTCAGTTCGCGGTCGATGGCGGCGTAGACCTGTGGGACCCGCCAGCCCTCGGGGATCAGCAACTGGCGCGGCTTCTCGGGCGGTTCCTCGCCGGGAAACAACGGGATCAGGAGGGCTGCCCCGAGCCCCAGGACGGTTCCGAGGAAGAGCGCCAGCCTGCCCCGGCGGGTGAGCCGGGAACGGCGCGGTGGCGGCGGCCGGTTCTCATGACGCATGCGGGCACGCTAACCCGCGAACCGCCGGATTCCCGACATCCCGCCCGTGTGCCGGTCATACGATCACACATTCACCGGGGTCTGCTCGGTGCCGCGCAGGGTGTCCGGCTTGAACGTCCCGGGCTTCAGCAGATCCGCCGTGCGCATCTCGGAACCGAGCGGCCCGGACAGGAGCCCCCCGGACGTCGGGGTCTCCGGCTTGAGCGCACTCTCCCGGTCACGCCGGACGAGGGCGGCGTACCGGCCGTCGGCCTTCAGCAGTTCCTCGTGGGTGCCGCGCTCCGCTATCCGGCCTCCGTCGAGCACCACGATCTGGTCGGCGTCGCGCACGGTGGAGAGGCGGTGGGCGATGGTGATGGTGGTGCGGCCCTGGGAGAGGTTGTCGATGGCGCGCTGCACGGCGTGCTCGGTGCGGGTGTCCAGCGCGCTGGTGGCCTCGTCGAGGATGAGCACCGGCGGGTCGCGCAGGATGGTGCGCGCGATGGCCAGGCGCTGCTTCTCTCCGCCGGAGAACCGGTAGCCGCGCTCGCCGACCAAGGTGTCGTACCCGTCGGGCAGGGACTCGATGTGATCGTGGATCTGGGCCGCGCGGGCCGCCTCCGCTACCTCCTCGTCGGTGGCGTCCGGCTTGGCGAAGCGCAGGTTGTCGGCGACGGAGGCGTGGAAGAGGTAGGTCTCCTGGGAGACCACGCCGATGGAGCGGGCCAGGGAGTCGAAGTCGAGGTCGCGCACGTCGACGCCGTCGAGGGCGACCCGGCCGCCGGTGACGTCGTAGAGCCGGGGCACGAGGTAGCTCAGCGTGCTCTTGCCGGATCCGGTCGGCCCGACCACCGCGAGGGAACCACCGGCCGGGACCGTGATGTCGATGCCCGTCAGGGTGGGGCCGCTCTTGCCGTCGTAGGCGAAGTGGACGTCCTCCAGGCGGACCTCGCCCTTGGCGCGGTCGAGGCGGACCGGGTCCTCGCGCTCGGTGATGTCCACCGGCAGGTCGAGGTACTCGAAGATGCGGGCGAAGAGCGCCAGGGAGGTCTGGATCTGGACGCCGGTCGACAACAGGCTCACGGCGGGCCGGAACAGCCCCTGCTGGAGGGTGACGAAGGCGACGAGGGTACCGACCGAGAGCGAGGGGGCTCCGGTCTGCAGGGCCATGCCGGCCGCCCAGTAGATGAGCGCGGGCATGGCGGCCATGACGATGCCGATGGTGGACATCCGCCAGCGCCCGGCCATGCTGGAGCGCACTTCGAGGTCGACGAGCTTCTCGGACTCCTCCGCGAAGGAGGTGGTGAGCGAATCGGCGCGGCCCATCGTGCGGCCGAGCAGGATGCCGCTGACGGACAGGGACTCGGTGACCGTCGCGGCCATCGCGGCCATCTGCTTCTGGCGCTGCGCGGTGATCTTCTTGCGCTCCCCGCCGACGCGGCGGCTGATCCACACGAAGACGGGCAGCAGGGCGAGCGAGACGAGCGTGAGCCGCCAGTCGAGCGCGAGCATGGCGACGACGGAGGCGATGACGGCCGTCGCGTTCGAGACGAGGGAGGTCGCCGTGGACGTGACCGTGGCCTGCATGCCACCGATGTCATTGGCGATGCGGGACTGCACCTCGCCCGTCCGCGTACGGGTGAAGAAGGCCAGCGGCATCCGCTGGAGCTGTGCGTAGACGGCGGTGCGCAGATCGTGCATGACGCGCTGGCCGACGGTGGTGGATATCAGGGTCTGGAGCACGCCGAAGATGCTGGTGACGACCGCGGTCGCGATCATGCCGAGGGCGAGCAGGCTGAGCAGCCCGGTACGGCCCTGCGGGATCGCGACGTCGAGGACCTCCTTCAGCAGGAAGGGGGTGGCGACCCCGACCAGCGAGGACGCGGCGACCAGCACGCCGACGACGGCGAGGCGGCCCCGGTAGGGCCGGAAGAGGCCGACGATGCGGCGCAGCTCGCGCGGCCGCTCGTCCGGGGCGGGACCGCTGGGGTCCAGGGATTCTTTCGAGGGTTCCCACTCGGGTTCTTTGGGGCGCATGGGCCTCCTTCATGACAGGTGACGAGACTCGAATGAGCATAGCTCATTGTTACCTATACTCACAATGAATCTGGTCCTGATATCGTTCCCATTATGAGGACCGCAGCATGAGCACCGCTCCCGAGACCGACACCACCGCCGCCGCCACCGCCGACACCACGGACAGCGTGCTCGCCGAGCAGCTGCTCCGCCTGACCCGGCGGCTCCACCGCATCCAGAAGCGCCATCTGGAGCCTCTCGGCATCACCCCGGCCCAGTCCCGGCTGCTGCGCACCGTCGCCCACCTCTCCACGGCGCGGCCGCCCCGGATGGCGGACCTCGCCGCCCGTCTGGAGGTGGTGCCCCGTGCCGTGACCACGCTGGTCGACGGCCTGGAGGGCGCCGACTGCGTCCGCCGCGTGCCCGACCCGGAGAACCGCCGTGTCATAAGGATCGAGCTCACCGACACCGGCCGCGCCACGCTGCGCCGCCTGCGCAACGCGCGAACCGGCGCCGCAGAGGAGATCCTGGCTCCATTGACCGCCGATCAGCGCGAGGTGCTCGGCGGTCTGCTGAACGCTCTGGCGGACGCTCCGGCGGAGCACGGCTGCTGACGGGCGACGGTCCGGCCGGGACAGGGCCGGGGCTGCGCCGAACGAGTGAGAACGACCGACACGGCGCGAGTTGAGGGGCTGCTGCAGATGCCACTGCTGGAACCGAAGCCGGGGGCCCTGCGCCCGCGCACCATCAGCGGCCCCGCCCCCGACCGGGTGCCGGACCGCGCCTCGACGGGCACCCCCGAGGTACTGCGCAGCGAGCTGGCCGAGCTGCTGGGCGCCGACAAGGTGCTCTCGGGCATCTCCGACCTGGTCCGCTACGCGTCCGACGCCTCCCCGTACCGCTTCATCCCGCAGGTCGTCGTGATCGCCGAGGACATCGACGACGTCTCCGCCGTCCTGTCCTACGCCCACGGCAAGCAGCGCGAGGTGGTCTTCCGGGCCGCTGGGACCTCGCTCAACGGCCAGGCCCAGGGCGAGGACATCCTCGTCGACGTCCGCCGCCACTGGGCCGGGGTCGAGGTGCTGGAAGACGGCCTGCGCGCCCGGATCCGGCCCGGCACCACCGTCGTGCGTGCCAACGCCGCGCTGGCCCGCCACCGCCGCGTCCTGGGCCCGGACCCGGCCAGCGCCATCGCCTGCACCCTCGGCGGAGTCGTCGCGAACAACGCCTCCGGCATGACGGCGGGCACCACGAGGAACTCGTACCGCACCCTGTCCTCCCTCACCTTCGTCCTGCCGAGCGGCACCGTCGTGGACACCGCCGACCCGCTCGCCGACGAGGAGCTTGAGCGGGCCGAGCCCGCCCTGTGCCACGGTCTGATGGAGATCAAGAAGGAGATCGAGGCCGATCCGGAGCTCGTCGCGCGCATCCGGGCCAAGTACGAGATCAAGAACACCACCGGCTACCGCCTCGACGCCTACCTCGACGGCGCCACCCCGGTGGAGATCCTGCGCGGGCTGATGGTCGGCTCCGAGGGCACGCTCGGCTTCATCGCCGAGGTCGTCTTCGACACCCTGCCGCTGGACCGCGAGCTCACCAGCGCCCTGCTCTTCTTCCCCTCGCTGCCCGCCGCGGCCGCCGCCGTACCGCTCTTCAACGAGGCGGGGGCGCTGGCCGTCGAGCTGATGGACGGCAACACCCTGCGCGCCTCGGTGAGCGTCGCGGGCGTCCCCGCCGACTGGGCCCGGCTGCCCAAGGACACCACCGCGCTGCTGGTGGAGTTCCGGGCCCCCGACGAGGCCGGCCGCGCGGAGTACGAGCGGCGCGCCGGCGAGGTGCTGGCCGGGCTGGACCTGGTGGCGCCGGTGGCTTCGGTGACCAATGCCTTCACCCGCGACGCCAAGACCATCTCCGGCTACTGGAAGGCCCGCAAGGCCTTCGTCACCGCCGTCGGCGGCGCCCGCGCGTCCGGCACCACCCTGATCACCGAGGACTTCGCGGTCCCCCCGTCCCGGCTGGCCGAGGCCTGCGAGGCCCTCCTCGAACTCCAGGCGGAGCACGGCTTCGACGCCGCCGTCGCCGGCCACGCCGCCCATGGCAACCTGCACTTCCTGCTCGCCTTCGACGCCGCCCGGCCCGCGGACGTGGAGCGGTACGCCGCGTTCATGGAGGCCTTCTGCCGGCTCACCGTGGAGCGCTTCGACGGCTCCCTGAAGGCCGAGCACTCCACCGGCCGCAACATGGCCCCCTTCCTGGAACTGGAGTGGGGGCCCCGGGCCACCGAGATGATGTGGCGCACCAAGCGCGTCATCGACCCCGACCTGGTTCTCGCCCCGCGGATCCTCCTGGACCGCGACCCGAAGGCGCACCTGCGCGGCCTCAAGACGATCCCGCAGGTGGAGGCCGTCGCCGATCCCTGCATCGAGTGCGGGTTCTGCGAACCGACCTGCCCCAGCGAGGACCTGACGACCACCCCGCGCCAGCGGATCGTGCTGCGCCGGGAGATGATGCGCCAGCAGCCCGGCTCCCCCGTGCTCGACGGTCTGCTCGACGCGTACGGGTACGACGCCGTGGACACCTGCGCCGGCGACTCCACCTGCAAACTCGCCTGCCCCGTCGGCATCGACACCGGCGCGCTGATGAAGGACTTCCGCCACCGCCGGCACAGCCCGCGCGAGGAGCGCGCGGCCGAGCTCGCCGCCCTGCGCTTCGGCGCGGTCGAAGTGGCCGCGCGGCTGGCCGTGGCCGCCGCCGACAAGATCACCGACGCCGTCGGAAACCGGATCCTGCAGGCCGTGACGGGGGCCGCGCGCAAGGCCGTACGGCCCGACCTGGTTCCGGAATGGCTGCCGCAGGTTCCCGGCGCCGCGGCCCGCAAGCTGCCCGCCACCCGGCGCGGGGGCGCGGCCGCGGTGTACTACCCGGCCTGCGTCAACCGGATCTTCGGCGGTCCGGGAGACCGGCCCGGTCCTTCCCTCCCCGAGGCCGTGGTGGCGGTGTCGGAGCGGGCCGGCAGGCCGGTGTGGATCCCCGGGGACGTCCGGGGCACCTGCTGCGCGACGATCTGGCACTCCAAGGGGTACGACGCCGGCAACCGCGTGATGGCCAACCGGATCGTGGAGGCCGCCTGGGGCTGGACGGCCGGCGGGCGGCTGCCGCTCGTGGTCGACGCGTCCTCCTGCACCCTGGGCATCGCGCACGAGGTGGTCCCGTACCTGACCGACGACAACCGCTCGCTCCACGCCGAGCTGCGGATCGTCGACTCCATCGTCTGGGCCGCCGAGGAGCTGCTGCCGCACCTGGAGGTCCGGCGCACGGTGGGCTCGGCGGTGCTCCACCCCACCTGTTCGATGCGGCACCTGGACGACGAGGCCCAGCTGCGGGCGGTGGCCGAGGCCTGCGCCGACGAGGTGGTGGTCCCGTACGACGCGGGGTGCTGCGCCTTCGCGGGCGACCGCGGCATGCTCCACCCGGAGCTGACGGAGTCGGCGACTGCGCGCGAGGCCGCCGAGGTGACGGCGCGGGAGTTCGACGCGCACCTGTCAGCGAACCGGATGTGCGAGGTGGGCATGGACCGGGCCACGGGCCGCAGCTACTACTCGGCGCTGCTGGAACTGGAGCGCGCGACCCGGCCTTAGCGGCGGGCGGAAACCGGCTCGGTCGCTCCGGTCAGACCACGGTCACCGGGTGGTGTACCGGCTGTCCAGTTGCCAGAACAGCCGGTTCCGCAGGCATTCCGTCAGGTAGGGAACGCCGTCGGTGTAGCCCGTACCGTGGGCGTCGCCGAGCATGCGTGCGGCGAGCCCGCGATGTGCCGACTTCCACCGCTGGTGCCCGCTCTCCAGACGGCTGATCGCCCTGTCGAGGCGGTTCCACCGCGCCCGGTCGACACGCCCCTCGTTCCGGAGGTCGAGGTAGGCCCGGGTGACGGTGTCGTGGCCGGGATCTTCCGCCTCGGCCCGTACGGCGGGCACGCTCGTGAACGCGGACGACCGCAGGCGCGGTACGGGCGGAACACCGCACAGGCTCTCGAACCGTTTGTACTGTTCGGACTGAATGGCGCTGGCACCCTGGGTGTGCTGCCGGAAGGCGGAGAACTGCTCCGCCCTCATCGTGGCCACGACGCGGAAGAGCGTTGCGGCCCGCTCGAACATCACGACCGCGTGGTCGAGCAGCTCCACGGCCCCTTCCGGATTCCCTGCGCGCAGCGCCTCGATCACCTTCTTCATCGCTGCCGCTATTGCGGTGAAATGCATTTCGTGGGTCTGGAGGACGCGGATGAAGAAGTATTCGTCATGAACGACGGAGACGGGCTGGACGGTGACGTCGAACCACCGGCCGCAATCCGTCGCCGGCGGCCGGGGCAGGCGGTCGGCAAGGCCTTCGAGGCGGGACCGGGAAGTGGGCGCCAGCCGCGACGGAAGGTCGTCGGCCTCCGACTGCCCGAGCCCCGACTGCCCGAGCCCCGTCGTCACGAGTCTCAAGGCGTGCCTCAACCGCGTGCTCAGCGTCGCCGCATCCGGCCGGTCCCGCCCGGGCCCCTCGGGCGACCCGGCCGCCGCCTCGATCTCGAAACGGACCACGTCGGCCATCAGCAGGGTCGGCATCCGGTCCGCGCTGAGCCCGGCGCGCTGGTCGGCCACGAGGAGCTCCAGGACCGGCAGCGCGAGGTAGGTGCGGTTCTGGAAACGCCTCTCGTGTTTGTCGAGGGCGCAGTCGAGAAAAGCGCTGAGGAACGGGCGGTTCGCCCCATGCCGTCGCCTGATGTCACTCAATCGCACAAGCGCTCGATCCGAAAGGAAATACTTCCCCGTCCGCCGCACGTGTTCCGTCACGGACCGGGCGAGGGAAATGCCGTCGGATTCCTCCGGTATTCGGTCGGCAGCTGCCCAGCGCTTGATCTCGCGCAGGGCCGACGCCCGCGATCCGCATGTGTCGCGAAGCGCGCATGGGCAGCCCTTGGCCATTTTTCGCGCGCATGCGACCGAATTGATCTCAGGGTTCGTCGCCATTCGGTCTCTCCCAAGCCGTCCTGCGGAGTGAAGGGTCGCTTTCCACTAGGCATGATCGAAAGACCGCACGTCATGTCTCGGGAATTCGTGCCTTGACAGCGGACACCGGGCGGGCCCGGTGCCCCCGGCAGGACGGCGTCGAGTTCCGGCTCGCCGGCCGGGTGAGCAGACCCTGCTGCGAAGAGCTGCGGCCAACGGAAAATCGATTGCCCCGGACCGGTCCGGAACGCGAACCTTGCACGGTTTGGAACACTCGACCAGTCATGGGGCGTCATGCAGATCAGCGATCTTCCGTATCCGGACCCAGGGGTACCCGACGCTCGCTCCGGCCCCCGGTTCCTCTGGTGGCTGGGCCGGGGCCAACTCGGCGGACAGGCCAAAAGCCTGTGCTGGGGGCTGCTCCACTTCGGCGGCGTCGCGGGCCTGCCGTACACCGTGGGCATGGGCATCGACGCGGTCGTGGACGGCGACGGCGACCGGCTGCTGTGGGTCGGCGGCCTGATCGCGCTGCTCGGCGTCGCGATCTCGCTCGGCGACGCGATGCTGCACCGCACGGCCGTCACCAACTGGATCACCGCCGCCGCGCGGGTCCAGCAGCTGCTCGCCCGCAAGACCGCCGAGCTGGGTTCCGCCCTGACCCGGCGGGTCGCGGCGGGTGAGGTGGTGGCCGTGTCCACGGGCGACGTGGAGAAGATCGGCTGGTTCGTCGAGGCGGTCTCCCGCTTTCTGGCCGCCGCCCTGACCCTGGTCATCGGCTGCGTCGTCCTGCTCTTCTACGCGCCCACGATCGGCGTGGTCGTGGCCATCGGCATGCCGGTGCTCGCCCTGGCCGTCCTGCCGCTGCTGCCGCGCGCCACCCGCCGCGCCGACGTCCAGCGGGAGAAGGCGGGCCGGGCCACGGAGCTGGCCTCCGACACCGTGGCGGGGCTGCGCGTCCTGCGCGGCATCGGCGGCGAGGAACTCTTCCTCGGCCGCTACCGCGAGGCCTCGCAGCAGGTCCGCGAAGCGGCGGTGCACAGTGCCCGGATGTGGGCCCTGATCTCCGCGATCCAGGTGCTGCTGCCGGGCGCGCTGCTGGTCACGGTGGTCTGGTACGGGGCCGCGCTCGTGCTGGACGGCCGGCTGGACGTCGGCGAACTCGTCGCCGCCTTCAGCGCGGTGGCGACCATGCTCTACCCGCTGCGGCACTTCGAGGAGATCGCGATGGCGTACTCCTTCTCGCGCCCCTCCGCCAAGCGGGCGGCGCGGGTGCTGTCGCTGACGCGGACCGACGCGCAGGAGGAGGGCGGCGCGAAGGCGGAGGGCGGCGCGAGGGCGGAGGGCGGTGCGAAGGCGGAGGGCGGTGCGGAACCGGTCGTCCGCGCGGAACCGGTCGTCGCCGCCGAGGTCGCGCGTACCCCGGCACCCGGCGCCGACCTGTACGACCCGGAGACCGGACTGCTGGTCCCGGCGGGCCGCTTCACCGCCGTGGTGTGCGGGGACCCCGACCTGGCGGGCCGGCTCGCGGAACGCCTGGGCGGGCACCCGATGGACGCTGCGGCCGGGCCCTCCGTCCTGCTGGGCGGGGTCGCGCTGGACGAGCTCGCGCTCGACACCGCGCGCACGCTGGTCCTCGTACAGGACAAGGATCCGGTCCTGCTGTCCGGGACGCTGCGCGCGCTGTTCGACGTACCGGCGTCCGGGGCGGTCGAAGCGCCGGCGGCGCTCGCGGCGGCCCAGTGCGCGGACGTGCTCGACGCCCTGCTGCAGTCCGCCCCGGACGGGGTGGACGACCCGATGGACGCCCGGATCACCGAGCGCGGCCGCTCGCTGTCCGGTGGGCAGCGCCAGCGGCTGGCGCTGGCGCGGTCCCTGGTGACCGATCCCGAGGTGCTGGTACTGGACGAGCCGACCTCCGCGGTCGACTCGCACACCGAGGCCCGGATCGCGGACGGGATCTCGGCCCTGCGCTCCGGTCGTACGACGGTGGTACTGGCTTCCTCGCCGCTGCTGCTGGACCGCGCCGACCGGGTCGTCCTGATCCACGAGGGCAAGGCGGCGGCGAGCGGCACGCACCGCGAGCTGCTGCACGGCGACCCGCGCTACCGGGCGGTCGTCACCCGCGAGACCGAGGAAGAACAGCGGACCGAGGAAGAACAGCGGCTCCCGCGGCTGGAATCCGTACTGACAGAGATCGAGGAATCCGCATGATCGGCGTGGCGCCGCCGGACTACGATCCGGCCGCCCCGGAAACGGCCGCGACCCTGCCCGTGGGCAGCTCCGCGACGGTACGGGGCTACGTGAGCGGCCTGTTCCGCCGCCACCGGCGGGCCTTCCTGATCCTGGTGGGGGTCAACACGGTCGCGGTGATCGCCTCCATGGTCGGCCCGTACCTGCTGGGCCAGGTCGTGGACCGGCTCTCGGAAGGGGCCCACGAACTCCATCTGGGCCGGGTGGGGCTGCTCTTCGCCCTGGCACTCGGCGTCCAGACCGTGTTCGTGCGGCTGGTCCGGCTGCGCGGGGCGATGCTCGGCGAGGAGATGCTGGCCGATCTGCGCGAGGACTTCCTCGTGCGGTCGGTGGGCCTGCCGCCGGGCGTACTGGAGCGCGCGGGAACCGGTGACCTGCTGTCGCGGATCACCACCGACATCGACCGGCTGGCCAACGCGATGCGCGAGGCCGTGCCGCAGCTGGCCATCGGCGTGGTCTGGGCGGGGCTGCTCTACGGGGCGCTCGCCGTGACCGCGCCGCCGCTCGCGCTGGCCGCCCTGGTGGCGCTGCCGGTGCTGGTGATCGGCTGCCGCTGGTACTTCAGGCGGGCGCCCCGGGCCTACCGTTCCGAGGCGGCCGGGTACGCGGCGGTCGCCGCCGTGCTCACCGAGACGGTGGACGCGGGCCGCACCATCGAGGCGCACCGCCTCGGCGGGCGGCGGATCGAGCTCTCGGAGCGGCGGATCAAGGAGTGGACCGCGTGGGAGCGGTACACGCTGTTCCTGCGGACGGTCCTCTTCCCCGTCGTCAACGTCACGTACGTGACGATCCTCGGCTCGGTGCTGATGATCGGCGGGTACTGCGTGATCCAGGGCTGGATGTCGGTGGGGCAGCTGACCACAGGGGCTCTGCTCGCGCAGATGATGGTCGATCCGATCGGCCTGATCCTGCGCTGGTACGACGAACTGCAGATCGCGCAGGTCTCGCTGGCCCGGCTGGTGGGCGTGCGGGAGATCGAGCCGGATGCGGGCGACGGGGGCGTCTCACCGGACGGCAGGGACGTCCGGGCGGACCAGGTGCACTTCGGGTACCGCGAGGGCGTCGACGTACTGCACCAGGTGTCGATGTCGGTGCCGCCGGGCACCCGGATGGCCCTGGTCGGGCCTTCGGGCGC
Source organism: Streptomyces sp. AP-93 (assembly GCF_022808175.1). GTDB lineage: Bacteria > Actinomycetota > Actinomycetes > Streptomycetales > Streptomycetaceae > Streptomyces. The sequence continues at coordinate 104,568 of NZ_JALGBX010000029.1, read as the reverse complement.
CGGCAAGTCCACGCTGGGCCGGCTCCTGGCGGGCATCTACGCACCGCGGACCGGTGAGATCACCCTCGGCGGGGCGCGGCTGTCGCAGATGCCGGCGGAGCGGGTGCGCGAGCACGTGGCCCTGGTCAACCAGGAGCACCACGTTTTCGTGGGCTCCCTGCGGGACAACCTGAGGCTGGCGCGCACGGAGGCCGGTGACGCCGAGCTGTGGGCGGCGCTCGGCGCCGTCGACGCGCAGGACTGGGCGCGGGCCCTGGACGCCGGCCTGGACACCGAGGTCGGCTCGGGAGCCGCGGCGCTGACCCCGGCCCAGGCGCAGCAGATCGCGCTGGCCCGACTGGTGCTGGCCGATCCGCACACGCTCGTACTGGACGAGGCCACCTCGCTGCTGGACCCGCGCGCGGCCCGGCACTTGGAGCGCTCGCTGGCCCGGGTGCTGGACGGCCGCACGGTGATCGCGATCGCGCACCGGCTGCACACCGCGCACGACGCGGACGTGATCGCGGTGGTCGAGGCCGGCCGCATCACCGAGCTCGGCTCGCACGACGCCCTGGTCGAGGCCGACGGCGCGTACGCCGCCCTGTGGCGCTCCTGGCACGGCTGATCCGCGCCACCCCGCCTGCCCCGGTCCTTCTCTACGTGGTCCAGGGCAGGCGGACAGCCTCGATCTCCGGGTCGCGGAGCAGCGCTTCGACCAGGCCCTCGGGTCCGGAGACCTTGGTGGCCCAGAGGTCGTAGTCGGTGTACAGGACCCAGGAGCGGTCCTCGGCCCACAGGTTGGAGGGGCTGAAGCCCGCCTCCGGGTTGTCGTAGAGGGCGTGCGCGTCCCCGAGCCGGCCCGCACGGACGTGCAGTGCGTCGAAGTCGACGGCGGCCAGCATCAACGGGTTGTAGTACGCCAGGCATCGGGTGTCCGCGCCGTCGGGGGCGTGTGCGGTGAGCAGGTCGACCAACCGGTCCCACGTGAGTCGGTCGAGGCTGCCTTCCGTGGGCGGCCGGATGCCGACGGGCCAGCTGTCGTCCAGTTTCACGGACGGGAAGCAGTGCAGGGACGGGTAGCTCCCTTCCGGGACCAGGGGGTCCCCGCAGCGGGCGGACAGCTCGGCCCAGCGCAGGCGGCGGTACTGCGGCCCGGGGTGTTCCGCGCGTCCCAGTCCGCCGCCCGTGGCGACCCCCATTTCCAGGTCGATGCTGCCGTACCGGCTGGGTGTGACGGCGCCGGCGGCGATGGCCGCCTGCCGTGCCTCGTGGTGGGAGATGCCCAGGATCCCGCCGGTGTGCTCGTACATCGCGTTCAGCACCCAGGCCGCGTCCGGCCTGCGGGGCGGTGAGAAACCGAGGGTCCCGTCCCCGCAGAGCTCCGTCAGCCAGTCGGTCTCGGAGGAAGGCGCCAGGGGCCAGAGCTCATGGATTTCAGGCATCCCGCCAGGCTACGGGCAGGGCCGGGCCGGGCCCGCCGCGAAGGACCTCCGGAGAGGGGCGTCCGGACGGGACCGGTTCGACGGACCTCAGAAGAAGCCGAGGGCCGAGGCTCCGCCGACTCCGCCGAGGAGCATGAAGACGGGCATCAGGACCTTGAGCTCCACCCAGCTGCCGGCACGGAAGCGCATCATCTTCGGCGGGCCGATCGGGTACCAGCGCTTGCCCGCGATGGGCAGGGGCCACAGGATCGGGCAGCCGGACACGGTCAGGGCGTCGCCGATGTCGTGGACCAGGGCGCCCAGCACGATCGGGATGCCGAGCCACAGGTATTCCTGGCCGGGGGCGGTGAAGAGCCAGCCGGAGCCGTTGCCGGGCTGGTCGAGGACGCCGGCCAGTATCCAGGCGCTGGTCGCTCCGAGCAGCCAGACCAGGACGTCGCTGGACATCCGGGCGGCCCGCCACAGCAGGCCTTCGACGGCGAGGACCAGGTGGATGAAGAGGAGGGCGAGGACGCCCCACCGGTCCGCGGTGACGGCGATCGCGGAGGAGCCGGCGCCGATCAGGACGGCCCAGACCCAGGTGTGGGTCAGGGTGCGGTGGCCTCCGGTGCGGCGGGCGTCGCGCGGGGCCCGGGTGGCTTTGTAGACCCCGTAGGAGATCTTGTCGACCACCTCGCACAGGCCCCGGGAAAGCGGACCGAAGGCGCGGGAGATCGTCGCCGACTTGTGGTCCAGGTCGGGGGCGAGGGCGGCTCCGGCGCAGATGAGCGCGCCGACGACGAGGACGGGCCAGGGCATCGGGTGTCCCGAGGCGGCCGCCGCGGCACCCACCCCCAGCCAGGCCGCTGCCCCGGACAGTGAGTGCGCCGGACCCATCATGGTCGTTTCCCGCCCCGGTGGTGTGCTGGTCGGGCCCTGTTGACGGTGTCGTTCGGGCCGCATCGACGGCACAGGGTACCGCCGATGATCTTCCTTCTGTCCGCCGGTTCCCTGATCCGGGGGGAAGCCAGGCAAGATGGGGGGTGTGACCCTCATTGATCAGCTCCCGCCGAACGCCGACCCCGACGCCCTCTTCGAGGCTTTCTCCTCGTGGGCGGAGGACCAGGGCATCACCCTGTACCCGGCTCAGGAGGAAGCGCTGATCGAGGTCGTCTCGGGCGCGAACGTGGTCCTGTCCACCCCGACCGGCTCCGGCAAGAGCCTGGTGGCGGCGGGCGCGCACTTCACGGCCCTGGCCCAGGACAAGGTCACCTTCTACACCGCGCCGATCAAGGCGCTGGTGTCGGAGAAGTTCTTCGACCTGTGCAAGCTCTTCGGCACCGAGAACGTCGGCATGCTGACCGGCGACGCCTCGGTGAACTCGGACGCGCCGGTGATCTGCTGCACCGCCGAGGTGCTGGCGTCGATCGCCCTGCGCGACGGCAAGTACGCCGACATCGGCCAGGTCGTGATGGACGAGTTCCACTTCTACGCGGAGCCGGACCGCGGCTGGGCCTGGCAGATCCCGATCCTGGAGCTTCCGCAGGCGCAGTTCATCCTGATGTCGGCGACGCTCGGCGACATGAAGCGGTTCGAGGAGGACCTGACCCGGCGCACCGGCCGGCCCACCTCGGTGGTCCGCTCGGCGACCCGGCCCGTCCCGCTGTCGTACGAGTACGTCACGACGCCGATCACCGACACCATCACCGAGCTGCTGGAGACCCGCCAGGCGCCGGTCTACATCGTGCACTTCACCCAGGCCCAGGCGGTCGAGCGGGCGCAGTCGCTGATGAGCATCAACATGTGCACCCGCGAGGAGAAGGACAAGATCGCCGAGCTGATCGGCAACTTCCGCTTCACCACCAAGTTCGGCCAGAACCTCTCGCGCTACGTCCGGCACGGCATCGGCGTGCACCACGCGGGCATGCTGCCCAAGTACCGCCGCCTGGTGGAGAAGCTGGCCCAGGCCGGTCTGCTGAAGGTCATCTGCGGCACCGACACCCTCGGCGTCGGCGTCAACGTCCCGATCCGCACGGTGCTGTTCACGGCGCTGACGAAGTACGACGGCACCCGGGTCCGCACGCTCCGCGCCCGGGAGTTCCACCAGATCGCCGGCCGCGCCGGCCGGGCCGGCTTCGACACCGCCGGCTATGTGGTGGCCCAGGCTCCCGAGCACGTCATCGAGAACGAGAAGGCCCTCGCGAAGGCGGGCGACGACCCGAAGAAGCGCCGCAAGGTGGTCCGCAAGAAGGCCCCCGAGGGCTTCGTGGCCTGGTCGGACACCACCTTCGAGAAGCTCATCGCCGCCGACCCGGAAGCGCTGACCTCGCGCTTCAAGGTCACCAACATCATGCTCCTGTCGGTCATCGCCCGGCCCGGCGACGCCTTCAAGGCGATGCGCCACCTGCTCGAGGACAACCACGAGCCGCGCAAGGCCCAGCTGCGCCACATCCGCCGGGCCATCGCGATCTACCGCTCCCTGCTGGACGGCGGTGTCGTCGAGAAGCTCGACACCCCGGACGCCGAGGGCCGCACGATCCGGCTGACGGTCGACCTGCAGCAGGACTTCGCGCTGAACCAGCCGCTGTCCACCTTCGCGCTGGCCTCCTTCGACCTGCTGGACCCGGAGTCCCCTTCCTACGCGCTGGACATGGTCTCGGTCGTGGAGTCCACGCTGGACGACCCGCGCCAGATCCTCGCCGCCCAGCAGAACAAGGAACGCGGCATGGCCGTGGGCGCGATGAAGGCCGACGGGGTCGAGTACGAGGAGCGGATGGAGCGGCTCCAGGAGATCACCTATCCCAAGCCCCTCGAAGAGCTGCTCCTGCACGCCTACGACGTGTACAGCAAGAGCCACCCGTGGGTCCGCGACCACCCCGTCTCCCCGAAGTCGATCATCCGCGACATGTACGAACGCGCGATGACCTTCACCGAGTTCACCTCGTACTACGAACTGGCGCGCACCGAGGGGATCGTGCTGCGCTATCTGGCGAGCGCCTTCAAGGCTCTGGACCACACCATCCCCGACGACCTCAAGTCCGAGGACCTCCAGGACCTGATCGAGTGGCTCGGCGAGCTGGTCCGCCAGGTCGACTCCAGCCTGCTCGACGAGTGGGAGCAGCTGGCGAACCCGGAGGTGGAGACGGCCGAGCAGGCCCAGGAGAAGGCCGACCAGGTCAAGCCGGTCACCGCGAACGCCCGTGCCTTCCGCGTCCTGGTCCGCAACGCCATGTTCCGCCGCGTGGAGCTGGCGGCCCTGGACCACGTCAACGTGCTGGGCGAGCTGGACGGCGACTCCGGCTGGGACGCCGACGCCTGGGGCGACGCCATGGACGGCTACTGGGACGAGTACGACGACCTGGGTACGGGCCCCGACGCGCGCGGCCCCAAGCTGCTCCAGATCGAGGAGGACCCGGCGCACGGCCTGTGGCGCGTCCGGCAGACCTTCGCCGACCCCAACGGGGACCATGGCTGGGGCATCAGCGCCGAGGTGGACCTCGCTGCCTCCGACGAGGAGGGCCGTGCGGTCCTGCGCGTCACCTCGGTCGGCGAACTCGGCCAGCTCTGACCTCCTCCCGGCTCCGCCCGGGCGTGCACCCGCCCCGCAATCGACCCCCGACCCGCAACCGACCGGCGCCGTCACGGCCGCCGGGCCCGACAGTGGAGATCCTCTGATGACGAACCCCGCCGAGAGGCTGGTCGATCTGCTCGACCTGGAGCAGATCGAGGTCAACATCTTCCGGGGCGCCAGCCCCCAGGAGTCCCTCCAGCGCGTCTTCGGCGGCCAGGTCGCCGGCCAGGCGCTGGTGGCGGCCGGCCGCACCACCGAAAGCGACCGGCCCGTCCACTCCCTCCACTCGTACTTCCTGCGCCCCGGCATCCCCGGAGTGCCGATCGTGTACCAGGTGGAACGGGTGCGCGACGGGCGCTCCTTCACCACCCGCCGGGTCACCGCGGTCCAGCAGGGCAAGACCATCTTCAATCTGACCGCCTCCTTCCATCACCCGGAGGAGGGCAGCATCGAGCACCAGCTGCGTCCTCGCCATTTCCCGCACCCGGACACGCTCCCGAAGGTCGTGGACGAGATCCGCGAGCACCTGGGCACGCTGCCGGAGGCGCTGGAGCGGATGGCCCGCCGCCAGCCCTTCGACATCCGTTACGTGGACCGGCTCCGCTGGACCCCCGAGGATCTCAAGGGCGCCGATCCGCGCAGCGCGGTGTGGATGCGCGCCGTCGGCCCGCTCGGCGACGACCCGCTGGTGCACACCTGCGCCCTCACCTACGCCAGTGACATGACCCTCCTCGACGCCGTGCGCATCCCCGTGGAACCCCTGTGGGGCATGCGCGGTTTCGACATGGCCTCGCTCGACCACGCCATGTGGTTCCACCGGCCGTTCCGGGCGGACGAGTGGTTCCTGTACGACCAGGAGTCGCCCATCGCGCACGGCGGCCGGGGCCTGGCCCGAGGCCGCATCTACGACCTCGACGGCAGGCTGCTGGTGTCGGTGGTCCAGGAGGGGCTCTTCCGTCCTTACGGCGCCAAGGCCTCCAAGCCGGCCGTGTCCCCCCAGTAGCAGCCCCTCCTCTCCCCGAAGAACTGAGTGCTTCCATGCCCACCCCGGCTCCTGCTCCGGCCCTCCCCTGCCCCTGCGGGCTGCCCGCCGCCTACCCGGAGTGCTGCGGCCGCTTCCACTCCGGCGAGCGGCAGGCGCCCACCGCCGAGCTGCTGATGCGCTCCCGCTTCAGCGCCTTCGCCGTCGGCGACACCGCCTACCTCCTGCGCTCCTGGCACCCGACGACCCGGCCGGGCGTGCTCGACCTGGATCCCGGGCAGCGCTGGGAACGGCTGGAGATCCTGGCCACCGAGCGCGGCGGGATGTTCGACACGCAGGGGTCGGTGGAGTTCCGGGCGCACTACCGCGAGGGCAGGCACACCGGCTCGCTGCACGAGCACAGTTCCTTCGCCCGGGAGAACGGGACCTGGGTCTACGTCGGCCCCCTCTCCCCCGTCGACTTCGACTGACCCCTCGCTCCGGTCAGGGCGAAGTCGAGGCTGGTTCGGTACCAGCCGATCTCGTCCGGTGGCCCGGCCCGCAGCAGCCGGGCCGCCACCTCGGCGGCCGCCGCGACCTGCGGGTGCCCGTAGGGCGGGGGCGGGGCGAGTGCCCCGAGCAGGATCCGCTCCGCCGCGTCGGGCACGGTCGCGCGCACGTCGTCCTCGGGGAGCACGGAGGCCAGTACGGCAGCCCGCTCCCAGGGGTCGGCGGTCCGTCTCAGCAACAGCCCGACATGCCGCTCGCGCCACTTCCGGGGTCGCAGGTCGGCCCTGGACTCGATCAGCTCCCGGTCCCCCGGCGGCGCGCTCCCGCGGAGCATCCGGGGCTCGCGGGCAGCGAAGTCCCGTAGCTCCGCGGTCAGATAGAGCCACACCACCGCCCGGTAGCGGTTGATCCGGTATCCCACCGGAGTGAGGCGCCCGCAGCGTGCGAGCCGGGTGAACCGGCTCGGGCCGACCCCCAGGACGGCGGCCGCGGCCTCCGCTCCCGCGACCGTCTCCACGCGCTCGCGCAGCGCGTCCGGGAATCCCTCGGCCGACCGGACCCGGTCGAGCTCGGTCCGGGTGTACCGCGCGGCCCCGGCGGCGCCCTGGGGCCCGGCCCGCACGATGCCCAACTGGACGGCGCGGGCGAACTCGCCGCGGCTCAGCCCCAGTTCCCCTGCGGCCCGCCCGCCGCCCATCAGCCCGGCGGCCTCTCCACACCCCGCCGCCACGGGCTCCGCCATCGCCGTCGGCGGTGCCTGAACCGTCTGCGTCATTGCCGTCATCGCTGCCATCGCCGTCATCGCGGTCATCGCGCTCTCCCCACCAGAGTGATTACTGTGTGTGAAGAACGTAACTCAGAGCAACGGCACCGCGCAGAGCCTGTGGACAACTCGGAAAGGGCGAAGTGCGCCGCCCACCTCAGCCGCCCGCCTCAGCCGCCGGTGATCCGCCGCTCCGCGACACCCAGGTGCTCCCCCACCCGGTTCACCAGCAGCGTCATCTCGTACGCCACGTGCCCGATGTCGGCCTCGGAGGCGCTCAGCACGCACAGGCAGCTGCCCGCACCCGCCGCCATGACGAAGAGGACCCCGTCGTCGTACTCGACCATCGTCTGACGGACCTCACCGGCCCTGAAGTGCCGCCCCGAGCCCTTCGCCAGGCTCTGCAGCCCCGCCGCGACGGCCGCCAGGTGCTCCGCGTCCTCCCGTGCCAGCCCCGCGCTCGCGCCCGTCACCAGGCCGTCGTTGGAGAGCACCACCGCGTGCCGCACCTGCTGCACCCGCCGCGTCAAGTCGTCCAGCAGCCAGTCCAGCTGCTTGTCCAGCGCCATTTACAGTCCCTCCCCGTCGACGCGGTCTGACCGCCGCGCCCCACCCCGCATAGTCGTGCCGCCAGCCTTCCCCACCAGCGGCTTTCCGGCAAGGAGGATGGACCCATGGTGAAGAAGATGACTCAAGAGGAATGGCGGGAGTTCGTCTCCCACTCCACCCGCACCGGGAAACTGTCCACCGTCCGTGAGGACGGAAGCCCTCACATCGCTCCCATCTGGTTCGTTCTCGACGGCGATTCCTTTGTGTTCAACACCGGGAAGGACACCGTCAAGGGGCGCAATCTGGCCCGCGACGGCCGCGTCGCGCTCTGTGTGGACGACGACCGGCCGCCCTTCTCCTACGTCGTCCTCCAGGGCCGGGCACAGATCAGCGAGGACCTGGACGAGATGCTCCCCTGGTCGACCCGGATCGGCGCCCGCTACATGGGAGAGGAGCACGGCGAGGCCTTCGGCCGCCGCAACGCCGTCCCCGGCGAACTCCTCGTGCGGGTCGGCATCGACAAGGTGATCTCGGCCGCCGGCGTGGCGGACTGACCGCACCGCCCCTTCGCCGCGGGCCGGTTCACACCGAATCGGCCCGCGGTTCCACCGACTCCAGCAACCGCGCCGTGTGCACCCGTCCCGCGTACTCCACCAGCCGGATCAGCACTTCCTTCCCCGAGTCCTTGTCCCGGGCGTCGCACAGCACCACCGGCGTCCCCTGATCCAGGTCCAGCGCCCGCGCGACCTCGTTCGAGGCGTACCGCCGCGCGTTCGCGAAGCAGTTGACGGCCACCACGAACGGGATCTTGCGGTGTTCGAAGTAGTCCACCGCCGGGAAGCAGTCCTCCAGCCGCCGCGTGTCGGCGAGGACCACCGCGCCCAGCGCGCCCTGCGACAGCTCGTCCCACAGGAACCAGAACCGGTCCTGCCCCGGGGTCCCGAACAGGTAGAGCGACAGCCCCGACCTGATCGTGATCCGCCCGAAGTCCATGGCCACGGTGGTCGTCGTCTTCTGGTCGACGCCGCCCGTGTCGTCGACCAGCTCCCCGGCCTCGCTGAGCAGCTCCTCCGTCCGCAGCGGCCGGATCTCGCTGACCGAGCCGACCAGGGTCGTCTTCCCGACGCCGAAGCCGCCCGCCACGAGTATCTTCAGCGCGAGCGCTGCCAGTTCCTCTCCGCCCTCGGCGGCCGGCGGCGGCCCGTTGTCGTGCAGTCCCATCACAGCGCTCGCAATCCCTCGATGACTTCACGCAGAATCCGCTCGTCCGGCAGCTGTGCGGGCGGCACCGGCCGGCTGACCTTGACGTGCCCGGCCTCCAGCAGGTCCCCCAGCAGTACGCGCACCACGCCCACGGGCAGGTCCGCGTCCGCCGCGAGCTCGGCCACCGACTGGGTCTCGTCCCGGCACAGGCCGAGCAGGGCACGGTGTTCCGGTTCCAGCAGCGACTCGGCCGCCTCGTCCGTGCCCGCCGGGTCCACGACGACCAGCGCGATCAGGTCGAAGCGGACCCCGTGGGGTCCCGGCTTCGTGCGGCCGCCGGTCATGGCGTACGGACGGACGAGCGGGCCCGCGTCGGCGTCGTACCACCGGCCGTTCGTGCTCAAGGCCGCCGCCCTCAACCGGCGGCCGGCGGCCGCGCCGCGAACCGGGCCGGGGTGTACAGGTGCTCGCCGACCCGCTTGACCAGCCGGGCCATCTCGTAGGCGATCAGCCCCATGTCGGCGCCGGCCCCGCTGAGCACGGCCAGGCAGGAGCCGTCTCCGGCAGCCGCCACGAAGAGGAAGCCCTCGTCCATCTCCACCATCGTCTGGCGCACGCCCCCGGCGTGGAAGTGCCGGCCCGCGCCCTTCGCCAGGCTGTGGAAGCCCGAGGCCACGGCCGCCAGGTGCTCGGCGTCCTCCCGGCTGAGCGCACTGGAAGCGCCCACCGCCAGGCCGTCGTTGGACAGGACCACGGCGTGCCGGACCTCGCGCACCCGGACCACGAGGTCGTCCAGGAGCCAGTCGAGTTCGCCCGATCTGCGGACGCCGTCGAGGTCGATCCTCTGATGTTCGATCATCATCGTGCTCCTTCGCCTTCGCCAGTACTGCCTGTGCCACCGCCCGTATCGCCCGCGCCCCCCGCGCCCCCCGCACGGCCCAGGACGTCCGCGCCCGCTTCGCCGCTCGCCTGGGTGCCCCGCACCCAGCCCGCCCGGTACGCCGCCATCCGCTCGCGCGCCTGCTCTGGGCTGCGGCCGGGCGGTGCCTCCGCCCCTCGGACACCGGCCGGGGCTTTGGGGGCGGGGGCCTCGCGCAGCTGCGGGACGAGGCTCGCCTGCCGGACCCGGCGCGGCAGTTCGGTGACCGAGGCGGCCGGGCCCGAGGAGGCCGATGGGCCCGAGGGGGCCGCCGTGACCGCCGGGGCGGGCGTACGGGGAACCGCGCCCGCGGAGCCGCGCGGCCGCAGCGGAGCCACCGGGGAGGGCCGGGGCTCTTCCCGTACGGGGCTCCGGTCCGGGACCGGGACCCCGCGCACGTCGTCCCGTACGACGCTGATGGCCTGGGAAGACTCCCGCAGCCGCTCCCGGACCGGTTCGGTGACCGGCTCCGGAGCCGGCGCCGCGGGTGCCTGCTCCTCGGGCTGCGGGGCGGCGGCCGTGAGGGCGCCCTGGAGCAGGGAGTTGGGGAGCAGCACCACCGCGGTGGTGCCGCCGTAAGGTGACATGCGCAGGTGCACCTTCACACCGTGGCGGGCCGAGAGGCGGCTGACCACGAAGAGCCCGAGCCGGTCGCTGTCGAAGAGGTCGAGCGCCTCGGACTGCTCGATGCGCCGGTTGGCCTCCTGGAGGGATTCGCGGCCCATGCCGAGCCCCCGGTCCTCGACCTCCAGGACGTAGCCGGCTCCGACGGGCTCTCCGCTGACCCGGACCTTGGTGTGGGGCGGGGAGAACTGGGTGGCGTTCTCGATGAGTTCCGCGAGCAGATGGGTGAGGTCGGCGACCGCTCCGCCGACGACGGCGGCTTCGGCGAGCTGGCGGACCTCGACGCGCGGGTAGTCCTCGATCTCGGAGACGGCGGCCCGTACGACGTTCGTCAGCGGGATCGGCATCCGCCAGGCGCGACCGGGGGCGGCGCCCGAGAGGATGATCAGGCTTTCCGCGTGCCGCCGCATCCGGGTGGTGAGGTGGTCGAGGCGGAAGAGGTCGCCGAGCTCGTTCGGGTCGTCGGCGCGCCGCTCCATCGAGTCGAGCAGGGTGAGCTGCTTGTGCACCAGGACCTGGCTGCGCCGGGCGAGGTTGACGAAGACCCCGCTCACGCCGCTGGCCAGTTCGGCGCGTTCGACGGCGGCGCTGAGCGCGGCCCTGTGGACCGTGCCCAGGGCCTCGCCGACCTGGGCGATCTCGTCGTCGGCGGCCGGTCCGCGCGGAGTTTCGGCGGACACGTCGATGTCCTGACCGGCCCGCAACCGGTCCATGGCCTGCGGGAGTTTGCGGTGCGCGATCTCCAGTGCGGTGTTGCGCAGCGAGACCAGCTCGACGACGAGGGCCCGGCCGATGCGGACCGAGATGACGAGCGAGGCGGCCACGGCGGCCAGTCCCAGGACGACGGCGGCTCCGGCCGGGCTCAGCGCGCCCGCGCCGAACGGGTCGGCGCGGTCCGCGGCCGCCGCGTGGGCGGCGTCCGCGATCTCCCGCATCGAGCCGGCGACGGAGGTGTACGCCGCCTCCCAGCCGGGGGGCGGGCCGGCGGCTCCGGCCCCGGCCCCGGCCGCGGTTCCGGCACCGGCCGCGGCGGCCAGCGCCCGGTCCTCGGCGGCGATGAGGTCGGCGTAGGCGGCGCTCTTGGCCACGGACTGCCAGGCGTCCTGCTGGGCGGCGGGCAGGTCCCGGGCGGCGGAAGCGGTCAGGTCCCGGCGGGTCTCGACGGCGCCGGTCAGCCGGCGAAGCGTTTCGGCGGTGCGCGGCCCCGGGGCCGTCAGTAGGGCGTCCTCGCGCGACAGTTGCTCTCCGGCCCTCGCGAACTCCAGCAGGACCCGGGCGTCGACGCCCAGTTCGGCGTCCTGGCCTCCTCCGGAGAGGGCGCCGCCGACCTCCAGCGCCGCGTCGATCACCCGGGTGTACGTCTCGTACGCCGCTTCCGGGGTCGCCCGGTGCTCGGCGACGTCCTTGCGCGCCGGGCCCAGCCCCTCCGCGGCGGCGACGAAGGCGCGCAGCCGGATGACGATGTCGGTGCGGTAGTCGCCGGAGTCGGCCACGGTGTTGCTCTCGCCGAGCCGCAGCGCGCGTACGGCTCCGTCGGTGCGGCGGGCCTGCTCGTCCAGGGCAGCGGCCTGGCCGGGGGCCTGGGCGGCGGCCGCCTGACCGCTGGTGGGGTCGGCCAGCAGCCGTACGGCCGTGCGCCGTTCGGCCTGCAACGCGGTCACGGCGGTCTCGACCGGGGCCCGCAGTTCCCGGTCGACGCGCTGGGCGCGACTGAGGCGGGCGACGTCCTGGGCCGCGTCGACGGTCGCGAAGGCCCAGAGGGCGAGCAGGGAGACCACCGGCACCATCAGCAGTGAGACGATCTTCGCCCGGACGGTGGCGGGGCGCAGCCGCAGGCGCGGACCGCGGCCACGGCCCCCGGCCGCGCCGGGTATCGCCGTGAGTACGCCGGAGCCCTCGTGCGACGCCGGCTCCCGGGCGGGTGGTCCGGCGTGCGCCCGGCGGCCCGGCCCCTTGCCGCCGCCACCCGCCGGCGCGGGCGCGGGCGGCCGCGACGCCGCTGCTTCCGGTGTTCTGCGGGGTCTGCGCATGGGCTCCTCGTTCCGGGCGATGCGTACGGACGTGACGGTCGCGGTGGCGGTGTTGGGTTCGGGTGCGGGGGGGGCCGGGGGGCCTGGCGACGGTGGGGCCCAGGTGGCGGTGGAGGCGCGGCCGCGGCGCCGCCTCAGCCCGCGGGGGCGGTGGCGCCCCGCTCTCCCAGGCGCAGGTCGGCGGAGGCCATCGCGGAGGCCTCCCGCTCGTCGGCGGTCGGCGAGAGTGCGACGAACGCGGAGGTGATGAAGAGGTAGGAGCCGAGGCCGACGGCGAGCGGGAAGATGAACTGCATGGCGGTGACGCCCGGCAGGGCCTCGTCCGAGGGGGTGACCTCGACGGCGACCGCGAGCATGCCGGTGTAGTGCATGCTGCTGACGGCTGCGCCCATGACGAGCGAGGCGACGGCGACGGCCACCGGGGACTTGATGTTGAGGGCCGCCCACAGTGCGGCCGTGGCCGCGACGACCGCGATGGCGACGGAGAGCCCGACCGTGAGCGGCTCGTAGGAGACCGAGCCGTGCAGGCGCAGGGCCGCCATGCCGAGGTAGTGCATGCTGGCGACGCCGAGGCCGGTGGTGAGGCCGCCGAGGACGAGGGCCCGGCCGCGGTCCTTCCCGTAGCCGACGGCGAAGACTCCGGCGCCGACGACGATCATCGCGACGAGGAGGCTGAGGATGGTCAGCGGCACGTTGTAGCGGATCTCGGTCCCGGTGACGTGGAAACCGAGCATGGCGACGAAGTGCATCGTCCAGATCCCGGTTCCGATGGCCGAGGCCGCCGTGAGGAGCCAGTTGCGGCGGGAGGCTCCGGTCGTCGCGGCGAGCGCGCGAACGGTGCAGCGCAGGCCGAGGGCGGCGCCGAGCGAAGCCATCACGTATGACAGCGCGGGGGTAAGCCAGCCGTAGGCGGCGTGGTCCAGGTGTCCCATGGCCACGGAAGCTAGTCCGGGTGAGGGAGCGAACACGGGCCGCATTTCGAAAGCCACTGGAACTGCTGGAATATGACAGAGATACGTTCATCTTCGATCACGCCACGTACCACCTTGCACACGTTCCGCAGGCATGTGCCGGAGCCGCGGTGAGGGATCATGGGCACATGAGCGAAGACCGCACACAGGAACACGCCCAGGATCACGCCCAGGACCGGTCACAGGACCCGGCCCGGGACCGGCCCCGGGACCAGACGCGGGACCGCGGCCACGTCCAGGAGTTCTTCGGGGCGCGCGCGGCCGGCTGGGACCGGAAGTTCCCCGGGGACGAGCCCGCCTTCGCGACCGCCGTGGGCGAGTTCGGACTGCGTCCCGGGGACCGGGTGCTCGACGCGGGCTGCGGCACCGGCCGGGCTCTGACCGCGCTGCGCGCAGCCGTCGGCCCGTCGGGAACGGTGCTCGGCGCCGATGTCACTCCGCAGATGCTGACCGCCGCGCACGAGGCCGGCCGGGACGCGGACGGCGCCCTGCTGCTGGCGGACGTGGCCCGGCTGCCGCTGCGCGACGGAGCGCTCGACGCCGTGTTCGCCGCCGGTCTCGTCGCCCATCTGCCCGACCCCGGGGCCAACTTGCGCGAGCTCGCCCGCGTGGTCCGCCCGGGCGGCCGGCTCGCGCTGTTCCACCCGATCGGCAGGGCCGCCCTCGCGGCGCGGCACGGCCGCGAGCTGACCCCGGACGACATGCGCGCCGAGCACAACCTCGGCCCGCTCCTGGCCGGTTCGGGCTGGCAGCTCACCTCGTACGCCGACGAGGACACCAGGTTCCTCGCACTGGCGGTCCGCACCCCCTGACAGACGAAGGCTCTACGTCGGCCACGTGCCCGGGGCCGGACCGGTGCGGCACGGCCCGCCGCGGCCCGCGGCCGGTCGGCACAGAACGATCAGACCGGTGACGGCGGCGGGGCGAGTGGCCCCTGCGGACGCGTCTCGCTGTCCCCTGGGCGCGCCGTCGCCGGCGGCGAGCCGGTTTCCGTGGCGGGTGGCCGGCCCTCCGTGCAGGTGGCGGGCTTGGAAATCGCTTCCCGCCAGCTCTCGACGCGGTGGTTACTCGCTGGTTAGGGTGCGCCGACGAGAGAACGACCGGGAGGCCACGTGTCCGAAGAGGAGGACGGCGGTTCGCTGTACGTGCTGACCGCCGTGCTGCTGACCCCCGCGCAGTTCCCGAGCATCCTGGGTGACGACTACCCCGAGGCCTGCTCGCTGCTCGGCGTTTCGCCGGCGGCCGCCGGGTACGGCCTGGTGCTGGGGCAGGACGAGGAAGGCGCGCGCTGGACGGTCGTGGTCGACGACGTCTCGCTCGTGGCCATGGCCATCGCCTCGTGGGACTGCGGGATGGAGTACGACCTGTCCCCCGACGAACGGTCCATCGTGGTCTCGCTGGCGGGCTGGCCGCTGGCGCTCGCGGTGGCCACGGACGGGATCCCCGATCCGCACGATCCCGAGCAGGGCGCGGACGGCACCGGGCGGGTACCCCTGGCCCCGCCGTCGGCCGAGGCCTGGGGTCCGGTGCAGCGGCGGATGGGCGCCGACCAGATAGCCCGGGAGTGGGCCGACTGGAGCGAACGCGTGGCCACGGACGGCGGGGCCGCCGCTGCCGCGCATCCTGGGCTGGCGCGGGCCTTGGAGGAGGCCCTGGGGTACACGCAGAGCCCGCCGCCGCCCGGCAGGGTGCGGTCGTCCTTCGCGGGCGACGAGGCGCGGACGCTGCGCGTCGACGGGCCGGGGTGGTCGCTGGTGGCCCGCACCGGTGGGGCCGCCTTCGTGCTGCTGGACGAGGAGCCGAGCGAGGTGCTGGCCGTACCGCACGAGGCGCACGGGGAGCTTCCGGAACTGTCGGAGCTGCTGGCGGCGTTGGACCGGGTCGCTGTGCGGCCGGCCTGAGCGGGGCCGGGGTGGGGCCGGTTGGGTTGGTTGAGGTTGGGCTGGTCGGGACGGGCTGGGGTGCCGTGCGCCGGTGAGGCGTGTGCGGGTGCAGTGTCCGAGCTGGGTGCGAGGGGGAGGATGTGCTGATGGATCCGGTGGAAGTGGTCCCGGTGGGCGTGGTGGTGGGCGGCCGCTCGGCGGTCGTCGACGACGACTGGGGGCGGGAGACGGCGGTGATCCGCCTGGACCCGGAGCAGTTCGGTCCGCAGGCCCTGTACGGACTGGAGGACTTCTCGCACGTCGAGGTGGTCTTCCACTTCGACCGGGTGCCGGAGGACAAGATCGAGACGGGTGCGCGACGCCCCCGGGGCAATCGGGACTGGCCGCTCGTCGGCATCTTCGCCCAGCGCGGCAAGAACCGCCCCAACCGGCTGGGCCTCTCGCGCTGTCGCGTCCTGAAGGTGGACGTTCTGGCGGCTGACGGCCCGGAGCTGCACGTGGAAGGGCTGGACGCGGTCGCGGGGACTCCGGTGCTCGACCTCAAGCCGTACATGACGGAATTCGGCCCGCGCGGCGACCACCGCCAGCCGGAGTGGGCGACGGAGCTGATGCGCGACTACTACTGAGTCGCGCGGGTGGGGCGGGGCGCCGAGTGTAGGCTCCGAGATTCCGTGAGCACGTGCGGCAGGCCGCAGGCCTCAGGCCGCAACGGGAAGCTCGTGGAACAGGGCCGGGCGTTGCGCGAGCCGACAGGAGTGCGCCATGACTGCGGTGACCCGTTTGGTCACTTACACCGATCTGCACGCCGCCGCCACGAGCTCACAGCAGCTGTCGGTGTCGGCACGGCTGGAGGCCGAACTCGCGGACGGCCGCCGTGTGGTGTTGCTCGACGATCGCGGCTGGAGCACCTCGGGCATGTCCGGCATCCCTGCGCTGACCTCCACCGAGGACATCGAGGAGACGGCCCGGACGGTGGTCGGGCCGGACGAACCCTTCGGCGGCATGACGCAGGAGCAGATGGCGGCCGGACACTGGGGCTACCTGGCCGGTGTCCTCGGGCAGCAGGGGGTGGACGTGCCTGCGCGCGAGCTGGAGCGGCTGCCCCATGACGTAGTGCTCAGCGAGCGTCTTCGTGCGTGGATCGGCTGCGAGAGCGACTGAGAGACCCGGCGCCGGTTTGCCGGGCCTCACGCGGCCCGGCCCGGCCTTGGGCTCGGTGGGTCAGACTCGGTCGAGGGGGATGTGCGGGGTCGGGGGGAGGGTGACCTCGATGGTGTCGCCGGGGTGGATGGTGCCGCCCCGGTGGACCACGCCCATGATTCCGGCCTTGCGGAGCACGTTGCCCTCGTCGTCCCGGCCCACCACCTGCTTGAGCAGCCCGTGCTGGAAGTTGTCGATCTGCCGGCACGGATTGCGCAGCCCGGTCACCTCGACCACCGCATCCGCACCGAGGCGCAGCAAGCTGCCGGTCGGCAGGGCGAGCAGGTCTATGCCTTCGGTGGTGACGTTCTCCCCGAGCTGGCCCGGCTCGACCTGGTGGCCGGCCTCGGCCACCTCCTCGAAGAGCTCCCGGTGAATCAGGTGCACCTGCCGGAGGTTCGGCTGCGTGGGGTCCTGGGCCACGCGGGAACGGTGCTTGACCGTGACCCCCGCGTGGACGTCTCCCTCGACCCCGAGCCCTTCGAGGAGCGTGATGCTCTCGCGCGTGGGCTTGGTGAACGAATAGACCCCGTTGCTGCTGACCGCCGCGACCTGCGCCACGCCCGCCGCGCCCGCCATGCTCGCCGTGCTCATGGTTGACCCCCCTGCCGCCGTCAGCGGCCGATCTGCTTCCTGGATATGCCTTTCAGCCTACGACGCTGGGAGGAGTCCAACAGCAGGTAGGCGGCCACAGGAACACCGATCAGGACCAGCAGTCCGGCCCAGAACCCGACCGCCCAGAACAGGACGATGGCTGCCACCACACCGGCAACCGCGATCTTTCCGCTCGTGGACATCTGCGGCACCCTCTTTCTCCGTCGGCCACTACCCCACACAACGCACGTTGCCGCCCCCGCGTTCCCGCCCCCGTATTTCCGCTTACCGCTTGCCGTTTTCCGCTCGCGCGCTTCCTACCGTACGTTTCCGCCCGTTCGTCTGCCCGTACGTCCGCCCGTACGTTTCCGATCGCGCGAACGGCCGATGAAGTGACCCGGGTCACGGTGTCGCCACGGGCCGGGGCAGCCGCGGGTGGGTTACCCTCGGCCACCTTGTATTCGGTAGTCAAGTTTGAGGAATGCGTGCTCCCGACGATCTCCGGCCTCATCCCCTGCTCCGCCGTCTTCCTCCCCGCCGAACCGGCCCGCGACGGCCGGATCGCATTCTGGCGGGCCGACCCGGCCGAGGGCCTCCAACTGGACGGCCAGGGCGCCGCCGAGCAGCTCACCATCATCGCGCCCGATCTGCGGCGCACCACGGTGACGGCCCTCGTCCTGCCCCTCGCCGAAGCCCTGCCCCTGCTCACCCGGGTCCGGGCCGCCGCATCGGCCGGCGCCGCGCCCTTCTGGGGCGCCGCGGCCCTGCTGGCCCTGCGCTTCGCCGCCCGCGGGCTGCTGCTGCCCGGACTGAGCCCCGCCGGGTACGACGCCTGGCGGCTCGGGCCGCTGGACGCCGCCGACCTGGAGGAGGTCCGGGAGCTGGCGGCGGCCATGCCGCCCGACGCGCACTGCGTACCCGTCGCCCCCGTCGCCCCCGCCGACCCCGCCGCCCCCGGCGCCCCCGCCGCCCCACCGCGGCTGCCCGCCCCGGAGCCGCTGCTGCGCGCCTTCCTCGACGCCGTCGCCGATACCCTGCCGCGCTCCCCCGCCGCACCCGCCGCCGCCGGCGGCCCCGCCTTCGCCGCCCGCCCGGCCCGGCTCCACCCCGAGCTGCGCGACTGGGCCGCGGAGGTCGCGGCCGGGCACGACGCCGGGGTGCGGGTCTCGCTCCGCATCGAGGTGGACCCGGACGCCGAACCCCCCGTGTTCCGCGCCGTCCTGCAGATGCACGGCCTCGCGGACTCCACCCTCGTCGCGGACGCCGCCGACGTCTGGGCCGGCTCCGGGCCCGCCGCGGCCGCTTTCCCGCCCCGCGCCCGCCTGGACGCCCTCCGGGCCCTGCGCCGCGCCGCCCGCCTGTGGCCGCCGCTCGCGCCGCTGCTCGGCGCCGCGGTCCCCGACGCGGTGGACCTCGCCGACGAGGAGGTCGCGGAGTTGCTCGGGGAGGCCTCCGGCGTCCTGGCGGCCGACGGGGTGCAGGTGCACTGGCCGCGCGGGCTCGCCCGTACGCTCACGGCGCGGGCCGTCGTGGGCCGGCCCGCCACCGGCTCCGGTCTGCCCGGCCTGGCCGGCCCGCTCTCCACCGCCTCCGCACACCCCGTGGGCTGGCGCTACGCCCTGGGCGGCCAGGGTGATCTGACCGCCGACGAACTGGACCGGCTCGCCGAGGCGAAGCGGCCCCTGGTCCGGCTGCGCGACCAGTGGATCCTGATCGATCCGGCCGCGGCCCGCCGGGCCCGGGCCCTCGCCCGCCAGGACCGCGAGGTGTCGGCCGCCGACGCGCTGGCCGCCGTACTGACCGGCTCGGCGGAGCTCGACGGCACGCGGTACGACGTAGAAGCCACCGGTGCGCTGGAACGGCTCCGCACGCTCCTCACCACCGACCCCGAGCGTACGGCTCCAGAGCCCGCGGATGCCGGGCACTCAGACCGCGGGCACGCAGAACCCGAGCCCGCAGACCGCGGGCTCGCAGACCCCTGGCCCGCCGCCCCGGAGCCCGCCGCCCCCGAGCCCGCCCCCGCGCCGGCGCCGGCGGCCGACGTACAGGCCCCGGCCGCCCTCCGCGCCACCCTGCGCGACTACCAGCTCCGCGGCCTGCGCTGGCTCGACCGCCTGACCGGGCTCGGCTTCGGAGCCTGCCTCGCCGACGACATGGGTCTGGGCAAGACCGTCACGCTGATCGCGCTCCACCTGCACCGCCAGGAGCACGGGCACGAGGGCCCGACGCTGGTGGTCTGCCCGGCCTCGCTGCTGGGCAACTGGCAGCGGGAGATCGAGAAGTTCGCGCCCGGCACGCCGGTGCGCCGCTTCCACGGCTCGGGCCGCGACCTCGAAGGGCTGACCGGCCGACCCGCCGGAGGATTCGTCCTCACCACCTACGGAACCATGCGCCTGGACGCGCCCCGGCTCGCCACCGTGCACTGGGGCATGGTCGTCGCGGACGAGGCCCAGCACGTCAAGAACCCGCGCTCCTCGACCGCCAAGGCCCTGCGCACCATCCCCTCGGCCGCCCGCGTGGCCCTTACCGGCACCCCGGTCGAGAACAACCTGTCCGAGCTGTGGGCCGTCCTCGACTGGACCACGCCCGGCCTGCTCGGCCGTCTCGGCACCTTCCGCACGCGCTACGCCGAGCCGGCCGAAAGCGGCCGCGACCCGCGGGCGGCTGCCCGGCTCGGGGCGCTGGTCAGGCCGTTCCTGCTCCGCCGCAAGAAGTCCGACCCCGGAATCGCACCCGAACTGCCGCCCAAGACCGAGACCGACCACGCCGTTTCCCTGACCCGCGAACAGGCCGGGCTGTACGAGGCGGTCGTGCGCGAGACCCTCGCCGCGATCGCCGGGGCGGACGGGATGGAGCGCCGCGGGCTCGTCGTGAAACTGCTGACCTCGCTCAAGCAGATCTGCAACCACCCCGCGCAGTACACGAAGGAGCAGCACGGCTCGAAGGAGGCCATTGGGGCGGCCTCCTGCAAGCTGGAACTCCTCGACGAGCTGCTCGACACGATCCTCGCCGAGGGCGGCTCGGTGCTGGTCTTCACGCAGTACGTGGCGATGGCCCGCATCATCGAACGCCATCTCGTCGGGCGCGGCATCGCGTCCCAACTGCTGCACGGGGGCACGCCCGTTCCGCGCCGCGAGGAGCTCGTGGACCGCTTCCAGGCGGGTGAGGTGCCCGTGTTCCTGCTCTCCCTCAAGGCGGCCGGTACCGGCCTCAACCTCACCCGCGCCGGCCACGTCATCCACTACGACCGCTGGTGGAACCCGGCCGTCGAGGAACAGGCCACCGACCGCGCCTACCGGATCGGGCAGACCCAGCCCGTCCAGGTCCACCGCATCATCGCCGAAGGCACCGTCGAGGACCGGATCGCCGAACTCCTGGAACGCAAAAGGGCCCTGGCCGATGCCGTGCTCGCGGGCGGAGAAGCCGCGCTGACCGAACTGAGCGACGCGGAGCTGGCGGAACTCGTCGCGCTCCGCCCGACCGCCTCCGGGGAGTGACACGGATGAACACCAAGGACCCGTACGGCAAGGACCCGTACGCGAAGGACCCGTACGAGAAGACCTTCCCGCCGCTCCCGCCCGCCCCCGGCCGCGGCTTCGCCCGCACCTGGTGGGGCCATGCCTGGCTGCGCGCCCTGGAGGACAGCGCGCTCGACGGGCAGCAGGTCAAGCAGGGCCGGCGGTACGCGCGTTCGGGCGCGGTCGGAGCCGTGTCCGTACGGCCGGGCGGGCTCACGGCCGTGGTGCGCGACCCGGACGGGACGGCGCACCGGACCGACGTGCTGGTGCAGGAGTTCACGGAAGCGGAATGGGACCGGCTGCTCGGGCTGGCGGCCGCCGAGTCCGGCCACATCGCGGCGCTGCTCGACCGGGAGGTACCGCCGGAGCTCGCGGAGGACGCGGCGGCGGCCGGGGTGGAACTGCTGCCCGGGATCGGCGACCTCGATCCGCGCTGCGACTGCGACGAGTGGGACCACTGCCCGCACACGGCGGCCCTGTGCTACCAGGTGGCCCGGCTGCTGGACCAGGACCCCTTCGTGCTGTTGCTGCTGCGCGGGCGCGCGGAGGCCGGTCTGATGGCCGAGTTGGAGGAGCGCAGCACGGCGGAAGCGGAGCCTGCGCAATCCCCGGCCGACGCCGGCATCCCCGCGTCCGAGGTCTACGCGGCGGCTGCCGCCCTGCCCCCGCTGCCCCCGCCCGCGCGGCTGCCGGACGCGCCGGGCCAGCCTCCGACGCTGGACACGGAGACGGGGACGGAGCCGCCGGGCCTGGACGTGGACGGGGTGGAGTTCCTGGCACAGGCGGCCGCGACGCAGGCGTACCTGCTGCTCGCGGAGGCGCTCGCTCCGGCTCACGCGGAGCGTGCCCCGCAGCCCGGGCCCACGATCGCGCACGACGCCGTACGGCTCACGGCGCAGGCCCACGACCTTCGGGTCCGCTCCCGCCTGTCGGCGGCTGCCGACAGGGACCGGGCCGCGATGGACCGGGCCGTACTCGCCTGGGGCTTCGGCGGGGCACAGGCCGTCGCGGTACTGGAAGAGGACTGGACCCCGGACCGCGCGTCGCTCGCCCGGGCCCGGGCCGCGCTGGCGGCCGCCTGGCCCGACGGGGCGGGCGCCGACCCCGACTCCGACGCCCCCGCCCCCGTGCTGCGCCGGATCCGCGCCCGCTGGACGCAGCCGGGCGGTGACCGCCAGCTCCGCCTTGGCCGCGAGGGCCGCTGGTGGCCGTACCGCCGCGCGGCGGACCACTGGCTCCCGGCGGGCCCCTCGTCCACGGACCCGGCGGCGGCCCTGGCCGTACTGGACCCGGAGGACGCAGCGGACCCGGGGGACGCAGTGGACCCGGAGGAGGCAGCGGACCCGGCGGAGGCAGCGGACCCGGCGGACGCAGCGGACCCGAGGGACCCCACGGACCCGGCGGACCCGGTCGGCTAGGCCGTCATACCGACGCGGACCGGCCGACCCGCGTCCCGCACTGGCCGACGTACCGCTTGTCGGGACGGCGGGCCGGTACGACGATGGGGCGCTCCGGGTACCAAGGCACCGCGAGAGGGCGACATGGACGATCCTTCGGTGGCTCTGCCGGGCGGGGCCGACCCCGCCGAGCGGACGCGGGAACTACGGCGGGCCCACGCCGCGTTCACCCAGGACGGGCGGGTCGAGGCCCCGGTGCGGGCGGTCATCGCGAGGTCCTGGCGCCGCTGCGCCCGGGCCCGGGTCAGCCCGGAGTGCGTACCCCGGGTGGAGCTGGCCGGGGCGGAACTGCGGTCGTACCGGGAGCAGCACCCGCTGGCCCGGGTGCTGCCGCTGTTCCGGGAACTCGTGGGGGCCTTCGCCTCGGACGGGGCCCACCTGCTGGCGGTGTGCGACGCGCGGGGCAGCCTGCTCTGGGTGGAGGGCGAACCCGCCACGATGCGGCGCGCGGAGGGCCTCGGCTTCGTGCCGGGTGCCCGCTGGGCGGAGACGGCGATGGGGACCAACGCCCCGGGCACGGCGGTGGCGGTCGGGGAGCCGGTCCAGGTCTTCGGCGCCGAGCACTTCAGCCGTCGGGTGCACCCGTGGACCTGCGCGGCGGCTCCGGTCCGCGATCCGCGCACCGGAAGGCTGCTCGGCGCCGTCGACGTCACCGGGGGCGACTGGCTGGCCCATCCGCACTCCCTGGCCTTCGTGCGGGCCGTGGCGTACGCGGCGGAGGCCCGGCTCGCGCTGCTGGATCCGGCGCCCCCGGCTCCCGGGGACCGCCTCACCGCGCTCGGCCGCGACGAGGCGCTGCTGACCGGCGGTGACCGTGAGGTCCGGCTCGGGCGGCGGCACAGCGAGATCATGGCGCTGCTCGCGCAGCACCCGGAGGGGCTGTCGGGGGAGGAACTGGCGATCGCCCTGTACGAGGACGAGTCGGTGTCACCGGTGACCCTGCGCGCCGAAATGTCACGGCTGCGCGGCCTGCTGGGGCAGCGCCGGGCCCCGCTCTCCCGCCCCTACCGGACGGCCGCGCCGCTGGAGGCCGACTTCACCGCCGTCACCCGCCACCTGGCCTCGGGCGCCGTCTCGGCCGCGCTGGCCCGCTACCCGGGCCCGCTGCTGCCCGCCTCCACCGCGCCCGGCATCGTCCGGCTCCGGCGCCGCATCGAGGAGCAGGCGCGGGCCGCCGTGATCGAGCGGGCCGACCCGGGGCTGCTGACCGACTGGGTGTGCAGCCCGTGGGGCGCGGAGGACGCCGAAGTCTGGCGGGCCCTGGCGGCCGTACTCCCGGCTGCCGGCCGGACGGCCGCGCTGGCCCGCGTACGGGCCCTCGACGCGGAACTCGGCGTACCGCCACAGGACGTGCCGGGCAACAGGCAGGGGCCCGGGCGCACCGCGCAGGAGAGGTCCGCCACCGCGCCACCCCCCGGGGCCCGTTCACCGCGCGGCCGTGCAACGTACCGGCAACCTGCCCGCCCCTAGCCTCACGGCGAGCACCGGCCGACGGCGGCCGGTGCCCGGCAAGGGGAGGACCATCCATGGCTCGTTACGCTGCGCCCGGTACCGAAGGCGCGCTCATGTCGTACGCGTCCCGCTACGGCCACCTCATCGGAGGCGAGTACGTCGAGCCCGCCCTCGGACGGTACTTCGCCAACCCCTCCCCCGTGACCGGCGAGACCTTCACCGAGGTCGCGCGCGGTACGGCCGAGGACGTCGAGCGCGCACTGGACGCGGCGCACGCGGCCGCGCCCGCGTGGGGACGCACCTCGGTCACCGAGCGTTCCACGATCCTGCTGCGCATCGCGGACCGGATGGAGCAGCACCTGGAGGCGCTCGCGGTCGCGGAGACCTGGGAGAACGGCAAGCCGATCCGCGAGACCCTGGCCGCCGACATGCCGCTCGCCGTCGACCAGTTCCGCTACTTCGCGGGCGCGTTGCGCGCCCAGGAGGGAGCCCTCAGCCAGATCGACGAAGACACGGTGGCCTATCACTTCCACGAGCCGCTGGGCGTGGTCGCCCAGATCATCCCGTGGAACTTCCCCATCCTGATGGCCGTGTGGAAACTGGCGCCGGCTCTGGCCGCGGGCAACACGGTGGTGCTGAAGCCGGCCGAGCAGACCCCGGTGTCGGTGCACTACCTGATGAGCCTGATCGGCGACCTGCTGCCGCCGGGCGTGGTGAACATCGTCAACGGGTTCGGTGAGGAGGCGGGCAAGCCGCTCGCGTCCAGCCCGCGCGTGGCGAAGGTGGCCTTCACCGGGGAGACCTCCACCGGGCGGCTGATCATGCAGTACGCGGCGGAGCACCTCAAGCCGGTCACGCTGGAGTTGGGCGGCAAGAGCCCCAACCTGTTCTTCGACGACATCTGGACCGCCGACGACGACCTGCGGGACAAGGCCCTCGAAGGCTTCACGATGTTCGCCCTCAACCAGGGCGAGGTGTGCACCAGCCCCTCCCGCGCCCTGATCGAGCGCGGCCGCTACGGCGACTTCCTCGACGCGGCGGTGGCCCGCACCGAACTGATCGTGCCGGGGCACCCGTTGGACACGGACACCATGATCGGCGCGCAGGCCTCGGCGGAGCAGCTGAAGAAGGTGCTGTCGTACGTGGAGATCGGGCAGCAGGAGGGCGCGAAGATCCTGACGGGCGGGCAGCGCGTGGAGCACGGCGGCGAACTGGCGGGCGGCTTCTACGTCCAGCCGACCATCTTCGAGGGCGACAACCGCATGCGGATCTTCCAGGAGGAGATCTTCGGCCCGGTGGTGTCGGTGACCTCGTTCCAGGACTTCGACGACGCGGTGCGCATCGCGAACGACACGGCGTACGGCCTGGGCGCCGGCGTCTGGACCCGCGACATCAACACGGCCTACCGCGCGGGCCGCGCGATCCAGGCGGGCCGGGTCTGGACGAACTGCTACCACGCCTACCCCGCCCACGCCGCCTTCGGCGGCTACAAGCAGTCGGGCATCGGCCGCGAGACCCACAAGATGATGCTGGAGCACTACCAGCAGACCAAGAACTTGTTGGTAAGCTATTCCCCCAAAAAGATCGGCTTCTTCTAAAAGCTGAGCACGGTGCCTGACCTGCGGAAGGGCCGCATCAGGCACCGTCCCTCTGGCCTCAGGACAACAACCGAAATCGGTGGGCCTAGAGGTCCCTTCCATCCGATACGCGACCTTACGGAGAAGATTCGGGCCATACACGGGCCAGTGCGACACCCGCACGCGCGTGACCGTCATGCGGGCTTCACCAAGCCGGTGTCGTAGGCGAAGATCACGGCCTGGACCCGGTCGCGGGCGCCGATCTTCGCGAGGACATGGCTGACGTGCGTTTTGACGGTCGAATCGGCCAGCGACAGCCGCTCGGCAATCTCGGGGTTGCTCCAGCCGGACGCGACGGCGGTGAGCACCTCGCGTTCGCGCTGGGTGAGCGAGGCGAGCTTCCGCTCCTGGTCGGGGGTCCGGCCGGGGAACCGGTCGGAGAAGGAGCTGATGAGGCGGCGTGTCAGGCCGGGGGCGATGACGGCGTCCCCGGCCGCCACCGCTCGGATGCCCGCGATCAGTTCGTCGGGCTGCGCGTCCTTGAGGAGGAAGCCGCTGGCCCCGGCCCGCAGGGCGGCGTACGCGTACTCGTCCAGGTCGAAGGTGGTCAGCACCAGGATGCGGGAGCTGCCTCCGGATTCCACGATGCGGCGGGTCGCCTCGATGCCGTCCATCCCCGGCATGCGAACGTCCATCAGGACCACCTCGGGGCGCAGTTCGGCGGTTCTGCGGACTGCTTCCGCTCCGTGGGTGGCCTCACCGACCACGGCCATGTCGGCGTACTGCTCCATGAGCATGCTGAAGCCGAGGCGCTGCAGGGCCTGGTCTTCGACGATGAGCACGGTGGTCATTTCGGGCTGCTCTCCGTGGAAGCGGTAGTGGGCTGGTGCGGGATGACTGCCAAGACGGCGCGGACGGTCCAGCCGCCGCGGGAGTTGGGGCCCGCAGTGACCTCGCCTTGGTAGAGGGCGGCCCGCTCGCGCATGCCGACCAGCCCCTGGCCTGTGTGCTCGCAGGGCCCTGAGTGTGGGGCGGGACGGTCCGGAGTCCTCGACGGTGATGTGCACGGCCTGGTGGCCGGCCATGACCACGACGGACACCGCCAGCTGGAGTCCCTGGGAGAGGCCGGTCAGGTCGCTTTCGGTGTGAAGGGCGACGGTGGGCCCGGCGACGCGGACCCGTTCCAGGAGGGCGTCGAGGTCGGCCAGGCCCGGTTGCGGGGCAAGTGGGGCGTCGGGGTCGCTGCGCGCGTCGCCGATGACGCCGAGCAGGCGGCGAAGCTCGGCCAGGGCGCCGCGGCCGCTGTCGGCGATGATCCTCAGGGTGTCGGCGCCCCGTTTGGGCGAGCGCTCGGCGAGGCCGACGATGACGGCGAGGGTGTGGCCGAGGATGTCGTGCATCTCCCGGGCGACGCGGGCACGCTCGGTGGCGACTGCCAGGCGGGCCTGCTGGTCCCGCTCCACCTCCAGCCGCAGTGTGCGCTCCTCCAGGGCCGCGATGCAGGAACGCGCCACTCGGCTGGACAAGCCCAGTCCCGCCATGGCCACGGTGCAGACCACCAACAGGCTCACGAGCGCCGGGAGCTGCCTGCGACTCGTCGCCGACCCGTCGGCCGACAGGACGAAGCCCGTAAGGATCACCTTCGGAATACTGACCGCGAGGCCGGCCGCCTTTCGGATGTCGTTGAAACCGGTGATCGCGGCCCCGGTCCCGCTCCATGGCGCCGCGCGACTGGGCCTGCACGGCGAGACCAAGGTTCTTCCCTCGAGGGGACAAACCCCAGGCTTCACGAAGTCGGGCCCGTCCCTGACGGAGGACCGGCAAAGTTGGTCGGCTCTCTCACCGCATGCAAAAGTACGTTCGATCAGCGCGTCAGGGGATGTCGTCACGCGGCGATAGGCGCATGACAACGGGGTGTGGGGAGTTACGGGTGGGGTTTGACGAAGAGTGGGGTCGGCTGCGGGCGGAGGCAGCCGAACGGGCGGCCTCAGGCGCGGCGATGCCGCCGGCCGTGGTTACGGCTCCCCCGCCGGTCGGGGCTGATCCTCTTGAGGAGGCCCGGGAGGCGGCGCAGGAGCGGCTGGCGGATTTCCGTGGCCGAGTAGTGCTGGTGCCGCTCGACGAGGCGGGCGGGTTGTGGACGGCGCAACTCGGCGGTCTGGACTGGATCCACGCGTTCTGTGACGAGGAGGCGCTGGCCCGGTTCGCCGAGGCACGCGGTGAAGCAGAGCGGGAGTGGGCTTACCGGCGAGGGGTGGGGGCGCGGTTGCTGGACGAGGTGGTGCCGGCGCTTGACTTCCCGTGCGGTGTCGCGTTGAACGCGGCCGGACCTGATGGCGCGGTGTTCCCGCCGGTGCGGGGCATTGTGCCGGATGCCGTTGCGCTGGATGGGGAGGTAGCGGCGTGAGCGGGGGTCAGCCGGATCTCGATGCGTCGAAGGAAGCGCTCGGAAGCATTGCGCAGGGCATCACTCAGACACTGGGTGAGTTGAAGGAGATCGGGATGGTGGGCACGGCCAGCATGGGGCGGGGCTTCGCCAATCTCGCTCTGTCCACGATGGACACGGGGCACGACGGCCTGTCGTCCACCTTCAGAACGTTTTGCGAACGGTGGGAATGGGGCGTGCGCTCTCTCGTCCAGCAAGGCAACAACTTCGCCGAGAACGTCGGCCTGTCTGCCGGCGCCCTTCACGAGCAGGATCAGTACGTCCAGGGCACCTTCAAGGTGGTGGCGAACGCGGCCATGGGCAACCCCTACGCGTCCGAGGGCGACATCACAGGTAAGGGCTGGGGTGAAGTCCTGGCCGACAACCCCTACACCCAGATCCGGGACGCGGACTACAGCAAGGAGTCCTTCGACCACGCTTCCGTTGAGAGCAAGGACGCCTGGAAGGGCGCCATCCACGATGTGAACAGCTCCGACATCCTCCTGTCCAACCAGATCATCGACGCCGCCGGCCTCCGTGACGAGATGGACCGGACCGTTGAGGGCATCGCCGGTCCCGCACCCAAGCCCGATATCGGTGGTGACCGCTGATGACCGACGTCGGCAGCCTGCTCGGCAAAGGCATCGACGCGCTCGGCGACGGTGTGGACTCCGCCAAGAGGGCCATCGGCCACGGCGTCGACATGGCAACCGAGGGGATCGGCGCGGGCCTGGACCACGTGGGCGCGCACGACTGGGCGGACAAGGTCGAGGATTTCGGCGACGATGTCGCCCACGGTCTCGGTGCCATGCCAGAAAAGCAGCTCGGCCAAACCCAGCAGGCCAACGAGCTGCTCCACGGCAAGCCTGACGCGATCTCGGAGTCGGCGGCCCATCTCAAAGACTTCCAGGCAGCTTTCAACCGGGTGGGACAGGGGATGAAGGCCCTCGACTCCGGTCACTGGAAGGGGGCCGCGGCCGACGCGTTCCGCGAGAAGTTCGCGATGCATCCCACCGACTGGTTCCACGCCGCCGACGCGTGCGAGGCCGCGGGCAACGCGCTCAACGGCTACGCGGAGACGGTGATGTGGGCTCAGCTCCAGGCCCAATCGGCCATCGAGCTCTACCGGCAGGGCATGAAGGCGTCCAAGGAAGCCGCCGACGCCTACAGGACCAGGGCCGAGGCATACGAGGCGGCCGTCAAGGCCGGCCAGGACCCCGGCCCCTGCCCGGCGCCGGGCGCCGACCCGGGCGAGGCAGCCTGCACGCGGGCCCGGGAGATCCTCGATGAGTCGCGTCGCCAGCGCGACGATGCCGCCCGCGCCGTCGATCGGGCGATCGCCGCCGCCACGGAACATGCCCCGACCAAGCCGTCAACGGCACGCCAGATCATGGCCGAGTTCATGGACTACGAGGGCTCCCAGGCGGTGGAGCTCGCCCACGTCCTGGGCGGAGCCGTCAAAGGTACCGCCGGCATCCTCAACTTCGCCCGCGGCCTCAACCCCGGCGACCCCTACAACCTGACCCACCCCGCCGAGTACCAGCAGCACCTCAATATGACCCTGGCGGGCCTGGTCTCCACCGCTGCCCACCCCGAACGCGTCCCCGCAGGCCTCATCGAAAGCCTCAAGGGCGACTTCAGCGAAGGCGTCGGCCGTCTCATCCCCGAGTTCGTCGGCCCCAAGGGCATAGGCGGAGCGCGGGCGGGGGAAAGGTTTGCCGCCGGGGGGAATCTCCCAGGTCGAACCGGCACCATCTTTGATGGTTTGGCAAGCAGGGGCTCAGGAGGGCACATTCCGCCTTTCGAGGACGTGAGGCGGGCCGTCCTCGAAAGCAACCCTGAAGTCCTGACGCGCTCCTGGCCAGACAACGATGGCCGGTACTATGCGACTCGCGTACTGAAGGGTGGGCGGACGGACGGTGAAACCGTGCTGGCAGGTCACGGTTACATCGAGAGAGACGCCGGCGAAACAGTGGTCCCGAAGGGCACAACAATATCGTTCTACGTGCCGCACGGTGAGCGAATCCCCGGCCTGAACGGCGTAGCCGTAGAGGGTGGATCGTACCCTGGTGGAGCAGTGGAGACCTTCCACGAAGGAGAGCGAATACCGAATTATACGCTCGCGCCACCAGAAGCCACGGGAGTCGGCGGCTTTACCGTATACGAAAATTCGACGACGGTGTCCAGCAGAACCACACTCTCGGAACTCCTCGGGGAAAACATGGGGAATATCCACTGGGCTGCCTGCCGCGAATTCAAGTAGAATCCGAAATCAGAAAGGATGGTTGAGCAAGGTGAACGCCGGTTTGCATCGGACGGCCCGTCCGTGGGTTCTTACGAGCGTATCTCTCGTCGTCAAAAAGCATGATCTCGACCCTGACGCGGTGACAGCACGACTCGGTCTGCAGCCAACCGCTGTCCGTCTGCCTGGAGCAGACCGGTGGGGACCGCCAGGTGAGGTCGACGGCCGGTGGCGACTCACGTGCGATGAACGCACCACCCGAGATCCCGCCGAGCAGCTGGAGCAGATCGTGTCCGCGGCGGAGGGGTGCGTCTCCCAGCTGCGCTTGATGCAGGCGGAAGGCTCTGAGGTGCATCTGGAGGTCTACGGTTTCGCGGACCACGGGTCAGAATTCCTGGTTCCTGCTCCCCTGTTTTCCAGGATTGCCCAGTTGGGTGTTCCCTTGTCTCTCACACCCAACTTGAACTCCCGGTGACCCGGCAGAAGAAATGGAGGACGTCATGAGCATGCGTGAGAGCTGGCGAGGTGTACGCGTCGCGCTGGTGGTCGGCAAGGAAGGAGTCGACGCGCACCGCGTTGCCGCGGCCGTGGAACTGGTACCGGAACTGTTGACTGACGGCTCCCACGTCGAGTCGACAGCGGACCGCTGGACCTGGAATGTCAGAAAGGGTGAGACGGATACGCTGGAGGTCCAGACTTTCGCCCTGGTTACCCAAATCCACCCCAGACTGGAAAGCCTGCTGGCGCTCCAGCGAGATGGATATGCAGTGCATGTGGACATCGCAGGCACGGCGGAAACCGGGTCGACGATGGCCGTGCCCCCCGCTCTCCTGTCGGAGTTGGCGTCCCTGGGCACTCCGGTCACCTTCACCTGCCTTACGGAGGCAGGGGTTCCCGAGAGCGACCCCCTGAGCTGGCTCGACGGGTAGGAGCCCCGTCGGGTGCGCATGCTCAGGATCTCCCCAAACCTGTGCCGTGCCCGTCGAATCGAACCCCTTCTTGCAGTCGCAGCGTTGCGTGAACCACACACGGCGACAACGTCGCCCCCGGCACGAATAAGAAGTCCGCGTGGTGACCTTCCTTCTCCGCCGACCTGCGAGTGCCCCGG
Organism: Streptomyces sp. AP-93; assembly: GCF_022808175.1. GTDB lineage: Bacteria > Actinomycetota > Actinomycetes > Streptomycetales > Streptomycetaceae > Streptomyces. Next base: position 73,611 of record NZ_JALGBX010000029.1, on the reverse strand, counting down.
TCCACGGCCGAGGCGCTCCGCCTCTTTGAGGTCCCCACCACCACGCCGACCTCCGTACACCGTGTTTTCTCTGCCGTGGGAACTGGTATCGGAGCTGTTGGTTAACGTCGTGCCCGGCCTCACGCGAGGCCGCACACTGCGGCCTCGCCGCCCACAAGGGCCAGCGCACAGGGCTGCATCTGCACCACCGCCCAGCTGGCGCCGCCCGGGCCGTACTCACGGCGAGGGCTGGCGCCGGCGGGCGTGGGGCTGTTCCGGGGCACGGTTGGCGGGGCGGGCGGATGCGGCCGAGACCGGCCGGGTGTGCCTCCGCAGGACCCGGGTGGTGCAGGGCGGCCACCCAAATCAGTGCGACCAAAATCCGGGCCGTTCACGGACCAGCCCCTCGTCGAACACCACCAAGTCTGCCATTCTCGCTGGTCAGCAAGGGTGAGTCGTATGTACTGCCAGCACACCAAGAACCTCCTGGTCAGCTACTCCGCGAAGAAGCTCGGCTTCTTCTAAAGTCTGAGCACGGTGTCTGGCCTGTGCGAAAGACCGGTCAGGCACCGTGCCCTGGACTCGCGGCAGCTGCCGCAACGCGGGCCGACATGGCGGCGGCTCCTCGATGGGCGGCGGCTATCCGCGAGGCGTGCAAAGCGCCTTGGTGTTGGCAAGTTGACCGCTCAGTGTCAGCCTGTTGCCTGCTTCGGTGTCCTTCAGCCTGTCCAGTTGGTCGTCCAATTCCTGCTGGGCGCTCTTCGACAGCACCCAGCCCAGGGGGGCCTGCGTGCCGGGTCCTCTCACGTTGGCGAACGGAAGGTAGTGGGCGCAGCCGAATGCCTCGAAGGCACGCTGACGTACGTTCGCGTCCATCGTGTTCACAGCGGCGGCTTTGCCCTGAAGCGGTACGAGCAGCTCACGCGGGCGGCCTGGTGGCGGAGCGGCCGCCACGCTGTTGTAGCCGTTGTCGATCTGGACGAGCACCACCTCCACCGAGCGGGCCGCGACAGCGGCTGTGGCCCCGCAACCCTCCACGGCGGGGCCGCCCTTCACCCGTTGGCTGTGGCATGCGATCACCCGGGCGAGTTGCTCGCGCAGATCGACGGCGGTCATGCTGCCGGTGCCTTCGACATAGCCCCCGTCGACGACGGACACCTCGGCCCCCGGATACCCGCATGCGTCACCGGCGATCCTTCCGGAGGGCGTGATCCAGGGAAAGCGTGCGGACAGCAGCGCGGCGGTGGATCGGTTCACGTCCTGCCGGCCGCACAGGAAGCCGCCACGCAGGTCGATGAGGGTAGGGCCGCCCACCTGGGGCTCTTCCTGAGGGGCACCCGGCCGAAGGGGTTGCTCGGGGCGCTGGGTACACGAGGTCGCCCCGACGGGGCGGTCGAAGGCACCGAGCTGGACGGGGGCGGTCAGCACCCGGCATCCGCTCTCCGCCGCGGTGCCGTTGAACAGCGCCAGCGGGGTCCAGGCAGTGGTCGCGGTCTGCCATGTCGCGTAGAACGGGTCCTTCAGTTCCTTCTGTTGGTGTTCCCAGGACTGTTCGAGCACGGCTGCCCGGTCCTTCCCGCCGAAGCCGGTGAACGCCCGCGGCAGGTCGACGTACGTCAGCCAGGCCAGCGCGCCGGAGAGGTGGTCCTTCCCGAAGACCACCTGGTGGCTCGGGGTCTCTCCCTGAACATCAGGGGAGTTCCGTGAGATCCAGGACATCGCTCCGAGACTGCCGCCCGAAACGCCACTGACGGCGAAGACCGGGGCCCGCCCGTCCGACGGCGGGCAACGGGATCCCGCAACCTCCGGGACCGGCCCCGGAGGGAACAGCTGGTCGAGCACGGAACTGGTCCAATAAGCGGCACGGACACCGCCACCCGACGCGGCGACGATCACCAATGGCACGGGTGGGCTCGTCTTCGGATCGCCCGTCACGTCGTCGGCCAAGGGTACGGTCGCGCAGTTGGCAGCGGCCCATTCGCCGAACAGCGCGTCCAGGTCCATGCCTTCGGCCAGGACAGGTGAATTGGCCTCCACCTCTCTGGTGCGCACCTGGTGATGGCCTTGCGGATCGACCATCGAGGCCATCAGGAACCAGGCGATCAACAGGACGAACACGGGCGTGCGCTCCAGCTTCAGCGCCCGGAATCCCGTGACCGGCGTGGCGCGTTCGGACCAGCGCTGCAGTTCGTTCAGCACCACCAGCGCCAGGCAGAGGAACACGGTCAGTACGGCCATCGGCCCCACCCAGACAGGGATGTTCCATGTCCAGTCCACGATGAGGGTGGCGACCGAGGCAAGCACGAACAGCCCGCACAGGACGGACAGCGCGAGATACAGCCCGAACCTGTCGTGCCGCCTCGACGGCGGCATCGCCCAGCTCCAGCGCTTCCACTGGGCCCACTTCAACAAGTACGGCAGTACGACGCCGGCCACTGCCGCGAGCAGCCCGAGGAGGATGAGGACGACCGCCGGCCAGCGACGAGGGCCCACGATGGCGGGCGCTACAGCGGAACCTACTGCGAACACGCCCAGGACCAGCAGCGGCAGCGCGGCGAGCAGCCGCGCCATGGTCTTCAGGCTCCTCCGTCGCCCGCCGGTGATCATGTCGGCACGCTGCTGGGCCTTCGCCCCGGCGTTGGCGGCTCCAGGGTCCTGGCTCGAATCGAACCTGAACTTTGCACCTCCGATCCAGGACAGGAGGAAGACGAATCCGAGGACGACTGCCAGTCCCAGCAGGCCACGGGCGAGTGTGAGGCCCAGGCCCGCACAGAGGAGGGCCGAGCCCAGCACCCACCACTGGTTGACCGGGGCCAGCGCCTCGTCCTGGGTAAGGGCGGTACGGTGCACACTGCGCCAGAGCAGGAGCGAGAAGACGAAGACGGCGACCGGGGTGGCGACAGCAGTGGGCCCGTGATCGAGCAGGCCGAGCAGGGCGTCCGGCACCTGCTGGATTCCCACTCCGGCGATGAGCAACAACAGCAGGGCCGACACGAAGAGCTGCACGCGCACGACCGCGACGTTCTCCCGCCAGGGCAACTGCGCAAGCACCTTGGTGTGCGCGATCAGCACGACCAGGACCAGTACGGCCAGGCCCACGAGCAGCCACTTGAAGACGGCGGCCCAACCCACGATCTGGTGGAGAGTGTTGATCTGATCCGGTTTCAGACCATGCCCGGAGAGCCGCCATTGGCTCACGCCCTCCACCGCTTCGACCGCCAGCAGGGCGCCGATCAGGAACCAACGCCGGGACGGCGCTGTGGCCCAGAGCAGGGACGCACTCGTCGGAGCGCCCGGATCCGGCGGCTCCGGGGGGTAGGAGGGGATCCGGGCGCGCAGGGAAATCAGCGCCTGGTGCAGCAACGCGACGTAGAGCAGGACGAGAAGCACGTCGAGTCCGACGTACCAGCGGATCAGCACGCGCGCCTCGACACCCCCGGTCGGCGGCTTGAAGACCTTGCCGAGGCCCGCGCCGGTGAACGCCTTGAGGCAGGACTCCACCCGCGGCACCGGGTCGGAGCCCTTGTACGCGTCCTGGGTGATCAGCGGCTTCTTCTGGTCGGGCAGTGTGTTGAACCAGACGCACCAAGCCGTGCGGGATCTGGTCCCGGCCTCCTCGGAGCGGGGGTCGAGTGTCACAAGACCCCTCCAGGTCGCCGAGGGGTATCCCGGCGCTTCGATCCGTCCGAGAGCGGCGTCCACCCTCCCTGCGGCGATGAAGAGGATCACCAAGAGGACCAATGCCGGGGCGACCCAGCGCCGCACGCGGCGCGGCCACTGCTGTACTTCCTCGGTCATGAGGGCTCCCACTCGATGGACACGCCACATCGTGGTCACCGAACGTGATCAGGTGTAAGCCGCCGAACGGGTGCGGGACACGGTCCTGGCCGGACAACGGGCCGGGCTCGCCGGTCCGACAGCAGCCGATGTCAGGCCAGTGCGGCTCCGCCGTCGAGGGTGAGCACCGTGCCGGTCGCGTAGCCGTTGTTCAGGAGGTAGAGGTAGGCCGCCGCAGCTTCCTCGGGGCTGCCTACGCGCTGCACGGGAAGGCCGCTGCCGTGCGCTTGGAGGAAGGCCTCCGGTTCGGGCACGGTGGTGTCCCAAAGCTCGGTGCGGATCGCGCCGAGGCGGACCGCGTTGACCCGCAGGGGGGCGAGTTCCAGGGCCAGGGCTCGCGTGAGACCCTCGGCCGCTGCTGTGATGCTTGCGCCGAGGGAGGCGCCGGGGGTGGGCCGGGTGGCGAAGGCGCCGGAGGTGAAGGTGATCGAGCCGCCGGGACGGAGCTGCGGCGCCGCGTACTTCGCGGCGAGCAGGGCGCCCCAGAAGCGGCGCTCGAAGAACGCTCGGGACTCCTCGGCAGTGAGGTCGGCGAGCGGCTTCAGCAGCAGGGATTCGCCCGCCGTGTAGACGAGGTGGTCGAACTCGCCGATCCGGTCGAAGAAGGCGGCGAGCGCGGTCTCGTCGGCGACGTCGAGCAAGATGCCTTCGGCCGGGGCGCCGAGCTTCTTCACCGCCAGGTCGACCCGGCCCTGGTTGCTGGAGGCGACGATCACGTTCGAGCCCTGAATCGCTGCGGCCTGCGCGACAGCGAATCCGATGCCGGAGGTACCGCCTATGACGACGACGCGCTGGGTGTCTGCTGTGTTGTTCATGGTGAGGACGCTACGTGTCACGACCGAGACAATGGATGGCCTTAGATCTTGATTCTTTGTCTGATCGTCTCGATCTCAGCACGCTAGGGTGAGTGTGTGGACATACTCAGCGATACGCTTGCGGCCCTGCGCACAGGGCGTCCGTCTGTTGTCCGTACCGACGCGCAGGCGCCGTGGGGTGTGCGCTTCCAGCCCATCGCGGGGGCCGGATTTCACGTCGTCGTCGAAGGACACTGCCTTCTCCTGCCGGTCGGCGGCGATCCGATAGCCCTGGGCCCCGGCGACGTCGTGTTCCTGCGGCGCGGCACCGATCACGCCCTCTGTGACGCGGTCACCAGCGAGCCGGTCGCCTTCGAACCCGACCGCGTCGACACCTCCTCGCCGATCGGGAGTTTCACAGTCGGGGGCGACGGCGCTCGCAGCGTGCTGGTATGCGGGGCCTACCACCTCGACGTCGACCGGCCGCATCCGCTGCTCGGCGAACTCCCGGAGGTCATCCACCTCCCGGCCAGCCCCGGTCGCCATCCGGCGCTGCGCTCGGCGGTCGACCAGCTCTGCGCCGAGATCCACCAGCCTCAGCCGGGTTCGGACTCGGTGGTCACGACGCTCGTCGATCTGCTGCTTCTCTACATTCTGCGGTCCTGGTACGCCGAGTTGCCCAGGGAGCAGACGCAGGGCTGGGCCTCGGCACTGAACGACCCGTTGATCGCCCCGGCGCTGAAAGCGATCCACGACGACCCGGCGCATCCGTGGACCGTCGAATCGCTGGGGAGCCGGGCCGGGCTGTCGCGCGCCGCGTTCGCCCGGCGGTTCACCACGGTGGTCGGCGAGCCGCCGCTCAGCTACCTGACGACGTGGCGGATGGCCATCGCGGCGCGGATGCTGCGCGAGACGGCCGACTCGCTGAGCGCCGTGGCCGAGAGTGCCGGCTACACCTCGGAATTCGCGTTCGCGAAGGCATTCAAGCGGCACTTCGGCGCCCCGCCCGGGGCATATCGGCGGGAGCGCCGGACGGCGCCGGCTTCGCCGTCGGTGCCGGGTTGATTCCCTTGGGCGGGAGTCTGGGGTCTCGATCGCTCGTCAGCGTGTCGTCAGCGTGTCGTCAGCGGTTGACTTCGCGGTTGGTCAGCACGAGCTGTGAGGCTCAGTCCGGAGCAGTTGCATGGGGAGGGTGACCGTGGTCCGACCGGGCCTGGACGGGGTCACCCGCCGGGCGACGACTTCTTCCGCTACACGTCGAGGATCTACCGCAGCAGCGCGATCATGAACATGACCCAGGCTCCCGACTGGGCGGCCATGTGGTGGGTCATCCCGAATCGGCGTGAGGGTGAACTCTTCGGGGCCGGAGACACCATCCCCTACATGCAAGTCCACATCGCCCGCGACCCGGACAGCCGCGAGGTGCTCAGCGAGGACGAGCAGGAGCCCTACGGGATGAAGACCAGGTCGACGGCGGTCGACCGACCGGTTGCCCTGCTTCGCCAGGCCGCCGAGAGGCCATAGGCGTCGGCCGAGACCCCGTCGGTGGCTCCGGTCCCGCGCGATGCGCCACCGGTCGTGAAGCGCCGGCTTCCGGGGCGGTCGCCCGCGTGTTCCCCTCTCTCCGCCGGGCACATCCGACGATGCACACGAACTCGCGGGTGAGCTACAGCCGTTCACCGAGCCACCGGGCGGCGCGAACCCTGGCGTCGATGCCAACGGCCCGGCCACCCAGGTGTACCGCCGCGAGGATGGCGAGTGGCGGGTGACCCATCGCCATGGCGGCAGCGCTACTGAGTGAGGGCGTCACAAAGCGCCGTTGAGCGGAACCCAACCTGGTCGAAATGGCGCATGACGCCCATATTTCTTTGCTACTTCTGAGTACCCACATGGTCATGTAGCGTCCGGAACCGCTTGATCCGTTTATGTGTTCCCGACCGCCGATGAGGACTCATGATCGCCACATGCGACGCTCCGATCGCCGCCGTCCCGAGACGACGATTCAGTGAGGAGACCGCCCCTTGCGCGCTTCGGGGGCCTGGCAGCGCGAGCGCTGCCTCCCTGCCGTCCGACGGAGGGAAACCATCTCGGACGACGGATGGAGGAGCACTGGTCCCTTGAGATTCCGGATCAATCGCTCGGGCAGTTCGTTCACGCCTCCGTACGGGGAGTGGCGCCTGCCGCAGCCGGCCGCACCCGCTCCGGCCGTAGAGACCGTGGAGACCGTGGAGCCGGAGGCCGTCGAAGCGCCTCTGTCGCCCCACGAGATCCACCTCATACGCGCATCCGTCTCGGTGGTCGAGCCACTCGCCGCGGAGATGACGGTCTACTTCTACGCGATCCTGTTCGCCCGCTACCCCGAGGTCCGTCCCATGTTCCCGCCGGGAATGGACGCCCAGCGCGGCCGGCTGCTGCGCTCGCTGTTGCGCATCGTGGACCTGGCCGACGATGCGCAGGGCCTGGTCCGCTTCTGCGGACACCTCGGACGCGATCACCGCAAGTTCGGCACGCTCAGCGCGCACTTCCCCGCCGTGGGCGAGTGCCTCCTCGCCTCCCTCGCCCGCTACGCCGGCCCCGCCTGGACCGCGGAAATCGCCGCCGCCTGGACGAAGGCGTACGGTGCGGTCGCCCAGGTCATGATCAGTGCCGCCGAGGAAGACGAGGCGCTACGGCCCGCCGTGTGGCCCGCCACGGTCGTGCACCGCGTCTCGCGGGGACACGGCATCGCCGAGATCACGGTCAGGCCCCATCTGCCCTACGAGTACGCCGCCGGGCAGTACGTGAGCCTGGAGGCTCCCTGGTGGCCGAAGCATTGGCGCTACTACTCGCCCGCCAACGCGCCCCGTGAGGACGGCACCCTCACCTTCCACGTGCGCGCGGTGCCCGGCGGCACGGTCAGCACCGCGCTGGTGCACCAGGCGGCGGTGGGCAGCGTGATCCGGCTGGGGCCCCCGATGGGAGACATGGTCCTGGACACCGCCTCCTACAACGACCTGCTCTTCGTGGCGGGCGGCACCGGGCTCGCCCCGATCCGCGCGCTCGTCGAAGAGGTCGCCCGCCGCGGCGAGCGCCACCAGGTCGACCTCTTCCTCGGCGCCCGTACCGGCGACGAGCTGTACGGGGTCGACGACATGCTCAGGATGTCCCAGCGGCACCACTGGCTGACCATCAGGGGCGCGGTCTCCCACGAGTACATCCCGGGACTCCGCGGGTCACTGCCGGATGTGCTGGCCGAGTTCGGACCGTGGCACCACCACGACGCCTATCTCAGCGGCCCGACCCAGATGGTCGTCTCCGCCACCGAGACGCTCGCGCGGGGCGGCACGCCTCCCGACCGTATCCATCACGACCCGTTCGAGACGCCCGTCCTGTCCCTTCCCTGAGCCGAGCGCTCACCCGTCCGCCAGGAGAACGCGCCCCGTGGCGATACCCCCGCAGCCTTTCGGATCAGCCGGCGAGCACCGGCTGCAACAGGAACTGGGCACTGCCGACCGCGCCGCCCGGTTCTACGACCAACAGGTACGCCGGCATCTCACACCCGAGATGCGCGACTTCATCAGCCGCCAGGCCATGGTGTTCCTCGCCACGGCCGACTCCCGGGGAGAATGCGACGCCAGCTTCCGTGCCGGCCCCCCGGGGTTCGTCCACGTCATCGACGACCACACGCTCGCCTACCCCGAGTTCCACGGGAACGGTGTCCTCGCCAGCGCGGGCAACATGACGGAGAACCCCCACCTCGGCATGCTGTTCGTGGACTTCACCCACCACCACGTGGGGCTGCACGTCAACGGGGTGGCCCGGCTCTACACCGACGCGGGCCTGCGCTCCCGCCACCCCGGCCTGCCCACGGACCTCGCGCCGGGGCGGAGCCCGGAGATGTGGGTCCGTCTGCACATCGAGGAGGCCTACATCCACTGCTCCAAGTACATCCCCCACCTGGCCCCGGCCCCCCGCCCCACCAGCCATGACACCATGCGCCCCAAGGACTCGAGTTACTTCACCGGACTCCGTGCGCCTGGATGAGCACCTCGTGATGAGGGGCCGGACGGTTGAGCGCCGGGTCCGTCGGGGGGAGGAGCGCGGCGGACGCGGGCGAGGACGAGGACCGTGTCATCGGCCGGCGGGGCGAGCAGCAGGCTCGCGAGAATGCGGTCCGCCATGACTTCCAACGACCCAGAGGCTCCGCTCAGTTCGGTGCGCAAGGCTGCCAGACCGGCCTCGATGTCCCGGCCGCGCGCCTCGATGAGGCCGTCGGTGTACAGCGCGAGGGTCGCGTTCCCGGGGAGTTCGATCTCGGTCGTCCGGAAGGGGAACCCGCCGACGCCGAGAGGGACTCCCAGCACGTCGTCGATGGTCTCCACGGTGCCGTCCGGCCTGAGCAGCAGGGGCGGGGGATGGCCGGCACTGGCGACGCGGGCGCGTCCGCTCGTCGGGTCGTAGACGATGTACAGACAGGTGGCCAGCTCGATGCCCGCCTCCTGGGCGCACGCGTCGAGCTCGGCGAGCAGGTCGGCAGGCTCGCGCTCGTGCCTGGCCAGAGCCTTGGTCGTGATGCGAAGCCGACCCATGGCGGCGGCGGCCGACACCCCGTGCCCCATCACGTCGCCCACCACGAGACCGACCCGGCCATCGGGCAGGTTGATCACGTCGTACCAGTCGCCGCCGACCTCGGTGATCCGTCCTCCGGGCACGTACCGGTGGGCCACTTCCGCATACGGGCTGGCCGCCAGCACGCTGGGGAGCAACGCCCGCTGCAGCGTGAGCGCGATGTCCTGAACACGGCTGTACAGGCGGGCATTGTCCAGACAGATCGCAGCACGTGAGGCAAGCTCACCGGCAAGGCTGACATCCTCCCGGGTGAAAGCCGGCCGGTCGGCGGACCGGCCGAACATGGCGATTCCCTGGACGGTGCCCCTGGCGATGAGCGGGGCGACGAGGACACAGGCCAGCCCGCTCTCGGCCAGGAGCCGGGCGCGCGACTCGATGAGGACGGTCCGGGCCAGGAACTCCTCGTTCACCACGGCTGAGATGGCACGACCGGTCCGCAGCATGTCGTGGATGACGGAGCCGGGCGGATACCGCACCGTCTCCACCCCGCTCACCAGTTCGGTGGCCGGAGGGGGCAGGATCGTCCCGAAGGCGATCCGGCGTGTGATCAGCGGCCGCCCCGGGTCAAAGTCCTCTGCCTCGTCCATCCACTCCACGAGTTCGACCACTGCGCCGTCGCAGAAATCCGGCATCGACGCGTCGACGAGCTCCTGAGCCGTGCGCACCACGTCCAATGTGGTCCCGATGCGCGTGGAGGCCCCGTCCAGCAGCGCCAGCCGTCGGCGGCCGGCAGTGGCTTCGAGAATTGCCTGTTCCCGATCCGTCACATCGACCATCAGCCCGCCCACTCCTGGGCGCGAGCCGACCGCCTGGCTCAGAGGGAAGAAGCTCACCGACCGCACTTGATCACGGTCCGGATGCCCCCGCGGGCGCATACCCACCAGCATCCCCACGACCGGCGCTCCACCCCGGGAGACGGCGCGGAGCATGCGCTGATACTCGCCACCGTCGGACATGATCATGATTTCGTCCATGTGCCGCCCGATGTGCGCCTCGATCGCAAGACCGTCCATGTCGGCGAGCGCCTGGTTGAGATGGACGTACCGGAGGTCCGGGTCGAACATGACCAGACCGATGGGGCAGGTCTCGAAAAGGGCGTCGAGGAAGGCGAGATTGGTCTTCACCCGATCGAGCTCGTCGCTACGGCTCGCCAGGATCATCACCACCGAAGGTCCTCCGGATCCGGTCACGGAGAAGACCCGGAAGCCGCAGTCGAACGCCGTGCCGTCACGATGCCGTGCTGTCAGCCGGCCTCTCCAATACCCCCGGGTCCGGCCTCGCTCCGTCAGCCGGGCGCACGAACCGGATGGGGCATGGGGCCCGTCGGCGAAGAGGACGGCGCCGGGCTTGGACAGGACTGCGGTGGAGTCGTAACCGAAGAGGTCTCGCGCGCCGGGCCCCCAGTAACAGACGAGGTCGCCCTCATCGATACCGAAGACGGCCACGGGCACATGCTCGAGCAGCGTCCCGGGCTCGGACCGGAACGGACCGTGAGCCTCCTGACCCCCCGGCCGAGCCGATGGCACGAGACGTCCCCTTCCACCCGACGCCCTATCCATCCATTATGCGGAGACCTTGGGCGTTCCGCGTCGGGAACCGAAGCCGGTCACCGGTGCGAGGTCGCCGGTCACAGGTCGTGAGCAGGCAGCGCGCGCTCGCTCACGCAGCCGGCCCGCCCGGGACCCTCCGCTCGTCTCCTCTCGGGACCGGTTCCGGACCGACAGCGTTGCCGACGGCGTTCAGGCCGTCGGTCCGGGACCTGGGCGTCAGGAGTTGTCGGTCGGCAGGTCCGCGCGGACCTCGCGGGCGGCGGCGACGAGGTTCTCCAGGGAGGCGCGCGTCTCGGTCCAACCCCGGGTCTTGAGACCGCAGTCGGGGTTGACCCACAGCCGCCCGGCCGGGATGGCCTCCAAGCCCGTACGCAGCAGACCTGCCGCCTCCTGGGCGCTGGGCACGCGCGGGGAGTGGATGTCCCAGACGCCGGGGCCGGCCTCACGGGGGTAGCCGTGGGTGGCGAGTTCCCGGGCGACCTGCATGTGGGAGCGGGCCGCCTCCAGGCTGATGACGTCGGCGTCGAGGTCGTCGATGGCCTGGACGATGTCCCCGAACTCGGCGTAGCACATGTGGGTGTGGATCTGGGTGTCCGGGCGGACCCCGCTGGTGGTGAGGCGGAAGGATTCCGTGGCCCACTCCAGGTAGCCGGCGTGGTCGGCGGTACGCAGCGGGAGGGTCTCGCGCAGGGCCGGCTCGTCGACCTGGATCACCGAAGTGCCCGCTGATTCGAGGTCGTTGACTTCATCGCGCAGGGCGAGCGCCACCTGCCGGGCGGTGTCGCCGAGGGGCTGGTCGTCGCGTACGAAGGACCAGGCGAGCATCGTGACCGGCCCTGTCAGCATGCCCTTGACCGGTTTCGGGGTCAGCGACTGGGCGTACGTGGTCCAGCGGACGGTCATCGGTTCGGGGCGCGAGATGTCCCCGGCGAGGACCGGCGGGCGGACGTATCGGGTGCCGTAGGACTGGACCCAGCCGTGCTGGGTGGCGAGGTAGCCGGTCAGCTGCTCGGCGAAGTACTGGACCATGTCGTTGCGTTCCGGCTCTCCGTGCACGAGCACGTCGAGGCCCGCCTTCTCCTGGAAGGAGATCACCTCACCGATCTCCGCCTTGATCCGCTCCTCGTAGCCCGCCGTGTCGATCCGGCCGGCCCGCAGGTCGGCGCGGGCCATCCGCAGCTCGTCGGTCTGCGGGAAGGACCCGATCGTGGTGGTCGGCAGCAGTGGCAGTCCGAGGTGCGTCCGCTGGGCGGCGGCGCGCTCGGCGTACGTCTGGGCGCGCCGGCCGTCGGTGTCGGTGATCGCGGCGGTGCGGGCGCGGACGGCTGGATCGTGTGTGAGCGCGGAGCCGGCGCGGGAGGCCAGGTCGGCCCGGTTGGCGGCGAGTTCGGGCGCGATGGAGTCCGTGCCTTGGGCCAGCCCTCGGGCCAGGACGGAGATCTCGGCGGTCTTCTGGCGGGCGAAGGCGAGCCAGCGCCGGACCTGCGGGTCGATGTCCCGCTCGGCGGCGGCGTCGATCGGGACGTGCAGCAGGGAGCAGGAGGCGGCGACATCCACCCGGTCGGCGAGGCCGAGGAGCGTGCCCAGGGTGGTGAGGGACTTCTGGTGGTCGTTGATCCAGATGTTGCGGCCGTTGACGACACCGGCCACCAGGCGCTTGCCGGGCAGGCCTCCGACCGCCGCGAGGTCCTCCAGGTTCGCGCCGCCCGCCTCGGTGAAGTCGAGTGCGAGACCCTCGACGGGAGAGGCGGCGAGGACCTGGAGGGCTTGGCCGAGTCGGCCGAAGTACGAGGCGACGAGCAGCTTGGACCGGTCGGTCAGGGTGCCGAGGTCGCGGTAGGCGCGGGCGGCGGCGTTCAGGTCGGCCGGTGTGCGGTCCTGGACCAGGGCCGGCTCGTCGAGCTGGACCCACTCGGCGCCGGCCGCCTTCAGGGCGGCGAGGACCTCGGCGTAGACGGGGAGCAGTCGATCCAGGAGGGTCAGCGGCTGGAAGTCGGCGTCCACGCCCGGGGCGGGCTTGGCCAGGAGCAGATAGGTGATCGGGCCGACGAGCACGGGGCGGGCGTCATGACCGAGCGCGAGGGCTTCCTTCACTTCGGCGACCTGCTTGGAGGGGTCCGCGGTGAAGACGGTGTCCGGACCGAGCTCGGGGACCAGGTAGTGGTAGTTCGTGTCGAACCACTTGGTCATCTCGAGCGGGGCCACGTCCTGCGTGCCGCGGGCCATCGCGAAGTACCCGTCGAGCGGGTCGGCGGTGACGGCCTCCCGATGCCGCTCGGGGACGGCGCCGACCATGATGCTGGTGTCCAGGACGTGGTCGTAGTACGAGAAGTCACCGGTGGGTACTTCGTGGATACCGGCCTCGGCCAGCTGCTGCCAGTTCGCGCGGCGCAGCTCGGTTGCGGTCTCCCGGAGGGCTTCGGCGGTGACGCGGCCCTTCCAGTAGCCCTCGACCGCCTTCTTCAGTTCCCGGTTCTCTCCCTGGCGGGGGTAGCCGTACACGGTGGCCCCTACGGGCGCGGCTGCGGACTCGGTGGTCACGGAACTCTCCTTCGCGAGCGTGTCTCCATGGACCCGGTGACGGGCCGCGGACGCGAAGGGTGCCGGAACGGGCGGACCACCGAAATCGCGTACGGCTCGGTACGCGACGGGAGGATCCGTCTGAAGCACGCCGACCCGCCCACGAGGTCACCGGGAAACCGTGCGCGGTCGATCACGCACGGGCAACGGGCAGGTCTTCGGACTCGCGGGCACGCCGACCACGAGGGTCTGCATCTAATGGCCGTCGCTTCCCAGGACCGGTTCCGGTCCCAGTGCGTATGACGGCGGTCGTTCCCACTCACCGCTGCGGGGCAGTCCCGGATTCCCACCGGGTTCCCTCTTACGACGCACCCCGCCTGGCGGACGGGGGCGAACCAGCTGCGGGGCCCACACTAGGGCGCCGCCCTCGAGGATGAACACCGGGTCCAGATATCGGACGGTGAAATGAGACACGCCCGCTCGGGCCGGCGGTGAAAGCATCGGGGACCGGTGCTGCCGCTGCCGCCCTCCGCGCGGGCGCACGGTGGGGGTGCGGCGACACCACTCGCCACACCCCCGCCGCCCCTGGGCGCCTCCGGCGCACCCTCATGGCCGGAGGTCTGCCGGGCCCCTCAGACCCGGCCGTATGTGTGGAACCCGCGGCCGCTCTTGCGGCCCAGCAGCCCCGCCTGCACCATCCGCTGGAGCAGCGGTGGCGGGGCGTACAGCGGTTCCTTGAACTCCTCGTACAGCGATTCCGCGATGGCCGTGACCGTGTCCAGGCCGATCAGGTCCGCCAGCTTCAGCGGCCCCATCGGGTGGGCGCAGCCCATTTCCATGGCCGCGTCCACGTCCGACGCGCCGGCGAAGCCCGATTCGGCCATGCGGACGGCTGAGAGGAGGTAGGGGATGAGCAGGGCGTTGACGACGAAGCCGGCCCGGTCCTGGGAGCGGATCGTGGTCTTGCCCAGCGTGTCGCGGGCGAACGCCTCGACGGAAGCGAGCGTGTCCGGCGATGTGTGGAGGGAGGACACGACCTCGACGAGCGGCAGGACGGGCACGGGGTTGAAGAAGTGCAGACCCACCACCCGGTCGGCACGGCCGGTCGCCATGCCCAGCCGCATGATCGGGATGGCGGAGGTGTTCGTGGCGAGGATGGCCTCCGGGTCCTCGACGGTCTTGTCGAGGGCGGCGAAGATCGCGGTCTTCGCGTCGGGGTTCTCGGTGACGGCCTCGATGACGAGTTGCCGGTCGGCGAGGTCGTCCAGGTCTCCGGTGAACAGCAGACGGGCGAGCGCGTCCTCGGCGGAGCTCCGGTCCAGCTTCCCGCGCTGGACGGCGCGCTCCAGGGAGACGGCGACGCGCTCGCGGGCGGCCCGGGCAGCGGCGGCGTCCGCCTCGGCGACTACGGTGTCCAGTCCGGCGCGGGCGCACACCTCGGCGATTCCGGCTCCCATCCGGCCGCCGCCGACGACCCCGACGCGCAGGATCCGGTCCGGCTGTACGGGGGCGTTCACGCGGTCACCTGCGCGGCGGGGGAGGTGCGGCGGACGAGGTGGCGGGTGTAGGCCTCGGGGGTGAAGAAGGCGGGGAGCTGCATCGACAGGGCGGTGTCCACGAAGATCTCCCGTGCTTCGAGGGCGAGTGCCTGTGGGTCCTCGGCCTCCAGGGCGGCGCATTCGGCGTCCAGGAGGCCGAGGACCGTCCCCCGGTCCACCCGGTCGTGGCGGAGCCACTGCCAGATCTGAACGCGGGCGATCTCGGCGGTCGCGGCGTCCTCCATCAGGCCGTACAGGGCCACGGCCCCGCTGCCGCGCAGCCAGGCATCGAAGTAGCGCAGCGCCACTGCCACGTTGGAGCGGACGCCCTCCGAGGTCGGCGGGGCGGCGATCCGGCGGACGGACAGGAGGTCGGCGGCCGCGACTTCGACGTCCTCACGCGTCCGGTCCAGCTGGTTCGGCCGGTCCCCCAGGAGATCGTCGAAGACCTCGCGGCAGACGGGGACGAGCCCGGGGTGGGCGACCCAGGAGCCGTCGAAGCCGTCCTCGGCCTCCCGCTCCTTGTCGAGGCGCACCTTCGCGAGCGCGGCGGAGTTCGCTTCGGTGTCCTTGCTCGGGACATGGGCGGCCATGCCGCCGATGGCGTGGGCTCCGCGCCGGTGGCAGGTCCGGACGAGCAACTCCGTGTAGGCGCGCATGAAGGGGGCCGTCATGGTGACGGCGGCCCGGTCGGGGAGCTGGAAGTCGGTGCGGTGGCCGAAGGTCTTGATGAGGCTGAAGAGGTAGTCCCAGCGGCCCGCGTTCAGTCCCGCGCTGTGCTCGCGCAGTTCGTAGAGGATCTCCTCCATCTCGAAGGCGGCCGTGATCGTCTCGATCAGGACGGTGGCCCGGACAGTCCCGCGCGCAATGCCGAGCAGGTCCTGTGCGAGGACGAAGACGTCGTTCCACAACCGCGCCTCGTAGGCGTTCTCCAGCTTGGGGAGGTAGAAGTACGGGCCGTACCCGGCGTCGATCTGCCGCTGTGCGCAGTGGAAGAAGTACAGGCCGAAGTCGACGAGCGACGCCGGCACGGGCCGGCCGTCGATCTCCAGGTGCTCCTCGGTGAGGTGCCAGCCGCGCGGGCGGACCATGATCGTGGCGAGGTTCTCGCCGAGGCGGTACTCCTTGCCCTCCGCCGTGGTGAAGTCGATGCGCCGCTCGATGGCGTCGAGCAGGTTCAGCTGGCCGCCTATGACGTTGTCCCAGGTGGGCGCGGTGGCGTCTTCGAAGTCCGCCATCCACACCCGGGCGCCGGAGTTGAGGGCATTGACCGTCATACGGCGTTCGGGCGGCCCGGTGATCTCCACCCGGCGGTCGGTGAGCCCTGGGCCCTGAGGTGCGACCCGCCAGTGGGGGTCGTCGCGGACGGCTCGCGTGGCGAGCGGGAAGGCGAGCTGCTTGCCGTCGGCGAGGTGGGCGGAGCGGCGGCGCCGCTCCTTGAGGATGCCCAGGCGGCGGTCGGCGAAAGCCGCGTCGAGCCGGCCGATGAACTCCAGGGCCGGGGGCGTCAGGATCTCCTCGTGGCGCTCACCCGGCACACCGAGGACCTGGACGCTGCTGATCAGGGGCTTGGGTGACATGCGGATCTTCTCCTCGGCGTGGGGCGGTCGGCGCCCGGGGCGGGGAGGAGCCTCGGGCGCCGTCGGACGGCAAGTGGCAGGACGCGGGCCGGCTGGGACGCGGGCCGGCTGGGGCGGGGCCGGGCTGGAGCGCGGGGATTCCTAGTGGAACTGCTCTTCCTCGGTGGAGCCGGCCAGTGCCGTGGTGGAGGAGGCGGGGTTCACGGCGGTGGAGACGAGGTCGAAGTAGCCGGTGCCGACCTCGCGCTGGTGCCTGACCGCGGTGAAGCCCTGCGCCTGCGCGGCGAACTCCCGCTCCTGCAGGTCCACGTAGGCGGTCATGCCGTGCTCGGCGTAGCCGCGGGCCAGGTCGAACATGCCGTGGTTGAGGGAGTGGAAGCCGGCCAGGGTGATGAACTGGAAGCGGTAGCCCATCGCGCCCAGCTCGCGCTGGAACTTGGCGATCTGGTCGTCGTCCAGGGCGGCCTTCCAGTTGAAGGACGGCGAGCAGTTGTAGGCCAGCATCTGGTCGGGGTACTGCGCGTGGACCGCCTCGGCGAACTCGCGGGCCTGGGCGAGGTCCGGGGTGCCCGTCTCGACCCAGATGAGGTCGGCGTACGGGGCGTAGGCGAGACCGCGGGCGATCACCGGGGCCATGCCGTTCCGCACCCGGTAGAAGCCCTCCGCGGTGCGCTCGCCCGTCACGAACCGGGCGTCGCGCTCGTCGACGTCGCTGGTGATCAGGTTCGCTGCCAGGGCGTCGGTACGGGCGATGATCAGGGTGGGCGTGTCGGCGATGTCGGCGGCGAGGCGGGCCGCGTTCAGGGTGCGGATGTGCTGCGAGGTGGGGACGAGGACCTTGCCGCCGAGGTGGCCGCACTTCTTCTCCGAGGCAAGCTGGTCCTCGTAGTGGATGCCCGCGGCGCCGGCCGCGATCATCGCCTTCGTCAGCTCGAAGGCGTTCAGCGGTCCGCCGAAGCCGGCCTCGGCGTCCGCGACGATCGGCGCCAGCCAGTCCGTGGTGTCGGAGCCGCCCTCGGCGGTGGCGATCTGGTCGGCGCGCAGCAGCGCGTTGTTGATCCGGCGGACCACCTGGGGAACGGAGTTGACCGGATACAGGCTCTGGTCCGGGTAGGTGTGCCCTGCCTGGTTCGCGTCGGCCGCGACCTGCCAGCCGGACAGGTAGATCGCCTGCAGCCCGGCCCGCACCTGCTGGACCGCCTGTCCGCCGGTCAGGGCGCCCAGCGCGTGGATGTAGTCCTGCTCGTGGAGCTGACGCCACAGCCGTTCGGCGCCGCGCCGGGCCAGGGTGTGCTCCTCGCGGACGCTGCCGGACAGCCGGACCACGTCCTCGGCGGCGTACGTCCGCTCGATGCCCGCCCACCGCGGGTCCTGCGCCCACCGCTGCTTCAGCTGCTCGGCCGCCGCCGTCGTGTTCGCCTCTGCCATGACCGTCACCGTTTCCATCCGTCGCTTGTTCTGCCAATGCTCAGGACCGAAGCCAGAAGGCTGACACTCTGTGCCTGAGTAGGGGGTGCGGCCGCCGGACCCGCCTGTGGGGGCGGGCTGAGCAATGCTGCCGATCTGCCGGAAGCGGGCTGACCAGATCGCCGAAATCAGGGCATGAATCGGGGATCCGGGGTCCTTCCCGGCTACCGGTTCCGGCTGGCCGCAGGACCGACTCTGGCATTGGCACTGGGTGCCATCAAGGTGGTACGGCTGCCAAGCTTTGCGAATCTTCGAGGCCGGATTTGCCAAGCTTGCAAAGCCTCGGGGCGGGCGAAGTCCCCCTATGCTGACGGAGCCCGTCCGACGGTGGAGGAGTCCGGTGAGCAAGACGTACGCGGGGGCGCGCCTGCGCAGGCTGCGCGAGGAGCGCCGCATGACCCAGGCGGACCTTGCCCGGGTCCTCGGCATTTCACCGAGCTACCTCAACCAGATGGAGCACGACTCCCGCCCGCTCACCGTCCCGGTGCTGCTGCGGCTGACCGAGGCGTTCGGGGTGGATCCCGGATTCTTCTCGGAGCGTGACACCAGCCGTATGGTGGCCGACCTGCGCGAGGCGCTCGCCCAGCAGGTGGCCGAGGCCCGGGTTTCCCCCTCGGATCTGGCGGAGCTGGCCACGCGGATGCCGGCCGTCGCCTCGGTCCTGCTGGACCTGGGCCGGCGGAGCCAGTTGCTGGCCGAGCGACTCGCCGACGCCGCCGACGGCCGCGATTCGGTGGCGGAGGCTCCGCGTTCGCCCCACGAGGAGATCCGCGAGTTCTTCTACCGGCGGCAGAACTACCTCCACGACACCGACCTCGCCGCCGAAGGCCTGGCCGGCGAGATCGGCATCCGCCCCGGGGACGTCATCCGCGCGCTGACCCTCCGGCTCGCCGACCGCCACGGGATCCGCATCTGCGCGGACTCGGACCGGCTGCACCACTACGACGCCACCGCCCGGATACTCCATCTGTCGAACCGGCTCCGCCCGGGACAGCAGGCCTTCCGGATGGCCACCCAGCTCGCCCTGATCGAGTACGGGGACGAACTCGACCGGCTGGCCACCGAGGACTTCACGCCTGGTTCCCCCACGCACGCCCTGGCGCGGATCGGCATCGCGAACTACTTCGCCGCCGCCCTGATCCTCCCGTACACGGCGTTCCACACCGCGGCGGAGCAGTTCCGCTACGACATCGAGCGGCTCACCGACCACTTCGGGATCGGTTACGAGACGGTCTGCCACCGCCTCAGTACCCTGCAACGCCCCAGGCTGCGCGGTGTCCCCTTCTCCTTCGTCCGGGTCGACCGGGCCGGGAACATGTCCAAGCGGCAGTCCGCCACCGGATTCCACTTCTCGCGTGCGGGCGGTACCTGCCCGCTGTGGAACGTGTACGAGGCCTTCGCCGCGCCCGGCCGGATCCACGTCCAGATCGCCGCCATGCCCGACGGGCAGCGCTACTTGTGGACCGCCCGCGCCGTCACCCGGCACCGCGGCGGCTGGGGCGAGCCCGGCAAGACCTTCGCGATCGGGCTCGGCTGCGAGATCCGGCACGCCTCCCGGCTCGTGTACGCGGACGGGCTGGACCTCGACAACAGGTCGGCCGCGACCCCCATCGGCATGGGCTGCCGCCTCTGCGAACGCCTCGACTGCCCCCAGCGGGCCGTCCCGCCCCTCGGCCGGGCCCTGGCCATCGACGAGAACAGCACCACCTTCATCCCGTACCCCGTCGCGGGCACTCCCGCCTCCGCCCGCGACTGATCCGGAATCCGGCCGCTCACTCCATACGGCGTGCCTCGGCCGCGGTCACGGGCTCACCCGCCCGAACGCCGTGCAGGACATGGGCGAGCACCTCGGCCCCGCGCACGACCCTCGGACCGGGGCGGTTGAAGGAGGCTGGCCCGTCCAGCACCCAGACCTCCCCGGCCTGGACGGCGGGGAGCTCGTTCCAGCCTGGGAGGGACGTCAGCAGGTCGCGCTCGCCGAGGGTGTGTTCAGGCGGGAAGCCGCACGGCAGGACCAGGACCACATCGGGGCGGGCTGCGCGGACGGCCTCCCAGGTCATCGGCTTGGTGTGCTCCCCCGGTGCGGCGAGCAGCGGTTCACCCCCGGCGCAGGTGACCTGCTCGGGCACCCAGTGCCCGGCGGGCCACAGCGGGTCGAGCCACTCGACGGCCACGCCCCGGGGCCCGGCCCGCCCCGCCGTCAGCGTCCTGGGTGAGGACGAGGTCCGGTGCGAGAGCGGCGAGCGCCGCGGTGTCCAGGGTGTAGAGCGAGGCCCCGGAGTGGGCGGCCCCGCCCACGGCCTCGGAGATCTCCCGGCTGCTGAGATCCTCGGCGGAAAACCCGGCCCGGGTGACCACGGGTACGGAAGCGACCGCTGCGGGCGGCCAGTCGCATTCATGAGTGCGTCCGACCAGGTCAGCGGCGAGTCCCAGCTCCGCCACGATGTCGGTGGCCGCCGGGAGCAGGGAGACGATGCGCATGCACCGACTGTAGGCGCGCGGGCGGCGGGTCTGGACTTACTAGGACGTCCAACTATATGTTCGTGCCCATAAGGTCCGCGGTGCAGGGAAGCCGGTGAGAAACCGGCACGGTCCCGCCACTGTGACCGGGGAGTGTGCTGCCATCCACACGCCACTGACGAGCTCTGTCGGGAAGGCGGGCGGCACGCGGGGATCCGGGAGTCAGGATACCGGCCGCGGATGTTCCGTGTTGTCCACGAGGATGGAGCAGACACGCATGGCACCGGTTTGTACCCACGACCCTGGTGATCCGGCGGAGCACGCGCACACCGTTTCCGCGCGCTCATAGTCCCCCGACCTTCCCCAGCGGCGCATCCCATCGGGTGCCGTCCGCCGGGCAGGCCGCGCCATTCCTCGGATCTCACCTGACGAGAGCAGGCACCCATGGTCCGCGAGCTCACCCATTTCATCGGCGGCAAGCACACGGTCGGAACCTCCGGCCTCTTCGCCGACGTCTACGACCCCAACACCGGGACGGTCCAGGCCCGGGTTCCCCTGGCCGGCCGCGCCGACACCGAGTCCGCCATCGCCAACGCCGAGGAAGCGCAGGCAGATTGGGGACAGTGGAACCCTCAGCGGCGTGCGCGTGTCCTGCTGCGCTTCCTCCAACTGGTGGAGGGCGAGCGGGATTCCCTGGCCCGGATGCTGTCCTGCGAGCACGGAAAGACCGTCGCCGACGCCCACGGCGACCTGCAACGCGGCCTGGAAGTAGTGGAGTTCGCTACCGGAATCCCGCACCTGCTGAAGGGCGAGTTCACCGACAACGCGGGCACGGGCATCGACGTGCACTCCCTGCGCTCGCCGCTGGGCGTGGTCGCCGGGATCACCCCCTTCAACTTTCCCGCCATGATCCCCCTGTGGCAGGCCGCACCGGCCCTGGCCTGCGGCAATTCCTTCATCCTGAAGCCCTCCGAGCGTGACCCCTCCGTCCCGCTGCGACTCGCGGAGCTGTTCCTGGAAGCAGGTCTGCCGCCGGGCGTCCTCAATGTCGTCAACGGCGGCAAGGAGGCCGTCGACACCCTTCTCGAAGACCCGCGCGTCCAGGCACTCGGCTTCGTCGGCTCCACCCCGATCGCGGGTCACATCTACGCCACCGCGGCGGCCCACGGCAAGCGCGCCCAGTGCTTCGGCGGAGCCAAGAACCACATGATCGTGATGCCGGACGCCGACCTCGACCAGGCCGTCGAAGCCCTGATCGGCGCCGGCTACGGCTCCGCGGGCGAGCGCTGCATGGCCATCGCCGTGGCCGTCCCGGTCGGCGAGGAGACCGGGAACGCCCTGGTGGCGAAGTTGAAGGAGCGCATCGCCACCCTGCGCGTCGGCCGCTCCGACGACCCCGACGCCGACTTCGGGCCCCTGGTCAGCCGGGACGCGCTGGACCGGGTGAACCGCTACGTGGGCATCGGGGCCACCGAGGGCGCTGAACTCGTCGTCGACGGACGCGGGTTCACCCTTCCCGGTCACGAGGACGGCTACTTCGCCGGAGCCACCCTCTTCGACCGCGTCACCCCGGGGATGCGGATCTACCGCGAGGAGATCTTCGGCCCGGTGCTGTCCGTCGTACGGGCCGCCGACTACGAGGAAGCCCTGCGCCTGCCCACCGAGCACCCCTACGGCAACGGCGTCGCGATCTTCACCCGCGACGGCGACACCGCACGCGACTTCACCCGGCGGGTCGGCGCCGGCATGGTCGGCGTCAACGTACCGATCCCGGTGCCGGTGGCGTACCACACCTTCGGCGGCTGGAAGAAGTCCGGCTTCGGCGACCTGGGCCAGCACGGCCCCGACTCCATCCGCTTCTACACCCGCACCAAGACCGTCACCTCGCGCTGGCCCTCCGGGGCCAAGGAGGGCGCGAGCTTCACCATCCCGACGATGGGATGAGCGCCGTGACCACCCTCACCAAGGACCAGCTCGCCCTCGCCGAGGTCACCCTCGACTTCGCCCAGGAACACCTCGCACCGCACGCCGTCTCCTGGGACCAGGCCAAGCACTTCCCTGTCGACGTCATCCGCAGGGCCGCCGCCCTCGGCCTCGGCGGCGTCTACGTCCGCGAGGACCACGGCGGTTCGGGACTCTCCCGCGCCGACGGCGTCCTCGTCTTCGAGACCCTCGCCACCGGCTGCCCGTCCATCGCCGGGTACCTGTCCATCCACAACATGGTCGCCTGGATGATCGACCGCTACGGGAACCAGGTCCAGCGTGAGCGCTGGCTCCCCGGGCTCTGCTCGGCGGACACCCTGGGCAGCTACTGCCTGACCGAGCCGGGCGCCGGCTCCGACGCCGCCGCCCTGCGCACGCGCGCCGATCGGGACGGCGACCACTACGTCCTGACCGGCGTCAAGCAGTTCATCTCCGGCGCCGGAGCCGCGGGCATCTACGTGGTCATGGCGCGGACGGGCGAGGCCGGCCCGGGCGGCATCTCGGCCTTCGTCGTCGAACGCGAAGATCCTGGTGTCTCGTTCGGACCCAACGAGGCGAAGATGGGCTGGAACGCGCAGCCCACCCGCCAGGTCGTTCTGGACGGTGTCAGGATCCCGGCCGTCCGGCGCCTCGGCGTCGAGGGCGACGGCTTCCGCATCGCCATGAACGGCCTCAACGGCGGGCGCCTCGGCATCGCCGCCTGCTCCCTCGGCGGCGCGCAGAGCGCCCTGGACCGCAGCCTGTCCCACCTCGCCGACCGGGAGGCATTCGGCGGCCGGCTCCTCGACGCCCAGGCGCTCCAGTTCCGGCTGGCCGACATGGCGACGGAACTCGCCGCCGCCCGTGCCCTGGTCCGGCAGGCCGCGGAGGCCCTCGACACGGGCGATCCGCTGGCCCCGCGACTGTGCGCCATGGCCAAGCGGTTCGCCACCGACACCGGATACGCGGTCGCAGACCGGGCCCTGCAACTCCACGGCGGTTACGGCTACCTCAGCGCATACGGCATCGAGAAGATCGTCCGCGACCTGCGCGTCCACCAGATCCTCGAAGGCACCAATGAGGTCATGCGCGTCATCGTCGCGCGCGGACTGACGGAGACCCTGCGATGAACCACGCATCCCCCGAAGAACCCGACCACGTCCTCCTGCGCACCGAGGGCCACGCCGCGTACATCACCCTCAACCGCCCCAAGGCCCTCAACGCCCTCACCCACCCCATGGCCCTGAGCATCGACGAGGCCCTCGACGCCTGGGAGCACGACACGGCCGTCGAGACCGTACTCATCGAGGGCTCCGGCGAACGCGGCCTGTGCGCGGGCGGCGACATCCGCGCGATCTACGCAGACGCCCGCACCGGCGGCACGGCCTCGGCGGACTTCTGGCGCGACGAGTACCGCCTCAACGCCCGCATCGCCCGCTACCCCAAGCCGTACGTGGCCCTCATGGACGGCATCGTCATGGGCGGCGGCGTCGGGATTTCCGCGCACGGCACCGTCCGCATCGTCACCGAACGCTCCCGCATCGCCATGCCCGAGACCGGCATCGGCTTCGTTCCCGACGTCGGCGGCACCTACCTGCTCTCCCTCGCCCCCGGCGAGCTGGGCACCCACCTGGCTCTGACCGGCACACCGGTCGGCGCGACGGACGCGATGCTGTGCGGCCTCGCCGACCACTTCGTACCCTCGCCGGCCCTGCCCGCGCTGGCCCGGGAGCTCGCCGCCCATCCGGTGCACACCGTGCTGCAGCGGTACGTGGAAGAGCCGCCGCCGGGCGAACTCGCCGCCGCACGGGAGTGGATCGACCACTGCTACGCCGCGGACACCGCCGAGGAGATCGTCGCGCGGCTGCTCGCTGTGGACGTCCCAGCCGCGAAGGCCGCGGCAGGCACCCTGCTGGCGAAGTCCCCCACCGCGGTCAAGGTCACCCTGGCCGCGCTCCGCCGGGCCCACCGGCTCGGCCCCCTGGAACGGGTCCTGGAACAGGAGTACCGCGTCTCCCTCGCCGCCCTGTCCTCGCCCGACCTCGTCGAGGGCATCCGCGCCCAGGTCATCGACAAGGACCGTGACCCGCGCTGGTCCCCCGGCACGCTCGAAGCCGTCGGCCCGGCAGAGGTCGAACGGTTCTTCGCCCCGCTCGGCGACCGCGAACTCCGCCTGTCGCCGTCCGCCTCGTCACGGGAGGTTGCCTGGTGACCAGTACCGTCGCATTCATCGGACTCGGCCACATGGGCGGCCCGATGGCCGCCAACCTGGTCAAGGCCGGGCATCGCGTCCTCGGCTTCGACCTCGTGCCGGACCAGCTGGCGGCGGCTGCCGCCGCCGGTGTCGAACCCGTGTCCTCGGCGGCCGACGCCGCCACCCCTGCCGACGTGGTCATCACCATGCTGCCGGCCGGCCGCCACGTCCTCGCCCTGTACGGGGAAGAGGGACTGTTCGCCGCCGCCCGGCCCGGCACCCTCTTCATCGACTGCTCCACCATCGACGTCGCCGACGCCCGCACCGCGCACGAGGCCGTCGCAGCAGCCGGTCACCGGGCGCTGGACGCCCCGGTGTCCGGCGGCGTGGTGGGCGCCGAGGCCGGCACGCTCACCTTCATGGCGGGCGGCGGCGCCGCGGAATTCGGCGCGGCGCAGCCGCTCCTCGACGCCATGGGGAGGAAGGCCGTTCACTGCGGGACCGCAGGGGCCGGGCAGGCCGCGAAGATCTGCAACAACATGATCCTCGCCATCTCGATGATCGGCGTCAGCGAGGCCTTCGTGCTCGCCGAGAGCCTCGGCCTGGACCATCAGGCCCTCTACGACGTCGCCTCCACCGCCTCCGGTCAGTGCTGGGCGCTCACCGTCAATTGCCCTGTCCCCGGGCCGGTTCCGACGAGTCCCGCCGACCACGACTACCGGCCCGGCTTCGCCGCACTGCTCATGGCCAAGGACCTCGGCCTGGCCGCCAACGCCCTGCGGGCCGGCGGTGTGGACGCACCGCTGGGCCTCAAGGCCGCTGAAATGTACGCCGCGTTCGCCGCAGGAGAGGGCGCCGGCCTGGACTTCTCCGCGATCGTCCGCACCCTCCGACCGCAGAACGGAACCCCCGCATGACCGCCCGTACGGCCTACGAGACCATCCTGCTCGAACGCAAGGGCCGGGTCGCCGTCATCACCCTCAACCGGCCCGAGGCTCTCAACGCCCTCAACCTGAACGTCATGACCGAGGTCGTGGCGGCCGCGGAGGAGCTGGACCGGGACCCGGAGGTCGGCTGCATCCTCCTCACCGGCTCCCCGAAGGCCTTCGCCGCCGGCGCCGACATCAAGGAGATGCGGCCGCAGAGCTACATGGACATGTACCTCTCCGACTGGTTCACCGCCTGGGACCGGCTCGGCCGGCTTCGTACGCCCACGATCGCGGCGGTCTCCGGCTACGCCCTCGGCGGCGGCTGCGAGTTGGCGATGCTCTGCGACATCCTCCTCGCAGCCGACACCGCGAAGTTCGGGCAGCCCGAGATCAAGCTCGGCGTCATCCCCGGGATCGGCGGCTCCCAGCGACTCACCCGCGCCGTCGGCAAGGCCAAGGCGATGGAACTCTGCCTGACGGGCCGCACCATGGGCGCCGAGGAAGCCGAGCGCGCCGGGCTCGTCTCGCGGGTCGTCCCGGCGGACGAGCTGCTCGCCGAGGCCCTCTCCGTGGCAGAGACCGTCGCCGGGATGTCGAAGCCGGTCGCGATGATGGCCAAGGAGGCCGTTAACCGTTCCTTCGAGACCACCCTCACCGAGGGCGTCCGGTTCGAACGCCGCTTGTTCCAGGCGGTGTTCGCCACGGCCGACCAGAAGGAGGGCATGTCCGCCTTCGTGGACAAACGGCCGCCGCACTTCACCCACGGCTGAGCCCTCGGGCAGCCTGAAGCGGGTGGGGGCCCGGGTACGCCGGGGCCCCACCCGTGGGGATCAGGCGACGTCGCCGAGGGTGGTGGTCGTACCGCTCGGCGTGAAGGCCACCGAGCAGGCCTTGAGGTCGCCGGCGCCGTCGTCGACGGTCAGGGCCAGCTTGGTGGCGGTGCCGGCGGTGAAGGTGGACTGGGCGACCCACTGCGGGGCGCCGGGGGTGACCGGGACGGGCGCGGCCGTGGTGAAGCCGCCGCCGGCCCCGGCGCACAACGCGTCGATCGAGGCGTAGGCGCTCGGGCTCGTGTCGGCGGGCTTGTACCTGAAGCCTCCCGCCGGGTTGCACAAAGCCCGGCTCGACCACGTGACGACGCTAAAACACCGCCGGACTCGATGTCCTCCTCGCCTCCCGGCCGGCCGTTCCGGCAGGAACGCCTCCGGGGAAGCCTGCGCAGCACCGTGATGCACACGGATCACGGGCGGTTGCGGTCTCCGACCGAGACCACCACCAGGACGGCGAACACCCCCCACACCAGCCACGGGTTGTCCGCCCACCCCGGGACCTCACTGGTCACGTAGTTCGTGACCACCGCCAGCCCGCAGACCGCCAGCGCCCCGGTCTCCGACACCCACGCGCCTGCCTTCGCGTTCCCTCGTCGCACCGATCCCCCTGTCCCCCTTGCCGGTTCCGGCCGGCTCAGCCTACGGACCGGATCGGTTCGCGGACGGGCGAGTGCGCAAGGCGGCTGCCAACGGCTCGGGGACGAGCGCGTGTGCCGGCGTCCTCCCGGGCCGCCTGCGTGCACGCCTCGGCGGCGGCCGGGGGGAGACAGGTCGGTTCCGGCGGCCGAGTCGTCCGCGGGGCCGTGCCGGCAGCGTATTCCCAGGCAGCACGCACTGGGCCACACGAGACGTCGGGGAGACCATGACGCCGGGCAACGGCAACGACGGACCCGGCCGGGCCATGGGGCCGCCGCGGCGGCACTCGCCTACGCGGCACCGCACTTCTGGTGGGGTGCCGGGATCGCCGCCACCTTCCGCAGGGACTTCGCCTCCGCGCCGCACGGCACCTGGGAAGCCGCGGCCGGCTACTGGGTGTTGGGCGCCGTGGCCGTGGCCGGCGCCGTCGTCGCACTCGCCCTGGTCCGGCCCTGGGGCCGCCGACTCCCGCACCGTACGCTCTGCGCCCTGCCGGCGCCCCGCTCGCCTGAGGCCATGCCGACCGCAGGGCCTGCGGTGACGGGGGCACTGCCGATCGCCTACCGGGTCAAGTGCGGGGCCGGGGTACAGCCATGCGGGGCGCCCGCACGCTTCCGTCCCGCCGGATTACTCTGCGACGACCACCGCGGGACAGCCGTAGCCGAGAGGGCAGGCCCCGCCGGGGAGCACCTTCCCCGCTCCCGATCGCTCCCACGGCTTCCCGGTCCCGCCCCATCCCTGCCGCCCGGGCCGCGCGCACCAAGGCTCGTGCGCTCCCGTTGGGGTGACAACGTTGTCACAATGCGATGGACGGGAGAATCCGCAGGTAGGGGCCGGTCGGGGGCGTGAGCAGATCGGCCCAGACCTGGTGGCCCGCCGCCGTGCGGCCTGCGCCCCAGAGGGCGGCGAGGGCGTCGACGATGGCGAGTCCGCGGCCGGACGTGTCCTGTGGGGTGGCGCGGCCCGGTTCGAGGCCCTGCCATCCGGTGCCCGAGTCCGCGACGACCATGTGCACGGCCAGGGTGGTGTCGTCGAGCGTGACCGTGGTCAGCCGGTGCCAGATGGGGCCGAGGCCGTGGGTGGCCGCATTGGTGACCAGTTCCGAAATGACGACGACGGCGTCTTCGACCAAGCCCGGCAGGTTCCAGTCGGTCAGCGTGTCGGTCACCTGGCGGCGCGCGGCACGGGGTGACTCCGCGCAGGAGGCGAGGTGCCAGCGTGGGGCTGACCGGACGACCTGACGTTGCGGAGGAGGAGAGGCGGAGTACATGGCGCATTCCTGGGGGTGGCAGAGTTCGGGATCGGTCTTCGTGGACTCCCGCCGGGGTTCCTGTGGGTGCGGCAGCAGCGCGAAGGGGGGCGGACCGAGGGCTGACTTCCGGCTCCTCGCGGGCCCGGCCGGTCGGCCGAAACGCGTCACGCCGGGGCTGGTCTACACCAATGACGGTGAATTCCAGTTTTAGCACGAGGGGGAATGAAAGGGAACGCTTGATATTTTCCGGCCCGTCGGCGGAAGGATGCGGCCGCAATTGGACCTTGAGTGAAAGCGCAGCTCAGCGGATACGCCATTGCCGTATGTGTCATTTCGACACCAGCGGGTGAAACTCGCTCGAAGGGGCGCCGTCTCACGTTCCGGACGAAATGTCCGCCGGTGCGAGAAGAGCGGTGCGGGCCGCGCCGAGCAGGCCGCTGTGACGCCCGAGTGAGGACGGTTCCACAGACACACCCCGGACGAATCCCAAGGTGGCCGAGCGGGCCAGGTGCCTGCGCAGCGGCTCGAACAGGACGGGGCCCGCTGCGGCCACCCCGCCACCGATGACGACCCGGTCCCTCGGCCAGCACCTCGAGGAGCTCCTCGATCAGGCGGCGATCGTCGCGGAGCCCGGGATCGATCTGAGAAAGCTGGCTTCCTCGACGACGGTACTCTCCGACGCCGACACTGCCGCGCCCGCGCTGGCGGCCAGCGCCGTGGCGGGTACGAGCAAAGTGGTCCAGGCCGACGGGCTGCTGCTACGGGCGGTGGAGCGGACTCCTCCGCGCAGGGGGCAGGTCGCCGATCCGGGCCTGTGCACCCTCGCGCTGCTGTCGGCGACGACCAGCGACCCCGCCGGCGCCGAGGGCGCGGAGTCCAGCGGCGACCGCGGGCCCCAACTCCTGCCGGACGAACGGGCTGTGGCATCGGCGGCAGGTCGCGGAATCGTCGCCCTCGAGGCGGTGGCGCACACGGACACCGCCGGGTCGAGGCAGCGGCTGGCCGCGGGCGTGCTCCCCATGGCCTCCCTGTTCTCGCGGCGACTGCGCTGGTCCCTGGCCGGCATGGCGGCGGCCGTCGGCGCACTCGCCGTCGCGTCGTGGCTGACGACCGGAGATCACCCGCTGCACGCCGCGTACATCACCTTGCTCGACATCTTCGCGATCAACGACCCTGCGGTGGGCGCCCCGACGCAACGCCAGGTGCTCCAGATCCTTTCCGGGTTCGTGGGCCTCCTCCTGCTCCCGGTCCTGGTGGCGGCCGCGCTCGAGGCACTGGGCGCGTTCCGGACGGCGACGGTCCTGCGCCGGCCCCCGCGCGGGCTGTCAGGCCACGTGATCCTGCTGGGGCTCGGCAAGATCGGTACGCGTGTACTGAGTCGGCTACGGGAACTGGAGATCCCGGTCGTGTGCGTGGAGCACGACCCTCAGGCACGGGGCATCGCCCTGGCCCGCACCCTGCGCGTGCCGGTGGTCATCGGTGACGTGACCGACGAAGGGGTGCTGGAGGCGGCCCGGGCCGGCCGGGCGCACGCATTGCTGGCCCTGACCAGCTCGGACACCACCAACCTGGAGGCCGCCCTGTACGCCCGAGCAGTGAAGCCGGACCTGCGGACCGTCTTGCGGCTGTACGAGGACGACTTCGCGACCGCCGTCCACCGCACCCTGCGGGCCGCCCACCCGGCGGCACTGACCCGAAGCCGCAGCGTCACCCACCTCGCCGCACCTGCCTTCGCCGGGGCGGCGATGGGCCGGCAGATCCTCGGTGCGATCCCGGTCGAGCGCCGGGTCCTGCTCTTCGCCGCCGTCGACGTGGCGGGCCACCCGCACCTGGAGGGCCGCACCGTCGCGGAGTCCTTCCGTGCGGGTGCCTGGCGGGTCCTCGCCCTCGACACCGCCTCCCCGCAGGACCGCCGGCCAGACCTTGCCTCCGCTCCCGCAGAGGGGCCTCCGCGGCAGTCGGGACTGATCTGGGACCTGCATCCGGGATACGTACTCAAGCCTGAGGACCGCGTTGTCCTGGCCGCCACGCGGCGCGGCCTCGCCGAACTCCTCGGCCGCGGCGAGGCTGCCACCAGCCGAAGGGACGGCTGAATCCGAGGGCCTCGCGGCTTGGTGCGTACGAGCCCGCTCACTTGCGTTCTTGCAGGTGAGGAGCCCTCTAGCGGGATCCGGACATCTCCCCTACGGTGTAAGGAACGCGTCAATGGGACGGCTGGGCCGCCCCCAGGACGCGTGGTGTGCCGGGAAGTCTGGTCGGCGTCCCAGGGGCCGTATGCCCATGTCCAGTCGACGCCCCGGAGGCCCTACCCATGAGCAGCCCGCGCCCTCGGATCGTCTTCGGCCTCATGCCGTGGCCCGAGCGCCAGGCCATCGCGTCCGCCCTGCGCACCGAGACGGTCGGCGGGCTGGTCCTCCTCGCCGCAGCCGTGATCGCGCTGATCTGGGCGAACAGCCCGCTGGGCGACGTGTACGAGGCGATACGCGACTTCCACTTCGGCATACCCGCCCTCGGCCTGGACCTCTCCGTCGGGCACTGGACCGCCGACGGCCTCCTCGCGGTCTTCTTCCTCGTCGCCGGCATCGAGCTGAAGCGCGAACTCGTCGTCGGCGAGCTGCGCACCCCCGCCACCGCCGCCCTCCCGGTCATCGCCGCGCTGTGCGGCATGGCCGTACCCGCCGCCCTGTACGCGCTGACCGCGGGCCTCGGCGGCGGCAGCCCCGCCGGCTGGGCCGTGCCGATGGCCACGGACATCGCCTTCGCGCTGGCCGTCCTCGCCGTCATCTCCACGCACCTGCCCGCCGCGCTGCGCGCCTTCCTCCTCACCCTCGCCGTGGTCGACGACCTCGGCGCCATCCTCATCATCGCGGTCTTCTTCACCAGCGACCTGAACCTCTGGGCCCTCGGCGGAGCCTTCACCGCACTCGCCCTCTTCTACCTCCTCCAGCGACTCCGTATCCGCGGCTGGTGGTGGTACGTACCCCTCGGCATCGCGATCTGGGCCCTCATGTACAACAGCGGTGTCCACGCCACCGTCGCCGGCGTCGCCATGGGCCTCATCCTGCGCACCACCCGCGACCAGGACGAGAAGACCTCCCCCGCCTCCCGCGTCTCGCACCTGCTGCACCCCTTCTCCGCCGGAGTCGCGGTCCCCCTCTTCGCCCTCTTCGCCGCCGGCGTCAGCATTTCCGGTCCCGCCCTGGCACAGGTGTTCACCAGCCCCGAACCACTCGGCCTCGTCGTCGGCCTCGTCGTCGGCAAGGTCATCGGGATCTTCCTCGGCACCTACCTGGCCGCCCGCTTCACCAAGGCAGAACTCAACCCCGACCTGGCCTGGGCCGACGTCCTGGGGCTGTCCGTCCTCGCCGGCATCGGCTTCACCGTGGCCCTCCTCATCGGAGAACTCGCCTTCCCCGGCCAAGCAGTCGGCGAGCACGTCAAAGCAGCCGTCCTGACCGCCTCCGTCACCGCCGCGATCCTGGCAGCCGTACTGCTGCGCCGCCGCAACACCCTCTACAAACGCCTCTACGAGGAAGAGAACGTCGACGCGGACGCAGACGGCATCCCCGACATCTACCAGCGCGGCGAGGCCGAACGCCCCACCCCCCAGCACAACTGACCACCTCGGAGGCACGACACGATGGCAATCACC
Organism: Streptomyces sp. AP-93; assembly: GCF_022808175.1. GTDB lineage: Bacteria > Actinomycetota > Actinomycetes > Streptomycetales > Streptomycetaceae > Streptomyces. Next base: position 41,823 of record NZ_JALGBX010000029.1, on the reverse strand, counting down.
CTGCTCGGCCTCCTCGGGTGGACGTCAGCGGGACCCGTCGCCGCAGCCTGGGCCGTGTTCGCCGGCGCGCTCGTCGCCAACGTCACGGCGAGCGGCAACGACGTGCCGCCACCCGCGTTCGCCCATCAAGTGGACCACGCGGAAGGAGCGCGCGGATCCGGGGTGTAAGCGCAGTAGGTCCCCGTGCAGATGGTGCGGTCGAGGTGGTCTCCGAGTGCCGGACAGGCGTCGCGGAGGCGGCCGATGGCCTTGCGCACGGCCTGGGTGACGGCGGCCCGGGCCCGTTCGGAGGCCGCGCCGGCGTGCCGGTCCCGCCCGCCGAGTCCGACGGCCCGGGTGAGTTCGCTGATCAGGAATTCACGTTCGAGGCCGGTTTGTTCCTGCCTGGCGATGTCGTTGTCGGCGCGGGCGTCTTCGATGTCCTCCTCGATCTCGGCCAGCCGCCGCCGGTACGTCTGCTTGGCGCGGTCGTCCAACAGGGGGCCGAGGTCGCCGACGCGGGAAAGCCTGCCGGCGGCGATGGGATCATCGCTGTCGGCGGCGACCAGGTCGAGGACATGGAACTCCCGGCCCGGCGCGGCGAAGAGCCGGGCGAGGTGGTGCATTCCTTTGCTGTCCCGGACGGTCATGCGCCGACCGTCGAAGACGACCCTCCAGTAATCGCCCTCCCGGACGAACGTATCCGGCTCTGCCGTTCCCGCCTGGGCCTCATCGGTCGCGGGCGCTTGGGCGATCCGGTCGAGCTCGGTGCGCGCCGCCGACCGTTCGACGGCCTCGGCCCGGAGATTGCCCAGGGCGCGGTGGGCGTCCGCGAGCCGAAGCCGGCACTCGGCCGTCTCGTAGGGGGCACCGACCTCGGTCCAGGCCCGGACGGCATCAGCGAACGATTCCGACGCCCCGACCGCATCGCCTTCGGCAAGCAGGAGCTCGCCCCGGGCTCGCCGTGCCGATGCGGCGAGTGCGGTGCTTTCGAAGCGGATGGCGACCTCCTCGAGCTCACGGGCCGCGACCCGCGCCGTCTCCAGGTCGCCGCGGGCGACGGCGATCCTGGCCTGCGCGTCCAGCAGCGGTGCCCGCCGCAGCCCGGAGGTGGGGGGCAGTTCCTTCGACGGCACCGGCAGCGGACGGGCCAGCGCCTCCCGAATCGCGGCGGCCGCCATGTCGGCGTCGCCCCCGGCGAGCCGGACGAGCGAAGACCGGGTTCGGGGTCCCACCCGAGGCGATGGGCGGCGAGCAGCGCCTCTTCGGCTCCTGGAAGGTCGCCGCGCCGAAGCCGGATCCGGCCCAGTTCCGTCAGCGGCCAGCCCAGCTCGCGCCGCACGTAGGGACGCAGTTCGTCGCACGCCAGCAACACCTGCTGCTCGGCGTTCGCGCACTGGCCCCGCAGGCGCAGGATCTCGGCCCGGTGCACCCGGCACCGGCCGTGCAGACTGCCGATCGCGTTCGTGCGCGCCCACCGTTCCATCGCCTCGGTCCACTGCTCGGCGAGGTCGTACTGGGCCAGGCCCTGCAGGGCGCAGACCAGTTCGCAGTAGACGACTCCGGTCGACAATGCGTCGAGATCGCCGGCCATCACCGCCGTTCCGGCTTCGTCGAGAAGTTCCAGGCCCCTGTCGACGTCACCGTCGAGAATCACCAGCCGCGCCTGGGCCACCCGCCCGATCGCCGCTGCCGCCGGATCGGTGTGCGAGCCGGTCTCGATCGCCTTGTCGGCCCAGTCCCGTGCCGCGTCGAGGTCGCCGCTGAGGAGTCGCTCGAAGGTGCGCACCACGACGAACCATGCGTGGACGGGTGTCGCCGTCGCAGGGTCGAGGAGGCGTTCCGCGCGATGCAGCCACCCGCGTACCGGAGCCATGAGCGCGGTGTCGAACAGCAGGTGCATGGCGACCCGAACGGCGGCTCCGGCCGCGCCGTTGTCCTCGCCGAGCCGGAACAGCTCCTCGTGGAGCCGCTCCCAGGTCTCGATCGCGACGTCGAGGTGGCCTGCGGCATACGCGACGGCGGCGAAGTCCGCGAGCTCCGCCGGGCCGAGCCCGCCCGCCTCCCGGGCCTCCAGGTAGCCGGCGTAGGCCTCCACCCACGCTCCCCGGGCCGCGGCGTTCCGCGCCCGCCCCAGGGCGATCGCTTCGCCGGAGGTGTGGGCCACGGACGTTTTCCTTCCGTCCCGGGGCAAGTAGCCCTATCCTCCCCGACGGGTTCCTCCCGCTCGTCGCCGAACCGGAACTCACCGAGCGTTACCGTCTCATCACCCATCACAAGCGGGGCTGGAGCGGCAGCACCCACACCCCCGGGCCGGTCGGCGTGGCCGATCACGTCGCGGATGCCATCGCACTGCTCGACCACCTCGGCATCGGCCGTGTCCACGTGGCAGGGCACTCGACGGGCGGGGCGGTCGCCGCCCAGCTCGCCCAGGACCATCCCGACCGGATCACCACGGTCGCCCTGCTGGAGCTCTCCCTCCTGTCGGTGTCCGCGGGCGAGGCGTTCTTCGCGCAGGCCGCGCCGGCGTTCGAGGCGTACGCCGAAGGCGATCCCGAACGCGCCTTCGAACTGTTCGTGTCCCTCGCCGGCGCCCTGGACCGGGAACGCTGCCGAACCCTGCTCGACGCGCGTATGCCGGGCAGCGTGGCGCAGGGGGTCAAGGACGCCGACACACTCTTCGGAATCGAACTCCCCGCCCTGGCCGAGTGGCGGTTCGGCCCCGACGACGCCGCAGCGATCCGTCAACCGGTGCTGTCCGTACGGGGGAGCAACACCCAGCCGCTATGGGTCGACGTCGCCGAATTCCTCCGCTCGAACGTGCCCGGCGTCGAGGAGTGCGTCGTCGACGGCGTGGGCCATCTGCTCCACATCGAACGGTCCCGACCGGTCGCCGAAGCCCTGGCCCGGTTCCTGATCCGTCACCCGATGACACCCTGAGCAGGGGTGACCTCGTCTTCGAGCCGGTCGACGAGGATGATCGCCACGTCGTCCGCCAGGAAACCCTGCGTATGGCGGAGCAATGCCTGGCGCAGGCCCTCCAGGAACGCCTGGCGGGTGTGTCCGCGCATGGCCGCCATGGCCTCGGGCAGGTCGAAGAAGGTCTTCTCCTGGTCGCGGGCCTCGATGACGCCGTCGGTGTGCAACAGCAGCCGGTCCCCCGGTCCGAACGGATAGCTGTCGGTCCGCCCGGGAGGACCGCTGATGAACTCTTCGAGACCCAGCGGCGGCAGCGGGGCCGTGGGCATCAAGGACCGGACCGTCCCGTTGCGCAGCAGCAGTGGCGGCGGATGACCACGGTTGATCACCTCGACGTCGTGGCTGTCCGGGATCTGGGCCACGACCGCGGTGACGAATCCCTCCAGGCGGTCCACGTCACCGACGGCCCCGGCCCCGCCCGCGCCCGCGCCCGCGACGACGGCGTCCCGCCGCAGGGCCTCTCCGCAGTGGTTGACGACCTCCACCAGGTCGTCCTCGTAGTGCACGGCCTCCCGGAATGCGCCCAGCACGACCGCGGCGGCCCGTACGGCGGGCAGGCCCTTGCCCCGGACATCCCCGACGATCATCCGGACCCCGTACCGGGTCTGGACCGCGTCGTACAGATCACCGCCGATCTGCGCGCCCGACTCGGCCGCCAGGTACATGCTGGCTGCCCGTACGGGGCCCAGCCGGGCCGGCACGGGCCGCAGCAGGACGTCTTGGGCGGCCGTGGCGATCCGGCGGACCTGGTTGAGCTCGTTCTCCCGGCGCGTGCGCGCGGCGCGGCTCGTCATGAAGCTCGCCACCGTGACCAGGAACAGGGCGAGGAGGTTCGTGTAGACCTGCTGGCCACCCCAGGCACGGTTGTGGCTGGCGGTGATCACGCTGACGACGACGGCCACCCCGGCCGCCGCGAGGGTGCCCTTGGGGCCCATCGTCACCGCCGCCAGAGCGGGTGTCGCCACCAGCAGGGGGCCGGTGTACACGAAGTGTGCGGGCGTGAGCTCGACGAGGAGCACCAGCAGGGCGATCGCGAAGGGCACGCACTCCGCGAGGGCGAAAAGGACCTGGTGGTGGCCGCCGGCTCCCGGGGGCGAGCGCAGGGGCGCTCTCATGGGTACAGCCTGCCCCGCCCGGAGGCATGGCCGCCACTCAGGTTCACCGGTCCCCGCGGACGTCCGGCCGCTGCCGGCAGGGGGTAGGGATACGGAAACGGCGGGCCGCCCCCGCCGCCCCGCCGAGTCTGGAGCGCCGCACACCCCATGAGCACCAACCCCGTGGAGGCTCCCCGGATCTCCCGTCAGGAATTCGACGCCCTCTTCGCCTCGGTCCGTACGTGGGGCCGCTGGACCCCGGCCGACCGGGGCGCCTGGAACCGGGTCACCCCGGACCACGTACGACGGGCGGCCACCCTCGTCCGGGACGGTACGGCGGTGTCCATGGGGCTGCCCTGGAACACCCGGCCCGGCCCCGACAACACCAAGCCCGCCCTGCACTACATGTCCGACCTCGGTGACGTGGAGCCTCCGGAACCGGCCGCCCACAAGGACTTCCTCGCCGTCGACTACCACGGCAAGGGGGTCAGCCACGTCGACGCGCTGTCGCACATCGCCTACCGAGGGCTCCTCTACGGAGGCCACCCGGCGCGCGAGGTCATCGGCGCCGGCGGCGCCCGCTTCGGCTCGGTGGCGGCGCTGGGCCCGCTCGTCACCAGGGGTGTCCTCCTCGACCTGCCCGTCGTCCTCGGGGCCGACTGGCTGGAGCCCGGACACGCGGTCCGCGCCCGTGACGTCATCGCCGCCGAGCGGGCGCTCGGCGTCGGGATCGACGACGGATGTGCGGTGCTGCTGCGCTCCGGCCGGTTCCGGCGCCGTCGCGAACTGGGCCCGTGGAACGTCGACGCGGCGAGCGCGGGCTTCCACGTGGACGCGATGCCGCTGCTGGCCGAGCGTGCGATCAGTCTGCTCGGCGCGGACGGGGACAGCGACGTCCGGCCCTCCCCGGTCGAGGGCCTCCACTCTCCCGTCCACGCCCTCGCCATCGCGGCCATGGGGGTGCCCCTGCTGGACAACCTGGACCTGGAGGCGCTGTCCGCCGCGTGCGCCGCAGCGGGACGCTACGAGTTCATGATCGTCGTGACACCCCTCAACGTCCCCGGCGGGACGGGATCGCCGGTCAATCCGGTCGCTCTCCTGTGAGGCTTCAAATAGCCAGGAATATACTCAAAACGCACTGATGCAACTTTCATCGCACGGACTGCACGGACTGCACGGACCAGCTCGGACCCGCGCCGGCCAGGGGAAGTGATGCAGATGGGGGTGACGGGAGAGCAGATCGGTCCCGCACGCTCCCGTGAGCGGTTCCTGGTGGGCGAGCCGGTCGCGACCGGGGTACGGAATCCGATCCTGAACTCGTGGCTGCGCTGCCGGCTGCTGGGACTGTCACCGGACCAGACCGAGCTGCCCTACCGGGACGACTTCGATCCGGACAGCCGGCTCGTCCGTGCCGCCGGACCCGTCCTCGACCAGCTGCAGTCCCGGTTCTCCGGCAGCCGGATGAACATCTCCGTGGCCGACGCGAACGGCACGGTGCTCCAACGCCGCTTCGGCGAGCCCTCCCTGGCCCGGAGCCTTCCCCCCATCCAGAGCGTCCCGGGCTTCGTCTTCGCCGAGCGGTTCGCCGGGACCAACGGCATAGGCCTCGCGCTGGCCGAACGGGGGCCCATCCAGGTCTACGGCGCGGAACACTTCGCCGAACGCGCCCAGGCGAACGCCTGCTGCGCCATACCCATCCACGATCAGATCAGCGGGCGCATCGCGGGCGTGCTCTGCTTCGGCTACCCGCACGCCTACGAGCACCCCGCCCTCGCCGTCCTGCTCCGCCGGGCTGCCGCGACGATCGAGCGGCGGCTGACGCAACAGAGGTCGGCGCGCGAGCGCGGGCTGCTGCGGGCGTACCTCGACGCCGAGCGGCGCGCCCTGCCGGGCAGGGGCGTCCAGGACGGGCACTTCGCCGGTGCGACCGTCCCTGCCGGGTCGGCCGGGCTGGACGAACTGGACGAACTGGTCGGTCCGAAGCTGGACCCGCACGATCAGGCGATCCTGAAGGACAGGGCCTCCGAGCTGATCTCCTCCTCCCGGCAGGCGGCCGTCGACGTGGCGCTCCCGCACGGCCGGGAGGCCACCTTGCTGAGCCGCCCGGTCACGAGCCGCTCCGGGGTGGAGGGAATGGTCGTCGAGGCCGTGCTCAGGAGCAGCACCCAGCCGGTCCACCACCTCTCCGTCTCGCCCCGCGCAGGCTCCTCCCGCGCCGGTCCCTCGCGCGCCGGCTCCTCGCAGGCCGGTCCCTCCCACGCCGGTCCCTCCCGCTCGGGACCGCCGCCCGCCGGACCGCCGCCCGCCGAGCCGTCACCCACCGAGCCGTCACCCGGCACCGCCGAGCCTCGTCCCGCCACGGTCCGCGGCCTGGTGCTGGTGGGCGAGCCGGAAGTCGGGAAGTACGCCATCGAGGCGCGGCGCCGGCTGGAACTGCTGGCCGAGGCCAGTACCCGCATCGGCACCACCCTGGACGTGAGCCGCACCTGCCGGGAACTCGCCGAGATGGCGGTCCCGGCCCTGGCCGACTACGTCACCATCGACCTGCCCGAGGCGGTGCTGCGCGGGGACGACCCCGCCGGTCCCGGGACCGATCTCTACCGAACGGTGGTCCACGGCATCCGCGACGACTGCCCCTTCTACCCAGCCGGACGGCACGTGGAGCTCCGCCCCGGGAATCCCGTCATGCGCTGCCTGACCGAAGGGCACGCGTTCCTGGAGCCCGAGCTGAAGTCCGCGGCCGGCTGGATCGCTCAGGACCCCGACCGCGCCCGGCGGGTCATGGCGCACGGCGTGCACTCCCTCATCGCGGTCCCCCTGCTTGCCCGCGGGGTCCTGCTGGGCATCGCGAGCTTCTACCGCTCGCAGGACCCCGCCCCCTTCGGGGACGACGACAGCCGGCTGGCCCAGGAACTCGCCGCCCGCGCCGCCCTGTGCATCGACAACGCCCGGCGCTACACCCGGGAACACACCCTGGCCCTGGCGCTCCAGCGCAGCCTTCTCCCGCGCGGCATGCCCGAGCAGAGTGCCGTCGAGGTCGCCCACCGCTACCTGCCCGCCGAATCCGGGGTGGGCGGCGACTGGTTCGACGTCATCCCCCTGTCCGGCGCCCGCGTGGCCCTGCTCGTGGGCGATGTCGTCGGCCACGGACTGCACGCCGCCGCCACGATGGGGCGGCTGCGGACCGCCGCACGCAACTTCGCCGAACTGGAACTCGCCCCCGACGAGCTCCTCACCCACCTGGACAACCTCCTGGTGCGCCTGGACCGGGAGGAGGGCGACGACCCCACCACGGGCAGCACCGGCATCGTCGGCGCCACCTGTCTGTACGCCGTCTACGACCCCACCTCGCGACAGTGCACCATGGCCCGGGCCGGCCACCTTCCGCCGGCCCTGCTCCATCCGGACGGCAGCGTGCATTTCCCCGACCTGCCCGCCGGTCCCCCGCTGGGCCTGGGCGGTCTCCCCTTCGAGACGGCCGAGATCGAGCTGCCCCGGGGCAGCACGCTCGTCCTGTACACCGACGGGCTCGTCGAGGACCGCCACCGCGATATCGACGCCTCCCTCGACCAGCTGCAGGAGACCCTGGCCCACGTGGACCGCAGTCCCGAGGAAACCTGCCGGGCGGTCATGGACGCCATGGCGCCCGAGCATCCCTCGGACGACATCGCCCTGCTCGTCGCCCGCACCCGCACCCTGCCCGCCGACCGGATCGCGGTCTGGGACCTGGCGGCCGACCCCGCGCGGGTCTGCGACATCCGCGCCGCCGCGACCCGCCAGCTGGCCCACTGGGGGCTGGACGAGCTCGCGTTCGCCACCGAGCTGCTGCTCAGCGAGCTGGTCACCAATGCCATCCGCTACGGCACCGAGCCGATCCAGGTCCGCCTGATCCACGACCGCGCCCTGATCTGCGAGGTCTCCGACGGCAGCAGCACCGCCCCGCACATGCGGCGGGCCGCCACCACGGACGAGGGCGGGCGCGGCCTGTTCCTCGTCGCACAGCTGGCCCAGTCCTGGGGCACCCGCTACACCCCCCACGGCAAGGTCATCTGGGCCGAATGCGCGCTGGATGCGGCGTAACCACCGTCATTCACGTGATTGTCCCCCGGCCCCCATTAGCATCCTGCCTGTCCCGCCCCTCCCGAGAGGGGGATCCGAGGTCGGCCCCGGAGACGTCCGTGCATGACGCCCATGACACTTCCGGCACCTCGACGAGCCGCCCGCCCGGACCCTCCGGCGGGGAACCGCTCGTGCGGATACGCGGTCTCGGCAAGCGGTTCGGCGGCACGGTCGCACTGGACGCGGTCAGCCTCGACCTCCACCGCGGCAGCGTGCTCGCCCTCCTCGGCCCCAACGGCTCCGGGAAGTCCACGCTCATCAAAGTGCTCGCCGGGGTCCACCGGGCCGACGAGGGCGAGGTGACCGTGGCCGGGCACCCGCTCGGGTCCGCAGCCGCCTCCGGAAAGATGTCCTTCATCCACCAGGACCTCGGTCTGGTCGAGTGGATGACGGTCGCCGAGAACATCGCCCTGGGGACGGGCTACCCGCGCCGCCACGGCCTGATCTCCTGGCGACGGACCCGGGAACAGTGCGCCGAGGCCCTGCGGATCGTCGCCGGACACCTGGACGCCGACGCCCGGATCGCGGACCTCGCTCCCGCCGAGCGTTCCCTGGTGGCCATCGCCCGAGCCCTCGCGCGACGGACGGAGCTCTTCGTCCTCGACGAGCCGACGGCCACGCTCCCCGCCGCGGACTGTGCCCGGCTCTTCGACGTGCTGCACACCCTGCGCGACCGGGGGCACGCCGCCTTGTACGTCAGCCACCGGCTCGACGAGGTGTACCGGGTCGCCGACACGTTCGCCGTCCTGCGCGACGGCCGCCTCGTCAGCTCAGGACCGCTCGCCGGGTACGGTCCCGCCCGTCTGGTCCATGACATCGCGGGCGGCGTACCGGCCCGGCGCGGGGCTGCCGCCGCCGTGCCCACCGGCCGCCCTCCCCTGCTGAGTCTCGACGCCGTGACGACGCGGCGGACCCGGCCCATCAGCCTGGATCTGGCGCCCGGGGAGATCCTCGGCATGGTCGGGCTGACCGGCGCCGGCCACATGCACCTGGGCCGCGCCCTCGCCGGCGCGCTGCCCCTGCTCGGCGGGCGGGCACTGCTCGACGGCCGGCCGTACCGCCCGCGCACCGTGGCCGCCGCCCTCGGCCGGGGAGTCGGCTTCGTGGCCGCCAACCGCCAGGAGGAGGGCTGTGCCCCCGATCTGACGGTCCGGGAGAACTTCCTGGCCAACCCCCGGGCGGCCGGTGTGCCGGCGTGGCGGTGGCTCGGCCCCCGGCGCGAGCGGCGCGAGGCCGCCGCCCTGATCGAACGGTTCTCGGTGCGCCCCCTCGACAGCGAGGTGCCCATCGTCACCCTGTCCGGCGGTCATCAGCAGAAGGTGGTGCTCGGCCGGTCGCTCCGCGGGCCGCTGCGGCTGCTGATCCTGGAAGAGCCGACCGCGAGCGTGGACGTCGGCGCCAAGGCGGCGATCCACCGGTTGCTCGACGAAGCGGCCGCCGAGGGCCTGGCGGTCCTGCTGGTGTCCACCGACTTCGAGGAGGTCGCGGACCTCTGCCACCGCGCTCTGGTCTTCGTACGCGGATCGGTGGTGGCCGCGCCGACGGGCGCCGCCCTGACACCCGCCGAACTCACCCGTGCCGCCTCGGCCATGCCACCGATCACCGGAAGCACGACGGCCCTGTGACCCCCTGGTCCCCGCGCGGGCACATCATCGGGAGCTACGGCCTGCCGGCCTTGGCCGCCGTGCTCTTCCTGGTCTTCTCCGTCGTCCTGCCGGACACCTTCCCCACCCGGGACAACGTCTCGTCGATCCTCTCCAACCAGTCGATCCCCGCCCTCCTCGCACTCGGGGCGACGATCCCCATCGCCATCGGCAAGTTCGACCTGTCCCTCGGGTACGGGCTGGGCCTGGCCCATGTGCTGGTGTTGTACCTCATCGTCGAGGAGGGAACGCCCTGGCCGCTCGCCGCTCTCGCCGTCGTCCTCGGCGGGGCGCTGGTCGGCGCCCTGAACGGTGCCGTCGTCGAATTCGCCCGGATCGACTCCCTCATCGCCACGCTCGGCACCGGCAGCATCATGTACGCCCTCACCGGATGGCTCACCGACGGCAGCAGGATCGTTCCCGGCCCGGAAGGCCTGCCGGCCTCGTTCACCGGCCTCTACGACGCCCGGTTCCTCGGTCTGCCGGTGCCCGCCTTCTACGTCCTGGCCGCCGTCGTCGTCCTCTGGGTGGTGCTGGAACGGCTGCCGTTCGGCAGATACCTGTACGTCGTCGGCTCCAACCCCCGCGCCGCCGCCATCATCGGCATCCCCACCCACAGGTACTCCGTCTACGCCTTCGCCGGATCGGGCCTGGTCGTGGGCATCTCAGGGGTCCTGCTCGCCGCGCAGCAGCAGATCGGCAACCCGAGCGTCGGCCTGGACTACCTGCTGCCCGCCTTCGTCGGCGCGCTGCTCGGCTCCACCACGATCAAGCCCGGCCGCGCCAACGCGCTCGGAACCCTGGTGGCCGTCAGTGTGCTCGCCGTCGGGCTCGCCGGGATCGGCCAGCTCGGCGCCCAGTTCTGGGCCACGCCGCTGTTCAACGGGGGCACTCTGCTGTTGGCGGTCGGCCTGGCCGGCTACGCGGCCAGGCGGCGGCTGCGCACGCGGGCCACGACGGACCGCAACCCGCCCGACGAACCTTCCGGGCCATCGGCGGCACGGGCAGCCGAAGCCCGATAGACCCAGCAACTCCCGGTCAGGAGCACCGTGTACCCGAATCGCACCAGCGTCCTCGCGGCCGCGGCCCTTTGGGCTGCCGCCGCCACCCTCGTCGCGGGGTGCGGAGGCGACTCGTCGCGGACCTCTGACGCGGCGGCCTCGCCCCCGGCCGGCGGCTGTCCGGCCGTACTCGTGCGGGCCAAGGAGGCCGTCGAGCGGGCCGAGCGTACGGGCCTCTCCTGGAACGGCCCCACGACCGGACCCGAGGCGGTGCCCGACAAGGTCATCGTCTATGTCGCCCAGACCATGACCAACCCTGGTGTCGCCGGAGTCGCCAAGGGCGTCCGGGAAGCCGCGGCCGCCATCGGCTGGCGGGTCCGGGTGATCGACGGGGACGGCACCCCCGCGGGCATCCAGGCCGCGCTCAGCCAGGCGGTCACCCTCAAGCCCTCGGGCATCGTCATCGGCGGCTTCGATCCCCTGCTCACCGCGCAGCAGACTGCGCGGGCAGCGGCCGCAGGCATTGCGCTGATCGGCTGGCACGCGGTCGACTCCCCCGGACCGAGCACGAGTCCCCGGCTGTTCACCAACGTCACCACGAAGGTGGAGGAGGTCGCGAGGGTGAGCGCCGACTGGGTCATCGCCCGGTCCGACGGCAACGCCGGGGTCGTCGTCTTCACCGATGACTCCATCCCGTTCGCCCGCAACAAGTCCGAGCTGATCAAACGGCAGCTCGCGACCTGCCCCGGGGTCACGCTGCTGGCGACGGAGAACATCCCCATCCCGGACGCGAGTCAGCGCACCCCCCGGCAGGTCTCCTCCCTGCTGTCCCGCTTCCGGAGCCGGTGGACCCACTCCGTCGCGATCAACGACCTCTACTTCGCGGACGCCGCCCCGGCGTTGCTCGCCGCCGGACGCCCCGGCGAGGGGCCGCCCTTCAACATCGGCGCGGGCGACGGCGATCCTTCCGCCTTCCAGCGCATCAACAGCCGACGTTTCCAGGCCGCCACCGTCCCCGAACCGCTGGCCCAGCAGGGGTGGCAGATCGTCGACGAGTTCAACCGCGCCTTCGCCGGCCGGCCCGCCAGCGGCTACGTCGCCCCCGCTCATGTGGTGACGGCCGAGAACAGCGGCGGGGCCACGTCCTGGGACCCCCGGGGCTACCAAGAGGCGTACCAGAGCATCTGGCGGGGTGAGTGACCCAGGGCCCGGCAGGGGGCACCGGTGGCCGTACCCCGAGGAGTCCGTCCTCCCGCCCGGTTCCGTGGACCGCGGACCGCGGACCGCGCACCGTGCGAGGCTGAGGTCATGAGGCTGAGGTCATGAGCGAGGGATCCGCCGGCCGCCTGGTGCTGCTGCGCCACGCCAAATCCGCCTGGCCCGACGTCGCGGACCACGAGCGGCCGCTCGGCCCGCGGGGTCTGCGGGACGCGCCCGCGGCGGGCCGCTGGCTGCGCGACGCAGACTGCGTCCCCGCCCTGGTCATCTGTTCCACCGCCCGGCGGGCCCGCGAGACCTGGGCACTGGCAGCCGGACAGCTCGGCGCCGCGGTCCCCGTGCGCTTCGACGAGCGGGTGTACGCCGCCGAGCCGGAGGAACTGCTGGAGGTGGTGTCCGGAGTACCGCGGGAGGTGGGGACGCTGCTGCTCGTCGGCCACAACCCGGGCCTGGCGGATCTGGCCGTCAGCCTCGCCCGTAAGGCCGTGGACGCCGCTGAGGCCGGAGCGATCGCGCGCCTGTCGGAGAAGTTCCCGACGTCCGCGATCGCGGTGCTCGCCTGCCCCGGTTCCTGGCAGGAGCTCGCTCCGGGCTCGGCCCGGCTGACCGACTTCGCCGTCCCCCGGGGCGTCGCCCGCTGACGTACGCCACCGGCGCATCCGCCCGGGTGCCACGGAAGGCCGACGGCTCCTCACGGAATCCCGCCGATGCGGGCGACCAGGAGCGCGACGTCGTCGTCGGCCGCCGCCGGAACGAGGTGGGTGATCAGCGAGTCGCACAGGTGGTCCAGCTGCCGCTGTGGATCCGCGAGCAGCTGCGTCAGCTCGGCAAGCCGTTCGTCGAGGTCACGGTCTCGGGCCTCGATCAGTCCGTCGGTGTAGAGCACGAGAAGGCTGCCGGCGGGCACGTTGATCTCGGTGGGAGTGAAGACGATGCCCCCGACCCCCAGGGGGACGCCGGGCGGGGTGTCCAGGAGCCGGACCGTGCCGTCGGGGAGCACGAGTGCGGGCGGCGGGTGTCCGGCCCGGGTGACGGTGCAGTGTCCGGTGGCCGGGTCGCAGACGACGTACAGGAAGGTGGCCAGCATCGGCTCGGCCAGATCGCCGAGGACGGCTTCCAGCTGGTGCAGCAGCCGTACGGGCGAAAGGTCCAGGCGTGCGAGGGCCCGCACGGAGGCGGACAGCCGGCCCATGACCGCGGCGGCGGCGATGCCGTGCCCCATGACGTCGCCGATGAGCAGGGCCGCCTTGCCGCCGGCCAGGGCCAGGACGTCGTACCAGTCACCGCCGATCTCGTTGACGTCGCTCGCGGGGAGGTAGCGGTGACTGACCGCGATGCCGGGTGGCGGGGTGATGTGCTGGGGGAGCATGCTGCGCTGGAGGATGACCGCGGTGTCGTGCTCACGGTGGTAGAGCCGGGCGTTGTCGATGCTGAGCGCGGCGCGGGCGGCGAGTTCACCGGCGAGGGTGACGTCTTCGGACCCGAAGGGTCCTTTCGGGCGGGTGCGGTAGAAGGTGGCGACGCCGAGCACCGTCTCCCGGGCCACCAGGGGTGCCATGACCAGCGAGTGCACCCCCACCGCGACCAGTTGGGCGGGCTTGGCCGAGTGCCGGGCGGCGGGGGCCACGGCCTGTTCGTCGAGACGGGCGGTCAGGAAGGACTGCCGGGCCGCGAGGGCCTGCGTGTAGGGGGCGGCGACGGGGAAGAGGAGCGTCCTGCCGAGGGGGGCGAGGATGTCGGTCACCTTGGATCCGGCCAGCGGGGCCTTGCCGAGGCGCCGCAGGGCGACCCCGCCCGTCAGCCCCATGCCGGGCTCGTCCCCGCGCGCCAGGGCATCCAGGACGTCCACGGTGACGGCATCGGCGAAGCGCGGCACGGCGAGATCGGCGAGTTCCTGCGCGGTGCGCTCCAGGTCGAGGCTCGAGCCGACCCGGATGCTGGCCTCACTGAGCATGGCGAGCCTGCGCCGTGCGGCTTCGGCTTCGACGTGGTCGCGCTGCTGCTCGGTGATGTCGACGAGCGAGGCGATGACGCCGATCGACATGCCGGCGGGATCCTCCACCCGGACGTAGGAACACGACCACACACGGTCGTGGTCCGGTTCGGCCGGCGTCCGTCCGACACGGCGACGGTCAAGGACCGGCCGCCCGGTCTCCAGCACCTGCAGCATGGCCTCCTCCATCTCGCGGGCATTCACCTCCGGGAGGATCTGGGCCAGGCGACGTCCCACGTGTGCCGATTCCGGCAGGCCGTTCATGGCTTCGAGCGCGGCGTTGACCTGCAGGAACCGCAGCTGCGAGTCGAGGATCGCGATGCCGACCGGGGAGCGGGCGAACAAGCCGTCCCACACCGCCGAAGACCCCCGGATACGCCGTGCCGCGTGGGCATCGGCAGCGAAGACCAGCACCGTGGCCACGCCTTGCCCGCGGTCGGACACCGGAGAGGCCCAGATCTCCACCTCCAGTGGGTGCCCGTCGCGGTGCCAGGCGGTCACCGTGCCCATCACTCCCCGCCCGGCGGCCGCGGCTTCCCAAAGGGAGCGGCCCAGGCTGCGATCGGATCCCGGATGAAGGAGGTCCGCGATGTTGCGCCCCAGCATCTGCGGCGGGGCATAGCCGAGCAATTCCTGCGCGACCTGGTTCCAGCGCACGATGGTGCCGGTCGCGCTGGTGGCCATCAGCGCGACCGGCAGCGCGCCCAGCCATCCGCCGGCAGCCTGCGCGGCGCCGCTGATCAGCTCGTCGACCGGAATGTGCTCATTCATCTGGCACCTGTACCCACCGCCGCAGCCTCCTTGCCCTGCGCCCGCGGTCGCCATCAGGCCCCGAGCCGCTCAGGCGGGCCTGCGGGAACCGGGTCTCACGGATCCATCGTCTGCCCGTTCTGCATGACACCGCCTCCCGGGGCCGTCCGGGCAGACACGCTCCAGGGCACGCAGCACGTCTTCCACGGGCATCGCCGCGCCGTGCTCCGTGGGGTTTGATGTACTTCGCACGGCCGGTCCACGGCCGGTCCGCACGAGGGGTTCCGGCGGAGAGCGAGCGGAGAGCGATGAGGCTGCGATGAGTGAACTGACGAAGCCCGAGATCGAGCTTCCCGGGGGTGACGCTCCTCAGGAGCTGACCATCCGGGACCTCGTCGTCGGCGACGGGCCCGAGGCGAAGCCGGGCAGGGTCGTCCGGGTGCACTACGTCGGGGTGACCTTCGAGTCCGGGAAGGAGTTCGACGCCTCCTGGGACCGGGGCCAGCCGTTCAAGTTCGCCGTGGGGGGTGGCAGGGTCATCAAGGGCTGGGACCGGGGACTCAGGGGGATGAAGGTCGGTGGTCGGCGCGAGATCATCATTCCCCCGCGCCTCGGCTACGGCAAGCAGTCCCCCTCACCGTTGATCCCGGCGGGTTCCACGCTCATTTTCGTGGTGGACCTGCTCTCCGTGGTCTGAGGGAGCCTGCACCCCCCCCGCCGGCGCGAAGACCCTCCCCGCCCTCTCCCGGTTCGCCCACAGGGGTGGATCCCCTCCCTCAGAGGGCTTAGCCCGGCCCCCGCCTCGGCCGTCCGGCGCACGTCCGGCACCAAGCTGCTGCCTGCTCACTCCCCGGCGCGACTCGGAGGCCCGTACGCCCATGACCCACTCACACCCCAGACCGCCTGAAGAGCTCCGCCGCCCCGTACGGCACGGCGGACGGCCGGCCACGATGGTGGCAGCCGCGGCTGCCGCCCTGGCACTGGTCCTCGTGCTGCCCGGCACCGCGCTGGCGGCTCCGGGGGACCTGGACCCCGCTTTCGCGGGCTCCGGCAAGGTCCAGACGTACTTCCCGGACGACGGCGGACCGTGGGACTACTCCGAGGGTCTGGACGTCGCCCGGCAGGGCGACGGCAAGCTGGTCGTGGCAGGCCGCGTCACGGGGCCGGGCGTCCCGTTCGACATGGCACTCATCCGGTACAACGCCGACGGCAGCGTCGATACCGGATTCGGTGGTGGAGACGGCCGGGTGACCAGCGATTTCGGTGGTGACGACCAGGCCGAGGCGGTGGCGGTACAGCCGTCCGACGGGAAGATCGTGGTCGCCGGCAGTACGGAGGTCGTGGACGAGGGCGGCGGCTGCTGCTTCTTCTCCCTCGCCCGCTACAACACCGACGGCTCGCTCGACCAGGGCTTCGGCACGGCCGGCCTCGTGCGCGTCGACGCGTTCGGCGGCGCCTCGGGGGCCGCCGACCTGGTCGTCCAGCAGGACGGAAAGATCCTCGCGGTGGGGCTCAGCGGCGGGGCGGGCTTCGCGCTGGCCCGCCTCAACCCGGACGGCAGTCCCGACCCGTCCTTCGGCGGGGACGGCACGGTGGTGGCGGGCTTCGCTCCCGCCTTCCCCGGGGACGCGGGCGGCCAGGCCACCGGCCTGGCGCTGCAACCCGACGGCAGGTTCGCCGCCGTCGGCTACGTGGGCAGTACCGCCTTCGACTTCGGAGTGGCCCGCTACCTGTCCAACGGCACCCTCGACACGTCCTTCAGCGGTGACGGCATGGCCACCGCGGACTTCGGCGGTACGGACTTCGGCCGGGCCGTGGCGGTCCAGTCCGACGGCGCGGTCGTCGCCGCCGGGTCGACCGACACCGGTTTCGCACTGGCCCGGTTCACCTCCGGCGGCAGTCCCGACGCCGCCTTCGGCACCGCCGGCCGGGTCACCACCGTCTGGCCCCTCAGTACTGCGATGGCGTACGACATGACGCTCCAGCAGGACGGGAAGATCCTCGTCGGCGGCACGGCCGACGACCCGGACAGCCAGGAGGCCTCCGACTTCGCCCTCGCCCGCTACCTGCCGAGCGGCAGCCTGGACAGCGGCTTCGGCGGCGGTGACGGCCGGGTGTACACCGGCATGCTGGGCGGGGAGGAGATCCGGGGACTGCTCGTGCAGCCCGACGGGAAGATCGTGGCCGCGGGCCTGGCCGGGCTGGGTGCCTTCGGCATCGCCCGCTACGAAGGCGGCGGCAGCACCCCGCCCCCGCCGACCGCAAACCTGTCGGTGACGAAGACCGGCACGACGGCCGTGAGCATCGGCGACCAGGCCTCGTACACGGTACGGGTCTCCAGCGCCGCGACGTCCACCGCGACCGCGACGGGCGTGACGCTCACCGACACCCTCTCGGGTGCCGGCGGCACCCTCCTGTCGGCCGTCCCCTCCCAGGGCACCTGCACGACCACGGCGACCGGGGCCACCTGCGCCCTCGGCAGCATCGCACCGGGTGCGAGCGCCACGGTCACGGTGACCGCCGAACCGCGTGCCACCGGCACCCTGACGAACAGCGCCTCCGCCACCGCCACGACCCAGGACCCGAACCCGGCCGACAACAGTGCCGTCGCGTCGACCTCGGTGAACAACTCCCGCGGATGCACGATCATCGGCACCAGCGGTACGGACACTCTGAACGGCGGCTACTCCAACGACGTCGTCTGCGGCCTCAGCGGCAACGACACCATCCGCGCGAGCTACGGCAGCGACACCGTCCACGGTGGGCCCGGCAACGACAACATCGACGGGGGCTTCGGCGACGACACCCTGAACGGCGGTCCGGGCAACGACATCCTCACGGGCTACTACGGCAACGACCGCCTGACCACCACCGACGGCGTCAGCGCCAACGACACCGCCAACGGCGGCATGGGCTCCGACATCTGCACCACCGACCCGGGCGACACCCGCATCAGCTGCCCCTGAGCGGGCTGCCCACTGAGCCGTGCGGCACGCCCTTCGCCGCCGGCCGGCTCACACGACGCCCGGGAGGGGTTCCTTCCCCCCTCCCGGGCCGAGCCGTCCCTCCGGGTGAACAACCCGGGCGCGTGGCGATGAGTTCGGGCTCCGCCGCCGGTCTACCCTCCAGCCCCATAGCCACGAAGGAGCGGCAGATGACCGACACGACGATTCTCGACCTCGGACCGCAAGCCCGGATCGTCGCCCGCCTCGCGGCGGGCGTCCCGGACGCCCGGCTCGCCGACCCGACCCCCTGCCCCAAGTACGCGGTCGGCAACCTGCTGGGCCACCTCACCGGCCTCGCCGTCGCTTTCCGTGACGCCGCCCGCAAGGACCTGGGCCGCACGACGGACACGGCCCCCGACTCGGCCGTGCCCTCCCTCCCGGCCGGCTGGCGCGAGGAACTCCCCCGGGTCCTCGGCGAACTGGCCGAGGCCTGGCAGGATCCGGCCGCCTGGACCGGCATGACCCGCGCCGGCGGCGTGGACCTGCCGGGGGGGATCGCGGGTGTGGTGGCGGTCGACGAACTGGTCGTCCACGGCTGGGACCTGGCTCGGGCCACCGGCCAGGAGTACGCACCCGATCAGGCCGCGCTGGACACCTCGTACGCGTTCCTCCTGGAAGCGGCAGAGGAAGGGGACCGCGGCGGGGGCATCTTCGGCGCCGTGGTCCCCGTGCCGGACGGCGCCCCGCTCCTGGACCGGGCGGTTGGCCTGAGCGGGCGCGATCCGGGCTGGACGGGCGGGGCGCGGTCGGGCACGGGCACGGACACGGGCCGGCCTGCCGTCTGACGGCGGCACGGCCCACCGTGCCGGCGGCGGATCGCTGGCCGAATCTGACAGAACCTCGTCATTGCGGCCATCACGGCGGGGCGAAATGATCAGCGCATGCCCGAACCGCACAGAGTCGTCATCGTGGCCTTCCCCGGCACCGAACTGCTGGACGTCACCGGCCCGGCCGAGGTGTTCTCGGTCGCCACGCGGGTAGCCGGCACCACCCGCCCCGGCTATCTCGTCCAGATCGCCACGGCCGGCGGCGGACCGGTGGCCACCTCCAGCGGCGTCCGGCTGCTGGCGGACCTGGCCCTCGACGAGGTGCACGGCCGGGTCGACACCCTGCTCGTGGCCGGCGCGGTCAGCCTGGTGGGCGACCGCGTGGAGCCGGTGATCGACGGCGAGGTCACCGACTGGCTGCGCGAAGCGGCGCCGCCGGCGCGCAGGACCGGGTCGATCTGCGCGGGAGCGCACCTGCTGGCCGCCGCGGGCCTGCTGGACGGACGGTCCGCCACGACCCACTGGCTCACCGCCGCGCGGCTGGCCGCCGACCATCCCCGGGTCGCCGTGGATCCGGACCCGATCTTCATCCGGTCCGGGAGCGTGTGGACCTGCGCCGGTGTCACCTCCGGGCTGGACATGGCGCTGGCGATGGTGGCCGAGGACCACGGCCAGGCCCTTGCCCTGGCCACCGCACGGATGATGGTCATGTACGTCAAGCGCTCCGGCGGGCAGAGCCAGTTCAGCGTTCCGCTCTCCGCCCCGGCCACGTCGGGCGACCGGATCGACGAATTGCGCGTGTGGATCGCCGACCACCTCACCGAGGACCTCACCGCAGAGGCCCTCGCCGCACGGCTGCACCTGAGCGTGCGCCACTTCTCCCGGCTGTTCCGGCTGCGCACCCGTGGCACGCCGGCCGCCTACGTGGAATCCGCCCGCCTCGAAGCCGCCCGCCGGCTGCTGGAGGAGAGCGACGGCAGCCTGCCGGAGATCGCCGCGGCCAGCGGCCTCGGCTCGGTGGAGACCCTGCACCGCTCCTTCCAGCGCCGGCTGGGGACCACTCCCGCCGAATACCGGCGCCGCTTCCGCTAGCCGCACCACCGCCCGCACCATCCGCCCGCACCATCCGCCGGCAGCCCGGCGGATCCCCGGCATGCCCGCACGAGCGGCAGCCGTCCGTCACGTCACGGAGGACGCCATGTCCCGTACGAAGGTCATCCCCATCCCCGTCATGGGCCGGACGGCCATCAACGCCTATCTGCTGCTGGGCCGGCGGCCCGTGATCGTCGACGCCGGGACACCCGGCAGCGGCCGGAAGATCTACGACCGGATCAGCGAGCACGGAGTGGACCCCTGCGACGTCTCGCTGATCGTCATCACCCACGGGCACATCGACCACTTCGGCTCCGCCGCCGAATTGCACCGTCTCACGGGTGCGCCCGTCGCCGGCCACATCGCCGACCTCGGGCCGTACCGCACGGGCCGGGTCCGCGAACCGTACCTGCCCACCGGCCCGATGGGCCGCATCATGGACCGGAGCAAGGACCTGCACGCCCAGGCCGAACCCCTGGACCCCGATGTCCTGATCCGCGGCGAGACCCCCCTCGAGGACTTCGGGATCGCAGCCCGCATCATGCCCACCCCCGGCCACACCGCCGGATCGGTCTCCGTGCTCACCGACGACGGGGACCTCGTCGCCGGCGACCTGGTGGCGAACTCCTTCATGGGCCTCATCCCGGGCAAGCCGGCCAATCCGCCCTTCCACGACGACCCGCGGCAGAACCTCACCAGCCTCCGCGAGATGCTCGCCCTCAACCCCACCCGACTCCACGTCGGCCACGGCGCCCCGCTGGAACCCGACCGCGTGCGGCGCTGGGCCGGCCGCGAGCACGACCGCCTGTCCCGGCTCGAAGCAGCCGGACGGATCGCCACCCGTGCCGGGGAGACGGCCTGACCCCGCGTTCCTCAGGGCTGCTGCTCGCACAGGCGTACGGCGAGGGCGGCGATGTCGTCGTCGAGGCGCCCCCTGCTGTAGCGGAGCAGATCGCGGTGGAGTGCCGTGAGCAGTTCGCGGGGCGGGGCCGCCGGCTGCCGGCTCATCCAAGCCGTCAGCGGGAAGAACTCACCGTCGCGGGCGCGGGCTTCGGCGATCCCGTCGGTGTACAGGAGCAGCACGTCGTCGGTGGCGAAGTCGAAGGTGTCGACGCTGTACTGATCGCCGATCAGCTCCGCGAGGCTGAGGAGCGGGGACGGGCTGGCCGGGTCGAGGACACGGAGTTTCCCGCGGTTCAGGATCAGCGGCGGGGGGTGTCCGCAGTTGAGGATGTCGATGCGTCCGCCCTCGTGCGGGATCTCGACGAGAAGGGCGGTGGCGAAGCGCTCCATCGGCCCCTCGGGTGGGAAGGCGGCGTTGTAGCGAGTGCTGCTGGCGTCCAGCCTGCGTGCGACGCTGACCAGGCCGGTCTCGCCGTAGGCCGCCTCCCGGAAGGCGTTGACGATCGCCGCGGCCGCCCCCACCGCCGGAAGGCCCTTGCCCCGTACGTCACCGATGAGCAGCCTGACCCCGTAGGGAGTGTCGACGACCTCGTAGAAGTCCCCGCCGATGCGGGCCTCCGCCGCAGCCGCGAGGTACAGCGACTCGATCTCGATGCGGCCGATGCGGCGCGGCATGGGGCTCAGCACGACCTGCTGCGCGGCGTCGGCGACGAGCCGTACCTGGAAGAGCGTGCGCTCCCGCTTGAGCCGGACGTGGCTCCCGTACGCGGCGGCCACGGTGACCGCGATGATCCCCGCGGCGGTCCACCACGTCCCCAGATCGGGGAAGACGAGGCTGAGGCCGATCATGAGAAGGAGGCAGACCGTCCCGAGCAGGACGGTGGGGAGCACCGGCCACATGGCGGCGGCGAGGGCCGGCGCCGCGGGCAGGAGGCGGCTGAAGGCCATGTCCGGTGGAGTGGTGTAAGCGAGGCTGGCGATGACGACGGTCAGGATGACCGGTGACAGCCGCACAAGCCGTCCCTGGCCGGGGCGTCTGTGGAGCCGCGGCCGTCCAGACTCGATCACATTCCTCAGAATATCTGCCAAATGGGGATACAGCGCCCTGGCGAGCGGGGGCGGCCTCAGGCGTCGCTTCCGACGCCGCGACCGGGCGCGCTCATGTCGCCCGTGGCGGGCGTGCCGGGGGCGAGCCCGTAGCGCAGGTACACGGTGCCCTTCGGGCCGGCTGCCGGCGGTTCGAGGAGGGTCAGGTTCGTGGGGACCTCCCCGCCGTCGAACACCTTCTTCCCGGCGCCGAGCACGATCGGGTGCACCCAGAGGTCGAGACGGTCGAAGAGCTTCTCGCGCAGGAGGGTCTGCACCAGATTCAGGCTCCCGACCACCTTCACGTGCTCGTGCCGGTCTCGGATCTCGCGCACCGCTTCGGCGAGGTCCGGGCCGAGCTGTGTGGAGCCGGCCCAGGAGAGGCCGGGCCTGCCACGGGAGGCCACGTACTTCGGGACGCTGTTGAAGAGCGCGGCGATCTCGCCGTCCTCGCCGCCCTTCTGGTGGGGCCAGTAGGCGGCGAAGATGTCGTAGGTCCGCCGGCCGAGCAGGAGGGCGTCCGTACCCTCGTACGCGGCGCCGACCTGCGCCCCGGCCACCTCGTCCAGCAGGGGCGCCTGCCAGCCGCCGAACGGGAACCCGGCAGGGTCCTCATCGGGGCCGCCGGGCGCCTGCCCGACGAGGTCGAGGGTCGCGAACAGCTCGATGTGAATGAGGCCCATGGCGTGCTCCCGATGAGTCGGTCGTCTCCGTCGGGACATGGACCCGTGGGGACCTGCTGGTGCCCGCAGACTCGTCGTCGCGGCGGAGCCCTCTTCACTCAGTCTGGCGGAACGGCCACGCGACCACGACCGCGACCGCGCCCTGGCCCGCGGCCTCGAGAAGCGTGTCCGCGCGGTCCAGAGCCCGCGGGGGGGAGGGGCAGGTGACCCGCCCCTCCCCTTGGCTCAGTGGCCGTGGCCGTCGTTGTGCGGCGTGGCCGAAGGAGCGGGCTTCGCGGTCGGCGAGGCTCCGGGGGCGGGCGCCGCCGGGCTCGCCGGGGCGGTGGCGGCAGGGGCGTGGTCGTCGGCCGCGGATTCCTCGGCGGCGCCGTGGCCGTGGCCGCCGCCGGGCGCGCTCTCCATGGAGGCCGCGACTTCGCGCAGGCCGAGGAATGCGAGTGCGGCGGTGACGAGAACGGCCAGGCCCACGAGGCTGAAGATCCGGCGCGCCGGGGTGTCGGCGTCCTTGATCACGTAGGCGACGAAGGAGACGACGAGCCCGGCGGGGACGAGGACGGCGCCGCGGGCGGGGAAGTCGTCGAAGTGCTGAAGGCCGCCGCTGAGCATGCCGATGCCGAAGGACAGCAGGAGCGAGGCGCCCATCACCAGCAGCAGACGGGGCAGCCCGGGGCGCTCCCTGGTGAGCACGAACTCGTTGAGGACGGTCGCCGCGAGGAAGACGAGGGCTCCGTACGCGGCGATGCGGGTGTAGCGGTCGGGGTCGAGCGGGTGGTGGACGACGGCGCCGCTGATGAGGCCGGCGCCGACGAAGTAGCCGACGTAGCCGAGGTACCGGGCGGTCAGGGACCGCTTCCGGGCCAGGCTGGAGTGGTGCTTGCGCCGGGCGGCGCGGCCCGTGCCGGAAGAGACCGGCGAGGTGTCCGCGGAGCGGGCGCCGAGGAGCTGGGGCGAAGTCACGTACGGGTTCCTTTGGTGCTGCGTGCATGGCTCATCACCCCGCCGACCAGGGGAGGTCGGGCGGGGTCTGCGATGAGAGTCGGGTCAGAACGGGGCGAAGCGCCCGGTTCTATACCTGCTGCACCACGGAGCCGAGGACACTTCGCAAGGGCGGAAGGCCGGACGGAACGGTCGGCGCCCACGAGCCCGGCCGCATCGCGGCGACGGCGGGGGACGGCTCGCCCAGGGGAACCAGCGGCGGCTCGGGCAGCTCCGCACCCTGTTGGGGGTGACCGGAGGCGCACGCCTCGGCGGGGTGCCCATGCCCACTGCCGTTGCCGTCGTCGTGCCCGCGGCGCGCCCCGGCGTCGTGCGGGGCGTCGTCGTCGGCCCCGATGGCATCCAGGTGGGCAACGGGGACGGCGGGGACGGCGCCGCGGACGACGTGCGCCGAGGCGGTGTCGGCTCCGGCGGCATGCGTGTAGAGGAACGCGAACAACAGGGCGGCCAGCCACAGCAGTCGCAGCGCACCCGCCGGACGGCGGGCCCGCTTCGCGCCGAATGCAGCTCGGGCCGTGACCATGCCGCGACCCTATCCGGCGGCCGGAATCCGCTGTACGGCGGCCCCGTTGACGCGAGGTGTACGAACGCGGGCCGTTCGCCTCGCACCGACCGCACCCCGGATCCCGAAACTCCCCCGAAAGGGCGCACATCCGGCATTTCGCTGCCGCTCTCCTGGATCCCGTAGCCGCATCCTCATCGGAGGGGTGCGTGCACCGGGACCTGGAGGAGGCTGGATGTCCGGCTCGGCTGACGACCCCGCGCGCCCACGGGCCCGGGAACACCGCCGCGGGCGGCGCTCACCGTTCCACTCCCCCACGCGCGCGATGCGCAGGGATCTCTCCCAGCTCGTCTGCGCGGTCGGCGGGCTGGTCCTGGGTGTGCTCGTCCCCAGGCTCTCCCTGGGTCCCGAGCTGGATGCCGGACCTGTGGTGACGCTCCTGTTCACCCTCGGGTTCGGCGTCATCAGTCTGGTGAGCATCATCTATTCGATGCTGTTCCTGGTCCTGCAGTTCTCCGCCAGCACCTTCACCCCACGCCTCGGCCTCTTCCGGGACGACCCGATCGTGTGGCGTGCGTTCGCCTTCACCGTCGGAGTGTTCGTCTTCTGCATCACCTCCGGGCTGGCCATCGGAGCCCGCAGGGCGACCGTCTCGACCCTCGTTCCCGGCACCGCCATGGTGCTCACCCTGGTCTCGCTCGCCCTCATGCGGACCCTGCAGACGCGAGCGTTCAACTCGATCCAGCTCGGCCACTCCCTGACCGCGATCGCCACGCGCGCGCACCGGGTGTTCGATGCCCTGTACGTACGGCCCTACTCCCCGGGCGGGGCCACGGCCGCACCGCCCCCGGCGGCCGGCGCCACCGCCACCGCCGTCCTCTGGTCCGGACCGGCGGTGGTGGTCCAGCAGATCGACGTACGCGCCCTGGTCGGCGCGGCCAGGGAGCGCGACTGCCGCATCGACTTCCTCGTCGCTCCGGGAGCGACCGTGTCACGGGGCATGACGCTGGCCGAGGTGACCGGCGGCGAGCTGCCCGAGGCGGTGCTGCACGGCGCCCTGGAGACCGGAGTCGAGCGCACCTTCGACCAGGACCCCGACCTGCCCTTCAGGCTCCTCGCCGACATCGCGCTGCGCGCCCTCTCCCCGGCCGTCAACGACCCGGCCACGGCGGTGGAGAGCCTGGACCGCCTCGAGGACCTCCTGGTCCGCCTCGCCGGTTGCGAGCTGCGCATCGGCCACTTCTCCGACGAGGACGGCCGGTTGAGGGTAGCGCTCCCGGTGCCGGACTGGGAGCGGTACGTGCGAACGGCCGTCGACGACCTCCTCTTCGCCGCCGCGGCCTCCCCGATGGCACTCCGCAAGATGCGGGACCTGCTGGCCGGGCTGGTGGAGAGGATCCCGGAGAGCCGGCGCGGGATCGTACGGGACCGGCTTGAGTGGGTCGACCGGGCGGGGAGCGAGAGGTACCCGCTCATCTGGCCCGCTCCTGAAGCCGGTTGAGGACGAGGGGCCGAAGGGTCCTCACCCGGAGGGGAAGGCACCGCCCCCGGTCGCGCGTGAGCCGCCGGTGCCGCCGGTGCCACTGGCGCCGCCGATGCCACCGAAGGCGTTGACCTGGGCGGTGGGGACGTGGCTCTCATCGGCCTCGCTGCCCCGTCCGAAGTGGTTCAGGAGCAGGTTGAGGAGGACGGCGACGAGGCATCCCGCCGTGATGCCCGATCCCAGCACCATGGTGACGGGCGCGGGGAGCCGTTCGTAGAAGTCGGCCGATGCGACCGGAAAGAGGCCGAAGGCGAGGGCGACGGACACGATGATGCCGTTGTGGCCGGTGGCCAGGGAGGCCTTGGCCAGGGTCCGGATCCCGGCGACGGTGATCGAGCCGAAGAAGACGACCGCCGCCCCGCCGAGTACGGGCAGCGGCACGAGCGCGACGAGCGAGCCCAGGACGGGTACGAGGCCCATGAGGACCAGGATCGCTCCGCACAGGGTGACCGCGTACCGGCTGCGGATGCGGCTGATCGCGACCAGGCCGACGTTCTGTGCGTAGGCGGTGCTCACGAAGGCTCCCAGGGCGCCGCCGAGTGCGGTGCCCAGACCCTGGGCGCGCAGGCTGCCCGCGATGACGCGGGCGTCGACCGGTCTGTCGACGACCGATCCCACCGCGATCAGGGAGGCGGTGGATTCCGTCATGGAGACGAGCATGATGACGAGCATGGTCGCGATGACCGGCGCCTCGAACTGCGGGGCGCCGAAGGCGAACGGCTGCGGGAGTGCGAACAGCGGCGCCTGGAAGAGGGGTTGGAGGTCGACTTTGCCCATCGGTACCGCGGCGGCCGTACCGGCGATGAGGCCGAGCAGGATGGCCACCCGTTGCAGGAAGCGTCCGCTGAGGAGCCGGTGGAGGAGGAGGGTGAAGGCGAGGGTTCCGGCGGCGAGCGCGAGGTTGGACGGTGAGCCGTAGCCGGAGGACCCGGGGTCTCCGCCCCGGGCCCATTCCCCGGCCACCGGCAGCAGCGAGAGGCCGACCAGCGTGATCACGGAACCGCTGACGACGGGCGGGAAGTAGCGCAGGAGCCGGCAGAAGGCGGGTGCCAAGAGGAAGCAGACGACGCCGGCGACGAGGGTGGCGCCGAACACCAGGGGCAGGGTGTCCTGCCCCCGCGACACGGAAGCGGCGAGGACCGGGGAGACCACGGCGAAGGAAACGCCGTTGGTGACGGGCAGCCCGGCCCCGACACCCCAGAAGCGCAGGGTCTGGGCGACGGTGGCCAGGCCGGCGACCACCAGGCTCGCGGCGAGCAGCACGGTGAGCTGCGCCGCGGTCAGGCCGAGGGCGCCGCCGATGATCAGCGGGGGCGCCGCGAGGCCCGCGTACATGCTGGCCACGTGCTGCAGGGCGGCGGGGACCATCCGCCGCATGGGCAGGACTTCGTCCGCGGGATGGACGGGGACGGGTGGGGCAGGCGGGGCGGGTGGGACGGACGAGGCGGACGAAGCGAATCGTTCGGGCGTGAAGAACGTAGGGGAGCGCAAGGGGACAGTCCCTCCGAGAGACCTCCCGGCCGGCGGGCGGCGGGGACGGTCGGGGGCGAAGCACGGCCGGAAGACCGGACAAGTGGACGGACTTGCCCGGAGGGATACGGAAATCGTGCCGGTTTCCGGGGTACGGAGAGACGGCTCGATTCCTCATCGCGGAATTTACTTTCCACTATGGACGACAGCGACCCTACGAACCGGCCCCCTGGTCGTCAACTCCTCCAGGGGGTCCCATCGATTCCTCCGATTCTTTGGATGTACGCACAATCGCCGCCACCCGGGCCCCTGTCAACGCGCGTCGACCGGCATCCCGGGCGCCTGCGAAATCCGCCGGCCTTGGCTGGGGCGTCCCCTCGCCCTACGGTGTGCGGCTATGCCATCCCAAGACGATCTCCGCAGCCCGTCCGAGGGCGAAACATCCCCCTACCCCCCGCTGGAGCCCCGCCGCGCCATCGCCGTGCGCGAGCAGCTCGGACTCACCCACGGCCAGGTCGCCTGGGCCGTATCGGCCTTCCAGGGACACCCGCTCCACCCCGGCACGCTCCTGGCGTGGGAGGAGGGCAGACAGGTGCCGACGGTTCATCAGATCAAGGCGTTGGCCGCCGCGTTGTGGTGCTCGCCGGGTGATCTGCTCGGCGAACCGGCCACGCTCCTGCAGTGCCGGACGCTCCTCGGACTGACGGTGGAGCAGGCGGCCGTGGGGGTCGGCATGACCCGCGACCGCTACGCCGAGGCGGAACGGCGCAACCGCTGGCGCGGGTCGGGGCGCCAGACCCAGGCGCTGTTCGAGGTGCTCCGGCCGCCGGCCGCCTGCTTCGTCGGTGCGTGCGGCAGGACGGGGCAGTTGCGCGTACTGCTGCGCGAGGCGGCCACCGGGTGGTGGCCGAACTACGTGCGCCCCGTCGCGAAGATCGTGCCCGTGGAGCCGGCCGAGATCCACCGCGCCCTGGAACAGCTCCACCTGGCCTACCAGCGGATCGACAACCACGGCCGGAGCGGCACCGCCGCCGAAGCGGTCGAGCGCGAGTCCCTGGCCTTCCTCGACCGGATCGACGAGCAGCTGTGGCAGCGACTGCGCCCGCAGGGGGCCTGACCCCGCCCGCCTCCCGAACCCCGGGTCTTGACACGCTCCCCTCCGCGTGAGGCACTAGAGCCACCCAGCCATACGGAAACTGCTTTCCGCATCGTGGACGATCCGTTCATGGGGCGGAGGTCTGGGCGCGGGCCGGACTCGCGGTGCACAGGGACCAGATCACGAAGACGCCGAGGGCGATCGAGACGAGGGCCCACATCGGGGCGTAGGGCAGCCACATGAAGTTGACGACGATGCTGAGCCCGGCCAGGACCACGCCCGTGGCCCGGGCCCACTGGGCGCTCTTGAGGATCCCCCAGCCGACGAAGGCGAGGACGACGCCGAGGAGCAGGTGGATCCAGCCCCAGGCCGAGGTGTCGAACGTGTAGACGTAGTCGCCGAGCCGGCCGTAGACGTCGTCGTTCGCGATGCCGGAGATGCCCTTGAGGACGGCGATGACTCCGTCCACGAGCAGGACGACTCCGGCGAACATCGCGCCGCCCGCGGCCCAGGCGCTCCCGGCGCCCGCCGGGGCTCCGCCGCCTCCCGGTGAGGCGTGTTTCGGGTTACCCGTCGGGGATGTGGTCTGTGCCATGGGGAACTCCTTCGTCCGGCTCGTCCGGCGGGGCGTCGATGCACCACGCACTCCCCACCCTTGGTGCGGACCCGGTCGGCCGGACAGCCGAGTACGGCCGAACGGGCGAATGACGCTGACGGCCCGGCAGATGACATAGAGTCATGATTGTGTTAATTGTGGTGGATTGTCCAATTATGGGTTGTACTGGACGCCAAGCAACACCGTCCAGGAACTGGAGCGTTACGTGGCATCCACCACTCTCACCGTCTGGAAGTTCCCCACTCCCGAGGGGGCCCAGCAGGCGGAGTCCGCCCTGCTCGCCCTGCAGAAGGAACAGCTCATACAGGTGCACGACGCGGCGGTCGTCACCTGGCGCGAGGACGCCAAGAAGCCGAAGACCCAGCAGCTGAACAGCCTCACGGGAGCCGGCGCGCTGTCCGGAACCTTCTGGGGGATGCTCTTCGGGCTCCTGTTCTTCGTGCCGCTGCTCGGCGCCGCAGTGGGTGCGGCGGCCGGGGCCATCGGTGGGTCGCTGTCCGACGTCGGCATCGACGACAAGTTCATCGACGACGTGAAGTCCGAGGTGAAGCCCGGAACCTCCGCGCTGTTCCTGCTCTCCTCCGACGCCGTGGTCGAGCGGGTCCGCGGCTCCTTCCCGGGCGGGCAGGCCCAGCTGATCCGCTCCAACCTCTCCGGCGCGCAGGAGCAGCAGCTCCGCGAGGTCTTCGCGGCCTGAGAACCAGCAACCGATACGCCGCTGTGGCCCGGACCGGTGGGTCTTCTCCCCCGGTCCGGGCCGCAGCGGCGTGCGCGGCGAACGAGGAGGGCCCGGGCCGTGAGCACGGACGAGACCAAGGCCGCGGCGAGCTCCGTGGCCCCCTGGCTGCGCCACTACCGCGGCAGATGGCTGCGGGGGGACACGCTGGGCGCCCTCACGGCGTGGGCTCTGATCGTTCCGGAGTGCGTGGCCTACGCGCAGATCGCGGGGGTTCCCCCGCAGAACGCGTTCTACGGAGCCCCGGTGGCCCTCCTCGTCTACGCGTTGCTGGGCCGTTCCAACTTCCTGCTCATCGGGGCCACCTCGGCGGCGGCCGTCCTGTCGGCCGCCACGGTCTCGGCCGTCAGCCCCGCCCCCGAGGACGCCGTCGGGCTGTCGGCCGCCCTCGCGGTGATCGTGGGCGCGGTGCTGCTGGCGGCCGGGCTGGCCCGGCTCGGGTTCCTGACCAGCTTCCTCGCCGAACCGGCCCTGTTGGGCTTCCTGTTCGGCATGGCCCTGACCATCGTCGTCCGGCAGGCCGCGAAGCTCGTCGGAGTGCCGGGCGGTGACGGCAACTTCTTCGAGCGGGCGTGGACCGTCCTGTCCGGAGCCCCCCAATGGTCCCTGGTCACGCTGGCCGTCGGGGCGGGCGCGCTCGCCCTGCTGTTCCTGCTGGAGCGCTTCGTCCCGCACCTGCCCGCCTCCCTGATCGTCCTGGTGGCGGCCCTCCTCCTGTCGGCTGCCCTCGACCTCGAGGGCCACGGCGTCGAGACCGTCGGCCACATCCCCTCGGCCGTGCCGGTCCCCCACCTGCCGGGGATCCCGGCAGGCGACTGGATCGCACTGTTCGGCGGGGCCCTGGGCGTGGCCCTGGTGGTCTTCGCCGAGGCCTTCAGCATCGCGAACCGCTTCGCCCGGGAACACGGGCAGGAGGTGGACGCCAACCGGGAGATGGCCGCCATCGGCTTCGGCAACATCGCCGTCGGGCTCTTCCGCGGCTTCGTCGTCTCCGGCAGCGCCTCGCGCAGCGCGGCCGCGGCCGGAGCGGGCGGCCGGACCCCGATGGTCTCGCTGATCGCGGCGGGGCTGATCCTGCTGACCGGCGCCTTCCTCACCCCGCTCTTCACGGACCTGCCCGAGCCGGTCCTGGGCGCGATCGTCATCTTCGCCGTACGCGGCTTCCTGCGGGCCGGCGAACTGCGGCGCTACTTCCGCCTGGACCGGCGCAGCCTTCTGGTCGCGCTCACCTCCCTGTTCGGCGTGCTCCTCTTCGACCTGCTGCCCGGACTGCTGCTCGCCGTCGCGCTCTCCCTCGCGCTGTTCGTCGCCGCCGCCGGCCGGCGCAACGTCGCCGTCCTCGGCCGGCTGCCAGGGACCCGGCTGTACGGAGACACCGCCGGCCACGAGAACGCCGCCACCGACCCCGCGGTCCTGGTCGTACGGCCCGACGGCAGCCTCTTCTTCGGCAACGTCAACCGGGTACGGCTCGAAGTGCTGGAACGGCTGCGGGCCGCTCCGGCGGCCCCCCGGGCCGTCGTCCTGGACCTGACCGCCTGCTTCCAGCTCGGCGTTCCCGTCCTGGACACCCTCGAGGAACTGCGCGGGGAACTCGACCGGCAGGGCGTCGCCCTGCACCTGACCCGGCTGCGCTCGCCGGCCGCCGGGGAGCTGGCCCGCCACCCGCTCGGCGATCACCTGGGCGCCCGGGGGGTCCACCGCACCGTCGACGAGGCGGTATCCGCGGCGCAGGCCGGTCGGGCCGAACTCCCCCCGGATGCAGCTCATTAGTTTGTATGCCAGGTTTTACCCAGAAGTTCCGAATGGGAAGGATTTTCATGAAGCGTCTCCCGATCACCGCGGCCCTGGGCGCGGCCGCGGCCCTGTTCCTCACGTCCTGTTCCTCGGACGACCCGAGCCCCAAGGAGCAGGCGACCCAGGCCGCCTCGGAGCTCTGCACCGGTCTCTCCACCCTGAAGGCGGACCAGGCCGAGCTGGCGGCGCTGGACCCGGCTTCCGCGACGAAGGACCAGATCAAGGACGCCGTCGACGCGATCCAGAAGGACTGGGACAACGTCTCCTCTTCCCTGAAGGACCTGGAATCCGCGAAGAGGTCGGCGGTGGGATCCGCCGTGGGCGATCTCAAGTCCGGTTTCGGGAACCTGCCGGGCGACACCACCGGATCCGAAGCCCTGACCCAGCTGAAGCCCCAGATCCAGAAGTTCGACGAGACCCTCGTCGCGGCCTCGGTCGGCGTCACATGCCCCTGACCCCCATGAGGATCCGCGGCGCCTGCGGCGCCCTGCTCGCAGTGGCGGTGCTCGCCACGACGGCCGGCTGCTCCGACTCGGACGGCGACGTGTCGACCGGGGTGTCCAAGGCGGCCTCGGCCGCCGCTTCGGTCCAGTCACAGGCCGCCGACGCGGTCGACTCGGCCACCGCGGCCGCGAAGAAGCAGCTGGACGAGGTCAAGGACGGCGTCGACGCCAAGGACGCGGTGACGCTCGGCAGCGTCAGCACCGATGGCGACGGGCTGTCCGCCGTGACCGTCACGGCCCGCAACACCGACGGCGGGGCGAAGTCCTTCGCCGTCCAGGTCGACTACAAGGACGCCTCCGGCAACCCGCTGGACACGGTGGTCGTCACCGTCTCCGACGTGCCCGCCGGCCAGTCCAAGGACGCGACGGCGCGCAGCACCCACAAGCTCTCGGGCGAGGTGCGCGCCACCCTCGGCACGGCGCTCAGGTACTGAGTCCCGGGACCGGTGCGGGCAGGGGCGGGAGGGCCGGCCCGGACAGCCAGGCCGTGAACAGGTCGTCCAGCGGTTCGAGCGCGTAGCGGGACGCGTGCGCGGTGAAGCCGGCCGTGGTGACCACTCCGTGGCGGTGCACGGTGGCCCACTCCCGCAGCATGCGGAAGAACGGGCCGTCCCCCAGCGCGCAGCGGATCGCGTGCACGGCGAGGCCGCCGCGCTGGTAGAGGCGGTCGTCGAACATCAGCTTGCGCCCCGGGTCTGCCAGCACGAGGTCCTGCGGCTGCCCGGACAGCAAGCGGTGCGCGGCGGCCGCCAGTTCGTGCGCGGTGCGGCCGCCGGAGCGCTCCGACCAGAGCCATTCCGCGTACTTGGCGAAGCCCTCGTTGAGCCAGATGTGCCGCCAGTCGGCGATGGTGACGCTGTTGCCGAACCACTGGTGCGCGAGCTCGTGGGCGATGAGCCGCTCGGAGCCCCGTACGCCGTCCACGTGGTTGGCGCCGAACAGCGAGAGCCCTTGCGCCTCCACCGGCACGTCCAGTTCCTCGTCGGCGACGACCACCACGTACTCGCCGAAGGGGTAGGGGCCGAACAGCTCCTCGAACAGCTGCATCATGGCGGGCTGCCGCGCGAAGTCGCGGGAGAAGCGGGGCAGCAGGTGCGCCGGTACGTGGGCGCTCTGCGGGACGCCGCCGAGCCCGGGGTCGCCGAGCAGCACCGTCTGGTACATGCCGATGGACAGGCCGACCAGGTAGGTGGAGGTCGGCGCCGGCTGCTCGTACACCCAGGTCGTCGTGGAGGCCCGGGTCGTGCGCGTGAGCAGCCGGCCGCCGGCCACCACGGTGTAGGCGGATGGGGTGTTGACCGAGATCTGGTACGAGGCCTTGTCCGCGGGCCGGTCGTTGCACGGGTACCAGGAGGGCGCGCCGACCGGCTGGCTGGCCACCAGCGCGCCGTCGGTCAGTTCCTCCCAGCCGAGGCCGCCCCAGGGGCTGCGCACCGGTGTGGGGTTGCCCGCCCAGTGCACGTCCACGGTGAAGGCGGCGCCCGCGGGCAGCGGCTTGGGCGGCCGGATCCGGAGCTTGCCGCCCCGGTGGCTGTAGTGCGGCGCCCTGCCGTTGACCAGGACGCGGCCTATTTTGAACTCGGCCAGGTTGAGGTGGAACTCGGTGAGCGGTGCCCGCCCGGCGATCGCGCTGAGCCGGGCCGTCCCGGCGAGCCGGTTGGGGCCGGGACGGTACTCCAGAGCGAGTTCGTACCGGTGCACGCGGTAACGGGGGTCGCCGTTGGCCGGAAAGTACGGGTCCGATGCCGCTGTCTTCTGGCCGTTCACTGCCGCTTCCGCTCCCTGCGTTGTGCTCGTACGACGTGCTGGTGGTGCCGGGCCGGTCCTGTAGGACCCGCCTTTCAGGACCGCCACGCCTCGATCGGGTTGCCCAGCCAGCGGGTGTCGGCGGGAACGGATTCCCCGGCCATCACGAGGGAGGCGGGACCCAGAGTGCTGCGGGCCCCGACCGTGCTCCCGGGCAGGACGATTCCACCCGGGCCCAGGGTGGCGCCCTCACGGAGGACCACAGTATCCGTCCTCAAGATCCGGTCGTGGAAGAGGTGCGTCTGCAACACGCAGCCCCGGTTCACGCTCACCGCGTCGCCCAGGACGACCAGGTCGGTCTCGGGCAGCCAGTAGCTCTCGCACCACACGCCGCGGCCGATCCGGGCACCGAGTCCGCGCAGCCACAGGGACAGCACCGGCGTACCGGGCACCGAGCCGACCAGCCAGGGCACGGCCAGTACCTCGACGAAGGTGTCGGCCAGTTCGTTGCGCCACACGAAGCCGCTCCACAGCGGGTGCTCGCCCGCCCGGTGGCGGCCCACCAGCAGCCATTTCGCGGCCGCCGCGACCAGGCACGCGGCCACCCCGGCGGCGAGCAGGACGGCTCCGGACAGCAGCGCGGTCCCCCACACCCCGGGCCCGTCCGCTGCGGCCAGCGCACAGAACGCCGCCACGGTCACCACGGCCAGCGCGGCCGAGCAGAACACCGGGACGAGCCGGCACAGCTCCACCAGAGCGCGCGCCCACAGCAGCCGCGCGGGCGGATCGTACGTCCGGCTCTGGTCGGAGTCGGCCGCGGACCGCGGCAGCCGGACCGGCGGCAGGCCCAGGTAGGAGCTGCCCTTCTTGGCCTTCTTCGGGGTGGCGGACAGGACGCCGACCAGCCCGTCGTCCGGCACGGAACGGCCCGGCGCGGTCATTCCGGAATTGCCGAGGAAGGCCCGGCGGCCGATCTCGGAGTGGCCGATCCGCAGCCAGCCGCCGCCCAGCTCGTAAGGGGCGGTCAAGGTGTCGTCGGCGAGGAACGCGCCCTCGCCGACGGTGGTGAGGCTCGGGAGCGCGAGCACCGTGGACACCTCGGCGCCCCGGCCGATCTTCATGCCGAGCAGCCGCAGCCACACCGGGGTGATCAGTCCGGCGTACAGGGGGAAGAGGGTCTCCCGGGAGAGGTCCATCAGCTGGGTGACCGTCCAGGCCTGCCAGCCGATCCTGCTGTGCGTGGGATGGACGCCGGTGCGCAGCCCGAGGCTGAGGAGGCGTACGGAGACCAGGATCAGAGCCGCGTACGCGAACCCGTAGGCGAGCGCCCCCGGCACCACGGCGAGCAGCGCTCCGGCCAGGGCGCGGCCGAGTCCGGCGTCGGCGGGCACGAACCGGCCGGCCACGAGGAGGGCGGGCAGGGCGGCGAGCACGGGCAGGGAGGTGAGGCAGAAGCCGGCCGCACCGTAGGCGGCGCGCCAGGGCAGACCGCGCGGCGGGCGCTCCTTGGGCCAGTTCCGCTTGGCCTTGCCGAGTTTGCCGGCGGGGGCTCCGGCCCAGCGCTGGCCGGTCGGGATCTGGCCGACCACGGCGGAGCCGGGGGCCACCTCGGCCCGCTTGCCGACCCGGGCGCCGGGGAAGAGGATGCTGCGGGTGCCGACGACGGCGCCCGCGCCGACCTTCACGGCGCCGATCTCCAGCCGGTCCCCGTCCAGCCAGTGGCCGGAGAGGTCCACCTCGGACTCCACGGCGCAGCCGCGGCCGAGCTTGAGCATGCCGGTGACGGGCGGCAGCGAGTGCAGGTCCACCTCGGGGCCGATCTTGGCGCCCAGGGCCCGTGCGTAGCGCTCCAGCCAGGAGCCGGTGAGCGAGGTCGCGCCGGAGTACTCGGCCAGCCGCTCGGCCGTCCACAGTCGAAGGTGAACGTTTCCGCCGCGCGGGTGACGGCCCGCCTTCACCCCGCGCAGCAGCAGCCGGGCGCCGCCGGCGGCGATCGCGAGGCGGCCGGGCGGGCTGAAGAGGAGTGCGGCGCCGGCGGCGACGAGCCACCAGGAGGCGGCCGGCGCCCACGGATAGGCCCCGAACCAGTGCAGTACGTTGCCCAGGGCGAGGAGCGCCACCGTCCAGCGCAGGCCGACCAGGGTGAAGAGCGGGAGCAGCAGCAGGGACTGGATCACCTTGGCCCGCAGCGGGACGGGGGCGATGGTCCGGACCGCGCCGTCGTCCTGTGCGGACTTCTCCAGGTGCCGGGCCAGCTTGCGCAGGGTGGGCTGCTGGTAGATGTCGAGGACGGCCGCGCTCGGGTAGCGGGTGCGCAGCCGGGTGGTGAGCTGGGCGGCGGCGAGGCTGCTGCCGCCGATGGCGAAGAAATCGTCGGCGGCGCCGGTGACGGCCACGCCCAGGGTCTCGCTCCACTGCTCGGCGAGCCAGGCCTCGGTCCCGTAGAGCTGCTCGGTGGGTCCGCTGGTCTCCAGCTCCGGGAGCGGCCAGGGCAGGGCGCTGCGGTCCACCTTGCCGGAGGTGCGGGTGGGCAGCTCCTCGACGGGCGCGAGCAGCGGTACGAGGGCTGCGGGCAGCTCGGCGCGGAGCCGGGTCACGGCCGCCGCGTGGTCCCAGCCGTCCTGGGTGACCAGGTAGCCGACGAGGAGCTGGTTGCCGCTGCGCGCCGTGCGGACCGCGGCGGCGGCGCCGGCGACCCCGGGGAGGGCCTGGAGGGCGGCGTCCACTTCGCCGAGCTCGATCCGGCGGCCGCCGAGCTTGATCTGCTCGTCGCCGCGGCCCAGGAAGACCAGGCCTTCGGGTTCGGCGCGGACGAGGTCGCCGCTGCGGTAGGCGCGCTCCCAGCCGAGGGATTCCAGCGGGGCGTACTTGTCCGCGTCCTTCTCGGGGTCGAGGTAGCGGGCCAGGCCGACGCCGCCGATGACGAGCTGGCCGCTGCCGCCCATGGGGACCGGTTCGCCGGATTCGTCGACGACGGCCAGTTCCCAGCCGTTCAGCGGGAGGCCGATGCGGATCGGTTCCTCGCCGCTCAGGAGCGAGGCGCAGGCGACGACGGTGGCCTCGGTGGGGCCGTAGGTGTTCCAGACCTCGCGGCCCTCGGTGACCAGGCGCTGGGTGAGCTCGGGCGGGCAGGCCTCACCGCCGAAGATCAGCAGCCGGACCTCGTTGAGTGCCTCGGGCTCCCACAGGGCGGCCAGGGTCGGCACCGTGGAGACGACGGTGATCTCCTGCTCGGCCAGCCAGGGGCCGAGGTCGGCGCCGCTGCGGACCTGCGAGCGGGGGACGGGGACTAGGCAGGCGCCGTAGCGCCAGGCCAGCCACATCTCCTCGCAGGAGGCGTCGAAGGCGACGGACAGTCCGGCCATGACCCGGTCGCCGGGGCCGATCGGCTCCTCGGTGAGGAACAGCGCGGCCTCGGCGTCCACGAAGGCGGCGGCGCTGCGGTGGCTGACGGCCACGCCCTTGGGCTTGCCGGTGGAGCCGGAGGTGAAGATGATCCAGGCGTCGTGCTCGGGGCCGGGGCGGGCGGCGGGGGCGCCTGCGGGGCCGGCGCCGGGGCCGGCGTCGGCGTCGGGGTCGGCGCCCTTGCCCCGCGCGGCGACCTCGATGCGCTGGCCGGCGCCCAGGACGGCCCGTACTCCGGCCTCGCCGAAGACCAGGTCGGCCCGCTCGTCCGGGTCCTCGGCGTCGACGGGCACGTAGGCGGCGCCCGCCGCGAGGACGGCCAGGATGCCCGCGTACAGCTCGTTGGTCCCGGACGGCACGCGGACGCCGACCCGGTCGCCGAGCCCCACCCCGGCCGCCGCGAGGGCCTGCCGCCGGCGCTCCACCTCGGCGGCGAGCGCCCGGTAGGTCAGCCGGGTGGCTCCGTCGTCCAGGGCGAGCTCGTCGGGGTGGGCCCGTACGGAGGCCTCGAAGACGTCGACGAGAGTGCGCGTCGGAGCGGCGGGTCCGGCGGAGAACAGGGCCGACTTGCCGGACTCCTCGGGCCCCTCCCCGGCGTCGGACGCGGGCCCTTCGTCGAGCCCGGTCCCGTCGTCGAGCAGCGTGACTTCACCGTGCTCTGGTGTGGCTGCCATCGGCCCTCGCGTCGTGTTCCCGGAAGCCTCCGGGTCGCCGGGCGGAGCCCGGGTCTGCCCAGGTTGTTCCGGTCCAGCGCCAAACAACCCGCCAGTCTAGTGCGACATCAAGGATTTTCTGGTTCAAGCCTTGCGCATGGCCGGGAAGGGACGGTAAAAGCAGCGCGCCGCGGACCGGAAACCCGGTCCGCGGCGCCTGCTCGCCGGGGGCGGTGGCCTCAGCGGCCGGCGAGGAGCTCGAGCGTGTCGATGACCCGGTTCGAGAAGCCCCACTCGTTGTCGTACCAGGCGACCACCTTGATGTGGCGGCCTTCGACGCGGGTGAGGGCCGAGTCGAAGATCGACGAGGCGGGGTTGCCCGTGATGTCGGAGGACACGAGCGGGTCGTCCGAGTACTCCAGCACTCCGGCGAGCGGCCCTTCGGCGGCGGCGCGGTAGGCGGCGAGGACGTCCTCGCGGGTCACGTCGCGGGCGACGGTGGTGTTCAGCTCGACGATGGAGCCCACCGGAACGGGGACGCGGATCGAGTCGCCGGAGAGCTTGCCGTCCAGGTTCGGCAGGACCAGACCGATGGCCTTGGCGGCGCCCGTCGTGGTGGGCACGATGTTCACGGCGGCGGCGCGGGCGCGCCGGGGGTCGCGGTGCGGACCGTCCTGCAGGTTCTGCTCCTGCGTGTAGGCGTGCACCGTGGTCATGAAGCCGTGCTCGATGCCCGCGAGTTCGTCGAGGACGGCGGCCAGCGGCGCGAGCGCGTTGGTCGTGCACGAGGCGTTGGAGACGATCGTGTGCAGGGCCGGGTCGTAGGAGTCGCTGTTCACCCCGTAGGCGAGCGTGATGTCGGCCCCGTCCGCCGGCGCGCTGACGAGCACCCTCGTGGCTCCCGCTTCGATGTGGGCGCGGGCGGCCTTCGCGGTGGCGAAGCGGCCGGTGGCCTCCAGCACGATGTCCACGCCGAGCTCGGCCCAGGGCAGCTGCGCCGGCTCGCGCTCGGCGAGCACTTTGATGCGGCGGCCGTCGACGACGAGGACGTCCCCGTCCACGGTCACCGGCCGGCCGAGCCGGCCGGAGGTGGTGTCGTAGGCGAGCAGCCGCGCGAGGGTGGCGGGTTCGGTGAGGTCGTTGACCGCGACGACGTCGAGCTTGCTGTCGCGTTCGAGCAGCGCGCGGAGCACGTTGCGTCCGATGCGGCCGAATCCGTTGATGGCGATGCGAGTCATGGTGTCTCCCTGTTCCCTGTCCCTTGGGTTCGTCACCAGATTCGCGGGTCGGGGACGCCTGCGACAGCGGCGCGATCGCCACGGTCCGCAAGGATCGCGCCACGCGCCGGCGGCGGCTCCGCACGGTCCGGCGGCGGCTCCGCACGGTCGGCGACAGCTCCGCACGGTCCGGCCACGGCTCCGCACGGTCCGGCGGCCGCTGCGCGCCGTCCTCCGTCACTCGCCCCGGGCGAAGGTGCGCCGGTACTCGCTCGGCGTGGTCCGCAGGATGTGCTGGAAGTGCAGCCGCAGGTTCGCGCCGGTGCCCAGGCCCACGTCCGCGGCGATCTGCTCCACGCTCCGCTCCGATCGCTCCAGCAGTTCGCGTGCCACGTCGATCCGGGCGCGCATCACCCACTGCATCGGCGTGTACCCGGTGTCCTCGGCGAACCGCCGCGAGAACGTGCGCGGGGACACCGCCGCGTGCCGGGCGAGCACCTCCAGGGTGAGGGGTTCGCCGAGCCGGTGCAGCGCCCACTCGCGGGTGGCGGCGAAGCGCGGGCCGAGCGGCTCGGGCACGCTGCGCGGTACGTACTGCGCCTGGCCGCCGCTGCGGTAGGGGGCCGCGACCAGCCGCCGGGCGGTGTGGTTCGAGGCGGCCACCCCGAGGTCGCTGCGCAGGACGTGC
Organism: Streptomyces sp. AP-93; assembly: GCF_022808175.1. Lineage (GTDB taxonomy): Bacteria > Actinomycetota > Actinomycetes > Streptomycetales > Streptomycetaceae > Streptomyces. The sequence continues at coordinate 2,546 of NZ_JALGBX010000029.1, read as the reverse complement.
AGGCACAGGTCGATGCCCGAGGCGGCTCCGGCCGAGGTCAGCACGGAGCCCTCGTCGACGAACAGGACGTTCTCGTCGACCCGGACCAGCGGCCACTTGGCCGCGAGGGCCCGGGCGTAGTGCCAGTGCGTGGTGGCCCGTTTGCCGTCGAGCAGGCCCGTGGCGGCGAGCGCGAAGGCTCCCGTGGAGATGGCCGCGAGCCGCGCGCCCCGTTCGTGGGCGGCGATCAGCGCCTCGACGACGGCCCGCGACGGGTCCTCGCGGTCGGGGAACCGGTAGCCGGGGACGAAGACGGTGTCGGCCCAGGCCAGGGCTTCGAGGCCGTGGGCGACGGAGTACGACAGGCCGTCACCGCCGGTCACCAGCCCCGGGGCGGCGCCGCACACCCGGACCTCGTAGGGCATGCTCGCGCGGGTCGTGAACACCTGCGCGGGGATGCCGACGTCGAGGGGTTTCGCCCCTTCGAGGACGAGGACGGCGACGTGGTGGGGGCGGGAGGCTGGCACCGCGACATGCTTCCGAAGGGGCGGGAGGCTTGTCAAGCTCCACGGTTAGTAAACCTTCCGATTGAGATAACCACCTATCAGTTGGTCCAGACCTGTTGACGGCGGTCCTTCCGGAGGATTAGGTTCCCGGCCACGAAGCGCACACGAAGCGGATACGGCGTCAACTCCCCATGCCCGCCCGGCTACAGGGCCCCACCCACGGCCCCGCCACCCCGTCCCCACGCGTCCCCGGCGGGCCGCACGCCCCCGCTTCGCGCTCCACGCCGTCCCCCCATTCCCACTGGAGGCACTTCCTTGCGTACCCCGAACCGAACGCGTACCCGGCTGGCCTGCGCCCTCGGCGCCACCCTGCTCGGCGCGGCCGCGGTGCTGACCTCTCCCGGGGCGGCCTTCGGCGCCAACCTCCTCTCGAACGGCGACTTCGAGTCCGGCACCACGGCCGGCTGGTCCTGTTCGGGCGGGCTGGGCTCCGTGGTCGGCTCGCCGGTGCACGGCGGGAGCAAGGCCCTGGCCGGCGCGGCCAGTGCGAGCGACAACGCCAAGTGCGTCCAGACCGTCGCCGTACAGCCCAACACCAGCTACACGCTCTCCGCCTGGGTTCGCGGCAGCTACGTCTACCTCGGGGTCACCGGCGGCGCCTCCACCTGGACCCCCTCGGCCGCCGCGTACACCAAACTGACCGTCGCCTTCACCACCGGCGCCTCCCAGACCAGCGCCGAGGTCTACCTCAACGGCTGGTACGGCCAGGGCACTTACCACGCCGACGACATCACCCTGGACGGCCCCGGCGGCACCGTCGACACCCAGGCGCCCACCGTGCCCGGCAGCCTCGCCGCCACCGGCAAGACCTCCACCACGGCCTCCCTGTCCTGGACCGCGTCCACCGACAACGTCGGCGTGAACGGCTACGACGTCTACCAGGGCGGCGCGTTGGTCGCCACGTCGGGCACCACCAGCGCGACCGTCACCGGCCTGACCCCCAGCACCGCCTACGCGTTCACCGTGCGCGCCCGCGACGCCGCGGGGAACACCTCGGCCGCCTCGAACACGGTCAACGTCACCACCGACACCGGGACCACGCCGCCGACCGGCTTCAAGCAGGCCGCGCCGTACCTCTACCTCGGCTGGGGCAACCCGCCGAGCCCGACCACCGTGATGAACGCGACCGGCACCAAGTGGTTCACCATGGCGTTCATCCTCTCCTCCGGCGGCTGCAACCCGTCCTGGGACGGTCAGCGCCCGCTGACCGGCGGCGTGGACCAGAGCACCATCGCCTCGATCCGCGCGGCGGGCGGCGACATCGTGCCCTCCATCGGCGGCTGGCAGGGCAACAAGCTCGGCCCCAACTGCTCCAGTGCCGAGGCCCTGGCCGGCGCGTACCAGAAGGTCATCGACGCCTACGGACTCAAGGCCATCGACGTGGACATCGAGAACACCGACGAGTTCGAGAACGCCGTGGTCCAGGACCGCATCCTGGGCGCCCTCAAGATCGTCAAGCAGAACAACCCCGGCCTGAAGACCATCCTGACCTTCGGCACCTCCACCACCGGCCCGACCAGCTGGGGCAACCGTCTGATCGAGCAGTCCAAGGCGCTGAACACCGGCATCGACGTCTTCACGATCATGCCGTTCGACTTCGGCAACGCCTCGACGGACATGTACGCCAGCACCGTCAGCGCCACCGAGGGCCTCAAGGCCAAGCTGAAGTCCGTCTACGGCTGGGACGACGCGACCGCGTACTCCCACATCGGCATCTCGGGCATGAACGGCATCAGCGACACCCAGGAGACCACCACCGTCCAGAACTGGACCGACATCCGCAACTGGGCCAACTCCCACCACATCGCGCGCCTCGCCTTCTGGTCGGTGAACCGCGACCGCGGCTGCCCCGGCGGCGGCCTGCAGGAGACCTGCTCCGGCATCGCCCAGAGCGACTGGCAGTTCACCTCCATCACGGCCGGCTTCACCTCCTAATAACGTTGTCAAGCTGCGGTTGTGACGGGGAGTGCGCTTTGGTAGCACCGTCCGTCGCGGAGGAGG
>NZ_JALGBX010000028.1:115515-135892 GCF_022808175.1 Streptomyces sp. AP-93 | reverse complement strand
AAACACGTCCAAGCAGTCATCGCCCTGGCACGCCGACGCGCCAGCGTCCTGTGGGCTCTCCTGCGCGACAACCGGGCCTTCACCTCCGCCCCACCGGTCACGCAAGCAGCTTGATTTAGTCATTGAGACTCCTTCCGCCCTGACATCGATCGCAACATACCCTTGCGCGACCCCTTGACGCGACCCTTTCCCGAGGCTTAACTCACGTCCTAAATTAAGACCTGGAAAGAACGGAGTCGCCGAGTACCCGGTTGGGGCCGGGTGCTCGCACCGTCCACCGGCCTTTCTCCTCAACCCTGCCGAAAGGGACCGAGCCGCCATGCGCAGAACCCGAGCCGCCGCCGTCACCGCCGTCACCGTCTCCATGCTCGCAGCCGCCACCGCCTGCGGAGGCGGATCCGCGGATGCGGAGGGCTCCAACAAGTCCCCCAAGGAGATCACCTACTGGGCCTCCAACCAGGGCCCCGACATCGCGGCGGACCAGGCGACCCTCGGCCCGGAGCTGAAGAAGTTCGAGGAGCAGACCGGCATCAAGGTCAAGCTCGAAGTGGTCCCGTGGTCGGACCTGCTCAACAGGATCCTCGCCGCCACCGCTTCCGGGCAGGGCCCCGACGTCCTCAACATCGGCAACACCTGGTCCTCCTCCCTGCAGGCCACCGGCGCCCTGCTGCCCTGGGACGCCAAGAACTTCGAGGCGATCGGCGGCAAGGACCGGTTCGTGGAATCCGCCATCGGCTCGGCGGGCGCCAAGGGCCAGGACCCGGCCGCCGTCCCGCTCTACTCGATGTCGTACGCGCTCTACTACAACAAGAAGATGTTCCAGGAGGCGGGCGTCGAGAAGCCCCCGGCCACCTGGGACGAGATGGTCACCGTTGGCCAGAAGCTGTCCAAGGACGGCAAGTGGGCCCTGGGCGCCGAGGGCGCGAACCTCTCCAACAACATCCACCAGGCCTTCGTGTTCTCGCAGCAGCACGGCGCGGAGTTCTTCGACGCGAGCGGCAAGCCCACCTTCGACAGCGCGGCCAACGTCGACGCCGTCAAGCAGTACGTCGACCTGATGGCCACAGACAAGATCATCGCCCCGGGCAACGCCGAGTACGACAAGAACCAGTCCCTCCAGGACTTCGCCAACGGCAAGACCGCGATGGTCCTGTGGCAGAACGCGGCGAGCAGCTTCAAGGCCCAGGGCATGAAGGAGGGCGACTGGGGCGTGGCACCCGCGCCCGTTCCGGCCGGCGGCGCGCCCGGCACCGGCAAGAACGTCAACTCCATGGTCGCCGGCATCAACCTGGCCGTCTTCAAGAACACCGACAACATCGACGGCTCCCTGAAGTTCGTGAAGTTCATGACCAGCGACGAGGAGCAGAAGATCCTCAACCAGACCTACGGCTCCATCCCGCCGGTCAAGGCGGCCCAGACGCACCCCGCCTTCGGCACCGAGGACCTGACGGTGCTCCGCAACACCCTCTCCACCAGCGCCGCGCCGCTCCCGCAGGTCCCCGAGGAGTCCCAGTTCGAGACCGCGGTCGGCACCGCCGTCAAGGAGCTCTTCGCCGACGCCGCGGCCGGCCGCCCGGTCACCACCGAATCGGTCAAGGCGAAGCTCACCAAGGCCCAGCAGCAGATGCAGAAGTGAGAAGGCGTTCATGACCTCCGCGACGGCGGGAAGGGTGCGGCGTACCACTGCCCGGGTACGCCGCACCGGGCGCCTGCGCCGCGCCGCCCTGCCCTACCTCCTGCTCCTGCCCGCCCTGTTCTTCGAACTGCTCATCCACCTCGTTCCGATGGTGATGGGCATCGTGATGAGCTTCCGGCAGCTGACCCAGTTCTTCATCCGGGACTGGTCCAGCGCCCCCTGGTCGGGCCTCGACAACTACGCACTGGCCGTCGACGTCAACAAGCCCGTCGGCGAGGCGCTCCTCAACTCCTTCTTCACCACCTGCCTGTTCACCCTCCTCTCGGTGGCCCTGTGCTGGTTCCTCGGCACCGCCACCGCCGTGTTCATGCAGGAGACCTTCCGCGGCCGCGGACTGTTGCGCGGACTGTTCCTGATCCCCTACGCGCTGCCCGGCTACGCGGCCGTCATCACCTGGGCGTTCATGTTCCAGCGGGACAACGGCCTGGTGAACCACGTCATCCACGACCAACTGGGCCTCGGCGGCGCCGAGCACACCTTCTGGCTGCTGGGCGAGAACAGCTTCTGGGCCCTGCTGACCGTCTCCGTCTGGAAGGGCTGGCCGTTCGCCTTCCTCATCGTGATGGCCGCGCTCCAGAACATCCCCAAGGACCTCTACGAGGCGGCCGCGCTGGACGGGGCCGGGACCTGGCAGCAGATCCGCCGGATCACCCTGCCGTCGGTCAGCGCCGTCAACCAGGTCCTGATCCTGGTGCTGTTCCTGTGGACCTTCAACGACTTCAACACCCCGTTCGTGCTGTTCGGCAAATCGGCCCCCGAAGCGGCCGACCTCATCTCCATCCACATCTACCAATCCAGCTTCGTGACCTGGAACTTCGGCACCGGCTCGGCCATGTCCGTCCTGCTGCTGCTCTTCCTGCTGCTGGTCACCGCGGTCTACCTGTTCGTCACGACACGGGGACGGAAGGAAGCCGATGCCTGACCGCAACCGCCGGGCCGCCCTGCACGGCCGCCCGCGCACGAAGCCCCGTACGAGATCACCCCTCGACCCTCCGACGTCGTTCAAGGTGATCAGGGCCGTCTTCCTCACCCTCCTCGCCGGATTCGTCGCGCTGCCGGTCTACGTGATGGCCGCCAGCTCGCTCAAACCCCTCAAGGACGTGGCGGGGGAGTTCCGCTGGATCCCCAGCGGGCTCACCATCCGCCCCTACATCGACATCTGGCACACCGTCCCGCTCGCCAAGTACTTCGTGAACTCGCTCATCGTGGCGGGCTCGGCGACCGCCTGCTCCGTGGTCATCGCGATCTTCGCGGCGTACGGGGTCAGCCGCTACCGCTTCCGCGGCAAGCGCCTGTTCACCGTGACCGTGCTGTCCACCCAGATGTTCCCCGGAATCCTCTTCCTGCTCCCGCTCTTCCTGATCTTCGTGAACATCGGCAACACCACCGGGATCGCCCTCTACGGATCCCGCGGCGGACTGATCCTCACCTATCTCACCTTCTCCCTCCCCTTCTCCATCTGGATGCTCATCGGGTACTTCGACTCGGTGCCCCGCGAACTCGACGAGGCCGCCACCATGGACGGCTGCGGACCGCTCGGCGCGCTCTTCCGCGTCGTCATCCCGGCCGCCGTTCCCGGCATCGTCGCCGTCGCCGTCTACGCCTTCATGACCGCCTGGGGCGAAGTGCTCTTCGCCTCCGTCATGACGAACGACGCCACCCGGACCCTCGCCGTCGGACTGCAGGGCTACTCCACGCAGAACGACGTGTACTGGAACCAGATCATGGCCGCCTCGCTCGTCGTCAGCATTCCCATCGTCGCCGGATTCCTGCTGCTGCAGCGGTACTTGGTGGCCGGACTCACGGCAGGAGCCGTCAAATGACCCTGTACGCAGAACGTTTCAACGCAGGCCTTCCCGACACCGCCCGCGATGCCATCGACCTCGCCGCCCTGCCGCGCGACTTCGTCTGGGGCACCGCCACCTCCGCCTACCAGATCGAGGGAGCCGTCGCCGAGGACGGCCGCGCCCCCTCCATCTGGGACACCTTCACCCGCGTCCCCGGCGCCATCGACGGCGGCCACGACGGGGACACCGCCTGCGACCACTACTACCGCTGGCGGGGCGACATCGACCTGATGCGGCAGCTCGGCACCAACGCCTACCGGCTCTCCGTCGCCTGGCCCCGCGTCCTGCCCGGCGGTGACGGCCCGGTCAACGCCAAGGGCCTCGACTTCTACGACCAGTTGATCGACGGCCTGCTCGCCGCCGGCATCGAACCGTCGGTCACCCTCTACCACTGGGACCTCCCGCAGGCCCTGCAGGACCGGGGCGGCTGGCCCGAGCGGGCCACCGCCGAGCACTTCGCCGCGTACGCCGGCACCGTCGCGCAGCGCCTCGGCGACCGCGTCACCCAGTGGGCGACCCTCAACGAACCCCTCTGCTCGGCGTGGATCGGCCACCTCGAAGGCAAGATGGCCCCGGGCCTGACCGACCTCACCGCCGCCGTCCGCGCCTCCTACCACCTGCTGCTCGGCCACGGCCTGGCCGCACAGGCCATCCGTGCCGCAGCACCCGGCGCGCAGATCGGCATCGTCAACAACCTCTCCACCGTCGAACCCGCCACCGACAGCGACTCCGACCGCGCGGCAGCCCGCCGGATGGACGGCCACGTCAACCGCTGGTGGCTCGACCCGGTGCACGGCCGCGGCTTCCCCGCCGACATGCGGGAGGTCTACGGAGTCGACCTCCCCGAACAGCCCGGCGACCTGGAGACCATCGCCGCCCCGCTCGACTGGATCGGCCTGAACTACTACTTCCCGCAGGTCGTCACCGCCGACCCGCACGGCGCCGCCCCCTACGCCCGGATGATCGACCGGCCCGGCGTCCCGCGCACCGGCATGGACTGGGAGGTCGACGCGGACGGCCTGGAAGCCCTCATCATGCGGCTGACCGAGGAGTACGGGGCCCGGCGCATCCTCATCACCGAGAACGGCTCCTCCTACCCCGACACCGTCGCCCCCGACGGCAGCGTCCACGACCCCGAGCGCGCCGCCTACCTCACGGCCCACCTGGCCGCCTGCGCCCGCGCCGCCCGCCGCGGCGCACCGCTGGCCGGGTACTACGCCTGGTCCCTCCTCGACAACTTCGAATGGGCATACGGCTACGACAAGCGGTTCGGACTGGTCCACGTGGACTACGAGACCCAGCGGCGCACCGTGAAGACCAGCGGACACCACTACGCGGACGTGATCGCCGCCCACCGCGCCCTCTAGAGCCGTCCTGTAGAACCACCCTGCAAGACAGCCCCCTCCCCCGCAACCGCTCCGCCGCGCCGCGCCCGCCCCTCCTCCCGGGGCGGGCGCGGCTCTTCGTGGTGGGATGGGGGGCGGGGGCACGCGACCGGATCACGGAGAGGCGAGAGGTATGTCCGAGGACCAAGAGGGCACCATGCGGGCCATGACGTACGACACGTACGGCGGAGTGGAGGTGCTCTCCGAAACCCGGATCCCGGTGCCCAAGGTCGGCCCCGGCGAGGTCCTCGTCCGGGTCCGGTGCGCTTCCGTCAACCCCGTCGACTGGAAGATCATGGCGGGCGGGCTCGACGGCCTGATGGACGTCGTGTACCCCGTCGTCCCCGGCTGGGACGTGGCCGGGACGGTCGAGTACGCGGGCATCGACACCCCCGAGTTCACCGCGAGCGACGAGGTGATCGCCTACGCCCGCAAGGACTACGTCCACGGCGGCACCTTCGCCGAGTTCGTCACCGTGCCCGTACGGGCCCTCGCGCCCAAGCCCGCCTCCCTGACCTGGCAGCAGGCCGCCGGGCTGCCACTGGCCGGCCTCACCGCGTACCAGCTGCTGACGCGCCTGGAGACCGGCAAGGAGGACACCGTCCTCGTGCACGGAGCCGCGGGCGGCGTCGGCTCCCTCGGCGTGCAGATCGCCCGCGTGCTCGGGGCCCGCGTCATCGGTACCGCCTCCGTGCGCAACCACCACCGGCTGCGCGAGCTGGGCTGCGAGCCCGTCGAGTACGGCGACGGCCTCGCGGACCGGGTCCGCGCCCTGGCGCCCGACGGGGTCACCGTCGTCGCCGACTTCGTCGGGGGAGTCCTCGACACCACCCTGGCGGTACTGGCCGAGGGCGGCCGGCACGCCTCCATCGCCGACCACACCGTGCTCGGCGCCGGCGGCCAGTGGATGTGGGTACGGCCCGTCGGCGCCGACCTCGCCGAGCTGGGCCGGATGGCCGACGCCGGGCAGCTCACCGTCACCGTCGCCGAGACCTTCCCGCTCGCGCAGCTCCCGGCCGCCTTCGAACTCAGCCGGGAGGGCCACACCGCCGGGAAGATCGTCCTGGAGGTCTGAGCCCTACGGAGGCTTCCGCACGCAGAACCGCACGCAGAACCGAACGCAGAACCGCGCGCCGCCCGGGTCAGGTTCGGGCGGCGCGCGGAGCGTGCGGGGCGTCGGGCCAGGGATCAGGCGTAGACGCCGAAGTGGAACAGGGAGTAGCCGTAGCCGGTGCCCCGTTGGGTCAGTTCGAGGCGCACGTACCGGCCCGACGCGGAGATGCCGAAGTCGTCGATGCCGCCGTCACCGCTGGAAGTGGCGTAAGCCGTCCGCCAGTTCTGGCCGTCGTCCGACACCTTGATGGTGTACGCCTTGCCGTACGCGGTCTCCCACACCAGCTGGGCGTGCCGCAGCTGCTTCACCGACCCCAGGTCCACCTGGAGCCACTGGGCATCGGACCAAGTCGTCGCCCAGCGCGTGGTGTTGTTGCCGTCCGTGGCCAGTTGCGGACCACACGGGCAACCGCCGTAGCCGTCGTTCTGGAAGGTCGAGGCGGTCGTGGGCCGGTTCAGCGCCACGTCCGTGCCCGACACCGGCGGCGGGACCACCTTCACCGAGCGCTGCTCGACGCCCACGTTTCCGCGGCCGTCCTTGGCCTTGACGTAGAGCTTCCACGCGCCGGTCTTCGCGGGGGCCGAAGCCTTGAGCGTGCCGTTGCCCAGGTGGGTCGACGGCACCGAGATCAGCCCGCCGCCCCCGTCCACGTACTTGCTGCCCCAGAGCACCTCGTACGCGAGCTGGTCGCCCTCGGCGTCGGTCGCCGGGGCCTGGATGGTGATCTCCCTGCCGGCCGGGACGGCGCCCGGGTCGAGGACGGAGGGGACGGACACGGTCGGCGGGAGGTTGTCGCCCGCCGTGTTGCCCCCGTAGGCGCGCTTGACCGCGTAGTACATCTTGCGGCGCTCCCCGGCCGGGGTCAGGTTGAACCAGTGCCCGCCGAAGTCGTACTCGGTGCCGTAGTGGAACACCGTGGCGCCCAGGGCCACGCCCCCGTGTCCGGTGACGCAGTTCCAGGCGTTGGTGTAGCCGTCGGCCTTGGCCTGGTCGCCGGGCTCCAGCGGGACGCCGTTCGCGTCGTTCGGTACCTCCCACTCGCCCGCCGGACCGGTCTCCGTGATGATGTAGGGCTTGGTGTAACCACCCTGCTGCCAGGCCTGCTTGACACCACAGGCCTCCTTGTAGGCGTTGACTGCGTAGAGGTCCAGGTGGGGGCCCACTTGGTGAACTCGGCAAGCATGTTGTTCTTGTAACTGGAGAATACCCGCCGATATTTGGCGATGAACACCAAATCTGCGTGCAGATTGTGGACAGTATGGCGGCCGGATCGGACATCGGGGTTTGATTGCCAATGTGGTGAAACCCCCAAGCGTAGTGTGGCCTTCGAGCTGATCGGGAAAGGGGGGGGCTGGATGCTCCGTGCGTACAAGTTCCTCATGCGGCCCACCGTGGGCCAGGCGATCGCGCTCGGCGAGATGCTGCGTGATCACTGCTCGCTCTACAACGGAGCCTTGCAGGAACGCCGTGACGCCTGGCGGCACGTCTCGAAGGCGAGCATCAAATACGGGCAGCAGTCCGCGCAGCTAAAGGACATCCGGGCGTTCGACCCGGAGCGTCAGGGGTGCTGGTCGTTCTCCAGTCAACAGGTCACCTTGCGCCGGCTGGACAGGGCGTTCGCTGCGTTCTTCCGCCGCGTCAAGGCCGGGGACACGCCGGGCTACCCGCGCTTCCGAGGCGTCAACTGGTTCGACACGGTGGAGTTCCCCAAGGACGGCGACGGTTGCCGCTGGGATGCCACCCCGCACGACCCCGTCACCCGTGTCCGCTTCCAGGGTGTCGGGCATGTCAAGGTCAACCAACACCGGCCGGTGGTTGGCAAGGTCAAGACCGTCTCGGTCAAGCGCGAAGGCAAGCGCTGGTACGTGATCCTGACGGCCGAGCAGGCTGCGCTGGAACCGCTGTCCGCGACTGGCAGTGCGGTCGGCATCGATATGGGCATAGCCAATTTCCTCGGTGACTCCAACGGTGGTTTTGTCGAGAACCCGCGCCACGGGCGGAAGGCCGCCACGAAACTTGCGGAAGCACAGCGGGCACTGAAGCAGTTCCCCCGTGTCCGGCGGGACAAGCGCACGAACAATCACCAGCGGGCCGTTGACAGGGTTGGTGACCTTCACCGCAAGGTCCGCCGCCAGCGGCTCGACCACGCGCACAAGACCGCCTTGGACCTGGTCCGCGAACACGATCTCATCGCGCACGAAGACCTCAAGATTCGGAACATGGTCAAGACCCCAGCGCCGAAGCCGGACCCTGATATGCTGGGCGGCTTCCTGCCCAACGGGGCCGCAGCGAAGGCTGGACTCAACCGTTCGATCTCGGATGCCGGATGGGGGGTGTTCCTGACGATCCTGCATGCCAAGGCTGAGAGCGCCGGACGGGAAGTGATCGCCGTGGACCCCCGCAACACCTCCCGGACCTGCCCCGCATGCGGGCACGTCGACAAAGCGAACCGGACCGCACAGGAGAAGTTCCACTGCGTCTCGTGCGGCCACATCGCGCACGCGGACACGGTGGGCGCCTTGAACGTTCTACGGGCCGGGCTGGCCCGTCGCAACGCCAACCCGGCATAGCGAGAAGCCCTCTCGTTCACGAGGGGGAGGAGTCACGAAGGTGTGGTCGTGGGAGGCGCCGGGCCGGCCCGCGTAGACGATCGGGTCGTCCGGTGCGGTCTTGGTGACCGAGCAGTTGGCCTGGAACTCGTGGAAGTAGCGGTCCGGCGGGTTGTTCCAGGACGGGGTCACACCGGTGACCTGCGGAACGGCCGGGATGTAGCCGTCACCGTCGGGGTCGTCGCCGCCGGCGAGCGGGGCCACGGCGGCGTGGTTCATGTTCGTGTGGACGGTGCCGGCGTCGGGTGTCGCCTGCGCGGTGAGCGCTGTGGCGCCGAGACCGGCGGCCGCGGTCACGGCGATGGCCGCCGAGACCAGGAATGCGGACAGGGTCCGCGGTCGGAGATTCATCGTGTCGCTCCTTCTGAGGGAGGGAGGGCGAGAGAGGCCGGGTTGGGAGAGCGCTCTCTCAGGTGGCCCGGAAAACGCGGGGCGGCCGGCAGCCGCCCCGCGAACCGGGGGGTCAGGGGGTGATCAGGGGAAGGAAACGACGGTGGAGGGGGTGGTCGAGGTGCCCGAGGTCGGCGCGCCCGTGTCGTTGATGACGTGCTCGAACTGGCCGTTGCCGCCGAGCGAGACCACGAGGATGTCGTGGAACTTCACACCCGGCTTCACCGGGACCTGGAAGCCGTGGTCCTGACGGATCGTCGGGTCGACGTTGTAGAAGCAGTAGCTGCCCAGGCCCCAGCCCTCGTGGGTGTTGACCGAGTCGGCGACCTTGTAGGCGGCGAACCCCTTGATCGAACCGTTCTGGATCGCGGCCTGGTTGGGGGCGTCGTACGCCTTCTCGTTCTGGAAGAAGATCGTGCGGCCGCGCTCGCCGTTCCACTCCACGTCGTACTTGTTGAAGTGCTCGACGAACAGGCCCGTGGCCAGTACGTCGTCACCGTTGACGCGGAACCCGTAGTCGGAGCGGTTGGTCTCCCAGCCCACCCCGTCGCCGTGGTCGGCGCGCCAGATCCAGGTGTGGTCGACGATCGTGTCGTGGTTGTTGACCACCATGCCGACCGTGGCCTTGCCGGCGCCGGCGCCGCCGACGCGGATGAAGACGTCCTGGACGGTGGTCGGGTTCGCCGCGTGGTCCGTGGTGGCGCCGGCCGGGCCGACCTCCAGCAGGGTGGGGGAGTTGACCTGGCCCGCGTCCACCAGGAAACCGGCGAGCTTCACGCCGTCGACGTCGGCGACCTTCATCGCCGTCACCCCGTTGTCCGGGATGATGGTGGCGAGACCGAGGCCCAGGACCACCGTGTCCGCGCGGTTGACCTGGATGGTCTGGTCTACGTGGTAGACGCCCGGGGTGAAGAGCAGGTGCAGGCCCTGGGCCAGCGCCTGGTTCATCGTCGCGGCGCTCGTGCCGGGCTTGACCACGTAGAACTGGCTCAGCGGGACCGACGTGCCCTGCGGCGCTCCGTTGCCCCAGGAGGTGCCGCGTGCGTTGGTGCGCTTGGCCGGGACGAACACCTTGTACTCGGAGCCGTCCAGGTACAGGAACGGCTTCTCGCGGGAGACCGGGGTGGTGTCGAGGGTGGTGTAGCGCGGCTCCGGGAAGCTCTGCGCGGGAGCGCCCTGGGTGCCGGAGAAGACCTGGTTCCAGACGCCGTTGGACCAGCTGCCGATGGAGCTGTCACGGGTGTACCACTGCTGCTGCGAGTAGTTGCCGACCTGGCCGTCGATCTTCGAGTCGGCGATGTAGCCGCCCGAGGCCCAGCCGTAGCCGTTCGGGGCGAGGTTGAGGCCGCCCTTGATGTGCATCCGGCGGAACGGCGCGGCCTGCGAGACGGCCCAGCGGTTGGTGCCGTTGACCGGATTGATGGCGAGGTTCTCGGCCGAACGCCAGAAGTTCTGGGTGGCGTTGCCGCCGAACCAGCCCGCGTCCACGGTCACGTCACCGTTGATGGTGGTGTCGTCCGGGTTCAGCCCGAGGCCCGAGATCGAGGTGTAGAAGCCGATCTGGGCGTTGAGGCCGTTGTAGGTACCCGGCTTGAAGAGGAACTGGTAGCGCCCGGAGCCGAACTGCGCGGACTCCTGCTGGGCGAAGACCTCGTCCAGCTTGGCCTGGATATTCGGCGTGGACGGGTCGAAGACGATCACGTTGGGGCCGAGGTCACCGCCGCCGGGCAGGGTCGGGCCGGTGCCCCCGGTGGTTCCGTAGACCTGGAACTCCCAGAGCGAGTAGCCGTAGCCGGTGGTGCGCTGGGTGCCGTACACGCGGACGTAGCGGGCGTTGCCGGTGATGTCGTGGGTCTGGACGCCGCCGGTGGCGTTGGCCGTGGAGTAGGCCGTGGACCAGTTGGCGCCGTCCGTGGACAGCTCGACGCGGTACGCCTTGGCGGCGGCGGTCTCCCAGCGCAGGACGACCTGGCTCAGCTGGGCGGCGGCGCCGAGGTCGACCTGTATCCACTGCGGATCGGCGAACTGGCTCGACCAGCGGGTCCCGTTGTTGCCGTCGACGGCCGCGGAGGCGGGGGTGCCGGCGCCCTCGATGGAGGAGGCGGTGGCGGCCTTGCCCTGGGAGAGCAGCGTGGGCGCGGCGGTCGCCGCCGTGCCCGGGAGGAGCACGAGGAGGGCGGCGACCAGGGCGGCCGCCAGGGAGGCGACGGTCAGCCGGGACGGACGCGGGAGGCGGCGCGACGGGTGGGGCGACGGGTGGGGCGGGTGAGCGGAGAGGAGGGGCATGCGGGGCTACTCCTGACGTTGTGGATCCGGGGGGATCGAAGCGTGAGTGAACTGCCCGGCGCCGGGGCCGTCAAGGGTTTGAACGTTCATGAACTGAAGATCCAACGACGTGTCAAACACGCATCAGGCCTGTGAACTTGGAGTTTCTTCAATCCTTGTGAAAAGTATTGACGAAAAAACCTCGCAAGACTCTACTGAGGCTCTGACCGCGCTGACCACTCCGTCTCGCCGTGCCCGCTACGGCGGGGCGGAGCTCAGGCCGAGAGTCTTCGTCGCGTTCGGAGAGTGGGGCCCCATGGTTGGGCCGGTGCTGTCGTGCGTTCGTTACTTGTCGTCAGGGGAGGGTGGGAACGGTGCCGCAGTCGGCCCAGGTGACCTCGGTGCCGGGGAGCGTCGCCGACCACGGTGCGGCAAGGGCCGCCAGGGCGCTCGCGTCCGGCGGCGTGTGGCCGAGCCCGATCGCGTAGCGGGCCCGGGCCGGGGTCCGCTCGAAGGGCCGGGGCCAGGCGTGGGCGTCCACGAGGCCCGTCTCCGCCAGGGCGCCGAGCAGGGCGCGCAGCCGGCCGCGCATGCGCCCGAGGTTGTCCTCGAAGTCCCCGGGCCGGGAACCCGTCACGGTGACCACGGCCCAGGCGGCGTGCCGACGGTGCGCGGGAGCGGGGGCGGCGACGGCGAACTGCGCCGAGGGGCTCTCCTCCAGCGCCTCCCACGCGGCGAACAGCTCCCGCGTGAGCAAGTCTGCCGTCCCGGCGCCGACTTGGGTGGTGCAGCTACGCACCGGGGCGGAGGGGGTCAGCACGGTGACGGCGTCCTCGCCGCTCCCGGCGGCGCTCGGGTCCGCAGCCGGGGCAAGGCTCACCGGGGTACGCCAGTCCCAGGCGGCCCAGGTGGCGAAGAAGGCGCGCAGCAGAGGGCCGGGGGAGAGGCCGGGGGCGGAGCGGACCGTGTGGGCGGCCAGCACGGACCAGGCGAGTCCCGGCAGCCCGCCGAAGGGCGCCGAGTCCAGACCCCGGGACCGGGCCCAGGCCTTGACCTCGCGCGCCAGCCGGGCGAACGCCGCGTGCTCCGGGCCCACGAAGGCCCGTACTGCATCGGCGTCGCTCACCGCACTCAGCGCCACCGCCGCGGCCTCGCCGAGCTCCGCCCGCCGGGCGACAGCCCGGTCCGGCGCCACCGGCCCGGTGGCGACCACCACCAGGTCCACGTCCAGCCCGGCCACGCGCAGCCGCAGGCCCGGCACCCGGGCGCCCGTCACCTCGCGGAGCCGCTCCGCCTCGGGGACGGCCGAAGCCACCCGCGCCCGTACCTCCGCCAGGGCGACGGCGCCCGGCAGGGCCACGACCAGGTCCAGATCCGCGTCCGGCAGCGCACAGCCCATCCGGCGCGAGCCGACCACGTGCACGGTCCCCTCGGGGAGGGCCGCCGCGATCCGCGCCACGAGGAACTCGGCACGGGCGCTGGCGTCGTCACCGGCCTTGGCGCCGGCACCGGCACTGGCACCGGCTCCCGCACCGGCCTTGGCGCCGGCGCCGGCACTGGCACTGGCACTGGCACCGGCTCCCGCACCGGCCTTGCCCTTGCCCTTGGCCTTGTCCCCGGCATCGGCTTCGGCATCGGCATCGGCATCGGTACCGGCCTTGGCGCCGGCCTTGGCGCCGGTCGTGGTCCCGGCTTCGGCACCGGCACCGGCCATGGTGTCGGTGTAGCTCGTGCCGCCGGCCTCCGCCGGCTCCGCGCCGCCCGGTCGCGCCGACGCGGGACGTGCCGCTTCCGGTGCCCAGTCGATCCTGCCGGTGCCGAGTTCCACCGTCGCCCGGACCTCCATCGGGCCGTCGCCGCGCCGGGACAGGACGGCGAGCGAGCCCACGCGCGCCGACCGGCCACCGCCGAGGCGCGCCGCGAACTCCCGTTCCGCACGCCGGGGATCGGGGCTCCGTCCCAGCGTCAGGTGGGGCGTGAACCCCTCGGCCCGGCCCCGGCAGCCCGGGAACCGTGCCGCCAGCGTCCGCCGGAGCTCCTGCCACGGCGCGTCGCCGGCCGCCGCCGGGTCCAGCCACAGGGTCGGGCCGAAGGCGTACACGCCCTCCAGCCGGGCCGTGAACGCGGCCGACTCCGCGGCCGCTTCGGCCAGCAGGGGCAGCGCCGCCTCGAAGGAGGACTCCGGTACGAAGCCGAAGAGCAGGTTCACGTGCGCCGGCCAGCGCTCCGCCTGAGGGTCGTGTGCGCGACGGACCGCCTCCACCGCCTCGTCCCGCGGCGTCAGCCAGGCCACCGCCGTCCGCCCCGTGGCCTGGACGTCCAGAACCGCGTGCCGCCCGGATCCTTCGGCGCCTTCACCTCCGTCGGCGGCCGGGTCGAAGTCCAGGGTGGCCTCGACCCCGTAGTGGTCCGAGATGAACAGCCCGTCCGCTGGCGCGGAGTCGCCGCGCAGAGCGGCCCGCGCCACGCGAACTCCCGCCGACCGCAGCAGGATCCGGTCCAGGCGTGCCGCCCGACCCGACAACGACCCCACCGCCGCGAGTGGATTGGCGACCGGATCGAAGGTGGGGGTCCCGTCCTGCGCCCCGTGCACCTCGGTCCACACGTCCCGCAGGCCCAGCACCGCGGCCGGACCCCCGGCTCCCGACCGGCCGTCGTTGAAGTCGCCGAGCAGGGCCACGTCGGCCGCCTCGATTGCCGACAACCCCTCGGAAAGCCTTGTCAGTTCGGCCGTACGCCGGTCCGCGCCCCGCTCCGTGTGATCGCTCGTGAGATGGGTGGCCGCGACCACCAGAGGCCCGCCCGCCGTGTCCACGGTCACGGCGACGACCGCCTTGTGCGGACCCAGTACGTGAACGCCCGCCTCTCGCACCGGCAGGCGGCTCAGCACCAGCAGCCCGCTCTCCGCCACGTCCCGGCCGCGGGGGTCGGCGGCGACCGTGTACCCGTCCCGGACCCACGGCTCGGCGAGCAGCATGCCGAGCAGTTCGCGCTCCACCTCCTGGAGCGCGATCACATCGGCGTCGGCCGCCGCCAGGTCGGCCAGCAGCAAGGGCCTGCGCCGTGCGGTGGCGATGCGGGGGGCGTCGTACCGGTCCCAGAGCGTGTTCCACGTCAACAGGCGTACGCGCGAAGGCTTCAGGGCGCGGGTGCCGCCCTCGGGCGCGGCCCGCCACGCGCCGCCGCCGGACGCGTCCCACGCGTACGGCGTCCGTGCGGTGAAGAACGGCGCCCGCAGCAGCCTCGGGTCGCGGACCCGCCCGGCCGCGGTGCCGTCGATGATGTCGACGCCCGTGGCCCGGTCCCACACCAGCTCGCCGTCCGCTTCCACGAACAGCACCCGGTGCCAGGGGATGTCGCCCCCGGGAACGAAGGAGGGCAGGGGGATCCGCTTCGGCGCGGCTCCGCGCTGCAGCAGTCCCATCGTGAACCGGGCGGGATCGAAGCGGGGGTCCCAGCGGACCTGGTGGTAGAGCTCCTCGCTGGTACGCATCAGCCCTCCGCACATGGACGGGCCGCCGTACGGGCCGCCGTACGGGTCGGCGCACCGATCGTGCCCGCCGTGTCCTCGACGGTTCCGCCCGCCCCGATGTACCACGTGCGGTGCGCCTCACCCGGATACGGCGGAGCGAACCGGCGCAGCTGCGCGGTCAGCACCTGCTCCGGCACCGGGTGTGTGCGCGTGGAGTTGCGGCGCATCAGCTCGGCCTCCTCGACCAGCAGCACGGCGTGCGTGACCAGCGCGTCACGCCGCCGGGCGACCGCACCGGCCAGTCCGCGCTGCTGGGCCGTGAGGGAGGTCGCGTCCCACACCACCGTGCCCCCTCGTCGCGCGGCCGAGGCGAGTGCGGAGTCCAGCCGGTCGAGGCCCTCGCGGAGCACGTCCGCGTTGTCGCGCTGGTCCGCCCGGGAACCCCGGGCGCCGCGCAGGTCGTCGAGGCTGATGTAGGCCTCCACCCCGGGCAGGGTCCGGGCGTAGGTGCTCTTCCCGCTGCCCGAGGGTCCGCAGAGCTGCACCAGCCGGGGGAAGGAGGCGCCGTCCCGCCAGCGCCAGGTCGCCGCGACCGCCTCCTCGGCGGCGGTCAGTTTGCCCTGGCCGTAGGCGAGCCGTGCTTCGGCCCAGCAGCGGTCGGCGGCGTCGGCGCTACCGTCGTCGCCGCCGTCGCCTATGCCGGCTCCGGCGAGCGCTTCTCGAAGCCCGGCCCGCAGCGGCTCCAGCGGCGCGGGCCCGAGCAGCCCCGCCTCCTCGGCGTGCAGCGCGGACCACTCCACGCACTCGCCGGGTCCGTCGCCCCGCTCGGCGCCTTCGCCGGACCTGGGCGACCCGACGGGACCGTCGGCGTCGGCGCCGCCGGACCGGGAGAGCGCCCCCGCCAGCGCGTGCAGCACCCCCAGATCGGCCGCCTCCGCCATCCGTACGAGCCCGGCCCGCCGTTCCGCGTCCGGGTAGGGGAAGGGCCGGCGCAGCGCAGGGCACAGCCCGACCAGGTCCGCGACCCGCCGTGCGGTGGCCATCCCGAGCGGGCCCGCCGCCAGCCGGGACGCGAGCGCGGCTCGCGGTACTCCGTGCAGGGCCGCCGCCAGGACTCCGGCCAGCCGGTCCTCGCCGGACCTGCGCACGCTCAACCCGTCGATGCGGTCCGCCACGTCGGCGACCAGCCCCTCGACTCCCGCCGCCGGGGGCGCCGTGTCCGCTCCCACCGCGCGGAGCAGCCCGGCCGTGTCCGGGTCCGCGCCCGACCGGGCGTCCCAGAGGGCGGCCGCCGGACCGAGGCCGTTCGCCACCACCTGGGCGTACATCCAGTGCGTGTCCGTCTGCACGTGGCCGCCCCGCACCCATTTGGCCACGCACCGACCGAAGTCGGCGCGCTCGAAGCCCGCCGTCGTGCGGACGACGTACCCCTCCTGGCGCGCCGTATCGAGCCGCAGGCGGCGCAGGGCCCGCTCGTCGAAGACGCCGCGCCACAGGACGCGCGGTCCCGGGACACCGAGACCGCGCAGGAAGAGCACCGTACGGTCCCAGTCCAGGCAGTGGTCGCCGTCCCACACCGAGAACCCGTAGAACCACGCGTCGAGTTCCTCGTACGCGAGCGAGTGCCGGGCGTAGACGTTCTCCCCGCACACCCGCCAACCGGCGGGGATCCCCGGGCCGATACGGCTCTGCAGGCCCTTCACCCAGGCCCGCGACGGATGGTGGCCCGAGTCGAGCGACCGCGCGTGCAGGCCGTCGGCGTAGAGGGTGGTGTTCTCGCCGTCGAGCTTCTCGGTGACCACGACCTCGCGCCCGGCGAACCCGGCCAGCATGCCGGGCCCGGTGGTCCGCACGTCGTCGGACGTCGCACCCGGAGACCAGGGCAGGTGCGGGGTCCGGGGGTAGTGCGTGCGCATGATCCGCTCCCTGCGGGCCGAGGCTGGTGCCCGGCCACTCTAGGGAGGAGGAGCCCGCCCCGACCAGCGAGTATCGGCGGCGGGTGGGTCCGGCAGGGCCTCAGTGGGCCTCAGTACCCGACGGTGAACCGCTGGCCCGGGTGCGCGTCGCGCTCGATCTCGTCCAGCAGGGCCACCGCGAAGTCCTCCGTGGAGATCAGACTGTTTCCGCTCTCGTCCACGACCAGGTCGTCGAGTCCCAGCCGGTACGTGCCGGTCCGCGTGCCCGGCTCGATCGTGGCGGCGGGGCTGAGGTTGGTCCAGTGGACCTCGTCCACCGGAACGGTCCGCAGGAAGTCGAGGGCGTCCCCGTGGGCGTGCATCACGGCGATCACCGGCGCCGGGATCCCGGGCAGGTCCCAGACCATGGGTCCACCGGGGGTCCGCAGGGAGCCCGCCCCGCCGATGGTCAGCACGCGCGGCCGCGGCCCGTCCTCGCCGAGGGCCTGCACGCCACCGATCAGTGCCTTCGCCGCGCTCACGAGCGTGCCGGGATCCCCGGATCCCGGACCGTACGCGCTGACCACCACGTCCTGCCCGGCCGCCGCCTGGGTCACGGACGCGGGGTCGAGGACATTGCCGCGGACGACGGTGACGTCCGCGGAGCTGGCTTCGGACTCGGCGAAGTGCGCGGGATCGCGTACGACGGCCGTGACCTCGTGCCCGCGCCCGAGCGCTTCGTGCATGACCCGGGATCCGACGGTGCCGGTCGCGCCGAAGAGAGCGATCTTCGCCATGGCCACTCCTGGAGGTGGAGGCTGGAGGGGCCCCGGTCGGGGTCCGCCGGGCCCATCCAAGCGAATCCCGCCTCCCGCACCCGGCAGCGCCACGCGGTCAGTGGCACAGCGCCACGATGGCCGGGTCCACCGTCCCCCGGGCCGCCGCGCACAGCGGCGCCATGTCGTACGTGCGCTTCGGCGCGGGCCGGAAGCCACGGGCCTTCGCGGCGGGCGCCGCGGGCTTCTTCGGCGCGGCCCGCCGGGGCCGCTCCGCCCGCCGGCGCGGCACGGCGGGCTTCACCCGGCTCCGCACCCGGGCGGCGGGCGCCGCGGGCTGGGCGGGGCGCGGGGCAACGGCAGCCCCGGGCAGGGCATTCGAGGGCTCCACCGGCACCGCATCCGCATCCGCATCCTGCACGACCTCCGGCAGCGCCCCCAGCGGCCAGGCCTCGGCCGCCGGTCCCGGCAGGCCCGTCCGTACCCCGGCCGGCACGGGCAGTGCTCCGGGCCCGGGTACGGCCTGCGGCCCCGGAACGGCCTGCGGCCCGGGAACGGCCCCCGGCCCGGCCGGGCCCACGGTCACACATCCGGTCACACACCCGGCCGCCACGGCCAGCGCGACAATGATCAGGGGCACCCTCGGTCCCCGGCGCGACTCCATCCGCCCACCCTGCCCGACGAACGCCCGCTCACCCGCACGCACTCACCCGCACGGGTGGTCCGGGCTCCCCGACAGGAGGACTCAGCCGCAG
This sequence comes from Streptomyces sp. AP-93, assembly GCF_022808175.1. Lineage (GTDB taxonomy): Bacteria > Actinomycetota > Actinomycetes > Streptomycetales > Streptomycetaceae > Streptomyces. The sequence continues at coordinate 117,688 of NZ_JALGBX010000028.1, read as the reverse complement.
GTCACGCTGTCCCTCGGCGTGTAACGGGTCTTCATCGTCTCCCGCTTGACCTCTTGCCCGCCCTTCACGAACACCCGGTCGACGGCGACGTCGAAGCCCTCCAGCGGGGACTGCGGTTCGCACTTCGGGCCGGTGTCCGTGCGGGTGGCGGGCGGCTTGACGTTCGTCCGCGGCCCCTTGGCCGCGCGGATCTCCTCGTACCGCTTCGTTCCCAGGAAGGTGATGGTGATCGAGGTGTCGGTCGCCTCGGCCTGGATGTAGAGGGCCTTGCCCGAGTCGTTGGCGAAGCGCAGGTCCAGGCTGCCCCACGCCACGGTGGCTTCGCGGCCCTCCGGGTAGCGCTCGATGTAGAAGGAGTGCGCCCCGTACTCGACGGGCTTGACCCCCGAGAAGAACATCGCGTTGAAGACGGTGGTGGCCACTGCCGAAACACCGCCGCCCGCGGCCTTCTCGTACTGGCCGTTGTTGATGATCAGGCCGTCGACGAAGCCGTTCTCCTTCGTGCGCTCGCCGACGCGGCGGTTGAAGCTCCAGGTCTCGTCGGGCAGCACGAGCGAGCCGTTGATCAGCTCCGCGGCCCGCCCGATGTTCGTCGTACGGTACGGGGCCTTCTCGAAGTCGACCGTGAAGGAGGACACCTCCTCCTTGATGCCCAGCTGCCCGACCGTGTTCTTGGTGAGCCTCGGCTGGACCTCCTCCGTGGCGACCTCGCCCGTACGCTCCGCCGCGCCCGTCCGCGTCAGCAGCGGCAGCACGACGGCGGACAGGCCCTCCTCGGCCACCCGGCGTCCGGCCCGGCCCTCCTCGGCGACAGAGACCGCGCCGGCGGAGTCCGTACGCAGCTTCGCCTCCACGGGGCCCGGCGCGGCCCGGCGCAGCGGGCCGGCCAGCTCCGGGGCGGCGAGCAGGGCCTTGGCGTCCAGGCCGGGCACGAGACGGCCCCGGCCGTCGTCCTTGAGGGTGAGGTGCTTGGCGAGGACGGCAGGGCCGACGGGTATGCGCGTGCCCTCCACGGTCAGGGTGACCGGCGCGGACACCGCCGGTTCGGCGAACTCCCTCAGCGCCCGCTCCGTCTCCTGCTGCCCGACGCGGGGCTCCGTGCTCCGGACGGGGAGCACGACGGGCCCGGCCGCAGGCCCGGTGTAGGACGAGCGGAGCACGCCGAGGGAGCCGTCGACGTCGAGGTCGGTACCGGTGACCGGGGCGACCGCCTTGGCCTTGCCCTTCTCGAAGGAGACCGAGCCCTCCCGGGCCTCCTGCCGGGTCTTCGCGCCGAGCCCGTCCAGTGCGGCGCGGGCGGCAATCTCGTCGAGCCGGACCACCGGTTCCACCTCGGGATCACCGGAGGAGAACAGCCGGCCGATCACGCTGACGGGGTCGGAACCGGAGCGGGCCGCCCGGTCGACGGTGGCGCCGGTGTCCAGGGACAGGCCGAGCGTGGCGGGCTGCGCCTGCTCGGTCCGCTCTCCTATCCGCAGTGCCAGCGGGGCCGCCGCGGACGGGCCGAGAGAACGGTTCAGGGTCTGCCGGGCCTCGGCGTGGCTCATCCCGCCTATGTCGATGCCGCGCACCTTCGTACCGGAGGCCACGTCGTCGCCCGCCAGCAGCAGGCCCGCGGCGTACAGCCCACCGAAGCCGAGGAGCGCGACGCCGCCGGCCACGCCGGCCACGCCCGGGACGGTCCACCGTTTGCCGGAGGCCGCCGGGGTGCCCGTACGGGGTGCGCGTCGCATGTGCGGGTCTCTCCTCGGTCCGGTGACGTGGTCGGACCGGCGGTTTTCATGCCGCCAATCCGCCTGGGGAACGTAGCAAGATCCGTGTAACCAGGTAATAAGGAGGTATAGGGGTGGCAAAGGGGAATGTGCTGATCTCCGTAACCCGGGGGCTGTCCGAGCTGTTGCACAGCCCGCGGGTCCACCCGTGCGGAACGCCCCCGCGAGGCCCGCGCGATGGTCCCGCGACGCCCGCGCGACGGGGCCGCACGGCGCCCCCGCGGTGCCCCTATGCGAATGGAGTCCGATGCCGCAGCTGACCGACGAGGACGTGACGCAGGACACGGGCGCATCCCCGGCCACGCCGGAGGTCGAGGCCCAGGCCCAGGCCCCGGACCAAACCCGGGCCACACCGGAGGTCGAGGCCCAGGCCCAGGCCCCGGCGCCGGCCCCGGCCCAAA
>NZ_JALGBX010000028.1:0-115415 GCF_022808175.1 Streptomyces sp. AP-93 | reverse complement strand
CCCCGGCCCCGGCCCAAACCCCGGCCCCGGCCCAAACCCCGGCCCCGGCCCAAACCCCGGCCCCGGCCCAAACCCCGGCCCCGGCCCAAACCCCGCCCCCGGCCCAAACCCCGCCCCCGGCAGCGCGTCCGGGCACGTGGATGACCCCGGAGGAGTACGGGGCCTCCCGCGCCACCCTCTGGACCGGCGCGGTCGTCCTCGTCACCGATGTCGACGGGCGCGTCCTCGTCCAGAGCGTCGACTACCGCCCCGACCGGCTGCTGCCCGGCGGCGCGGTGGACGCCGGCGAGGCACCGGCCGCGGCGGCCGCCCGCGAGATGTACGAGGAGCTCGGAGTCGAGGGCCGCTACCCGCGCGGCCTCGCCGTCGACTGGATCCCGGCCGACGCGCCCGGCATGCCGCCCGGGATGGGGTTCCCCGGCGAGATCCTGCACGTCTTCGACGGCGGCACCTGGACCCGGGACCGCATCGACTCCGTCCGCCTCCCCGCGCAGGAGATCACCGGCATCCACTTCGCCGAGCCGGCCGAACTGCCCGCCCTGATGGACGCGGGCGACGCCCGCCGCGCCCTGTCCGCGCTGCGGGCCCGGATCAACGGAGGCGGCGCCGCCCTGCTGGAAGACGGCCGCCCCACCACCCCCACCGCCCTGGACCGGCTCGGCGTCCTGCGCAGCCGCCGCGTCCCGCTGCACGGCACCTGGCACCCGGGTCCGGCCCCCGCGCACCTGACGGCACGGGATCCCGCCGGCTGGCTCTTCGCGCCCGACGGACGCGTCCTGCTGCTCATCGCCCGCGCCACCGGCGCACCCCACCTCCCGCCCCCGACGGCGGGCCGGACCGCGGCCGCGCTCCCGCTCGGGTACCGGTACGCCGACCAGGGCGCCCACCCGCGCACGGCGGCCCGGCTGACGGCGCTGCCCCCGGGTCCGGACCCGGCGTACGCCCGGCTGCTGGCCACCCCCGAACAGGTCCGCGAGCTCAGCGACTGGGGCCCGGCGGGCCACGAGGAGCTCGCCGCCGTCCACGCCGCGCGCGCCCACCTCTCCCTCCCGTCGCCGCCCCGCACCCCACCGACGGAACTCCCCGCGGAGGGCTGCCACTGGTGAGCGCAGAGCGGCTCAATCCCCGGTCCGCGGGCCCCGGTCCCGCAGCATGAGGGGATGAGCGAGACTGCGATCACCTACACCGTGTACGTCCAGGCCGACCCCGCACGGGTGTGGCAGGCCCTGACCGAGCCCGCGTTCACCCGCCGCTACTGGGGACTCGACTTCGAGACCGACTGGCGGGTGGGCTCGACGATGGACTGGGTGGAGCGCGGGGCGCGGACGAGCGATCCGGAGCAGGTGGTGCTGGAGTGCGTACCGGAGCGGCTGCTCTCCTACACCTGGCACACCTTCACCCCGCAGTGGGCCGCCTCCGTCGGCATCGGCGAGGAGCTGCGCGCCGAGCTGGCCCGCGAGCGGCGCACGAAGGTGACGTACGAGATCGAACCGGTCGGTGACACGCTCGCGCGGCTCACCATCCTCCACGAGGGCTTCGAACCGGGCGGCACCCTCATCGGCATGTGCGGGCGTGCCTGGCCGATGCTGGCGTCCAGCCTCAAGACCCTCCTGGAGACCGGCGCCCCGCTCCCGGAGCAGGGGCACGCGAACGAACAGGGTTCCGGCGGCTACGAGACCCACGACCCGCGGGCCTGAAGCACCGGACGGGTCCCGCCGCAGCGGGGCTCCTCCGCGTCGGTGGCGCAGGTGGCGGCGGGCGATCCGTGCAGCGGCCCGGGTGTGAGGCCGCCGCGGGCTTGATGGCACCCTGACAACCTGACGTTCACCGGTGTCGTGTGGAATGGCCGCATGGGGAGAAGCGAGTACCAGATACGCCAGGGCGGCCCGACGGGCCGGACCGAGGGGACCGCGCCGACGGGTACGCCGTCCGAGCACTGGCGCTACACCCGGCACCTGGAGTCCCTGGCAGCCGTGTCCGGCGAGCCCGCCGAGGCCGAGGTCGTGGCCGCCGTCCTGCGCGATCCGGACCTGGTGATGGCCGAGAGCGCGGTCGTCACGCACCTCGACCGGCGGGCGGTCCGGCTGCTTGCCGACGAGGCCTTCCCCGCCTGGGCGCGGGCCATGGGCGAGGCCCTGGGCGGCCGCCACTTCGCTGCCCGCCGACTGCGCGAGTGGACCCTGCTGAAGGCCGTCACGCGGGGCGAGCCCTGGTCCGCGGCGGAGCTCCTCGCCGCCTCCGACTGGTGCCAGCGCACGGCGGCCCGGTCCCTGCACGCCGACGAGGCCCTGCGCCTGCTCGCCGCGGGCGCCCGGACCCGCCGGGTCCGCAACGCGGCGGCGCAGCGGCTGCTGCGGCGGGCCGCTTGAGCTCCTGACCCCGCGATGCGCGGGAGGGCCGGAACCGCACCCGCGGTCCCGGCCCTCCCGTCGTGCTGCTGCGTACCCGTCGGACGCTGCGTAACCCGTCGGCTACTTCGTACCCCGTCGCACCCGCGCCGCCGCGCGGGCCTCGGCGGCCTGCCGGGCCTCGATGGTCTTGCGGGACTCCTTGCCCTTGCCGGGCCGCCCGGGCCGGGTGCCGATCCCGCGGAAGCCGAGGTCCGAGCCCGAGGGCCGGCCCTTGGCGTCGGTGGCCGCGGCGCCGGCCAGCGGAACGCCGGACGGGGCCTTCGCACCGGTGATCCGGCTCAGCGCGGCCTCGCCGGAGCGGACCTGGGTGATGGTCGGCCGGATCTTGGCATCGGCCATCAGCCGGACGATGTCGCGCCGCTGGTTCGGGGTGACCAGGGTGACGACCTTGCCGGACTCGCCGGCCCGCGCGGTGCGGCCGCCCCGGTGCAGGTAGTCCTTGCTGTCGGCCGGCGGGTCCACGTTGACCACGAGGTCGAGGTCCTCGATGTGGATGCCGCGCGCGGCGACGTTGGTGGCGACCAGGACGTTCAGCAGACCGTCCTTGAACTGCCCCAGCGTCCGGGTGCGCTGCGGCTGCGACTTCCCGCTGTGCAGCCCCTCGGCGCGTACGCCCATCGCCCGCAGGTGCTTCACGAACTGGTCGACCCCGTGCTTGGTGTCCAGGAACATCAGCACCCGGCCCTCGCGCGCCGCGATCTCGGTCGCCGCCGAGACCTTGTCGGCGGCGTGGATGTGCAGCACGTGGTGGTCCATCGTGGACACCGAAGCGGACTGCGGGTCCACGGAGTGCCCGACCGGGTCCTTCAGGTACCGCTGGACCAGCTGGTCGACGTTGCGGTCCAGGGTGGCCGAGAACAGCATCCGCTGGCCGGCGTGGTGGCACTGGTCGAGGATCTCGGTGACCTGCGGCATGAAGCCCATGTCGCACATCTGGTCGGCCTCGTCGAGGACGACGATCTTCACGCGCTCCAGGTGCACGTCGCGCCGGCCGATGAGGTCGCTGAGCCGCCCCGGGGTGGCCACCACGATCTCGGCGCCGGTGCGCAGCGCGCCCGTCTGCTTGCCGATCGACAGGCCGCCGACGACCGTGGCCATGCGCAGCTTCAGGGCCTGCGCGTACGGGGCCAGGGCTTCGGTCACCTGCTGCGCCAGCTCGCGGGTCGGTACGAGGACCAGAGCGAGCGGCCGCTTCGGATCGGCCTGCTGACCCGCCGTACGGGCCAGCAGGGCCAGGCCGAAGGCGAGCGTCTTGCCCGAGCCGGTCCGCCCGCGGCCGAGGATGTCGCGGCCCGCCAGGGAGTTGGGGAGGGTCGCCGCCTGGATGGGGAACGGCTGGGCCACCCCCTGGTCGGCCATCGTCGTCACCAGCTCAGGGGGCAGGCCGAGCTCCGAGAAGGACTCCACCGGCGGCAGCGCCGGCGTGGTCGTCCGGGGCATCGAGTACTCGCCCTGGGGGCCGAGGGTCCGCGGGGTCTTTCCGCCGCCCTTCGCACCGCCCTTCGGGCTCGCCTTGGCTCCGGCCTTGATGCCGAAGCGCCCATGAGGTGACGGGTTCTTCATGCAGAACCTTCCGTGAGGCGTGTTTCAAATGTCTGGGCAAGATGTGCGTGAGTGCGACGCGAACGTCGCCAAAAGGCAAATTTTACCATCGGGGTTACGGGGCCACCGGCCCCAGTTCCCCGGCCCGTACCCGGTCCAGATGGGCGGTGACCTCGGCCGTCGCCCGCCCGAACCAGTCGGCGATGACGGCGATCTCGTCGGGGGTGTACTCGGCGAACACCGCGCCGAGCCGGGCGTAGAAGGGCTCGTAGACGGCGAAGATCCGCGCGGCGGCGGCCGGCTCCGCGACGACCCGTACCCGGCGCCGGTCGGCGGGATCGGGCTGCCGGCTCGCGTACCCGGCGCGCTCCAGCCGGTTGAGCACCCCGGTCACCGCGCCGGTGGTGAGGTTGGTCAGCTCGGCGAGGTCGCCCGCGCCGAGCGGGTCCTGACCGGCGCCCAGGATGTGGCCGAGGCAGGTCAGGTCGGTGACGTTCAGCCCCAGGAGCTGCGCCACCTCCTGCTGGCCGACGATGCCGAGGGCGACGTACCGGTCCATGCGCGTCAGCGCTTCCTGGACCGTGGCCGCGGGACGGGGCTTGCCGTGCACGCGGTTACTCCTTAGCATCTAAGTTACTTAGCTCGTGAGATAAATGGCTTTCTCCGTAAGAGAACGCCATTCGAGCCTACTGAACCGACGAAGCAGGGGGAGAACGATGAGCGCTCACGGCCACGTGGACCTCGGCCACACCGTGGCGGGCTGGACCGGCACGGCGATCGCCCTGGCGGGAAGCACGGCGGCGGGCGCGGCCCTGTGCGCCTCCTGGACTCCCGGCGTCTGGATCGGCCTGGGGGTCGTCGTCGCGGCGGGCATCACCACCTGGCTGCTGCACCTGGCCGGCTGGGGCAAGCCCAGCGGGCCCCGGCCGGAGAGCCAATGGGACTGGCGGGTCCGCGACACCGTCGCGCACAGCGGCCACGCCGACTGCCTCGGCTGCCGGCTCACCGGGCCGCGGCGAGGTGTCGCAGCAGCCCCTGGGCCTCGATCCGCCGCGTCGTTGCCCGCTGCGGATAGCAGCGCATGAACATCCGGGTGAAGTGTTCCCCGTAGTGGATCACCGCGGGCGCCGTGCCGCCGTCCCCGCCCTGCTGGGACCGTGCCGGATCGAGGGGGCGGATCCGGGCGCCGAAGCGCGCCTCGTGGAAGTAGGCGAGGGCGTACCGCTCCCGCTCCGCGAGCCGCACCCGGTGCGGGGTGGACAGCAGGGCGCCGCCGGTCATGAACTGGAGGATGTCCCCGGGGAACACCGTCAGCACCCGCGCCACGGGCCGTACGGGGGTCCAGCCTGGCCGGTGCTCGGCGAAGCCCGCCGTGCTCTCGCCCGGCAGCCAGTTGCTCGGGCGCTCCTCGCCCGCCACCGGAGGCCGTACGAAGAGCCTGCCCACCTCGTCCTGGGCGGCGATCACGAGGAGGCCGTAGTCGGTGTGGGCGCCGATCCCGCGCTCCGCGGTCCGCTCCGCGGCGGGGAAGCGCAGCACCCGCATGTGGTGCCAGCCGCCGCGCGTCAGCCCCGCGAGCCGGTCGATGCCCGCCGGTCCGAGGCCGAGCCCGAGGGCCACGAGTCGCAGCAGCCGCTCGCCGAGCCCGCCGACACCCGCCAGGTAGGCCTCCATGGCCGCGCGGTAGTCGGGGTCGGGCCAGGGGACCGGTCCGTGGCAGGGCAGGCCTGGGGCCGCGCCGTCGGGGATGTCGGGGATGCCGGGGATGTCGGGGGTGATGGTGAAGATCTCCGAGGCGTCCGGCCGGCCTGCCGTCACCTCCTCGCCCGAGGCGGTGTAGCCGCTGTACGAGGTGTCGTTGACGCACGCGGCCTTCTCCGCCGCGGGCCGGGCGAAGAACCGCCGGCTCGCCGCCAGCGCGGCCCGCGTGCGGGCCTCCTGCCGCCCGTCGGCGGCCACTTGGAAGATCCCGTCGCGCTGCCAGGCGCGGACCATCGCCCCGCCGAGCATGGTGTCCGCCGTCGTTCCCGTGATCCGCGCCGGCACCCGGAACGTCGCGAGCTCGCCCATGTCCGTCCCCTCTCGAAGACTCCTTCGGAGCGCCCCGCCGAGGGCCCTTCCCAGGGCCCGTGCGAAGGCCTGCTCCCCCGTTTCACGGACGGGACGGAGAAAAGTTCGAATATCCCGATGCACCCCGGTTGGCCGCGCTTGGCGTGTGCTCGAGCCGATCAATGGGCAGGATCGGGTCCGGCCGCGTGTGCGGCCGGTGGAACGTTGTGAAGGATCAGTACAGATGGCAACTGGCACCGTGAAGTGGTTCAACTCGGAGAAGGGCTTCGGCTTCATCCAGCAGGACGACGGCGGCCCCGACGTGTTCGTGCACTTCTCCGCCATTCAGACCACCGGCTTCAAGGAACTGGTGGAGGGCGCGAAGGTCGAGTACGACGTGACGCAGGGGCCGAAGGGACCCCAGGCGGAGCAGGTGGTCACCATCGGCTAGCACCGCTTCACGAGCCCAGCCCGTGACGGGGCCCCGCCGGATCTTCCGGCGGGGCCCTCGCACGTCCGGGGCGGACGGGTAGCGTGGGCCGGATGATGACCGGCACGCCGGACACCCGGCTGATCGTGCTGCGCGGCAACTCCGCCGCGGGCAAGTCCTCCGTGGCGGAGGGCATCCGCGACCGCCACGGGCGGGGCCTCGCGCTCGTGGGCCAGGACAACCTGCGCCGTGTCGTCCTGCGCGAGCGGGACACCCCCGGCGCGGCGAACATCGGGCTCATCGGCAGCGTGGCGCGCTACGCGCTGGACCACGGCTTCCACGTGATCGTCGAGGGGATCCTCCACGCGGACCGCTACGGTCCCATGCTCGACGCCCTGCGCCGGGCCCACCGCGGACCGACGCACTTCTACTACCTCGACGTGCCCTTCGAGGAGACCCTGCGACGGCACGCCGGCAAGCCGCAGGCGGAGGAGTACGGCGAGGCCGAGATGCGCGAGTGGTACCGGCCCCTCGACCTGCTGCCCGGCGACTGGGAGAGCGTCATCGAGGCGGAGCACTCGCTGGAGGACACCATCACCCGGGTCATGGCCGACACCGGGCTGGCGGCGGCGGAGGGGGCGTAGGTCCGTCCCACTCGTGGCGCCTTGCGGGGATCACCCCGCCCGGTGCAGGGCTACGAGGAGCAGCCAGATCCGGTCGGCCAGCCGGTCCGGGTCCGCCAGGTCGGCGGGCAGTGCGCCGTGCAGCCAGTCCGCGAGCACGGCGGTGAAGGTGGCGGCCACGGCCGAAGCGACCAGTTCGGGGCGCGGCGCGCCCACCGCGGCGCGTTCGGCGCGGCTGCGCTCGCGCAGCTCCCGGTACAGGCGTTCGCCGAGCGGGCCGCCGCCGCCCGGCAGGAGCAGGGTGCGGTAGAGCGGGGCCCGGCCGGCCGCGTCGCCGAGGAAGGCGGCCAGCGCGCCCGGGGGGCGGGCCGGGGGAGCCGCTGACGGGTCTGTCTGCCAGGCGTGCAGGGCGTCGACCGCCGCGTGCACGACGTCGGCGCACGCGTCCACCGCGAGCGCGGTGAGGTCCTCGTAGTGCAGGTAGAACGTGGCCCGGCCGACGCCCGCCCGGCGGACCACCGCCGAGACGCTGACCTCGGCGAGCGGCCGGTCCGCGCACTCGGCGAGGAGGCCCTCGCGCAGCCGGGCCTTGGTGCGGGTGGTGCGAGGGTCGGTGCGGGGGTCCGTGCGGGAGGTCATCCGGCGAGGAGGGCCGCGCCCAGGGCGAGGGCGCCGGGCAGGGCCTGGGCGAAGAGGATGCGGCGGTTGGCGGTCGCGGCCCCGTAGACCCCGGCGACGATCACGCAGACGAGGAAGAAGATCTGCGTGGCGAGCGAGTCGATGACGAGGGACCAGACCAGGCCGGCGGCGAGGAATCCGTTGTAGAGGCCCTGGTTGGCGGCGAGCGGGGCGGTCAGGCGGGCCGTGTCGGCGTCGAATCCGGACAGGGCCCGGCCGGGCGGCCGCTGCCACAGGAACATCTCCAGGACCAGGAAGTATGCGTGCAGCGCGGCGACGAGGCCGATGAGGATCGTTGCGACCGTCTGCACGGCCACCTCCCTGGGGCGGGGTGAGTGGAGAGCGGCCCCTCCGACTTCCTGGACAACTGTACAGGAAGTCCGGTCGCGGCCGACGGTCCGCGGCGCGGCTACGCTGACCGCATGACTGCGCACGTATATGAAGACTTCGCCCCCGGACGCCACCGCGAGGCCACGCTGATCCGGCACGCCCTCGGCAGCGTTCACGAAGAGGCCCTGGTCGCGGGCCTGGCGGGCGGTATCGGCTTCATGTACTTCGTGTTCGAGTACGCCGGCCGGCCGCCGATGCCGACGATCGTCGCCCAGGCCCACCCAGACCCCTGGGTCCAGGTCGCCCTGACCCGCCTGCGCATCCCGTACGAGGCCACGCGCAGTGCCAAGCCCCGCTGGAACCGGGTCGAGGCCGCGCTCGACGCCGGGGCCCCGGTGTTCTGCACCGTCGACCGCTCCGCCCTGCCCTGGCACGGGCCCGCGCCGATGGCCGAGCTGGCCGCGGCCGATCCCTACGTGGTGGCCGTGGTCGGCTACGACGGGGACACCTACTTCGTCGACGACCCGGCGGCCGGTCTGGACGGGGCCGGGGGCGCGTACGCGATCGGCCGCGAGGAATTCGGTGCGGCCTGGTCCGGGCACAAGAAGGGCCGCCACCAGATGGTGGTGACCACCGGGAAGCCCGCCGGCGAGCCCGACCTGGACGCGGCGATCGCCGCCACGGTCTCCCGCCTCACCGGGCCGGTGCTCGGCAACCACTTCGACGTCAACTTCGGCTTCTCCGGCATGGAGAAGTTCGCCGGGCAGCTGCGCGACACCATTACCAAGACCGGCTGGGGGCGCCGCTTCGCCACGCCCGAGGCCTTCGCGCTGGGTACGCAGCGGCTGCACGCCTGCCTGGAGGAGGAGTGGACCGCCCCGGGCGCCACCCGGCCGCTGTACGCGGACTTCCTGGACCTCGCAGGCCACGGGGAGGCGGGAGCGCTCTTCCGTGACTCCGGGCGGCAGTGGTCGCGGCTCGCGGAGCTGGCCCGTACGGCCGACCCCGAGGCGGACGCCGCGGGACGGCGGGACCTCTTCGATGCCTGCGCCGGGCTCGTGGACGACGCCCTGGTGCTGGAGCGACAGGCGGCTGGACTGCTGCCGCAGGCCACGCCCGCGGAGTAACAGTCCGGCCTCGAAGTCGGCACAGACCTCCCGCGTGGTCTCTCGGTGCGGGTCGGCATGGCGTCGCATCGAGTTCCTCGCTGTTCTTCCCGCGCAGGCCGCGCAAGCGGTACTCAAGACCTACTTCCAGGCGTGGAAGAACTGCTGGGACGGCCGCGCCGACGCGCCCGATTTCAAGGGGCGGTTCCGCACGGTGATGTCCGTGGACATTCCTCAGGGCCGGGACCTGAACATCACCCGGGTGCACCGCCGCTGGGGCATGGCCAATGTCCCCAAGGTGGGCCGGGTCCGTTTCCGGTGGGCCAAGGACCTGCCCGTCGGCAAGTACGCGGACGGGGAGAAGAGCCCGCTGCCGCGAGGTAAGCAGGAATCTCCCGGCTTCAGCCCTCCTCGCGTGACCGCCGACACCGGGCAGGCGCGCGCGGCATCCCACAGCAGCGGCTCGTAGGCCGCCGCTCGGAGGAGCACTCAGAGGCGGGCGTCGAGGAACGTCCGGAACTCCTCGGCCGTCATCGGCCCGGCCTGGGTCGCCAGTACCTCGCCGCCCGCGATGAGGACGGCTGTCGGGGCCCCCGTCACCTCGTACCGCTTGGTCTGCGCGGGGCAGCGGGTGATGTCCACGCGCACCGCAGTCAGCCGTGACCCGTACTCCTGCGCCAGTGCGGCGACGACCGTGTCCATCGCGCGGCAGGGCTCCAGGGCCTTCGGCCAGCTCCCGCAGAAGTAGGCGAGCACCGGCCCGTCCGTCATGCCGAGGATGAAGTCGAACTCCTGGTCCTCCAGTGGCTGGTGTACCCGACGTGCCATGGATGGTGCTCCGCTTCGTGTGCCGTGCGATCCGAACGGCTCCCATCATCGCCGCTCAGGCCCGTTGTCAGTGCCGTCTGTGAAGCTGACCGGTATGGACGACAGGATGCTCCGGCGCCGGGTCTACGGCGCCGACCACGACGACCCCGACCCGGGTCCGCTCCCGGGGCACGCCTACGGAGAGCTCGTGGGCGGTCCCCTCGACGGACTGCTGCTCGACATCACGGGCTGGAGCGCCCCGCAGCTCGCCGAAGAGGCACGGCTCCCCACGGAGATAGGGCGTTACGGGCCGGGCGGCCGGGCCCACTACCGCCGCCGCGCGGCCGATCCCGGTCACTGGGACTGGACGGGCGACAGCCGCTGACGCCGGGGCGGAGGGGTGCCGGGGCAGGCAGGCCCGTCGGGGGTTCACGTCGGGGTGCCGGGCCGTCGGGCCGTCGGGCCGCCCTGTCCGGGTGGCCTCAGCCGGCCGCGGTCCGGCCGACCTTGCGGGCCCACAGCACCAGCGGGACCTGGAGCGGCAGCCGGGCCAGCGCCACGGTCCGCAGGGCGGGGGAGCGGTGGCGGGCGTCGGCGGCCATCTTGACGTTCGCGGGGAACACGCCGACGAAGAACGCCGCCGTCGCCAGCGCCGCGACCCGACGGGTGCGCGGGTGGGCCACCCCGGCCGCCAGCGCGAGCTCCGCCACGCCGCTCGCGTACGTCCACTGGCGCGGGCTGCCGGGCAGCGAGCGCGGCACGGTCGCGTCGAACTGCTTGGGGGCGACGGCGTGCGCCACCGCCGCGCCCGCCAGCAGGCCGGCGAGCAGGAGCGGCGAGGAAGGTGTGCGCGGCATCGGGGATCCTCTCGGAGGGGCCAGGGCCCGGCGATCTTACTCGCCGGTAGCCCGGTGTGGGGCGGCGACCTGAATCTCCGCCGCCGCGCGCGTCCCGAAAATCTCCGAAGATTTTTCCGGGAAGCTGTCGATCCCGGCGTCTCCCGTTCGACGCAGGGGTGAGAGGCGGGGAACGCCCCCGTCCTCCACCACCGAGGAGTCACCATGCCGCGCTTCCTTTCGCTCATCCGCATCGACGAGCAGAGCCTCACCCCCGACACCCCCTTCCCGGCCGACTTCAACGACCGCATGGGCGCGCTCATGGAGGAGATCACCAAGGCCGGGGTCATGCTCGACACCGCCGGTCTGCTCCCCACCTCCGAGGGCACCCGGGTCACCTGGTCCGGCGGGAAGCTCAGCTACACCGACGGGCCCTTCACCGAGACCAAGGAGGTCATCGGCGGGTACGCCCTCATGCAGTGCAAGGACAAGGACGAGGCGCTGGAGTGGACCAAGCGCTTCCTGGAGATCCACCCCGAGAACTGGACGGTCGGCGCCGAGCTCCGTCAGCTCGACGGAAGCTGACGGCCGGCGCCGCTCCGCTCCGTCCCGCGCCGCGCCGTCCCGCTCCGCTCCGTCCCGCGCCGTTTGCCCTGCCTCGTCACGGCTGCTCTGATGGGTAGCCGTGACGGCAGTGAGTACGACCCGAGCGGTCGAAGCGGTGTTCAGGATCGAGTCCGCGCGGATCATCGCGGGCGTCGCCCGGATCGTGCGCGACCTCGGCATCGCCGAGGAGATCACCCAGGACGCGCTCGTCGCGGCCCTGGAGCAGTGGCCGGACTCCGGGGTGCCCGACAAGCCGGGGGCCTGGCTGATGGCCACCGCCAAACACCGGGCCGTCGACCTCGTCCGCCGCAAGGAGACCTACGCGCGCAAGCTCGCCGAGGTGGGCCGCACCCTGGAGGACGTCCCGCCGCCCGAGGAGGAGGGCGCCCTCGCGGACCCCGAGTCCATCGACGACGACCTGCTGCGGCTGATCTTCACCGCCTGCCACCCCGTACTCGCCACCGATGCCCGGATCGCCCTGACCCTGCGGCTGATGGGCGGGCTGACGACCCAGGAGATCGCCCGCGCCTTCCTCTGCCCCGAACCGACGGTCGCCCAGCGGATCGTCCGGGCGAAGCGGGCGCTCGCGAAGGCGGGAGTGCCCTTCGAAGTCCCGTACGGAGCCGACCGCGACGAGCGCCTCGCCTCCGTCCTGGAGGTCATCTACCTCATCTTCAACGAGGGCTACTCGGCCACGGCCGGCGACGACCTCGTCCGCCCCGCCCTGTGCGAGGACGCCCTGCGCCTCGCCCGGGTCCTGGCCGGGCTGATGCCCAAGGAGCCCGAGGTGCACGGCCTGGCGGCGCTGCTGGAGTTCCAGGCCTCGCGGATCGCCACCCGCACCGGCCCGGACGGGGAGCCGGTGCTCCTCGCCGACCAGAACCGGTCCAAGTGGAACCGCCTGCTGATCCGTCGCGGCGTCGAAGCCCTGCACCGGGCGGGCGCCGGACCCTACTCGCTCCAGGCCGCCATCGCCGGCTGTCACGCCGACGCCGTCCGCTACGAGGACACCGACTGGCCCACCATCGCCGCCCTCTACGGACGGCTCGTCCTGCTGATCCCGTCACCGGTGATCGAGCTCAACCGGGCTGTCGCCGTCTCGATGGCCGAGGGCCCGGCCGCAGCGCTCCCCCTGGTCGACGCCCTGACGGCGGAACCGGCCCTGCGCTCCTACCATTTGCTGCCGAGCGTACGGGGAGACCTGCTGGAGCGGCTCGGCCGCCCGGCGGAGGCCCGCGCGGAGTTCGAACGCGCCGCCTCGCTCACCCGCAACGCCCGGGAACAGGCCCTGCTGCACGCCCGCGCGGCCCGCCTCTGAGGCGCGTGGTCGGGCGGCGCGCCGGCCGGGATCAGCCGCGGCGGGCGAACGCCGCCACGTCGAGCGGGGTCGGCTCGGGCCGGCGCGGCGGGGTCAGCGCGATGGGGCGGCGGAGCGAGCCGTGGCGGGCGATCTCCCGGACCGTCTCGCGCAGGGCCTCCAGGAAACCGTCCATGGTGCGGCGGGCGGCGGGGGTGTCCGAGTAGATCGAGTTCATGTGCAGCCCGTCCGCGTCCCGCTGGAACCAGGAGCAGGCGCCGTTCGCCTGGGCCGACCACACGTGGGAGGTGGGCCGCCAGTCCTCGTGCCGCTCGGCGCCCGGGCACTTGCGCATGTCGATGTACGAGAAGAAGTTCACCGGGTACGGCCAGGAGCGGGCGGCGAACTCGCGGGGCGCGAGCAGCTCCCAGGCCCGGACGAACGGTACGTCGATATGGCCGATCATCTCGTTGAAGCCGGCCCGTACCGAGGACATGACCTGCTCGAAGTCCCGGCCCGGCGAGGCGTCGAACTCGATGGGCATGGTGTTGACGAACCAGCCCACCGAGTTGCCCCACCCGGCCCGGCCGCGCTCGCTCACCGGCATGAACCCCCGGTAGACCCCCGGCCCGCCCGCCTCGCGCAGGCAGACCGCGACGGCGGCGAGCACGCCCATGAACGGCTTGCCGTCGACCGCCAGGCACGCCTTCTCGAAGACCTCCGCCTCGGCGGCGTCCAGCAGCGGGGAGGCCTCGTTCACGATCGAGTACATCCGGCCCGGTTCGACACCCAGTTCGAGGGGGAAGCGCGGGAAGAACTCGTCACCGCCGCTCGCCATGAACTCCTTCCAGTAGCCGAGCCGTTCGTCGTCCGCGTCGATGGAGAGGTAGCGGGCCCGCTGTTCCTCGGCGAAGTCGAGATAGCTCGGCGCGGGTGCCGGGTCGGGCAACTCGCCGCGGCGCAGGGCCTCGTAGCCGCTCTCGACCTCCTGGACCACGATCGGCATCGACAGGCCGTCGCAGACGATGTGGTCGAAGGCCAGGTACACGGTCGCCGAGTCCTCGCGCAGTACGGCGCCCATGGTGAACAGCGGCCAGGACAGCGTGTCGATGCTCCGCTTGAACCGCTCCACCAGGAAGCGGGTCAGTTCCTCGGTGCGGTCGAAGTCGGCGACCGGAACGGTGTCCAGGGCCAGTTCGGCGGCGGGGATCGGGGCGCACGCCAACTCCCCGGCCAGGCGTTGGAATTCGCAGCGCAGTACTTCATGGCGGCGTACGAACGCCAGCAGGGAGCCGGTCAGGGCGTCCTCGTCCAGCGGACCCGTGACCTCGAAGGTGACGGCGATCCACGACGCGGTCGGATCGTCGGCCGCGCGGCTCTCCTCGGCGACGGTGAAGTGCTTGTCCTGGTTGAAGGAGGCCCTCCTGTCCGCCGCGCCGTCCGGGCCGGGGGACTGCACCCCGGCCGTGGACCGCAACCGCCACTCGACGACCCGGCCGGGTGCCATGTGGTGCATCTCCAGAGGAAACTGCCGCATTCCGTCATCCCTTCGACCCCCGAGTCAACCCCGAGCGCCTAACGACACCCGGGCCACGGAAGTGACGCGCGCCATGGGGTTCACCGGGAGGCGCGCCGCGCGGACCGGGGCACGTGCCCCGGCGCCCGGTTCGGACGGCCGGTCCCCGCCGGGCTCACCGCAGGCGGCTCAGGAGGGCGCGCAACCCCCTCGGGCGCGGGACCCCCTGCTCATCGGGGAGACCGGGCCCATCGGGGCGATCGGGTGCGTCCGGGCCGATGCTCTCGTCGACGGCGTCCGCGAGGCGGGCCAGGAACGCGCGGAACTCGGCCTCGTCGTACGGGCGCCATCCCGGATACGGCTCGAACGCCGAGGCGAGCACCGCGTCGGAGGCGACCGCCGCGCGCAGGCCCGCCGCCTGCCGGCGCAGCGGTTCGTCGCTGATGGGGCTCACCCGCAGGGCGACGGCGTAGTGCCGGACCAGATCGTCGTCGAGCGCCGAACCGTCGCTGTGGAACATCGCGTTGTACAGAATGCCGTTGACCAGTCCGGTCACCCACGGCTCGACCGCCATCTCAACCCTTCTCTCTCCCTGCCCGCACTCTGGCAGACTCGGCCCATGTCCGCCTCCTCGCCCCCGGCCGCTACACGATGACCGCCGCCCCGGCCCCGCACCTGCTGCGCCTGGTCCACCCGCGCTCCGGGCACATCGAGAGCTGGTATCCCGAAGAGGAGCTCACCCGACGAGGCGGCCCGGAAACGGCGCACTGGCTGAACGGGCTCCCGAGGTGCGCCTCAGCCTAGGGGGCTACTCGGTGTGCAGGGCCGTGGCGATGGTCATCCGGGCCGCCGAGCGGGCCGGGATCAGCGCGCCCAGGACGGCGATCGCGACCCCCGCGCACAGCATTCCGGCGAGCTGCGGTGCGTGCCAGACGTCCTTCATCGACTCGGGGAAGACGACGATGCCCACGTTGTCCACGACGAGCCGGTGCGCGACGATCCCGAGGGGGATCCCGAGCAGCCCGCCGGCCAGGCCGAGTCCGGTCACCGAGGTCACCGTCATCGCGACCACCTGGCGCGGGGTCATGCCGATCGACTTGAGCATGCCCAGGTCGCGGCGGCGGTCGCGGGTGTTCAGCAGCACGGTGTTGAAGACGCCGAGCGAGGCGACGAGGGTCAGGATGACCGAGAACACCGAGGAGAAGCCGATGACCGTGGTGGTGGCGGCGTTGACCGAGTAGCCCACCCCGGAGTCCAGTCCGGGGTCGGTCGCGTCGACGGCGTCCGCGTAGGCGCGGGCGTCCGCCCCCGGGGCGAGCCGGACCGCGTAGTCGACCGCGCGGCTGTCCGGGGCGAGTCGGACGAGCGTCTCCCACGTGGATTCCAGGGAGCGTGCGTCGCTGTCGATCAGCTGGCCGACGACGGTCGCGGCCGCCCGCTTCCCGTTGGCCTCCAGGGTGACCCGGTCGCCGACCGCCAGCCCGCGTTCCGTGAGGAATGACGGGCCGGCCGCGATCTCGCTGGGTCCGCTGGGCGGCCGGCCTTCCACGAAGGCCTCGGTTGGGGACGGGCTCCCCCGGTAGAAGTTCCCGAACGCGGGTTGCGCGTACCCGACCAGGCCGACCTGGATCAGCCCGCGCGCCTGTACCTCCTGCGCACCGAGCGACCGCAGCCGCTCCTCGATCTGCGCGTCGCTCAGTAGGGGTTTGACGGGGTTGTTGCCTTGGCCGCCGACGAGGACGTTGACCACCGGGCCGCCGGGGCCGCGGCCGGTCTGTGCGTACGAGACCATCGTGCTGGTCAGACCGGTCGCCAGGGTCACCGTGGTGACACCGAGGACGATGGCGGCCATGGTCATGAAGGCGCGGACGGGGCGGGCGAACGGGTGGCCGAGGCCCAGGCTGACGGAGCGCGGGAGGCGAGAGGAGGCGAGCGCGCGCTGGACGCGCAGCCCGCGCCCGGTGCGGGGCGCGCCGCCTGCGCTGATGGCCTGCGCGGCCGGCAGTCGGTGCGCGCGCAGGGCCGGTACGAGCGCGGTCAGCACGACGAGGGCGGGCATCCCGGCCAGGCACGCGACGCTGAGCCAGGGGGAGACGGTGCCCACGCCGGCCATCCCCGTCTCGATGCCGGAGAACGCGATCTGCAGGATGGGCGCGGCCAGGGCGTTGCCGAGCAGGGTGCCCAGGGCGCAGCCGGCCACGGCGGGTACCGAGACCATCGTCAGGTAGACGGCGACGACCTGGTTCGGAGTGAAGCCGATGGCTTTGAGCACGCCGATGTGCCGGCTGCCGGAGACCACGGCGCCGCTGACCACGTTCGCGACGATCAGGGAGGAGACGAGCAGGCCGAGGACGCCGAAGAGGGCGATGAAGGGCAGGTAGGCGTCCGCCCGGGCGGAGAAGGCCTTCTTGAGGGTGAGGTAGGTTTGCGCGGCCGTCACCGAGTCCGCGGGAAGTCCGTCCGTGGCCCGGGCGAGAGAGTCGCGCAGTTGGGCGCCGGTGGCCGAGCCGGTGAAGCGGTACAGCATCTGCGTGGACGTGGGGTGGAGGGCCGCGGCCTGTTCGGGCGTCACCCAGGCGGCGGCCGACTGGCTCATGCTCGTCGCGAAGCCCACGACGGTGAGCGTCGGGAGGCCGCGTACCTCCAGCTTCGTGCCGAGGAGACCGGCGTCCGGGGTGCCGTTGGTGGACCAGTTCACGACGATCTCGCCGGGCGCCTCGACCCAGCGCCCCTGCCGCATCCGGACGCGGTCCACCGGCCCGGCAGGATCGGCGCGGCCCACCACCGTGAGGGGGCCCGGCGGACTCCCGATCCAGTCCGTGGGCACGTCGATGACGGCCTGCGCGAACGGGCCTGCCGCGGCCGCGACCCCGGTGCGGTGCGCCGTCTGCGCGAGCCGGGCATCGGAGACCTTGGCCGGGTCGTACGTGGCCACGGTGTGCGCGCCGCGCTGCGCGGAGTACGCCGTGTCGAAGGGGTCCGAGGCGGCGGCGAGCAGGCCGAGCGCGAGCAGGACGGTCGCGGTGGAGCAGAGGACGACGAGGCCGATGACGAAGGTCTGGACCCTGCGGCGCTTCACGGCGGCCCGGGAGGCGCGCCACACGGCGCTCATGCGGAACGCTCCAGGGATTCGCCGGCCACGGTTTCGGCGGCGACGGTTTTGCCGTCCACGGTTTCGGCGGCGACGGTTTCGCCGTCCAGGGCGCGTTCGCGGGCGACGCGGCCGTCGGCCATCTTGACGAGGCGGCCGGCGCAGCGGGTCGCCAGGTGCGGGTCGTGGGTGACGATCAGCAGGGTCTGGCCTATCTGGTTGAGGTCGATCAGCAGGTCCATCACCTGCTCGCCGGAGCGGCTGTCGAGGGCGCCGGTCGGCTCGTCGGCGAGGAGGAGCGCCGGACGGTTCATCAGGGCGCGGGCCACACCGACGCGTTGGCGTTCGCCGCCGCTGAGCATCGTCGGGTAGTTGTTGCGGCGGTCGGCGACCCCGAGCTCGTCGAGGAGTTCCAGGGCGCGGCGGCGGGCCTGGCGGGCGGAGGTGCCGGTGAGCTGGGCGGCCAGGGCGACGTTGTCGAGGGCCGGCAGGTCGTCGATGAGGTTGAAGAACTGGAAGATCATGCCGACGTCGCGGCGGCGGTAGAGGGCGAGGCCGGTCTCCGTCAGGCCGCCGAGGTCCTGGCCGTGCACGCTGATCGTTCCGGCGGTCGGACGGTCCAGGCCGGCCACCATGTTCAGCAGCGTGGACTTCCCGCAGCCGGAGGGGCCCATCACGGCGACGGCTTCGCCCCGGCGGATCTCCAGGGACAGGGCGTCGAGGGCCAGGGTGTCGCCGTATTCCTTCGATACGCGGTCCAGTCGGACGACGACCTGGGGGGCGCTGCCGGCGCTGTCGTGATGAGGTGTCATGGCACGAACCTAGAAGGCCGGTCGGACGCCCGGCGTCACCCCCGGGATGTAAAGGGGAGCCCGCGTCATCCTGGGGATGTACGCGGGGACAGCACCGGGAGGGTGATGTGGACTACGCGGGATGCCTGCGAGGGTCGGGTAGGAGAATCTTGGAAGAGTGGGAACTGTGCGGACCACGGGCGCGGGGGAGGGGGAGTTGCTGTGACCACGGGATGGGCGGGCGCTGTCGTGGTGGCCGCGGTGTGTGCGGTGTCGGCCGGGTTCGGGCTGACCGTGGCGCTCCTGCGGGCCCGTGCGGCGCACCGGGCGGCGATTGAGGAGCGCGGCTGGCTGCTGGAGCGGGAGCGGGAGACCGCGGCCCGCACCGCGGTGGACGCGGAGCGGGCCCGGATAGCGGCGGAGCTCCACGACATAGTCAGCCACAACGTCAGCCTGATGATCGTCCAAGCCGGCGCCGCCCGCGAGGTGTTGGCGACGATGCCGGTGGAGGCGGCGGCCGCGATGGCCGCCGTGGAGAAGGCCGGGCGTACGACCATGACCGAACTGCGGCACCTGCTGGGCCTGCTCGCGCCGGCCCAGGACGGAAATGACGAACCGTACGGCGGCGGGGCCGCCGAAAGACTGGACGCGGCGGCGGAGTTGGCACCGCAGCCGAGTCTGAGCCGGCTCAGTCCGCTCATCGACCGGATAGCCTTCGCGGGGCTGCCGGTTGAGGTCCGGATATCCGGCGAACCGCGGCCGCTGCCGGCCGGGATCGACGTCACCGCCTACCGGATAATCCAGGAGGCGCTGACCAACGCACTCAAACACGGGGACGGGGTGAAGGCCGAGGTGACAGTGAGATACGCGGACCAGGCACTGAGGGTCGAGGTGCTCAACAGCGGTCCGAGCGTGCTGTCCGGGGACCGGACATCCGGGCCGGCGGGGAAGTCCGCCCCGGCTGTGTCCACAGCGTTCACCGTGGCGCGCCCCAAGGCCGACGGTGCGGGGCACGGGCTGATCGGGCTGCGCGAGCGGGTCGCCGCGTACGGAGGGGACTTCGACGCACGCCGCCGCCTCGGTGGCGGCTACCGGGTCCGCGCCCGCCTCCCGCTGGAGCGGCCGTGACCACGCCCGCCCCGGCCGTCGAGCCGGCCCCGAGGGCCGCCTCGCCCCGGGTGGTGATCGCCGACGACCAGGATCTCGTCCGCACCGGTTTCCGCATGATCCTCACCGCCCGGGGGATCGACGTGGTGGGGGTGGCCGCCGACGGGGTGGAGGTCGTCTCGGAAGTGCGCCGTCTGCGCCCCGACGTCGTCCTGCTCGACATACGCATGCCACGGCTGGACGGACTGGAGGCCGCCCGGCAGATCCTCGCCGAAGCCCCGGAATGCCGGGTGATCATGCTGACCACCTTCGACCTCGACCAGTACGTCTACGCAGCCCTCGCCGCCGGAGCCAGCGGGTTCCTGCTCAAGGACGTCACCCCGGAGTACCTCGCCAACGCCGTACGGCTCGTCGACACCGGCGACGCGTTGCTCTCCCCGTCGATCACCCGCCGACTGGTGGAGCGCTGCGCCTCGGCATCGGCCGCGCGCACCGGCGGGGCCCCGGCGGCATCCCACTCCGACCTGGACGCCCTCACCCCGCGCGAGCGGGAGGTGCTGACCCTCATGGGCCACGGCCTCTCCAATGCCGAACTGGCCCGGGAATTCACCCTCAGCGAGGCACCATGAAGACCCATGTGGCCCGGATCTTCGCGAAGCTGAGCCTGCGCGACCGCGCCCAGGCGGTCGTCCTTGCCTACGAGACGGGCCTGGTCACCCCTGGTACGGCGTAGGGAAGTCCCGAGCCGACTGCTCGGGCCGGCCTCGCGTCACGGCAACTCGCGTGTGAGCCATGCATGTTCACCACGCTCGTCTGTGGCAACGTGACCGCGTGGGTGCCCTTGCCGCGTTCGGCAAGGAGCTCGCAGAACTCGGCGGCGTCCGACTCGGCCCACGGCCGGAGTATCAGCCGCTCGGTCTCGAGGTGGAACGACATCGTCTCGTACGTAGTCATGCCCTCACTCTGCCCCAATGGATCACCGCGCACTACGGCCGTGACTGCAGGGCGTGTCCCGCGATCAGGCCGGGGGCGGGACGGAGTCCGCCAGGAGGTGCAGGCGCAGGGCGAGTTGGAGCTCCAGGGCGCGGGCGGGGGAGTTCCAGTCCTCTCCCAGCAGCCGGCGGATCCGGTCGAGGCGCTGCACGACGGTGTTCACATGGATGTGCAGCGCCTCCTTGGCCTTGGAGAGGCTCGCCCCGTGGACGTAGTAGGCCTGGAGGGTGCGGACCAGCTCGGTGCCCCGCTGGGAGTCGTAGTCGATGACGGGGCCGAGCACCTGGTCGACGTACCCGCCGACATCACCGTGGTCCCCGAGCAGCAGGCCGACGAAGCCCAGGTCCGGCAGGGCGGCTCCGTGGCCGGTGTGGCCCAGCGCGTGCAGGGCCCGCAGGCAGCGCACGGCCTCGGCGTACACGCCCGGCAGCCGGCCAGGGTCGCCGGCCGGCCCGGCGGAGCCCACGGTGACGGGCGTGCCCACCGCCTGCCCCAGCTCCGCCGCCAGGGACCGCGCGAGGTCCCCGGGCCGCTCGGCCGGGGCGAGCAGCACGACGTGGCCCTCGTGCACCCCGGCCAGGCCGCCCCGGTCGCGGGCGCGGCGCGCCGCCTCCGCGGACAGCCGGGGCCGCAGCGCTGCGTCGCAGTGGAGCACCAGCAGGGAGTGCGGGCGCGCCAGGTCGACGCCGAGTTTGCGGGCCCGGATCGTCCGGCTGCCGGTGTCGGGCGTGTGCCCCGGGCTCCGCGGGGTCAGCAGGTCGCTGAGGAGCTCACCGCGCACCCGGTCCTCGGCATGGGCCACCGAGCGGCGCAGCAGCAGGAGGAGCGCGGTGACCAGGCCGGTGCGTTCGAACAGCCGCCGGTCGCTGTCCGACAGGTCCGCCCGGCCCGTCAGGGCGATGCTGCCGAGGAGTTCGGGCCCGGCCAGGACCGCGCAGACCCACACGCCGTCGACCGGCACGGCCCGGCCGCCGGCCCGGGAGGCCGCCACCCCCTGGGCGGGCGCGCCGATCGGCTCGGTGGCGACCCGGGCCAGCTCGGCGCCGTCGGCGTCGTGCACCACCAGCCCGCCCCGCAGCAGCGCCGCGACCTCCCGGGCCACGTCGGTGACGTCCCCGCCGCGCAGGACCAGATCGGTGAGCCGGTCGTGGGTCTCGGTGGCCAGCCGCGTGGCCTCGCTGTGGGCCCGGGCGGTCTCGGTGGCGGCGTTCAGCTCGACCAGCGCCGTACGGGTCTCCTCGAGCAGTCGCGCCCCGTCGATGGCGACGGCCGCGTGGTCGGCCAGCGAGGAGAGCAGCGCGACCGCGTCGGGGGTGAACTCGCGCACCGACCGGTCGGCGGCGTAGAGCACCCCGATGACCCGCGAGGCGACGCGCAGCGGCACCCCGAGGATGCCCCGCAGCCCCTCCTCGCGCACCCCGGCGTCGATGGTGCTGGTGTGCCGGAAGCGGCCATCGGCGCGGTAGTCGGCGCTGGCGTACGGCCGGGCCGTCTGCGCGACCAGCCCGCCCAGGCCCTCGCCCATGCCGAGGCGCAACTGCTGGAAGGCGGCGGAGACGGAGCCGTCGGTGACCCGCATGAACGTATCGCCCACGACGGGGTCGTTGAGCGTGAGGTAGGCGCAGTCCGTACCGAGCAGGGTCCGGGCCCGCCGCACGATGGCCCGTAGCACCGCGTCGAGATCGCGCAGCGCCGCGAGGTCGCCGGCCGTGTCGAAGAGGGCGGTGAGCTCCGCCTCGCGCCTGCGGTGCTGGTCGAGCGTGCGCCGGATGTCGAGGGCCACCCGGGTCGCCTCCTCGACGACTGCCTGCTCGGCGGAGCCGGCACCGGCGGTACGGGCCTGCGCGCCGGGCCGCGAGAAGTGCTCGACGGGCGCGCCCTGGGCGAGCAGGTCCAGGAGCTGGCGCAACGCGGCCGCGGGCGCGGTGGGATCGTTCACGGGGGCCATGCTGGCAGCCCTTCGGTACGGGGTGGCGAGCGGGTCCGCCCGCCGGACCGGAGGTACCGGTCACGGCGGGCGGCCCGTGGTGTGGGCGGACTCAGGCGCGATCGGAAACCTTGGCGGCGTACCCGCTTCCCGCGGACACCCCGGCCGGCGCCGCTGCCCCGGCCTTGGGGACGGACAGGTCCCGGCCCCGGGTCTCGCGGGCGAACAGGACGGTGAGGGTGGTGACGAGGGCGGCCGCGGACAGGTAGACCGACACCGGCACGGAGGAGCCGTAGTCCTTCAGGAGCTCGACGGCGATGATCGGGGCCAGGGCCCCCGCGAAGATCGAGGCGAGCTGGGAGCCCATCGAGGCGCCCGAGTAGCGGACCTTGGTGTCGAACATCTCCGAGATGAAGGCGGCCTGCGGCCCGTACATGGCCCCGTGCAGCAGCAGCCCGGCGGTGACGGCGAGGGTGATGACGGCGAACGACTTCGAGTCCACCAGCGCGAAGAACGCGAACGCCCACACCGCCATGCCGGCCGAACCGATCAGCGTCACCGGCCGTCGGCCGATCCGGTCCGAGAGAGCGCCCCAGGCCGGGATGGTCAGGAAGTGGACGGCCGAGCCGATCAGGAGCGCGTTGAGCGCGGTGGTCTTGGGGAGCCCGAGGTGCGTGGTGACGTAGACGAGGAGGAAGGAGGTGAGGACGTAGTACGAGATGTTCTCGCCGAAGCGGGTGCCGATGGCGACCAGCACCTGCCGCCAGTCCTTGCGGAACACCTGGACGACGGGCGCCTTCTCCTCCTCGCCCCGGCCCGAGGCCGCTGCCTCGGCCTGCGCCGCGAGGAAGACGGGCGACTCGGACACGGAGATGCGGATCCACAGCCCGACCATCACGAGGATCCCGGAGAGCAGGAAGGGGATCCGCCAGCCCCAGGCGAGGAACGTGGCGTCCGACTGCACGCCGGCGAGCAGCGCCAGCACCCCGGTGGCCAGCAGGTTCCCCCCGGGCGCCCCGGACTGCGGCCAGGAGGCCCAGAACCCGCGGTGCTCGGCTCCGCCGTGCTCGGACACGATCAGCACGGCCCCGCCCCACTCGCCGCCCAGCGCGAACCCCTGCACCAGGCGCAGCGCGGTCAGCAGGATCGGCGCCCAGACCCCGATGCTCGCGTGGGTGGGCAGCAGCCCCATCGCGAAGGTCGCCCCGCCCATCATCAGCAGACTCAGCACCAGCAGCTTCTTGCGCCCGACCTTGTCCCCGAAATGCCCGAAGACGACCCCGCCCAGCGGCCGGGCGAGGAACCCGATGGCGTAGGTGAGGAA
This sequence comes from Streptomyces sp. AP-93, assembly GCF_022808175.1. Classification (GTDB taxonomy): domain Bacteria; phylum Actinomycetota; class Actinomycetes; order Streptomycetales; family Streptomycetaceae; genus Streptomyces. The sequence goes on along the minus strand of NZ_JALGBX010000028.1, from coordinate 91,951 downwards.
GGCGATCAGGGTGCCCGTGAGCGGATCCGCGGTGGGGAAGAACAGCTTGTTGAAGACCAGGGCGGCGGCGGTCCCGTAGAGGAAGAAGTCGTACCACTCGATGGTGGTCCCGATGAGGCTCGCGGCGACGATCCGTCTGATGCCGGACGGAGCCTTCGGGGCGGTTGCGGGGGAGACCATGTGCACCACTTCCAGGGTGTCTGCGGGGACGTCGGGTGTGGCCACAACGTAGAAGTCCGCAGGTCACCCGCATATGTGGCCCGCCATCACAATCGGGCCACGACTGGTGTGCCCGCACACCACATGACCCGAACTCCTGCCCCGCATCCCCTCCTGAACGGGGTCGTGAAGCCCTGTCGGAATTGCAGAGTCAGAGCTCTTTTGGGTAGGCGGTGCTGACTTCCGTGCTGGTTACGCTGCGTTGAGCGCGACCTGATGGGGGTCGAGGCAGGGCACAGCGGAAGCGCGGAGAATCAGGCTGAGTTCCGCCTCTCGGGCCCGTTTCGCACTGGGCGTTGGCTGGCGCGCTGCGGTGACCAGATTCGAGTGCACGACCCAAGAGTGAGGGCGAGCTGTCGTTCCGGGGCCAGGGCACGAAGCGATCGTCGTCGGTGCAGGGCCTCAGAGCTTGGGCTGTGCCGCCGGCGCGCTTGCGAGCGGGGCAAGTCGTTGCCAGCCCAGCGCTGGCGGTGGTGGCGAACGCACCGGGAGTCGATGAAATTGCCACCGGTGGAGTTTGAGCTCGGCTTCGCCACCGAACTGATCCTCAGCGAACTGGTCACCAACGCCCTGCGGCACTGCAGCGCGCCGGTCCGGGTACGGCTGCTGCACGCCCGCACTCTGACCTGCGAGGTGTGGGACGGCAGCAGCACTGCCCCGCACCCGCGGTACGCCGCCACCACGGACGAGGGAGGGCGCGGTGCGGCCCGTCGCTGCACCTGCCCCATCTCAGACACCCCCGACCTGGGTGGCGATGCCCAGCAGTAGGCAGCCGGTGACGGCCAGATGCCCGCACGCCGACACCGTCCCGGAGAGCGTTCGGGCGCCCCCGTCCCACCGCCGGGGATGTCCCGGTCGGCCGGTGAGCGGCCGACCGGGACATCGGGCTCAGGCGAGTTCGAACCGGTCGAGGTTCATCACCTTGTCCCACGCCGCGACGAAGTCACGCACGAACATCTCGTCAGCGTCCTGGCACGCGTAGACCTCCGAGATGGCCCGCAGTTGGGAGTGCGAACCGAAGACGAGGTCGACGGCGGTGGCTGTCCACTTGACCTGGCCCGTGGCGCGGTCCCGGCCTTCGAACACGTTCTCCGCCGAGGTCGACGCCTTCCACTCCGTACCCATGTCGAGCAGGTTGACGAAGAAGTCGTTGGTCAACGTCTCCGGCCGGTCGGTGAAGACACCGTGTGGGGACCGCTCGAAGCCGGTGTTCAGGGCCCGCATTCCGCCGGTCAGGACCGTCATCTCGGGTGCGGTCAAGGTCAACAGGTTGGCGCGGTCCAGCAGGAGGGTCTCCGGCGACAGTTTCTCTCCCGCCCGGAGGTAGTTGCGGAACCCGTCCGCCTTGGGTTCGAGCACGGCGAACGACTCCACGTCGGTCTGCTCCTGCGACGCGTCCGTGCGCCCCGGTGCGAACGGGACGGTGACGGCGTGCCCGGCGTTCTTCGCGGCCTGCTCGACGGCCGCGCACCCGCCCAGGACGATCAGGTCGGCGAGCGAAACCAACGCATCGCCGGCCTGCGCGCCGTTGAAGTCCTGCCGGATCTGCTCGAGGGCCCGCACCGTCTCGGTCACCTCGGGCAGGTCGTTGGCCTCCCAGTCCTTTTGCGGCGCGAGTCGGATCCGTGCTCCGTTGGCCCCGCCGCGCTTGTCTGTGCCGCGGAAGCTCGCCGCCGACGCCCAAGCGGTGGTGACCAGTTGCGAGACGGACAGCCCCGAGGCGAGGACCCGGGCCTTGAGGTCGGCGATCTCCGCGTCCCCGACCAGTGCGTGATGGACCTCGGGGACGGGGTCCTGCCACAGCTGCGGTCCGGGAATCCACGGGCCGAGGTACCGCGAGAGGGGGCCCATGTCACGATGCAACAGCTTGTACCAGGCCTTGGCGAACGCGTCCGCGAGCCGGTCCGGGTTCTCGTGGAAGCTCTTCGAGATCGGCGCGTAGACCGGATCCAGCTTCAGCGAGAGGTCCGTCGTCAGCATCATCGGAGCATGCCGCTTCGACCGATCGTGAGCATCGGGCACCGTGCCCTGGGCCGAGGCGTCCGTGGGGGTCCACTGCTGCGCACCGGCCGGGCTCCTCGTCAGCTCCCAGTCGTACCGGAACAGGTTGTCCAGGTAGCCGTTGTCCCACTTCGTCGGCTCCGAGGTCCACGCGCCCTCGAGCCCGCTGGTGAGCGCGTCGGCGCCCTTGCCGCTGCCGGACGAATTCATCCAGCCGATGCCCTGCTGCTCGATGGGGCAGGCCTCCGGTTCCGGACCGATGTACTCGGGGTCGACGGCGCCGTGGCACTTGCCGAAGGTGTGGCCGCCGATGATGAGCGCGACCGTCTCCTCGTCGTTCATCGCCATGCGCCCGAACGTCTCGCGAATGTCCCGGGCGGCGGCGATCGGATCAGGGTTTCCGTTCGGCCCCTCCGGATTGACGTAGATCAGCCCCATCTGTACGGCGCCGAAAGGCCCCGCGAGTTCTCTGTCGCCGCCGTAACGCTCATCTCCGAGCCACGTGTCCTCCAGCCCCCAGAAGATTTCCTCGGGCTCCCAGATGTCCTCGCGTCCGAACCCGAAGCCGAACGTCTTGAACCCCATGGATTCCATCGCGCAGTTGCCGGCGAAGACCAGAAGATCGGCCCATGAGATTTTCCGGCCGTACTTCTGCTTGACCGGCCAGAGCAAACGGCGCGCCTTGTCGAGGCTCGCATTGTCCGGCCAGCTGTTGAGCGGGGCGAAGCGCTGGGCGCCGGAGCCGCCACCGCCCCGGCCGTCGGCGATGCGGTACGTCCCTGCGGCATGCCAGCTCATCCGGATGAAGAGCGGCCCGTAGTGGCCGTAGTCGGCAGGCCACCAGTCCTGCGACGCGGTCATCACCCCGAAGACGTCCTGCTTCAGCGCGTCGAGGTTCAGGGTCGCGAACTCTGCCGCGTAGTCGAAGCCCTCACCCATCGGATTGGACCGAGGCGAATGCTGGTGGAGAACCTGAAGGTCCAGCTGATTCGGCCACCAGTCCTGGTTCGCCCTGGGGCGAGTCGACGTGGGGGCCGGGGAGGGGATTACCGGGTTCTCGCTTTCGCTGCCGGACACGTCCGTCCTTCTTCCTGTCGCGGTGTCTTCCTCTGCCGTCCGCGCTGCTCGCTCTTGAACGCCGTCTGCTTTACGAGTCGAGCACTGCGACCCACGCCGCCGACGAGGCCATATCCTCACGGACGACGCCGATAAATCGAGTGCGTACCGGCGTCCGTATGGTCGCGCACCGCGGAGCGCACCGCTACGAGAACACGCAGAGCGCGCCCGCATAGCAAACAGGCGAAATCCCAAGGTGGCATCTTCCGATCATCGCGACCCCCCACCACTGATATGAGGATCGGAAGTGGAATTGACTACCGACCGGCCCGGCACGTTATGGAGAGGTGAACCGAAATGAGCGACCTGCTGGAGCGACTGCGAGGGCGTGGCTGGCGCATGACGTCCCAGCGGCGGGCCGTCGCGGAGGTACTCGACGGCGAGCACGTGCACCTCACGGCCGACGAAGTGCACGGCCGCGCGGTGCAGCGGCTCCCCGAGATCTCCCGGGCGACCGTCTACAACACCCTGGGCGAACTGGTCTCGCTCGGTGAGGTGGTGGAGGTCTCCGCCCAGGGCCGCGCGAAGCGCTACGACCCCAACGCGCACCACCCGCACCAGCACCTGGTGTGTTCCGGCTGCGGCATCATCCGCGACGTCCACCCGACCGGCGACCCACTGGCCGGCCTTCCGGCGGCGGAGCGGTTCGGTTTCACCGTGTCCGAGGTCGAGGTCACCTACCGCGGGCTGTGCCCCACCTGTGCTCGCGGTCTGCCGTGAGCGGCCTGGGCGGCGGACGCCGAGCTCAGAGTCCGGCGACTTCGGCGCACGCCCGACAGCTCGTAGACCAAGGTGACCGTACGGCGGGGTCCGCTGCGGGGCTGACTCCCCGAAGGTGTCCGTGCTACTGGAGCCGGGATACGTCGACCGAGTCGGCGGGCGCGGGAGGCTTGGCCGGGACGGGCTCGTCGAAGGCGGAGAAGGATGCCTCGACCCGCTTGCCGGGCTCTTCGGTGCCCTGGATCCGCAGGAGGTACGGCTTGTCCTCGGTGGAGACCTGGTACGTACCCGTCTCGTCGTCGCGCCGGCTCGTGACCGTGATGGCCGGACGGCCGTCGACGGCGGTCCGCGATCCCTTGGCCAGCTGTTCGTTCGCCGGTTTCGAAGAGAACTCCTTCTTGAAGAAGTCCAGGTCGCACAATTCGGCGAAGTCCCGCAACAGGGAGCTGCCCGTAGTGCCGTGCAGATAGCGGCCGTTGATGAGCGCGATCGCGTTCTCGGCCGCGAAGCCCGGTATCTGGGCCCGCAGTAGGGCATCGTCAAGTTTCATCCACACGTCGTCGCCGCGTTTGATGATGTCGGCCATGCCCGAACTGCCAGGAGGCGTGACGGTGCCGACGCAGTTGCCCCGCTCGTCGAATCGGAGGTCCAGAGCGGTGGTGCCCGACTTGTCGGTCACCTTGGCCACCATGCGCATGGACGTGACGCCGGACATGGCCTCACGAGAGGCGTCCGCGATGGCCTGGGCGCTCTTGTCGGCGATGCCGTTGTCATCGGCCCTGGCAGTTCCCGCGCCCACGAGGATCAACGAGCAGACAGCTCCGGCGGCCGCGCGGCTGGCCGCGGTTGCCCGGGGTGCGTACATCCGGCCTCACCTCCCTCTGGCCGCCTCCGGATGGCATCCGCAATTGCCATGGCCTCCGACGCGGCCGTCACCTGCTCAGCGTAGGTCCGCGCTGCGGCAGGTGCAGTCCGGGCGCCCGCCGGCACCCGCCGTCCGGACCGCGCCCGCCGCGGTCAGGGCCCGGGTCAGGCAGGGTGGGTGCCTTCCGGCGCGGCCGGGTGCCCCATCCCGTTTCATGGGCCGCGATCACCGCTTGGACATGGTCGCGGAGGCGGAGCTAGGCTTGGATGCGGGCGACGTGCGGCGGAGCGTCCTCTCGGCCAGGAGTGGGCGGTCACGGCGAGGTTCTGTTCAGATCGGCGCACGCCCAGGTGCCGGACGCACGGGAGGAGATACCCGCCGGGACCTCCCTACAGGAGTTCCTGGACGAACTACACAAGGCACTCATGCGCCACACCGAGGGCCGCTTGACGGACGACGTGGCGATTTTCCTCATCGACCGGCTCGGATGAGGGAAGTGGCCTACTCCTTCAGCCAGGTCAGCCTCGGCGCGCATGGCGGCGAGCAGGGGTTCGTGGCTAAAGGGCCGCAAGCGGGACCGGGTCAGAGTCTGTCGGCGACGCTCCCGTCTTACGTGGCTCCGGTACCGGTCCAGGAGACGCCATCCTTGTAGGTGCGGGCGATCACCCCGGGGATCCCATAGCCGTCGACGGCGGTCCCCGATGCGGGAACACCCGTACGCAATCCGGACAGCCCCTTCCGGGCCGCCTCGATCACCAAGATTCTTCACCGCGACGACCGTGCTCCACCTCGTCGCCGAGGGCAGGGTCAGCCTCGACGACGACGTGTTCGGCCTGCTGGGCCCGGTCTTGAAGACCAACCCCGTCGCGGGCTGCAACCTGAGCACCGGGTGGTGCTTCAAACCCGCCGCCCGGCAGCCCGCCCATCACCGTACGGAACCTGCTCCAGCACTCCAGCGGCATCTTCAACTACCTCGGTGACCTGGGGGTGCTGGTGAGTGCCGGCAGCAGCTTCCCCAACCTGCCCGACTACTCCGCCCAGCAGCTCATCGACGAAGGCGCCTCCCACGGACCGCAGTTCGCGCCGTGCGCCGGGATGCACTACAGCAACACCAACTGCGTCCTGCTCGGCATGGCCATCGAGCGGGTGACCGGACACCGTAGGCCGACGAGGATCAGCAGGGGCCCGGCGGCTACCTCCTGCACTGGCTGCGCCGCCCAGCACCTTCATTTGGTTGCCTTCAGCGCGTTCACGTCCTTGGCCAGTGCCGTCACCTTGGCGCTCAGTTCCCCGATTTGCCTGCTCAGGGCTGCCAGGCCGTCCTGCCGGCCCAAGCCACCGCTCCCGTTGGCCGCACGGCTCCGTGCTCGGGCGGCACCTGTCGGGACGCCCTTGATGGAGATTTCTACCTCCTGCCACGCCGCCAGCACGGCCGACTGTTCGGCGCTGCCGACGCCGAACAGTTCCCCGGCCTTCTGGAAGGTGGTGTGGGCGAAATCCTGGAACTGGGCATCGGCGCCGGACACTTTGAGCGATTCATACCAGATTGGCCCGGCGGCCTCCCATGCGAATCCGCCGATGCCTACGGCTGTCAGGAAGAACGCCCTGTTCGGAATGCCGGAGTTGAGGTGCACCCCGCCGTTGTCCCCTTCCTCTGTGTCTGGAAGGTGGATGAATTTGCTCATACGATCGGGCTGGGGGTCCTTTCCGAACAGCGGATTGTTGTACGCATGCCCCGGGGCCTTCATCGATCGCAGGGCGTCGGCATCGATTCCGGGGGTCCACACGTCGGCGCCGATCAGCCAGTCCGCCTCCTCGGCCGCCTGCTTCAGCGACCACTGCTTGACCAGCGACCCGAAGACGTCCGAAACCGACTCGTTCAGGGCACCCGACTGGTTGTGGTACTCGAATCCAGCGGTGTGCTCCGTGACTCCGTGCGTCAGCTCGTGGGCGATCACGTCGAGGGATCCGGTGAGGTCACCAAGCACCTTTCCGTCCCCGTCGCCGAAGACCATTTGCCGTCCGTCCCAGAACGCGTTGTTGTACTTCACGCCGAAGTGAACGAACCCGTCCAGCCGCATCCCGCGGCCGTCGATCGAATCGCGCTGGAACACCTCCCTGAAGAAATCGCGCGTCAGGCCGAGCCCGTCGAACGCCCGGTTGGTGGACTCGTCCACGGACTCCGGTCCGTCTTCCGACCTGGCCAGGGCGGCGGTCCGGAGGGAGCTCTTCTCCTCGCAGTCGAAGACGGTGCGCCGGCCGTTACCGGGGGCGGCCGCGCCGGCGAAGTACGCCCGGACCTCTCGCTGACCTCGCAGGCGAGCCGTGGTCAACATGGTGTCGAGGGCGGCCTGGCGCACCTCGCTCTGTTCGCTCTCCAGAAGCCTCCTGAGGAGGTACGGGGGGATGATGCAGTTGATTCGCGAGGTCCTGCTCATGGGACACCTCATGAATAGGAGGGATGACGGTCGACCATTCATCGACGCGCGGAACGTTCGCGACGTTCGATGTGGTCAGATGTGGAGTGGCCCCCTACCCGCCTGAGCGGGCCTTCTCCAGGAGTTCCAGGTAGGGCGTCACCGCTGTGGTGCCGCGTACCGGAGAAAGACCGTACCGGTCGATGTTCTTTTCGTTCGCGTAGGGATTTTTGGGATTGAACTCTATCCGTTCATCCGGCGGCGATACGTCCACGACGACGCGCGGCCACTCGCCATTGTCCACTCTGAACACTGTTATCTGCTGTCGCCCCCGGGTCACGTTCAGAATTTCACTGCTGTTCGAGATGTTTGATCGATACCTGTACTTTGTGTCGGCAGGATATCCTTTCTCCTTCTTGGCGTCCTCCGCGAGCTTCTTGCCTCCGACCCCGGAGCGCTCGTAAGCAGTGGGCATTTTCATTCTGTCTTTCCTGATCACGTACACCTCGGTCTGGGCCCGGATGGCTTCCCACGTGCGCTTCTCCGGATCCTTGACCTCGACGACCACGTCCTGCGCGATCTCCTCCCCTGGATTCAGCACGCTGCCCACGGGCGTGACGAAAGCGCCATGGTAGATCAAATCGAATGGGGTCTTGGTGTCGGAGCTGCTGTTCGCGGGCCCGCCATGGATCCAGTACTTGCTGTCGAGGATGTAGACGGGAACTTCGCCTGCGTTCTTCACGTGGAGATGGACCGTCACGTGCAGCAGGGACGCGACTTTTTGCAGACTCGACTCTTTGAACTCTGCCCCGCTCTGTATCAGCGGGGTTCTCACATAGGGCAGATAGATTTGCGAGTAGGCCAGGTTGGCGCCGGCGAGAAGGGTGGAGATGATGACCCCGATCGCGATCGTCTTGGGATTGCGGAGGCCTTTCCACGCCCGCAGCTTGATGAGTTCGACCAGCGCCACCGAAGCCCAGACGCAGAGGGCGATCCCGATCAGGGTGTAGCCGGTGAAACGCTCGCCGATCTGCAGCAGGAGGAGGCAGATCCCGCAGAGGAGGGCGATGACGACTCCACCCAGAACGGCCACCCCCGAGTAGCGCCATCGCCGCTTGCCCCAGTAGTCGACCGCAGCCCCGGCGGCAGCCAGCTCCACCAGGGCGGCAACGAGGACGGTGACTCCTGCGATCCGTCCGCCGTAGGTCAGGGCATCGCCGCTGTCCGACATTCCGATCTGGAAGAGCGGGCATGCGGTCGCGAGGAAGCCGAAGACCATGAGCAGGCCGATGGTCAGGCGCCGGACGGGCCGGTCCGGCCAGACACCGCAGTCCCCGCCGAGCCACTGGATGTCGTGGTGCCCGACTCGCACACCGGCACGATCCAGGATTCTCCAGAGCTCCCCGGCAGAGCGGGCCTCTCCCACGCGGTGGCCGTCGATCAGGACCTTCCGCAAGCCGAGGTCATCAGGCGGCGCTACGGACACCTCGGGTGTGTTCGCCATGACATCAGCCTCCTCTCAGTCCGAGGTAAGTGCCCCCGGAGCGTGCCCCTCTGAGCACCGCGGCGTCAGGGTGCGGTCAAGGCGGCGCAGGGCGAAGCTGGAATTGACGTGTAGGTATCGCTCGTCCCCGAAGGGAGCTCCCATGCGTAGGCGCATTCTCGGATTCACCGCCGCACTCGTCCTGGCCGTTCTCGGCGCCGCAGTCCCCGTCGCGTCGGCTGCCGTACCGACGGTCACCGGAGCGGAGTGCGAGGCCGACAAAGTGGGGAAGGTGGAGTACGACTCCGGTACCGGCCTGTGGACTTGTATAGGCGGCGCGTTCGACGGCGAACCGATCACCGGGAACTGAACGCGGACCCCCGGCATTCATGTGCGGCACCGTCCTACACCCAGTTGACTTCCGCCCGCTCCAGCAGCGGGTCGTCCGTCAGCTGGAACAGCGGCACGGCGAAGTTGCCCGACCTGAACCGGCCGCCGAAGTGGAGGCCGAGGACCCGGTGGTCGGCCAGGTCGAAGACGGGGGAGCCGCTGTTGCCGCCGAGCGTGGAGCAGTCGTGCGTCATGGTGAACCCGGGCCCGTCCGGGACCAGCGCCGTCGCCGTGCCCGGCTGGAGCCGCTTCACGTTGTAGATGTCCATGAAGATGCGGCTCATGGCCTCCGGTTCGTTGCGGCGGCCGTCCGCCGCCGGGTAGCCGACCACGTACACGGGCCGGCCTTCCAGGTCCGGCGGAGCGTCGGCAGCGACCGGTAGCGGCGTCGGCAGGGGCCCGCCGCTGCCCGCTGCCGGGGACACCCGGAGCAGTGCCATGTCGACGTCCCGGTGGATGCCGATGACCTCGGTGACTTTGAACTCGAACGATCCGTCGGTGGCGGGCGCGCCGAGTTCCTCGGCGGTGTCGATGCGCGCTCCCATGCCCTGGCGGAAGGTGAACCCGCCGTCGCCGTCCGCACGGCTGAACTCGGCCGCGACATGGCGGTTGGTCATCACGGCGAACGGTGAGACCAGGAAGCCCGTGCCCAGCCAGTCCAGGTCCGCGTGGCCGGAGACCTCCACCCGGCCGACCCGCTCGATCGATGCCCGGATGCCCGGCCGCTGCCCGTCCAGCAGGGCCCAGTCGCCCGGCTGCGAGGCGAAGTCCTGGCCCTGGACCAGGATCGCCGGGCGGCCTTCGAGCAGGATGATCGCCTCCACGCCGAAGGACTCGTCCGCGTCGACGTCGCCCCTGCGGCCCGCCGCCAGCTTCTCCAGCCCGCGCACCCCGGCCTCCAGCACCCGGGCCCGCTCCTCCCGGGCGGCGCGGCCGATCTGCGCTGCCGCCTCTTCCTCCCGGGGAAGCTCCTCGGTGGACTCGGGGATCTCAGCGTGCAGCCCCTTGCGTACGCGTGCGGCGACCTCCAGCAGATCCTCTCGGAAGACCTGCTCGGGCCCGGTCGCCACCGGTGATCCACCGCGCATCTCACACCTCCTGTGATCGTGCCCGTCGCGTCAGCGCGACTGGGCCGCAGCGATCTCGTCGTGGATCTGCGGGTTGTGCTCCCGCAGGTGCCGCATGATGGCACTCAGTTGCGTGCCTACGTTCACGAAGGCCGTGGTCTTGCCCTGGAAGATGACCCCTTCCGTCACGCGCCGCGTGCCGCGGTGCAGGGCCACCACCGTCCAATCGTCGGTCAGCACGGGCGAGCCGGAGGAGCCGCCCCGGGTGTCGGTGAAGTAGCGCACGTCGGTGTCGTCCGCCTCGAACGCGAGGTTGTTGCGCAGCGCGATCCGCTTCGGCTCCCCACCCGGGTGTTGAATGATGTTGAGTGCCACCGGCGTGTCCTTGGCCACCTCCAGCGGTGCGGTGGCGACGCGGAGGAAGGGGCGGGGCGGAGCATCGGCCACGCGCAGGGGCGGGGCATCGGCCAGGGGCAGGGGCGGGGCGCCGCTCAGGCGTAGTACGGCGTAGTCCAGGTCCTCGTCCCAGGCCAGGAGTTCGCTCGCCTGTGTCTCCTCGGCGTCCGTGTCGTCCTCGCTCAGGTAGTCGAACCGGGAGCGTGATCCCTGGGCCTGGAGCAGGAGGTCCGACGGGTCCGCCACCTGCTGATGGCCGTCGGTGCGCTTGCGGGCGTTGACCACGTGGTGGTTGGTGACGAGGAGGTCGGGGGCGATGAGCCAGCCCGTGCCGCTGTGGGGCAGTGCCACCGGCTTGAGCAGGGCGCCCCCCTCGTACGGCAGCACCTTGATGCGGGCGACCGATTCGCCCGCCCGCGCTCCGCCGGCCAGGAAGTCGAAGGGCACCGTGTCGTCCCGGAAGATGATCTCTTGCTTGATCTCCCCGATGGGGACGTCGGGCTCGCCGGCCGCGTCGCGCGCCACCCGGTCCAGTGCCTTGAGGACCACGTCGCGGGCGGCGGCGTCGGTGAGCTGGTCGGCGGCGTTGCGGAGCCAGATGGCCAGCGGAACGGTGCCGTTGATCAGCCGCTCCACCCGGTTCATCTCGTTGAGGTCCGATTGGATCTGTGGGCCGGGCGCCGCGAGGATCGGCAGAGAGGCACGGTACTTCGGGAGGATTCCCGCGAACAGCAGACTCCGCAGGGCCGGGTCCGCCAATCCTGCCTCCACCGCCGTGTCCTTCAGCTGCACGACGTCGTCCTGGGAGATGTACGTGTCGCTCATGGTCGATCAGGCCGCTCGGTGGCCGTTCCCTTCTTCGGGGCTCTCCGCGGAGGTGGCCGCCTCGGCCGGGCCGGGGGTGACGGCGCCGGGGGTGACTGCCCCGGCGCTCATCGCCGCCGCCACGGCCGCGGTGAGCTCGCCGTTCCGGTCGAGGGTCAGGAGGCGCCTGGCGAGCCGGTCGAGCGTCCCGAGTCGGCGCGCCTCACGCAGCATCCCCTGCACCTCCTGGCGGGTGACCCCGATCGCGGACCGGACGGCGGCAGCGGAACGGTCGGGCGAGCCGGCGGACTCCTCCAGAAGGCGGAGCAGCGGGGCCCGCAGCTCGGGTCGCTCGGCCATCACCCGGACGCTCGCTTCGCCGAGTATGTCCAGGACCGCGTCCTCGGTCTCGGGCAGGCCCACGACGTCCAGGGCGTGCTCCAGGATCCGCGGGTGGTCGCGCGAGACCTCGGCGGCCGCGGCACGCACCAGGGCCGGCCGCCGGACCAGCTCCGCGTCGGGCAGCCGCCGCAGTCGCTCGGCCAGCCTGCTCCCGGCCTCCTGCCGGCGTTCCTCGGTGCGGGACGCCAGCTGAGCACGGGTCAGCAGGGCGCCCAGCGCCTCGAAGTCCTTGCCCAGGCCCGTGGCGATCTCCTCGGCCTCGGTCAGGTCGTCGTCGGCCTCGGCGAGGTCGCCGTCCGCCTCGGCCAGCCGCGCCGAGAGGAGGAGCAGCTCCAGCTGCAGTGCGGGGAAGCCGTCCTCATCGGCGCGCTCGATGGCCGCGTCGGCGGCCGCCCGGGCTTCGGTGCGACGGCCCAGGCGGTCCAGGGTCTCGACCCACAGCGGGTGCAGCGGGCTGCCCGAGGTCCACGGGCGCCGCCCCTCGATCCGGGCGGCGGCCGCTTCGGTGTACCCCTGCGACAGCAGGTTCTCGACCTCTCCGGCGGCGATGCGCTCCCAGTCCTCCTGTTGCGCCTCCGCCATCACCTCGTCCGGGGTGTGGCCGCCGAAGCGCCCGGCGAGGTAGGCGGCGGACCGCCCCGCCATGTCCTGGTCGGCCCCGACGAGGAACCGCTCGATGCCGGGCAGCCAGCGCAGCTCCACCTCGCGCGGGCTCTCGTTCAACCGGAGCCGGTGGTAGATCTCCTCGGCCCGCGACTCCAGGCCTTCGCGTACCGCGTAGTACGCGACGGCGCGCTGCGCGACCGCCCGCATCAGGTCCGCACGGGCGCGGTCGGCCAGCCGGAGCATGATGGCGCGCAGGTCGGCCCGGTGGCGTACGGTCCCCGGGCCGGCGGATTCCACCAGGTCGAGCCGGGAGAACAGCTCGAAGAGGCGCTCCGCCTCCGGGTCGGAGTCCACGGTCAGTCCACAGGGACCGGCGAGGACTTCCCGGATCAGTCCGGGGGTGATGCTCCGCAGTGCCATGCCGGCCTGCGCCAGAGCGCGGACGTCATGGTCCCGGATGCGCCGCAGGATCCGCTCGTAGAGGGTCCCCTGGATGAGCATCTGGTCGACCTTGCGGTAGAAGTGGTGGCGCCGCCGGGGCAGGCTCTCGATCAGTTCGTTCAGCGATTCGACCCGGTCGCCGTCGCCGTCGCCTCCGCCTTCCTGCTCGGCCGCCCGCGCGGCCAGCTCCAGGCTCAGGGGATTGCCTCCCACGCGGTCGGCGAGCTTCTCGGCCAGGCGTTCGTCGCTCACCCCGCAGGAGACCAGGAGGGCCACGGAGGCCTCCGGGCCGAGTTCGGTCAGCTCGATGGTCAGGGGCTCCACCAGTCGGGCCGGATGGTGCTTCAGCAGCCGCCCCGCGACGACGGTCCGCAGCCGCGGGTGCACCTTCTGGAGCGCGGACCAGAGGCCCCACATGCGGCCGAGCTCCGGGGAACCGCTGTACTGGGCCTCCTCGAAGGAGTCGATCACGAGCACCAGCGGCGGCTGCTCCGCCGCGGGCACCCCCACGGCCTGGACGACGAGTGTCGCGAGCTGCGCCGCCAGCATGCCCTCGCGTGCCGAGGCCAGGGCGTGCACCCCCGACTGGGAGAGCCGCGCCATCGTCGCCCGGGTGGTGGCGAGCTCGTAGAGCTCGTCGACCGTGCCCTCCTCGGCCCGGTGGAGGCCGACGGTCTCCTCGCACGCATGCGCCAGGGCGTCGAAATCGGCGTGGTGTGCGGGGTACTGGACGCTGAGCTGCCGGGCCATCTCCGCGATCAGGGTGGCCGGTTCGTGGGCCGAGAGCGTGGGCCGTTCGAAGTCGACGTAAGCGAAGGGGAACGCGGTGGGGAAGTCGCGCAGGCTGTCCCGGAGGAACGTAGCGAGCAGGGTGCTCTTGCCGACGCCGCTCGGCCCGTGGACCAGTACCGGCCGCTTCGTGCCGGTGCCGACCGCCCGGGTGAAATCGTCCTGGAGCGGCGTGGGCAGTCCGATGTAGGCGCGCAGTCGGGCCAGTTCCTCGCCGCGCCCCTGGAAGGAGGTGTGCCCGAGGCGTTCGAGGGGCTGCATCAGCCGCGCCCGGTCGAGCAGGTGCTGGACCTCGGCGCTGTCGGGGATGCCGGTGATGCCCGGGATCTGCGCGAGCCACAACACCGCCTGCAGCGTGTGCGGCAGCTCGTCCAGCCTCTGGTGGGCGAGGTCCGGGGGCGTGCCGTCGAGGTAGGCCAGCGCGATGCGTTCCGGGCCCGGGCCGGGCGGGATCTGCTCCAGGTTGGCGAGCAGGGCGCGCCGGGCCCCTTCCGGACCGGCGAAGCCGCCCAGTGCCGTGTCGCGGACCTCGGCCTTGAGGGCCCAGGTGAAGGTGTTGCGCGCGCCGACGGCCCGGCAGTCGCGCAGCAGCTCCACCCCGGCCGCCCCGGAGGGCTCCTTCTCGCCGGGCAGCTTCAGCCGTGCGGGGTCGAACCGGCTCAGCAGGGACGCCGCTTCCCGGTAGGCCTTGCGCAGGTCCGACACGTCCGCGAGGCCCGGGGAGGCCACGGCGGCGCTCAGCTGGTCGCTCAGGCGCGCGCCGAAGTCCTCGCCGGGGGCGAGCGCGCCGTAGATACGGACCGACGCCGCTGTCGCCGTGCAGATCTTGCGCATGTAGCCGTCCGGGCCGGAGGCCTCACAGGCCTGCAGCACGGCGGGAACGGCCGTTTCCACGAGGGCGGAGACCCGCTGGACGTCCGGGAGAGCCGAAGCCTCGGTGAAGAACTGCCGGAAGAACTGGCTCAGATCCTCCGGGCCGAACATCCGGGCGGTGTCCCTGACCTCGTTTTTGCGTATCTCGTACGGGAGCTGGCGCATCGTCGGCGAGTATCCGAGCAGTACCAGCCGGGGCGGAACGTCGGGCGGTGCCGGCCTCTGCTTGTGGAGGGTCAGAGCCAGCTTCCCGATGCAGTCCCAGACGTCGGAATTGACGTCGAGCTTGTCGCAGTCGTCCAGTACCAGCCAGTACGGCCGGCCCGTGGTGGTGGCCTGGCTGACGATGCGGTGCAGCGCGGCGTCGATCTCGGGTAGTGGATCGTTCAATTGTGTCGATTTCAATGGCGGGAGGGGCGGGAGGGGCGGGAGGGCCGTGTCCGGGGGCGTCGGCGGAACCGGGCTCGGATCCGTGACGCACTCGATGAGCCGCTGGACCACCTGCTCGGCGGTCGAGGTCCGGTTCAGCGTCACCCGCACCGGGCGGAAATCGCAGTGCTCGCCTATGTGCCGGATCAGTTTGTAGCTGTAGGAGCGCCCACTGTCCGGCTCCCCGTCCACCACCAGAACGGTCTTGTCGGGATTCTCGAAGAATTCGCGGAGCCGCTTCCTGAAATCCGCCCGGTCGATGAACACCTCGGCGCCGTTGCTGAGCACGCTGCTGAGGAAGAAGTCCTGCGGTGAGATGTGCAGCCGCACGGCCTCCTCCAGCTCGCTCTTGAGGCGCAGGGCCTCCTCCCCGGCCGGGAGGGAGGTGAGCGAGTCGAGCCGCACGAGCGTGCTGAGGAGTTGGAGCTGGGTTCCGATGTCGCTGTTCCGCACGGCCTCGACCAGGGCGACGGAATTATCTGCGGCGACGTAATTCAGTGGGATTCTGCTCACGAACTCGGGTGAGAATCCGAACTGGATCAGCTTGGGCCGGGGTTCGCCGGCAACGAAGAAGTGGTCCCGCACCATTTCGGTGACGAGTCCCCACTCGGTATCCTTGGGAGACATACCGCACCTGCACATCCGCCGTAGCGGCGCGGAAAGCCGGATTGCCTGATACCTGCCATGGTTTCACTCGGCCGGGTGACTCGCAACGCGGCCGAAGAGCGTACGCAGCTTCTGCTGGACGGGCGCGCTCCGAAGGTACTCGGTGATGCCGTGGTGGTTGCCGCTGTCGTTCCTGACCAGATGGTCGGTGACGAGGCCGGCCGGACCGTACTCGGGCCGCAGCCAGTGGTCGAGCGCCACCAGGTCCCGCAGGTCCGAGACGTTGGACCAGGCCGCCACACCCGCCGGGACCGCCGCCGGGAGCGCGAGCCGGTCCTGGACCTCGGTGATGCCGAGCGGAGATCCCAGGCTGACGAACAGGGTGACATCCCGTCGCTCCTCGCGGAGCACCTCGTACGCGATGACCGAGCCGAGACTGTGCCCCACCAGGGCGAGCGGCCCGGGGGGCACGTCGGCCAGCTCGCCGCGGACGACATCGCGCATCTCCTCGCCGACGCCGCCGAAGAAGTACGCGTACACGTCCTCGAAGGTGAGCTTCACGAGCAGCTCGAAGACGGGTGCGCGCATGAAGAGGGGGAGCGGCAGCGCCTCGGCCAGGTCCGGTGAAGCCGGTGCCGTCGCCGGTGCGGGCGTCGCGTCCTCGGCACGGCCGAGGGTCTCGGCCGAGTACGTCATCTTCGCCAGCCAGTGGGCCAGTTGCTCCTCCCCGGCCTGTGCCGACCGTCTCCCGCGCGCCGGACCCGCCTTCCGGCGCGCTTCGCGGAGCGTCTGCTCGATGAACTCCTCCGGAGTCCGCGGCACCGTCGGGTCCGGGAGTTCCCGGACGCTCGGCGGGCCGCCGGACAGCGGGTCGGGCTCGTCGTCGGGCAGGGGGGTGCCGTACCGGACCGGCGCCCAGCAGGCCATCCGCGATGCCGCGCCTATGTCCGTGCCGAACAGTGCCCTGTCCCACCGGGACTTGAGCAGTTCCTTGCGGACCTTGTTCCCGTTTCCGTGGACGTAGACGACGGTGGCGTCGTCCATCTCAGCTGTCCAGGACCACGTCGTCGTAGCTCTGCAGTCGCTTCCAGCGCTCCGCGGGTGCGCGGGTGACGGGCATGAGGTCGACGGTGGGCAGCGGCCCGAAGTCGAGGCCGGTGAGCTCGACGATGTCGGTGACGGGCACCTGGAACGTGCGGAACGGACCGAGCGGTGGCGGATCGCCGGGCTTGGCGCCCGCCATCGCCCGCTCGTGGTCCCGGGTGAGGTCCGGGCTCTGGTCGAGGATGTACCCCGTCGAGGCCAGTCCGCCGTTGTGCACGAAGGCGGCCACCTTCCAGAACCGCAGCGGCACCTGGATGCCCCGGTAGGGCGGGTCGGAGTCGTGCAGTACGGGACCGGTGAAGACGGACAGCTTGCGGTCGAACCGGGCCGCGTGGTCCAGCAGATGGTTCTCCAGCCCCTGCCACAGCTCCTTGCCCTGGTTGAAGGAGTCCTGCTGCGGGGCCGCGTTGGTGAAGAAGAAGGTGTCGGTGTTGGCGCGGTTGGCCTCGGCCACGGCACCCCAGACCGGGTCCAGGCGGCGGACCAGGTGCCCCCGGTCCAGGGAGTTGTCGCGGTAGATGTCGTTGCCGGACTGCTGGGCCTCGGGTACGCGGGGGTCGAACCCCCAGTTGTCGTCCCGCGGTACGTCCTCCACGAGCCGCTCGCCGTCGATGCAGACGGCGGTGGAGGCGGCCAGCCTGCGGTCGGGGCGCAGGACGACGGTGAAGTGGGTGTAGGGGAGGACCACGGTCTCGATCCCGTTCGAGGCCGGGAGGGGGAGCGGGACGACGTCTCCGAGGAAGGACTCGTCGTAGCCGGTGCGATCGGCGAGGGAGCCCGGCCGTGCCTCGGCGCCCGCAGCCCGGTCCGATGGCGTGCTCATTACGTTCATGAGATAGCAATACCGCGCTGAAGTGATCATTTACGGTGCGGTGCGACGGGCCACCCGAACAGCGGCCCTCCCGCCGGCTCCCCCCGACAGGCCCGATCGGGCGGCGTCCCCAGCACCCCGGTTCAGGCGGCGGCCGCCGCGGAACCCATGCTGTCGACCCCCCCTTCGCCCGCCCCGCCCCGAGGAGTACCCGTGCCCACTGGTCTGTCCATCCACGTCGGTCTGAACAAGGTCGATCCCGCGGCGTACGACGGCTGGGACGGCAAGCTCCTGGCCTGCGAGAACGACGCCCACGACATGGCGTCGGTGGCCCGCGCCGGCGGGTTCGGCGACACCGTGATCCTGACCAATGACGGCACGGTGGAGAACATCACCGGGGAACTGCGCAAGGCGGCCGGACGGCTCAAGAGCGGGGACATCCTGCTCTTCACCTACTCGGGCCACGGCGGCCAGATGGACAACGTCGTCGGATCGGACGACGAGCCCGACCGGCTGGACGAGACGCTGGTCTTCTTCGACCGCCAGTTCCTCGACGACGAGCTGTACCGGGAGTTCCGGCGGTTCGAGGAGGGGGTCAGGATCTTCGTCCTGCTGGACTGCTGCCACAGCGGCAGCGCCATCGAGTCCCTCCAGGGGCTGCTCACCCCGGAGGCGCTGGAGTCGCAGTTCCAGACCCGTGACCCGGGCCAGGTGGAGGCGGCGTCCCGGCTGATGCCGCTGCTCAAGCAGCAGGAGATCTTCGCCCGGGACCGGCCGTTCTACGAGGGCCTCCAGCGCGAGCTCAAGGACGGCGACGGCGGCCGCCCGGAGCCCGGCGCCGTACTCATCGCCGCCTGCCAGGACAACCAGGTGGCGTCCGACGGAGACGTCAACGGACTGTTCACCGCGAACCTTCTCAAGGTCTGGGGGAAGGGAGCCTTCCTGGGCGACTACCGCACCTTCCACCGCGACATCCAGAAGCGGATGCCCGCCAACCAGAGCCCGAACTTCTACACGACGGGCAGCCCGTCGGCGGGCTTCCTCAAGCAGAAGCCGTTCACCATCTGACACGCACGGCGGTTCGTTCGGGCCGCCCACGCGGGCGGCCCGAACGAGTGGTCCCCTCAGCCGCGTCCGCGTCCGCCTCCGGTTCCCGTGGCCGTGGCCAGGCGCCAGGGCGCGAACGCGCTGGCCGTGCGTGGCAGGAGGCCCGCCAACTCGGGGCAGTGCCGCACCACCACACTGCTCATGCCATTGCGCTCGATCCAGTCGATGCCCAAAGGGGTGTACACCTCGGGCCTGTAGTCGACCGTGAGGAAGCGATCGCTCTGCAGGCGGCGGGTCGCCATCAGGATGAAGATTCGGAAGGCGGTGTCGCTGAAGCCGAAGCCGTGCGGCGGGTTCTCGGCGAAGAGACCGACCATGGTGTCGATGTGATCGACATCGCGGTAGACCTCCTTCAAGCGTGCGACGGTCTCCGCGTCGCCGGACACGTCCTCGAACCGCCGCACGCGCGGCTTGTGCAGACCGGCCCGGAAGTCGTTGTAGCGCGGTACACCGCGACGCCGTGCGCGTACCAAATCGACCACGGACAGGTCGATGACCTCGCCCTCCCGCTCGAACGACCTCAGGGCGTGCGGGTAGTTGTTCAGCGTGATCGCGCCGGGATGGGCGATGCCGAGTGAGTACAGCGAGTTGGCCAGACCGGTCTTGCGGATGAGCGCTTCCGCGGCGGGGCCCTGCACGTCGTTGAAGCCGAGGGTGTCCAAGCGCCGGCCGAGCCGGTGGTCCACGATCTCGAAGTCGTCGGGGAGCAGCGGGTGCATGCGGTAGACGGTGACGAAGTCCTCGGTGAGCGAGTACGGAGCGGCGTGGTGGTCCGGGAGGGTCTCGGGGATGCCGGTCAGTGAGTGCGCCTCGAAGAGCCACAGTCCCAGTTGTTCGAGCCACTTCTTCGGCGGTCCCTGCCAGTTGGTCTTCAGGCCGACGTCGATCACTTCGGTGGCGAGGATCGCCGGAGTCCATTCCACGGTGTGGATCTTCGCGATGAGAGCCGAGACGACCAGTCGCGCCGTGTGGTAGACACGGTCCTCGCTCAAGGTCGGGTACTCCTGCCGCAGTGCTTCGCACACGGCATTGTGCTCGCGGGCGAAGAGGGTCTGCATGGCGCTGAGGCCGTACCACCAGCTCTCCGCGAACCCGGTGAGCGGGAGGCCGTCCGGCCCGGCCGGCAGGTGGCCGTCCTCCAGGCGCAGCGCGGCACCGCCCCCCGGCTCGCGCAGCGACCTTCCGGTGTCCTCGTTGCCGCCGTAGATTTCGGAACCGTCCCACCAGTGAGACGCCGCGTTGGCGAACAGCGTCGGCGGACCCTTGCCGTCGGCCGGGTACAGCCCCTCGTTCTCGGCGAAGCGCATGACGTCCTCGGGACGTCCGCCCGGAGTGTTCCTCCACGTGACACCGGGAGGGAGCGGCACCTCGACGGTCTTCGTGCCGGTGGGGTAGCGCTTGTGGTTGACCCAGTCGTGCACCTGGAACTGGATCCAGGCGGCGGCCAGGACGTTGAGGGAGCGTGCCGGAATGAAGACGTCGCGGTGCAGCAGCTCGCGACTGACGGTGACCGGGTTCGGTACGTCGAACAGTTCTGGTTGATAGACGGGCGCGAGGTTGCGGCCGAAGGCGGACCCGACAGCCCCCATCCTCGGTGCGGACAGGTCGTTGTAGGTGCCGTCGTAGCTCCGCGCGAGCCGCATGTCCTCGTCGATGGGATCGGGTACGGGCTGGGCTCTGGGCGGAGCCTCGCGGAGCTCGGTGTCGACCAGGTTGTCCTGGCGCAGCTTCTGCCGGAAGGCCAGGAGGTTCAGCAGACCGAGGCTCGTGGGCAGCCGGTGCCAGGGGACGCATCGGTTGAGGCCGCGGAAGGCGGCGCGCAAGGGGACTCCCAGTACGGCGTTGCGCCGCGGCTCGACGTTGGCGAACCGGTGGCCCAGTCGGTGGGCGCTGCTGGCTTCGTAGGCGACCTTGCGCGCCCGGTTGAGGTTTCCGAGGGGCCGGAAATCCTCCGTCGTGTTCCACGGGTTGAAGGCGAGCTCGTCAACCCGTGCTGCTGCGGTGCGAGCCTCGGCGGAGCAGATGTCATGGCGCGGGATGGTCAGCGTTGCCACCCGCACGAGAGGCGTGTCCCCCTCCTTCCACTCGGCCGCGCCGTCCTCGATGGGCGTCCGGTGGGCATCCACGTAGCGCTGGACGTACAACTCGAAGACGACATCCGCCTCCTTCAGCCGCCGTCCGAGTTCGTGCTGCAGGAAATCGGGGTCGGTGCCGGAGGGCGCGGGGGCCGACGGAGCGTCGTCCGCGGGGCTCAGCTGATAGCGCACCGGCCCCGCGTCACCCCACAGGATGGCGCCGCGGCTCCAGTACGTCTCCAGCGCCAGGCTGCTCACCGGGCGGCTGGTACCCGCACGCACGTTGCGGCGCATGCGCGCGGCCGTGGACCATCCGACCGCGAGCGGCAGGGTGACGAACAGCGCGACGGCCTTCCGGAGCGTCGAGTCGGCGCCCGCCATGGCCTTCGCGAATTCGACGAACTCGAGCGCGTTGCGCGCGTGCGAGACCGGATGGCTCGTCATCAGCAGGTCGTGCGCTTCGTCGGCTCCTGCCGCGATGCGCAAAGCCGCTCCGCGCAGATCGGGGGCGTGGTCGGGCTGGCGGGCGCCGTTCGCATTGGAGAGCCGCACGGTGACGGGGTACTCGGCACCCGGTTGGGCGAAGCCGGTCCGCAGGTCGGGGGGCAGGTCGCCGACGAAGGCCAGACGCGCGTTCTCCGCGCCGAGAACGGCCTTGGCGTGGAACGTCCGCGCGAGGCCGGAGGCGCCACTACGCTTCATGGACTTGAGCTGGACCCGCATGAGCTCGCGGGCGAGCCGCTCGAAGACGAGCCGTTCCGCCTCGGGGTTGCCGCCCACGTAGTGCTCGTACTGCCTGGTCTCGGCCATGTGTGCCTCTTCGCCAAGGCGCACCCCGCTCTCCGGACGCAAGGCCGACGGACGACGAGGTGACGCTGCACGGCTGCCCGGGACTGGGTCCGCGGGCACCTGGGTTACACACGGCAACCCTGACTCAGTGATGCGGCCGCGTCGCGCGGAACAACGCAGACGGGTGGCATCCGCCTCCCGCCCCGGTAGATGACCGCCGTACGAGTGCTGCGCGCGCTGTGGACGGTGAGGCCGGCCCTGTCACTCGTACGGTCCACTTCATGTGCGGGAGCGGGATGCGTCGAGTACTGGCAGACTGGTTCCGTGCCGTGTCGACACCGCACTCGCAGACAACACATGCGGGGGAGTGGACGAGGGAACGGCGATGAGGGTTTACGAAGCCATAGTCAAGGGCCTGGAAGACATCGGAGTCCGGGCCGCTTTCGGCGGTGCCGGAGAGAACGCCGCCGGCCTGATGCTGGCGCTGAAGCATTCGCAGCAGATCCGGCCGGTCATCACGCGGCATGAGCAGGCCGCGTCCTTCATGGCGTGCGGCCACGCGATGTACACGAACGAATTGGGCTTCTGTTTCGCAACGGCAGGTCCCGGTGCGTTCAACCTGTTCTCCGGTATGGCTGTCGCGATGTCCGACTCCTACCCCGTCCTGGCAGTCTCGGGATACGCCTCCAGGGAATGGCAGGGATGGGGCTCCCTCAACGAAACCTCGGGCCTGAACCGGACACCCGATTCCCGGGCGATGTTCGCCGCCACGACGAAGAAGTCCTTCCTGCTCGCCGACGCCGCCGACACGTGCGACGTGCTCGAGGAAGCCGTCAACATCGCCTTCGAAGGAAGGCCCGGGCCGGTGCACATCCACGTTCCCGAGGACCTCACCCACCGTGGCGTCGAGGTGACGAACTTCCGGCACATCCGGCTCGACGTGGCCCCGGTCGTCCCGGATCGGGCCCGCGTGGCGGAGATCGCCTCGGTGCTGGACGACGCCCTCACACGGCGCAAGCGCATCGTGGCGCTCGTGGGGTTCGGCGCGATCCGCAGCGGAGCGGGAGCGGAGGTCCGGCGCTTCATCGAACGCTTCCAGATTCCCCTGCTCACCACGCTGGACGGCAAGGGCATCGTCTCCGAGGGTCACCCGCTCTCGGTGGGCGTCTTCGCGGACAGCGGACACTCCAGCGCGTGGAAGGCGTTTCGCGAGGCCGATGTCGTGCTGTGCGTCGGCAACTCCCTGAATCAACACGCTACGTTCAACTACCGCGAAGACCTCTTCGAGAACAAGGTGCTCATCCATGTGAACATCTCCGAGACCGAGTTCCACAAGGCCTACCGGCCCGACTACGCGCTGCTCTCCGACGCGCGCCTCGGGCTGGCCGCCCTCCACGAGGCGCTGGACGAACGGGTCGGCGACGTCCCGGCGGTCGACGTCGACGGCCGCGACTACGAAGCCCGTCACATCACGCACCTGACCGGAAAGATCCACCCGGGGGAGCTCGCCCAGGCGATCGGCAGGATGCTGCCCCCACGAGGTGTTCTGCTCGCCGACGCGGGAGCACACCTTGCCTGGCTCGGCTACTACGTCGAGCTGGAGGAGGGGCAGAACTTCCGCAAAGTCGGCTCCTTCGGGCCGATGGCCGGCCATGTCAACGGCGCCATCGGAATGAAGGTCGCGCACCCGGAACGGACCGTCGTCGTCGGGTGCGGCGACGGGTGCTACTCGTTGTCCGGTTTCGAGCTGATGACCGCCGTCGAGAACGACATCCCCGTCATCTGGATCGTCTTCGACGACCAGGAATTCAAGCTGATCAAACTGTTCCAGCTCGTCACTTACGGGGAGACGGGGCTCGTCGAGTTCCAGAACCCCGACTTCGCCGCGTACGCGAAGGCGTGCGGCGCCGACGGCTACCGCGTCGAGACGCTGGAGGAGTTCGAGAAGGCGTTCCGTGAAGCGCTCGCCTCCGGCCGGCCCTCCCTCATCGACGCCCGGATCACGCGATGGGCCGTCCCCCACTACAGCCCCTCGCCCGACGGAGTCATCGCAGGCCTCGTCGAGACCATCGAGGCACGCTTGCGCGGCTGACGGCGTCCGTGTCCGCCCGGTCGCGCCGTGAAGGGACAGCAGGATGAACGACCCGATGAACACCCACAGCCATGCCGGGTTCGAGGCCCTCGTGAACCGCCCGCTGCTCACGTCGATCTGGCGTCGCCGCACCCACCGGGTCAGCCGCGGCAGCTCGGTCGAGGCCGGATCGATGAGCTGGGCCTCCACCGCACCACGAGCCCCGCTGACAGAGCTCGAAGAGGCCGTCCTCATCGCCATCACGGGCTGCTCCGGCCTCACCATGCCGGACCGTCCTTTCGCCGACCCCCGCGACGGGAAGCCCATCATGGCCAAGCCGAACCTCAACATGGCCGGCCGGACCGCGGGCAGCCCCGACAACGCCCAAGGCACGCACTTCTTCCTGATCAACGACACCGGCACCTACTTCCTGCGCAACGTGCCCCCCGCATCCGACGGCGGGGCGGCGGCGTTCGACGCGGAGACCCTCTGCTCGCGCGCCGCCGAGGCGAAGGTGCGGCTCCTCGACCACCGCATCGACGTACCGGAAGGAGGGCGGGACTTCCCCGCCTACCTCGACTCGAACCGGTTCCTGTCGAACCTCCCGGGCACCACCCTCCTCTTCCCCGTGGTGGACCTGTCACGGCAATACATCAACGGGCTGATGTACCTGCTGACCCAGCCCGAGGGGGCACGGCCGGCGATCGTCGACGACCGGAACCTCTACCGCTCGGCGGGCGTGCGCAAGTGGGTGAAGTCGGGGTTCCTGAACGAAGACATCAAGCTGCCCCTGGGCTTCATCTGGGCCATGCGGACGCAGATCGAGGCCGACCTGCTGCTCCAGAACCTCATGCTCACCGCCGACGCCATGGGTCTCGGAGCCTGGATCCACGCCTCGATCGCCCCGTCGATCATGCTGGGCGACCCGAAGTTCCGTCCCGCCTACGGTCCCATGCTCGATTTCGACTGGACCATCCCGCGGTGGAGACCGGCGGACCTCCTGCGCTGGCAGGTGCCGCTTCCGCGCTACGCAGACCTGAGGGCGACCGCCGTAGGCCTGCGGCACAACGGTGAACATCTCATCAAGGCGATGTGTCCGCCCAACTACGGCACCATGGGCGAGGCGGTCGACGCCGTCGTGGCGGGGAAGTTCGGGCCGGCGGGCATCTACTCCGACGAGGGGTTGTTCGCGCGCATCTACCGGGGGGACTTCGGCAGGCAGTACCTGCACGAGGCCAGCGACTACTCCGACGACGTCATCGCGTGTACGCGGGACATCTGCACGTACATCTACGAGACTCACGGGCGGTTTCCCGCCCACTGCGAGACGATCCACGTACCGGGCGTGTGGCTGCAGGCCCATCACCTAGAGAACGCCTACTACGAGCGGTACTTCCGCGACGGCCTGACCGAGGCCCACCGCACCCACGACGAGTACTGGCACGGGGAAGGGTGACGACCCGGAACTGGAGGCGGTGGGGACGGCACGGTGCGACTCCAGCCGCTACCGCCGAGCGCCTCCGGACCCGCGGCGCTTGACACCGCCCCTCGCTGCGTGAGCGCGGCCTACCTCCGCGGCCTTGGTGCCGAGGTGGTGTCCGAGCGCCCGGTAGGCGTCGAACTGGGCGTGGTCGAACCACTGGTCGAAGGTGGCCTGGCGGGGGAAAGCCTTCTCCCGGAGGGCGTAACTGAGCAGCTCGTACGGCATGTCGGGGGTCAGACTGGCCTTCACGTAGATGATCGTCCCCAACGCGCTCGCCGGTGTGTCGGGCGAGAACTGGACCCGTTCCGGGTACTCGATCGTGCCGCGCACCACGCAGGTGGCGGAGAACCGGCCGTTCAGGGAGGCCATCGGCACTTCGGGCGCGAGCGGTTTCGCGCTGCCGGGAACCAGGTTCAGCAGATTCTGCCCCTCGTCATCGAAGGTGATCGTCACCCCGAGGTCCTCGTAGGCGAGTGTGATCGCCTGCGCGAGGGTGGTCGCCAGCGGCGGCGAGTCCCCCGAGGCGTCGATGACATAGATGGTCCGGCAGCGGAGCCGGAGCATCTCGACCAGACCGAGATTGTCGAAGTGCCCGCCGTCGGTGCACAGCAGCAGGGGAGTGGTGTCCGAGTACCGGCCCACCAGCTCCTGGAGTTGGTACCGCAGCCGCCGTACCCGCGGCAGCCGCGGCATGATCCGGTTGGGCCCGTACGTCGCCAGTTCCGCGAGGTACAGGGGGTTGGGCACCCAGGTGCCGAGCCGCACGTTGGACAGCGCGAGCAGCCGCTCCATGAACATCGTCTGGGAGCCCATCGCGGAGGCGAAGGCCGCTCCGGACACGGCGACGGCGGACTGTACGGTCAGGTCGCGCCCGATCAGCGCCGGGGCCGTCTTCTGCAGAGTGCCGGTGCGGACCCAGCCCGTGTCGGGTCCGCCGCAGTAGTCGGAGGCGAAGGTGAAGGGGACGGCGGGGCGGCCGGGCGCGGTGCGGTTGCGCAGTGAGACGGCCGCGGAGGCGGCGAAGATGACCTGAGGGAAGCCCTCCACCCGCTGTGCGTAAGGGTTCAGCGGGGTCGGCTCGAAGTTGTAGTCGTACGGCAGGGCGCCGACCGAGCCGTCCTTCAACACCGCGCGGCGCACGGCGAAGGCACCGGCCAACCGCTGACGGTAGAAGGGGTGCAGGCTGAACGTGGTCTGGTCGATCACGAGCGTCAGCGCGATCAGGGCGATGGGCACCCCCCACTTCCAGCCCGGGTGCCAGCTGCCCGCGTAGACGGCGGCCCAGGACATGAGGGCGAGGCCGAAGAACGCGACCAGGAGCAGCACCAGCCAGCACACCACGGCCTTCACCCAGCTGCCGCCGACCTGTGTGACCAGGGACGTGCCGCCCCTGGCGAACGGACCTGCCTGTTCGCCGTCCGGCTTCAGCCTCTTCACTGTTTTGTGGACCGCGGTGAACCACGTGCCCGCGGCGGTCGCCGCCGCGGTGATCGCGCCGAGCAAGGCCACTCCCGCCCCGCTGTCGTCCCAGTAGCCCCCCTTGCCGGCCTTGTGGGCCAGCGAGGCGAAGAACCAGATCACCGAAGGAATGACGACCGAGTACGCGGCGACGGCCAGCGCGAGGCCGGTGAGCGTGTTCACGGTGCTGCGCAGCCATGCCGGGCGGGACTCGTCGCTCCCGGCCCGCGCGAAGGCGTACGCGACGGACACCAGGCCGGCCAGGCCGAACAGGGCGAGGACGGGGCGCCAGGCGTTCGGGTACAGGTCAAGGGACGAGTCGAACACCTTCGCTTCCGCCGCGAGCGGGCGGAGCTCGGTCAGCGGAACGTGCGAGTAGAACTGGTGCAGGAACTGTCCGGCCACGGCGAAGACCAGCGCCAGCATTCCGAAGGAGACGGCCATCCCCCGCAGCACCGCCCCCGCGGCGTTCAGCTTCTCCTTGGGCGCGTCCGCCAGGTACTTCGCGTGCCGGCGGATGTGATCCTCCTCCGGGCTGCCCGGCGCGAACACATCCGCGGGTGTCGCGAGACCGGGCCGCACCGAAGGGCTCCCGTCCGGGGCCCGGAGCCGGGCATCGGTCAGGGCCAGTTGGAAGGCCCCGGCGGTGTACCCGCCGCCGGACACCGACACCAGATACGTCGCCTCGAGCAGTTGCCCGCGCAGCGCCTGCAACGCACCCAGGGTGACCGAGGCCGACCGGATGCCGCCGCCGGAGACGCAGAAGCCGAGCTCCCCGGGTTGGCGACCGGGCGGCTGGTACGCGCGGGTGCGCCAGCGGGTCACCGCGCTGTCCTTCGTGTTCTGTGCCTCGGCCGGGTGTGGTCGCGCCGGGTCGGGGGCGGTCCACTCGGGCCGGGGCTCCCAGTCGTGGGGTGCGGCGGGCGGGAGGATCACGTCCGGGTCGCTCCACTGGCTCTCTGTGCCGTCCGCGAGTCTATGGGCGCGGGCCACGACGGGACGAGGGCGGTCCTCCCGCGCACTCCGCACGAAGGAGGGGTCCAGAACGCGCCGGCAGTAGAGGGTGACGACGATCAGAATGGCCGCTGCCACCAGCGGGACGACGAGCGCCCATTTGACCTGGGCGAAATAGGCCGCACGCATCAGGTCCGGTACCGGGTCGGCGGCGAGCCGGTTCAGAGCCCTCCAGAGGAAGAGGTTCTCCACGCAGTCCGCAACCACCGGCACGGGGGTGAGGGCGAGGGCGCGCCGGGCCCACAGCCGGGTGGACTCCCGGTAGAGGAAGAGGTGCCCGAGCCCGAAGGCCCCGGCCAGGGCCACCGCGTAGCCGGGAATGAACATGCGCCAGTCGAGAACGAGGCCGTCCTGGAACAGCTTGCTGCCGTCCCCGCCTTCGACGCCGTTCACGATGGCGCGGGCCTCTTCGGCCGTCGCTGCGAACTGCAGGAGCACTTCTCCGTTCCCTGAGGGCTTGTCAAGGAACGGCGGATCCACCGTGTACCAGATGATCATGCAGAGACCGGCAGCGAGTCCGGACAGACACAGCCCCACCGCCCAGCCCGGAATCTCTCGCAGCCTCAACTGCGTCGGAGCATTCGGCATGCACGCAGAGTAGCCATCCGGACCCCGTCCGGACGTCATTCGGATCGGTGCGCGCCGTACGCGGGAACGCACAGGACCCGCTCGGCCGCGCCCGGGGGTCACTCCGGTCGTTCGGACGCAGTCCGAGAACGGCCGGCATCGCTGCCCTTCCACGCCATGGTCACCGTCAGATGGCAGCCTGCACCGGTCTTGGCGATCACGGCCCCGGCTGCGACCGAGAGGTCGACGCCGAACTGGATGGTGATGTCGTCGGGGCGGGCTTCGCGTAGCTGCTCGAGGGCCACACGCGCTGCCTCCGTGACCGGACCGAGCGCCTCCTGCAGCGTTTCCGGGAGGTCATGGATGGCGTCGCCGATACGGCTGGCCCTCACTGGCCCCTCGGCCGTGTCTGGAGCCTCGACCAGGACGTACCCGCCGCCTTCCAGCGGGATCCGAGCGAGAGGTGCCACGACTCCTCCTCCGTACATACGGCGACGACCCCGTCCGGGCCTGCAAACCGGATCTCGGCCAGCCTTGCAGGGGCGGGGGCCCGTCGCATGGCACAGGGGGCCGTCTGCGCGAGGACCAGTTCCCAGCCGGCAGCCTTCGTCGCGCGCCATCAGCTGACTGAGCGTGAGGGAGATGGTCTTGCCCATGTCCTTGGCGGAGGTGTGCTTGCGGTGTCGGGACGAAGGAGGAGCGACCCGCTTCGATGTGCACCACTTCCAGGGTGCCTGCGGGGACGTCGGGTGTGGCCACGACGTAGAAGTCCCCAGGTCAACCGCATATGTGGCCCGCCATCACCATCGGGCCACGACTGGTGTGCCCGCACACCACATGACCTGAACGCCTGCCCCGAAACCCCTCCGGAACGGGGTCGTGAGGCCCTGTCGGAATTGCAGAGTGAGAGCTCTTTCGGGTAGGCGGTGCTGACTCCCGTGCTGGTTCGGTGCTGGTTACGCTGCGTTGAGCAGGAGACGTTTGGGGGCGGCGTCGGGCGACGGTGTCCACCGCGCCGTGCTCGCCATCGCGCGGATGTGCAACCTCGCCATCGCCGGATAGCCGAGCGGCCCGCATCACGGCCACCACGCCCAAGGTGTGACTGAGCGCGCTGCGGTTTCGACAGCATCTCTTCCGTGACGCCTACCGCTGCAAGGATGCGGTGCTCCGCCGTTGTTGGCCTGGGCGTTGCCGCAAGTCGCCAAGCCCGGTCTCCGCCATTTCGGTCGGCCTGCACCGGCGCGTTTGTTCATACACGGGTCGGGCACAATCGGGTCCCGTGGCCGTACCCCCCGATCCAGCAGTCCTGTATCCCGACATTGCAGTGCACGGCAGCCTCAGCACGGCACTCAGGGCCACGGCGGAAGGCCGTCTCGACTCCGTCCCGATGATGAGCCCGGAACTCGCCGCGCTCACCCTCGCGGGCCGGGTCCGCGCGAATTCCCCCCCCAGGTCGTCAGAGGCGCGGACCCGTCGGCAGGTAGTACGGGCGGTTGTGGGCGGCCACCGGGGGAGACTGGAACGTCCAGGCGCCGACGGCCGGCGGACCGTCGCCCAGGAGATCGCGGATGTCGCGGCCGAGGCCGCCGTCCGGGGAGTGGAACGCAAGACGCGTGCGATCGGAGTGTTCTGGGGCTGCCAGGTCGTACCAGCGGTACGGCTGGTAGACGTTCATGGGGCCGGCGAGGAGGCGCCCCTCGTGGTCGGTGCCGTAGCCGGTGACCGGAGCGGAGTTGGCGGCGACGGCGGT
The DNA here is from genome assembly GCF_022808175.1 of Streptomyces sp. AP-93. Classification (GTDB taxonomy): domain Bacteria; phylum Actinomycetota; class Actinomycetes; order Streptomycetales; family Streptomycetaceae; genus Streptomyces. The sequence goes on along the minus strand of NZ_JALGBX010000028.1, from coordinate 62,098 downwards.
GAGGCCGCCCAGTTCCGCCGTGAGGTCGAGCAGCGGGCGCCGGTCCTTCTCCAAGGTGTCGTCCGGGCCGATCGCGGCCGCCATGCACCGTACGGTCCAGGTCTCGCCCTCAGGTCCGTTGAGGGACGGAAGGCCGACCTCGAACCAGCCGGGGTACTTGGGTTCCGCGTAGAGCTCGCGCCCGGCCCTGATCGCGAACGGGTTGTCGCACACGACGTGGACGCGGGCGATGCCGAGCAGCTTCGTCTGGTCCCAGCCCTGCGCGTACTGGGCGTAGCTCAGGCGCGGCAGACGGCCGTCCGAAGCCGTCGGGAAGGCGATGACGTTGAGCTCGATCTCCTGGGTGACGCCGCCGCCGAACGTGTACTGCGCGAAGTAGAGCTGGTAGTTGAGCGAGACCAGTGCCCGTCCGTCCTCGAACGTGGCCGCGGTCAGATCCGGGTGGTGCTCGGCGAGCAGTTTGCGGACCGGCTCGGGGTCCACCAGCCAGTCGACGCCGATTTGGTGCAACGCCCCGTAATGGAAGGGGAGTCGGAAGGGTTCGGGAACGGGCGGCAAAGGCAGGTGTGCGGTCATGCAGAGCCTCCTTGAAGCGGTGATGTCATGCTGGTGGCGGGGGATGCCGGGGGCGAACCCAGGGACGCCGGAGGTGATTCCAGGGACACCGGGCGGTCGCGGGCCGCCAGGTCCGCCTCGATCCGCTCGGCACTGCGCAGGGCGAGCGCGGCCATCGTCAGCGTCGGGTTGGAGGTGGCCACCGAAGGCATGCTGCCGCAGCCGACCGCGTACAGGCCCGGATGGTCCCAGCAGCGCTGCCAGACGTCCACCACCGATGTGGTGCGGGAGTCGCCCATGATGTGGGTGCCGGCGGCGTGGCCTGCGCCGCGGTAGCCATAAGTGCGGCCGTGGTACTCGAAGCGGCCCGGCCAGGCCGCCACCGGCGCGTAGTCCGTGTGGTCCTCGGCACCGAGCTGCGCGAAGATCTGCTCCGAGACCGCCCGGGCCGCCGCCATCCCCTTCTTCACGTGCTCGTCGAGGTCGTACGTGACGAGGGGGAGGGGCAGGCCCAGCGCGTCGCGCTCGTGTGGGTGGAGGGTGATCCGGTTCGCCGGATCGGCGCTCTGTTCCATCTCGAACTGGAAGGTGAACTGGCGGCGGATCCGGTCGCCGACCGCCCGCCGCAACTCCGCTCCGAAAAGGCCCCGGTCGGTGATGAAGTGGTGCACGTCGGTGTCGACGGGCCCTTTTGCCCAGACCCAGCCCCACGTCCCGAGTTCGACGCGGAACGGCGCCCGCAGCCGGCGCGCGGCGCCGGTGCGGAAGCCCTCGAAGCCGGAGACCGAGCCGGGGCCGCGATACGCCCCGGTGTCCTCGGGTAACAGGCCCCAGGTCAGCAGGACCGGATGGTCCATCAGATTGCGGCCGACCTGGCCGTTGGCGTCGGCGAGCCCGGAGAGGAGCAGCAGTCGGGCGTTCTCCACGGCGTGCGCGGCGAGCACGACGACATCGGCGTGCGCGACGGACACCTTCCCGTCGTACGAGAGGTACTCCACGCCCGTGGCGTGCCCCCGGCCGTCGACGAGGACGCGGCTCACGACGGACCGGTCCCGCAGCGTGACGGTTGGGCTCCAGCGCCCCTGGGTTTTGAGCGGGGTGTACTTCGCGTACGAGGGGCAGTGCGGGATGCAGCTCGCGTTGCCCACGCACCGGCTGTCCGGGGCCGGCCGTCCGTGCCGTCCGCGCGGCACGTAGCCGCGGCCGCCGTCGTACCGGGGGTCCGGGACGCCGTTGCGTGCGTGCGGTGTGCCGACCACCCTCAGCTCGACCTCGCGCAGGGCGACGGGGTCCTTGACGCGGACCCCGTCGAGGCGGGCCGAGACCAGACGGTCCAGGCGTGCGGCGGGCAGCGGGCGCATGGGGAACACGTAGTCGTCGGGAAAGGGCAGACCGACGTGCTCGCGCTGTGCGTCGACGTCGGCTGCCACCCCCAACTCCTCCTCGGCCGCCCGGTAGTACGGCTCCAGCTGGTCATAGGTGAGCGGCCATCGTCGCCCGTATCCGAAGGACTCGGTGTCGAAGTCCTCCGGGAGCATGCGCGGCGCGAGGCCGGTCCAGGCGTTGCCGGTACCGCCGTTCACGCGGACGTATCCGCTGGCGTACGGGAGCGGGCCGTCCTGCCGCAGGTGGCCGTACGCCCGGAAGCCGGGGGTCCCGTCCGTGCCGACGAGGTCCGTGACCTCGGGCCAGGCAGCTGCCGGATGGGCCTGGTAGGGGGAGCTCGTCGCTTTGGCGGCATCCGTGCTGAGCGGGCCGGCGGCCGGTTCGTGGGCGTTGGGGCCCGCCACCCCGGCCTCCAGGACCAGGACCCGTCGGCCGTGCCGGCCGAGCCGGTGCGCGACGAGCGAGCCCGCGACACCGGCGCCGACGACGATCACGTCGTACCTCGTCACCGGCCGCTCCCCCCGATCCCGTCGCCCGGACCGGACCGGTCGGGGGTCTCGGCCCAGCTTCCGTACCCTTCGGGATCGGTGGCGGGAGCCTTGAGGCCGGCCGCCTTCCACACCAGTCCCTCGGCGTAGGCGCGCGAAGACACCGTGAGCGGCGGCCGGCCCGGCCAACTGCCCGTGTACCAGAGGTACGTGACGGCGCGGGCGGCCGCCCTCAGGTCGTCGTCCATGGAAGCGTCCGGTTCCCGCAGCTCGTGCAGCAGCCGTGCGTACGGCCCGGCGCCGAGTTGTTCCACGGCGACCGCCCGGTACGTGTCGGTCAAGCCGGTGGCTTCCAAGGCCGCTCCGCCGAAGCCGGTGAGCCGTGCCGACAGGGCGGTGAACCGATGTGTCTCGTCTGTGATGGGCACGCGGGCATCGGTGCCCGGCCGCTCGCCGGTCCAAGCGCCGCGCCCCCGGAAGGGCTTGATTCCGCCCCTGGGCGCTCCCTCCTGGGGCTGGCGGCGCGCGACCTGGCGTTCGACATTCGTCCACACGTCAACCTGCCCTGAGCCGAAGGGTGTTCGGTGTCGGAAAGGGGTCGGGCGGAGCGGCATCCACCCAGTCCTCGGTCCGGCGAGCCGTCAGTACGCCGATGGCGGCCGGTCCCCGAGGCCGACCACGGGGTTGAGTGCCGACGCGGCAGGGGCACCCGGTTCGACGCCCGGGACGAAGTCCGTCCAGCTGCCGCTCAGCATGGTGGGCCGGGAGGTGATCCGCGTGCCGTCGGCGTAGTAGGTCGAGGAGAGTACCCGGCGCGACACCATGGTGAGGTTGGCCCCGGCGGTGTGAAAGCAGTCCGCCGCGTGGAAGGAAACGTCGCCCAGGGCGAACGGGCTCGCGTCGGGAACCGCACCCGCCGCGCGGAGCTCACCAGCCACGTGTTCGTCGTACGACCGCTCCTCCGGGGAAGCGGGCAGGGCGTGGAGTACCGCCGGAGCCAGCTGCCGTGGCAGGCAGGCCAGCGGGCCCATCTCCGTCGGGATGTCGTGCAGGGGGAACCACGAGGTCACCACCGAGGGGGAGTCCAGGGGATAGTGGTCACTGTCACGGTGCCAGGGCGTGCGGCCACAGCCGGGTTCCTTGGACAGGGTGTTGTCGTGGTAGAGCCGGACCGCTTCGACTCGGAGCAACCGGGCCGCGATGTCCCCGAGACGGCGGGACAGGGCGACATCGCGCAGCACCGGGTCGGTCAGCCAGAGCTGTTCCAGGGCGAGGAACCGCCCCGGGTTGTCACGGCCGTGGGCTGCTTCCAGCACGTGGTGGGCCCGCGCGGCGAGCGCGGCGATCACGGCTGGCGGGAGAACGGCCGGCAGCCGGACGTACCCGTGGCGGTGGAAGAACCGGACGGCGTCGTCCGTGAGCGGGTACGGCTCGGCGAGTGCGGCGCTCACCTCGCGCTCGGACGCCATGGCGGCGTTGTGGAGCTCCGGGCCTGGCTTGAGGTCCACGCGGTCGGGCCCGGGATCGGCGGCGAGGGTCATGTACCAGTCCCACCACTCCTGGTCGTCCCCCTCCCAGGGCGCCGGATCCCGAACTATGCGATGACCTTGCGGTGTTGTACCCATTGAGCGTCTCCTCGTGAGCCTTGGGCGGACAGCTTCCTCCCGGTGCTACCCGTCGAAGATCCGATGCAGACGTGCCGCGGGCGGTCGGAGTCGGTCCCGTCAGAGGTCCCCTTTTGCAGCTCCCGCCACGTGCAGCCCGAAGTCGCCACGAAGACGATCGCCGCCCATGCCTCCCGGTCACACCCGCTCGACGTCGGCCACCACCTTGCGGACGTATGACTTCGGTCGGCGGTACTCCTGCGCTGATGGGTTGAGACTTCGAACACCTCCCCCAACGGCACGGGAACCTCGTGCGTTAGAAACCCTGCCACCGCCACCCGATCAGTGGCCAGGCCGAAAGAGCTCGCTGCTGAAGCGCCTGGCCACGGTGGTCACGGCGCTGGGGCTCACCGCGGCCGGTCTGCTGGGTGCGGGAGCGCCGCCCGCACAGGCGACCGTACCGTGCCGCTCGGAGCGGATCACCAGACCGGGTGGGGTCGCGGGTCGCGCGGGTCAGCCGGCCGTGGTCGCGTAATCGTCGTACGCGCCTAGGAAGGCGCCGATGGCCATGCCGATCACGGCGATGTCGACGGCGAGGCCAACGAGGAGGATGACCGTGCTGACGACGGCCCAGAGGGACCTGCGCAGCAACGACTGGCAGCGGTCAGGAGGGCGACTGCCTTGACCCAGAGCCTGAGCACGCGCGTCCGCCTGTCCTGCTCGGGCTCGGTCAGGGCGCGGACGGTGACGAGGGCCGAACCGTCGGCGGTCTCCCCGGCCTCCTCGGCGCGCTCGGGCAGGGTCGCGTTGACCGCGTCGGCGAAGAACGTGGCCGCCGCCTCGCTCACGCCGCCGACCCGGTGAACGGCCGGGGTCGTCCCGGCCGGGGCGGTGAGCTCCACGGCGACCGCACTCCCCTCGGCGTGGATCCGCCGGACGGCCTGGAGCGGGATCCGCGTCTCCACGTCCGCCCGGCTCAGTACCAGGCCGTCGCCTTCGGATTGGAGGACGGCTCCGCCGGAACCAAGCAGGACGGGTATGGGAAAGAGTGCGCCGCGGTGACTCCAACCCTTTGTACCCGGCTCCGGATGTGGCTCCGCAACAACGGCACCGGCCCGCTGTTGCGGCGAACGGGTTGGTACTGACGGCCCTCGGCGTTCAGCCGACCTCGGCAGCGGAGGCTTTCGTTTCGCGCTGGTAGATGTCGGGGATGCCGTCTGCGTCCGCGTCGACGTTCTCTTCCTCGTAGAGGCGTTTGTAGAGGGTGTTGCGGCGGCGTAGCAGTACGGCTGCCAGGATCGCGGCGGTGACGGAGGCGGTCAGGACGGCTGCTTTGACGTGTTCGCCGACTGCTTGGCCGGGGAAGGCGAGTTCTCCGATGAGGAGGGCCACGGTGAAGCCGATGCCGGCGAGGACGGAGAGGCCCAGGACGTCGGCCCAGGCCAGGTCGGGGTTGAGTTCTGCCTTGGTGAAGCGGGCGGCCAGGTAGGTGCCGAGGAAGATCCCGATGACCTTGCCGACGACTAGGCGTTCACCTACGCCACCGGACTGGAGCCCGCCGACCACGCGGGTTTCGTGGACGCCCTGTACGTGTCCCTGGTCCACATCTCCACCCTCGGCCTCGGCGACATCGCACCCGCCGAGGGATGGCTCCGTGTCCTCGCCCCCTTGGAGGCTCTCGTCGGTTTCGCCCTGCTCAGCGCCACGGTGGCCTGGACGCTCGGCATCTACCCCGCGCTGGCCCGCCGCCGCGCCCTCGCCCTACGTCTCTCCCACCTCGCCCGCACCCATTCCACGACCGAGCAGATCGATGCCTCCGCGGGCGCGGCCATCCTCGACGGCCTGGCCGGGGCCGTCGCCGTGGTCTCCGTCGACTTCCAGCAGTACGCAGAGTCCTACTACTTCCACGACGGCGATGACCGGACCTCCCTCGCCCGCCAGATCACCTGCGCCATGAACCTGGCGGACCAGGCCGCGGCGGCCCGTCATCCCGACGTCTGGCTGTCGGCCGCCGTGCTCCGGGCAGCGCTGGACGACCTGGCCGCCATCCTCGACGAACGGTTCCTGCACACCCGGGGATCAGCACGGGGAGTCTTCGAAGCCTTCGCCCACGACCACGGCCGCCACACCGGTGAAGAATCGTGAGGTGACGCTGGTCGGTCCCTCATTCCCGTAGACCGTGCTCGGTTCGGGCGGGGTGTCGTCCGCTCGGGAGGGCGAGCAGGTGCCGAGGATCCGTTGCCCGGGTGATGGCGCCCTCCACGGCGGCGAGGTGACGCAGTACGGCAAGGACCCGGTCCAATTCTCTCGCGGGATACGGGTGGGCCAGCCGGTAACGTCGAGCGGCCGGATCCCCGTCGGATAGGCGTACGAGTAGCACCAGGCCCGTGCGGTCGCGTCCGGCGAGCGGGGCGAGGACGGGGTTCGAGGTGAGTGCGTTCTCGACGAAGCTGAGCGCGAAGGCGTCTTCCTTCCCCGTGAGGACCTTGCCGAGGTTCCAGACGTCGGCACGGTTGGCGAGCATGTCGGGGAGGCGGAAGCGCTGCCCGGACTCGGTGTACGGATTGCCGGCCATGCAGACCGCGAACCGCTTGCCACGCAGGTCGTGGCCGCCCAGCGTACGGGTCGTGTCGCACAGCGGAATGAATTTCTGGAGCAGCTCCGGCGAGGACGCCGACGGGGGCCCAGTCCCGGTGGACGTACGACGAGACGGGCCGCCGCTCGGCCCCTCCTGGCCCGAAGGGCACCCCGGTGCCGAATCCCGCGGTGAGCGCGCCTACACCGGAACGCGGGGACCCGCGCGGGTGCGGTCCGCTACGAGTACGACGCGCTCGGCAGGGTCGTACTGCGCCAGAGGCCCGCCTCGTCCGCGACGCCCGCCTTGCGCTCAGTAGAGCACGATGGGCGCACTCCCTGAGCTGCGCCGGCACCCGGCGAGTCAGCTCACCAGGCCGGCCATCAAGGTCACTGCGGTTCAGCACGGCCTCGTCGGGAATCTGCGAGTCCACGGCGTCGAGGAAGCTGATCGCGTCGTGGCTCAGGTCGGACGGTTCGGCAGCCAGCGGCCCGCCGCGGGCGCGTCCCGCAGGCCGTGTGGGCCCAGCGGCCGCTCGTGGTCCGCGACGTCTGGCCACGCGGATTTGGCGTGGCGCAGCAGCACCAGGCGGGCGGCGGCTCCCGCGCTCATGACCTCAGCCTCATGACCTCAGCCTCGCACGGTCCACCGGACCGGGCGGGCCGACGAGGCTGCGCGCGGCCGGGGAGCCGTGGGGGAAGGCCGCCACCTGGCGTACGGCCTGCCGGGCCACAGCCCTTCCTGCGCCGGCCCTGCGATGCTCAGCCCCCGGGCGGCGAGGCAGCCTACCTGGCAGGGCCCGCGTCATCCGGCCAGCCGTAACCGGTGCGCGGCGGATCGGGTACGGCGCCCACCGCGGCCAGGTCCTGGTCGGCGGCGCGCATCAGTTGACCGGCCAGGTCGCGCATCGCCCGGCTCGCCGCAAGCTCGTCACCGATCGCAGGGATCTCCACGTCCTGCGGATTGCAGCGCGCCTTGCCGCTGCCGACCATCCTCGTCTTCCCGTTGTCGAGCACGGCGCGGGCTTTGGTCGTGCCGTCCTCCTCGGTCAGGTAGACGCCGACCTTCCACTTTTCGGCGTGTGTCATGACGTCCTCCTCCGACTCCGGGCCCTCTGACTCCATCAGCTTCCAGAATCCCTCCACGCGGGCTCATTCGGCTATCTCAGTCCGTTCCGGTACGGATACACCCACCGCTCATGGGTAGGGGCGGGGCATGCCCATGCTCGTCGGAACCTCGGGGTGGCAGTACGAGGACTGGCGTGGCGTTCTCTACCCGGCCGGCCTCCCGCAGCGGCTGTGGCTGGAGGAATACTCCCGGCGATTCGCCACCGTCGAGAGCAACAACGCCTTCTACCGGCTTCCGACGAAGGAGATCTTCGGGTCTTGGCGGGAGCGGACGCCCGAGGGGTTCGTCATGGCGGTCAAGGCCAGCCGCTATCTGACCCACATGAAGCGGCTGCACGACCCCGAGGAGCCGGTACGCCGGCTGCTGGACCGTGCCGAAGGGCTCGGTGACCGGCTGGGGCCCGTCCTGCTGCAGTTGCCGCCCAACCTCCGGGAGGAGGTCGGGGCGCTGGAGACGTGCCTGAGCTGCTTTTCAGGCACGGTCCGGGTCGCCGTTGAACTGCGGCACACCTCGTGGTGGGACGCGGAGCGGGAGCTGAGGGCGCTGCTGGAGCGGCACGGCAGCGCGCTGTGCTGGGCGGACCGGGGATCACGGCCGGTGACGCCGTTGTGGCGTACCGCATCCTGGGGATACGTGCGCTTCCACGGCGGCATGGCCGAGCCGCCGCCCCACTACGGCCGGCAGGCGTTGACATCCTGGGCCGGACGCATCTCTGACGCCTGGCCTGACCAGGACGACGTGTACGTGTACTTCAACAACGACCTCGGAGGTGCGGCCGTCGTAGACGCCGCGAAGTTCGCCCGGGCCGCGGCCGCGCTGGGCCGGACGGTGAGCCGTACGCCACCGTCCCTCGCGGGCTTATGCCGGCTGTGCGCCGAGGGTGAGGGTGCCGTCCGGGTCGTACGCGATGCGCGAGCCGAAGCCGCCGCTGATCCGGCCCAGGACGTCCCCGACCCACCGGCAGTCCTTCGCCGACGCCCTCCGGAGCCGCATGCGTCGGCTCTGGAGGGGCGTGATGCGCAGTTCGCGGAGCCTGCCGGTGTCGGGCTCGAGCGAGGCGGAGTAGAGCAGCCGCAGGTCGTCCCGGTAGCTCTCGTAGCCGGTGATGCCCTCGTAGTCGTTGACCAGGTCGCCGCAGCCGTAGGCGATGAGCTTTCCCCGGTACAGCTCAAGCGGGCGTGGATGGTGCGAGGAATGCCCGTGGACGACGTCCGCGCCTCCGTCGACGAGTGCGTGCGCGAAGCGGACCTGGTCGCGGGGGACGGGGTAGCCCCAGTTGGACCCCCAGTGGATCGAGGCGACGACGAGGTCACCCGGCTGTTTCGCCTGCCGGATCCGGGCGACCACCGCGGCTGCCGCGGTGTCCGACGGCTGGGTCACGTAGTCGATCCCGCTTCGGTCCGCCGCGGCGGCCCAGCTCGGCGGGATTCCGCTGGACGGCATGCCGAAGGAGTGCACCAGGATCCGACGGCCGCCCTCGACGGGGACGGTCGCCGGCCGGCGGGCCCCGTCCGCATCGTGTCCCGCCCCTGCCACGGCGAACCCGGCGCCCGCCAGTGCGTCGAGCGTCTCCGTCAGCCCGCGGCGGCCGAAGTCGAGGACGTGGTTGTTCGCCAGGACACAGACGTCGGGACGGGCGGCGGCCAGACAGGGCAGGTTGGCGGGATGCATGCGGTAGTGGACTGCCTTGCCGGGCGCGAAGTCGTCGCTCCGCGTGACGCTGGTCTCCAGATTGAGCACCACGGCATCGGGCACAACCCGGTCGAGGATCCGCAGCGTGTCGCCCCAGGGCCAGGAGAAATCGACCGGGCGGGGAATGGGGCCGTTCGCGGCCTCTGCCAGCTCGACGTAGGACCGGGCGTCCCGGATGTACGTCTCCGCCAGCGCCGGGTCACCGGGGTGCGGAAGTATCTGGTCGACGCCCCGACCGAGCATCACGTCGCCGACGAGGCACAGCGTGATCAGATCACCCCGCATCCATCCAGGCTAGCCCCAGCGCGAGCAGCCCGTACCCGGTCAGGGGCGAAAGCGCAGCGGGTGGTCCGCCGGCACCTCCACGACGGCGATGCGCACGCCGTCGGGGTCGGCGATCCACATCTCGATCAGGCCCCAGGGCTCGCGCCGTGGCGGCCGCAGCACGTCGATGCCGTGGCCGCGCAGTTCCTCGTACGCCGCCTGCACGTCCGCGACTTGGAGCCACAGTTGAAGTCCGGGCGCGGGCGGTGCCTCGGCGCGCCCCGACACCTCGAGGAACCCGCCGCCGAGGAAGTAGACCGTCCCCCGTTCGGGGCCGGTGCCGAACTCGCGGTAGACGGCGAGGCCCAGGGTGCCGCCGTAGAAGGCGCGTGAGCGCTCGGGGTCCGTGGGACGCAGCAGAATCCTGCTGCCCAGTACATGCACCGTGGCCCCTACCCTCGCTCGCGCGGCGTACGGGCGCCGAGGACCGCGACGGCGGCCACCAGCCTGTCCCAGAACGGGCCGGTCTCCAGCCGCACCGCGGCCCGGGCGTTGGCCGGCCGGTCCACGGAGCGGTGCAGGTCCACTACGGTGGCGCCGCGCGTGTACCGGCCGTGCAGCTCCACGACGACGTTCGCGTCCACGCAGTGCACGAGCCCGGGATCGATGACGCGGGCCACCGCGACGGGGTCGTGCAGCGGAGGGTGCGGGAATCCCCACAGCGTGCGGTACGTGGACGTGAAGTAGGTCAGCAGTTCGGCGCACGTGCGTCCGAGGGGTGTACCCAGCTTCTCGAAGCGGGCCACCACCTCGGGCGTGGCCAGCGCCTGGTGGGTGACGTTGAGGCCGCACATGGTGATGGGCACGCCGCTGCGGAAGACGATGTCGGCGGCCTCCGGATCCGTGAGGACGTTGAACTCGGCCGCCGGAGTCCGGTTGCCCCGCTCCGTCGAGCCGCCCATCAGGACGATCTCGCGGATGCGGGAGGCGTCCTGCGGAAAGCGGGTCAGCAGGAGGGCGATGTTGGTCAGCGGCGCGGTCGGGACGAGGGTGACCGGCTCCGGGTGCTCGGTCAGGATCCGGTGGATCAGGTCCACCGCGTGCTCGGGGACCACGTCCACGGTGGGCTCCGGGAACTTCGGCCCGTCGAGGCCGGAGACGCCGTGCACGTCGTCCGCGACGCTGAGCGCCTGGACGAGCGGCCGGCCGCAGCCCGCCGCGATGGGCACACCCGTGATCCCGGCGACCGTGCAGACGCGGCGCGCGTTCAAGGTGGTCTTCTCGAGCGTCTGGTTGCCGGCGACCGTGGTGATGGCCAGCAGGTCGACCGCCGGGTCACCCGCCGCCAGCATGATCGCGAGGGCGTCGTCGTGTCCGGGATCGCAGTCGATGATGATCGGGACGGGCACGTCACTCCTGCCGGTGCGGGGTCGTGGCCCCTTCAGTGTGCCGCCGGGCCAGTCCCGAGAAGGCCTAACCGCCTCTCGTGTTCGGTGAACGGTGCTACCTGGCCGCTGCCACCAGGTGCTTCGTGAACCAGTCCAGGGCAAGGCCGGCCACCTCGTCCAGAGCTCCCGGTTCTTCGAAGAGGTGTGTGGCGCCGGGGATGATGTCGAGCCGGTTCTCGCAGCGCAGCTCACGCTGGGCCTGCTGGTTGAGGTCGAGCACCCGTGTGTCGCGGCCGCCCACGATGAGGAGTGTGGGTGCCCGTACGTCGGCGAGCCGTGGCCCGGCGAGGTCGGGGCGGCCGCCGCGGGAGACCACGGCGCCGATGTCCGCGTCGGCGGACGCGGCGGCCCACAGCGCTGCCGCCGCCCCGGTGCTCGCTCCGAAATAGCCGATCGGGACGGTCTGGAGGTGTCGCAGCCAGCGGGTGGCGTCCGCCAGCCTGCTGCCGAGGGTTTCGATGTCGAAGACGTTCGCGCGGTCGGTCTCCTCCGCCGGTGTGAGCAGGTCGAAGAGCAGGGTGCCCAGGCCCGCCCGGTTCAGGGCGGCCGCCACCGACCGGTTGCGCGGGCTGTGGCGGCTGCTGCCGGAGCCGTGGGCGAACATGACAACGGCTCCTGCGCCCTTCGGCATGGTGAGGTCCCCGGTCAGTGCGACGCCGCCCGCGTCCACCACGACCTCGGCGGCCCGAGCGGGCTGACGTGCTACGAGGCCGTCCGCGGCCTGTGCCAGCAGGGCGACGACCTCGTCGTCGGGGGTCTGCGAGAAGTCCTGGTACCACTCGCCGACGGCGCGAAAGGCGCGTGGTGTGGACAGGCACACCACTTCGTCCGCTTCGGTGCGCAGCCAGGCGACGGCATCCGGCGGCGCCACCGGAACGGCCAGTACCACCCGCGCCGCGCCCATCGCCCGTACGACCGCGCACGCGGCGGCGGCCGTGGCGCCGGTCGCGATCCCGTCGTCCACCACGATCACCGTCCGGCCGTCGAGCGGCACGCGCGGACGGTCCTCGCGAAACTTTCGTGCCTGGCGTACGAGCTCGGCCTCCTCGGCGTGCTCGACGGCCGCGAGGTCCTCCTGCCGGACCCGGCTCTGGCGGACGATGTCGTCGCTGATGACGCGAACGCCACCTTCCCCGATGGCGCCGAATCCCAGCTCCCGGTGGTAGGGGACTCCGAGCTTGCGCACCACGATCACATCGAGTGGGGCGCCCAGCGCCTGCGCCACCTGGAAGGCCACCGGGACTCCGCCACGGGGCAGGCCCAGTACGACGGGATTCACCCCCGCCAGGTGACGGAGCGCTTCGGCAAGGCGCTGTCCAGCGTCCGTGCGATCAGTGAACATCACGGCGGTTCACCCCCAATGCAGGGGAGACGGAACCTGTACACACCTACTCCGAAGCAACCCCATCTGCGGCTGCTTCGCAAGTCGGGGACGGAACGGGCGGGCGGTGATCCTGCCGAGGTGAGCCGTCCGGCGCCGTGTCTGAATTGATAGTGAATGGTGGCTCTCGGTAGTTTTGTGTGTGCACTCCGGATGACTTGCCTGACCCGGTAGCGAGGATTCGACAGGAGGTGCAGGCCGGTGCCGGGTTCGACGCGGGAAGCGCGGCTGAGGAACAAGGCGCGGCGTGCGGTGGTGCGGGGAGCCGACGGCTTGGACGCACGGCTGCCGCTGTCGGAGCTGGCGCGGTCGGTCGTGCGGAAGATCTTTCCCGACCACTGGTCGTTTCTGCTGGGCGAGCTGGCGCTCTACAGCTTCGTCGTGCTGTTGCTGACCGGGGTGTTCCTCGCCTTCTTCTTCGATCCGTCGATGCGGGAAACTCCCTATCAGGGTCCCTACGAGCCGCTGCGCGGCGTGCTCATGTCGCAGGCCTACCTCTCCACCCTGAGGATCAGCTTCGAAGTACGCGGCGGGCTGCTGATCCGTCAGATCCATCACTGGGCCGCGCTGGTCTTCCTCGCCGCCATCGGGGCGCACATGCTGCGGGTGTTCCTCACCGGCGCCTTCCGCCGCCCCCGCGAAACCAACTGGCTCGTGGGCGTGACACTGTTCCTGCTGGCACTGCTGGAGGGCTTCGCGGGATATTCCCTGCCCGACGACCTGCTCTCGGGCACCGGGCTGCGGATCGCCCAGGGGATCATGCTGTCGATCCCGCTCGCCGGCACTTATCTGAGCTTCTTCGCCTTCGGCGGCGAGTACCCCGGGGAAGACATCGTGTCCCGTCTCTACCCCGTGCACATCCTGCTGGTCCCCGGCCTGCTGCTGGGCCTGATCACGGTGCACATCCTCCTCGTCTTCACCCTGAAACACACGCAATGGCCGGGGCCCGGCCGGACCGGCCGCAACGTCGTCGGCCTGCCCTTCTTCCCGCAGTACGTGGCCAAGTCCGGCGGGCTGTTCTTCGCCGTCTTCGGACTGATGGCCGTCCTGGGAGCCGTCGCGCAGATCAACCCCATCTGGGCCTACGGCCCCTACCGCGCCGACCTGGTCTCCACCGGTTCCCAGCCCGACTGGTACGTCGGGTTCCTGGAAGGGTCACTGCGGCTGATGCCCGGTGTGGAAACACGCCTGTGGGGGCACACGATCATGTGGAATCCCCTGCTGACGGCGGTAGTCCTGCCCGGCATCCTCTTCGCACTCCTCTACGCCTACCCCTTCTTCGAACGCTGGATCACCGGCGCGACGGGGGAGCGGCATCTGTGCGACCGTCCGCGTGACCGGCCTGTCCGCACAGCTCTGGGTGTGGCGGCACTCTCCTGCTATGGCGTGCTGCTCCTTGCCGGGGGCCAGGACATCCTCGCCTTCGTCTTCGACGTGCCCGTGCACGCACTCACCTGGGTGCTGCGTATCGGGTTCTTCGTGGTACCGGTGACCGTCTTCTGGCTCACCCGACGGCTGTGCCTGGCTCTCCAGGCACGCGAGAGCCGACTGCTGGCCGAAGGGGAGGCGTCCGGCCTGGTGCACCAGGGCGCCGAGGGCGGATTCCACCCGCAGCACCGGGCCCTCACGGCCGCCGAGCGGTACGCCGTGCTCGCCAGGGAGCGGCCGCGGCCGCTGCGCCCCGTCGACGACGATGCCGGCGCCGAGCGCGGTGGCCTGCGCCGCCGGCTGGACAGAGTGCGTTCGGCGATCAGCGCCTGGTACTACGAGGACCAGGTCGCCTACCCCACGACCGCCGAACAGCGCCGGAAGATCGACGCGATCACCGCAGGACCGGATGCTGACGGGTCTGCCGAGGACGGCTGAGCTATTCCTCGCTGTCGGGGGTCCCGAGGTTCTGGAAGGCGAATCCCAGGACCCCCGGCAGCAGGACGCCGAATCCGATGAGGCACAGCCACAGGCCCTGGACCACTCCCAGGCCGATCAGCGCGCTGCCCGCGGCCGCCAGTACGGGAAAGTAGCTGCGGGCGGGGAAGAAGGCGTGTCGGCCGCCGGCCTCTTGTACCTCGCCTTCCTTACGGTCCTCCGGCCGCTCTCCGCCGCGCCGGTACTGGCGCCAGAGGTATACGGCGACGAGGCTCGCCATGACGAAGGAGACGCAGAGTGCGGCGCTCCCCGCCGGCTCCCGCGAGAACCAGCCGTAGACGACGGCGGTCGCCGCGAAGAACAGGGCCGTGCCGGTGAAGAGCCAGGCCTCACCTTTCACGGGGCACCTCCGGGTGGTGAAGGTCGAAGGCCGGGGACTCCGAGCGGATCCGGGGCAGTGAGTGGAAGTTGTGCCGCGGTGGCGGGCAGCTCGTCGCCCACTCCAGGGAGCGGCCCCATCCCCAGGGGTCGTCGACGGTGACCTGCTGGCCGTAACGGTGGGTCTTCCAGACGTTGTACAGGAAGGGCAGCGTCGAGAGGCCCAGCAGGAAGGACCCGAGGGTGGAGACCGTGTTGAGGAGCGTGAAGCCGTCGCTCGCGAGGTAGTTCGCGTACCGGCGCGGCATGCCGGCCTCGCCCAGCCAGTGCTGGACCAGGAAGGTGGTCTGGAAGCCGACGAACAGCGTCCAGAAGTGGATTCTGCCGAGTCGTTCGTCCAGCATCCGTCCGGTCAGCTTGGGCCACCAGAAGTAGAAGCCGCCGAAGGTGGCGAAGACAATGGTGCCGAAGAGCACGTAATGAAGATGGGCGACGACGAAGTAGCTGTCCGTCAGATGGAAGTCCAGCGGCGGTGATGCCACCAGGACACCCGTCAGGCCGCCCAGGAGGAAGGTGACGAGGAAGCCGATGGACCAGAGCATCGGTGTCTCGAAGGAGAGCGATCCCTTCCACATCGTCCCGATCCAGTTGAAGAACTTCACGCCGGTCGGCACGGCGATCAGGAAGGACAACAGGGAGAAGAAGGGCAGCAGAACGGCGCCCGTCGCGAACATGTGATGCGCCCACACGGTCGCGGACAGTCCGGTGATGGCGATCGTGGCACCGATCAGGGACACGTAGCCGAACATCGGCTTCCGGCTGAACACCGGGAGGATCTCGCTCACCACCCCGAAGAACGGCAGAGCCACGATGTAGACCTCCGGATGCCCGAAGAACCAGAAGAGGTGCTGCCACAGCAGGGCGCCTCCATTGGCAGCGTCGAAAACATGCGAACCGAATTTCCTGTCCGCCTCCAGGACCAGCAGTGCCGCCGTGAGGACCGGAAAGGCCAGGAGCGCCAGAATCGAAGTGAACAGCACGTTCCAGGTGAAGATCGGCATGCGGAACAAGGTCATGCCGGGGGCGCGCAGGCAGACGATGGTGGTAATGAAGTTCACCGATCCCAGGATCGTGCTGAGCCCTGAGACGGCCAGCCCCATGGCCCACAGGTCGGGGCCCGTCCCCGGGGAGTACCGGGCGCCGTTCAGTGGTGCGTAGGCGAACCATCCGAAGGACGCAGCCCCGTCCGCGGTCAGGAAGCCGGAGACCACCAGGAGGCCCCCGAACAGGTACACCCAGTAGGTGAAGGCGTTGAGCCGAGGAAACGCGACATCCGGCGCGCCGATCTGCAACGGCATGATCGCGTTGGCGAATCCGGTGAATGTCGGGGTCGCGAACAGCAGCATCATGATCGTGGCGTGGATGGTGAACGCTTCGTTGTACTGCTGGTTCGAGATGAGTTGCAGTCCGGGGCGGGCGAGTTCGGCCCTCATGGCCATGGCCAGCAGGCCGGCGAAGAGGAAGAAGCAGAAGGCCGTCGCCAGGTAGAGGTTGCCGATCACCTTGTGGTCGGTGGTCGACAGCCACCGCAGGACGGCGTAGCCCTGGCCGGCCCGTCGCGCGGTCCTTGAATCGGTCCGGTCGTCAGGTAGTGCCTCTTCCGGTGAACGGTCCACCGACGTCATCCGTCCTCCAGAAAGCCTCGCCGCCGCGCCTGCACCCCTTCCCCTACAGGCTGTGGCGCTCTGTGAACCGGCGGCGCGCCGCAGACCCCGGTCGCGTACCCCGGCTGCCGTGCTCAACGGGCGTCGCAGACCTCGTGGGCCATGCTGCGCCAGAAGGCTTCCGCGCCGGGGATGTCGACGTTCGTGTGCAGGTGGACGGCGTCGTAGCCGGGGACGCCTGCGGCGAACTCGCAGGCTGTCCTGACCATGGCGCGGGCCGGACCGTGCCTGCGGTGGTCCGGGCGTACGTACACCCGTAGGAGCGGCGCCGTGCGCCCGAGGGGTAGCGCTCGGTGAGCCGGCGGGGTGCGGGGGGTGTGGCCGCGCGCAACATCATCACCGCGGACACCAACGACATGGATCAGTTGCTGCCCCACCTGGAACGGCTGCACGCGGTGCTCGCCTTCGACGGGGTCGTCTCCTCCTGTGACTACTACCTGCCGGCCGTGGCCCGGATCGCCGAGCGGCTGGGCCTGCCCGGCCCGGCCGCCGCACGCGAGATCGGCTACCCCCTGGTGGTCAAGCCCGTGGACTTGTGCGCCGGAAGGCTGGTCCGCGAGATCCGTGACGAGCGCGAACTGGACGCGGCCTGCCGGGCGCTGGCCGAGTTCCCGGTCAACGCGCGCGGGCAGGACCGGATGCCCGTCGTGCTTCTGGAAGAGCTCCTGACCGGCCCGGCCCGCGCACCACATCACGCGAACGCCTACCCCGCCCCCTCCGGAAAGGGATCGTGAGGCCCTGCCGGAATTGCGGAGTCAACCCCATTTCGGGGAGGTGGTGCTGACTCCCGTGCTGGTTACGCTGCGTTGAGCACGACCTACTCCAAGATCCGCCCTTCGACAGTGTGGGACGGTCTCAGCTGTATCGCTCGACGAGCGCGTTGCCGATCGAGGCCAGGCGGTCTCGCACACCGGGAGGGCCGGTCACCTCGAGCCATTCGACCAGCCCGGCAAGCTCGCCGGCGAGCACGTACTCGTTGTGGCCGCGGATCACGACCTCGATGCGGCCGTCGGTCGTGGAACCTCCCACCTCGAGCCGACCGCCGAGCGCCATCCGGAGCAGGCCTATCCCGTGGGGCGTGCATACCGCCTGGATTTCGAGGGGCGTTCGCTTGCGGTCGACCTCGTCGGCGATCTCGTGCCAGCTCTCGGCAAGGTCGAAGTCCTCGGGTCGGTGCACGGGATCGTCGGTCGGGTCTGCGGACCACACGCGGTCGATCCGGAAGGTCCGCCGGCCTGCCTCGGTGTTGGAGACGAGGTACCACGACGGGCCTTTGGCGACGATGCCCAGGGGGTGGACGGTTCTCTCCGTTTCGGTGCCTTCGCGGTCGATGTAGCCGAGCCGTACCTGGACGCCGCGGATCACCGCGTCCTGGAGTTCGTCGAGGAAGCGGGGCGGTCGGTGCTCGATCCGGCTCGACCCCCATCGTTGCGGGTCCGTGACCAGCGACGACGCTGCTGCCTCGGCCTGGGCCCGGAAGGGTTCCGGCAGGGCGTGGACGAGCTTGCGCAGTGCTGCTTTCACGGCCGGTGGCGCGGCCGAGGCCGGACTGGCGGCCAGGAACAGGGCGCGGGCCTCGCTGGCGGTCAGCCCGGACAGGTCGGTGCGGGCGCCGCCCACGAGGCGCCAGCCGCCGCTTCGGCCCTGCAGGGAGTACACGGGCACCCCGGCCATGGCCAGGGCGTCGAGGTCGCGGCGGGCGGTGCGCTCGGAGACCTCCAGCTCTCGGGCGACCTCTGCTGCTGTCACCTGCTCGCGCCGTTGCAGCAGGAGGAGGATGGCCACCAGCCGGTCGGTTCGCATGCCGACGACACTCCCACCCTTATTTCGGTCAACGGTGTGGAGCTTGAAGTCTTTGAAGCAGGCCGGCGGAATGCCGGAGAGCCCATTGTGCTCTGTCATGGCTGGCCGGAGCACGCCTTTTCCTGGCGCCATCAGATGCCCGCCCTCGCCGCAGCGGGCTACCATGTCATCGTCCCGAACCAGCGGGGTTACGGGAACTCATCCCGTCCGGCCGAAGTAACGGACTACGACGTCGAGCACCTGTCGGGTGATCTCGTCGCACTTCTCGATCACTACGGATACGAAGATGCCGCCTTTGTCGGTCATGACTGGGGTGCAATGGTCGTCTGGGGGCTGACCCTGCTGCATCCGAACCGTGTAAACAAAGTGATCAACCTGAGCTTGCCTTACCAGGAGCGCGGGGAGAAGCCCTGGATCGAGTTCATGGAGGATGTGCTCGGCGGCGACTTCTATTTCGTCCACTTCAATCGGCAGCCAGGCGTCGCGGACGCCGTGTTCGAAGAGAACACCTTCCAGTTCCTTCGGAACCTGTACCGGAAGAACGAGCCCCCCAGGGTGCCTCAGCCGGGTATGGCGCTGATCGATCTCGCCAGAGCGGAAACGCCACTCGGCGATCCCGTCATGAGCGACAGCGAACTGGCCGTTTTCGTCTCCGCCTTCGAATCGACAGGGTTCACGGGCAGTGTGAATTGGTACAGGAACCTTGACCGCAACTGGCGCTTGCTGGCGGACGTGGACCCGATCATCCAGCAGCCCACACTCATGATCTATGGCGACCGGGATGTGGTCCAGAGGTCTGAAAAGCTGGCAGAGTTCGTGCCCCGCGTGGAAGTGGTCAATCTGGATTGCGGTCATTGGATCCAGCAAGAGAAGCCGGAAGAAACGAACCAGGCGATTACGAAATGGCTGGAACAGCAGGATGCCATTTCCCAGGTCGTTGCTGGGTGAGGTCATGGTCCGCGTCGTGACGACGGGGGGCGCCGGCCAGTTCTCGGTGTTCCACACGGGCGCCGCCACCAACGTCCGCTGGGACGGGGTCGCGAGGGATGTCAGTCGAGCGGTACGGCCGCTAGGCGGTCGACGGTCTGGGGGTAGAGCCGGTTGCCGCGCTGGACGATCATGGTCGGGCCGTCGGGCATGTTCACGGCGCCCGCGGCGAGCGTCCACGCGACGCGGCGGGCGGCGACGTCCACCGCGACGACCGCCTGACCGGCGCCGCCGACCGCCGCGTAGAGCTCCCCGCGGAACGGGGCGGGAGCCGCCAGCATGGAGACGTACGCGCCCGGGTCGTGGGTCCACACCTTCTTCCCGGTCGACTCGTCGAAGGCCTGGAGCGCCCCGTCCGCGACGTACACCGTGCCGTTCACGCAGACGGGCGCGCTCAGCAGCTTCGTGCCCTCCGGCTCCAGCTTCCAGGCCACCGCTCCCGTCACCAGGTCCACCGCCGTGATCCGCTCCTCGAAGTCGAAGACGTGGCGGTCCGAGGCGACCGGGGGATTGATGCCTCCCGACTGGTTCGGTGACGCCGCCTCCTGGTCGGTGCGGACCCGGCAGGCCCACAACACGCGGCCCTCGCGCAAGTCGACGGCGAAGACGCGTGCGGGATCCGAGCAGATCAGGCGGCCGCCGGAGATGATCGCCGACATCATGAGCGAGCCGTTCGAGTCCAGGACGGCGCCCTCGACGCGCGTGCGCCAGCGTAGTTTCCGGGCGCCCAGATCGTAGGAGAGCAGCCAGGCCTCCTCCTGCTGTCGCTGGTCGGCGGAGCGGAAGTACGCCTTCAGGTAGAGGCATTCGGCGTCCGCGGCGAGCAGCTGGGTGGTCTGGGCGAGGCCGCCCAGCACGGCCGGGTCGGCCGCGTCGGCGGGGAGGCGGCCGGAGCGCGGGTCCAGGTATCCCGCGCTCGCGTTGCCGTCGTCGTCGAAGACGAAGCCCACGAGGCGGTCCCCTGCCACGGCGACCTCGGCCGTGGCGGTCTGGGTCTCCCACAGGATCCGGCCGTCGGCCGTCGCGATGCCGCGCAGGACGTCGCTCGTGTGGATCAGGACCTCGTCGGACGCGACGGCCGGGGCGGCCGAGAACGGAGACGGAACCGACCACAGCGGGGCCGGCGGGGTGCCGGGCGGGCGGGAGCTGCGGCCGGGGCCGGGCGACGCCGTACGGTTCCCCGAGCCGGAGCCGGAGCCGGAGCCGGACCCCGAACCGGGCTTTGCGCCCGGGAGGTTCCCGGTGGCCCAGAGCGCCGAGGCGCCGCCCGCGACGGTGAGCGCGGCGGCCGCCGCGCCCGCGATCAGGGTGCGCCGGGAGAGCGCGCGGCGCGGGGCGGGGGCGCGCAGCGGGGCGCTGGCGACCGTGGCGACGTCCCCGATCCGGCGGGACAGGTCGGCGAGGAGCGCCTTCGGCAGCAGCTCGGCGAACTCCCCGGGGTCGAACGGCCCCCACTCCTGGCCCAGTCGGCCGGGGGCGGGCCGGTCGCCCGGCTCCGGCGACAGGCAGGCGGTGAGCGTCTCGCGCAGCCCGTCCGGCAGGCCCGTCAGGTCGGGGTCGGCGCCGTCCCGCAGCAGCTCGAGGGTGCTCTGCCGGCCGCGGGCGTCGTAGGGGCCGTGACCTGTCGAGGCGAACACCAGGACCGCCGCGAGGGCGAACACGTCGCCTTCAGGGCCGGGCGGTGCCCCGCGCGCCTGCTCCGGTGACATGTACGCCGGTGTGCCCGCGAGTCCCCCGGCCTCCGTGAGGCGGGGGCTGCCCGGGGCCTGGGCGAGCCCGAAGTCGATGAGGCGAGGGCCCTGCGCGGTGATCAGTACGTTCGACGGCTTGACGTCCCGGTGGACGAGCCCGGCACGGTGCAGGGCGGCGAGGGCGGCGGCGAGCGCGGCCGGGCAGCGGGTCCGGTGTCCGCTCCGCGTCCTGCCCGCCGGGGGCCAGCGTCCGGCACAGCTCCGCAGCGGTCGGGCGGTCCGCCGGGGAGGCGGCCAGCGCCGCGGCCACCACCTCGCCCAGCTCCCCCGGCAGGCCGGGCAGTTCGGGCCGGTCGTGGACGGCGCGGTAGGCCAGCACGGGCGGCGGCCCGTCCCCGAAGGGCAGCCGCCCGGTGGCCGTGTGGAGCAGCAGCACCGCCAGGGAGTACACGTCGGCGGCCGCGGAGGAGGGCCGGCCCGCGGCCACTTCCGGGGCCATGAAGGCGGCGGGCACGGTCGACACCCGGCTTTGCGGTTCGGGCCGCCCGGGCCCTGCGCCGGGTCGCGGCCCGCCACTCCGGCCACCCTCCGATGCTGGTTCGCGCGGCGCCGCGGACGCCATGCGGCAGGCGTGCAGCGCCATCAGCAGCGGGCGGCCCGTGGTGAGCCAGACGCCGTCGGGTGCCACCGCGCCGTAGCTGATGCCCAGGGCGTGCAGGGCGGCCAGGGTGGCGGCGACCTCCGCGGCGAGCCGCACCGACTGTTCCAGGGGCAGGATCCCGGACGCCGGGCCGGGCCGCCGCCCCACGTCGGAGAAGGACACGGCAGGGGAGTGTACGAGGGCCACCCACGCGGGCTCGGTCCCGGTGCTCAGGTCGAGTACGGGCGGCACCCCCGGCACGGGCCCACGGCGCAGCGCCTCGGCCGCCTCGTACGCGGCCGGGGGCAGCAGGCACACCACGGCGTGCCCGTGGTCCCGGTCGCGGCCGACGTACATTCCGCCCCGCGGCGGCGCCGGCCGGGGGCCGGGCCAACGGGCCAGCAGCCGGTACGGCCCGGCCGACCGCGGGTCCTCGGGGCGCAAGCCCTCCGGCAGACGTCCGCCCCCCATGCGGTCCCCCTCGTCTTGTGGCCCCGCCCGGGGCCGGTCACATGCCCGGCAGGGCGCGGACGGCGCTGCCGCGCTGCCAGATCACGCTGCCTCCGGCGACCGTTCCCCGCCAGGGAACGTCGGCCCGGACCTCCCAGGCCGGGGCCGGTGCGAACACGTACTGTTCGGCCGCCAGCCCGCCGTGCACCACGAGGATGCCGAGATCGGGCCTTCGCAGCGGTGCGAAGATCCCGGATCCCGCCACCAACGGGGCCTGGTCCTGGGCCAGTTCCTCGGCGGCCAGCACGGTCCAGGCGGGGGCTCCGGTCTTCGCGTCGATGCTCCGGAGCTGGCGGCCGTCGGCGACGTACACGCTGTCGCCGGCCGGTGTGGGCACGCCGAAGCCCGCGCTGTCGTCCGCGGGCAGGGTCCACAGCTGTTCGCCGCGCCCCCCGTCCAGGCAGGTCAGCGTCCGGTCTCCGGCCCCGCCCAGCAGCACTCCGTGCGCGGACAGGGCCGTCCGCGAGCCGAAGGTGCCGGCGGGTCGCCGCCGCACGGAGCCGCCGTCGGCAGCGGACAGGGCCACCACCCCGCCGGCGGCGGAGGCCAGGAGCAGCCGCCCGTACCCGGCGGCCGCCGAGAGCACCGCGCCCGACACGGGGGCGGGCACGCGCCAGCGCACCCCGCCGTCCGCCCGCTTGAGCGCGGCCACGCGGCCGTCGGCGTCGAGGACGTACACCTGGTCCCCGTCGGCGCCGAGCAGCCCGGTCACCCGGTCGCGCGCGTGGTGGCGGACCGTACCGCTGCCGGGATCCAGGAACAGCAGGGCGCCGTCCGGGCCCAGGGCGACGGGTCGGCGGCCGCCGACGAGGTCGCGCACCACCGGTCCGCGCCAGCGCCGTTCGCCCGAGACCGGATCGTGGAGGAGGAGCTCGCCACCACCGTCCGCGAAGCACACCCGGCCGTCGACGTCGACCTGCCCGAAGGCCGGCTGTGCCGCGGCGCCGTCGTACGACCACAGGGGCCGTGGCACGGTGCCGGGCGGGCCGCTCCAGCGCGGGGCGGGGGTGCGGCCGGGGCCGTCGTCGCCCCGGAGGGTGCGCAGGGCGCTGGCGCCGGTCGCCGCGAGGAGCACGGCCGCTCCGGCGCCGGTGAGCACCCTGCGCCGGGTGGGCAGCCGAGGGCCGGCGCCCAGGGCGGCTGCGGCCCGTGCGATCTCGGCGGCGTCGGCGAGCACGGTGGGTGGCAGCCAGCGGGTGGCTGCGCGCAGGGCGGCGCCCTGCGGGTCGAGGTCCGCGGCCACCTCCGCGGCGGCGGGCCGGTCTTCCGGCTGCTTTTCGAGGCAGCCGCGGATCACGGGCGTCAGCTCGGCCGGAACGCCGGTGAGGTCGGGGGCCTCGTAGGCGATGCGGAAGTCCGAGCGGACCGGGTCTCCGTCGTAGAAGGCGTGCCGGCCGGTCAGCGCGAAGACGAGCAGCGCGCCGAGGCAGAACACGTCGCTCGGCGGCCCGAGGGGACCCTTCACCACCTGTTCGGGCGACATGTAGCCGGGCGTTCCGGGGCGCTGCCCAGTCGTGGTCAAAGTGGCATCGCCGGTCACCCGGGCGATGCCGAAGTCGACGACGCGGGGGCGGTCGGCGCCGAGGATGACGTTCGACGGCTTCAGGTCGCGGTGTACGACTCCGGCCGCGCCCAGGGCCGTCAGGGCCCGGCCGAGCGCCCCGGCGAGGACCCGCACGGCGGGCGCGGACAGGGGGCCGTGCCGCAGTGCGGCGGCGGCGAGGGTCGCGCCGTGGACGAACTCGGCGGCGATCCACGGCACTTGCCCGGCGGTCGAGGAGCCGAGCACGTTGGCGACGAAGGGGCTGCGGACCGCCGCCGCGGCGGCGGCCTCGCGGGTGAACCGCTCGCGCAGGTCCGCATCGCGGAAGAGTTCGGGCCGGATGGTCTTCAGGGCGACCGGACGCCCCCGGCGGCGGGCGAGGTAGACCGTCCCCATGCCGCCGGCCCCGAGCACCCCCAGGATCCTGTGACCTCCGAGCTGCGCGGGCGTACCGCCGGGCAACGGGGCGATCACTGGTGTCATGCCGTTGATCGTATGCGTGCGATCGTCAACCATCGTTGGAATCAACAAAGTTGACGTATCCCCGGCTGGGCGGGGGCGCACGTCGGCTGCGCCGGCCGCACCGCCACCGCAGAGGCCCTCTCCGTCTGGCTTCGAACATGAACTCCTACGCGACCCAGCAGTAGACGTTCTGGTTCTGGTTCTGGCGACGGGCGCTGCTGACGAGAGCGGCCAGGTCACTCACGATCGCGTCGGCGATCTCCGCGTCGATGTCAGGACCTGGTGCCGACCGCTTCCACCAGCCTGACCATGACCTCGACCGCCTCGCGGTCTGTCAGTCCTTGCTCCCGACACAGAGAACGCCACGAGGAGAACGCCGCAGCATGTCCGATCACCGCACGGCGGACCGGGTCGCAGGCCTCCGGCCAGGCATCGGCCAGCACCTCGATGTACTGCCGGGTCATCTCCGCCCGGGCCTCGCGGATCGGCTTGGGCACGGCATGCTCGTCGCGGATGACCAGCGTCAGCATCTGCTCGCCCGCGCGATAGAAGCGGTAGAGGTCGGCAAGGCCGGCCGTCAGCCGCTCGACGGGGTTCTCGATCGCGCCCCACTCTTCGGGTCGGGGCAGCCTCTGCCGCGACAGCCAGTGTCCCGAGCACGCCTCGAACAATGCCGTCTCATCCGGGAAATGCCGGTAGACGGTCAGCCGGGTGACACCGGAGCGCTCGGCGATCGCCGCGATGGTCGTCCACGCCGGGCCCGTGGTGCCGTGGAGATGCACGGCGGCCTCGACGATGCGCTGCCGCGTCCGGCCCACGTCGTCGGCGCGTTTGCGCATCTCGTAGCCACGTGGTTTCGGTGAACGCTGCTGTTCACTCAACTCTTGACATCCCGAGGTCCATGGTGAAGCCTTTTAATGGAACACCAGTGTATCTCCAAATTCTGTCGAGGAGTGATCGCCATGACAGAGCCGCTGGCCCCGCCGCTCACCATCGTCCGCCCCGGCGAGGGGGGCGAGGTCTTCCTCGGCTCGATCGGGGTCTCCTTCAAGCTGTGGGGTGCCGACACCGACGGTGCGGTCTCCGTCGTAGAGCACCCCTTCCCGGTCGGGGCACTCGTGCCGCCGCACCTGCACACCCGGGAGGACGAGTACTCGATCGTCACCGAGGGCGAGATCGGTTTCCGTTCCGGCGACCGCGAAACCGTTCTGGGTCCCGGCGGCTACATCACCAAGCCGCGCGGGGAGCTCCACGCGATGTGGAACGCCGGCCCCGTTCCGGCCCGCATGATCGAGATCATCAGCCCGGCCGGATTCGAGCACTTCTTCCGCGAGCTGGCCGAGATGCTCGCCGACGGGCCGCCATCGACGGAGGACGCAGTGCCGGTGCTCGCCGCCAAGTACGGGCTCGAATTCGGACGGCCGGCCTGGCTGCCCGGCGTCATCTCGCGGTTCGGTCTGACGCCGCCCGCCGTCTGACCGGAATCGCAGGCGTACGTGGGTGGTGTACTCCTGTGCGCCCCCATGTGCCCCTTCGGCGGCCCGGGCGACTCCGTTTACGGTTCCGGGCCATGAGCGGATACGCGAAGGAACCGGCCACGCCGACGGAAATCAGCACCCGCGACCTGCCTCCCTCCGACCAGTGGTCCACGACCCCGGTGGTGCCGTCCCCGGTCTGCCGTCTGGAGAACTTCCTCGGCGCCGAACGCGCCGCCCGCCTGCTGAGCTACGCGATCTCCCGGGAGCCGGACTTCCGCGCCGGAACGGTCCTGGACCCGCTGTCGGGCCAGGTCTCACACAAGGGCCGCAGCTCCCTCGTCCTCCCCGTGACCAGCTCCGTGCTGAGCAGGCACCTCGCCGACTGCCTGCCGCTCGTCCAGGAGGTGCTCGGCCACCGGGCCGCGCTCACGCACACCCTGACGGTGCTGACCGCGCACGGTGAAGGGGGCCACTACGGCATGCACACCGACGCCTCACGGGTCCGCGACGTCGGTACGGCGCTGTCGGCCGTGTACTACCTCCACCGCAGGCCCCGCGGCTTCGACGGCGGCCAACTCCGGCTGTACGACACTCTGCTCGGCGACGGCGGGGCGCAGCCCGCGGAGTCCTACCGCACCGTCGAACCCGAGCACGACACCATCGTCTTCTTCCCGGCGAGCGCCTTCCACGAGGTCGTCCCGTCCACCTGCCCCAGCGGGCATTTCGCGGATCACCGGTTCACGCTCACGACGTGGATCAGCGGTGCCGGGGCCGCGGAGGCGGCGCACGGCCAGTCGTTCGGGATCCTGCCGTGGATGGCACGCGCGGCCGAACACACCCGCCCCCTCACGGATGTGGAGCACGACCACGACGGCGCACGGCCCATCGCACTCCCGCCGACCGTGCCTGCCACCCAACTCGCCCTCCCCGCGGCCCGCACGAGCCAGGAGCGGCCACACGCCCTGTGAACGTGGTCAGGCAACGGCCGGCGTCGCGTGCGCGCGGGCGTGCTCCGCCAGAGAACCGGTCAGGAATCCAGGTGCAGGGCGTATCTCACGGGCGGAGCCAGAGCCCGGCAGCCAGGTGATCCCTCGGAGCGCGCCTAGGGCGAGGACGGTGGCAGGACGCCGGCGCGGGTGGCCGATGCGCGTACTCGCCGCAGCAGGTAGCGCAACTGGGCGCGCTCGCCCTTCGTCAGGGATGCCAGCAGTGTGCTGTGCAGTGATTCCAGATCGTTCTGCATCGTCGTCAGGGCCGCGGTTCCGGCGGCAGTGAGGGCCACCACCTCGTGCCGGCCGCCCATGTTGACGACCATGGCCTGCATCAGGCCCTGCGCGAGGAGGTCGTCGATCACCTGCGCGATGGCGGTCGGCGTCGCCTGCAGCTGCTCGGCGAGATCGAGCCGGGCGTGCGGTCCGAGATCGGACAGCGTCCTGAGGACCGTTTGGTGGAGGGGGCCCAGGAGCCGCATGCCCGGCCGCTCGGCCATCAGCGCGTCCACTGCCCTGCCTGCTTCTGCCAGCAGGTACGCGATCTCCTCCGAGGGGCTCGAGGGTCCGCTACCCCTGTCGTACACGTCGCATCCAATCGCCGGGCCTTAGATAACCCTCCGGCCCGGGACGCGCAGACAGGCGTCGTCCGTGGCGTACTGCCGTGCGAGGAAGCCGGGCGCACTCAGCTCGGGGTGAAGGAAGCCCTTCAGTTCCGGCATGGTGAGGTAAACCTAGGCTCACCATACGTGACCTGGAGCGATTGGTCTACGTCAATGTCGTCAGTCGCGTGGTTCAGCCGGCGAGCAGAGCCCTGGCGGTGAGCGGGCGGGCCGGGAGTGCGGAGCATGCCCGTCGTCACGACGACCCGGCCGGCGCGCCCCCGCCACGCGGGCAGTGCGAAGGCGTGCGGGTCGCCGTCCGGTACGACCAGGAGGTCGCCGTCGGACACGGCGTCGCCAGTGGACGCCCGGGTCGCGGCCGCCGCGGCCCAGGGAAGGGTCAGGGGCAGCACGACCAGGACGAGGGCGAGGGTCATGCGCCTTCCTCTGCCTCCAGGAGCAGGCGCCTGAGCGCGTCCTCGTCATCTCCGGACAGCGAGGACACGAACCGCTTCAGGACCAGATCGCGTTGGGGTCCCCGGTCGAGTTCCCGGTGCATGCGGCCGGCCGCCAGGCCTGCCGCGTCGTCCGCCGCGGCGTAGGCGAATCCCCGGCCCTCGCGGGTCCGCAGGACCGTGCCCTTCTCGTACAGGCGGACCAGGATCGTCGTCACCGTCGTTCTCGCCAGGTCCCGGCCGAGGGCGGCGTTGATCTGCTGCGGCGTCATCGGCTTGTCGGCCGCCCACAGGATCGCCAGTACGTCCGCGACGAGCTCACCGTGCGGACGCCTCGCGTCCTGGCCTTCCTCCGCCATCCTGCTACCGCCCCGCTACTGCACCGGACCACGACGTCCGACGTCTATATAGGTTTGCCTTACCTACTGTACGGGGGTGTGGTGGCGCATCAGCGTTGGTGCCCGCGGCCCTCCGGACGGTCTTGCCGGTCCGCCGTAGCCGGTGGGGCGCCGGCGCTGGAGGCTTCGGTGCGGTCGACCAGCCGGTAGGAGAACGGGTGCTTGAGCCGCCGCTTGGGGCGCCGGACTCGCCCCTGGGCCACGGCTGTCTCGATGAGACTGTCGATCAGCGGATTCTCGCGGCGTATCCGTAGGATCTGGTCGCTCCTCAGGCCGATGCTCGCAGCCGCAGTGCCGAGAAAGGCCCCCTGGAGGATGGATCGAAGAACCAGGTGGAGGCCGAGTCCATTGATCCGTCCACGCGGGGCGACCTCGTGCGCGACGGCGAGGGCCGATGCCGACGCCATGGCGTTGTCGAAGGAAGGGTCCTTGCGCCAGCTCGCGAGAATGGACTCCGAGACTCCGGCTGCGGTGGCGCATCCTGCGGGCCCGAGCCCCATCGCGGCCGCGTGGAGCGCGTTGGCACGTCGGAGGTTCGTCTCGGCGGCGAGATTTCGCCGGCCGTGGACCGCAGTGGTCAACGCCTCGTCGATGTCGGGGGACGAGGCGAGCTCGGCGATCAGCAGTTTCGCCCACTCCTGGCGCTGGGCCAGCTGATCCGGTTCCGGGTTCTTCACTTTCCGCAAGCCTCCTGCCGGACTACGTCGTTCTCCGCGTTCATTGTGGGGCTCGTGGCCCGCTGAAGGAGTGATCCCATGAAATGGATCTTCTGGATGGTGGTGAGGCCGATGCGGAATCCGACCCGACTGCCAAGGGCGTACGGACGCGGCCGATGCCCCGCATCGGTGACAACGGGCGCCGGATTCCGGGGAGTTGATGGACCATTCCGTCAAATTTAGGTAAGGCAAACCTTATTGTTTTATGGGTGTGGGGGGAAGGGGGTTCTGGCCGATCAGCGACGCGACACGGTTGCGGCCGCCCGTGACGCTACGGCCCACGGGGCCCGGGCCGTTGTGAGCCCGGGCCCCGTGGATCAGCTACCGCTCGTCTCCCGTTCCCGGATCAGTACCGCCAATGCCTCCGCCGTCGGATGGGCGAAGAAGTCGGCGATCCCGAGGTGGACGCCGGCAGCCTCCTTCAGCCGCTCACGCAGGCGTACGAGGAGCATGGAGTGTCCGCCCAGGTCGAAGAAGCTGGCCTCGGCACTGACCTCCGGCACCTCCAGGAGGTCGGCGAACACCGAGCAGACCAGTTCCTCCCCCTCGCCCTGCGGGCGCCGGCCGCTCGGACGGACCTCCTCGCGGGGGGCGGGGAGGGCCGCACGGTCGAGCTTGCCGTGATCCGTGAGCGGCAGTTCGTCCAGGGAGACGAACGTCGAGGGAACCATGTAGTCGGGAAGCGAACGGGCCAGCGCGACGCGCAAGACCGAAGGATCCACCACGGCGCCGCGCGCCGGCACGCAGTACGCGACGATCCGCTTCCCGCGGGCGCCGTCCTCCCGGACCACGACCGCCGCCTGCTCGACGGAAGCCTCCGATGCCAGCGCCGCCGTGATCTCGCCCAGTTCGATGCGGAAGCCCCGGATCTTCACCTGCTCGTCCGTGCGGCCGAGGTAGTCGACCGAACCGTCCGGCATCCACCGGACGAGGTCACCGGTCCGGTACATCCGCGTTCCCGCCGGTCCGTGCGGATCGGCGACGAAGCGCTCGGCCGTCAGGGTCCGGCGTTCCAGGTATCCGCGGGCCAGCCCCGCGCCCGCCAGGTAGAGCTCGCCGATGACGCCCGGCGGCACCGGCCGCAGCGCCGCGTCGAGGACGTAGGCGCGGGTGTTCGCCGTGGGGCGTCCCACGAGAGGCCGGTCGCTGTCGCCGACGCGCGCGGCGAGCGCGTCCACCGTGCCCTCGGTGGGCCCGTACAGGTTGAACGCCGCCGTGCCGGAGAGGTCGCGCAGCTGCTTCCACATCGGAGAAGGGACCGCCTCGCCGCCAACCCCCCAGGCCAGCAGCGGAGAACGGCCTTCCTTCACCAGCCCGGCACCCGCCAACTGCATCGCGTGCGAGGGCGTGACCTCGATGAAGTCGATGCGGTGATCCTCGATGAAGGACACGAGCAACGACGGGTCGCGCAACGTGTCCTCGGTGATGATGTGCAGGGCATGACCGTCGAGCATCCACAACTGGGGCTGCCAGGAAGCGTCGAAGGCGAACGACCAGCCGTGCGCGACCCGCAGCGCGCGGCCCCCGGCGGTGGCGACCGTCGGGCGGTAGAGCAGCTCGCGGTGGCTGTGGAAGAGGTTCGCGATGCTCCGGTGCTCCACGACCACGCCCTTGGGCAGACCCGTGGAACCCGAGGTGTAGATCACGTACGCCGGGTGGTTGCGCGATGGGGTGGGCAGTGCCGGCCTGCCCGCTCCCGTGTCACCCTCCCCGCCGAGGGCCGACTGGACTTCGGCGGAGTCGAGCAGCAGCGTGTCCGTGGCCACGGTCCCGGCCCGGTCGGCCAGCTCCGCCGTCGTGATCAGGAGTCGGGGCGCGCTGTCACCGAGGATGTGCTCGATGCGGCCGGCCGGGTATCCCGGGTCGATCGGCAGGTACGCGCCCCCCGCCCGCATGACGGCCAGCAGTGCCACCACCGTGTCCGCCGTACGCGGCAGCAGCAAGGCCACGATCCGCTCCGGGCCGACCCCGCGGTCCACCAACAGCCTGGCCAGGCGTGCGGTCCGCTCCTCCAGCCCGGCGAAGGTGTAGGAGGTTTCCCCGCACACCAGGGCCGTGCTGTCGGGGGTACGGCGCACCTGCTCCTCGAACAGCTCGGTCAGCGTGCCGGCGCCCCCCGGCAGCGAAGTCCCGCTCCACTCCCCGAGCACCCGGCTCCGCTCCTCGGAGGAGAGCAGTTCCAGGCTTCCCAGGGGCCGGTCGGGCTCGGCCACGACGGCCTGGAGCAGGCGCACGAGCCGGGTGGCCATGTTCGACACCGTCGCCGCGTCGAAGAGGTCGGTGCTGTACTCGATGCCGAGGGTCATGCCGTCGGCGCCCTGCACCTCCACCACCTCGAATGCGAGGTCGAACTTGGCCGTGCCCATCTCCACCGGCTCCTGAACGGCCGTGCACGCGCCGAGCGTCAGGTCGAGGGCGGGCCGGCTCTGGTGGCTGAGCATCACCTGGAACAGGGGATGGCGTGCCATGGAGCGCGCGGGGTTCAGCAGCTCGACCAGCCGCTCGAACGGGATGTCCTGGTGGGCGTAGGCGGCGAGGTCGGTCTCCCGGGTCCGGGAGACCAGGGTACGGAAACCGGGATCACCGGAGGTGTCCGTGCGGAGCACCAGGGTGTTCGCGAAGAACCCGACGACCTCGTCGACGGCGTCGTCGGTCCGGCCCGCGATCGGAGTACCGATCGGGATGTCCGTGCCGGCGCCCAGACGCGTCAGCAGCGCCCCGAGCGCCGCGTGCAGGACCATGAAGACGCTCGCGTCGCAGCGTCTGGCCAACGTCCGCAGGGAACGGTGCAGTTCTGCGGGGATCTCCGCTTCCACGGTGGCGCCGCGCAGTGTGGGGATCGCGCGCCGCGGGCGGTCGGTGGGCAGCGTCAGCTCTTCGGGCAGCCCGTCCAGGGCCTTGCGCCAGTACGAGCTCTGCGCCTCCAGGAGCCCTGGTGCGTCCTCGGACTCGCCGAGCAGCTTCCGCTGCCACACGGCGTGGTCCGCGTACTGCACGGGCAGCGGAGACCAGCCCGGGGTCTTCCCGCTCGCACGGGCCGTGTATGCGTCCGCGAGGTCCCGTAGGAGCGGCAGTGCGGACCAGCCGTCGGCCGCGATGTGGTGCAGGACCAGAAGGAGCACCTGCTCCTGGGGGCCGACCGTGAACAGCTCGGCCCTGAAGGGCTGTTCCTCGTCGATCCGGAAGGGGTGGGCGGCGGCCCGCGCCAGACGGTCCGCGAGCTCGCTCCCGGTCACGTCGCCGGCAGGCATCAGGGGCCGGGCCGCTTCGGGGGCGAGGATGAGCTGACGAGGTGTGCCGTTCTCGTCGGGGAGGACCGTACGCAAGGCCTCGTGGCGCTCGGTGAGGTCACCGAGGGCCGCCCGCAGCGCATCGGTGTCGAGGGGCCCGGACAGCCGCGCGGCGAAGGCCATGTTGTACGCCGGGTTGGGTCCCTCCAGCCGGTACAGGAACCACATGCGGGCCTGCGCGAACGACAGCGGGAGCGGATCGGGCCGTTCACCACCGCGCAGGACCGGCCGGTCGGCTCGGTCGCCCAGACGCGTGCCGAGCGCGGCGACGGTCGGGTGGTCGAAGACGGTGCGCAAGGGCAGCTCGACGCCGAGCACCGAACGGACCCGGCTGGCGAGCCGGGTCGCCAGCAGCGAATGGCCGCCCAGCGCGAAGAAGTCGTCGTCGATGCCGACCTGGGGCAGGCCCAGCACCTCCGCGAACAGATCGCACAGGATCCCCTCGGAGGGGGTCCGGGGTCTGCGGCCGTCCGCGGACGGCTCCTGGTCCGGGTCCGGCAGCGCGGACCGGTCCAGCTTGCCGCTCGGTGACAGCGGGAGCGAGTCCAGGACGACGTACGCGGAGGGGAGCAGTTGCGGCGGCAGGCTCGCCGCCAGCGCGGTGCGCAGCACGGACGGATCGGGTGCCGAGCCGGGTGCGCCCACGACGTAGGCGACGAGGACCGGATCGGACTGCCGGAGCACCGTACGGGCGACCACGGCCGCCTCCGTGACCTCGGGCCGGCTCAGCAGGGCGGCCTCGATCTCCCCGGTTTCGATGCGGAAGCCGCGGATCTTGACCTGGCCGTCGGTGCGGCCCAGGTACTCGACCACGCCGTCCGGGGTACGCAGGGCGAGGTCACCGGTCCGGTACATGCGCGTGCCGGGCGCCCCGTACGGGTCGGCGACGAAGCGTTCGGAGGTGAGGTTCGGCCGGGCGAGGTAGCCGTCGGCGAGCTGCGTGCCCGACAGGTACAACTCCCCGGGCACGCCGGCCGGTACCGGCCGCAGTGCGGCGTCCAGCACGTACACGCTGGTGTTCCAGACGGGCCGGCCGATCGGCACCGCCGCTCCGGGGGCACCGGCGGGCGGACACGGCCAGGAGGTGACGTCGACCGCGGCCTCGGTGGGTCCGTAGAGGTTGTGCAGTTCCACCTGTCCGCCGTACAGCGCGTGGAAGGTCTCGACGAGGTCGCCGCCCAGTGCCTCTCCACTGCACAGGACGCGGGTGAGGCCCGTGCAGCCTGCGCTCTCCGGTTCCTGGAGGAAGGCCCGCAGCATCGACGGGACGAAGTGCGCGGTCGTGACCGCACGCTCCTGGATCAGGCGTGCCAGGTAGCGCGGATCCTGGTGGCCGCCGGGCTTGGCCACGACCAGCGTGGCGCCCGTGATCAGCGGCCAGAAGAACTCCCACACCGACACGTCGAAGCTCGACGGGGTCTTCTGCAGGACGCGGTCGCAGGCGGTGAGGCCGTACTCGTCCTGCGTCCACAGCAGGCGGTTGACGATGGCGCGGTGCGGTACGACCACGCCCTTGGGCCGCCCGGTCGAACCCGAGGTGTAGATCACGTACGCGGGGTGCTCGGGGCGCACCGGCACCCGGGTGCCCGTGGCCGGCGGCAGCGCGGCGGCGTCGGCCGAGTCCAGCGCGAGGACGGCGGCGCCGGGCGCCGGAGCGTCAGCGGGAAGGAGAGCCAGCGTTGCCGAGTCGGAGAGCAGCGCGGCCGGTTCGGCGTCCTCCAGCATCAGGGCCAGGCGCTCGGCGGGATATCCCGGGTCGAGCGGGAGGTAGGCGGCCCCCGCCCGCAGTACGGCGCCCAGGGCCACGATCAGATCCACCGAGCGGGGCAGGGCGACCGCGACGATGTCACCGGGCCGGACTCCGCGGGCGACGAGCCAGTCGGCGACCTGCCCGGCGCGTGCGTCGAGCTCCGAGTAGGTCAGCTCCTGGTCCTCGAACAGGACCGCGGTGGCATCCGGCGTCCTCACCGCCTGGTCGGCCAGCAGCGCCGTCAGCGTGGTGTCGGGGACGGCCTTCGTGGTGTCCGAGGAGGTCAGTGCGTGCGTTTCGGCCGCGTCGAGCAGGTCGATGCGGCCCAGGGGAGTGTCGGGCGCCGTGGCGAACGCCGTCAGGGCCCGGCGCAGCCGCTCGGCGATCCGTGCCACGTCGTCCCGGGCGATGACATCCGGCCGGTACCCCAGCTCCAGGCGCATGCGCCGGCCCGGCAGGACGGTCAGCGCCAGCGGGTAGTGCACGCCCTCCCCGCCCCCCGAATCCGTCAGGCGCAGACCGGGCGCGAGCTCGGCCAGGCTGTCCGGGTCGAAGGGATAGTTCTCGACGACCGCGAGGGTGTCGAACAGGTCTCCTCCGCCCGCGATCCGCTGGATCTCGGCCAGCCCCAGGTGCTGGTGGTCGGCGAGCCGGGACTGCTCCTCCTGGAGCCTGGCCAGCGCGACGGCGTACGGCTCGGCCGGCGGCAGACAGACCCGTACGGGAACGGTGTTGATGAAGACGCCGACCATGGCCTCCACACCGGGCAGGTCGGCCGGCCGGCCCGAGACGGTCGTCCCGAAGACGACATCGTCGCGGCCCAGCGACCGGGCCAGCGCAAGACCCCACGCCCCCTGGACGACCGTGCCCAGAGTGAGGCCGCGGGAGCGTGCGGTGGCGCCGAGCGTGGTGGTGAGCTCTTCGTCCAGCTCGACGACCAGACCGAGGGGCACCTCCGTGACCGCCGAGCCGGCACCCGGGGCGATCAGGGTCGGCTGCTCCTGGCCCGCGAGCGCGGTGCGCCACGCGTCCGCCGCCGCGCCCTTGTCCCGGGCTCCCAGCCATTCCGCGTAGCGGCGCGGCGAGGCGACGGGCGCAAGGGCGCGGTCGCCGCCCGACGTGTACAGGGCGAACAGGTCCTGCACGAGGATCGGCTGCGACCAGCCGTCGAGGATGATGTGGTGCACCGTCAGCGTCAGCCGGTGGTGCTCCGGTCCGAACCGTACGAGGGCGAACCGGATCAGCGGCGGTCGGCCGAGATCGAAGCGCTGCTCCAGGTCATGCTTCGTCAGCCGGTCCGCCTCGGCCTCGCGCCCCGCCTCCGCGACGGCACCGAGGTCGGTGAACGTCCACGGGACGGTGGCCCGCCTGGGTATCAGGGCGGCGGCGCGGCCCTGCTTGTTGCGGCGGAAGGCGGCGCGCAGAGCGGGGTGCCGGTCGAGCAGGCGCTGGGCGGCGACGTGCAGCCGATCCGGGTCCAGGTGACCGCTCAGGGTGAGGGAGAGCTGTCCCGCATACACGTCGTGGCCCTGGTCGTCCAGTTCGGCGCGGAAGAGCAGACCCTCCTGAAGGGGCGTGAGGGGGAGGATGTCTTCGAGGTCGGACCGGGCAGTCACGAAAGGCTCCAATCGGATTCAAAATCGTCGATCTCGTCCTGGCTGAGGCCAGTCAGGGAGAGGTCGGAGGGCGTCCAGCCACCGGCGTCGGGGTTGTCCGCGTGCACGGACAGCGCGTCCAGGTAGGCGAGCCAGGCGTCGGCGAGGGACCGTACCCCCGCTTCGTCCACTGCCTCCCCGGCCCAGGAGAAGGTGGCGCGCAGGACCGGGCCGCGGGGGTCTGCGGCGACGAGGGCGTCGATCTCCAGGCGATGCCCGAGGGGCAGGGCCGGGTCGGTGCGGTGGAAGAGACCGGCCTCACCGGCGATGGGCTCCCACGGGGTCCGTCCCTCACCGCCACCGATGCGTCCGAGGTAGTTGAAGCAGATCTCGGGCACGGGCAGGGCGGCGAGTTCGCCGGCGGTGTCCGGGTTCAGGTGGCGCAGGGCGCCGAACTCCAGACCGCCGTCGCCGCCGTCCTGAACGGCCCGCACCTGCTCCTTCACGGCCTTGAGCGCCTGGCCCACTTCCGGCCCCCCGTGCCTGGCGGTCGTGGGGTCGACGCGGCCGGCGTCCAGCCGTACGGGATGGACCGTGGTGAACCAGCCGACGGTGCGCGACAGGTCGGTACCGGGAACGGCGGACTCGTAGCGGCCGTGGCCCTCCAGCTGTACGACGACACCGGTGTCGGCCCCGCCGGAGCCGGGCCGGCTGCGGCTCTGCTCGGACAGCGACAGGGCGAGAGCGGTCAGCAGCACGTCCTCGGTGCCGCAGTGGAACGCGGCCGGAATCTGCGAGAGCACAGCCCCCGTCAGCTCCGGTCCGACCTCCACCGTGTGCCGGCGCGAGGTGCCCGTGGTGTCGCGTGCCGGGTCCAAGGGGAGGCCGGGCAGGCTGACTCCGTCACTCAGAGCGGCCGTCCACTTCTCGGCCCTGGTCGGGGCGCCGTCGGCCGCGTAGGCGCGGAGCCGGTCGGACCACGTCCGTACGGACGTCCCCGTCGGGGCGGCCGTCGGGTCGTCCCCCTGCCAGGCCGCCGCGAGGTCGGCGCACAGGATCCGCCACGACACCCCGTCGACCACCAGGTGGTGGATGACGAGGACCAGCTGTCCCGCGGCAGCCGGATCGGCGCCGGGCTGCCACACCGCCTGAAGCATCGTTCCGTCAGCGGGCCGGAGCCGGTCGGCGGCGGCAGCGGCCTCGTCCGCGAGGTCTGCGGCGGCGATCCGGAGCAGGTCTTCGGCCCGGACCGTACCGGGCTCCGGCACGTCCAGGGCCCACCGCCGGTCATCCGTGCGCACCAGGGACGAACGCAGCACCGGATGGGCGTCGAGCACCGTCTGCAGCACCGAGACGAGCCGGTCCCGCGTCAGTCCGCCCGGGGTCACGAGCGTCATGCCCTGGCTGTACGCGTCGATCGGCGCCGGCGGGTCGACGGACTCGGAGAGCTCGCGCAGCCAGGCCATGATCGGGGTTTCGGCGATCCGGCCGGTACCCGGGTCGGCGGGCGCCGTGGCGGCGCCGGCCAGCGGCGTGGCGACCGCCGCCAGCGCGGCCGGGCTCTGGTGGCGGAACACCTCGCGGGGCCCGACGGACCAGCCCGCGGCGCGGGCCCGGCTCACCAGCTGGATGGAGACGATGCTGTCGCCGCCCAGTTCGAAGAAGTTGCTGTCGACGTCCACGCCTTCCTGGCCCAGCAGGTCGGCGAACAGGTCCCGGAAGACGCGCTCCGCCTCCGTCGCCGGGCTCCGGCCGCCGCCCGCGACGGGCAGCTCGGGCAGGGGCAGCGCGGCCCGGTCCAGCTTGCGGTTGCCGGACTGGGGCAGGCTTTCCAGCGCCACCCACAGCGAAGGCACCATGTGCTCGGGGAGCAGCGCCGACGCGTGCGCGCGCCAGCCCTCGGGATCGGCGGCGCGGCCGGGGGCCGGAACCACGTACGCCACCAGGCGGCGCGAGCCGGGCAGGTCGTCCCGGGCGATGACCGCGACCTCGCTCACGCCGTCGTGCCGGCCGAGGACCGCCTCGATCTCGCCGGGTTCGATGCGGAACCCCCGGATCTTCACCTGGTGGTCGGCGCGGCCGAGGCATTCCAGCTCGCCGTCGGCCGTCCACCGCGCGAGGTCACCCGTGCGGTACATCCGCTCGCCGGGCTCGCCGAACGGGGCCGCGACGAACCGCTCGGCGGTCAGGGCCGCGCGTCCGAGGTAGCCGCGGGCGAGCCCGGCGCCGGTGATGTACAGCTCGCCCGTGACGCCCGCGGGGACCGGGCTCAGACGCGCGTCGAGCACGTACGCGCCGGCGCCCGCGATGGGCCGTCCGATGCGGGGCGCTCCCTGCCCGGTGACCTTGGCCACGACGGAGTCGACGGTGCACTCCGTCGGCCCGTAGAAGTTGTAGGCGGTCACCGCCCCGTTCTCGCCGAGCTCCCGCCACAGGGCGTCGGGCATGGCATCGGCGCCGGGGCCGAGGAGCACCGGGCGGTGCCTGTCTTCGGCGAGGAGGCCGTGCTTCATCAGCTGTTGCAGGTGGGCGGGGGTCAGGTCCAGGTAGTCGATCTCCTGCGCCGCGACGTAGCCGGCCACCGCTTCGGCGTCGGGGTAGGTGTCCTCGTCGAGGACGTGCAGCTCGTGGCCGCCCGCCATCAGGACCACCGGGTCCAGCGAGGCGTCGAAGGCGAAGGAGGCGATGTGGCCCACGCGGATGCGTCGGCCT
This sequence comes from Streptomyces sp. AP-93, assembly GCF_022808175.1. Taxonomy (GTDB): domain Bacteria; phylum Actinomycetota; class Actinomycetes; order Streptomycetales; family Streptomycetaceae; genus Streptomyces. The sequence continues at coordinate 23,988 of NZ_JALGBX010000028.1, read as the reverse complement.
CCTGCCTCGGGCACCTCGGGCGGGAACAGGGTCGAGGTGTGCGCCGAGAACAGGTTGGACAGGTTGGCGTGCGATACGACGACACCCTTGGGCTTCCCGGTGGAGCCGGAGGTGTAGATGACGTAGGCGGCGCCCTGCGGGTCCACCGCACCCGTCGGCACGGGGGATCCGGCGGGGGCCGGGTCCTCCAGGAACACCGTCGGGACGTCGACACCGCCGGGCGGGGTGAAGCCGAGTTCCCTGGAGGTGAGGACGCACACCGGTGCAGCGTCGAGCAGGGTCTCGGCCAGTCGCTCCGGGGGATAGGCCGTGTCCAGGGGAAGGAACGCGGCGCCCGACCGCAGCACACCGAGCAGGGCGGGCACCATGTGGCGGCGGGGGAGGGCGAGCGCGACCAGCTTCTCCGGGCCGGCGCCGCGGCTCGCCAGCAGCTGGGCCGTCCGGTCCGCAGCGGCGTCGAGCTGCGCGTACGTCATGTACTCAAGGGCGCCGTCGGCGCCCCTGGTCACCAGGGCCACGGCGTCGGGAGTCAGCGCTGCCTGCCGCGCCACCACCACGTGCAGGGCGGGTGCGGAGGGTGCGGGGACCGGCGGGGCGAGCAACACCGCGCGCTCCTCGGCGGAGAGGAGGTCGTGCCGGTCCACGGGCAGTTCGGGCCGGCTGACCAGCGAAGCCAGCAGCCCGCCCAGGCGCGCCGTCAAGGCGTCGACCGTGGAGCGGTCGAAGAGGTCACGGCTGTACTCGGCGAAGCCGCTGACGTCGCCCGGCTCGGTGTCGGGGTCGAAGTCCTCGATGAACGTCAGGCTGAGGTCGAAGGTCGCCGTCTCGGTGGCCACGACGTGGGGACGCGAACGCAGGCCCTCGACGGGGAGTTCGGAGGCGGTGCCGCTCTGGTGCACCACCATCACCTGGAACAGCGGGTGGCGGGCCGTGGAGCGCGGCGGGTTCAGGATCTCGACGAGCCGCTCGAACGGCAGGTCCTGGTGGTCGTACGCGTCGAGGTTGGAGCGCCGGACCCGGAGCAGCAGCTCCTCGAAGGACGGCGAGCCCGAGATGTCGGTGCGCAGCACGAGCGTGTTGACGAAGAACCCGACCATGCCTTCGAGCGCCGCGTCGGGGCGGCCCGCGACCGGGGTGCCGAGGGGAATGTCCTCGCCAGCCCCGAGCCGTCCCAGCAGGACGGCCACGGCGGCCTGGTAGACCATGAAGGGGGTGACGCCCAGCCGGCCCGCCAGCTCGCGCACGGCGCGTGCGGTGTCGTGGCCGACCTCGAAGCGGGTCAGGCCGCCGGTGTTGCCGGACTCGGCCGGCCGCGGCCGGTCCGTCGGCAGCCGCAGCTCGTCGGGAGCACCGTCGAGCGCCGCCCGCCAGTACGCCGCCTGCACGGCGGCCGGACTCTGCGGGTCGGCGGGGTCGCCCAGCGCCTCACGCTGCCAGACGGCGAAGTCGCCGTACTGCACCGGGAGGGGCTGCCACGCGGGGGCCGCGCCGCCGCGGCGGGCCTCGTAGGCCTCCGCGAGCTCACCCACGAGGACCTGCAGGGACTGACCGTCACCGGCGATGTGGTGCAGGAGCAGGAGCAGGACGTGGTCGTCCTGACCGAGGTGCAAGACCGTGGTCCGCAGGGGCGGTTCCTCCGCCAGGGCGAAGACGTGCGCCGAGGCGGAGGTCAGCGCGGCCTCCAGGTCGGCCTTGGCGACGGTGCGCACTTCCAGGCCCGCCGCCCGGAACTCGGGCAGGACGACCTGCACCGGGCTGCCGTTCTCCTCCAGGAAGACGGTACGCAGGATGTCGTGACGGCCGGCCACGTCCCGCACGGCGGCGTGCAGGGCCGCGGTGTCCAGCGGCCCCTCGATCCGCAGGGCCAGCGGAATGTTGTAGGCCGCGCCGGCTTCCTCCAGACGGCTGAGGACCCACAGCCGCTGCTGGGCGAAGGACAGCGGCGCCGGGCCGCCGCCGTCACGGGGACGGAGCGCAGGAAGTCCGGTGGCCGGGCCGGTGGCCGCCGCACCGGACAGACGGGCGATGCCGGCGGGGGTCGGTGCGTCGAAGAGGGCGCGCAGCCGCGGGCGGAAGCCCAGTTCGGAGTCGATGCGGCTGATCAGCTTTGCGGCGAGCATGGAGTGCCCGCCCAGCTCGAAGAAGTCGTCGTCCGGGCCGACTTCGGGAAGTTCCAGCACGTCGGCGAAGAGCAGGCACAGGCGGGCTTCCTCGGCGCTCGCCGGGGCGCGGCCGACCGTGGCCTTGTACACGGGCACGGGCAGGGCCCGGCGGTCGAGCTTGCCGTTGCTGGTCAGCGGCAGCTCCTCCAGCGGCACGATGGCGGCCGGGACCATGTGGTCGGGCAGCGTCACCGCGAGTTCCGCGCGCAGCCGCGCGGTGTCGGGCCGGCCGCCGGGCGCCGAAGGCGTGACGTAGGCGACCAGGCGGAGGTCGCCCGGAGTGTCCTCGCGGGCGATGACGGCCGCCTGGGCGACCTCGGCGTCCGCGCGCAGCAGCTGTTCGATCTCGCCGGGCTCCACCCGGAAGCCGCGGATCTTGACCTGGTGGTCCACCCGGCCCAGGTATTCCAGGATCCCGTCGGGTGTCCAGCGGGCCAGGTCTCCGGTGCGGTACATCCGCGACCCCGGAGCGCCGTAGGGGTCGGCGACGAAGCGTGAGGCCGTGAGGTCCGGCTGGTCCAGGTATCCGCGGGCCAGGCCTTCGCCCGCCACGAAGAGCTCACCTGGAGTGCCGGGCGCGACGAGACGGAGACGGTCGTCCAGGAGCCGCACCGAAGTGCTGTGCACGGGGCGCCCGATGGGAACGACCGGGCGCGGGTGATCCGGTGAGCAGGCCCACAGGGTGGCGTCGACGGTCGTCTCGGTGGGGCCGTACGAGTTGAACATGCGGGTGGTCGCCGACCACCGCCGCATCATCTCGGGCGGACACGCCTCACCGGCCACGATGAGGGTGACATCGGCGGGCAGGGCCCGCTCGTCCGGCAGCGTGGCGAGGACGCCGGGCGGCAGGGTCAGGTGGGTGACGGCATGGCGGGCGCAGAACTCCGCCAGCGGCACCCCGAGCCGCTTGTCGGAGGGAACGATGACGAGCGCGGCACCGGTGAGCAGACCCATGGTCCATTCCCACACCGAGGTGTCGAAGCTCATCGACGCGAACTGCAGGACGCGGGCTCCGGGACCCGCGCCGAGCTCCTCGGCCATGGTCGACACCAGGCTCGGTATGCCCACGTGGGTGACCACGACGCCCTTGGGACGCCCGGTCGAGCCCGAGGTGAAGATGAGGTACGCGGCCTGCTCGGGGGTGGCCGGACAGACTCCGAACGGGGCGGGCGCGTCCGCGCCCCGGTCCGCGTCGTCGATCCGCAGGACGGGGATGCCGGCTATGGGAAGCCGCGGAGCCGTACCGCTCTCGGTCACGAGGAGCGCCGGCCGGGCGTCCTCCAGCATCATGGCGATCCGGTCCGCCGGGTAGTCCGGGTCGACCGGCAGGTAGGCGGCTCCGGTCTTCAGCACGGCCAGGGCGCTGATCAGGAAATTCTCGGAGCGGGGCAGCGCGATGGCCACGACTCTCTCGGGAACGGCACCGCGCGCGGCGAGTTCGGCCGCGAGGAGGTCCGAGCGCTCGTCCAGCTCCCGGTACGTCAGGGAACCGCCGGCGGAGCCCGGCCCTTCGGCCTCCCAGACGAGGGCTTGGGCGTCGGGGGAACGCCGGGCCTGCGCGCGGAACATCTCCGCGATGGTCGTGTGCCGTTGCGGACGGCGGTCGCTGCCCCAGGTGTCGAGGACCAGCTCGCGCTCGCCCGGGCCCAGCAGCTCGATGTCACCGAGCGGTGTGTCCGGCCGGTCCAGCGCGGAGGCCAGCAGGGTTTCGAAGCGACGGATCAGATCTTCGACCGTGGCCTCGGAGTAGAGGTCGGTGCGGTAGGTGATGTCCAGGCCGAGGGTCCCGTCGGGGGACAGGATCGCGGCCATCGCCAGGTCGAACGCCGCCGCGCCGTTGTCCACGGGACGTTCGGTGACCCGTACGCCGGGCAGGTCGAAGCCCTCCCACACGTCGCTGCGCAGGGAGAACATCACGTCGAAGAAGACCTGGTGGCCGGCGGCCCGTTCGGGGCGCAGCTCCTGCACCAGGGTGTCGAACGGGACGCGCTGGTGTGCGTAGGCGGACAGGCAGACCGTGCGGACGTCCCGGAGGAAGGAGCGGAAGGTGGTGTCGGCCGTGGTGCGGCTGCGCAGCACGAGGGTGTTGCCGAAATTGCCGACGAGCGCGTCGGCTCCGGGGTCCTCGCGGTGGACGGTCGGAGAGCCGACCATCAGGTCGTCGGTTCCGCCGACGCGGTGCAGCAGGGCGCTGAACGCCGCCAGCAGGACCATGAAGGGAGTGGCTCCCTCCGACCGGCCGGTCGCGTGCACGCGCTCCCGGAGGGTCGCGGGCAGCGTACGGGTGATCCGGCCGCCCTGCTCGGCCCGGTCCCCGGTGCGGGAGAAATCGGTGGCGAGGGGCAGCGGCGGGGGAGGGTCGGCCAGGGTGCGCCGCCAGTAGCCGAGGTCCTCTTCGGTCCAGCCGGGCCGCTTCGCCTCGCGGACGGCGATGTCGGCGTACTGCGCGGCAAGCGCCGGCAGTTCGCCCCCGGTGTAGACGGCCCGCAACTCGGTGAGGAGTACGGACCAGCTGGCGTCGTCCCAGGCGATGTGGTGGGCCACCAGCAGCAGGACGTGCTCCTCCGCCGAAAGGCGCAACAGCTTCAGCCTGACCGGAAGGTCGGCGGTGAGATCGAAGGGCTGGGAGGCGAGTTCGGACGCCGCCCGGTCCACCGCACCCTCGCGTTCCGGCGCGGGCAGCGAGGACAGGTCGGTGGTGTCGAAGCGCAGTGCCTGCGAGTCCACCGCGACCTGCGTCGGCTCCCCGTCGTCGGCCGCACGGTACACGGAGTGCAGCACCTCGTGACGGTCGACGACCGTCCGCAGTGCCCGCTCCAGGCCTTCCTCCGACAGGGGCCCGGTGAGACGGGCGCCGACACAGACGTTGTACGCGACGCCTTCCGGGTCCAGAGCGTGCTGGAGCCACATCCGGCGCTGGGCAGCCGAAAGCGGAGCCGGGCCGAAGTGGCGGGCCGACACGGGAGCTTGACCGGAAGCGGCTTTCACCCCTCGCTCGGCCAGGCGGCGGCGCATCAATTCAGCACGCTGAGCTGCCAAGTCGCCGATGTTGTCGCTGCTCGCACCCGACAAGAAGTTCACGTCCCCTCGAAACCACACAGTTCGTTGGGCACCTTAACTTAGGCTAGCCTTATTCAGCCATAGCGCATGGCGGGGGAAATCATAATCGAGTGGGGCAAAGGGGACTTGGTGCGCCTGAAAGAACTGAGCTTGGACCTGACTCCGATACGCCGGAGCCGGGCGTTGGCGCTCGTCCTGGCGGCCCGGATCCTCTCCCTGCTGTGCATAGGGCTCACCTCGGTGGGCGTGGTCGTCCAGGTGTACGGGCAATCCCGCTCGTCCACCCAGGTGGCGGCCGTCAGTCTGGTGTTGGGGACCGGCCTGCTGGCCGGCCTGCTCGTCGGTGGCATCCTCGCCGACCGGCAGAACCGCAAACGCCTCATCATGGTCGGCAGCTGCTGGGCGGTCGTCACCTTCGCCGCGCTCTCGTTCAATGCCGCGTCCGACCACCCGCAGCTGTGGGTGATCTATCTCCTGGGCGGTCTCTTCGGCCTCACCGAGGGGGTGGCCGAGACGGCCATGACCGCCGTGGTTCCCAGCCTCGTCTCCGAGGAACTCCTGCCCGCGACCGGTGCTTTGATCACGGTCACCACCACGATCGGAGCGATCGCCGGGCCCGTCCTGGGAGGCCTGCTGATCGCGGGCCCCGGGCTCGCCACCACCTTCGCGGTGGCCGCCGCCGGAACCGCGGTGACCATGCTCTGCCTGGCCGGCCTCGGCCCGATGCCTCCGGAGGGAGCGGACGAGGAGCAGCCCGGCCCGCTCGACGCCCTGCGTGAAGGATTCGCCTTCGTACGCGGTAGCCGCATCGTCGGCGCCGTCCTGGTCGTGGACCTCTGCGCGGCACTGTTCGCCACCCCGGCCGCCCTCTTCCCGCAGCTCGCCGAACAGCGGTTCGGCGGCGGGCCTGAGCTGGTCGGCATTCTCACCACGGCCCCGATGGTCGGCGCGACTCTGGCCTCGGTCACCTCCGGCTGGACGGGGCGCCTCGGCTCCCCGGGGCGTGTACTGTTCGCCGCCGTGGCCGCCTTCGGGCTCGCCTGCATGGCCTTCGGGCTGAGTCCGCTGCTCGGATTCGGCCTCTTCTTCCTGGCGCTCGGCGGCATGGCCGACACCATCTCGGAGATTCTGCGGCGCACCCTGCTCATGCAGCACACGCCCGACCGCCTGCAGGGGCGCGTCGGAAGCCTGTGGCTCGCACAGGCGATGACGGCTCCCGCCCTCGGCGGTGTCCTGGCCGGTCTCGGGGCCTCGTTCCTCGGCCCCGCCACGACCGTGGCCGTGGGAGGCGCCGTATGCGTCGTCGGTGCGGGGCTGGTGGCCCTGTTCTATCCCGAACTGTGGCGACTCGACGCGCAGCTGAAGACCTCGGACGGGGCGTCGGCAGCCGAGGCGGGTGCCGCGGGATAACGGTGGAGCAACGGCTTTGACCGAAACCTGTCTAGCAGAGTTAGGTATGGCTATCCTTTGTCCGTGATTCATGAGGCACCAAGCGCGACCGCTCCACCCGATAGGCCGCCGGTGAAGGCATCCCGCCTTCTCCGCTCCCATCTCCTCTGGCTTGCAGCCTCGTTCGTCATCCTGGTCCTGCTCTGCCTGCTGTCACTGGCGCTCGGCACCAAGTCCATACCCCTGGACCGGGTCGTCAGCCTGCTGTTCGAGTCGGACGGCTCCGAAGAGGCCGGAATCGTACGGGAGATGAGACTCTCGCGGACGCTCTACGGCCTCCTCGTGGGCTCGGCCATCGCCGTCGCCGGAGCGCTCATGCAGGCGCTCACCCGGAACCCGCTCGCGGATCCGGGGATCCTCGGCGTGAGCGCCGGCGCCGCGCTGGGCATCGTCGTCACCACCGGCATCCTCGGTATCACCTCCGTCTACGGGTACGTGTGGTTCGGCTTCGCCGGCGCCCTCCTCGCCATGGCCCTGGTCTACGCTCTGGGCTCGGCGGGACGCGGCGGTGCCACCCCCGCCAAACTCGCCCTGGCCGGCGCGGCGGTGTCCGCGCTGCTCCAGTCCCTGGTCAACGCCGTGCTCCTGTTCGACGCGGCCTCGCTCGGCGACTACCGCTTCTGGGCCGTGGGCTCGCTCACCGGCCAGTCGGCCGGGATACTCGTCCAGGTCCTTCCCTTCCTGCTGGCCGGAGCCGTCCTCGCCGCCCTCACCGCGCCGGCGCTCAACAGCCTCGCACTGGGTGACGGGGTCGCGAAGTCCCTCGGACAGCGCGTCGGCCTCATCCGTCTGCGGGGCGCGGCAGCGGTGACGCTCCTCGCCGGTGGAGCCGTCGCCCTCTGTGGCCCCATCGCCTTCGTGGGTCTGGTGGTTCCGCAGGCGGTACGGCACTTCACCGGACCCGACAACCGCTGGATCCTCGCGCACTCCGCGCTCATCGGCCCGATCCTGCTGCTCGCGGCCGACATCCTCGGACGGCTGGTCGCCCGGCCCGACGAACTGCACGTGGGCATCGTCGTCACGGTCATCGGTGCGCCCTTCTTCATCGCCCTCGTCCGCCGCCGTCGCCTCCAGGAACTCTGATGACGAGCACAACCGAAGCCGTGAGCGGGGCGAAAGCCGTTCGGCGGGCCGGAGCCGTGGTGGTCAGAGTGCCGCGGACCAGGGCGTCCTGGGTGGTGCGGCCGCGATCGGTCGCCGTCTGCGTCGCACTGGCCGTCACGGTCGCCTGCGCCTTCGTCGTCGACCTCGCCCTGGGCGAGCTGAACCTTCCGTTCGCCGAGGTCGTCGCCGGCCTGGCCGGCGGTGGCGACGGCGTCACCGCCATGGTGGTGCACGACCTCCGGCTGCCCAGGGCACTGGTCGCCCTGCTCTGCGGAGTCGCCTTCGGAGTCTCCGGGGCGATCTTCCAGTCCATCACGCGCAACCCGCTGGCCAGCCCGGACCTCATCGGGATCTCGGCCGGCTCCGGAATGGTGGCGACCGCGGGCATGCTGATGGGCCTGGGGGCCGGACTGGGCCTGCAGGTACTGGCACTCATCGGCGGTCTCGGAGCCGCGCTGCTGATCTACCTGCTCGCCTGGAACGGCGGTACCACCGGCTTCCGCATCATCCTGGTCGGCATTGGGATCGCCTCGCTCTGTGCCAGCGTCACGAGCTACCTCCTGCTCAAGGCCGGGATCTACCAGGTCCAGCAGGCGCTGATGTGGCTGACGGGCAGTCTCAACGCCCGGGGCTGGGAGCACGTCGGGCCGCTGGCGCTCTCCCTGGCGCTGCTGCTGCCCTGCGTGGCGGCCCTGACCCCGTGGCTGATCGGGCTCCAGCTCGGCGACCAGTCGGCGCGCGTCCTCGGCGTGCCCGTGCAGGGTGCGCGCATCGCCCTGCTCGCCGCCGGTGCGGCGCTGGTGGCCTTCGGCACCGCGGCGGCCGGGCCGATCGCGTTCGTGGCGCTGATCTCGCCGCAGATCGCGCTGCGCCTGGTCCGGACTCCGGGTCCCGCCCTCGTGGCGTCCGCACTGGTCGGGGCGCTCGTGGTCCTGGTCGGCGATGTGCTGGGCCGCGAGCTGCTGTCCGGCATCGAACTTCCCGTAGGCGTCGTGACAGGTGTCATCGGCGCCCCTGTTCTGCTGTGGCTTCTCGGCAGGATGAACCGAACCGGCACAGGAGGCTGACGTGGAGCGACCGATGGAGGGCCTGAGCGCCGAGGGCCTCACCCTGGCCTACGACGGCCGACACGTCGTGGACGGCCTCGACGTGGCCATACCGCCGGGCAAGGTGACGGTGATCGTCGGCGCGAACGCCTGCGGCAAGTCGACGTTGCTGCAGGGGCTCGCGCGCCTGCTCACCCCCAAGGAAGGCGCCGTCTACCTGGACGGAGAGGCCATCCACGCCCTGCGCGGCAAGGACCTGGCACGCCGGCTCGGCATGCTCCCCCAGACGCCCTCCGCCCCGGACGGGATCACCGTGCTGGACCTCGTGAAACGTGGCCGCAGCCCGCACCAGTCCTGGTGGAGGCAGTGGTCGCCGGAGGACGAGAAGGTCGTCGCCGACGCCCTCGCCGCGACCGGCCTGCTCGCCGAGGCGGAACGCGACCTCGACGAGCTGTCCGGAGGCCAGCGCCAGCGAGCCTGGATCGCCATGGCCCTGGCCCAGGACACCCCGGTGCTCCTGCTGGACGAGCCCACCAACCACCTCGACCTCATGCACCAGATGGAGATCCTGGACCTGGTCGTCGACCTGAACCAGCAGCGCGGCAAGACCATCGTGCTGGTCCTCCACGACCTCAACCACGCCTGCCGCTACGCCGACCACATCATCGCGATGCAAAGCGGAGCGGTGGTGGCCGAGGGCCGGCCGGACGAGGTGATCACGCAGCGCCTCGTCGAGGAGGTCTTCGGCCTCCAGTGCACGCTGATCGACGACCCGATCAGCGGGGGCCCGCACATCATCCCCTTCGGCCGGCACCACGGGAACAGGACTTCCCGAGACGCCGGCTCCCCGGCCCGCTCCCTCTGACGGGGCGGGCGCCCCGCCGCCCGCCCCGCACACCCCGCATCACCGGTGCCCGTCACAGCGCCCTGCCGTGACCACGCCTGCCCCCACTCCGAAAGGACATCACCCATGCCCACCTTCAGCTCCCGCTCCTCCGCCCCGATCGGCCGCCGCAACTTCCTCGCCCTCGGCGGCGCCCTCGCCGCGAGCGGTCTGCTCGTAGCCTGCGGAAACGGCGACGACAAGAAGAAGGCCGACTCCGCGAAGCCCTCCACGTCGGCCGCGCCGGCCGGGCCGTGGTCGTTCACCGACGACCGGGGCAAGAAGATCGAGCTGCCGAAGCGTCCCGAGCGCATCGTCGCCCAGGCCCACCCAGCCGCGGCGCTGTGGGACTTCGGCATCAAGCCCGTCGGCCTCTTCGGCCCGCAGAAGACGGCGGACGGCAAGCCCAGCCCGCAGATCGGCAACATCGACCTCACCAAGACCGAGTCGGTGGGCACCGCGTTCGGCGAGATCCAGCTGGAGAAGCTGATCGCCCTCAAGCCCGACCTCATCGTGACCATCGCCTACGGCCCGATGGTCTGGTACCTGCCGGAAGAGGTCTACGCGAAGGTCGAGAAGATCGCGCCCATCGCGGTCATCCAGCTGATGGGCGTCGCCGTACCGGACGCCGTGAAGCGCTTCGGCGAGCTCGCCGCGGCCCTGGGCGCCGACCCGAAGAGCCCCGAGATCGCCAAGGCCAAGGCCGACTTCGAGGCCGCCGCCGAATCCGTGAAGAAGGCCGCCGCCGCCAAGCCCGACCTCTCGGTCGCCGTCGTGTCCGGCACCAAGGACACCCTCTTCGTCGCCGACCCCACCTTCCACGGTGACGTGAAGTACTTCGAGCAGCTCGGCGTGAAGCTGGTCAAGCCGCAGACCCCCGAGGCCGGATTCGAGTCGCTGAGCTGGGAGCAGGGCGGCAAGTACAAGGCCGACCTCCTCCTGGAGGACGCGCGCCCCGAAGGCGGCCTGGACAACGAGCAGATGAAGGCCGCCTACCCGACGTGGAAGGCCAGCCCGGCGGTCGTGGCCGGTCAGGTCGAGCCCTGGCAGACGGAAACCCCGTTCACCTACCAGCGGTTCACCAAGGTGCTGACGGACCTCGCCGCGGCCATCGGCAAGGCCGACGTCAATGTCGTCAAGTAGCAGCGGGGCGGCCCTCCACGCCTTCGATGGGCGGGGAGGGCCGCCGACAGCCGGGGACAACCGGCAGATGGCGTACGTCCCTTGAGTGAGTTAGGTTAGCCTTACCGAGGTTCCTGCGGAATCCGTCCGTCAGGTGCCGTGCGCGGCGACCGTACGGAGCGCAGAAGGACGGCTACCGGGGAAGGACCAGCGCACATGCCCGCCACAGACCGGCTCGCCCGTCGCGGATCCGTACCGGGAGTCAGGCCATGACGGGGGCGGCCGTGGCGAACGGCCCCTGGTTCCGCAGGTACGCACCGAGGCCCGACGCGCCCTGCCGCGTCATCTGCTTCGGCCCTGCCGGCGGCTCCCCGGCCTTCTTCCTGGAGTGGGCGCGCTCCGGACCTCCCGAACTCGAGGTCCTGGCGTGCGTACTGCCGGGGCGGGAGGCGCGCGCCGCGGAACCGCCGGCGACGGACCTGTCCGTCCTGGCCGACGAGGTGGCGGCCGCCGTGCGCCCCCTCATGGACCGGCGCACGGTCCTGTTCGGCCACAGCATGGGGGCCGTACTCGCGTGGGAGACCACGCGGAGGCTGGAGGCGGCCGGGGGCCCGTCACCGGCCGGCCTCGTGGTGTCGGGCTGCTCGAGTCCTGAACCGGCGGGCGCGCCCGCCGCGCGAGGGGACGGGGAGCCGGACGACCAGGAGCTCGCGGCCTGGCTCGTCGAGCTGGGCGGAACCCCGGAGGAGCTGCTGGCGGACCCGGAGGCCCGTGCGGTGATCCTCGCGGCGTTCCGGTCCGATCTGGCGCTCCTCGCAAGCCACCGCCCGCAACCGGCCCCCCGTGTCCGTACGCCCCTGCGGGTGCTGGTCGGGGAGGACGACCCCACGGTGTTGGCCGCGGACGCCGAGCGCTGGTCGGGCGCCACCGAACGGTTCGCAGGTGTCCGGGCCTTTCCCGGCGGCCACTTCTACCTGATCGGCCGCAGCTTGGGCGTCATCGCCGAGGTACTGGCGATGACGGAACCGAGCGACCCGCCAGACCGTTCCCGCTCCCCTCGGACGAGTCCGGCCTTCCATCATGAGCAGACGAGAGGACGATGATGTCGATACGCCGCCCCGACGCGAGCGCCGAGGACCTGGTGGGCATCGGCTTCGGGCCGTCCAACCTGGCTCTGGCCATCGCCATTGCGGAGCACAACCAGCAGAGCGAGGCCGCCGGAGTCGTACGGTCGGCCTTCGTCGAGAGCCAGAAGAGCTTCAGCTGGCACCCCGGCATGCTGCTCGAAGGCGCGACGATGCAGGTTTCCTTCCTGAAGGACCTCGCGACCATGCGCAATCCGGGAAGCCGGTTCACCTTCCTGCACTACCTGCAGGAGCGGGGGCGCCTCGCGGACTTCATCAACCAGAAGTCCTTCTTCCCCACCCGGCTGGAGTTCCACGACTACTTCCGTTGGTGCGCCCGCCAGTTCGACGACAGCGTGGCGTACGGACAGGCGGCGGTGACCGTACGCGCCGCCGCCGGCGGCGGCCCGGTCGATGCCCTCGAGGTGGTGGCGCGGCCGTCGGACGGGACGGAGGGCGAGACCGTCCTGCGCGCCCACAACGTCGCGGTCGGAACCGGCCTCCTGCCGCACGTACCCGACGGGGTCACCGTGGGCCCGCACGTCTGGCACAACAGGGAACTCCTCTTCCGCGCCCCCGAGCTGACGGACCGTCCGCACCGCAGGTTCGTCGTGGTCGGCGCCGGGCAGTCCGCGGCGGAGACCGCGGACTACCTGCACCGGACCTTCCCCGACGCCGAAGTCTGTGCCGTGTTCACCCGCTACGGGTACAGCCCCGCCGACGACAGCCCGTTCGCCAACCGGATCTTCGACCCGAAGGCCGTCGACGAGTTCTACGTGGCTCCCGACGACGTCAAGCAGAGCATGCTCGCCTACCACGGGAACACCAACTACGCGGTGGTCGACGGGGAACTGATCGAGCAGCTCTACCGGACCGCCTACCAGGAGAAGGTCGCCGGCGTGGAGCGGCTCCGGATCCTGAACGCCACGGCGCTGGCCGGCGTCGAGGAACTGTCCGACGGGGCACGCGTCGTGCTCCGCTCCCTCACCGCCGGTGAGCAGTACGTGCTCGACTGCGACGCGGTCGTGCTCGCCACGGGGTACAGGCCTTCGGATCCCGCCGAGCTGCTGGGCGGCCTGATGGACGACTGCTTGACCGACGGCCGGGGCCGGCTGCGGATCTCCCGTGACTACCGGGTGCTCACCACCGACCGGATCCGTGCGGGCATCTACCTCCAGGGCGGTGGCACCGAGCACTCCCACGGCCTCACCGCGTCGCTCCTGTCCACCCTCGCGGTGCGTTCCGGCGAGATCTGCGACTCCTTGCTGCTCGGGCGTGCGAAGCGCGAGATGCGTTCACAGCGCGATGCCGAGTCCCAGTCCCAGTCCCCGTCCGAATCCGAGTCCGAGTCCGCGGCCGTCGAAGGCGTGGCCGCCTTCGGCTGAGCAGTGCCGGCCCCCCTGCCCGGGGAACAGAACACCCTCACGCAACACCGACACCACCACTGAAAGCGCAAGGAGCAACAACGATGGCCACCAACCCGTTCGAGGATCAGGACGCCCGCTACCTGGTGCTGGTCAACGCGGAGAACCAGCACTCGCTTTGGCCCGCCTTCGCCGAAGTGCCGGCCGGCTGGACGGTCGTCCACGGTGAGGAGTCCCGCGAGAGCTGTGCGTCGTACATCGAGGCGAACTGGACGGACATGCGGCCCGCGAGCCTGATCGCCCAGGGCTGACCCGCCGGGCCCACGCGGCAGGCCGGCGCAGCCCCGACCCCTTCCAGCGGGGTCGGGGCTGCGCCGGCCTCGTGTCCTTCGGCCGTTCGGTGAGCGGCCCCTGCTCAGGCCGTCGGCACTCGCTGGGCGAGGACCTTCTTGTCGATCTTGCCGATGGCCGTGAGCGGCAGTTCGTCGACCGCCATCAAGCGGTCGGGGAGCTTGAAGGCCGCGACCCCGCGCTCGATCAGGAAGCGGCGGATCTCGGCGACTTCCAGGGGCTCGCCGTCCTTGACGGGCAGGTACGCCACGCAGATGATCTGGCCTTCGCCGCCGTCGGCCAGGCCGAAGGCGGCGCACCGGTCGATGTCGGGATGGGACTGGACGTGGAGCTCGACTTCCTCGGCCGAGACGCTCTCGCCGTTGCGGTCGATGGTGTCCTTCACCCGTCCGGTGACGATCAGGTGGCCGGAGGGAAGCCGGCGCACCAGGTCACCCGATGCGTAGTAGCCGTCGCTCGTGAACGCGTGGGCGTTGACCTCGGGCGCGCGGTAGTAGCCGCGCAGGGTGTACGGACCGCGGACCAGCAACTCGCCGGTCGCGCCCTCGGCGACCTCGTGGCCGTCAGCGTCGACGATGCGGAGCTCGTCGTCGGCGCACATCGGCCTGCCCTGAGTGATGGCCACCGTGTCCTCGTCGTCCTCGGTGCGCGTGTAGTTGAGGAGGCCCTCCGCCATGCCGAAGACCTGCTGGACACGGCATCCGAGCGCGCCCGGAATGGTGCGTGCGAGCTCCTCGGAGAGCTTGGACCCACCGGCCTGGAGGACTTCGAGGGAGGAGAGGTCGGCGGTGTCCCACTGTGCCGCCTCCACCCACAGCGGGATCAGGGGCGGGACCAGGGCGGTGTGGGTCACCCCCTCCTCCTCGATCAGCGGGAAGGCGTCGCCGGGAGCGGGCGAGGGGGAGAGGACGACGGTGCCGCCGACGTTGAAGGTGCCGAGCATCCCGGGGCAGGCGAGCGGAAAGTTGTGGGCGACGGGCAGACAGGCCAGGTACACCGTGTCGCGGTCGAGATCACACGCCTCCGCGCTGGCCCTGGCGTTGAAGCCGTAGTCGTTGTGCGTGCGGGGGATCAGCTTCGGGACTCCGGTGGTACCACCCGACACCAGGAGGAGCGCGATGTCGTAGGGGTCGGGATCGTCGAGCTCGCGCGGTTCACCGTCCACGGAGGCCAGAGCCGTGTACGTGCCGGGGTCGCCGTCGACGAGGACGTGGGCCACGGTCGGGGCCTGTTCCCGCACCTGATCGGCGAGTTCGCGGTAGTCGAAGCCGGAGACCACGTCCGGAACGACGTACGCGACGGCCTCGGAGAGCCGGGCGAGATGCCCGATCTCGGTGATCCTGTGCGCGGGCAGGGTGAGTACGGGGATCGCGCCCATCCGGGCGAGGGCGAAGAACAGCACGGGGAAGGCCGCCGTGTTGGACAGCTGGACCACCACCCGGTCGCCCGGGCGAATGCCGAGATCCACCAGTCCTGCTGCCATGCGGTCGGCCCGCTGGTCGAGTTGCCGGTAGGTGAGACGTTCCTCACCGGCCACGACGGCGAGGCGGCGGCCGTGGGAGGCCGTCCAGTCTCGTAGGAGGCGCCCCAGGGTCCTGCCGTCCCAGTACCCGTCGGCCGTGTAGCGAGCCCTGGCCTCATCCGGCCACGGGGTGAGGCCAGAAGGCAGTGGTGCCAACGGCATTGGGACGTTTGTGCTCATCGCTTGCTCAATCTCCTTCGATTCCGTCCCGGCAACTCGACCCGAGGTGCGGCCGCTACGGGCGGACCTGGGCCTGCCGATGTCCGGGATGGGGGATGCCATGGGGCAATGGTTAGGCTAGCCTAACTATGCTTGCAGTTGCCGGGTTCTTTCGAACTCCGCTGAAAGGTATGCGGGTATGACCGGATATCTCCGCTAGTAGCCCGCTTCCGAGCCGAACCACGATGAAAGGCCAGCTCATGCCCACCCTGGACGATCTACGACGCATAGTCGCCGACCTGCTTCCCGGCAGTCCGGCTCCGGGCGAC
This sequence comes from Streptomyces sp. AP-93, assembly GCF_022808175.1. Classification (GTDB taxonomy): domain Bacteria; phylum Actinomycetota; class Actinomycetes; order Streptomycetales; family Streptomycetaceae; genus Streptomyces. The sequence continues at coordinate 8,313 of NZ_JALGBX010000028.1, read as the reverse complement.
GACGATCATCTGATCGCGCTGGGCATGGACTCGCTCCGCCTGATGCGAGTATCCGGGTTCCTGCGACAGGAGGGCCTCGACATCGGGTTCGCCGCCCTGGCCGGAAATCCCACCCTGCGCGCCTGGGCTCAGTTGCTGGCGGACACGGCCGGCTCCGAGGGGGTGCGCCCCGCAGAGAGCGTCCGGACCGCCGGGACCCTCGTTCCCGAGGGCGAGGCCTTCCGGCTGGCGCCCATGCAGCACGCCTACTGGGTGGGCCGTGGCGGCAGCCAGACGCTCGGTTCCGTCGCCGCCCACCTCTACACGGAGTTCGACGGCAAGGACCTGGATCCGGACCGGCTGGGCGCGGCGGTGGCCGCGCTGGCGGCCCACCACCACATGCTGCGGGCCCGTATCCTCGACGACGGCCGCCAGGTGATCGAACCCTGGAGGCACGGCAGCGTCCTTCCCGTCCTCGACCTGCGCGACGCGGGTGAGGAAGAGATCGCCGAGAGGACGGAGGGGCTCCGCAGGCAGCTCTCCCACCAGCTCCTCCCGGTGGAGGACGGCCATGTGATCGACGTCAGGGTGACGTTGCTCCCGGAAGGCCGCACCCGGGTCCACGTCGACGTGGACATGCTCGCGGCGGACGCACGCAGCTACCGGACCCTGCTCGCCGACCTCGTGACCCTGTACGAGGAGCCGGGAACTCCACTCGCCCCCCTGGACTACCAGTACGCCCAGTACCTCGCCGAGCGTCGCGACCAGCGGCCCCGTGACGAGGACATCGCATGGTGGCAGGGAAGGCTGGCCGACCTGCCCGGCGCCCCCGACCTGCCGGCCCGGCCCGAGGCCCAGCGGGGCGACCCGAACCGGGTCGTGCGCCTGCACCACTGGCTCGACCCCAAGGAACGGCGCGGCCTCGTACGCCAGGCACGCAGGCACGCCGTGACCCCCGCCGTCGCCGTCGCGACCGTGTTCGCCGAGACCCTCGGCGCGTGGAGCGGTGTACCCCGGTTCCTGCTGAACGTTCCGATGTTCGACCGGCGTCCTCTGCACCCTGACGTCGACCGCCTCGTCGGCGACTTCACCAGCTCCGTCATGCTGGACATCGACGTGTCGGCCCCCATGGAGTTCGCGGAGCGCGCGCAGACCGTGCAGGACTCGATGCACGAGGCCGTGGCCCACTCCTCGTACTCGGGCGTGGACGTCCTTCGGGACCTGTCCCGGGAGCACGGCGCCCAGGTACTCGCCCCCGTGGTCTTCACCAGCGCCCTCGACCTCGGCGAGCTCTTCGGAGCGCGGGTCGAACGCGTCCTGGGCGAGCCCGTCCACATCATCTCCCAGGGCCCCCAGGTCGTTCTCGACGCCCAGGTCACCGAACTCCACGACGGGCTGCTGGTCAACTGGGACGTGCGCGCCGACGCGCTGCCCGACGGTGTCCCGGACGAGATGTTCGCTGCGTTCCGCACCCTGCTCGGGCAGGTGGCGGACGGATCGGCATGGGACGCCGCCGCGACGGAGACGCTGTCCGCCACCGGCCGGACCGTCCGGGACGAGGCCAACGCGACGGACGGCCCGCTCCCGCGACACCCCCTGCACCACGCCTTCTTCCAGCACGCCGAGGCGGAGCCGGACCGGCCCGCACTCGTCAACGCCTCCGGTCCGGTACGTACCTACGGCCGGCTCGCGCAGGAGGCACTGCGCGTGGCAGGAGCCCTCGCCGCGCACGGCGTGGGCCCGGGCGACCCCGTCGCCGTGCGCCTGCCGAAGGGCCCCGAGCAGATCGCGGCCGTCCTCGCCGTCCTGGCCGTCGGCGGGCACTACGTACCCATCGGCATCGAGCAGCCGGGCGCCCGGGTCCAGCGCATTCGCGAGCGCGCCGGCGTCAAGGCCGTACTCTCCCGCGCGGGCGAGGAACCGGACGCGATCGTCTACACCGTCGCAGCCGCGCACGAGCCCCTGCAGGCACCCCACTTCGCGGACCCGGCCGAACTGGCCTACGTCCTGTTCACCTCGGGCTCCACCGGCGAGCCGAAGGGCGTGGAGGTCTCGCACCGCGCGGCCGCGAACACCATCGACGACCTCGTGGAGCGCCTTGCGCTCGGCCCGTCGGACCGCACCCTGGTCCTCTCGGCACTCGACTTCGACCTGTCGGTCTTCGACCTCTTCGCCCCGCTCTCGGTGGGCGGCGCGGTCGTCACCGTGGACGAGGACACCCGCCGGGACACCGCGGCCTGGGCCTCCCTGGTCCGTGAGCAGCAGGTCACCGTACTCAACTGCGTCCCCAGCCTGCTCGCCATGCTGCTGGGCGAGGGCGAACGGGCTCCGCTCGGACACGGCCTGCGTGCCGTACTGCTCGGCGGGGACTGGGTCGGGGCCGATCTCCCGCGCCGCCTGCACGCGCAGGCCCCCGGCTGCCGGTTCCTCGCCCTCGGCGGCACGACCGAGACCGCCATCCACTCCACCCTCCAGGAGGTCGTCGGCGGATCCGTGCCCCACGGCTGGACGAGCGTCCCGTACGGCACCCCGCTGCGGAACGTGCGGTGCCGGGTCGCGGACGCACAGGGCCGTGACTGCCCGGACTGGGTGGCCGGCGAGCTGTGGATCGGCGGCGCGGGCGTCGCCGACGGCTACCGGGGGGACCCGGAACGGACCGCGGACCGCTTCGTCGAGATCGACGGACTGCGCTGGTACCGCACGGGCGACCGGGCGCGCTACTGGCCCGACGGCACGATCGACTTCCTCGGCCGGGCCGACGACCAGGTGAAGATCCGCGGTTTCCGCATCGAGCTCGGCGAGATCGAAGCGGCGCTCGCCGACCACGCGGAGATCCGCTACGCCGCCGCCATGGTCCTCAGGACATCCGCCTCCCAGCAGCTCGCGGCCGTCGTCGTGACGCAGGAGGGCAGCCAGGTCTCCGACACGGACCTCGCCACCCATGCCGCCACGCGCCTGCCGGCCCACATGGTCCCCGACCGCCTCGTGGTCACCGACTCCCTCCCGCTGACACCGAACGGCAAGCTGGACCGCAAGGCCCTGCGGGCCATGGCGGAAGAGCAGGTCGGCAAGGGCGTCCACGCCCCTCCGGTGTCCGCCTTGCAGCAGGTCATCGCGGGGGTGTGGGAGGAGGTCCTGCGCACGAGCCCGGTCGGACTGGAAGACGACTACTTCGCCCTGGGCGGCGACTCCATCCTGGCGGCCGCGATCACCGGCCGGCTGCGCGAATCCCTGGACACACAGGACGTGCGGATCCACGACGTGCTGGGCAGCCTGACGGTCGGCCGGCTGGCAGAGACGCTCGCCGCCCGGGCCGAGGACCCCGAGACCCTTGAGATCGTGGCCGAGGTCTACCTGGAGGTCACGGCCCTCAGCGAGGACGAGCTCGCGGCCCAGCTCCGGGAAGAGACCCCCCACGGCACGACGCAGGGCGAGCCCCTCCATGGCTGAGCCGGCACACCACCAGGCCGCACGGCCCGAGTGGCTTCCCTGCTACGCGCCACGGCGGGCCCCCGCGGCACGCCTCGTGTGCTTCGGTCCCGCCGGGTCGTCCCCGGCGTTCTTCCGGGAATGGTCCAAGCTCGTACCGGCGGACGTGGAGGTGCGGATCGTGGGCCTGCCGGGGAGGGAGCGGCGCGTCCGGGAGGAACCCGTCGAGAAGATGACCGTCCTCGCGGACGCCGTACGTGACGCCCTCATGCCGTACCTGGACGTCCCCACGGTCCTCTTCGGCCACAGCATGGGAGCGTCCGTCGCCTTCGAAACGGCCCGTCTGCTGGAAGCGGCCGGCACGCAGAACCTGGCCGGGCTGGTGGTCAGCGGACGCTCCAGCCCCCGTACCCAGATCGAGGTCCCGTCCCGGATCTCGGAACTGGACGACGAGGGCCTCATCGCGTACCTCGACGACCTGGGAGGGATTCCTCCGGGGCTGTTCGACGACCCCGACATGCGGGAGGCCCTCCTCCCGCCGTTCCGGAGCGACTTCCGTCTCCTCGATCACTACGTGCCCGAGCTCCGGCCGCGCGTCGCCGCACCCGTGACCGTCCTGTACGGAAACCAGGACCGCAGGGTCTCGGCGGAGGACGCCGCGCGCTGGGACGAGGTCGCCGAGAACCCGGTCGAGGTGGAGTGCTTCCTCGGAGGCCACTTCTACCTCTCCGACCGGGCCCCCGAAGTCGTCCGGAGCGCCACGAGAACGCTCTCGGACCAGCACGTCCGCAGTCTCCACTGACCGGTGCGACTCGACCAGAAGCCACCGGTTCCCACGGGGCAGAACAACTCCTCCACGACATCAGGACCTCCTGAAAGGGACGACAAGTCCGTGACTACCCATATGACCTTTCACGAGCGGCAGCTGTCTTTCGACCGCGACGCACTCGCCGTGGCCTCCGCACTCGCGGCCTCCAGCACCTGCGAGTACGTGCTCTACGAGAACCGGGGCGCGATCGGCTGGGCCGAGAACCCCTGCGCCACGGTGCGCGCGACCTCGTCCGGTGCGGTGCTGGAGCAGGGCGACGACGTGAGCCACTTCCCGGCCGGCGCCACGGGTTCGGTCGTCGACGCGGTGGCGCGAGCCCTCGCGGCCCTGCCTTCGGCCGACTGGAGGGCCTACGGCTGGGCCCCGTTCGAGCTCAGCCACGTGATCCACGGGTCGCAGGAGCTCGACCCGGAGGTCCCCGTGATGCACCTCGCGGTCCCGTCCCGCGAGATCCGCTTCGAGGACGGCTCCGTGCTCCTGCGGGCGCTCGATCCGGGCGACCTGGACGCGCTCGAACTGCGTCTCTCCGAAGCCATCCTGGACGCCGTCGCCCAGCCGGCCGCCGCCCGCGACGAGGTGGACGCCGACGTCCAGGAACACGACGCTGCGAAGTACCGGACCGACGTCGCCCTCGCCGTGGACGAGATACGCGCCGGGCGTCTGGAGAAGGTCATCCTCTCCCGGCGGGTGCCCGTGGACGGGCAGGTGGACATTCCGGCGACCTACCTCGCCGGACGACGCGGCAACGACCCCGCCCGTTCGTTCGTGCTGAACCTCGGCGGATGGCAGGCGGCCGGATTCAGTCCGGAGATCGTGACCCGTGTGACGGTGGACGGGGAGGTCACCACCCAGCCCCTGGCCGGTACCCGGGCCTTCGAGGGGGACCCGGTCTCGGACCTGGCCCGGCGCCGCGAGCTGTACAGCGACCCCAAGGAAGTCTTCGAGCACGCCATATCGGTGCGGCTCTCGGTCGACGAGATGGAGGCGGTCTGCGACCCCGCGACCGTCACCGTGGACGACTTCATGATCATCAAGGAGCGGGGCAGCGTTCAGCACCTGGCCTCCAAGCTCACCGGACAACTGGCCATCGGCAGCAGTCCCTGGGACGCGCTCGTCTCCCTCTTCCCGGCCATCACCGCATCGGGCATCCCGAAGGCACCCGCCTGCGAACTCATCGCCCGCCTGGAGGACGGCCCCCGCGGCCTGTACAGCGGCGCCGTGCTGACGGTTGATGCCGACGGCAGCCTGGATGCCGCGCTCGTCCTGCGCAGCATCTACCGGCGTGGCGATGCGACATGGCTGCGCGCGGGCGCCGGTATCGTCGGCGACTCCCGCCCCGAACGCGAGTTGGAGGAGACGAGGGAGAAGCTCCGCAGCGTCTCCCGCCACTTGGTCGGCTCCGTGGCGGCCGAGCGGACACCCGAGCTCGCCGCAAGCGGCAACTGACCGGGAAATGAGACGGTTCCGGTCCTCCCCGGCATCGCGGGGAGGACCGGAACGCGCCCACGTCCCGCACCAGTACGCGGACCACACACACCACACCACCGGCCGCAGCGAGTGTCGTCATCACCCCCGACCACCGCAGACCGGTCAGCAGCCACGCGCCGTCCCGTCTCCCACTCCCCACACGGGCCGGCGAGACGGGCCGGCCGCGCTGGATGCCCTTCCTCCACCACGAGTCAGGACACCCACGTGCGCTTCCCCCCTGCCCGGATCCAGCCGTCGGCCGAGCACCACTGGCGTTCACTGCCCGCGGCCCAGCAGCCGGTGTGGCCCGACGCCGCAGCGCTCGACCACGTCCTGCGCGAACTGTCCTCCTACCCCGGCCTCGTCACGGCCGAGGACTGCGACCGGCTGACCTCTCGCATGGCCGAGGTTGCGCGGGGAGAGGCGTTCCTCCTCCAGGGCGGCAGCTGCGCGGAGACCTTCGCGGATTCCTCCGCCGACCGCGTGGGGGCCCTCGCCGCACTCCTGAGCGACATGGCGGACGTTGTCGCCGAGGCGTCCTCGCTCCCGGTCGTGACGGTGGCGCGCATGGCCGGGCAGTATGCCAAGCCCCGTTCGCAGCAGAACGAGACGCGGGACGGCGTATCGCTGCCCGCCTACCGGGGGGACGCGGTCAACGGCAGGGAGTTCACCCCCGCCGCCCGGACGCCGGATCCGGTCCGCCTGCTGGAGAGCCACCGGTCGGCGACGACGGCCCTGTCCCACCTGCGCGTCGTGCGACACGGACGCTCCGACGTCTTCGTCTCGCACGAAGGGCTGCTCCTCGACTACGAGTCCGCGCTGACGCGCACCGATCCACGCGGCGGGCGCCGCTACGCCGCCTCCGGGCACATGCTGTGGATCGGGGAACGGACCAGGGACCTCGCCGGCGCACACCTCGCCTACTTCGCGGACATCGCCAACCCCGTCGCGGTCAAACTCGGGCCGTCCGCCACGCCCGGAATGGTGGTGAGCCTGGCCAACCGGCTCGACCCCCACCGCGAGCCGGGCCGGCTCACCTTCATCGCGCGCATGGGCGCGGACAAGGTGCGCGACGTCCTCCCCGCCCTGGTCATGGCTGCCGAGTCCTCGGGCTCACCCGTGTCATGGGTGTGCGACCCGATGCACGGGAACACGGTCGTGTCGCCGTCAGGTCGCAAGACGCGGGAGTTCTCGTCGGTGATGGAGGAAGTCCGGGGCTTCTTCGAAGTCCACCGGGCGTTGGGAACACACGCGGGCGGGGTCCACGCGGAGCTGTGTGCCGACGACGTCACGGAATGCACGGGAGGGCTCCAGCGCATCAGCGACGCCGACCTCGCGCGGCGCTACGAGACGGCCTGCGATCCGAGGCTCAACGCTGCCCAGGCGCGTGAGTTCGCCGCCCGGCTCTCCGAACTCGCCCGGGTGAACGGAAACGACCGCAGGCTGGAGACCCCGTGGCGCGGGATCCCCAGCCTGCTTCGTGAAGTGCCGTGATTCCTCCGCCAGCCGGACTGGGCGCAGCCCTTCGCCTCCGGCGCCTTGCCGACGGCCTGGGCCCGCGACCCCCGCGGCGGGGCGAGGAAGAAGCCCATGGTCACGATGAGGGATCAGATATTGCCGAACACGGCAGTGCCTCCGTGGTGTTGATCAGGAGAACAGCGTCCGGCCCCACCAGTCGTCCTTGTCGCGGACGCCCGGCGGGACGGCGAAGACGGCCGAACCCACGTGCGAATACTCAGGACTGGCTGTTGACGAAGCCGATGAGGGTGGCCCCCCACCAGCCGGTCTGGCTCACGGCGGCGGCCAGCCCGGACTGGACCATGAGGCGGCGGGGCACCGGCGTGTCCCCGTCGCGGCGCTCCAGCAGCTGGCCGAGCCGGTGTGCGTACAGGCCGTTCACCGTGACGGCGAATACGAGGCCCAGCTTGATCAGGGTCAAGGGGGAACCGAGGTTCGGCCGCAGGAACAGTCCGCTGACGACGAGGCCCGCCATCCCGAGCCAGATGGGTACCTGAAGGGCGCAGGCGGTGCTGGTGATGTCGGACAGGCGGCGCTTGCCCAGCAGCCACAGGATCCCGAACCAGTCGACCGCCAGGACCGCGCCGAGGCCGACGATGAGCGATGCGACGTGGAGGAAGCGGGCCGCGGTCTGAAGCGTGGTGTCTGCGTGGACGTGGCCTGAAATCCAGCAGGCGGCGGCGATGGCCGCAGAGCTGAGGATGCCGAGGCAGACGAGGATCCAGGCAGGTGTGGGGTGCCTGTGCTCGTCGGCGGTGGACAGCGGGCCCGGAGCCACGAGGGCCAGGGGGCTCTCCGAGATGACGCTCACTGGTCAGATCCCGGTCTGCGAGTTCACGCCGGTGCGGATCGGGGGCAGGTCGGGTCTGGGCATGGCTGAAATCCTTCATGGGGGTCTTAGGTAAGGCATACCTAAGACGCTTTGTTGTCCCAGGTCAAACCGTCTCACGATCCGAGCGTCGCCGACCGGGGCCATGGCGGAGCCGGCCACAGCGGTCGGCGAGGCCTTGCCGACTAGATGATTGATTCCAAGGGGTAGCTGTACGGACGCGAGGGTGCCCACTCTCAGTTTGTGACGACCGAGATAGACA
>NZ_JALGBX010000027.1 GCF_022808175.1 Streptomyces sp. AP-93 | reverse complement strand
GCCATACCCGGTGTCTCTGGATCTCTGGACCTTACGACTGGCCCGTCCAACCCACACAACAACGTAGGACCGGCTGACGGCAGCGGCCAGCAGCCACCGGCACCGCAACCCCGCATCCTCTCGGAAATTCGTACGAGTCCGGTAGCCGATTTCGGGGTTTCCAACGGTTTGGCGGGACGATCCGGCATTTGGTGCCCGCCGCGCCCCGGCCGCTGCGATGCTTCCGCCGGTATCACCGGGCCGCCGTCCTTCCAACGGGCCCCGGAATACCGGCGAACGGGCGGCGCCGCCGGAGCAAGCTGCACTCCGGTTCGCCGTACGGGAGCGTCCGGCCGCGGCTTCCCGGGAGTATGCGACTCCGGCCGCTGCCGGGCGGAGGCGAGAGGGGGAGACGTCGATGTCTTCGACTGCTGTGTTACACGGACCGCGCGCACCGTGGCGGCGCCGGCTGCTGGCGGTGGCCGCGTCCTCGGCGCTGGCCGCGGGCGGCCTGACGGTTCTGGCGCCGCAGGCGTCGGCGGAGGGGGTGTGCGCCACCCCGGTCCTGGCGGGTGCCACGACCACGATCACCTGCTCGGCGGGGGGTTCCGGAAGCGTCACGGTGCCCGACGGCGTCTCCAGCGGCGTGGTGACCCTCGACGGCGCCGGTGGCGGCAACGCCGCCGACGGCACCGCCGGCGGCAAGGGCGCGCGCCTCGTCGCGACCGTCCCCGTCACGCCCGGGCAGACCTTCAACGTGACCGTCGGCCGGCGCGGTGCCAACGGCACGGCGAGTGCGCAGTTCGGCGTTCCGGGATCGGGCGGCGCCCTGGTCGCGGTGACCACCGTCGCGGGCGCGCCCCTGCTGACGGCCGGTTCGGGCGGCGGCGCGGGCGGAGCGGGCATCGGCTCCCCCGCCTACCCGGGAGCGGCCGGCGGTGACAGCGGCGGGCCGGGCGCCGACGGCAACGGCCTGGTTCCCGACGCGCAGGGCGGTACGGGCGGCGGTCCGGGCACCGGCACGGCCGGCGGGGCCGCGGGGACCGGAGGGCCCGGTGCGGACAACGAGGGCCCGAACGGCTCCCCCGGCGCCTACCCGAACGGCTCCGGCGGGGCTGCCGCCCAGGGCGTGTTCAGCCCGACGGGCGCCGGCGGCCGCGGCGGAGCCGGGTACGGCGGCGGAGGCCGGGGCGGGGGCGGCGGCAGATACGGCGCCACCGGCGGCGGTGGCGGAGGAGGCGGTGGCGGGTCCAGCCTGGTCTCCGGGACGGTTCCCGGCTCGGCCGTCGCCCTGACCGACGGCGTCAACGCCGGTGACGGCCGGATCGTGTTCGCCTTCACCCTCCCGCCGACGGTCACGGCCGTCGGCCCGGCCGCCGGACCGGCCGGGGGCGGTACGGCCGTGACGGTCACCGGCACCAACCTGTCGGGCGCCGTCCTCACCTTCGGCGCGGGCAACCCCGCCACCGACGTCACGTGCACGGCCACGTCCTGCACCGCCACCGCTCCGGCCGGGACCGGCACCGTGGACGTCCAGGCCACCACCCCCGGCGGCACCAGCGGTCCCTCCCCGGCCGGCCGGTACGCCTACGTCCCCGTCCCCGTGGTGACCTCGCTCAGCCCCGCCGTCGGCACGACGGCCGGCGGTACGGTCGTCACCGTCGGCGGCACTGGCCTGGAGGGCGCCACCGCGATCGTCTTCGGCTCCGGCAACCCGGCCACCGGCCTCTCCTGCACCCCCACGGCCTGCACCGCCACCGCGCCCGCCCACGCGGCAGGCCCCGTGGACGTCCAGGTCACCACGCCCGGCGGCACCAGCGCCGTGACGGGCCCGGGCCGGTACACGTACCAGCTCCCGCCCGCCGACATCGACGTGGACCTGACCGCACAGCCCGGCTTCAGCCTGCTGGTCCCCTACCTCACCTACACCCTGACCGCCCGCAACACCGGTCCCGGTACGGTCACTTCGGCCACGCTCACCGCGAGCCTGCCGTCGGGCGCGTCCGCCAACACCCTGTCCCCGGGATGCACGGCCGCCGGATCCACCGTGACCTGCGCCTACGGGACCATCGCCAACGGCGCGGCCGCCACCAAGACGTTCCGGGTACCGCTGGGGCTGCTCTCGCTGGGGCGCGTCTCGGTCTCCGCCACCCGTACGGCGTCCGCGCCGACCGATCCGGGCCCGCTCAACGACAGCGCGACCGCCAGTTGCACGGTCGTCTCCGTCCTCCTGGCCACCTGCCCCTGACCGTAGCCTCCCTCCCGCGCCAACGGGAGTCCGCACCCAACCGATTGCCGCCGGCCCGCCTCCTCACGAGGCGGGCCGGCGGCGCGTCCGGGCGGCGCTCAGGAGGGGTCGGCGGGCGCGCTGCCGGTCCGCTCCTCGTCGGTCAGCTCATGGCCCGTGACCGCCCGGGCGTAGGAGCGCAGGGCGGTGATCACCTCGGCGCGCGTGCGCCGGCCGGCGAGGACCTCCATCTGGTAACCGTCCTCCATGGCGACGAAGTTCGCGCCGAGCAGGCGGGGCGGGTCCTGGAGCAGGAAGTACCCCTGGGCCTGGCCGAGCACCAAGATGCCGGAGTACGCGGCGATCTGGCGTTCCGTCAGCGCGCTGTCGAGGGCCGCCGCCCGGGCGTCGCGCAGGCAGCGCGGCCAGTACTCGAAGAGCAGCCGGGTCAGCGCGTCGTCGGGGCCGCCGGCGACGCCGTGGTCGATGCAGGCCCGCAGTTTGTCGCGGGCGTCCTCGAAGCGGTCCGCGGCTTCCTCGCGCTCCTGGCTGTACCGCTCGATGGCCTGCTGGTACGTGGTGTGGACCAGGGCGTCCAGATCGCCGTAGTAGAGCACCGCGGCGGGGGTGACCCCGGCCTGGTCGGCGACGTCGCGCAGCCGCAGGCCCTCCAGTCCGCGCACCAGGACGGCGCGCTCCACCGCCTTGCCCAGCTCGATCCGGCGGTCCTCCTTGCCGGTCCCCTTCCTGGCTGCCACGCCGCCCCCTCCACAGGTTGATCATCTGAATCTGGGTTTAACAATATCGCCCAGGCTATTGACGGTCCAGGAGGCCCGGTCTTAAATCTGCGTTTAACGCAGCGTCTCACGCTCTGCGCACCACACCTGCGGCCTCCAGGAGGCATCATGACCAACCCGACCGACACCGGGGCCAGAACCGGGCCGGCGCCCGCCCCCGTCGGCAAGGGGCTGCGCGGCGGCTCCGTGGGCCTGCTCGCCTCCGTCACCCTGGGGCTGTCGTCCGTCGCGCCGGCCTACAGCATCGCCGTCACCCTCGGCTTCGTGACGCTGACCGTCGGCGACCTGGCCCCGGCCGCGCTGCTGCTCGGCTTCCTGCCCGTCCTGCTCACCGCCTTCGCCTTCCGCGAGCTCAACCGGGAGATGCCCGACTGCGGGACCACCTTCGTGTGGACCACCCGCGCCTTCGGGCCGCGGACCGGCTGGCTGACCGGAGGCTGGGTTCCCCTGTGCGCCACGCTCATCGCGATGACGGCACTGTCCCAGGTCGGCGCCGGCTACCTGCTGCACTTCCTCGGCCTGCACGCCCTCGCCGGCAGTTCTGCCGCCGTGACGGTCACCGCGATCCTGCTGCTGGCCGCCGTCACCGCGATCGCCTACCGGGGCCTGCAGCTCGCGGCCTCCGTCCAGTACGTGCTGCTGGGCCTGCAGCTCCTCGCCCTGCTCGGCTTCGGCGTGACCGCCTTCGCCCGTACGGGCGCCACCGCCCCCTCCCTCTCCTGGCTGAGCCCCCTCGCCTTCGCCGACTTCGGATCCCTCACCGAGGCGGTCCTGCTGTGCCTGTTCATCTACTGGGGCTGGGACGCCCTGATCACCGCGAACGAGGAGACCCGCGACGGCGAACGCGTCTCCGGCCAGGCCGCCGTCATCTCGACCGTCGTCCTCCTGGGCACCTACCTGTTCACCGCCTTCGCGGCGATCAGCTTCGCCGGCACCGGCGCCGACGGCATCGGACTGGGCAACCCGGACAACGCCGCGGACGTACTGAGCACCCTCGCAACGCCGGTGCTGGGCACGGCCCTGGCCAAGGTCATGCAGCTGGCCGTCTGCGTCTCGGCCGTCTCCGCGCTGCTCACCTGCGTCGTCGGCAGTTCCCGCAGCGCCCTGTCCATGTCCGCCCACGGAGCCCTGCCGCCGGCCCTGGCCCGCATCCACCCGCGCCACCGCACCCCCTCCTTCGGAACCCTCCTCGCCGGTACGGCTGCGGCCTGCCTGCTCGTCCTGTTCACGCTCGTCTCCGGGGACTTCCTCGGCGACGCCATCCTCTGCATCGGGCTGCTCATCGCCTGCTACTACGGCACCACCGCGCTGGCCTGCGTCTGGTACTTCCGCAAGCGGCTGCAGGACTCCCCGCGCGACTTCCTGCTGCGCGGCGTCCTGCCCCTGCTGGGCGGTGTGCTCATGCTGGCGGCCTTCGCCCGCAGCGCCTACGACATGTACGACCCCGCGTACGGCAGCACCTCCTTCCACGGCGTCGGCGGGGTCTTCCTCCTCGGCGCCGGCTCCATCGCCGCGGGCGCCCTTGCCCTGCTCATCGCCCGCACCCGGTTCCGCCGCTTCTTCCGCGAGGGCCGCACGTCGGTCGCCGCGCTCACCGTCACCGAGGACTGACCACACCCATGCGCACTCTCGCCATCGCCGCCCTGCAGACCACGCCCGTGGCCCACGACCTCGAAGCGAGCTGGCAGCGCTTCAGCGACCAGGTCCGCGCCACCCGCGGGCTCTTCCCCCACGTCCAGCTCGTCATCGCCCCCGAACTCCTGCTCGCCGCGGAGGGCCCGCTGCTGCGGCCCGCGCCCGACGACTGGATGGAGCAGGCAGCCGTCACGATCCCCGGACCGCTCACCGACCGGATCTGCGCCCTCGCCCGGGAGACCGAGCTGTGGCTGGTCCCGGGGAGCCTCTACGAGCGCGCGGAGGACGGCCACATCTACAACACGGCCATCGCGGTCTCGCCCGAAGGGGAGATCGTCGCCCGCTACCGCAAGGTCTTCCCCTGGCAGCCGTACGAAAAGGCCCGGCCCGGCCACGAGTTCACGGTCTTCGACCTCCCCGGCATCGGGCGGGCCGGCCTGGCCATCTGCTACGACGGCTCCTTCCCCGAGACGGTCCGCCAACTCGCCTGGCTGGGGGCGGAGATCGTCATCCAGCCCACCCTGACACCCACCCGGGACCGGGAGATGGAACTGGTCTGCGCCCGCGCCAACGCCTGGACCAACCAGGTGTACGTGGTCAACGTCAACGCCGCCGACCCGGCCGGGGTCGGCGCCAGCGCGATCGTCGACCCCGAGGGCACCGTCCGCCAGCAGGCCGGCCCCGGCGAGGAGGTGCTCGTCGACGTACTGGACCTCGACACCGTCACCCGGGTGCGCCGCTACGGCTCCACCGGCATCAACCGCCCCTGGGACCAGCTGGCCCGGTACGGGGAGTCGATCGCCCTCCCGATGTACGGCGGCGCGGCCTTCCGCACACCGCACTGGCTGGAGGACGGAACCGTGTGACGCGGTCCGCCGCCGCGGCGATCCCTCACCACACGTTGGCGAGGAAGGCGCGGGTGCGGGGGTACGGGGTGCCCGGGATCGTCCAGGACGGCCCCCGGCACTCCCTGCTCCACGACGACGCCACCGTCCATGAACACAACGGTGCCGGCGACCTCCCGGGCGAAGCCGAGCTCGTGGGTGACGACGAGCCTGCTGCTGCCCGCCGGCCAACTGCCGCGGGTAGGCGTCCGCCTTGTCGCTCACGCGTCGACATCACGACGTCGATCCGGCCCTGCTGGAGGGCCGTCGTGACGGCCCCGGGACCGGAGAAGACCCTGACCTCGTACGGCTTCTTCCCGGCGGCGGCGATGTCGATGTCCTGGCCGGCAGGCCGCTTGTCCTGGCCGTTGGGGTAGTACGCCGCCGGAGGGATCCGACGGAGCCGCCGAGCCGCAGGCTCCCCGCCTTGCGGACCTCGGCGCGGACCAGGGCTGCGACCGGCTCCTCGGCCCGTCCGCCGGCGACCGTTCCCCGGCCCGGTGTTGTTCCCCGGGAGGCTCATCCGCGCACCGCCGTCGCACGGCCGCGCGCGCGACCCCTCCGCCGTGCTCGACGGGCTGCTGCTGGTCCTCTGGCTGACCGCCGCGGTGAGGGTGCTCGGGGTCCTGTTCGGCACCGTCCTCGCCGTGATGCGGCCGTCCGCCAACCCCACGCTCACCGCCGTCATCGGCCTGACCCTGCACGAGACCGCATGCTGATCGGCACCCTCAAGGGCACCAGCATCGTCAGCGTGCCGGCCGTGCACGACCTGCTGTATTCGGTGCAGTTGGTCTACAACCCGAGCTACCGGGTCATCCCGCTGCCGATGGTGGCCACCCTCTGGTACGTCGCCGCCACCACCGTGCTGACCACCGCGGGCCGGTACTACGTGGAGCGGCACTACGCCCGCGGCAGCTCGCGCGGCGGCCGCTGAGTTTCATTTCACCAAGAGGCGTTATATGTACGGCGGATGAAATTGGAACACGATTTCACGCATCCCGATATCCAGGCCGTTGACACCCCTTCTCCGGGCTGCCTAGCTTACGCCGCAGACAAAGAGAAGAGATATCGGCGGCCTCCCCCTGTTCGGCTTGACGGCTGCTTTTCGATTCTGCGCCTATTGCGAAGCCGTGGAGTGTCCTTGACCGAATCACTGCTCCTCTCCGCGCCCGCCGGCGGCCCCTCCGGGCCGCCAGGGCCGCCCGGGCCCGCCGAGCGGGTCCTCCCGCTGCGCCGGCCCGGGCGATGGGTCGCCGGCATCGCCGTCCTGGTGCTGGTCTCGCAGGCCGCCCACGGGCTGATCACCAATCCCTTCTACCAATGGGACCGCTTCGCGTACTGGTTCACCCGCCCGGTGATCCTGGACGGGCTGCTCATCACCCTCCAGGTGGCCGCGTACAGTGCGGTCCTCGGCCTGGCCGGCGGCATCCTGCTGGCCCTCGGACGGCTCTCGGGCAGCCCGGTGCTGCGGTCGGTGAGCTGGACCTACATCTGGCTCCTGCGCTCCGTGCCGCTGATCGTCGTCCTGCTCTTCCTCTACAACCTCAGCGCCCTGTACCCCACCCTCAGCATCGGTGTGCCGTTCGGGCCCGCCTTCCTGACCTTCGACGAGTCGCGGCTCGCCACCGACATGGTGGTCGCCGTGGTCGGCCTCGGCCTGAGCGAGGCCGCGTACGCCGCCGAGATCGTCCGGGCCGGCGTGCTCTCCGTCGACCAGGGTCAGCACGAGGCGGCCGCGGCCCTGGGACTGCCCAAGCGGTACCAGTTCGCCAGGATCGTCTTGCCGCAGGCGCTCCGCTCGATCGTGCCCTCCTACGTCAACCAGCTGATCGGCCTGCTGAAGGCCACCTCACTGGTCTTCTACGTGTCCCTGCTCGACCTGTTCGGCTCGGTGCAGAGCCTGGGCAGCACCTATCCCGGGGACGTGGTGCCGCTGCTGCTGGTGGCGACCGTCTGGTACGTGATCCTCACCAGCCTGGTCTCCGTCGTGCAGTACTACGTGGAACGGCACTACGCCCGCGGAGCGCTGCGCACCCCGGTGCCCACTCCCCTCCAGCGGGCCCGCGCGGGCCTGCGCGACCTGCGGATCCGCTACCGGAAGGAGACGGCCCGATGACCGCGAACGCGAGTACGGTCGCCGCGACGCCCTCGCGGCCGGCCGTCGGCGCCGCCATCGAGGTGCACGGCGTGCACAAGTGGTTCGGCGGCCGCCGGGTCCTCGACGGGGTGAGCCTGACCGTCGCGCCCGGCACGGTCACCGTGATCCTGGGGCGTTCCGGATCCGGCAAGTCGACCCTGCTGCGGGTCCTGAACCACCTGGAGAAGCCCGAGGCCGGCCACGTCAGCGTCGGCGGCGAGCTGATCGGCGTCCAGCGGCACGGGGGCCGGCTCAAGGAGTTGCGGGAACGGACGATCCTCGCCCAGCGCGGCCGGATCGGCTTCGTCTTCCAGAACTTCAACCTCTTCCCGCACCTGACCGTGCTGGACAACGTCGCCGCCGCCCCGGTGGCCACCGGCAGGCTGTCCCGGCCGCAGGCACAGTCCCTGGCGCAGGAGTTGCTGCGTCGCGTGGGGCTCGGGGACCGTGGCGGCGCCTACCCGCGACAGCTGTCCGGCGGGCAGCAGCAGCGGGTGGCCATCGCGCGGGCCCTCGCCCTGCGGCCGGGGGTCATCCTCTTCGACGAACCCACTTCGGCGCTCGACCCCGAGCTGGTCGGCGAGGTGCTCTCCGTGATCAAGGACCTGGCCACCGGGGGCACCACCCTCGTGATCGTGACCCACGAGATCGGCTTCGCGCGCGAGGTCGCCGACGAGATCGTCTTCCTCCACGAGGGCCGCATCGTGGAGCAGGGCCCGCCCGCGCAGGTGCTGGACCACCCCGCGCACCCGCGGACCCGGGAGTTCCTCAGCAAGGTCCTCTGACCGCCCCGCCGCGGCCTCCCCCCTTTCCGCCCCGCTCCCCTGCCCCCTCCCCTGCCCCCTCCCCTGCCCCTTCCCCGCCTCGGCCTTCGCCGCCCAGGCCTTCCCCGCATCGCACACCCCGAAAGGCAACGCCATGCAACGCCCCTCCCTCCTGCGCAACAGACTCGTCCGCGGCCTCGGCGCCACGACCGCCGCCGTCGCCCTCGCCGCCGGCCTCACCGCGTGCGGCGGCGACGCGAAGGCCACCGGCACCCCGTCGAACTCGGGCAAGGTGACCATCGGCGCCGTCTCCAACGGGGCCGCCCGGCAGGCCGAGCTGTCCGTCCCCGTCGTCGAGTCCCTGCGCGCGCAGCTTCCGAAGGCCGTGCGCGACCGCGGTGAGCTGGTCATCGGGGTCGGCGCCCTGCCCGCCGGCTTCCCGCCCCTCACCTACGTCGGCACCGACCAGAAGACCATCACCGGCGCGGAGCCCGACCTCGGCCGCCTCGTCGCCGCGACCCTGGGCCTGAAGCCCGTGGTGAAGAACTCCACGTGGGAGAACCTCTTCCTCGGCATCGACAGCGGCAAGGTCGACGTGGCCTTCTCCAACGTCACGGTCACCGAAGAGCGCAAGAAGAAGTACGAGTTCGCCTCCTACCGGCAGGACAACCTTGCCTTCGAAGCCCTGAAGGAGAACACCTGGGAGTTCGGCGGCGACTACCGCAACCTGGCGGGCCGGACGGTGTCGGTCAGCAAGGGCACCAACCAGGAGAAGATCCTCCTGGAGTGGCAGAAGAAGCTCCAGTCCGAGGGCAAGGACATCACGGTCAAGTACTTCCCCGACACCAACAGCGTCTACCTGGCCCTGAGCGGCAAGAAGATCGACCTCAACTTCGGCCCGAACCCGGCGATCGCCTACCACATCGCCCAGACCGCGAGCGGCAACGCCCCTACCCGCAAGGCCGGTTCGTTCTCCGGCGCCGGTGAGACCCTCCAGGGGCTGATCGCGGCGACCGCGAAGAAGGACAGCGGACTGGCCGAGCCCGTGGCCCAGGCCATCAACCACCTCGCCGGGAGCGGCCGGTACGCGCAGCTCCTCAGCGCCTGGCACCTCTCCGACGAGGCCGTGACCACCTCGCAGGTCAACCCGCCCGGGCTGCCCACCACCAACTCCTGACCCCGAGGCCGTCCCCGGCCCGGGCACCCCACGGAAGGAGGGTTCCGCCCCCATGACCACCACCACCCCCAGCCCGGGGACCCCGGCGGCCCCGGCGGCCCCGGTGACCGCGGTGACCGAGGTGACCGCGGTTCCCCCGGTGACCCCGCACGTCCTCGACAACCCGGCCTGGGCCTCGCTGTCCGGCCCGCACGCGGCCTTCGCCGTGCGGGCCGGCGGCCGCGCCGCCCGCTACGCCCCGGACGTCGCCGTGTTCTCCGCGATCGCGGATCCGACCGACGCCCGTTCCTGGGAAGGGCTGCACTCCCTGGCCGGCCCCGGCGGGATCGTCTCCCTCTCCGGGGTCCTGACCCCGCCCCCCGGCTGGGAGACCGTCTGGTCGGGGCGGGGGGTCCAACTGGTCGACATCTCGCTGCGCGCCGAGCCCGCCCCCGAGGCGGTGCGGCTCGGGGCGGCGGACGTGCCCGAGGTCCTGGAGCTGATCGAGCTGACGAAGCCGGGGCCCTTCCTGCCCCGCACCATCGAGCTCGGCACGTACCTGGGCATCCGTCACCGGGGCCGGCTGGTCGCCATGGCCGGGGAGCGGCTGCGCCCGCCCGGCTGGACGGAGATCAGCGCGGTCTGCACCCATCCCGGCTTCCGCGGCCGGGGCCTGGCCACGCGCCTGGTCCGCGCCGTCGCCGCGGGGATCCGGGACCGCGGAGACGTCCCGTTCCTGCACACGGCTGCCGAGAACACCGATGCGGTCCGCCTCTACGAGTCGATCGGTTTCACCGTGCGCCACAGGCCTTTCTTCCTGGCCTTCCGGGCGCCGGGCGGCGCGGATGACATTGCCGCCACAAGCATTTAACAATTCCGAGTTCATTTTCATACTCCCGTCATTTCCGCGTCCCGTATTTCGGGCATGCTTTTTCCGAGGTGCACGACGTGAAATTCCTGGCCATCACCCTGATCACGGACGGCACCGACCCGGTGACGGGCGCCCCGACACCCACGCGCGAGCGGTTCCGTCAGGTCGTCGACGCCGCGCTGCTGGCGGAGGAACTCGCCTTCGATGGTTTCGGGGTCGGAGAGCGCCACGAGCGGCCGTTCCTGTCGTCCTCCCCGCCCGTGGTGCTCTCCCACATCGCCGCGCTGACCCGCCGCATCCGGCTCTACACCGCCGTGACCACCCTGAGCCTGCTGGACCCGGTACGGGCGTACGAGGACTACGCGACGCTCGACCACCTCAGCGACGGCCGACTGGAGCTGATGATCGGCAAGGGGAACGGCACCGCGCAGCGCGAGCTGTTCGACGTGAGCTCCGAGGACCAGTGGGAGCGCAACTCCGAGGGTTACGAGCTGTTCCGGCGGATCTGGATCGAGGACGAGGTGACGGCGAAGCCGCGCTTCCGGCCCGCGCTGACCGGCGCCGAGGTGCTGCCCAGGCCGTACCAGAAGACGCTTCGGGTCTGGCACGGAAGCGCCACGAGCCGGGAGTCCGTCGATCTCGCGGCGCGCTACGGCGACCCGCTCTTCTCCGCGAACGTCACCCATCCCATCGGCCCGTACGCCGCGTTGATCCGCCACTACCGCGAGCGCTGGGAGCACTACGGACACGATCCGGCGCACGCGGTCGTGGGAGCGGGCACGGCGGGCTTCCACACGGCGCCCACCTCGCAGCAGGCGGTCGCCGCGTACCGGCCGGCGTTCGCCCGGTACCTCGCGGCCCACGCCGCGCAGGGGCTGGATCCGGTGTTCCCGACCCTGGAGGACTTCGTCGAGCGGAGTTCGGCGCTGATCGGCAGCCCCGAGCAGGTGATCGAGAAGGTGCACCGCTACCACGAGGAGTTCGGCCACACCGTCCTGCACCTCCAGGCCGAGCCGGGCGGGCTCACGGAGGCCCAGCACCGGGACTCCCTCGCACTGTTCCAGTCGCGGATCGCGCCGGTGCTGCGCCGCTCGATCCCGGACCCCGCCTTCGCGTGAGGTAGCGAAGGACTGTTGACAGAAGCATCCCCCCTGCACCACCCTTTCACTACTTACCTAGTGAAAGGGTGGTGTTGTCGTGCTGGAGTATCGCATCGACCGGCGTAGCGGCATCGCCACGTACCTGCAGATCGTCCAACAGACCAAACAGGCCCTGCGCCTGGGCCTGTTGGAGCCGGGTGACAAGCTGCCGACCGCGCGCGAGGTCGTCGAGGCCACCGCCATCAACCCGAACACCGTCCTCAAGGCCTACCGCGAACTGGAACGCGAAGGCCTCGTCGAGGCGAAGCGGGGCCTGGGCACCTTCATCCGCAAGTCCCTGGGCGGCGCCCCGGCGGAGTCCCCGCTGCGGGCCGAACTCGCCGACTGGGCGCGGCGGGCAAGGGGGGCCGGGATGGAGCGGGACGACGCGGCCGCGCTCTTCTCGGCCGTACTGGAAGAGCACTTCAAGGGGGACGAACACGTATGACGCACACCGTGATCGAGGCGGACGGCCTCGGCCTGCGCTACGGACGCCGGGGAGGGTGGGCGCTGCGCGACTGCTCCTTCCGGCTGCCCGAGGGCCGGATCTGTGCACTGGTAGGACCCAACGGGGCAGGAAATTCCACCCTGTTGGCGCTCGCGGCCGGGCTTGTGTCCGCGACGGAGGGCCACCTCCGCTCGGTGCCGCGCGAGGAACTGGCCTACGTGGCACAGGACAAGCCGCTCTACCCGCAGCTCACCGTCGGCGAGACGCTGCGCATGGGCCGCGAGCTCAACCCGGGCCGCTGGGACGCGAGTAGGGCGGAGCAGATCGTGGAGGCGGGGGACCTCGACCCGCACGCGAAGATCCGTACGCTCTCCGGCGGGCAGCGCACCCGGGTCGCCCTGGCCCTGGCCCTCGGCAAACGCCCGAGCCTGCTCCTGCTCGACGAGCCGATGGCCGATCTCGACCCGCTCGCCCGGCACCGGCTCATGGGCACGCTGATGGCCGACGCCGCCGAGAACGGCACCTCCGTGGTGATGTCCTCGCACATCCTCACCGAGCTGGAGGGCGCCTGCGACCACCTGCTCCTCGTCGACGGCGGCCGGATCCGCCTCTCCGGCCCCATCGACGAGATCGGCGCGGCGCACCTGCTGCTCACCGGCCCCGCCGCCGCCCGCGACGAACTCTCCGCGCACACCGTCGTCGAGGCCCGCACGACGGGCCGCCAGCTCACGGCACTCGTACGGCCCCAGGGCCCCATCGACAGCGACACCTGGCAGACGACCCACCCGTCCCTGGAGGAACTCTTGCTCGCCCATCTGCGCGCGCCCGAAGCGCCGGCGTTCGCCGTGGACGCCGATGCCACCGAGGGGGTGTCGGCATGAGCACGCTGACGCTGAAGGGGCCGTACTGGGTGGCGGCCCGCCAGCACCGTAGGGTTCTGTGGGCGGTGCCCGCCCTCGTGGCCGTGGGCCTCGTCGTCATGGTCGCGCTGTACGTGTGGAGCGCGTACCCGACCTACGACGAGCTGCACCGGCCGGTCCGGACCCCCGGAGAAGACCTGCTCCGGGGATACATGCAGTCCGCGACCAAGAGCCTGATGTTCCTGCCACTGCTGGTGGGAGCCTTCGTCGCCGGCCCGATGGTCGCCCGCGAGCTGGAGAGCGGGACCTGGCGGCTCGCCCTCACCCAGTCCACGACGGCGAAGGCCTGGCTCGGCTCGAAGGTGTTGGTGGCGGCCGCGGTCTCTGTCCTCGGTTCCCTAGCCGTCATCGGGGTCTACCGCCTGGGCTGGCTCCGGGTCTCCGGCACGTACGGGCTGCGCTGGTCCGACGGCGGAGCGTACGAGGGCACCGGCACGGTGCTCGTTGCGTATTGCCTGCTCGGCGTGGCCCTCGGCGCCCTGGTCGGACAGGTGGTCCGGCGGACGCTGCCCGCCATGGCGGTCACCGGCCTCCTCACAGGTCTGGTGCTGCTGAGCCTCCGCGCGCTGCGGTGGTCGTTCCTGCCCGTGGTGACCGAGACTGCGCACCACAGCGTGAACCCGAACTCGCTGGTGCCGCCGTCCGGCTTCGTCATGAGCACGGGGCTCTTCACCACCACCGGCGAGCGCAAGCCCTGGTTCGAGTGTTACGGGGAGCCCCAGCTCGCTGGTGTCTGCCGCGACGACATGGACGTCGCCTCCGTGTACGCCCACTTCCACCCCGTCTCCCACTACTGGCCGACCCAGCTCATCGAGACCTCCATCCTCCTCGCCCTGGCCGCCGCGGCCCTCTACGCCGCCTTCCGCCTGGTGCACAAGCGACACCCCTGACCCTCCCGTGAGCAGCGCGAACGACCCGTTCGACCCGGGACGAAAGTCCCGGTCGGGCGGGTCGTCCGGTGCTCCGCTCGCGACCATCGCCGCTGGTCAGTGCCGTACGCCGGCCTGTCCAATGGAAGGAGGTCTGCGAGCCGGGAGGATGTCGTGTCCGAAGAGAAGAAGGGGTTCTGCACCCTCTGCAAGTCGCGCTGCGGCGCGATCTTCACCATCGAGGACGGCCGCCTGACCGGCGTGCGACCGGACCCCGACCATCCCACCGGCACGGCGATGTGCCCCAAGGGCCGCTCCGCCCCCGAGATCGCGCACAGCACGAGCCGGCTGACCACCCCGCTGCGCCGGACCAACCCCAAGTCCGACCCGGACCCGGGCTGGGTGCCCATCTCCTGGGACGAGGCGATGGAAGAGATCGCCGGGAAGATCGGGGCGATCGCCGCGGAGAGCGGCCCCGAATCGGTGGCCTTCGCCGTGGCCACGCCCTCGGGAACCATGGTCTCGGACGCCACCGAGTGGATCGAGCGCTTCGTACGCCTCTTCGGCAGCCCCAACACGGTGTACAGCGCGGAGATCTGCAACTGGCACAAGGACTTCGCGCACGCCTTCACCTTCGGCTCGCCGATCCCGCCGCCCGACTACGCGAACGCCGACCTCGCCCTGCTGTGGGGCTTCAACCCGGCCAAGACCTGGCTCGCCCAGTCCGCCGCCCTCTCCGCCGCCCAGGCGACGGGCACGAAGCTCGCCGTCGTGGACCCGCGCCGCTCCACCAGCGCGCTGCGGGCCGACCACTGGCTGCGGGTCCGGCCCGGCACCGACGCGGCGCTCGCCCTGGGCCTCGCCCACCTGCTCATCACCGACGAGGGCTACGACGCGGCCTTCGTCCGCGCCTGGACCAACGCACCCCTCCTCGTCCGCGCCGACACCGGACGGTTCCTGCGCGCCGACGAGCTCCCCGGCACATCCGGGGAGCGCACGGGCTTCGCCGTCTTCGACGAGGAGACCGGCCGGGCCGAGGCGTACGACACCACCCGCGCCGCGCACCGCCCCGAGCGCTTCGCGCTGCGCGGCACCCGGCCGATCGGGCTCCGCGACGGCTCGGTCGTCGACTGCGCGCCCGCCTTCGAGCGGTACGCCGACGCCTGCGCGGCCTGGCCGCCGGCCCGGGTCGCGGCCACCACCTGGATCCCCGAGCGGGAGATCCGCGCCCTCGCCGCGGAGATCGCCGCCGCGCCCTCGGTCACCTACTACGGGTGGACCGGAGTGGGGCAGAGCGCGAACGCCGCGCAGACCGAGCGGGCCCTGGCCACCCTCTACGCGCTGACCGGCTCCTACGACGCCCCCGGCGGCAATCACGTCGTCCCCGCCCCGCCCTACAACCCGGCCACGTCCTTCGGCCAGTTCGCCCCCGACCAGCGCGCCAAGGCCCTCGGGCTCGACAAGCACCCGCTGGGCCCGCCGGCCTTCGGCTACATCAACTCCGGCGACCTGTGCACCGCCATCGAGACGGGCCGCCCCTACCCCGTCCGCGCCCTCGTCGGCTTCGGCTCCAACCTCGTCGTCGCCCAGCCCGACTCCGACCGCACGGCGCGGGCGCTGAGCGCGCTCGACTTCCAGGTCCACCTCGACCTCTTCCACAACCCGACCAGCAGCAGCGCCGACATCGTCCTTCCCGTCAACAGCTCCTACGAGCACGAGGCCCTGCGCTTCGGCTTCGAGGTCAGCCACCGGGCCCAGGAGCAGGTCCAGCTCCGGCCCCGAATGGTGGAGCCGCAGGGCGAGTCCCGCAGCGACACCGAGTTCGTCTTCGACCTCGCCTGCCGTCTGGGCATGGGCGCCGACTTCTTCGGCGGGAACATCGAGGCCGCCTGGAACTGGCAGCTCGAACCCCTCGGCCTCACCGTCGAGGAGCTGCGCCGACAGCCGGGAGGCGTCCGGGTGCCCCGCGAGGAGGCCTACCGCAAGTACGCCGCCCCGGTACCGGGCGGCGCGGACACGGTGACCGGCTTCGCCACGCCCACCCGGCGCGTGGAGCTGTACTCCGAGCGGCTGCTGGAGCACGGCTACCCGGCGGTGCCCCAGCACCACGACCCCGCGCCCACGGACGCCGCGTACCCGCTCGTGCTGACCTGCGCCAAGCACGGGTACTTCGTCCACAGCCAGCAGCGCCTCCTGACCTCGCTGCGCCGCCGGGCCACCGACCCCTCCGTGGACCTGCACCCGCGCACCGCCGCCGCCCACGGCATCGGCGAGGGCGAGTGGCTGGAGCTCGCCACGCGCCTGGGCTCCATCCGGCTGCGCGCCCGCTTCGACGACTCCCTGCACCCCTCCGTCGTCGTGGGCGAGTACGGCTGGTGGCAGGAGGCCACCGACCTCGCCCTCCCGGGCGCCGACCCGACCGCCGCCACGGGCAGCAACTTCAACCGGCTCGTCGACCCGAGACCGACCCGCTCAGCGGTTCCGCACCGATGCGGGCGGCCGCCTGCCGGATCGGCCCGGTTCCCGGAGACGGCACCTGGACCGGGACCCGCCCCTTCACCGTGACGGCCCTCACCGAGGCGAGCCCCGGAATACGCGCCCTGCGGCTCGCCCCCGAGGACGGCGGAGCCCTGCCGGACTACCGGCCGGGCCAGCACCTGACCGTGCTCGCCGAGAACCGGGACGGCACCGTCCAGGAGCCGTCGGACGGCCGCAGCTACTCCCTCACCGGACCCGCCCTCGCGGAAGGCCGTACCGACTACGGGCTCGCCGTACGCCACATCCCCGGCGGAGCCTTCTCCACCCGGATCCACGAGGAGCTCCGGATCGGGGACCGGCTCCACCTGGCGAGCCCGGGCGGCGTCTTCGCCCTCCCCACGCACACCGACAACCCGGTCGTGCTGCTCGCCGGCGGCATCGGCATCACCCCGTTCCTCAGCTACCTCGAAACCCTCGCCGCCACCGGCGGCACGGTCCCCGAGGTCGTCCTGCACTACGGAAACAACAACGCGGCCGACCACCCCTTCCGGGACCGGCTGCGCGAACTGGCCGCCCGGATACCGGCGCTGAAGGTCATCGACCACTACGCCGCTCCCGGTACGCAGGACGTCCTCGGCCGCGACTACGACCGCACCGGGTTCGTCACCGTCGACGACATCGGCCCCGGCCTCATCACCCGCCGCGCCCGCTTCTACCTGTGCGGACCGCAGCCCATGCTCGACGCCCTCACCGGCGCCCTGATCGCGCGCGGCGTCCCCCGCTTCGAGGTGTTCAGCGAGAAGTTCCGCCCGGCCCGGCGGGAGGTGACCGTGCCCGACGACGCCGAGCACACCGTCACCTTCGCCCGGTCCGGACGCAGCGCCACCTGGCGCAAGAACGACGGCCCGCTCCTCGCCCTCGGCGAGGCGGCCGGGGTCGCCATGCCGAGCGGCTGCCGGGTCGGGCAGTGCGAGAGCTGTGCCTGCACGGTCCTCAAGGGCACGGCGGCACACCTGGTGACCCCCTCGGAGGACCTGCCCGACACCGACGTCCTGACCTGCCAGTCCCTGCCGACCTCGGACCTGGTCCTCGACCTCTGAGCCCGACCTGTCAGACCGTGCTGTTCTCCGTCTGCTCCTTCTCCTCCAGCCCCTCCAGGCTGTCCATGAAGGAGGAGACGGAGAACACCGCGCGGCCGGGGCCGGCCGGACCGTACCCGGGCGGGGAGCTCAGGCCGAACTCCTCCAGCGTCGCCCGGTAGGTCTCCAGCAGGCGGACGTGGTACTCGAGGGGCGCGCCCAGCGGATTGGCCTTGCCCAGCGGGGTCGTCGGCTCCGGGCACCAGGTGGTGAAGCGCGGGACGACGCCGTGCGACATGAAGAACCGCAGGCCCTCCTGGGTGGACGCGATGGCCTCGCTCACCTTGGTGAACCCGAAGGGCTCGGCCATCTCGATGCCCGCCACGAAGTTCGGGATCACGTTGCGCGGGCCGAACACCTCGGTGGAGTCCAGGATCCTGCGGTGCCATTCGTCGCGGCCGACGTAGCGCTCCTTGCCCGGGCAGTGGAGCTTGAACAGGTACTCGTCCCACACCTCGAAGTTGGGGTGGTAGATCTTGACGCCGTGGTCGTGGAAGCGCTGCACGGCGTCGCGGGGCAGGGCCTGTGCGACGACCTTGCCGGTCCAGCGGCCGGGGAAGCGCTCCTCGATGGCCTTGGCGTACTGGCCGTAGAAGTCCGCCTCGTCACGGCCGCCGACCTGGGAGGTGATCGAGCCGCCCGTGAGGGTGTAGGCCCGGGAGATGCCCGCCGTGTCGTACCGGTCGATGATCTCCAGCGCCTCCAGCACCTCGTCGACGGGCTTGACCCCGGTGTAGGGGCGGCCGGCGGCCTTGTGCTGGCGCCAGTTGTGGTTGATGTCGCAGAACTGGCACTCCTCCTTGGCGCCGAAGTACTGGCACACCCGGAAGACCGTCAGGTAGATGAGGTAGCCCCACTGGATGGTCGGCGCGACCTCCATCACCGACTTGCCGTTCGACAGCTTGTGCCGGTAGTACTCCGGCATCGGCGGCAGGCCGACGTCCGCGATCCGTACGCCGTCCAGGTACAGGCCGAGCGCGCCGTCCTCCCCGCCGCGCACCACGTACGGGGAGTCCGGATTGACCCGTACGGAGACCACGGTGCGGCGCAGCTCGTACGGGCCGCCCGTGAGCACGATCTCCTCGGGGGGCCTGTTCAGGGCGGCGGCGCCGAGCTCCGGGAGGGTGCGGTGGTCGAAGGAGAAGATGAAGTACGACTTCGGCTTGACGTCGCCCGAAGCCCCGTCGGCGCCTCCGCTGAGCGCGGACTCGTCGAAGGCCATGCCGCCCCGCAGGAGGTCTTCCTTGATCACGGCTTCCCGGGGCACGTGCGGGAAGCGCCCCATCAGGTCCTCGATCAGCGCGGTACGGCTGGGACTCTCCATCTGCGGCTCCATTCCAGGCTCTTGCCGGGCCGCGGCGGTCCGCCCCCTTGGCGTTCCGCGCGGCGCGGCGGTGATCTCACTGTAATCAGGGCGCCCGGGCCCCGGCGCAGCGCCTCCTCGGCGACTCGTCAGGCATCAGCTGGTACTCCGGGAAGTTGCCCGGGAGCCGTTCGCCGCCGGGTCCGTGGGTGACCGCGCGGACCAGGAGTTCGCCGCCGCTGCCGCTGACCAGGGTCACCGGCGATGACGGCGTTGCCCAGGCGTCGGCGGCGCGTCGCGCCCCCGGGTGCGTCAGGTCGCCGAGGGGTGGGCGCCATGGCTGTGTCCGGGCGCCGCGTCCAGGGTGCCGCCGAGGCGGCTCCGGGCCTGGGTGAGGGCGTCGGTCGAGGGCGCCGTGATGATCCAACGCTCTCCGACGAGGTACGTGCCACCGTACGGCCGGGACTCCGACAGCCACACGGCCCGGCCCCGGGCCGTGCTGAAGGTGGCCAGCCGGAAGGCCTGCGCGCCCACCGTGCAGGCACCCTCGCGCACCTCCTGCGCGTCGACCGTCACCTCGGGGCTGCAGCCCAGGGCTGCCGCGATCCGGTCCAGCGGCTCGGGGGCGGCGGGCGGGGAAGCCGTCCGCCCTCCCCCCGTACGGTCCGTACGGTCCGTACGGTCCGTACCGCCCGCGCCCGCCGTGCAGGCCGCGCAGAGCAGGGCGGCGAGCAGGGGGGCGAGCAGGGCGATCGCGCGGGGCGCCCGGGGCGCTCCGGGCGATCCAACTCCCCTGTAGCGCACGGCCGGTCAGCCCGCCGCCGGGATCTTCTTGCCCGCGTCGTCCACCGCGAACCAGAGGCCCTGTAGGCCGTGTCCGTTGGTCTGGCCCGGTGCGGTGTCTCCGGTGAAGAGGTAGACCGGCCAGCAGTCGATCGTCAGTTGACGGGTTCCGTCGGGGCGTTCCACGGATCCGACCAGCCCGGCGGGAATTCCGACGGCTTTTTCCCCTTCCACGGGTGCGGCGGGTTTCCACGTGTTCAGGCAGGCGTCGAGGCAGCCGAATTTCATCGGCCAGGCACTGTCCTTTCCGAACCGGTAGAGGGTGCGCCCCTGGGCGTCCACCATGAGCTTTCCGAGTTTCGCGTCGTCCACGGCGGAGAGCGGCGCGGATTCTTTTCCGTCGTCCGCCGCTTTCTTGCCGTCCGCCGCCTTGCCGCCGTCCGCGGCCAGCGCGTGCCAGGTGCCGCCGACGCCCTCGCCCTTCGCGTCGCCCGGCCGGGTGTCCTTCGCGTACCGGTACACGGGCCACCCCGCGAGCGTGAGCTGGCGGGTGCCGTCGGGCCGCTCGACCGAGCCGAGCAGCCCCGCGTCGATGCCGGCCGGGGCCTGGGCCCCGGCCGCAGGGACCGCAGGCCAGAGGGTGATGCAGGCGCCCTCGCAGTTCGACCGGGGCGGCTGGGCGGTGTCCTTGTCGAACCGGTAGAGCGTGGCTCCGGCCGCGTCCGTGACCACGCTGCCGACCTCGGGGACCTCCCGGACCGCCAGCCTGCCGGCCGGGGTCGGGTCGGCGTCCGCGTCCACGTCGGCGTCCGTGGAGTCCGGGCCAGAATCCGCCTCGGCGTCCACGTCCGCATCCGCTTCCGGTCCCGCGCCGGAGCCCTCGCCGTCCCCGGCGCCGTGGCCCACCGCCCGTTCCGCTCCCGCCGCCCGTACGGTCACCGTACGGGCGGCGCCGTCGTCGCTGCCGCATCCCGACGCGAGCAGAAGTACGGTCAGGACCGATCCGGCGGCGGCCGTGGTCGCCCGGTTCCTGTTGCCCATGATTCTCTCCTTCGCTTTCCATCCGGCGCGCTTGCGCCGGGATATTCATAAGGCCTGCGGGGACCGGCGCATTCGATGGAGCGGGAATTTGTCAGATCACGCCAAAGCGTGAACTCATTCCTGGATGCGGAGCGCGAGTGCCGGACAGCGTCGCACCGCGCGCAGTGCTTTCGGCCGCAAGGGGCCTGGCACCGGCATGACGCCGCGCGCCGGATAGCCGTCCTCGTCGAGCCGCACCACATCGGGCAGCAGGTCCGCGCAGAGGCCGTGGCCCTTGCACAACGTCCAGTCCACGACGAGCCGTTCGGGGCTCTCGTCCGCGGGCAGCGGCAGGGCGCCCAGCACGCGCCGCCCGCAGCCGCTGCCGAGTGCGTGGTCACGGAACTCGTCGGGGAAGACGGCCAGCGCGGAGGCCACGAACGAGGACGTGCCGTCCGGGTGCGAGCAGGCTCCCCGGCCGCGCACCCCCCGCATGCGTGCCTGGACCGCGTCGAGGGCAGCCCCGCCCCCGCCCGCCACGAGCCGTTCCACGGCGTCGGCGAGCGAGGGCAGTCCCCGGACGCACGGACCGCACTGGCCCGCCGACTCCCGTGCCAGCCAGCGCGCGACCCGTGCCACCTCGCCCGCCGGGCACGTGTCCTCGGGCAGCGGCAGTACCGCGCCGGCTCCCAGTACCGCGTCGTGGGCCGCCAGGGACTTCCGGGAGACCAGCGCCTCGCGCGCCGCCCCCGGGTCCAGCCAGCGGCCGTGGAAGCCGCCGATCAGCACACCCTGTCCGGGCACGGTGCCGCAGAGGTCCAGTACGTACGCCAGGGACGTGCCCAGGGGCACCTCGACGACGGTCGTCCCGGCGACGGTCAGCAGGGTCGTGCCGGGTTCGTCGGGCAGCCCGGCCGTGCCGTACGCGGGCGCGCCGAGGCGGGCGGCGACGGCGAGCTGCGCGTACGTCTCCGCGTTGGACAGCAGGGTGGGCAGGCCCCCGAGTCCCCGTTCGCTGGTCCGCGTCCGGTTCCCGGACGGTACGGCGGGGCCGCCGTCCAGGCCGTTCACGAGGGCGGTGCCCTCGCCCGTGACGAAGCGTTCGGGGAGGCGGACGACGCGCACGCGCTGACCGGCCGGGC
Source organism: Streptomyces sp. AP-93 (assembly GCF_022808175.1). Lineage (GTDB taxonomy): Bacteria > Actinomycetota > Actinomycetes > Streptomycetales > Streptomycetaceae > Streptomyces. The sequence goes on along the minus strand of NZ_JALGBX010000027.1, from coordinate 118,815 downwards.
CCCGTTCGGCGACGGCTTCGGTGAGCGAGCGTTCCACGTCGGGCCGGGTGACTCCGACGACGACGTCCTCGGCTCCGAGTGCGGCGGCGGCCACCAGCGCGCCGTCGAGCACGAGGTGCGGCACGTAGAGGAGCAGGGCGGCGTCCTTCAGGCAACTCGGTTCGCCTTCGGTCCCGTTGACGACCACGGCGCAGCGCCCGTCCTGCCCCCTGGCGGACCGGGTGACGGCTCGGAGCTTGCGGGCGAAGGGGAAGCCCGCTCCCCCGCGCCCGCCCAGCGCGATGCCTTCGGCGAGTTCGACGAGCCCCTCGGAGGGGTAGCGGGGCAGCGCGCCGTGCACGCCCAGATGGCCGGCCCGGTCCAGCCGCTCGACGGCGTCGAGTCCGGCCAGCAGCCGGGGCACGCCCACGCAGCCGAGGGCGGGCCGCGTGCCGGAGCCGCCGTTCACCGTCCGCTCCGCACGCCGTCGTGCGGCTCGGGCGACGGCGGGACGTAGGGCGAGACGGACGGCGGGACGCTCGGCCCCGCGGACGGATCCGCGGCCCGTTCCGGGCGGTCGGGGAACACCGTGGCGCCCGGCTGCCGGGTCAGGCGCGCGGTCAGCAGCTCCGCCGCCCACTCCGCCGGCCTGCGCACGAAGGGCGCCGGGCGGTGCGGCGGCGCCTGCCCGGGCTCCCGGGACGGTACGGACGGTGCGTGCGGCGGGGACTGCACCGGTGGCGCGGCCGGTGCGCCGGACGGCCGCGCGGCGGCGAGCCTGCGGAGCTTCGCGCGCAGCCGCAGCGCCAGCAGGCCGGCGACGGCGATCAGGCACAGGGCGTACCCGGCGCTCACCCAACCGCTCGCGGCACGCCCGGACTTGAGTCCGTGCACCAGCGAGGCACCCCAGGCGGGGTACGCGCCCATGTGCAGGGCCCGCCACCACAGGGACCGCCCCCGGGTGGCGAAGGCACCGCGGACGGCGCCGGAGACGGCCACGGCGACGAACCCGTAGCCGGCCAGGCTGCCGAGGCCGATGAGCAGCGGGCGCTGGCCGTCCGCGAAGGGCAGGACCACGGCGGCGGCGTCGGTCCGGGACCGCCCGACCTTGATCCACACGTGCAGGAGCAGGAATCCGAGGCCGGCGACGGCCAGGCCGCGGTGCGCGGCCTGGGCGACGAGCCGGTGCCCCGAGGCGAGCAGTCTGCGGTCGGTGGCCGCCAGGCCCCACAGGACGGCGCCGGTGAGGGAGACCAGCGAGAGCACGCCGGCCGCGTGGTCGAGGAAGTCCCACAGGCGGGTCAGTGCGCCGGCGCGGGCCGCCACGAGCAGGGCGGCCAGGGCCGCGAGGGCGGCCGCGCCCAGGGCCGTGGGGTGCGGTCCCCCGGCGGCGGACAGCAGCGGCGGACGCCGCACCGCCCGCCGGCCGGAGGCGCTCGGCGTCGACGGGGCCGCCGGCGTCGACGCCGTCGGGGATACGGCCGCGGATTCCGGGCCGGACACCAGGGCTGACACCCGCCCGGACGGGGCTCCGGCGTGGCGCCGGGTACGGCCTCTCGTGCGGCGGGCCCGGTGCGAACGGCCGGGCAGGCGGGGCTGGAGCAGGGGCATGTGGTCTCCCATACGTCCGGACCCGAGCACTTCCACCTCGCGCTCGGCGCCCGGCGGTCGACGTAGCAACCGCTCCTCGGCGGGCGGGAGATGGGCGCCTGGCCCACCGGGCCGGCCGGGAGCGGGGGCCGGAGTGCAGAAGCATCGTGGAGGTATGCAAGCCCTCTACGGGATTTATCGAAACGTGATAATTTCTGGCCCTCGCACAGCCATCGCATCGAACATCCCCGGAAGATTCCCTTCCAGTGGTGCGGTTGCGACGGGGTTGACACCTGATCCGCCGCCGCACCTCCCCGACGGCGATCGAGCCGATGCCGCGGGACTGCGGGCTTGCCACCGTCCCACGGGGCAGGCCATACCCCGGCTTGAACGAGGTAACAATGTGCGAACTTCTGAACCGCATCTGGTCCCGCCCGCGCGGCGAGTGGACCCGGGTCCTGCGCAAGGAACTGCCCACGCTGGCGGCGGGGATGGTGGAGGAACTGCGGGAGACCGTCCCCGGATTCCCGGCGCTCGTCGATGACGTCGGCGACGAGGTGGTCAGACGGAGGATGGAGGAGGCCCTGCTCACCGCCCTCGGCTACCGCGAGGGCGCCGGCGGCGCCGGGTCCACGGAGACCGGCACGGGAGACGGAGCCGACCCGGCCCACGCGCGGGAGCCGTCGCACCACCGCGCGCAGACCCGGTCCGGCTCCGGGCCCACCACCACGACGGCCGCGGTCTTCGAGGCCGAGCACGCCCGGCCCCACCCGCACGCCCACCCACCCGCGCACCCGCACGCGGCTTTCCGGGGCGGGGAGTTGCCACCGCTCCAGGCCGTGCCCTTACAACGGTTCGGCTCGGTCCGCGAGCACGCCCGGCGCGAGCTCTTCGCCGCGCTCACGGGTGACACCCCGCACCGCGAAACGGCCCTCGCCGAACTGGCCGAGCTGGCCGGACCGGCCGGATGGCCGCTCCCCGTCGCCGTACGGGCGGTCGCCCTGGCCTCGCCCGGCGAGACCCAGCAGCTCGCGGCCCTCCTCGACGACTGCCTGGGCGGGATGGTCTCGGGCCAGCCCTGCCTGCTCGTCCCCACCGCCGACCCGGAGGCCCGTACCGCGCTGGACGGCGCGCTGCGCGGCCGGCTCGCCGTGGTCGGCCACCCGGTGGCCCCCGGCGACACCGCCTCCTCCCTGCGCTGGGCGGTGCGGCTGCTCGCGCTGGTCCCGGCGCAGGCCAGGTCCGGACCGGACGCCCGGACCGTCTTCGTGGACGACCACCTCTCGACGCTGCTGCTGCTCCAGGACGAGCCGCTGGCCCACGCACTCGCCGCACGCTGGCTGCGGCCCCTGGCGGACCTCACCCCGCGCCAGAGCGAGCGGCTCGAAGTGACCCTGCTCGCCTGGCTCGAGGGCGGCGGAGCTCCCGAGGCGGCCAAGGCGCTGAGCGTGCACCCGCAGACGGTCCGCTACCGGATGCGCCAGCTGGAGAAGCTCTTCGGGCCCGGCCTGCGGGATCCGCGCACCCGCTTCGAACTGGAACTGGCGCTGCGCAGCCGCCGGTTGATGGCCCAGGTCCGGCTGCGGCCGGGCCGGGGCAGCCGCCGGGCGCGCGTGGTGGCCGCCGACTTCCGCCCGTCTCCGGGCGACGGACGCATCGCCCGCGTCAACGGCCTCTAGGGAGAGGGAACAGGGACGGGAGCTGGAGCAGGAACGGGAACAGGAGCGGGAGCGGGAGCGGGTAGAGCGGACGGACGAGGCGGTGCCGGCCCCGGAGCGTACTCCGGGGCCGGCACCGCCTCTCGCCGGGTCAGCGGCAGCTGCGTCCGTCGTTGACGCAGCGCACCGCCCGGGCCATCAGCTCGTCCGGCATGACGTTGATGAAGTCGCCGTGGTCGGTCACCGGCTTGTGCAGCTGCTCGGGAAAGCTGTCCACCGCGAAGCGGGCGCCGGGGGGCGTCGCGTAGACGATCCGCTGCACCAGTTGCGGGACTGCCTTGAAGCCCGCCGGGCAGGCGCCGTCGCGGGCGGCGAAGGCCACGTGGGTGCGGTGGTTGGCGCTGTCGGTGTTCTTTCCGTCCCAGCAGCTCTGGAAGGCGAACGTCCGGACCACGTCGGTGCCCTTGGGGCAGATCGGGTACTTGTCCTTCAGCTGCCGGTTCTCGAAGCCGGTGCAGCTCCACGAGGCGTTGGCGTTGGCCGGGCCGTTGGTGAAGGCCTTGGCGTCGCCCGTGATGATCCTCAGGAAGCGGGGCATGGCGGTGACCCGGGAGACGGGGCTCCCCTTGAACTGGATGGTCACCTGCTTCGGGCGCAGGATCGTGCCCACGTTGGCGTCCTGGCCGCCGCCGGGGGCTCCCGCGTCCTGCTCGGCCTTGCCGTCGCGCAGCCGGAGCACCGGCCAGTAGTAGGTGGACAGGTCGCCGTTCGTGCAGGTGGTCCCGGAGGCGGCGAGGCTGTTGTTGGTGGAGAAGGCGTCCGTGGTCCTGTTGCCGACGTAGTCGTGCATGTGATGGGCGCCGTTGCTCACCCCGGGGGCGACGATCACGTTGTCGGGGTTGAGGTGGCGCTCTTCGTTGCGGCCGCACTCCACGGAGAAGGAGCCCTTGGAGGCACCTGACCGGGGGGCCGGGCGCCGTACGTTCGGTTTCACCGAGCCGATGGGGACGAAGTCGGCGCGGGCCGGTCCTCCCTTCAGGGCTCCGCCCGCGCCGCCCGCGCCGCTCCGGGCGGTCTCCTCTTCGGCGGCCGGCGCCTCCCGCATCGCGCAGGCGCTCAGCTCCGCCAGCCCGTCGGGGCGGGCGGTGGTCCGTCCGATCGCCTCGGAGAGCCGGCCGATCGACGCGCCGCGCCGGTCCTTCAGCTCCCCGAGCAGTGCGTCCGCCGGCGCCCGGCCGGTGGCGAGCCGCTGGTAGGCCTCGGCGATCTGGGTGTCCAGGCCGGCGAGTTCCCGGTCCACTTCGCCCCGTGCCTGATCGGGAACTTCGCGCAGCCGATCGCCCACGTCGGGGCAGTCGATGGTGGCCGTCACCGGCGCCGGGCGCGCCGGGTCCTGACCCGCGGAGGCCACTTGGCCCGCGATCAGCACCCCGCCGCCGCCCAGGACGAGTGCGGTCGCCGCGGCGAGCGCCTTGTACAGGGGACGGGCCTTGCGTTTGTGCCCTGACCGGTCCCGGCGCGCCGGGCCTTCCGTGGAGTCGTTGTCGCGCATGTGATCACTTCACTTCCTCGGTCGGATGTCGGTGGGAGGGGCCGCCGCGGGAGGGGCGGCCGTGGGAGGGACCGCCGTGGGCGGGCCGTCCGCGAGGCCTTCGAAATCAACCAGTCCGCTGGCCTCGAGGACCGCGATGTGGTCCAGGACCGTGGCGTTGGCGTCGGTGGCGAGCTCACGGACCACGGAGTTGCGTGTCTGCGCCCGCACTTGGGCGACGAGCGTGAACACCTTGCCGTGCGCCCGCCGCAGCAGCTGCACGAACAGCCGCTCGTACGTGGCCCCTTGGGCCCGGTCCAGCTGGTCGAGCCAGGCCTGCTGCTGGCCGGACGGCCGGTCCGGGAGTTCGACGCCGAGCGCCTGGCCCACCTCCAGGACCCTCCGGTCCAGTTCGGCGTGCCCTTCCACGAGGTGCTCGCCGGCCGTACGCACCGATGCGCGGGTCCCCCGCTCCTGGGCCTGCCGCCCCGCGGGCAGTTCCCACAGACCGGCGAGGCGGACCTTGCGCACGAACTCGCGGTCCTGCGGGGTCAGCGGCCCGAAGGCCGTGTTCATCAACCCGGCGCCGTCGTCATCGCCGGAGGCGGACGCAGGGGCCGGGGCGGGTGCGGGTGCGGGCGAGGAGCCGAGGGCGGACCCCGCGGCCGGGGCGGCCGTGGCGGCTGCGCCGCCGAAGCTCCGTACCGGTATCAGCAGCGCGATCAGGGTGAGGGCGAGGGCGCCGATGACGATGCCCGTCCCCATCACGTGTCGCGAAGCGACCGACATGCCACCGACGTTCGTCCGGCGGATTGACAGCACTGTGCCTCCTAGGCTCCCGGGACGGTCCGGGAGCCGCACGGCGCACGCCGCTCCCGCGGTCCCCGGGTGCCAACGGACGCTAGTCCCGGCTGCGGCTCCCCCGTCGAAGGCCCATCCGGACCGGACAAACATCCGGGCGACCCCCCGAAAGACTGCTACGGTGCCGCGCGCCCGGCCGCCGTACGGCCCGCGCTCCTGACGCCTGACGCCTGACGCCTGACGCGTGACGCCTGACGCCTGACGCGTGACGCCTGGCCCTGTTGCCTGACGTGAGGACAAAAACCCCGGCGCGTCGGCCAGTTGTCCGGATTTACGGTCATTCGCGAGGAGTAGAGGACCCCGCCCCTCAGGTGGATTCGCCCGGACCGCGGGGTGACCCAGGGTGGGGTCGGACCACCGCCCACCCGAAAGGAACGGCCTTCGTGCGCAAGAAACGACTGGCATCCCTCCTGGCCGCCGCCGGCCTCCTCGCGAGTACCGTGCCGCTGCTCGCGGCCGCCCAGGCCTCCGCCCTGCCCACCGACACCGCCCTGACCACCGACACCGTGCTGTCCACCGGCACCGTTCAGGCCGACGCCGCGTACCTGCGGCAGAAGCCGGCCTGGCAGCGGTGCGCCGCCGATCAGCCGGCCACGTACGAGTGCGCCAGCATCAAAGTGCCGCTCGACTACAAGCGGCCCTCCGGACGGACCCTCGACCTGGCGATATCCCGGGTGCGGAGCACGAACCCCGCCAAACGGCACGGGATCCTCCTGATGAATCCGGGCGGGCCCGGCGGGGGCGGACTCGATCTGCCGCTGATGTTCGCCGAGGCGGCCCCCGCGGAGCTGAGCGAGCGGTTCGACGTCATCGGCTTCGATCCGCGCGGCGTCGGCGCCAGCAGCCCCATCAGTTGTGGGCTGGCGGAAGCCGAGCAGGGCATCGACCGGCCGCTCCGGCCCGGGTTCTTCCCCTCCGACGTGGCCTGGGCGCGCTCCATCGCCGAGAAGTGCCGGCAGAAGGCCGGCTCCGTGCTCCCGTACATCACGACCCGCAACACCGCCCGCGACATGGACACGATCCGTGCGGTCCTGGGCGAGCGGAAGGTCTCGTACCTGGGCTACTCCTACGGGACGTACCTCGGCGCGGTGTACACGCAGATGTTCCCCGGCCGGACCGACCGCTTCGTGCTCGACAGCGGGGTGGACCCGGACCGGATCTGGCGGGGCATGTTCCAGGTCTGGGCGTCGGAGGCCGAACCGGCCTTCGCCCGCTGGACGCGGTGGGCGGCTCAGCGCGCGGGCGAGTACCACCTCGGCGAGAGCCCGGCGGCGGTGTCGAAGACCTTCTGGGACCTGGTGGCGCGCGCCGAGCGGGATCCGATCGTCTTCCAGGGGCAGAAACTGAACGGTGACGACCTCCGGGGGGCGCGCCCCCTCTTCTTCTATCCGGCGCAGGTCACCCCGCTGGTGGTGGCCCTGAAGGAGGCGGCCGAGGGGAAGCCGGCCACGGTCCCCGGCGCCTCCGGGCCGGACTTCGACATGAAGCGGGCGCTCGCCGGCCGGTCGGGGGCCCCGGCCGAGCCCGCCTCCGACAACTCCGTCGCCGTCTTCTGGAGCGTGGTGTGCGGGGACACGGACTCCTGGCCGCGCGTTCCCGGGCGCTACCTGCGCGACGCGGTCCGGGACAAGGCCGCGTACCCGCTGTACGGGGACTTCGCCTCGAACATCAAGCCGTGCGCCTTCTGGCCGCGGCCACTCGAAGCGCAGACCCCGATGAAGGCGCGGGCCGGCGTGCTGACCGTCCAGAACGAGTGGGACTCGCAGACTCCGCTGGTCAGCGGCCAGGGCCTGCACCGGGCGCTGAAGGGCTCGCGGATGGTGCTGGCACAGGGCGGTGAGGGCCACACGGTGTACCTGGCCGACCCCACCTCCTGCGCCAACGCCCCGGTCACCGCGTACCTGAGCACCGGCCGGCTGCCGGCCGCGGACATCACCTGCCGCACGCCGTCACCGGGCGCGGACCGGCAGGGGGCGCCGGCCAAGCCGCTGCCGCTTCCGTCCGGGCCCGGACGGTTCTGATCCGGCCCGGTCCTCCCCGGTCAGGACACTTCTGACCCGGCCCGGTCCTCCCCGGTCAGGACACTTCTGATCCGGCCCGGTCCTCACACCGGCCGTGGGGACGCCTCCACCGCCGCCTTGATCCGGCGGCCGAAGTCGGGGGCGTCCTTGCGCGCCGCGCCGAGCGCGAGGCCGACCAGGAGGCGTCCGAAACCGTGCCCGGTCAGGGTGTTGAAGACGCGCAACCGCGTCCGCCCTCCGGGGAGTTCCGCCAGGTCGTAGCCGCCTTCGGCGGTCACCAGGTTCTTGCTGAGCTCCGACCAGCGGATCATCACCGGCGCGTCGAGTCCGGTGATCCGGAACTCGCGGGCCGTCTTCATCCCGGCGTCCTTCACCGTGCTGCGGAAGACCGTCCCGACGGCGGTCGGGCCGTCCGGGGTCCGGGTGATCCGCTGGACGCGCGGGCTGAACTCCGGGTCGTTGCGCCCGTCCGCGAGGTACGCGAACACCTCCGCGACGGGCCGGTCGATCTCGACGCTCGCCTCGAACAGTCCTGACATGACCGCTCCTCACCACGGCCCCCGCCGCCCACTGCCACTACCCCGCCTGCCGGTACCCCGCCTTCCACGATCGCAGAGCCTGCCTCCGGGCGCACCGCCGCACGCTCAGGCACGGCCTGAGGCACCGGCCCCGGAGCCCGCCACGGCCCCCCGGTCGAGCAGGGCCACGTCCGCGGTCAGCGCGTCCAGCCAGGCCATCGCGGTGTAGAACACCGGCGGGGCATCCTCGGGTCCCGGCCGTCGCGGGGCGGGGCCGGCAGGCCCGGGGTCCGTGGGACCGGTGGCGTGTACGGGGTCCGCGGCCGCTGCCGCGCGGCGCAGGCCGGCCGCCACCCAGGCCCCGTACTCCCGCACCACCGCCTCCTCGCGCGGGCCGGGCGGGGCGCCGGGGGGTCTGCGGCCGCCCCACAGGACGTGGTGGCCGGTCATCATCGCCGCCTGCCAGTCCTCGCCCGGGGCGGCGGCCGGATGCTGCCGCTCCGTCTGGTACTGGGCGTACGCGCTCTCCGCCATGGCCAGCGCGTGCCGCACCCGCTGGTCGGGCTCCACCGCGCGGGCCCGCCCGAAGGCGGCCGTGGCCGCCTGGACGTCGTCGGCCGCGGCGTGCAGCAGCCCGGCCACGGCGCGCCCCAGTTCGTCGTGGGCGCCGCGCGGCCAGGCCAGCAGTCCGCACACCATCCCGATCACGCTGCCGACGAGGACGTCCAGGAACCGGACCTCGGCCAACTGCCAGGTGACGGGGGCGAGCTGGGCGAAGGCCATGGCGACCACCAGGGTGAACATGGCCTGCGCCCAGCCCACGCCGCGCACGGGCCCGACGCAGAACGCGAAGAGCATCAGCGGCGGCAGCACGATCGCGTACACCGTCCTCGCCTCCCCGGCCAGCGCGAGGACCCCGCCGGCGGCGACCGCGCCCAGCAGGGTGCCGATCAGGGCCGGCCGGACGGTGGCCCGGGTCTGCTCGGCGTTGGTGCGGGTCAGGCTGAGGACGGCGAGCATGGCCCAGAAGCCGTGCGGGAGGGAGTCCAGTCCGGCGACGGCGCGGGCCACGGCGAGGGCCATGCCGATCCGGACGGCGTTCTGGAAGTGCACGGACCGGGGCCCGGTGTTCGCTGCCAGCCGGTACCACCAGAGCCGCACCGGCCCCTCCGCGGCGTACCAGAACCGGTCGGCCGGCCCGGAAACGGGCCCCGCCTCCGGCCCCGCCGCATCGGCGGCACCCGCACGCCCCCGTTCGGCGATCCCGGCGGCGCCGCGCAGTACGAGCGCGGCGTCCGCCAGCTCCACCAGCGCGGCGTTGCGGAATCCTGGCCCGGGCCCCGTCACGGGGGTCCGGGCGAGGGAGACCTGCAGGTCCCGCAGCCGGGTGGAGTCCGTCGCGGGCGGGCTCCCCGCCCCGAGCAGCCCGGCCGTCCCGGACGCCGACTCGCGCACGGCCCGTACGAGCACCAGCTCGTCCGGCCCGGCCCGCGGGCCCGGCTCCGGCGGGGGCAGCGACTGGAGCCGGGCCAGGAGGGTGCGGGCCGCCAGCCCGGTGTGGGCCAGCGCCCGTTCCCGTACGCCGGGCCCCGCGGGCCGCTGCGCCTCCCCGACCCGGGAGGGCCGCAGGGCCTGCGCCCGCTCCGCGGCCCGGGCGGACTCCGCCGCGGGGAGGGTGTGGGGCGGCCGTTCCAGCACGGCGGCGCACCTGGCCGCCTCGTCCGCGGCTGCCGCGGCCAGGGCCCGGTAGCCGGGGACGACCGGGTCGGGCAGCACGGTGGCCTCGGCGAGGATCAGCAGCAGGACTCCGGCGACGGTGCCGGCCAGCCGCTGGCCGAGGGTGTCGGGGGCGTAGGGCGGGAAGCTGGGCAGGATGTACAGCAGCTGCAACCCGGGCGCGGCGCCCGCCGGGCGGGGTCCGGCCGCCGAGGAGAAGGCCACGCAGAAGCCGATGACCAGCATGCCCGCCACGGCGGCCCAGGTCCGCACCGACAGCCAGGTGCCCAGGACCACCAGCGCGCAGGCGGCGGGGAGCACCCGGGCGACGACCAGGGCCCGCTGGTGTCCGCTGCCCGGTATCCGGGAGAGCCCGGCCAGGGCGACGGCCGCGAAGAGCGCGTAGGTGGCCTCGACGGGCCGGTCCAGCCCGTACAGGAACCCGTAGAAGCCGATGCCGGCGGCGAGGGTGACCCGGACGGCCCGCCGCGCGGCCGCCGGCAGGGGGCCGGTGCCGGTACGGAGCTCCATCAGGGCGGCACGCACCCCTTCAGCGTGCCACCGGGCGCCCCTGCGGTCCTGCCGTATCCCTTGACACTTCGTCAGGCGGGGCGCAATTTATATCGGCAGCCCGATATAACTCGGCATCCCCATCCGACCAGCGCCCCGGAGGCCCGGTGGAGCCGCCCCGCACACGAGAACAGCCCCCGCGCCGCACGCCGCAGGCGCATCGCACCCCGCAGGCGCAGCGCAAGTCCGAGAGCCGCGCCCGCCTCATCGACGCGGCAGCCGGCCTCTTCGCCCGCAAGGGGTTCCACGGCGTCTCCGCCGAAGCCGTCGCCGAGGCGGCAGGGCGGACCACGGGCGCGCTCTACAGCCACTTCGGCGGCAAGGAAGGCCTGCTGCTGGCGCTCCTGGAGGTCTGGAAGGAGCGCACGAGCGAGGAACTGGCCGCCGAGATCGCGGCCGGGGACCCGGCCGACCCCGCCGTGCACTTCTCGGCGATGTGGGGCAGCCTCACCCGCCCGCACCCCGAGCACGGCGACTCCTGGCTGCTGCTGGAGACGGAGCTGTGGCTGCACGCCGCCCGCGGGCCCCTCATCGGGGACCGGCTCGCCCAGCGGTACACCGAGATCCGCGCCCAGCTCGGCGAGGGCCTGGCCGACTGGGCGGAGGCCACCGGAACCCCCCTGACCCGTACACCGGAGGAGACCGGCGCCCTGGTGCTCGGCATCCTGCTGGGCCTCGCCATGCAGCACCGGCTCGAACCGCGCGCCGTCCCCGACGGGCTCGTCATCGAGGCCCTCGGCGCCGTCCTGGGCCTCGACAGGGCCTGCTGACCCGTAGGACTCCTATCTGCGCCACCGATCCGTGCATCGATCCGTGCCACCGATCCGTGCCGCTCCGATCCGTGCCGCTCCGATCCATGCCGCTCCGTTCCATGCCGCTCCGCCCCGATCCGATCCGTCCGACGAAGGGAACCGCCCCGTGCTGCCGACCGGCAAGATAGACCTCCTTGAGGACACCTGGGCCCGTGAGGTCCCGCACGCCCAGTTCACCCGGCTGCGCCGGGAGGACCCGGTCCACTGGCACGAGGTGCCGGGCCCGCACGCCGGCTTCTACGCCGTCACCCGCCACTCCGACGTCAAAGCCGTCAGCCGCGACCCCGAGCTGTGGTCCACCGAACTCGGCTCGTTCATGATCCGCGACCAGAACCCCGAGTCCCTGCAGACCCTGCGCCTGGTCCTGCTCGGCATGGACGCCCCGCGCCACTCCCGGTACCGCTCGCTGGTCAGCGCGGGTTTCACGCCCCGGGTCGTACGAAGGCTCGCGGCCCGGATCCAGGAGCGGGCGGTCTCCCTGGTGGAGCGCGCGGTCACCCCGGGCCGGGACATGGACTTCGTCGCGGAGGTCGCCGCGTGGCTGCCGATCCAGACGATCTGCGAGATGGTCGGCGTGCCCGAGGGGGACGAGCGGCTGATCTTCGAGTGGAGCAACCGGATGGCGGGCTCCCAGGACCCCGAGCTCTCGGCCGGCAAGCACGACAGCGATCTGGCGGCCGCCGAGATCTACGCCTACTGCGACGCGCTCGCGGACGAGCGGCGGGCCCGACCCCGGGAGGACATCCTCTCGACGCTGGTCCACGCCGAGGTCGACGGGGACCGGCTGTCGCCGGACGAGATCAACATGTTCTTCGTACTGCTCTGCGTCGCGGGCAACGAGACCACCCGCAACCTGCTCTCCGGCGCCCTGCTCGCCCTGATCGACCACCCCGCGGCGCGCGCCGAGCTGGCCGCGGCCCCCGGGGACGAGGCCCTGTGGACCACGGCGACGGAGGAGTTCCTGCGCTGGGGCGGCTCGATCCACAACTTCCGGCGCACCGCCACCCGTGACACCGTCCTGCGCGGGCGGCCCGTCGCCGCGGGGCAGAAGGTGGTCACGTACTACACCTCCGCCAACCGCGACGAGGAGGTCTTCGCCGACCCCTTCGCCTTCGACATCCGCCGCACGCCGAACGAGCACCTCACCTTCGGGGGCGGCGGCCCCCACTTCTGCCTGGGCGCCGGCCTCGCCCGCACCCAGATCAAGGCCCTGGTCCGGGAGCTCCTGCGGCGTCATCCACAGGTGTCCCTCACGGGGGAGGTGCGCCGCCTGCGCTCGGACTTCATCAACGGGGTCAAGTACCTCCCGGTCCGCTTCGGATAGCCGGGACGGCTGGCCCGGGACCTCCGGCCCTCTCGGGACCTCTGGCCCTCCCGGGGCACCCGCGGCCGCTGTTACAGTTGTCGGCAGCGAAGGGGAGTAGTCCCGAAAACCGCTGGTCGACATACTGGACGCCTCGACGGGTCCCGGCCACCGGGCCACCGTGCTTCACGTGCGGGGCGGACGAGACCTTCGGCCAAGGCATGACCCGTCCCACATCACCGTGTGGGCCGCTTCGTCGTGCCGGGCCGAGTGGTTCTTCCCGTCGCCCCCTGCTGGGTGCCGATCCGAGCCATCAGAGCCCGGCTCCAGCAGAAAGCAGCATCCCGGAATGACTCTCGACCCCGTGGCGATCTTCACCGCCTTCGGTCTGATCTTCCTCGCCGAGCTCCCCGACAAGACCATGTTCGCCTCACTGGCCATGGGCACCCGGATGCGGCCGCTGTACGTATGGTTCGGCACCTCCACCGCGTTCATCGTGCACGTGGCCATCGCGGTCGGCGCCGGAAGTCTGATCGGCATGCTGCCGAACATGGCCGTCAAGCTCGTCTCCGCCGCCCTGTTCGCCTTCGGCGCCGTCGTCATGATGCGCTCCGGTGCGGACGACGACGACGCGGACTCGGCGGCCAAGGCCGTCACCGGTTTCTGGCCCGTCTTCACCACGGCGTTCATGGCCGTCTTCATCGGCGAATGGGGTGACCTGACGCAGATCACCACCGCCAACCTCGCCGCCACCAACGGCTGGCTGCCCACCGCCATCGGTTCCGCCGCAGCCCTCATGTCGGTCTCCGCCCTCGCCCTGATCGTGGGCCGGTTCATCGCCAAGCGGGTCCCCCTCAAGACCGTCCAGCGCTTCGGCGCCCTGTGCATGGCGGTCCTGGCCGTCTGGACGCTCGTCGAAGCCTTCACCGGCTAGACGGCCTGGACCGGATCCGTCAGTCCGCCCGCGGCGCGGCCTTGAGCAGGGCGAAGACCGCCCCGCTCGGGTCCGCCAGCCAGGCGATCCGCCCGACGTCGGGCACGTCCGCGCCCGGCATCAGCACGGCGGCGCCGCTGGTCCGCGCGGTGCTCACCACGGCGTCCACGTCCGCGACCGCGAAGTACGGCACCCAGCGCGCGTCCGTCTCCCCCGCCGTCAGCGGTGCCACCCCGCCGAAGGAACCGTCCTCCTGGTCCCCTTCGGCGGTGCTGAGCACCTGATAGGTCATGCCGGGCGCCTCCATCTGCCGTGAGCGCGTCCCGAAGAGGGCTCCGTAGAAGGCGAGCGCCGCCGGCGGATCCGGCACGTGCAGTTCGACCCAGCACAGCGCGTTGTCGGCGGAGGTCAGCTCCAGTCCCGGTGTCCGGCCCGGCTTCCAGGTGGCGAACTCGGCGCCCTGCGGGTCGGTGTACTGGGCGAGCCACCCCTCCCCCATGACGTCCATCGGCTCGACGCGGACGGCGCCCCCGCCGTCGCGCACGCCGCGGGTGGTGGCCTCCACGTCGTCGGTCCGGAAGTACACGGTCCACGCGGAGGTCGCCCCCGGATCGAGCTGCCCCACCGCGGCGACGGTCTTCCCGGCCGCCTGGAAGAACCCGTACCCGCCGGTCTCGGGCCCGAGCAGGTGGAACTCCCAGCCGAAGACGGCCCGGTAGAAGGCCGCGGCCCGGGGGATGTCGGGGCTCCCGAGGTCGATCCAGTTGGGCGAGCCGGTGCGGTAGTCGGTTCCGAGCACGGGTTCCTCCTGCGACGGGGATTCGGATGCGAGGTATGCGAGGTATTCGAGTATTCGAGGTACCCGCACGGCGGCCCCTCACCCCGGCATCCCCTCCCATCGCCACACGTACGGGTCCCCCCGGCACACCGCATTCGGCCGGTGCGTGTCTCCGCGGCCCACCCGCCCGGCCGCGCGCCCCGCTCACCGCAGGGTGGGCGTGGTCTCGGTTGCGGCGTGGGACAGCTTCTCCGGGTTGCGGACGAAGTAGAGGCCGGTGATGCGGGTGTCCTCGACGTGGAAGGCGATGACTCCGTCGAACTCCCCGTCGATGTGGACGGCCAGAGCCGGGGTGCCGTTGACCATGGTGGGGGCGAAGGAGAACGAGATGCCGCCCTTGGCGGCCTTGCCCGACATGCCGGCGAAGACGCGGGCCACGCTGAGGGCACCGACGATCGGCCGCAGTGCGGCGTGCTTGATGCCGCCGCCGTCGCCCATGTAGACGACCTCGGGGGCGAGCACGTCGAGGAGGCCCTGCAGGTCCCCGGTTTCGAACGCCCGCTGGAACGATTCCACGGCCGCCCGGGTCTCGCTCGCGGAAACCGTCCGGCGGGGGCGGCGGGCGTCGACGTGCTTGCGGGACCGGTGCGCGATCTGCCGGACGGCCGCCGGTGTCTTGTCGACGGCGGTCGCGATCTCCTCGTAGTCGAGGCCGAACACCTCGCGGAGCACGAAGACGGCCCGCTCGGTCGGCCCGAGCGTCTCCAGGACCAGCATCATCGCCATCGACATGCTCTCGGCCAGTTCCACGTCCTCGGCCACGTCCGGCGTGGTGAGCAGTGGCTCCGGCAGCCACTGGCCGACGTAGGCCTCCTTGCGGCGGCTCACGGTGCGCAGCCGGTTCAGCGCCTGGCGGGTGGTGATCCGCACCAGGTAGGCGCGCCGATCGGTGACCGCGGCGAGATCGACGCCCGTCCAGCGCAGCCAGGTCTCCTGCAGCACGTCCTCGGCGTCGGCCGCCGAGCCGAGCATCTCGTAGGCGACGGTGAAGAGCAGGTTGCGGTGGGCGACGAAGGTCTCGGTCGCCGGATCAGGTCCCTGCAAGGGAGTGTCCATGGTTGGTTCTCTTCCGTCAGTTTCCGTCGGCCTTGCGGCGGTTCGAATCCGTTCATGATCACCGGATCGGCCGGGCGGCTCAAGCGGTCTGTTCGGCGGCGGCCCTGATCCCGCCCTGCTCGGCTTCCAGACGCCGACCGCGGGCGTCGCCTCCCGACACGCGGTGCAAGCCGTACGAACCCGGCTTGTCCGCCTCCGCGACGAGGTGCTTCACGGTGCCCCTGCAGACGACTTCCTTGAGCTTCGCGCCGGGCCGGCCGCCGATGTGGAACCACAGCGCGGTGTCGTTCCTGTGGGCGAACTGGAAGATGCCGGCGCCTCGGCCCAGGCTGATGCACTGGCCGGCGAACACCGAGTTGAGGGTCTCCGGCTGTTCGCCCCCGATCCGGCTCAGCACCGTGTCGGCGACCCGCGCGCCCATCGGCGTCGCGGCCTGGCAGCTCATCCGCGGCGCCAGGCCCGAGGGGGCCGCCGAGTCCCCGGCCGCGAAGACGCGCCCGTCGTCCACGCTGGTCAACGTCTCGTCCGTGAGCAGGCGGCCCAGGGCGTCGGTGCTCAGCCCGCTGCGCGCGGCCAGGTCCGGGACGCCGAAACCGGCGGTCCAGATGGTCACCGCGCCCGCCAGTTCGCGGCCGTCCGCGAGCCGGACGGCGTCGCGCGTCACGGCCGTCACCTTGGTGTCCGGGCCTTCGAGCACGGTCACCCCGAGCGCCGTCAGCCGCCGGGCCACGGAGCGCCGCCCGCGGGCGTGGAGGTACGGGCCGAGGACGCCGCCGCAGACCAGGGTCACGGCCCGGCCCTGCTCGGCCAGTTCGGCGGCGGTCTCGATGCCGGTCGGACCGGCGCCGACCACCGTCACCGCGGCCGTCGACGGCGCGGCGTCGAGGACCGGCCGCAGCCGCTGCGCGTCCTCCAGGGTGGCGATCGGGTGGGCGAACCGGGCCGCGCCCGGCACCGTCGGGTCCGCGCTGCCGCTGCCCACCGCGTAGACGAGGTAGTCGTAGGCGACCCGGCCTCCCGAGGCCAGGGTCACGCTGCGCTCGGCGGTGTCGATGTGTTCGACGGAGTCGAGGAGCAGCGCCACCCCCTCGGCCAGCACCTTCTCGTACGCGACCACGGCGTCGTGGGTTCCGCCCGCCAGCTGGTGCAGGCGGATCCGCTCCACGAAGACCGCACGCGGATTGACCAGCGTGACCGTGACGTCCTCGCGCTGCTTCAGGCGGTTGGCGGCCATCACTCCGGCGTATCCGCCGCCGATCACGATCACCTGGGTGCTCTCGGCCATGGTGTCCATCTCCTTCGTTTCGAGGGTTCGGACACAAGACACCGGCCGGTCGGCGGTTGTGACAGCCTGCGCGCAGAATTCTTTTCAGTTGTTCCGAGGTCCCCTCGCCGCGGCGGTCAGCAGACCTTCCCGGGACCGGCCGCCGTGGCCCGCAGCAGGTCCTTCAGGAGGACGAAGTCGATCTTCTCCGGCCTGCGGAAGCGCAGGCAGCCCTTGCCCATGTCATGGCCCGCGAGTCGCTCCGCGAAGGCTTCGCGGACGTCGCCGCGCATCAGGTAGAAGGAGATGTACTGCTTCTGGCTGGCGAAGGCGATCTCCCCGACGCCTTCCCGTTCGTACGCGGGCATCCCGTACGCCATCACTTCGGTGAATCCGCGCAGCTCGGTCCGGCACAGCTCCCGCAGCCGGGTCAGTGCCTCCCTGCGCTCCTCGGGTACCTCGGTGAGGTATGCGTTCACGTCTTCCGCCTGGCTCTGAACCATGGACCCGAGCCTAGGCGAACCCGCGCCACCGCCCTCGCGCAACCTTGCGGTTGCGCAGGGGAAGGTGACGTGCAACTCTGTAGTTGCACCGAATCACTCAATCGCTTGCGACGAAGGAGTCCCTGATGAACGCGGACCGGATCGAACGCGACACCCTGATCGAGGCGTCCCTGGAGCGGGTCTGGTCCCTGGTGGCCGAGCCGGGCTTCTGGGTGGCCGACGAGGGCAGCCTGACGGGCACGGTGGCCAGGGAAGGGGAGTCGATCGTGGCGAAGAACAGCGAGTACGGCGAGTTCCCGGTACGGGTGGAGAAGGTCGAGCCGCCGACCTACCTGGCGTACCGGTGGGCCAGCGCCTTCCCCGGCCAGGAACTGCGCGAGGACAACAGCACCCTGGTGGAGTTCACGCTGAGCCGCGAGGGGAACAAGACGCGGCTGCGCGTCGTGGAGAGCGGGTTCGCGGCCCTGGCCGGGTCCGAGGAACTGCGCGGCAAGGCGCTGAAGGACAACACCGGCGGCTGGCCGCAGGTGCTCGACGCCTTCAAGAAGCGCGCCGAACAACCGGCCTCGTGAGCGAGGAAGGCCCCGGCCCCGACGAGGCGGTCGACCACGTCCTCGTCGCCCTGGCCGACCCGACCCGGCGCAAGCTGCTCGGCCTGCTCGCCGCTCACGGCGAGGTCAGCGCGACCACCCTGGCCGAGGGGCTGCCCGTCTCCCGGCAGGCGGTGGTCAAGCACCTCGCCGTCCTGGACGCCGCCGGGCTCGTCTCCGGCAGCCGGGTCGGACGCGAGGTCCGGTACACCGTGCGGCCCGCGGCCCTGGACGCCACGGCCAGGTGGATGGCCACCCTCGCCGCCGACTGGGACCGACGGCTGGCAGCCGTCAAACGGATCGCCGAGGCGGCGCAGCGGGATGCGCGCTAGGCCGCCACGGCCCGATAGTGGGAACTGTGAGCGACTGGCCAGAAGGAACCGGACGAGCCGCGCGAGCCGCGGCGAGCGCGGCGAGCGGCGCGGACCACGGCGGCGGGCACGAGCCCGTCGCCTGGTCCGGGCCGGAGGGCGCACAGGCCTTCGCCGCCGTGGAGGCGGCCACCGACTGGCTGCTCGGGTACCCCTTCGTCTTCCGGGCCCTGGCCCGGTGGGTCGGCAGCGGATCCGTCCTGGTGGACTACGGATGCGGGCCGGGCAAGGTCGCCGACCGCGCGGCCCGGCAGCTCGGAGCGAAGGTGCTGGGCGTGGACACCTCCCCCGAGATGCTCGCGCTCGCCCGCGGCTCGGGGACGGCGGTCGCCGAATACCACCTGGTCACCGACGGGCGCGCGGCCTGCCTGGCGGACGGCGGCGCCGACGCCGTGATGTGCAGCCACGTCCTGGCTTCGCTGCCCACCGAGGAGGCCGTGCTCGCGGTGTTCCGGGAGATCCGCCGGCTCCTGCGGCCCGGCGGCCCCTTCGTCCTGCTGGCCACCGATCCCGCGTGCAGCGGTACGGAGTACGCCTCGCTGAGCATCGGCGAGGCGGGTGCCACGTACGGCCCGGGCGACGAGCTGCCCGTACGGCTCCGGCGTACGGACGGCAGCTGGCAGGTGATGGCGAACCACGCGTGGCCCGTGAACTTCTACCCGGCCCTGCTGGAGCGGGCCGGATTCACCCTCCTCGTCCAGCACCGCCCGACGGTGGAAGAGGCCCTCGGCATCCCCGGCCTCGTCGACGCGGACCTCGCCGCCGGCCGCACCTGGTCGGCGGAGCGGGCCGGTCCTCCCCTGGTGATCACCACGGCGCTGGCGGTCTGAGAGCGGCCCGGGCGCTGGCCGTGTCTCAGCGCAGCTGGAGCACGCTGCGGACACCGGCGTGGTCGGAGGGCCACAGACCTGACGGGGTGCGGTCGGCCTGGGCGTGACCCACCCGGTTGGCCGTCAGCGCCTTGACCTTGCCGCGGAAGAGCACGTAGTCGATGCGCTGGGTGAGGGTGGAGGTGGCGTTGCGCAGGTCGGGGGCCTGGCAGCAGGTGAAACCGGGGTCGCGGGGGCGGGTGGCGGTCCAGGCGTCGGTGAATCCGGCGGCGAGCAGGCGGTTGTGGCTCTGGGTGTTGGTTCCCGGTGTTGCCCCGACTCCGCCGGCGGCCGAGTTGAGGTCGCCGAGCAGCACGGTGGGGAGCGTGGTGTTCAGCGGGCCCGCGAGCAGTTCGTCGGCCTGTGCTTCCTGGACGGCGGGGGCGGCGGGCTCGAGATGGGTGGTCACCACTCGGGTGGTGCGGCCGCGCAGCGTGGCGTCGGCCGAGGCCCAGCCGCGCTCGACCCGCAGCGGCGGACTGGGCGGGCAGCCCAGCACGGGGCGGCAGATGGGCACGTGGCTCTGGAACCGGGCGGCCTGCGGGTTGGCCACGGAGAAGGTGCGGGCGGGCAGGTCGGTGCGCGCCAGGAGTACGTCGCGGTCGGTGAGGCGGATGTCCTGCAGACCATCGGGCGTGGAGCGCGGGGCCTCGAAGTCGCTGCCGACGGTGACGCTGGCCACGGCCGCGTAGTGCTTGCCCCGGGCGGAGAGCTCATCGAGGAGGATCTGCAGGAAGTCTTATTCGACGTGGGTGGCGCTGCCCGGCCCGGCAGGCGTCTGGCTGCGCCACAGCACGGCTTCCTGCACGCCGACGAGGTGGGGATCGCTGTCGGCGATCTCGTCGGCCAGCGCTTCGGCCCGCTCGGGGAAGTCCGTCGCCCGGACGTTCGCCCATACCGCGGTCACCGCGGCGACGAGCCCCTGTGGGCTGGTGGCGGCGAGAACGGGCGCGAGGTCGGCGCCGAGGTAGAGGTTGCGGGTCATGACCCGCAGGGACGTACGACCGCCCTCGGCAGCCGAGGCCGCCCCGAGTGACCCGGGTGCGAGGAGCGCGAGTGCGCACAGGGCGGATGTGAACCAACGGCGAGCCATGCGGCAGCCCTTCCGGTCAAGGCGGGCGAACACCCGCATCCTGGCCGAAATCTAAAGTGACTGCCGGCAGCCGGCGATCCGGGTGTGAGCTGGACGGCCTACGGTGCGCCTGAGCGCGCCGCAGTCACCTCCGGCATCGTGCGGACGAGCTCAGCAGGCGCAGGAGATGCCCGAGCGCGGGGCGGTCAGATCGTCGATCGCGCGCTGGTCGGTGCCCTGGGCGGTCTCGAAGGCGAAGCCCTCGCGGACCCAGTACTCGAACCCGCCGAGCATCTCCTTCACCTGGTAGCCGAGTCGGGCGAAGGCCAGCGCCGCACGCGTGGCGCCGTTGCAGCCGGGGCCCCAGCAGTAGGTGACGACCGTCAGCTCCGGGTCGATCAGCGCCGGCGCCAGCTCCGCGATCCGCGCCGTCGGAAGGTGCAGCGCGCCCGGGATGTGGCCCTGGTCCCAGGCGGCCTCGCTGCGGGAGTCGACCACCACCAGCCCCGGGACACCGGAGAGCAGGTCGGCCCGTACGTCCGAGACGTCCGCCTCGAAGGCGAGCCGGGCGGCGTAGTGGGCTGCCGCGACGCCCGGAGCGGCGGCGGGGACGGAGAGGACGGCGCTGGTGAGCTCAGTGGAGACGGAGGAGACGGTCGCGGACATGGGGAAACTCCTTGTGCGGGGCGAAGGGCGGGATTTCATTCACCGGCCGGGGGACTCCCTTGCGGCGATGCCTCCATCCTCTGTTCCCGTCACCCCCGTGACGAGTGGCGTAAACGCCTCCACTCGTCAAGATCCCGCCAGGGGTGCGGTGACCCTGACGAACGCCTTCCGGTAGGCCGTCGGCGTCGTGCGCATCTGCCGGCCGAAGTGGTGGCGGTACGTCGCGGTGGAATCGAAGCCGACCGCCGCGGCCACCTCGTCCACCGTCCCCTCCCCCGACTCCAGCAGCGGCAGGCTCGCCGCGATCCGCTGGGAGACCACCCAGCGGATCGGGCTCACACCGTTGCGACGGGTGAAGTGGCGGAGGAAGGAACGTTCCGACATGTTCGCCGCGCGGGCCAGGGCCGGGACCGAGAGCGGGCCGTACAGTCGCTGAAGGGCCCAGGCCATGCTCCGGGAGATGCCGTCGTCGGCGCCGCCGGGGCCTATCTCGCCGACTGCCGCCTCGATGAACTGGGCCTGTCCGCCCTCGCGATGGGGTGGTACCACGAAGCGGCGTGCCACGGTGTTGGCGACGGCGGCGCCGTGGTCGGCGCGGACCAGGTAGAGACAGAGGTCGATGCCGGCGGCGCTGCCCGCGCTGCTCAGCACGTCGCCGTTGTCGACGTAGAGGACGTCCGCGTCGACCTCGATCGCGGGATGACGCTCGGCGAGGGTGCGGGCGTAGCGCCAGTGGGTGGTGGCCCGGCGGCCGTCGAGGAGGCCGGTCGCGGCGAGCGCGAAGGCGCCCGAGCAGATGGAGACCAGGCGCGCACCCCGGGCGTGGGCCGCGAGGAGGGCGTCGACCAGCGACGGCGCGATGGTGCCGCCGGCCGGGGAGACTCCGGGAATGATCACGGTGTCGGCGGCCGCGAGCGCGTCGAGCCCGTGCTCGGCACGGAGCGTGAAACCGCCCACCACACGCAGGTCGCGGCCCGGTTCCGCCGAGCAGACCCGCAGCTCGTACCAGGGCAGGTCCCCCAACTCGGGCCGCGCGAGGCCGAACACCTCGACCACCACGCCCAGTTCGAAGGGCGCCATGCCGTCGAAGGCGAGTACGGCCACCACATGGGCGGGGGGCGGCTTCGTGAGGTGAAGGGATACGGCCTCGGAAGTCATGGCCGTACTGTAACCAGGCGTCCTGACCGGGTGTCCTGACCAGGTGTCCCGACCAGGCCTCATCAGACTTCATGGGGCCTCATCGGCCGGTGAAGGAAGAGGGGATCAGGAGGGCGAAGAGGAGTACGCACTCCTTGCCACTTACAACATATAGCGCACTGGGGGGCTTGCGGCAAGGCCCCCTGCCTGGGGCAAAATCGCGGACCGAGGCCAGAACCTGCTGAAATGGGAGATTCACTCAGTGCGTGCGGATATGTCAGCTTATGGATCACACGGTTCCGTCGAGTCGATGACGATGACGACCGCCACCAGTGCGTTCGAACTTCCCGACCACCTCTCCCCCAAGGCCGACCCGGCTCTGATCGACGGCGACGAACGACATTTCGCGGCCGTCTCGCACTGCCTGGAGCAGACGATCGCCGAACTGTCCGACCGCCTGGAAGCCACGCGCAAGGCACCCGGCGGCATCGGCCGGGAGGCGATGGACCGCGACGCGGAGATCCACCGCCTGACCAGCCGGCTGCGCACCCTGCGGCGCTTCGGGCTGGACCTGTGCCTCGGGCACATAGTGCCCGCCGACGGTTCCGATCCCGTGTACATCGGGCGCCTCGGCCTCACCGACAGCACCGGGAACCGGCTGCTGCTGGACTGGCGCTCCCCCGCGGCCGAGCCCTTCTTCGCGGCGACGCACGCCGTCCCGATGGGCCGGGCCAGCCGTCGCAGGTACCGCTGGACCCGCGGCCGGATCAGCGACTACTGGGACGAGGTCTTCGCCTCCGACGGCCTCGAAGGGCGCGCCGCGCTCGACGACCAGTCCGCCTTCATCGCCAGCCTCGGCGGCAACCGGTCGGCCCGGATGCGCGACGTGCTCGCCACCATCCAGACCGACCAGGACGCCATCATCCGGGCCGGATCCCGGGGCGCCCTCGTCGTCGACGGCGGTCCGGGTACGGGCAAGACCGTCGTCGCCCTGCACCGCACCGCCCACCTGCTCTACTCCGACCCCCGGCTCGGGCACCGTCGCGGCGGCGTGCTGTTCGTCGGTCCGAGCCGTCCCTACCTGGCCTACGTCTCGGACGTGCTGCCCAGCCTCGGCGAGGAGGGCGTACAGACCTGCACCCTGCGCGACCTCGTCACCGAGGGAGCCGACGCCGGGGTCGAGACCGACCCGCGCGTGGCCGTCCTCAAATCCTCCGCGGACCTGGTGAAGGCGGTGGAGGCGGCGGTCCGCATCTACGAGGAGCCGCCCGCCGAGGGGATGAGGGTCTCCAGCCACTGGTCCGACATCTGGCTGGGCGCCGACGACTGGGCGGCCGCGTTCGAGGCGGTGGAACCGGGCACCCCGCACAACGAGGCGCGCGACCAGATCCGGGAGGAGCTGCTCACGATCCTGATGGAGAAGGACGACAGCGACGTATCGCCCCAGCTGCTGCGCCGTTCGCTGCTCCAGGACCGGGACCTGATCACCGCCCTCAACCGTGCCTGGCCGATGCTCGACGCGGGCGAACTCGTCGGAGACCTGTGGTCGGTGCCCGCCTACCTGCGCAAGTGCGCCCCGTGGCTCGGTCCCGATGATGTGGCCCTCCTCCAGCGCGCGGACACCCAGGCCTGGACGGCGTCGGACCTGCCGATCCTGGACGCGGCCCGGCAGCGGCTCGGCGACGCCGAGGCCTCCGTACGCAAGCGCCGCCACGAAGCCGCCGTCGCCGCCGAGCGTGCGCGCAGGTCCGACGTCATCGACCGGCTGCTCCAGGACACCGAGATCGACGAGAGCGAGGGCGCGGTGGGGATGCTGCGCGGACGGGATCTGCAGGACGCGCTGATCGACGGGGACGCGCTGCCCGGCGCCGAACCCGACCTGCTCGCCGGCCCGTTCGCCCACATCATCGTGGACGAGGCGCAGGAACTGACCGACGCCGAGTGGCAGATGCTGCTAACCCGCTGTCCGTCGCGGAGCTTCACGATCGTCGGGGACCGCGCGCAGGCCCGGCACGGGTTCACGGAGTCGTGGCGGGAGCGGCTCGAACGGGCCGGGCTCGACCGGATCACCATGGCCTCCCTCAGCGTCAACTACCGCACCCCGGAAGAGGTCATGGCCGAAGCGGAGCCGGCCATCCGCGCGGCACTCCCCGACGCGAACGTGCCGGCCTCCGTCCGCAGCAGCGGCATCCCCGTCACGCACGGCAGCGTCGCGGACCTGGCCGCGGTCCTCGGCGACTGGCTCGACACCCAGGCCGACGGCGTCGCCTGCGTCATCGCCGCCGACGCCGCGGACGCCCCCGCGTTCCCGGCTTCGCCCCGAGTCCGCACCTTGACGCCCACCCTGTCGAAGGGACTCGAATTCGACCTGGTCGTCCTCATCGACCCGGACACCTTCGGCGAGGGCATCGAAGGCGCCGTCGACCGCTACGTCGCGATGACCCGCGCGACCCAGCGCCTGGTCATCCTCACGAGCCCCTGAGCCGGCCCGGCCGCGTGGCGTCCGCGGGCGCTAGCGGAAGGCGCCGAAGGCCTTCGTGAAGGCCAGGGGCTGCTGGAGGATCGAGCTGCACGTCGCGTCGGCGTAGTTGACGACTCCGGCCGGGCACTGCTTGTCGCGGGTCGCGGACCACATCGCCAGCCTGCCGATTCCCTTCTCGCTCGCGAAGTCCACGAGCTGGGTGGCGTCCGCGAGGGTGAAGATCTCGCTCGTGACGTCGTTGACGCCGATCATCGGGGTGACGGCGACGGTCTTCCAGGCCGCCGCGTCGGAGAGGCCCAGTACTCCCTTGAGCTGGGCCTGCGTGGCCGTGGCGGCCTGGATCGCGTACCGGCCCATGTCGCCGCTGTAGGCGGGGCCGTAGTCCATGGCCATGATGTTGACGCCGTGGATCCGCACGCCCGCCTTCTTCGCATCCGCCAACAGGGCCACGCCCGGCTGGGTGAGGCCCTCCGGCATCACGGGCAGGGTGAAGGCCACGTCCAGCCCGGGGAGGGCGGCCTGGAGGAGGGCGATGGCCTGGGCGCGGCGGGTGTTGGCGGCCGTGTCGGGCAGGGCCGCGCCCTCGATGTCGAAGTCGACCTTGGTCAGCCGGTACTGGTCGACGACCTTGCCGTAGGCGGCGGCCAGCTCCTGTGCGGAGCCGCAGTTCAGGGCCAGTTCGTGCCCGGCGGCGCCGCCGAAGGAGACGCGTACGTCGCCGCCCTTGGCCCGCAGGGCTCCGATCTGCGCGGCGACCTTGTCGTTTCCGAGCTCGGTGACCCCGCCCCAGAGCGGCGCGCAGCCGCCGCCGGAGGTGATGAAGGCGAGGTGGAACTCCTTGACGCCGGTCTTGGCCGCCGTGTCGAGCAGGTCGTAGGCCGGGTGGAGGGAGGTGTCCACGTACGGCGCGAAGCGCGCGCCGACGGCCGGATTGCCGCTCCCGGGCGGGGTCGTGGCGGTGGGCGGGGTGGGCTTGGTCGGCGGGCCGGAGGGCCTGGGGGTCGCCGGAGCGCTCGTACCGGCCGTCGGCGCCGGCGTGGGCACGGCGGTGGGGGCTGCGGTCGGGGCGGCCGTGGGGCGTCCGCCCGGCGGGGGTGTCGTGCCTTGGCCCGCCGAGCACTTCGCTCCGTTGATCCGGCAGTCCGTCGGGTTGCCGGGGTGTGCGCTCGCACTCGTGACGAAGCCGATCGTGACGGAGGCTCCCGCGGCCAGCTCCTTGTTCCATGCCGCCGGCTTCACGGTGACGCGGCGGCCGCTGACCGTGTGCGAGCCGTTCCACAGGGAGTCGATCGTCGTGCCCGCGGGCAGGTCGAACTCCAGGGTCCAGCTGGTCTGCGTCCGGCTCGTGTTGTTGGTGATCACATACGTGCCGGTGTAACCGCCGCTCCAGGAGCTCGACTTGGTGTAGACCGCGCCGACCGAGGCGGCCTGGGCCGTACCCGTGAAGGCGAAGGCGGCGGCCGCGATCAGCGCCGCCACCGCCGTCCCGCCCGCGGCCTTCGCTTTCGTGCTCGTCCTGCGCCGGTGACCGGTCGTGCTGCCCATCGCGTGCCTGCCTCTGAATTGCTGGGGGAGTTCGGGGTTTCGGGGGGGTGGGGGTTTCCGGGTGCGGCAGCACGCTAGCCGCCCCGAAACGGACATTTGATCGATTCGGGGCGGTGGTCGCGAACCTTAGGTTCCACTTAAGGAAGCGATCGGGCGACCTTAAGACGGCCGGGCCGCCGCCACGGCCGAGGCGCCGTCAAGTCCACTGCGTGAACAGTCGGTTGATCTCCGGCACGAGCGGGGCCGATGCCGCATATGCTCCCTCCGTACCTCAATGCGAGGTACATCCGAACGCCTCGCGAGCCGTAAGGGGACCGCCCCGTGAGTGTCCGAATTCAACCCTCCTCCCAGGTCGACGAGACGGCCGAACTCGGGGAGGGGACCACCATCTGGGATCTGGCGCAGGTGCGGGAGGAGGCCAGGCTCGGACGCGACTGCATCGTGGGACGCGGAGCGTACGTCGGCCCCGGCGTACGGATCGGGGACAACGTCAAACTGCAGAACTACGCACTGGTCTACGAGCCCGCCGAACTCGGCGACGGGGTGTTCATCGGCCCGGCCGCGGTGCTCACCAACGACTTCTACCCGCGGGCCGTCGACCCCGACGGCCGGCAGAAGCGCGGCGGCGACTGGGAGGCGGCCGGGGTCGTGGTGGCCGAGGGCGCCTCGCTGGGCGCCCGGTCGGTGTGCGTCGCGGGGGTCCGGATCGGACGGTGGGCGCTCGTCGCGGCCGGCGCGGTCGTGTCGCGGGACGTAGCGGACTTCGCGCTCGTGGCCGGAGTGCCCGCCCGGCGCATCGGCTGGGTGGGCCGGGCCGGAGTCCGCCTTGTGGAACGCGACGGCGAGGCGGGCATCTGGGAGTGCCCGCGCACCGGCGCCCTGCACGACGAGACCGACGGAACGCTGGCCGAGCGCACCTGACGCAACGTCGGCAATTTGGGTCAATGGCATTTCCTCAAAACCACAATCAATGAACATCCTTGGGCATACCTTGTCCCTGTACACGGGATCTGAGCAGGCAACAGGCTGTGTTCAGTGGGGGGTTGTACACGACGAGGGCAATCGCAGACGAGGTGACGGCCGGCGCGGAACCATGCGCCCGTCCGCCGCCGCTCGTCCGCGCGCGCCCCGATCCGGAACTTCGCTGGAGGGGGATCCAGCGGGCCCGGACCGCTCGTGCCATCGGGGGATCACACCGTGGGCACGCGCACCGTCATGCGCAGTCCCCTCCGCCGGACGACGACCGCCGGGTCTGTCCTAGGAACGATTCAGAGGGGGTAGGTGTGTTGGAGCAGTACGGCTACAGCTCGGACATACAGGGCGAACAGGACGCGCGGGGAACCGGGGTGGGGAACCGGTGACCGCCAGACGATTAGAAGCACTGGCCCACGAGGACCCGTCGCTGCACGCCCTCGCCGAGCGGCTGCTCACACTGGCCGAGGCGGGGCTGCCCGAGATGTACCTGCCGGGCGCGGAGACCTTCGTCTTCACCCGGGTGGGGACCGTCTCCCCCGAAGGCGTGAGAAGCGTGGAACGGCGCGGTACCAGCACCCGGTACGCGGCCATCACCGCGCTGGGCGCGCGGTTCCTCCCCGAGGAGCGGCAGCACGCCCTCTTCGACGGCCGCACCGCCGGGGAGTTCACGGCGCTGCTGGTGGAACGGCTGCCGGCGGTGACCAACCTCGGCGACGCCGCGCTCATCGCCTGGGCCGCGGCCGAGACCGGCCACCCCAAGCTCGCGGACGCCGTGGCGAGGGTCGCCGAGCTGGACGTCCCCGGACGTCCGCAGTACACCGTGGAAGCCGCCTGGGTGCTCTCCGCCCTCACCGCGGCCCGGACCTCGGTCGACGTCGAGTACCGCCTGGCGGCCGCCCGCGACCGCCTGCTGGCGGCCCGGATCGGTGACGGCCCGCTGTTCCCGCACGCCACCGGGCCGGGGCTGGTTCCCGGGTACCGCTCCCACGTGGCCTGCTTCGCCGACCAGACCTATCCGCTCCAGGCGCTGGCCCGGCTGCACGCGAGCGCCCCGGACCCGCAGGCCCTCGCGGCGGCCGACGCCTGCGCCGCCCGGATCTGCGCCCTGCAGGGGGACGGCGGACAGTGGTGGTGGCACTACGACGCCCGCACGGGCGGCGTGGTGGAGGGCTACCCCGTCTACAGCGTGCACCAGCACGCCATGGCCCCGACGGCCCTCTTCGACCTGGCCGAAGCGGGCGGCACGGACTTCGGCGCCCAGATCCGCCGGGGTCTGCGCTGGATGACGGAGGTGCCCGAGATCAGCGGGCCCGACGGCACCCCGCGCGAGCCCATGATCCGCGAGGAGTACGGGGTCACCTGGCGCAAGGTCTACCGCGGCGATCCCGCCAAGGCCGTGCGCGCCGCCCGCGGACTCACCACCCGGGTCGCCCCGCGGGCCAGGCTGGCCCCGCTCGACCGGATCTTCCGCCCCCTGGCGGTGGACCGCGAGTGCAGGCCCTACGAGTTCGGCTGGCTGCTCCACGCCTGGCTCGGGGGGCTCGGGAGATGAACCACAGACAGTCCCTCTTCGGAGTGGCGCTCGACCCCCTGACCATGGACGAGACGGTCCAGCGCTGCCTCGACGCCGTGCGGCGCGGTGAGCAGATCGAGATCGGCATGGTCAACGCCGCCAAGCTGGTCAACATGCGCCGCGACCCCCGCCTCGCCGCGGCGGTCGCCGGCTGCGACCTGGTCCTGGCCGACGGCCAGGCCGTGGTGTGGGCCGGCCGCGTCCTCGGGGTGCGGCTGCCCGAACGGGTCGCGGGAATCGACCTGTTCATGCGGCTGCTGGCAGCGGCGGAGACCGCGGAGATCCCCGTCCACCTGCTCGGAGCGCGGCAGGACGTACTGGACCTCATGCTGGGCCGGATCGCCGAGCGGTTCCCCGCCCTGCGCGTGGCGGGCAGCCGCAACGGCTACTTCGAGGACTCCGAACAGGGCGAGATCGCCGACGCGGTGGCCGCGAGCGGGGCCCGCATGCTGTTCCTCGGCATGACCTCGCCGAAGAAGGAGATCTTCACCGCCGGCTACGGCAAGCGCACCGGCGCCCACGTGGTGCACGGCGTCGGCGGCTCCTTCGACATCCTGGCCGGCATCACCAAGCGCGCCCCCCTGGTCTGGCAGCGGATGGGGCTCGAATGGTTCTACCGGACCCTCCAGGAACCGCGCCGCCTCGGCAAGCGCTACCTCACCACCAATGCCGCCTTCCTCCTCATGACGGTCCGGGAACTCATCCGCCGCACACCGTCCACACCGTCTGCCGGTTCCGCGAACAGGAGTCACTGATGCGCGTCGTCGTCGTGGGACAGGGATACGTCGGCCTTCCGCTGGCCATCAGGGCCGCCGAGGTCGGACACCAGGTGGTCGGCTACGACGTGGACGCGCGGCGGGTCAAGAGCCTCGCCGCCGGCGAGTCGTACGTGGAGGACGTCTCCTGCGCACGGCTGAGCCGGGCGCTGGAGCTGGGCACGTACCAGGCCAGTGACCAGGCCCGGGACTGCGGCGGCTTCGACATCGCGGTCGTCACCGTCCCGACCCCCCTGCAGGACGGCGCCCCCGACCTGCGCTACATCGAGGAGTCCGCGCACACCCTGGCCCGCTTCCTGCGGCCGGGAGCCACTGTCGTGCTGGAGTCGACCACCTACCCCGGTACCACCGAGGAGCTGTTCGGCCCGATCCTGGAGGACGGTTCCGGCCTCACGGCCGGCGTGGACTTCCACCTCGGCTACAGCCCCGAACGCATCGACCCCGGCAACAAGGTGTGGGGGTTCCAGCAGACGCCGAAGGTGGTCTCCGGCGTCAACTCCCTCTCCCTCAAGGCCGTGGAGACCTTCTACGCGGGCCTCGTCGACACCACGGTGCCGGTGCGCTCCCCCAAGGAGGCCGAGCTGGCGAAGCTGCTGGAGAACACCTTCCGGCACGTGAACATCGCCCTGGTCAACGAGATAGCGATGTTCGCCCGCCACCTCGACATCGACGTGTGGCAGACCATCGAGGCCGCCTCCAGCAAGCCGTTCGGCTTCATGAAGTTCACCCCGGGCCCCGGCGTCGGCGGTCACTGCCTGCCCATCGACCCCTCGTACCTGTCGTGGCGGGTGCAGCGCGAGCTCGGCCAGAACTTCCGCTTCGTGGAGCTGGCCAACGACATCAACAGCCACATGCCCGAGTACGTGGCGCGCCGCGTCATGGACGCGCTCAACGCCAAGCGCCGCTCGGTCAACGGCTCCCGGATCCTGCTCCTGGGACTGGCGTACAAGAAGAACACCGGCGACGCCCGGGAGTCTCCGGCCGTACGGGTCTCCCAGCTGCTCCTGGACATGGGCGCCAAGGTGCGCGCGGCCGACCCCCACGTGGTGGAGAGCATCAAGGTCGACGCCCGCCTCTCGCGGGTGGAGCCGACCCGCAAGGAGCTGGCCGCCGCCGACGTGGTCGTCCTGCTCACGGACCACGACTCCTTCGACTACCCGATGATCACCGAGCACGCCTCGCTGATCCTCGACTGCCGCAACCGGCTGTCGGGACCCATGGTGGAGGTGCTCTGACCCGATGCCCAGAATCATCTGCGTGGCCGGGGCCCGGCCCAACTACATGAAGATCAAGCCGGTGATGGACGCCCTGGAGGGACGCGGCGCGGAGGTCGTCCTCGTCCACACCGGCCAGCACTACGACGAGTCCATGAACGACGTCTTCTTCCGCGACCTCGGCATCCGCTCCCCCGACCGCTATCTGGGAGCCGGGTCCGGCAGCCACGCCGTGCAGACCGGCCGGGTGATGGAGGCCTTCGAGCCGCTGCTCGAGGAGCTGGTCCCGGACGCGGTCGTGGTGGTCGGGGACATCAACTCCACCCTGGCCTGCGCCCTGGTCACCGCGAAGGCCGGGCCGCTGCTGGCCCACGTGGAGGCGGGTCTGCGCAGCCGGGACTGGAGCATGCCCGAGGAGGTCAACCGGGTCGCCACCGACCGGATCAGCGACTACCTGCTGGCGCCCTCCCCCGACGCCGCCGCGAACCTGCGCTCGGAGGGGTACCGGGAGGACCAGATCCACGTCGTCGGCAACGTCATGATCGACACCCTGTTCGCCAACCTGGAGCGGGCCCGGCGCTCCGACGTCCTCGACCGCTACGGGCTCACCCGCGGCGGGTACGGCCTGGTCACCCTGCACCGGCCGGCCAACGTGGACGATCCGGACGCCCTGCGCGGCCTGCTGAAGGCACTGGGCGAGATCGCGGGCCGCTGCCCGCTGCTGCTGCCGGTGCACCCCCGGGCGGCCGAGCGGCTCGCGGAGATCGGCGTACCGGGCGGCATCCGGCTGGTGCCGGCCGCCGGATACCTCGATTTCATCGCCCTGCAGGACTCGGCCCGCGTGGTGCTCACCGACTCCGGGGGCGTCCAGGAGGAGACCACCGCGCTCGGCGTGCCCTGCGTGACCCTCCGGGAGAACACCGAGCGGCCGATCACCGTCGAGCAGGGCACCAACGTCCTGGCGGGCACCGACCCGGACCGCATCACCGCCACGGTGCACC
The DNA here is from genome assembly GCF_022808175.1 of Streptomyces sp. AP-93. Lineage (GTDB taxonomy): Bacteria > Actinomycetota > Actinomycetes > Streptomycetales > Streptomycetaceae > Streptomyces. The sequence goes on along the minus strand of NZ_JALGBX010000027.1, from coordinate 87,390 downwards.
GGGTGCTCGACGATCCGCCCGCGCCCCGCTGCCCCGAGCTGTGGGACGGCCGCGCGAGCGAACGCATCGCCCAGGTGCTCCTGGAGGGCGGGAGCGCGGCGACCCGGCCGCGGCCCACCGACCTCGTCCCGGGCACCGTGCCCCTCGTCTAGGGCGGCTCAGTCCGACCACTGTCCGAAAGAAGGCTGATGGACCTCGCGGAGATCTGGCGGGTCATGCGCAGGCGCTGGTACGTGCTGCTGCCCGGGCTGCTGCTCACGGCCGCGCTCATCACCGGCGTGTACCTGCTGGTCCCGGTGGAGTACCGGTCCCAGAGCACCGTGACCCTCCTCAACTCGAAGAAGGCCACGGTTGCCTTCGACGGCAACCCGTTCCTGAGCACGCAGGCCTCGCTGACCGGCATGGCCGACGGGCTGGCCCGCAACCTCAACTCCGATGATTCCCGGGCCGATCTGAAGGCCCAGGGACTCACCGGCGTGTACGAGGCGAAGATCGCGGACAACGCCCAGGGGCCCTTCATGTGGCTGAGCGTCACCGGCACCGACCCGGCCGCCGTCCTGAAGTCGGACCAGCTGTTCACGGAGTACGCGCAGAAGCGGCTCCTGGAGTTCCAGGCCCAGCAGTCGGTGACCCCCGAGGCGATGATCCGCATGGCGACGATCGTGCCCCCGCAGAAGCCGGAGGCGCAGACGAAGACCCGGCTGCAGTACCTGGTCATGGCGGCGGCGCTCGGCTTCGTACTCAGCCTGGTGGCCACCTTCTTCGTCGAGGCGCGGCGCCGCAAGGCCGACAAGCCCGGCCGGCGCAAGGCCGTGCCGTCCGAGCCTGGTCCGCCCGAGATCCCCGGTCCCGGTCCCGGTTCCGGTTCCGGCGATCACACGGACCCGGTGGACCCCACGGCGACCATGGCGCTCAAGGTCCTGCCTCCGTCCGCCTTCCGCTCCAAGGCATCGAAGTGACCGCTCCCGCCACGGACACCGGCGCAGGCACCGGCACGGGCACCGAGGAATCGCCCGAAGCGCACTCCCTGGGCCGCAAGGTGGGGTCCGCCGCCCGGTGGAGCCTGGTCAACACCATGGTGATGCGCCTGGGCAACTTCGCCATGGGCATCGTCCTCGCCCGCTTCTTTCTCGGTCCCGAGGCCTGGGGCGTCTACGGGATCGCCCAGACGGTCCTGCTGGTCCTGCTCTCCGCGAACGAGCTGGGCGTCTCCCTGGCCATCGTGCGCTGGGAGGGCGACCCGCGCCGCTTCGCCCCGACGGTCCTGACCCTGAGCGCCGCCTCCAGCTGCCTGCTGTACGCGGTGCTGTTCGCGCTCGCCCCGGCGGTGGCCGGTGTGCTGGGCTCGCCCGAGGCCTCCGGCGTCCTGCGGGTGATGTGCCTGGTCGTGGTCCTCGACGGTCTGTCCCAGGTGCCCGCCGGCTTCCTCACCCGCGCGTTCGCGCAGGGCCGGCGGATGGCCGTCGACGCGGTCAACTTCGTGCTCAGCACCACGGTGACCCTGCTCCTGGCGATCCAGGGCTGGGGCGCGATGAGCTTCGCCTGGGGCGCCGTCGCCGGCAGCGCGGGCGCGCTCGTCGGCTGCTGCCTCGCGGCCCCGGGCACCCTGCGGTTCGGCTGGGACCGGGAGCAGGCCCGGGCTCTGCTCCGCTTCGGGCTGCCGCTCGCCGGAGCCAGCCTCCTCGCCCTCGGCGTCGCCAACGTGCCGCCGATGGTGGTGGGTTCGACCCTGGACCAACTGGCGCTCGGCTTCTACGTGCTCGCGTTCAACATCTCCGGCTGGCCCGTACGGATCGTTTCCGAGGCGGCCCGCCGGGTCTCCTTCGCCGGATTCTCCCGGCTGGCCGACTCCCCGAAGGCGCTGGCCGACGGGTTCGGCCGGGCCCTGGGCGTCCTGGTGACGGTCACCGTCCCGCTCTGCGTCCTGCTGGCCGGCCTCGCCGGACCGATCGTGGTGCTCGTCTACGGGGAACGCTGGGAGCCCGCCGCCCGCGCACTGCCCTGGCTGATGGCACTCGGCCTGATCCGCATCGGCTGCGAACTCGCCTACGACTGCCTGGTGGCCATCGGCCGGCGCCGCTCGCTGATCGCCGTACAGGGCCTGTGGCTCCTCCTGCTGGTTCCGGTCCTCGTGACCGGCGCCCGCACCGGCGGGATCGCGGGGGTGGCACAGGGTCAGGTCCTGGTCGCCGGGGCCGTCGTGGTGCCGGTGTACCTCTTCGCGCTGCACCGCGGCGGCATCCGGTTCGGTACCGTGGCGCGCGCCTGCGCCTGGCCCTTGCTCGGCGGCGTCGTGATGGCGGGCGCGGTCCTCGGCCTGGAGCAGCTCCTCGGCGACGGCGTCCTCGCGCTCCTCACGACCGCGGCCGCCGCCACCCTGTGCTATGCCGTGTGCGTCCTGCCCAGCTTCGGGTACCTGCGCGGCACCACACCGGCCGTCGCGGCCACGACGATCAAGGACTGACAGACCATGGCACGCGTGCGCAAACGACTGTGGGCCTGGCTGCTGGCCGGGTTCTTACTGGTCGCCGCCCTGACCCTCTACCAGGCCGAGCGGACGGGCCGCAGCGAGTCGGCGGCCGATTCCTGCCCGGAGAGCGCCCTCGAATGCCCCGGCCAGGAGAAGCCCCTCCCGCTGCCCGTGCCCACCGCCGCGCCCACCGACTCGCCGTCCGCGCCGGTCGGCCCGAGCCCCTCCGCGACCCCGGCGACCTCGGCCACCCCGTCGCCCACTCCTCCCCCGCCGGGCAGCAGTGCGCCGCCCGCGCCGGGCCCCGGCTGCGACGCCGCCTCGCCCGGCGCCTGCGGCTTCCCCGACGCGCGTTCCACCGGTCCCCGGATCGCGCTGGAGCGGCACGACACGGGGAACATGTCGGTCAAGACCGACGGCATGGTCATCAGAGGCTGGGACATCCGCGGTTCGCTGGACGTCTACGCCGACAACGTCACGATCATCGACAGCCGGATCACCTCGACCAACTGGTGGGGCGTCAACCTCCGTCCGGGCTTCAAGGGCCTGAGGGTCCTGCACACCACGATCACCGCGCTGCCGGGCAAGGGCCCCGACAACGGAGGCGTCAACTACGCGGTCTCCAACATGGGCGAGAGCTCCGTCGAGGTCGGCTGGTGCGACGTCTCGGTGTTCGGCAACGCCCTGTCCATGGGCCAGGGCAACCTGCACGACAACTACGTGCACGACATCGTCGCCTTCCGGAACCTCGGCGGGGAGTGGCAGCACACCGATGCCGTGATCAGCGGCGGCGGCAACAAGGGCCGGCTGACGGTCCGCCACAACACGCTGCTGAACTCCGTCCCCGTCGACAAGGGCGCCAGCGCGGCGCTCGGGCTCTTCGCCGACACCGGCGTGGTCTCCAACGTGGTGGTCGACGACAACTGGCTGGCCGGAGGGGCGTACGCGCTCTACGGCGGCGGCCCGGGAGCCACCGGCATCCAGGTCACCGACAACGTGTTCTCCACCCAGTACCACCCCCACAGCGGGCTCTACGGGGCGGTCGCCGCGTGGAACGCGGGCGGCGCGGGGAACGTGTGGCGCGGCAACCGCATGTCGGACGGGCGGCCCGTCGTCCCCGAGCCCTCCCCCTGACCACCGAGAGGACATGACATGCGCCGCATCGCCCGGGCCCCCTGGGAACTGCTCAAGCGGGCCTTCGGCTGGCTGGTGCTCTTCGAGGCCAGGAACAAGCTGCTGCTGGCCCCCTCGGCCCTGCGGCTGCGCCGCTTCGAGAACACCGAGACCGGCAGACTCGGCTCGCTCCTGGGCCGCCCTCCGGCCGCCCTGGTCGCCACCGTCATCGCCACCCACAGGCGCCCCGAGGCCCTGCGCGCGGCGGTGCGCTCGGCGCTGGCGCAGACCGTGGCCGACCAGGTGGTCCTCGTCGTGGACGACGGGGCCGGGCTGCCCGAACTCCCTTCGGATCCGCGGCTCTTCGCGGTGTCGCTGGCCCGGAACACGGCCACGGCCGGCGTGGTGCGCAACGTGGGGATCCGGCTGAGCCGGTCCCGGTACGTGGCCTTCCTGGACGACGACAACCTGTGGGAGCCGGACCATCTGGAGCAGGCCCTGACGGTCCTGGAGTCGCCGGGCGGACCGGACGCGGTGTACACGGCGCTGCGCAGGATGCTCCCGGACGGATCGCAGCGGGACGTGCTGTCGGTGCCCTTCGACCGCCGCCGCTCGGCGCACGAGGCCTTCCTCGACACCAACGCCTTCGTGGCGCGCCGCACCCCGGCCCTGTACTTCAGCCGGCTGCGGCGCACCCCCGAGGTCCTGCCCCGCGAGGACTGGGAGCTCGTACGCCGCTACAGCCGGCGCCACGAGGTCCGCCACCTGCCCCGGCCCACCGTCCGCTACCTGGTCAACCCGGAGAGCTTCTACACCGCCTGGGAGGGGCCGGCGCCCACCGGTCCGGCGCCCACCGGTCCGGCCCCCGTGGCCTGAGCCGGTCCGGTCAGGGCCCCGGGGTGGCGCGCAGGGCGGTCCGGCTGGTCAGGGCCCGCGCCGCGGCCCGGTTCGCCGGGCGGCCGAGCGCCGCGCGGGAGGTCTCCCGTAGCAGCACGGCCGCGTGGAAGGCCACGGTGGCGGGCGCCGAGTGCCGGCGGGCGTAGAGGCGTACGCGGTTGAGGGTCAGCAGGGTCCACAGGCGCGGGGAGACCTGCGACTCCCCGCCGAGGTGGACGGCCGAGGCGGCGGGTTCGAGGCGGGTGGCGAAGCCGTGGTCGCCGGCCCGCAGACAGTACTCGGTCTCCTCCGAGTACAGGAAGAACGATTCGTCCCAGGCTCCGCAGGTCTCCAGGCACTCCCGGGAGAGCGCCATCAGCGCACCCGACGCCCAGTCGGCGACCGTCTTGTTCCCGTACGCCGACGGATCGGTGACCAGCTCGCTCCACCGCGGGAAGCGTCCCGCGCGACGGTTGCCGATCACCGCCTCGCCGAGGGCCCGGGTCACCCGGGACTCCCGGCGCAGCGAGTGGTGGAGCGTCCCGTCCTCCTCGTACAGCAGCGGGACGCTGATCCCCACCCGGCCCCGGCCGGCCACCGGGTCGCCGAGCGCGCCGACCAGGAGGTCCGCGCAGCCCTCTCGCATCCGGATGTCCGGGTTGCACACCAGGGCGGCGCGGAAGCCGCCCTCCCATTGCGCGGCGGCCGCCAGGGCGGCGTTCACCCCGGCCGCGTAACCGGCGTTGCGGCCGGTCTCGACGACGGTGGCCTCGGGAGCCAGCGACCGGATCAGGTCCACGGTGCCGTCGGCGGAGTCGTTGTCGGCGACGACCAGCCGCCAGTCGACCCCTGCCATGCCCTGTGGCAGGGAGGCGAGGAACTCGGGTATCACCCGGGCGCTGTTCCAGGTGACGACGACGACGGCTACCGGACCGGCTGCATCCGGCCGGCCGGGGCGGTCGGCGGCTGGGGAGCCGGGAACTGCGCTGTCGCGGGCTGTGCTGTCGGAGGACACGGGGACTCCAGGGTTCGGGGCTCGGGCGCGGCGCGCCGGATGAAGCCGAGGTAGCTGCCTCCGGCGGCGATCGTCAGGAAGAACATCCCGGCGAACATCGGGAAGCTGAGGGCGTCGAAGGTGGCCGCGCTGACGAGGGCGACGAGGGCCGAGGCGAAGAAGGCCTGGCCTAGCTCCCGGTCGGACTCGTCGGCGGCGAGACGGCGGATGGCGCCGCCCTGGTGGATTCCGGTGAGGAACAGCGCGAGGAGCGCGAGCAGACCCAGCAGACCCATCTCCGCCAGGGTCAGCATGTACTGGTTGTCGGTGAAGAAGTAGAGGTCCGGGGTGAAGGTGCCCAGGCCCCGGCCGAACAGCGGGCGCTCCTCCAGGTAGGGCACGATCGCGCTGTACTTCACGGTGCGGGCCTGGGTGCTGCTGTCGGAGTTCGACACGAAGGACGCGAAGAGCGTGGTGATCGTGCCGATCAGTCCGGGGACCAGGACCTTGAAGACGGCCACCGAGCCGAGCAGCAGACCGAAGGCGGTCCAGCGGCGCTGCGGCTTCCACCGCGGCACCATCACCAGCACCACGATGAGCGCCCCGATGATGGAGGTCCGCGACACCGTCAGGGGCAGGGCTCCGCCCATCAGCGCCACCGGCGCCCAGCGGCGCCAGCGGCTCAGCTGCGCCCGGACCGGATCGAAGGCCTGCTGGATCGCGAAGGGCAGCAGCAGGGCGAGCATGCCGCCGAACTCCAGCGGCTGCGCGGTGGTCGAGCGCGGCCTGGTGAACGCACCGCGGTCCAGGGTGGTGATCTGCGCGACGCTCGACTGGAGCCCCGGGATGCTGATCTTCTCGGCGATGTTCGTCGCGGTGAAGAAGTCGTAGTAGCCGATGGCGGCGACCACCGCCCCCATCACGACGGCCCGCCGCAGCAGCACGTCCAGGCGTGCCCGGTCCTGGATCCCGGCGGAGATCAGCACCACCAGCGATACCCAGACCAGCAGTCCGATCAGCCCCCGGTCGGCGCCCAGCACCTCCTTGTGCGAGCTTCCCCGGGAGGCGTTCGCCAGGTACGAGGCCAGGACCGACACGGCCAGCAGCCACATCGCGACCCGGGGCAGCCGGGTGCCGGGGGCCGGTCTGATCCGGCCGGTCAGCCAGGTCGCCAGGTACCAGAACAGGGCCAGGAGCGCGAAGACGTTGGCCGGGGTGCCCACGCCGCCGAGGCCCGGCAGGGTCAGGTTCGAGGGGATGAAGAAGGCCAGCCCCATGTAGCCGGTGAGCAGGGCGGTGGCGTCCAGTTCGCGGTGGCGCGACCGCTTGCGCACGCGCGTCCGGTCCGTACCGGACGCACCGGCCGTCCCGGCCGCGGCCTCGGCGGCCTCGCGCCTGCGCCGGCGGCCCGCCAGCAGGCTCTCCATGACGAAGGAGGCGGTGAAGCCGGCGACCAGGCCGGCGATGATCACGGCCAGTACCTGCTGGTAGCGGGTCTTGAGCTGTGGTTTCGGGGTCTGCGGCAGCACCACGGGGGCCGTCTGCACGAAGTACGCGGGCTGTACCTTGGCCGCCGCCTGGAGCGCGTTGAGCTGCTCCCCGGCGAAGTCGGTGAGCGTACTGGTCTCCTTGAGCACCTTGTTGCGGTTGGTGCCGGTGACGGTCAGCGTGAGCATCGGACCCGAGGCGTTCGCGGCGAAGCCGACCGTGTAGGGGTCGGTCACGCCGAGACCGTGCAGGTCCCGCGCCGCGTCCGCACCCGACAGGGTTCTGATGAGCACGTCGGCGGTCACCACGAGCGAACCGCCCGCGTTCGCGATGGGGTTGCCGAAGGCGGGGGCCAGCTCGGCCACGGCCGTGGAGTCGAGCAGGGCCACCGAACTCTGGGACTGGTAGGACACCGGGACCGTCTGGTACAGCTGCACGCCCGCGAGGAGCCCGCACAGTGTGAGGGGCGCCATGACGTACCAGCGGCGCCGCAGTACCGCTGCTATCTCACCGATGTTCACGAACGCTCCCTCGCAACTGCCATGGAACCGTTGGCGTGTTGCCCGGCGTCCTGGGAAGATCGAACACGACGGAAGGAATCCTGTGTCGCCTGGTGAGCTGTTCCGCACGCTGCGCCGCCGCTGGTACGTGCTGGTTCTGGCGGCAGTGGTCGCGGCCGCCGGGGCGCTCCAGGTGCTCCGGCCCACCACGACCTACGTGAGCACGGCGATCGTCGTCCTGAAGCCGCCGGTGACGAGCAACCAGCCGAACCAGCTCGCCAATCTGCAGCCGCCCCTGGCCGCCGTCTCCCTCGCCGCCGTACAGCAGTTGGACTCCTCCGACGGGGAGGCCGAACTGCGCGCCGCCGGGGTGGCGGGCACCTACCGGCTGATCCCGCGCAACAGCGGCACGAGCGTCACTCCGCGCTATCTGATTCCCTCCCTCCAGATCCAGGCGGAGCACACGGACCCGGCCACGGCCGACCGTTCGGTGCGAGCAGTCGTCGAGGTCTACGGAAAGCACCTCTCGGACATGCAGGCCGAGCAGAAGATCCCGGCGGCGGGCCGGATGAGCATCACCCTGCTCGTACCGCCGTCCGCGGTGGCCCAGCTCGGGACCAAGAGCCGAGGACTGGCCGGGACTGCGGTACTGGCCCTGGTCGCCGGGGTGGCCTGCACCGTGTGGACGGACCGGCTCCTGGCGGGCCGCGCCCGGCGCCGGCGCGCACGCGCCGACGCCGCAAGCCCCGGGCAGGAGCGGGACGGGAGCCCCGTGCCGGCGGCCGCGGCGGCCCGCTGAGACAGCGGGCCGCCCGGCCGCCAACGCCCCTGGTACGGGGCGGTGGTGCGGTGTCATCAGATCCCTCGGCGCTTCCAGGACTGCCACCAGAGCCATTCGCGTCCCCGGTCGGCGACGGCGGACAGCACCAGTGGCTGGAGGTACGGCATCACGCGGGCCCCGATCCGCCGGCGCCGGCGCAGCGCCCCGTACTCGGCGAGCGAGGTGTACTGCGGCAGGCATTCGGCGGCGAAGGCCTCCAGGTCCTCGACCGGGACCACCCCGGTGCGCCCGCGGTCGTAGGCCCGGTAGGCGCGCCGCAGGGCGTACCGGGCGAGCCGGGTGCGGGCCGCCGTGGACAGCCGGCCCGCCTCCGGGAGCAGGCCGCCGCACTTCTCCAGCACCGAGTCGAAGGCGACGAGGCGCTGGCGCAGGTCGTCGAGCTGTCCGCCGAAGTCGGTGGTGGACATGTTGTTGCCGTGGACCCGGTAGAAGGCCTGGTCGGCTCCCCGGACGTAGCCCACGTCGGCGTGGGCCGCGAGCCGCATCCACATTTCGATGTCCCCGGCGTGCGGAAGCTCCGGGTCGTAGCCCCCGACCTTGCGCTGGAGGCTGGTGCGCACGACCACCTCGGGCGAGGTGATGCACCCGGTGCCCTCCCGGAAGCGCCGCTCCAGCCACCACCGGCCCGGATAGACCACCGAGCCGGTGCTCCGCGTGCGGGCCCCGGGCAGCGGCCCGCCGTGCTGGAACCGCAGCGGCCTGCCGTAGGCGAAGCCGGCTTGCGGGTGGGCGTCGAGCAGGGCCGCGGCGCGCACCAGGGCGCCGGGGACCAGCCGGTCGTCGGCGGAGAGCAGGGCGACGTAGTCCCCGTCCGCCCACTCCAGCAGGCCCTCGTTGTAGGTGGCGATGTGCCCCTGGTTCTTCTCGTGGACCCGGACCTCGATCCGGGGGTCGGCCGCCGCGAGGGCGCGCGCGACCTCCGCGGAGTCGTCGGGGGAGGCGTCGTCGATGATCAGTACCCGTACGTCGACGCCTTCCTGTTCGTCCAGGACGCTCTTGACGCAGTCGGCCAGGAAGTGGCCGTACTTGTAGCAGGGGATCACCACGCTGACGGTGCTCACTGGCCGGACACCTCCGTGGAGCCCTCCGCGAGTGGGGCGGGGGGCGTGGTGGTGAAGACCGGGCCGACCCAGTAGTTCACCGATCCGAAGGTGTTGTTCGGGAAGACCGTGGCCGCCCCGTACTTGTAGAGGCCGTTTCCGGTGCCCGCGCCGCCGCCGTCGGCCGGAGCCACCAGCGGGTAGGAGCGGTGCGCCGCGCTGAAGTAGCCGCCGTCCACGGAGTACTTGCCGTTCGGCGCGTGGTACGAGGCCACGTACTCGGTGTTCGCGGTGATGGCCACCGGGGTGGTGAAGTGCAGCTGCTGCCAGCCGGACAGGGTCTCGCTGCCGAAGGTTCCGGTGGCCAGGAGCGTGCCGGTGGCGGACCAGAGGCTGCCGGTGTGCGTACCGGTGTTCCCGGGGCCCTTGTAGAAGGTGACGCCGGTGACGTAGCCGGCGACCGAGGACTGGAAACGGGTGCCCAGTTCCACGGAGTTGGTGTCGTCGCCGACGTTGGCGGTGGTCGGGGTGGCGTTCGGACCCCACAGGGTGCAGGGGCAGGTCACCGCCGGCGGGGTCGCGCTGGTGGTGAAGGTCCAGGTGACCGGCTCCGCCATGGCGTTGCCCCACAGGTCGGCGGCCTTCACCGAAGCCGTGTAGGTGGTGTTCAGCGCCAGTTCGGAGGACGGGGTGAAGGTGGCGCTGTTGGACACGTCGAGGATCTTGCTGCCCGGGACGTTGGCGCCGCCGGGGCCCTTGAGGGTGAACACCAGGGTGTCCATGTCCACGGCCGAGCTGAAGGTGGCCTTCACCGTCGTGGTGATCGCGGTGCCGGTGGCCGCGGACTGCGGGGTGGTCGAGGTGACGGTCGGGGGCGTCGTGCTCGCGGTGGCGGTGTCGAGGACCGCGTCCACCCAGTAGTTGCTGCCGGAGGAAGCGGTGGACGGGAACCCGCCGGTGCCGCTGTAGCGGTAGACGCCGTTGCCGCCGTCGGTGCCGCTCTTCAGCGCGGTGAAGGGAGCCAGCCCGGCGCCGGCCGAGGCGAAGGTGGTGTCGAAGGAGTACCCGCCGTTGGGGGCGAAGTAGGAGGCGATGTAGGTGGTGTTGGCCTTGACTGGGATGGGCGAGGAGAAGTTGAGCTGCTGCCAGCCCGACGCCGTCTCGTTGGTGAAGGTGCCCGTGGCCAGGCGCTGGCCGGAGCTGCTCCACAGGCTGCCCGTGTGGGTGCCGGTGTTGGCCGGGGACTTGTAGAAGCGGACGCCCGAGATCGAACCGGGCACCGAGGAGCGGATCTTCACGCCGAGTTCCACGGCGCTGCCGTCTCCGGCGTTGACGGTGCCCGGGACCGCCGCGGCGGGCCAGACGGTGCAGGGGCACTCCTGGGGGCCCACGGTCAGCGGCACGGTGGTGGTGGCTCCGATGTTGACGCTGTCGTCCACGGCGCGGACCTTGATCTGCGCGGAACCGGGCGTGGTCGGGGTCCACTTGTAGCTCCAGGACCCGAAGCCCGCGGTGGCCTTCCAGGTGGTGCCGCCGTCGGTGGAGACCTCCACGCGGGCCACGACTCCGCCGCCGCTGTCGGAGGCGGTGCCCGTGATGGTCACGGGCCGCAGGGCGGGCACCGTGGCGTTCGCCGCGGGGCTGGTCACGGTGATGACCGGGCCGGTGTGGTCCGTGGAGGCGGTGGCCACGAGCAGGTTGCTCTGCAGGGACTTGGGCTGGACCCCCATGTCGGCGAAGATGTTGACCGTCGCCTGCTGCATCCGCTTGTCCTCGGTGACCACCGCGTCGTCCGGGTTGCCGGTCGGCATGTTGGTCAGGCCCCAGGACCACTGCACGGTGCCGGACCCGAAGACCAGGGCGCCCGAGGTCTGGTCCCGGAAGGCGACCAGGCTGTGCGTCGCGGTCCCGTTGCCGTACGTGTTCCCGTAGTCCAGGCGGTACTTGCCGTCGTTGATGTCCACCGTGGTGGACGACATCGCGATCTGCCCGGGCGGGCGCGCCGCGTCCTCCACGTCGCTGTCCCACTCGTAGCCGAGCGTGCCGACGGGGAAGGTGGCGGTCTGGGAGGGGGTCAGGTTCGCGACGGTGGTGCCGCGCCACAGCCGCATCTTGGCGTACGCGCCGGGGACGGTGATCGCGTCGCTGCGGTAGCCGTTCACGCTGAAGAGCGAGCCGGTGACCTGGTTCTGCGGCTGGTAGGGCCGGCCGTTCGTGGCGCTGGCCGGGTCCATGAAGGTGCCCGTCCAGATCCCGCTCGGGTCGGGGATTCCGTTGGGCTGCGGGAAGGAGAGCTTGGTCTCCTTGTAGCAGACCAGGGTCCGGTTGGCCGTGTTGGCCCCGTCGATGCTGGGGGCCAGGCGGGTCTTCCAGAAGACCTCGTTGCCGGCGAAGTACGTCTGGTTGACGCCCGCGTGGCGGGCGTTCAGGGCGTTGGTGAACTGATCCTGGGTCCAGTACTCGTCGTGCCCCGAGGACATGAACACCTTGTGGTTCTGCAGCTGGGTGGCACCCATGGTCGACATGTCGATGCCCGACATGTAGCTGACGTCGTACCCGTTGCGCTCCAGCCAGGCGACCATCTGGTACTCGGATCCGTAGATCCCGTTCTCCCCGCCGATGTCCATCGGCCGGTTGTAACTCACCTCGTAGGCCCGGCCGTCGGGCGCGGGGCCGGCGCCGTCGTACAGGTCCTGGCCGCCGTAGTTGTTGTAGGCCTGCCAGGTCTGGTCGCTGGTCTGCACGACGATGTCGGAGTGGCTGGAGTCGTTGCGGACCACGAACGGGTAGGGCATGACGCCGTTGCCGTCCGCCTGGTCGAAGTTGACTATGTAGAGGCCGGAGACGGCGTCGGAGGGCACAGTCCATGACGAGGTGACCGGCCAGTTGCCGCAGTCGACCAGGCCGGTGGAGGGCTTGGTGGTGCAGCTCTGCGGGTTGCCGCCCTGCGGGAAGTTCGCCGGGTGGGTCTGGGCGGCCTGGGCCGGGGTCGACATCAGGCGGGCCCCGTCACCCCCGTAGTGGCCGAGCCGGTAGACCGAGACCTTGTACGCCGTCGGCGACTGGATCTTGAACTGCAGGGTCTCGCCCGCCTGCACGCTCTCCCGGGCCGGGAAGCCCTTGATGTCGCCGTAGGCGCTGGGTGCGAACCAGTCGGACATCGGCGTGCCCGCCTTGGAGTTCTCGCACACGATCGAGTTGGAGCCGGGGCCGCACGGGTCCGCCGCGACCGCCACCGATGGCGGCAGCGCCGCCGCCATCAGGGCCGCCACCACGGTGAAGAGCCCGTACCGCAGCAGCCTTGTCCGTCTGTTCATCCGAACCTCATCTGGGAGTGGCTTGGTGATTCGACGCCGGAGCGTCAGCGCAGCGCTGCTGAGAGCGCGTCCACGACCCGCTGCTGTTGGGCGGCGGTGATCTGCGGGAAGAGCGGGAGGGAGAGCATCCGGTCGGCGGCCAGTTCGGCGTGCGGGAAGGACCCGCGGCCGTGGCCGAGGTGGGCGAAGGCCGGGGTGAGGTGGACCGGGGCCGGATAGTGCACGCCGGCGCCGATGCCCTCCGCGTTGAGCTTGCCGACGACCGCGTCGCGGTCGGCGCCGCTGACCCGGATGACATACAGGTGCCAGACGTGGACGTTGCCCGGCGCCGTGACCGGCAGGGTGAGGCGTCCGGTGGCCGCGAGGTCTCCCAGCAGCGCGTCGTAGCGGGCGGCGGCGGCCCGGCGGGCCTCGTTCCCCCCGGCGAGCCGGGCCAGCTTCGCCCGCAGCACCACGGCCTGCAGACCGTCGAGCCTGCTGTTGAAACCGGCCACGTCGTGCCGGTACTTGGCCACGCCTCCGTGGTTGGCCAGCGCCCGGACCAGGTCGGCGGCCTCCTCGTCGTCGGTCACCACCGCGCCCGCGTCCCCGTAGGCGCCCAGGTTCTTTCCCGGGTAGAAGCTGGTCGCGGCGATCTGGCCGCTGCCGGGGGTGCGGCCCTCGCGGGAGGCGCCCTGGCTCTGCGCGGCGTCCTCGACGAGCTTGGCGTACGGGGGCAGGCCCGCGGCCAGGCCGGCCGTGTCGGCGCACTGTCCGTACAGGTGGACCGGGACCACCGCGCGGGTGGCCTTGGTGACCGCGTCGAGCGCTGCCTGCGGGTCCAGCAGCAGGGTGTCGGGGAGGCAGTCGGCGAGCACCGGCCGGGCGCCGATCCGGGCGACGGCGCCGGCGGTGGCGATGAACGTGTTCGCGGGCAGCACGACCTCGTCGCCGACGCCCACCCCGCTCGCCCGCAGGGCCAGTTCCAGGGCGTCGGTGCCGTTGGCCACGCCGACGCAGTGCCCGACCCCGGCGAAGGCCGCGTACTCGCGCTCGAAGGCCCGGACCTCCTCGCCGCCGATGAAGGCGGTGTCGGCCAGGACGCGGTCGAATCCCGCACGTAATTCGTCCGCGACCTCGGCGTGCGCGGCCTTCAGGTCGACGAGCGGTATCTGGTTCATGCGGCTGTGCTCCCCATCCGTGTCTCCGGCCTCCGGCCGGTCTCCGACTCATCGGCCCGCAGCTCGTCGAGCGCCGGGCCCCCCGCCTCGCGCAGCCGGCGGGCGGGGCTCCCGGCCCACACCTCGCCGGCCGGCACGTCGGCCAGGACCGTGCTTCCCATCCCGGTCAGCGACCAGGCGCCGACCTCGCAGTACTCCCGGACCAGCGCGCCGGCGCCCACGTAGGCCCCGCGCCCCAGCCGTACCCCGCCGCCGAGGCGGACCCCGGAGGCCAGGGTCGCGAAGTCCCCGACCTCGTCGTCGTGGGTGAGGACCACGTGGGGCATGACCGCCACGTGGGACCCCACCCGTACCGCCGCCGTCAGCACGCAATGCGCGAGCAGCACCGTGCCCGCGCCGAGGACCGAGGAACCGGAGAGCGCCACCGTGGGGTGGACCACGGTGGCGTACCGGCTCTCGGGCAGGGCCAGGCGCCGCACCAGGCGCGCCCGCACCCCGTAGTCACGGGGGCTCCCGACGCAGACCACCACGCGGGCGTCCGGGCGTTCGTGCACCAGGTCGCTGCCGCCCAGCACGGGGACGCCGTCGACGTCCCGGCCGTGCAGGGCCGGATCGTCGTCGAGGTGTCCGGCCAGCCGCCAGCGCGGGACCCGGCCCGCCGCCAGGTCCGCGGCGGCCGCGTCCCGTACGGCCTGGGCGGTCTCCCGGGCGAAGCCGCCGGCGCCGACGATCAGCAGGCCTGTCGTCGGCGCGGTCCCGGTGGCGGGAGCGTGCGGACCGCTCATCCGCCGTCGGCCTGTGCGCGCAGCACCGTCACCACCCGGTCCTGCTGCTCCTCGGTCATCGTGTGGAACAGCGGCAGGATCAGCGAGTCGCGGGTGATCCGCTCGGTCACCGGCAGCGCCGCCGCACCGTGACCGGCGTACGCGGGCTCCAGGTGGGAGGCCATGATCCCGCGGCGGGCGGAGATCCCGGCCTCGGCCAGCACCGCGAGCAGCTCATCGCGGCCGACGGGGAAGTCCTCGGCCAGGAGCACCCAGTACGACTGGAAGTTGCCCTCGCCGTGACCGGGGTCCCGGACCGGGGTCAGGCCCCGGACCCCGGCGAGGAGCTGCGCGTAGCGGGCGGCGAGGAACCGCCTGCGGGCCACGATCTCGTCCAGTTTGCCCAGTTGCACCAGGCCGACCGCCGCCTGGATGTCGGTCATCCGGTAGTTGTAGCCGACCTCCAGGTAGCTCTCGGCGATCGGCTTGCTGCTCGCGTGCCGCTGCGCCGCGGACACGTTCATGCCATGCTCGCGCAGCCGGCGCAGCCGCTCGGCCCACGCGGCGTCGTCCGTGGTCACCATGCCGCCCTCGCCGGTGGTGATCACCTTGCGGGGGTGGAAGGACCAGGCGGCCAACAGCGCTCCCTGGCCTACCGATTTGCCGCCGACGGTGGCGCCGATGCCGCAGGCGGCGTCCTCCACCAGGGCGAGGCCCCAGTCGGCGCAGGCGGCGCGCAGGGCGTGCACGTCGACCGGGACCCCGGCCTGGTGGACGGCGATCACCGCCTTGGTGCGCGGGGTGCGGACGGCGTCCACGGTGGCGGGGGTCAGGTTCCCGGTGGCCTCCTCGACGTCCGCGAAGACCGGCTGCGCGCCCACGTAGCGCACCGCGTTGGCCGTGGCGATGAAGGACAGCGAGGGGACGACGACCTCGTCGCCCGGACCCAGGTCCAGTGCGATGAGCGACAGGTGCAGGGCGGTGGTGCACGAGCTCACCGCGATGCCGTGCTCCGCGCCCACCCGCTCGGCGAAGGCCCGTTCGAACTCCGCGACCCTGGGGCCCTGGGCCACCCAGCCGGACAGGACCGCGTCGGCGGCGGCCCGCGCCTCGTCCTCTCCGAGCCACGGGATCATGACCGGAATCCGGGCGGGAGCGGCGGCGGAGGCGTCCTGGGCGCTCATCGGCCGGCCTCGAGGGCGGCCGCGTCACCTGAAGCCGCGTCCGCGCGCTCGGCCCGCCACCAGTCGACCAGGTCCCGCAGCCCGGTGCGCAGGTCGATCTTCGCCGTGAAGCCGAGGCGGTCGGCGGCCTGCGAGGTGTCCGCGAGCCGGCGGGTCACCCCGTTCACGGCGCGGGCCGGTCCGTGCTCGGGCGCCAGACCCTCGGCGCCCATGGCCTCCAGGAGGCCGTTCGCCAGGTCGAGGAGACTCGTCTCGGAGCCGCTCGCGATGTTGAACACCTCGTCGGTCAGGTCCGATTCGGCCGCCAGCAGGTTGGCCCTGGCGATGTCCCGGACGTCGACGAAGTCCATGGTCTGGGTGCCGTCGCCGAGGATCAGCGGTGGTTCGCCCGTGGCGATCCGCTCCATCCAGCGGATCAGTACCTCGGTGTACAGCCCGTGGATGTCCATCCGGGGGCCGTACACGTTGAAGTAGCGCAGCGCGACGTAGTCCAGCCCGTACATGGAGTGGAAACTGCGCAGCACGCCCTCGTTGAAGGCCTTCGCGGCGCCGTAGAAGGTGTCGTTGTTGTACGCGTGGTGGCGCTCGGTGGTCGGGAAGGACTCCGCCATCCCGTAGACCGAGGCCGAGGACGAGGCGATGACCTTCCCCACGCCGGCGGCCGCGGCGGCCTCCACCACGTTGAACGTCCCGTCGACCATCACCTCGTTGGCCAGCCGCGGCTCCTCGGCGCACTGGGTGATCCGGATCGCCGCCAGGTGGAAGACCAGATCGGCCCCCTCGGTCGCCTTGCGCACGGCGGGTATGTCCCGTATGTCGCCCTCGACCAGGTCCACCACGCCGCTCGGCAGGGCGCGGGCCAGGTTGGCTCGGCGCCCCCGGACGAAGTTGTCGAGCACGACGATCTCGCGTGCCCCGTTGTCCACCAGCAGGTCCACCAGGTGCGAGCCGATCGTGCCCGCTCCGCCGGTGACCAGAATCCTCTTGCCTCGTACGCTGCTCAACGCCCTGCCCCTACTGAGTCGGTCATGGTGTTCCCTGCTGTGCCCGGCGCGCCGCACGCGGCCGCGTACCGGGAGGGGTCTGGAGAGGTCAACGTCCGGTGCGCAGTCCGACGACGGCGCCCTTGAACTCCAGGCTGCGGGAGGCCGCTTCGAGGATGTCGAGGACCTGGAGTCCGGCCCGGCCGTCGGTGAGCGCCGGCCGCCTCGTCCTGATCGCCGCGGCGAACTCCTCGACCATGCTGCGCAGGGCCTCCTTCTCGCCGAGCGCGGGCGCCACCATGTCGCCGGTCCGGTAGGAGACGAGCATGTCGCGGCGCTCGTCCGCGCCGATCTCCTGCGGGGCCGTGAGGTCGACCCCCCGGTCGAACACCGCCACCCGCTGCGTGGGGTTGAGGTCGTCCCACACCAGGGTGCGCTTGGAGCCGCCGACCATCGTGGTGCGGACCTTCACCGGGGACAGCCAGTTGACGTGCACGTGCGCGATGGCGCCGGTGTTGAGCTGGAGCGTCAGGTAGGCCACGCAGGACTGGCCGGCCCCGATCGGGTCGGCCCCGTGCGCGGCGACGGCGACCGGGTGCACGTTGTCCGGGAGGATGAAGTCGAGGACCGAGAGGTCGTGGGGAGCCAGGTCCCACAGGACGTCGATGTCCTTCTGGACCAGCCCGAGGTTGATCCTCACCGAGTCCACGAACTGGATGTCGCCGAGCTCGCCGGAGCGGACCATGTCCCGGATGCGGGCCACCGCCGGGGTGTAGCAGTAGGTGTGGTCGCACATCAGGGTGAGGCCGCGTTCCTCGGCCTCGTTCACCAGCCGCAGCCCGTCCTCGTAGGTGGCGGCGAGCGGCTTCTCCACCAGGACGTGCTTGCCGGCGCGCAGGGCTGCCAGGGCGACGTCGAGGTGGGTGCCGGCCGGGGTGGCCACGGCGACGGCCTCGACGGCGGGGTCGTCCAGAACCGCCGCGTAGTCGGCCGTCGCCTGGACCGTCGAGTACCCGCCGAGCACCTGCCGTGCCCGGTCCACGTTCAGATCACAGAGCCAGCGGAGCCGGAACTCCGGACTCGACTGGAAGTTGCGGACGAGATTGGGGCCCCAGTAGCCCGCTCCGACGACGGCGACCCCTAACGGCTCGGTCCGTCCCGCACCCGCACCTGCGCCCGCGGCGTCCCGCCCGGCGTCCTTCGCGGTGTCCTTCACAGCGTTCCCTTTCCTTCCGCGCACGCCCGCGGGCGTGTCGACGACCCATGGCCGGAACGCGTGCGAAGGAAGGGGGTGCCGTCGAGGGCATGCCGGGCGCCTGTGCGCCCCGAGCGTGACCCGCCGACGGTGATGGCCCCCACGACCGATGCCGTACGTGTTGCACGTACTTCCGCCCCCCGGCCGTCCGGCACCCCTCGCGCCGGCCGGCCACGGACAGGCGGCCTGTTCCCCCAAGCCGCCGAATCCGTAACCTGCCCCAACTACCCTGCGCCGACTGGATCGCAGCGTGGACCACGGCGTTGCCGAAGCACGCCCAATCCGGTCGGCTGCGTTCAATCTAGACCACCGGGCGTACCCCCGGGGAGAGTTGGAGGAAACGGTCGGTACGGGCGTTCGAGCATGCATACTTCCGGGGTGACCAGCATCGTGATCCCGGCCCACAACGAGGGCCGGGTCATCGGCCGGCTCCTCGACGCGCTCCTCGCCGAGGCCCCGGCCGCGGGACCCGACATCGTCGTGGTGTGCAACGGCTGTACGGACGACACCGCCGCGGTGGCCGCCGCCCGAGGCCCCCGCGTACGCGTGGTCGAGATCCCGACTCCCTCCAAACACCGGGCACTTCGGGTGGGCGACGAGCACGCGCGGGGCTTCCCCCGCCTCTACGTGGACGCGGACGTGGTGATCGGCGCGGCCGACGTACGGGCCCTCGCCGACGCCCTCGCCACCAGCCCGGCCCTGCTCGCCGCGGCCCCCGGCCGGGACATTCCGCTTACCGGCTGCGCCTGGCCGGTCCGGGCCTACTACCGCGTCTGGCAACTGCTCCCGGCCGTCCGCGAGGGGCTGTTCGGGCGCGGGGTCATCGCGGTGACCGAGCCGGGGCACGCCCGGCTCGCCGCCCTGCCGCCGCTGATGGCCGACGACCTGGCCGCGTCCCTGGCCTTCGCGCCGGAAGAGCGCCGGGTGGTGGAGTCGGCCAGGGTCGTGGTGCTCCCGCCGCGCACCTGGGGCGACCTGATCAAACGCCGGGTGCGGGCGGCGACTTCCTCCGCCGAGCTGGAGCGGTTCCAGGCCGCGCGGGCCTGCGAGCCGGCCGCGGCGCCCCCGCCGTCCGCGCGCACCGGTACGGGAGACCTCCGGGCGCTGCTCCGGGCCCGGCCGCACCTGCTCCCCGGAGTGGTGGTGTTCGTCGTGGCGGCCCTCGCGGCCCGCCGGGGCGCCCGCAAGGCCATCCGGACCGGGGACTTCTCCACGTGGCTGCGCGACGAGAGCAGCCGCCAGGGCTGACGGCCGAATGGGAGGAGCGGCCGACTGGGCGGAGCGGCCGAATCCCGCCGTACCCAGCCCAGTTGGCCCGTACAACCATTAGGGTGCCACTCGCACGTACGACTGGCTCACCGCACAGACGCACGCCGGACCGGGAGTTCGAAAGCATGTACCTCGCGGACCGCTCCGCGCCCGAGGACGCGAAGACCGCCGCCGACGGATCCCCCGTCCGCGGACCAGCGGTCGCCTCGGCCGTCCTCGCACTGGGCTCCGTCAGCCTGATCACCGACGTCTCCTCGGAGATGGTCACCGCCGTCCTGCCGCTCTACCTCGTCGCCGGACTCGGCCTGAGCCCGCTCGGCTTCGGCGCGCTCGACGGCCTGTACAACGGGGTCAGCGCGCTGGTGCAGCTGACCGGCGGCCACCTCGCCGACCGGATCCGCAACCACAAGCTGATCGCCGGCCTCGGCTACGGACTGTCCGCGCTGTGCAAGCCGCTGCTGCTGCTCGCCCACAGCCTCGGCCCGGTGGCGCTGATCCTCGCCCTGGAACGCACCGGCAAGGGCCTGCGCACCGCCCCGCGCGACGCACTCATCTCCCTTTCCACACCACCCGAGTTGCAGGGTCGGGCCTTCGGCGTGCACCGCGCCATGGACACCACCGGCGCGCTGCTCGGGCCCCTCGCCGCCTTCTTCATCCTGAGCGTGACGGTCGACGGGTACGACGCCGTCTTCGGGGTCAGCGCCTGCGTGGCCGCACTCGGCGTCGTGGTGCTCCTGCTGTTCGTCCCGTCCGGCGCGGAGCCGCGCCCCGCCCGCCCGAAGCTCGCCGCTCCCCCGGTACCGGCCCCGCGGCAGCCCGCCTCTCCCGGGGCCGCCTCCCCGAAGCCGGACGCGGTGAACCTGCGCGATGCGCTGGGCCTGCTGCGCCTGCCCCGGCTGCGCGCCCTGGCGGGCTGCGCCGCCCTGCTCGGGCTCACCACCGTCAGCGACGCCTTCCTCTACCTGCTGCTCCAGGACCGCACCGGCATCGGCGAGCGGTGGTTCCCGCTGCTCCCCCTGGGCACCGCGGCCGTGTTCCTGCTGCTGGCCGTGCCGGCCGGCGCGCTCGCGGACCGCATCGGCCGGCGCACCGTGTTCCTCACCGGGCACGCCCTCCTGCTGGCCGGCTACGGGCTGCTCCTGTGGGCCCCCGGGCTGCCCGCGCTCCCCTACCTGGTCCTCGCCCTGCACGGCATGTTCTACGCCGCCACCGACGGGGTGCTGCCCGCCGCCGTCGCCGCGACCGTACCGGCGAAGCTGCGGGCCACCGGCATCGCGCTCGTCGGCACCGGTCAGGCCCTGTCCCGCTTCGGCTGCTCGCTGGCCTTCGGCGCCGCGTGGACGGTCATGGGCTCGGGCCCGGCGCTCGCCGCCGCCGCGGCCGGCCTGTGCTGCTGCGCGGCCGTCGCCGGCTTCGTACTCCGCCCCACGGCCCCGGACGGCGCCACCGCCGGGAACCCGCACCCCCGACGCACCCGACGCCCCCGAGGAACCCGATGACGCGCTCACGCCGGCTGCTCGTACTCGCCCTGGCCGTGCTGCTCCTCGGAGGCGTGGCCGGCGTGCTGGTGGTGCGCGCCGCCGCCCGGTCCGAGCAGACCCGCGCGGGCGACCCGACGGCCGCCCCGGGCAAGGTGACGCTCGACCGGCGCGGCGGCCTGGCCTTCCTCAACGGCGCGCAGGGCCGGCACCGCGGAGCCCTCGTCTCCGTACCGGACCGCTCCCAACAGGACGAGCGGACCGCATCAAGCCTCACCTGCCTGCGGTTCCACGCCGCGGCCGGCACCGGCGTGTGCCTGAGTTCCTCTCCGGGCACCCTCGCCCAGGACAACCGGGCGCTGATCGTCGACTCCGAGCTGCGCACGCTGCGCACGTTCCCGCTCGCGGGCACCCCGTCCCGGGCCCGGGTCTCCCCGAGCGGCCGCTTCGCCGCCTGGACCGTCTTCGTCGCCGGGGAGTCCTACGGGTCCGCGTTCTTCTCCACCCGCACCTCGATCGTGGACACCCGCAGCGGGGCGCTCGACGCGGACCTGGAGAAGTTCGCCATCGAGCTGGACGGCCGCCCCTACAGCGCGAGCGACGCAAACTTCTGGGGGGTCACCTTCTCCAAGGACGACGACACGTTCTACGCCACCCTGGGCACGAACAACCAGACGTACCTGGTGAAGGGGTCGATCGCGCGGCGCAGCGTCACCACCCTCGCCTCGAACGTCGAGTGCCCGTCCCTGTCCCCCGACGAGACCCGGGTCGCGTACAAGAAGCGGGTGCAGCGCGGGGCCTCCCTGTGGCGCGAACACGTGCTGGACCTACGAACGTTGCGGGAGCAGCCGCTGGCGGAGAAGCGCAGCGTGGACGATCAGGCGCTCTGGCTCGACGACCGGACCCTCGCCTACGCCCTGCCCGCCGAGGGCTCCCCGGACACCACGGACCTCTGGACGGTCCCGGCGAACGGCACCGGAGCCCCCCGCGTCCTGGCCCCGGCGGCCTCTTCGCCCACCCGGCTGGGCTGACCGGCTGGGTTGACCGGCCGGGCTGACGGGAGCCGTACCCGGGGGCCCGCAGAATCGTTGGGGCGGGCATGGGCACTCCACACGCCGTCTCCCCGTCCCCGGCCCGGCACCGGGCACCCGAGCGCGCCCCCGCCGCGACGGCACGGGGCATCCCCCGGCAGCAGTCGGGCAGCGCCGCCCCCTCGGGCGGGGCGGTCGTCTTCGAGCAGCTCGCCCGCGAGTGGGAGGCGCGCGGGGCCACCGTTCCCGGCCGTCCCGACCCGCTGTGGGAGCGGCTGATCACCTACGCGCACTTCCAGCGCGAGACGGACGCCACGCTGCGCAGCCTGCGCCTGGACGGAGCGGAACCCCCTCCGGCCCCCACCTCGGCGGGCCCGCGGTGGACCCGGATGTAAGCCGGGCACGATCCGGGGGGGGCGTACGGAAAAGCCCGGGGCCCCGGTCGGTGGTGGCCGACCGGGACCCCGGGCTCCGTACACGTTGTTCCTGCGGCTCCCGCTACACGCCCGAGGGGGCGCCGAGCATGGCGGACGCCTTCTGGAGCGGGGTCAGGCCGTCGGCGGGCGCCGGGACCGTTTCGAGCGGGCGGCAGGTGAAGCCCAGTGCGGTCAGGGCCCTGACCACCTCGGCGGCGGTGAAGTCGCGGCGGTCCTGGCGGGTGATGACGGCTCCCACCTGCTTCACGGGGTAGGACCGGCGCCCTATGACCACCGAGTCACCGGTGATCGGTTCGGGCTTGACGCCCTTCATCGATTCCAGGACCCCGGCCTTGGTCAGGTCGAACGGAAAGCGGGCGATGACGAAGCGCATGCTGCCTCACAGGTAGAAGAGAACCGTCCGTGCCCGGTCCGGCAGGATCCGGGCGGGGCTACCTAAGCCGCCGTGGTGGCCGCGGACTGGCGCTGCGGCCCCCGGGCGTTGGCGGAGGTCCTGCTGCGCCGGTCCTGCGCGGGCCGGCTGCGGCGGCCCCGGGAGGCGCCGCCTGCGGCGCCCCTGGGCCGCTCGGTGACGGGGGCCGTGATGACGACGGGGATGCCGGACGGCGCCTGGGCACCGGTGATCCGGCTCAGCTCGGCCTCGCCGGAGCGGACCTGCGCGGTCTGCGGGGTGATGCCCGCGGCCTGCATGAGACGGACCATGTCGCGGCGCTGGTTGGGCAGGACCAGGGTGACGACGCTGCCGGACTCACCGGCGCGGGCGGTGCGGCCGCCGCGGTGCAGGTAGTCCTTGGGGTCGGTCGGCGGGTCCACGTTGACGACGAGGTCCAGGTTGTCGACGTGGATGCCGCGGGCCGCGACGTTCGTGGCCACGAGCACGCTGACGTGCCCGCTCTTGAACTGCGTGAGGGTACGGGTGCGCTGGGGCTGCGACTTTCCGCCGTGCAGCGCAGCGGCGCGCACCCCGTTGCTCAGCAGGTGCTCGGTCAGCCTGTCCACGCCGTGCTTGGTGTCCAGGAACATGATCACGCGGCCTTCGCGGGCGGCGATCTCGGTCGTGGCGGCCTGCTTGTCGAAGTTCTGGACGTGCAGGACGTGGTGTTCCATCGTGGTGACGGCGCCGGCCGAGGGGTCGACGGAGTGCACGACCGGGTCGGTCAGGTAGCGGCGGACCAGCAGGTCGACGTTGCGGTCGAGGGTGGCGGAGAACAGCATCCGCTGGCCCTCGGGGCGCACCTGGTCGAGGAGCGCGGTGACCTGGGGCATGAACCCCATGTCGGCCATCTGGTCGGCCTCGTCCAGGACGGTGATCCCGACCTGGTTCAGCCGGCAGTCACCCCGCTGGATGAGGTCCTTCAGCCGGCCCGGGGTGGCGACGACCACTTCGGCTCCGGCGCGCAGCGCGCCGGCCTGCCGGTGGATCGGCATGCCGCCGACGACGGTGGCGATCCTCAGCTTCACCGCGCGGGCATAGGGCGTGAGGGCGGCGGTGACCTGCTGGGCGAGCTCACGCGTCGGTACGAGGACCAGCGCGAGCGGCTGGCCCGACTCGGCCTGCTGGCCGGCGGTACGGGCCAGCAGCGCGAGGCCGAAGGCCAGGGTCTTGCCGGAGCCGGTACGGCCGCGTCCCAGGACGTCCCGGCCGGCGAGGCCGTTGGGCAGCGTGGCCGCCTGGATCGGGAACGGCGTCGTCATGCCCTCACGGGTGAGGGTGGTGAGGAGCTGGGCCGGCATGGCCAGGTCGGCGAACGCCTCGACGGCGGGCAGCGCCGGGACCACGGTGACCGGCAGGGCGAATTCGCCCTGCGGTGCGGCGGGACGGCGCCCGTAGCCGCCGCCACCCGAGCGCTTGGGGCCGCCGCCGCCACCGCCGCCGGAGCGGCTGGGGGCCGAGGAGCCGAAGCGGCTGCCGGAACGGCTGGAGGAGCCGGAGGAGCCGCCGTACGAGCCACCGTAGGAGCTGTTGGAGCCGTAGGAGCTGCCGGATCCGCCCGAACGGGAGGACGAAGAGCGGTCATTCATGCGGGTCGTGCGGTTCATGCAGAACCTTCCTCGATACGGCGCACATCGAGGAGTTCTCGGCAGCGGAAATCTGGCCGCACGAGGATTCACAAGAATGAGCCGGAGCATAAAAAATATGACGGAGTTGAATCGAACTTCGATCGACCCGTCAGATAAGGATTATCACCCTATGTGCCGGCGAAATATGCGCCGCATGCGGGTGGGGAGCCGAGGAGTGCGTCCATCGGCCGAACGGTGGGGCGCTGGGACAGGTTTCCCCGTCGCGCCGCTCACGCGGGCCCAGACGGCCCGCAGATCAAAAAACGCAACGAGCTGGGGCCCGCACCCAAGGTGCGGGCCCCAGCTACGCGGTTACGCGTGAACGTCAGGCGGTGACGATGTTCTCGGCGGTCGGGCCCTTCTGGCCCTGCGCGATGTCAAAGCTGACCTTCTGGCCTTCCTGAAGCTCACGGAAGCCCTGCGAGGCGATGTTCGAGTAGTGGGCGAACACGTCAGGACCGCCACCCTCCTGCTCGATGAAGCCGAAGCCCTTTTCCGCGTTGAACCACTTCACGGTGCCATTAGCCATGTTTTTTAACTCCTTCGGGGCACAGCCCAGAGATCCGCACTGTGCGAACCTCAAGTCGCCGATGATTGCCCAGCCCGGAAAACGCCGGAAAAACAAGAACACTCACCCGGCTCCTGCGAGAGGAGCGGGCAGAGGTGCTCGAAATTTTGGGAACCACAACTGCAACTCAAACCACAGTAGCACGCCGGGGTCGGATCGGCGTGAAAATAAAATCCGCTCCTTCACCGGTCCGGAAATCCTCGACGGGCCCCGTGTGCATTTTCCGTACGGCGGCCCGGATTTTTCGGCGGTGGTCGGGACCGGGCCCGGGATCCCGTACAGTGATGTTCACAACGACGCGGGGTGGAGCAGCTCGGTAGCTCGCTGGGCTCATAACCCAGAGGTCGCAGGTTCAAATCCTGTCCCCGCTACGAAAGGTACGGCCCCCTTGACGCCCAGGCGTCAAGGGGGCCGAACCCGTTTTCCGGCCCGCGTCAGGGCCGATGCGGCCGCCCTGGCGGTGAGGTGGCCGGCTACAGCTCGGTCAAGTAATGCGTGCGGCTCGTTCAGATGGCCCGGGTCTCTCCCGCCGGGTGGGCGCTCAGCTCGACCACCTCGACGCAGCGCCGGAGCTTGGCCTGGGCGCGGGGCGAGTCGGAGACGGGGACCACGATCTCGCACACCGCGAGGCCACCGCCGTCGGCGACCCTGAAGGACAGCGTCCTGACGGACAGGTTGTTGAGCACCGCGGAGATGCGGTTGAGGGCGTGGCCGCCGTCCCGGAGGGTGATGGTCAGCGCGTGGCAGGCGGTGTCGCCGGTGCGCACGGCGTCGTCGACGGCGGGGAGAACATCGCTGCGGGTCATGAGGGGGTGGGCTCCTGTCCTGGGGCGGAGTGCGTGGTCCCGGAAAACAAGAAGACCCCTCGCGGATGCGAGAGGTCTGCGTGCGGGCGGTGGGCTGCCGGGGTGGTACCGGTTCAGCTCCGGGCCGGCACGCCGGCGCTAATCTTCTGCTGGCGCATGCGAGGAGTCTGGCATGCCGCCGCCGACATGTGACACCACATCTCACGATGCGGATGGCCCGCGCGGCAGGCCCCTCGGGAGGCACCCCCTCCGCCCGGCACCCGCCCAATGGCGCACCCCGGTCGCGACCCGCCGTGGTGGGTGGTGGCCTGGGTGGGTGACCGTACGGCCGACCGGGGCCCGTGCGGCCCGGGCGAGGAGACACATCGTGGCCAAGGCCTATCTGGTGGGTGCCGGCATCGCTTCCCTGTCGGCGGCGGCGCTGCTGATCAGGGAGGGCGGTTTCGCGGGCTCGGACATCACGATCCTGGAGGCTCAGGGCCGCACCGGCGGGAGCCTGGACGCCGCCGGAGACCCCGAGAACGGCTACACCATGCGCGGCGGCCGGATGTTCGAGCTGCACTTCGAGTGCACCTACGACCTGCTGCGCTCCATCCCCTCGCTGGACGCTCCGGGCACCTCGGTCACCGAGGACACCTTCGCCTTCCACGAGGACTTCGCCTGGAACGACAAGGCCCGCCTCGTCGACTCCTCCGGCCTGCGGGTCGACACCCGCTCGATGGGGTTCTCCGAGCGCGACCGCCTGGACCTGGTCGCGTGCGTGGCCTCCCCCGAGTCCCGGCTCGACGGCAAGCGGATCTCCGACTGCTTCACCCCCGGGTTCTTCACGACGAACTTCTGGTACATGTGGTGCACGACCTTCGCCTTCGAGCCCTGGCACTCGGCGATCGAGTTCCGGCGCTACCTCAACCGGTTCGTGCACCTCTTCAAGACCTTCGACACCATGTCGGGCATCTACCGCACCCGCTTCAACCAGTACGACTCGATCGTGCGCCCGCTCCAGAGCTGGCTGCGGAGCAACGGCGTCGTGTTCACGATGAACACCACCGTGACCGACGTGGAGCTGGCCGACGGCGAGGGCACCACCGTCACCGCCCTCGCCTGTACGCGCGAGGACTCGGCCGTGCGGATCCCCGTCGCCGCCGAGGACCTGGTGTTCGTCACCAACGGATCGATGACCGCGAACTCGACCCTGGGATCCACCGACACCCCCGCCGTACTGGACACCTCCGCGCCGGACGCTTCGTGGCGCCTTTGGCAGAGCCTGGCGGCCAAGCGCCCCCACCTGGGCGACCCCTCGGTGTTCGCCTCCTCCGTCGAGGACTCCACCTGGGGCTCCTTCACCGTCACCACGCAGGACCCCACCTTCTTCAAGGCCATGGAGGAGTTCTCCGGCAGCGAGGCCGGCAAGGGCGGTCTGATCACCTTCAAGGACTCCGGCTGGCTGCTGACCATCGTCCTGAACCACCAGCCGCACTTCCACGAACAGCCCGAGGGCACCTACGTCTGGTGGGGGTACGCCCTGTTCCCGGACAAGGCCGGCGACCACGTGGGCAAGACGATGGCCGAGTGCACGGGCCGCGAGATCCTCACCGAGGTGCTCGGGCACCTGCGCCTCGAACAGAGCGAGCAGATCCTGGAGTCCTCGGTCGTCGTTCCGGCGCTGATGCCGTACATCACCAGCCAGTTCCTGGTGCGCAAGGCCGGCGACCGGCCCGAGGTGGTACCGGAGGGCTCCACCAACCTGGCCTTCATCGGCCAGTACGCCGAGGTCCCCGACGACGTGGTGTTCACCGTCGAGTACTCGGTGCGCACCGCGTGGACCGCGGTGGCCCGGCTGCTGCACCTGGACCGGCAGCCGCCGCCGGTCTACAAGGGCGGCCACGATCCCAAGGTGCTCCTCGAAGCCCTGCACACCATGCACCGCCGCTGAGCCCCGGCCGCGCCCGTCGTCCGGTCGCGCCCGTCGTCCCGACCCCCGCCCCGGCCTGCGGGCGGCGACACGGCGGGCGCCACCGGGTACCGTACGCCCCTCGACGACAGAGAGGTGCGGCCATCGTGACCCGAATCCCGGACGTGGGCGATGTGGTGGGCGATTTCTCGCTCCCCGGCGGCCTGCTCGGCGAGACCGCGTTCGTCCGCGGGCAGTACGCGCTCGGCGAGCAGCGCGGCAACCCGGTCGTTCTCGCCTTCTACCCCGGCGACAACACCCCCGTCTGCACGACGCAGTTGTGCTCCTACTCCGACGGGCTGGAGGCGCTCTCCGCGTGCGGTGCCCAGGTGTGGGGCATCAGCCCGCAGGGCGTCGACAGCCACGAGGACTTCGCCCGGGCCCGCGGCCTGCGGATTGCGTTGCTCGCCGACACCGACCGCAAGGTGGCCCGCGCCTTCGGCATCGCCGCTCCCGTGATCGGTCTGCGGCGGGCCGTTTTCGTCATCGCGCCGGACGGCACCCTGCACTGGAAGCACGTCGGGACCCTCGGCATGAGGTTCCCCTCCGCGGAGACCATCGCGGAGCAGCTCGCCGGCGTGGCCGCCGGCTGACGCGCCGGCCGATCGGACGAACGGCGCCGATCGCCGGTGGAGAAGTACTGGGCGGCCTCGGCCCAGGGGTTGGCCGAGGCCGCGGAGGCGCTGCGGGATCCGAAAGCCGGACGGGACACCTGGCGTCACGTGAGGAGGAGAAACGTCACGCCGGTATCTGGTTCCAGGAGGGTGTGGGGACACCTTCCTCGGCATCTCTACGGATGACCGCGCCGCCATCAGTAAACATATATACCGTTGAGTAAGCAAGGGTATGAAAATATTCATGTGTAAGGGTGGTGTGAATACGGCACCTCACCCCGGTTCGCCCTAGAGGAAGAAGCCGTGCTGGTCCGCGGCCTGCTCATAGCTTTCGAGCCGGGCCTGCGTCCGCTCGGGGTCCGCGTCCGCCATCGCCTGGAGCAGCGCCGCGGACAGGACGCCCGGCGCCGCGTACGAGTCGAAGACCAGCCGCGAACCGGTACCGGCCGTCAGCGCCACATCGGCTTCGTCCACCAGCGGCCCCAGCGTGCGGTCCGTGATCAGCGCGATCCGCAGCCCCGCACCGCGGGCCACCCGCAGCGCCGCCAGGGTCTCCTTGGCGTGCCGGGGCATCGCGAAGGCCAGGACCCAGCTCCCGCCCGCCGCCCGGGCCTGCAGCAGCGCGTCGGAGGCGACGCTGCCGCCGCCGGTCACCAGGCGCACGTCGGGGTGGATCCGGCGGGCCGCGTACGCGAAGTACTCCGCCAGCGAGACGGAGATCCGCAGCCCGAGGACGGTCAGCGGCACCGACCGGGCCAGCTCCCGCCCGATGTCGAGCACCTGGTCGGTGTCGGCGAGCAGTTGCCGGACGGTGCGCAGGTTCTCGATCTCGGCGTCGACGGCCGCCTGCAGTTCGTTGCGCCGGGTCTGTTCGGGGCTGTCCGGGGCGCCGGCCACCGCACTCAGCGCGATCGGCTGGAGCACGTCGCGCAGGGCCGGATAGCCGCTGAAGCCCAGGGCCGAGGCGAAACGGGTCACGGAGGGCTGGCTCACGCCGGCCCGTTCCGCGAGTTCGGTGATCGAGAGGAACGCCGCCTCGGTGAGGTGGTCGACGAGGTACTGGGCGATCCTGCGCTGGCCCGGCGAGAGCGGGTGCCCGTCGAACAGCGCCCGGACCCGGTCGGCCGGGGCCCGCTCGTGATCGACCGCCTGCCCGCTCGGCGTGATCGCTGCCGCCTGTGCGCGCGCCTGCTGCCCCGATGACACCGGCGGACCTCCCTCTCGTGCCACTCCGTGATCCCAACATAGCTCACGGCATCCGGCTGACCAGCGCGCTTCCCCCTACGGCCGGCCGTGGGGGACGCCGTGAGCGCCCGCGGGTGCGCACCGGTTCCGCCGCCTCGTCCCGAGATGACGAAACGTCAGCAGGTCTGCACCGGCTGTCCCGTTGCGATCCGGTGCGGGGCCCGGCCGTCGAGGAGGAGCACCACGAGGGCTCGTAGGGGCTGGCTCAGCGGAACGAACGCGCCGCCGTCGGCGGTGGGTACGGACCGTACGCCGTGGAGGGCAAGGCGGCTGCCGGTCGCGGCGTACTGGGCCGGGGTGAGCCGGTAGCCGCAGGGCGGGTCGGCGAGGATCTCGTCCCCGCCCGCGGGGGCGTTGTCCGCACCGCCCAGCGGGACCGGGCCCACCGCGCTCCCCGCCGCCCGGCGGGCCCCCTCCGAGGCCGCCGCCAGCGGGCCCGTACGCGTGGCGACGTAAGCGAACAGGCCGCGCAGAGCTGCGAGTTGGGAGCCGACCCGGCGGCGGTGGTTGAGGGACGGGTCGGCCCGCTCCGCTTCCCCGGCCGCGCCCGCGGGTGCTTCGATGCGGCTTTCGATCAGCAGGGCGACCGCATGCTTGACGCCCGCCGTGTTGCGCAGGATCCGCTCCTGGCCGTCACCCGCGGACTGCCCGACCGGCGTGCCGGTCACGGGGTCGGTGCGGATGCCGTAGGTCCCGGTGGAGTGGCCGGCCGCGCGGGCCGCACCGCGTACGTACGCGGCGGACAGGACGCGGGACTGCGCGTACACCGCCGGGCCGGTGTTGAGGTTGCGCGGCCAGAGGTCGAAGAGGTCCTTGTCGTACGTCCCCGGCGTCGCCCGGTACTCGTGCAGGTCGTACACGAGGTGCGGCCGGCGGTCGCGCAGCACGGCGGCCGTCGCCCGCGCCTCGGGCGAGGCCAGGGCCATGTGGTCGCGGTTGATGTCGGTGCCCCCGGCGTTGGAGCGGGTGCCGGCCGCCCGCCCGTCCGGGTTGGCGGTCGGGACCACGAGGAGGGTGACGGCCTCCAGGAGGCGCCGGGCCGCCGCGTCCCGGGCGTGGGCGAGGTCCCGTACGGTGCTCAGGCACGCCTCGCGCCCCGCCGGCTCGTCTCCGTGCTGGCCGCACACCAGCAGCACGGTGACGGGGCCCCGGCCCAGGCTCACCAGCCGCAGCGGGCGGCCCCGCAGGGTCGTACCGATGGTCCGGACGGTGGCGCGCTCGCCGCGGCGCCCCACCGCGTGGAGGAGGTCCCGCTCCTGGGACTCACTGGTCCAGTGCGCTCCGTACGTGGCCTCGAAGCCGGTACGGGGCGCTCCTTCGGCCGCACGCACCGGGTCGGGGGTCAGGGCCACCGCCAGCACGGCCGTCAGGGTCGCGGCGAGTGCGGACAGGCCGCGCGCCGTCATCTTCTCGATCACGCCCCTGGTTGTAGCGGGATCCGGGCCCCGGCGGCGGGGATCCGCTCCTGAACTCACCCGGGTGGCCGGGCGAGTTCCTCCGGTACGGGCCTCGGCGCCGCTGCCGAACGGCACTACGGCCGCACTCGTGCGGGTGGCGTTCGGGCGCTGCGGGCGCGGTCCGGGCGGGACCGGCGGGCCGGCCACGAGGATCGCGGGAACGCGATCCGACCGGGGCACCGGG
This sequence comes from Streptomyces sp. AP-93, assembly GCF_022808175.1. Taxonomy (GTDB): domain Bacteria; phylum Actinomycetota; class Actinomycetes; order Streptomycetales; family Streptomycetaceae; genus Streptomyces. The sequence continues at coordinate 56,304 of NZ_JALGBX010000027.1, read as the reverse complement.
AGTCCGATGGAGGAGGTCTTGGTGGGACACGTGACGGGTCCGCCCGGTACCGCGGCCGGGGAGGCCGGCCGGTGACGGTCACCCTCCTCGTCGCCTTCCTCGCACTGACCGCGGGCCTTGCCGCGAACCGGTTCCTGCGCCCCCGGCTGATGGGCGGTGACGACGCCGAGGGCATGGGGGTGCGCGACCTCATCGGGCCCCTGATGACCCTGACGATCCTGATCCTCGCGTTCATGCTCGTCACCGCCTCGAGCTCCAACGGGCGGGCCGACGACGCCGCGCGGGCGGAGGCGCACGCACTGGACCACCTCGCGGAAGTGGCGGACTACGCTCCCCCGGCGTTGCGTCAGCGGCTGCGCGGTGACGCCGTCTGCTACGCGCGGGCCGTCGTGTACAAGGAATGGCCTGCCATGGCCGGGGGAAAGGGGTCCTCGGCCCCCAGTGTGTGGAGCAGGGACTTCCGCGCGGCCTTCAAGGAAGTCGGCACGGGCAGTCCCGCCTTCGGCATGCTGGTCGCCGCGGATGATCAGCGGTCGCTGGGCCGGCAGGCCAGGATGGCCGAAGCCACACCGACCGTCCCGGGCCTGGTTTACTGGTTCATGCTGGTGAACCTCGCCGTGACCGTCGTCGGCCTCGGTCTGTGCCTGCCCCGCACGGGCAACAAGGGGCCGCTCAGCGCCCTGGTCGTCGTCACCGTGCTGCTGACCGCGACGCTGCTCATCATCCGGGACGTGGACCGCCCCTTCGGCGGTGTGATCGTGGTGAAACCGACGCGGATGGCGGAGGTCGAGGAGGAGTCGGTCCGGGACTTCCTGGCCGACCACACGGCGGACGGGCTCCCGTGCGACGAGCAGGGCCGGGCAAGGCGGCCGGGGGGCGGCCCGTAGGACCTGACCCCTCTACGACTGTTCGTCCAGGCCTTGCGGCAGCCGGCCGGTGTGGAGCACCCCCAGGGTCTGGGTCGCGCGCGTCAGGGCCACGTAGAGGTCGCTGGGTTCGTGGTCGGCCGGTTCCACGACGATCACCGTGTCGAACTCCAGGCCCTTGGCCTGCCGCGGTGCGAGCAGGACCACCGGTCGGGTGAGGTCGGGCTCCTCCCCCGCCCGTACGCCGGGCAGCACGGCCGCCAGTTCCCCGTGCAGCGGGCGCGGGGCGATCACCGCGAGGCGGCCCTCGGCCGGCGCGCCCTCCCGTACCGCGTCGGCCACCGCCGCGGCCAGGTCGTCGGTCCGCGCCACCCAGGGCCGGCGGCCCGTGGAACGGACCGAGCTCGGCGGCTCGAAGCCCGGGTGGCGGGCCCGGAGCACGGCTGCCGCCAGCTCCATGATCTCGGCGGGCGTACGGTAGTTGACGCCGAGCCGCACGAGCTCCCAGCGGTCTTCCACGTAGGGCGCCAGGATCTGCTGCCAGGAACCGCAGCCCGCCTCGTCGCCGGTCTGGGCCGGATCGCCCACCAGCGTCATGGAGCGGGTCGGGCAGCGCCTCATGAGCAGGCGCCAGGTCATGGCGGACAGTTCCTGGGCCTCGTCCACGATGACGTGCCCGAAGGCCCAGGTGCGGTCTGCGGCGGCCCGTTCGGCCGCGCTGCGGTGGTCGGCCTCCTCCTGCCGCTCGGCCATCCGCTCGGCGTCGATGATGTCGTGGGCCGCGAGGAACTCGTTCTCCGTGTCCTCGAACTCGTACGACTCCGACCCGGCCGACAGGTCCAGTACGCCCTGCGCGTACGCGACGCGTTCGAGGCGCTCGCGCTCCTCGGCGGCGCGCCGCGCGGTGTCGTCGACTCCGAGCAGTTCGGCGGCCTCGTCGAGCAGCGGGACGTCGGCCGCAGTCCAGTCCGCGTCGCCCGTCGTCGTACGCCGGATCAGCGCGGCCTCCCGCTCGGGGAGGTGGGTGGGCTCGGCGAGGTAGTCGGAGATCAGCTGCCGGGGGGTGAGCGGGGGCCACAGCGTGTCGATGGCGGCGTGCACCTCGGCGCTGGTCGCGATCTCCTTGCCCAGCTGGGCGATGTCGTCGGGGCCGAGCAGGTTGGGGCCGCCGTAGGGGTCGGCGCCGAGCCGGTCGGCGAGCTGTTCGGTGAGCGCGTCGATGATCCGGAAGGCGAAGTACGGGCGTGCCAGGTTGTGCGGCAGTCCGGTGGCGCGGGCCCGGTCCCGGGCCTCGTGGGCCATGGTCCGGTCGAGCAGCAGCGTCCCGTAGTCGTCGTGGTCGATCTCCAGGGCCGGTTCGGGGACCACGTCGGCGTCCTCGCCGCTGCCCGCGGGCACGGTCTCCGGCAGCGCCTGCCGGTCGCTCACGACGCGGGCGAGGATCTCCGCCATCTCCGCGCGCCCCTTGACGGCCGCGGCGCCGGGGCGGTCCACGGCGCTCGCGCGCACGCCGGGGAACAGCTCGCCCGGGGTGGCGAGCAGCACCCCGGTCTCGCCGAGGGCCGGGAGGACCTCGCCGATGTAGCCGAGGAAGGCCGGGTTCGGACCGACGATGAGTACGCCGCGCTTGGCGAGCAGCTCGCGGTGCGCGTAGAGCAGGTAGGCGGCCCGGTGCAGGGCCACGGCGGTCTTGCCGGTGCCCGGGCCGCCCTCGACCACCAGGATTCCGCGGTGGGTGGAGCGGATGATGCGGTCCTGCTCGGCCTGGATGGTCTGCACGATGTCGTGCATCCGGCCGGTCCGGGCGGCGTCGAGAGCGGAGAGCAGCACCGCGTCCGCGTCGGCCCCCTCGTGGCCGGTGCGTTCGGTGTCGGCGAGGTCGAGGATCTCGTCGTGCAGGGCCGTGACCTCGCGGCCCCGGGTGGTGATGTGGCGGCGCCGGCGCAGCCCCATGGGGGAATATCCGGTCGCGAGATAGAACGGCCGTGCGACTTCGGCCCGCCAATCGAGTACGAGAGGCGTGCGCTCCCCGTCGTCCTGCCTGATTCCAATGCGGCCGATGTGGTGGTCCGAGCCGTCGGAGAACTCCAGCCGGCCGAAACACAGGCCGCTTTCGCCCGAGTTCAGAGCGGAAAGCAGACCGGACTGTTCAGCGACCACGACATCCCGCTCCAGGCGCGCCTGGAACCCGCTGCCGGCCTCGCCGAGCGCACCCTGCACGGCGCGTTCGGCCTGATCCCTCAGGTCGTCGAGGCGCGCGTAGAGAGCCGTGATGAATTGCTGCTCATTCCGGAATTCTTCGGTTGACAATTCCACTCCTGACGCGGTACGGTGTCCCCATAAGCTTTTTCATGTCTTAGCTCTGCCTCGATGTGAAACATCAAATATACGCAGACAAACACCCCGGCCGTCAATCGGTCCGGGGTGTTTTTGCGCGGCCAGGGGATTTGTGCGTGGCGCCGATGACAGGTGAAGGGGATTTACTCGGTGCGCAGCATGCGGACCTTCTGGTCGACCAGGTCGTAGCGTGCGACCGCCACGGCGAGCCTGCCGGTGGCTATCCTGCGGGCCAGGTCCGGCTCCCCCGCCAGCAGGCCCCGGGTCCGGCGCGCGTGGGCGTCGATGGTGGCGGCGACCCGGGCCTCACCGTGCCGGCCGTGGTCGATCGACGGCCGGATCTGCTCGGCCAGGTACTGGATATGGGCGGGCAGCTCGGTACCCGTCTCGTCGGCGTGGACCGCGGCGCCGACGGCCCCGCACGACTGGTGGGCGAGCACCAGGACCAGGGGGACGTCGAGCTCCAGGACCCCGTACGCGATGCTGCCGAGCACCGCCTCGTCCAGCACCTCGCCCGCCGCGCGTACGGTCAGCAGATCACCGAGCCCCTGGTCGAAGACGAGCTCCGGCGGTACCCGCGAGTCGACGCAGCCCAGCACGATCGCGAAGGGGTGCTGCTCCCGCGCCACTTGGAGGCGTACGGAACGCGACTCGTGCGGGTGCTGCTGGCGGTACGCCGCCCAGCGCCTGTTGCCGGCCGCCAGGCGCCGCAGCGCCTCTTCCGGGCTCGGCGGACGGCCCCCGCCCAGGGCTTCGGCGGAGGCCTCGGAGGCGGAGGCCGGGAAGACGGAGCCGAGCCCGATGACGGAGCCGACGGACCCGGCGACCGCCGTACCGGCCAGGGCGGTGCGCAGGAGGACGCGACGGCTGGGCGAACTGGCGGGAGACGCCTGTGTGTTCGAAGACATTCGGGGACGTTAACCCCGCACCGGCTGGCCGGGACCACCCCCGGGCGGAAATGGCGGGTTCCTCCCGGAGCCCGGCTCGATCGGGCCGACGGTGTTGTAGGGAACGCTCACCGGCCGGCATGCCGACCGGCACTTTGCTCCAAACCCGCCGGTACCCGGATCCGCGTGCACATCGGTCCCGACGGCCATGACGGTCACCGGGGCCGACATTGCCGACCTCCTCGCGGCTCAGATGCCGGGGAGCCCGGTCAGGGCTGCGGCAAGTCCGAGGGTGGCGCAGATGCCGAGGGTGCGCAGGATGCTCCAGCGGAGCTTGAAGATCAGCAGCGCCGCGATCACGGTGATGGCGAGGGCTGCGGGGCGCAGTGTGGTGAGGTCGGGCAGGGCGAGGTGCAGGGGGCCGAACGTCTTGTCGTCCACGTCTGTGAAGAGGGCGTGCTCAGCGAAGTAGAGGGCGAGGTTGGCGATGACGCCGACGACGGCGGCGGTGATGCCGGTCAGGGCGGCTGAGATCCTGCGGTTGCCGCGAAGCCGTTCGATGTAGGGGGCGCCGAGGAAGATGAACAGGAAGCACGGCACGAAGGTCACCCAGGTCGTCAGCAGGGCGCCGAGCAGGGCCGCGGCCCACGGGTCGAGGCCGCCGGGGTCGCGGTAGGCGCCGAGGAACGCGACGAACTGGACCACCATGATCAGTGGGCCGGGAGTGGTCTCGGCCAGAGCCAGGCCGCTGACCATCTCCTTGGCGCTGAGCCAGCCGTACGTTTGCACGGCCTGCTGCGCGACGAAGGCCAGGACGGCGTAGGCGCCGCCGAAGGTGACCAGCGCGGTGCCGGAGAAGAACAGTCCCTGGGCGGTGAACACGCTCCCTGTGCCGGTCAGCAGGGCGACGGCGGCCAGCGGGACGGCCCACAGCAGCAGGCCGGCGGAGAGGATGCGCCAGGTTCGCCGGCGGCTGGGCTGCTCGTGGTGAAGCGCGTCGTCCGGGATCAGCGGCGCCGGCCCGCCACCGGCCCCGTGACCCGCCGGGGGCTTGAGTGCGTCGGGCTTGTAGCGCCCGATGAGCCACCCGGCCAGAGCGGCGGCGGCGATGACGACGGGGAACGGCACCGAGAACAGCGCCAGCGCCGCGAAGGAAACGGCGGCGAGGGCTATCAGGAGCGGGTGGGTCAGGGAGCGCTTGGCGACCCGCGAGACGGCCTGGACGACGATGGCGACGACCGCGGGCGCAAGACCGGCGAAGACGCCGACGAGGGCTGTGGTCGAGCCGAAGGCGACGTAGAGCGCGGACAGGGCGAGCAGGGCCAGGACGCCGGGCAGGACGAACAGGGTGCCGGCGATCAGGCCGCCACGGGTGCCGTTGAGGAGCCATCCGCTGTAGATGGCGAGCTGCTGGGCCTCCGGGCCGGGCAGGAGCATGCAGTAGCTCAGGGCGTGGTTGAACCGCTGCTGGCCGATCCAGCGTTTGTCCTCCACCAGGGCCCGCTGCATCACCGCGATCTGGCCGGCCGGGCCGCCGAAGGTCTGCCAGGAGATCACGAACCATGCCCGGGTCGCCTGCCGCAGCGGAATGACATCGCCACCGGCAGGGGCTTGATCGGCTGTACTCGAAACACTCGGGGGCTGGTCGGTGGTGGTCACCGGCACTCCCTTTCGTCCTGGTGAAGCCGTACGAGACGGCGGTGGACGGGACGGTCCGGGCGCACGCGACCGCGTACCTCCACCCCTCCCATGGCTGTGTAACCATGGTTACATCGCGCGTCGGATCGATGGAAGGGCAGGACTCGAGGGATGGACGTGAACAGCTCGTTGCAGCCTCGGACTGCGGCTGCGGCCGCGGCCGCGGCAGACCGGCCGGGAAGCCGCACGTGAACGGGCCCGAGCGGCAGTGGGCGCTGCTCTCCTACCGCCTGCCGCGCGAGCCCTCCACCCCGCGGATCACCGTCTGGCGCAAGCTCAAGCGCCTGGGAGCCGGACAGATCAGCGACGGCCTGGTCGCTCTGCCCGCAGGTGCCCGCACCCAGGAGCAGTTGGAGTGGATCGCCGAGGAGGTCACCGACTTCGGCGGCACTGCCACCGTGTGGATCGCCCACCCGGCCGCCGCCGGCCATGAACAGCAGCTCGTGGAGGACATGACCCGGGCCCGGGCCGCCGAATACCAGCAGGTCCTCGCCCAGGCCGAAGACGCACGCGACACGGACGACGCCGACCGGCGGCGCGTACTGGCCAAGCTGCGCGCCGAACTGAGGCGCATCCAGCGGCGCGACTACTTCCCCCCGCCCGACCGCCATGCAGCCGAGAGCGCCGTCGAGGCCCTGCACCCCGCCAACACCACGGAAGAGAGCACCCCATGAAGTGGGCCACCCGCGCCGGCATCCACATCGACCGCGCCGCCTGCGCCTGGCTGATCGGCCGCTTCATCGACCCCGAAGCCGAATTCGTCTTCGTCACCGACCCCGCCCAGGTCCCCGCCGACGCGACCCCCTTCGACATGCGCGGCGTCGAACTCGGCCACCACCACGGCGACTGCAGCTTCGAGACCGTCCTGCGCGTCCACCGCCTCACCGACGACCCCGCCCTGCACCGCATCGCGCAGATCGTCCACGAAGCGGACATCGACGACGAACGCTTCCACGCCCCCGAAGCCCCCGGCCTCGACGCCGTCCTGCGGGGCCTGTCCATGACCGGCGACGACCGCCACACGATGGCCGTCGCCAACCCCGTCTTCGACGGGCTCTACGCGTACTACCAGCGCGCCGCCGTCCTGGGCCACGAACCCACCTGACACAGCCACGGGCACGTGGGGTCAGGGAATCGCCCCGGCCTCACTGACCGTAACCCGTCGCACCGCTCCCGGCCCCGCCGGCCATCCGGATCAGCTCGGGAGCGGTCACTATGCTGCCGAATGACCGAACAGGCGCCCGAACCACTGACCCTCGAAGCCGCCCGGGACCTTCAGAACGCGCTCCGAGCCGAGATCGCCCCTGGCCTCAGCGAGCGGGAACTCGACGCGGTCGAGGCGCGGTTCGGCTTCGCCTTCTCGGCTGACCACAGGGTCTTCCTTTCCGCCGGGCTCCCGCACGGGTCGCGAAGCTGGCCCGACTGGCGGGGCGGCGACCCCGAGGACCTCGCCGGGCGACTCTCGCAGCCGATCGAGGGCGTGCTCTTCGACGTGGAGCACAACGGCTTCTGGCACCCGGCCTGGAGTCCGAGGCCGGCAGGGACATCCGACGCGCTGCAGATCGCACGGTCCGAGCTGGCGGCCGTCCCGCAGCTGGTCCCCGTCTACAGCCACCGCTACCTGCCCGGCACAGCAGGCGAATGCGGCCACCCCGTGCTGTCCGTCCACCAGACCGACATCGTCATCTACGGAAACGACCTCGCCGACTACGTCCGAAACGAGTTCGCCGGCCGGGCGAGCAGCCTTCCCGCCCGCTCGACCGTCGACTTCTGGTCGTACTTCGTCCATGGCGGTCCCGGCACCGACGTCGCCATGCCCACCCCGCACACCCCCTGCGCCGTCACCGCGACGGAGGCTGTGCGCACTGGCCCGGCCTCAGTCGCTTCGGCCACTGGTCGACAAGGTCGATGCGTACAACGACTGGGGGCGATCCGGCACGGCACACGTGAGCAACTGGCCGGAGCGATCGTCGCGGAGGCTGAGCGTCTGCTCGCCGGTGCCTGGCCACCGCTGGACTGAGCACCCAGAGAGTCGGGGTTTCAGGCTGCAGGGCGCTCGCCCGATAAGGCCCGCCGGGGTCCTGGTCTCGGTGTCAGGAGCGAGGCCGGGCGAACCGCGCCGGGGCCGAAGCGCCGACCGACCCGGTCGATGACCGGTTCCAGCGCGCGGGCGTTCTCGGTGGGGCGGTCGAAGGTCAGTTGCTCCGAGGCGCCGGCCGAGCCGGTCAGCTCGCCGACCCGGGTGGACACCGCCCGCACGCGCGCCCGTTGGAGCCCGAGTGCGGAGAACAGTCCGTACAACGCCTGCTGGAGGCAGGGGGTGTGGGCGGTGGGCTCGGGCAGGGTGCGCGAACGCGTGGTGGTCGACCGGTCGGCGTAGGTGACCTGCAGCTCGACCGTCCGGGCGACCTGTCCGGCGATCCGGAGCCGGGCTCCGAGGTCCGTGGCCGCGCCGAGCAGGGCGCGGCGGACCTCGGCCGGGTCGAGGACGTCCCGGTCGAAGCGCCGGGCGCTGGTGATGGTGGCGGGCGGTCCGCCCGGGCTGACGGTGCGGCGGTCGGTCCCCCGAGCCCGCTCGTGCAGGAGGCGACCGGCGGAGGCGCCGGCGATCCGCTGCACCGTGGTCAGCGGGAGGGCGGCCAGATCACCGATCGTCCCGATCCCGTACCGGAGCAGCGAGCGTTCCAGGACGGACCCGACCCCGGGCAGTGCCCGTACCCGACAGCCGTGCAGGAAGCGCTCCAGTTCGGCAGGGTCGTCGGGCAGCACCCGGACGGTGCCGGGCGGAGCGGTGTCGGCGGCGAGGGTGGCGAGCAGACGGTTCGGGCCGATCCCGCCCGTGCTGACCAGTCCGTACCGGGCTGCGAGCCGGGTCTGGAGCCGGTCCGCGAGCTCTGCGGGAGACTGCCCGAAATAGCGCGTGGCACCGGCCAGATCCAGCAGCGCGCCGTCCGGTGGGAGCGCCTGGACGACCGGGGTGATGTCACCCAGCACCGTGAACAGTTCGCGGTAGGTCTCGAAGCCGGCGCGGTGGAAGCGCAGGTGAAGGATCGTCACCCTGGTAGTGGTAGTGGGAGTGGTACTGGTACTGCTGCTGGTGCTGGTCATCCGGCGCTCCCCTGACTGGCGTGCCACAGCCGCCCTGCACCGCCGCCGCCCTGTCCGCCGGGAGCCGGCCGGGCTGCCGAGACTGCCTCGCCGTCGGAGCACGGGGGCTCGCCGGCGAGCAGCGTACGGACGGCGGCGGGGCCGCCGTCCCGGTGGGCGTCGGCGATGTCCTGGAGGTTCCAGGCGTGGGTGCCGATGACGGAGACGGACTTGCCGCGGCGGGAGACGGTACCGCGCGCGAGGAGCAGGAAGTGGTGGAAGAGCGGGTAGGCGGCCTGCTCGTGGGTGTCGTCGAAGAAGGTGAGGTCGATCTGACCGGCCGGGCTTCCGTCGTCCAGGGAGACGAAGATGGTGCGGCGGCCGGAGCGCATGGGCGGGGTCTGGATGGCGACCTTCGCGCCGGCCACCAGTACGGTCTCGCCGGTCGTCTGGTACTTCAGCCGGGAGGAGGCCGTGACGCCGAGCTCGGTCAGCAGCGGGTGCAGCGGTTCCATCAGGTGCCGGGAGGCGTCCATGCCGATGACCTCCAGCTCGGCGTCCAACTCCTCGCTCGGCGTCATCACCGGCAGACCGCTCGGCCCGGGGTACGAGCCTGCGCCGGCCGGGGTGAGGGTGAGCTGACCGGCTCCTGTGGAGGTCCGCTGGTGGCGGTGGAGCTCCTCGATCTGCAGGAGCAGGTCACGGCGGCCGGCTCCGGGGGCGAGGGTGGCGAAGGCGCCGATCCGCGCGAGGCGATCGGCCACCGGGTGGGCGGGCCGGGCGCGGGCCCAGAAGTCGGCGAGGTCCGTGTACGGACGGCCCGCTTCGATCCGGGCGGCCTGCTCCTCGGTGATGCCCTGGACGTCGGCCAGCGATATCCGCAGGCCCAGCCTGCCGTCCGGGAGCCGCTCGGTGCGGTAGCTGGTGGCGGAGTACTGGACATCGAGCGGCAGGATCGGCACGCCGCGGCGCCGGGCGTCGGACAGCACCAGCCGCTTCGGGTACATGCCGGGGTCGTGCTCCAGCAGCCCGGCGTAGAACGGCGCCGCGTAGTGCGCCTTCAGCCAGGCCGACTGCAGGGTGGGCAGCGCGAAGGCGGTCGCGTGCGCCTTCGCGAAGCCGTAGGCCCCCATGTTCTCCAGCATCCGCCACACCGCGTCGATCACCTCCGGCCGGTAGCCGGCCGCGGTGGCGCTCTGCCGGTACCAGGTCTGGAGCTTCGCCAGGCGCTCCGGCTGGGCCAGGGCACGGCGCGCTTCCTCACCCATGGCCAGGTCGCTGCGGGTCATGGTGGCGAACAGGCCCGCCACCTGCTCGTTGTAGATGACCACCCCGTAGGTGGAGCTCAGCCACCGCTCCAGGTCCGGGTGGGGGTAGGTGACGGCCTTCTTGCCATGCCGGCCCAGGAGGAACGGGCGGATCATGTCCGCCTGGACCGGGCCCGGGCGGAACAACGAGATCTCGGCGACCAGGTCGGCGAAGGTCTCCGGCTGGAGCCGGCCGAGGAGGTCCTTCTGGCCGGGGGACTCCAGCTGGAAGACGCCCAGCGACTCGCCCTCGCGCAGCAACTCGTAGGCGGCCGGGTCGGTCAGCGGTACCTGAGTGCGGTCGTCCAGGTCGATCCGCTCGCCGGTGGTGCGTTCGATCTCGCGGACCGCGTACGCCATCGAGCTCTGCATCCGTACGCCCAGGACGTCGAGCTTCAGCAGGCCGAGGCCGTCCTTTTCGACGTCTTCCTTGTCGAAGACGGTGGCGGGGAAGCCTTCGGTGGCGGTGGGGACGACGGGAGTGCGCTTGAGGAGGGTGGCGTCGGAGAGGATGACGCCGCAGGGGTGCATCGCGGTGCCGCGCGGGAGCGCGTCGAGGCCTTCGACGAGGTCCCACAGCCTCCCGTAGCGGTCGGCGTGGGCGGCGACCTGCCGCAGCTCCGGGAGTTCGCGCAGTGCGGTGCGGGCCGAGCGGGCGGCGATGTGCGGGAACGCCTTGGCCAGGCGTCCGACCTCGTCCGGGGGCAGACCGAGGGCCAGGCCGGCGTCGCGGATCGCCCACCGCACCCGGTAGGTCTCCGGCATGCTGAGGGTGCAGACCCGCTCGGTGCCGAACCGGTCCATGATCCGGCGGTAGACGTCCAGGCGGCGTGCGGACTCCACGTCGATGTCGATGTCCGGCAGCGTGCGGCGGCGCAGGTTGACGAAGCGCTCCATCAGCAGCCCGTGCTCCAGCGGGTTGGCGAAGGAGATGCCGAGCAGGTGCACCACCAGGGAACCGGCGCCGGAACCCCGGGCTTGCACCCGGATGCCCATCTCCCGGATGTCGTCGACGACTTGGGCCACGGTCAGGGCGTACGAGGGCCAGCCGAGCGTGTTCAGCACCCGGAGCTCCTCCTCCAGGCGGGTCCGCATGGTGGCGGAGCGGTCGTAGCCGTGGCGGACCATCGCCGCCTCGCAGCGTTCGCGCAGGGCCCGGGCGGACGTGCCGGGGGCCAGGCCGATGACGTGTTCCTCCGGGAAGTGGACCCGGCCGATCCCGAGGTCGGCGTACGGGTCGAGGCGGCACTCGGAGGCGGTACGGGTGGTGGTGGCCAGCAGGTGTGCGGCCCCGCCGTTCTCCTGTCCGGCTGCCCGGGCGACTTCCTCGGCGAGCTCGCCCATCTCGGCGGCGCTCTTCAGCGACCGCTCGCCGTTGCAGGTGTGGCCGGGCCGGATGGGGGTGAGCAGACGGGCCGAGTCCAGTACGTCGGCGACCGGCGCCTGGTCCGGGGTCGCGTAGCGGACCGCGTTGGTCAGGACGGCGAGCAGGTCGAGGTCGGCGGCCAGTCCGAGCGTGCGGGCGGCCAGCCGGAGCGAGCCGGGCCCCGTGCCGGTGCGGCGGTGGTGCACGGCCTCCAGCCGGAGGTGCTGCCCGAACGCCTCCCGCCACGGTGCGAGCAGCTCGGCCGCCCGGTCCGGGCGGCCGTCGGCGAGCGCCCGTACCGGCTCGGACGCCGGTCCCAGCAGTACGGTGAGCCCCTCGGCATGCTGCTGGATCGCGGGCCAGGGGACGATCGGCTGCCCGCCGCCGGCCTGCTGTCGGGCGGTCCAGGCGGCGGTGATCAGCGCGCACAGGTTGGCCCAGCCGGCGCCGTCGCGGGCCAGCAGGGTGACCCGGGGTGCGGAGTCGGCGACGAAGGCGCCGCCCCGGGCCGGGGTACGGCCCTTCGACGGCGCCGGGCCGGCCGGGGCGAGGGGCGGGACCGCGAGGTCCGCACCGAACAGCGGCCGGATCCCGGCCTTCGCACAGGCCTGCGCGAACCGGACCGCCCCGGCCACCGTGTCCCGGTCGGTCAGCGCCAGCTCCCGCAGACCTTGCTCCGCCGCCCGCTCGACCAGCCGGCCGGGCAGCGCCGCGCCGTAACGCACCGAGTATCCGGAGGCGACATGCAGGTGCGCGAACATCGCGTCACCACCTCCAGCTCCTGGTCAGCCCCCGATCGTCGACACCCGACTCCCCGTCCGGTCTCTCCAGCGTAGACCGTATTCGATAGTCTGTTCGACATGCACGTCAAGGCATTACCCCAGGTGGAGCAGGCATCACAGACCGTTCCCGGCTGTTCCGCTTCCTGCTGCCTCCGGGTGCGTGTGGCGCCCAGGACGGGAATGCCGTCACGCCGGTGCCGCGGCCGGTGACCCGGCCGGTGCCGCGAGGACGAGGGCGAGCACCGCGTCTCCCGCCTGCCACGCCATCGCGCGGCGCCGCCCGCCGAGGACGGGCGGCCGCAGGCCCAGGATCGCGATGCCCCGCGCCGCGGTGCCGAAGACGCCGGTCCGGTCGGCCTTGACCGCCGCTTCCTTCAGCGCCCAGGCGCCGGCCAGCGCGTCGGGCCGGTCCGTACCGACGAGGGAGAGTTCCCCGGGGGAAAGCACGTGGTCCGCGACCCGCCGTACCGCGGCTGCCGAGGAGGTCTCGCACAGGTCCACTCCGACCGGCTGCGGTGCGAGGGCCGCGGCGACGTGGTGGGCAGTGTGGCTGATGGAAACGTGCAGGGCCGGCACCGGGCACCCGCCGACGAGGACGTGGGGGCTGCCGTCGCAGCGCGGGAGGATCTCCGCGTCGGCCGCCGGGACGGCGAGGAACTCGCCGACCAGGCGCTTGGCGAGCAGCCGTCCCGCCGCCCACTCGGCCTGCCGCCAGGCCGGCAGCGCCCGGACCACCTGCCGCTCGGCCGGTGAGAGGGGCGCGAGGGACACGGCCCGGTGGAGGTCGGGGCGCCGGGCCACGAGGACCCCGGCCCCGCCCCATCGGTGGATCTGTCCCGGCACGGCCGGCGGGAAGACGGTGTGCACGGCGGCGGGGGTCACGCGGCGGCGGCGGGGGCGTCGGTGGCCGCGTCCGTGGCCGCGTCCGCTTCCGTCGCCGTGTCCGCGTCCAGCTGCCGCAGTTCGCGCTCCAGCGCGGTCACGGCCTGCCGGATCTGGTCGGGTGTGTGGTCACAGGTGATGAAGAAGCGCAGCCGGGCCATTTCCTCCGGTACGGCCGGGTGGAGGATGGGGTTGACGCTGATGCCCTGCTGGAAGAGGGCCTCCGCGAGCTTCAGGGTCTTCAGCGAGTCCCCGACGATGCAGGGGACGACCGGCGTGTCGTGGCTGTCCCCGACGTCGATCCCCGCCTCGCGCGCCAGGCGGACGAACAGCGAGGCGTTGTACGCGAGACGCGTGACGCGCTGCGGCTCGGTGCGCAGGAGGCGCAGGGCGGCCAGCGAGGCGGCGGTGTCGCCCGGGGTCATGCCGGCGCTGTAGACGAACCCCGGAACGGTGTAGCGCAGGTACTCGACGACCGCGCGGCTCCCGGCGACGTAGCCGCCGCAGCTGGCCAGTGCCTTGGACAACGTGCCCGACCACAGATCGACGGCCGAACGCTCGATGCCGTGGTACTCGCCGATGCCCATGCCCGTCGTGCCGATCGTGCCGATGCTGTGGGCCTCGTCGATCATCAGCAGCGCGCCGTGGCGGCGCTTGACCTCGACGAGGGCGGGCAGGTCGGCGATGTCGCCGTCCATGCTGTAGACGCCCTCGACGACGACGAGCACCCGCCGGTACTGGTCGCGGACCTGGCCGAGCACGGCGTCGAGTGCGGCCGCGTCGTTGTGCGGGAACGGGCGCCGGGTCGCGCCGGAGAGCTTGCAGCCCTGCAGGATGCTGTCGTGGGCGAGGGAGTCGTGGAGGACGAGGTCCCCGGGGCCGACGAGGTGCCCGATCACGGTGACGTTGGTGGCGTGTCCGTTGGCCAGGGTGAGCGCGGCTTCGCATCCGAGCCGCTCGGCGAGTTCCGCTTCGAGTTCCAGGTGGAGCGGACGGCTGCCGGACAGCAGCCGGCTGGCGGACACCGAGGTGCCGTAGCGCTCGACCGCCTCCTTGGCGGCCGCCTTCACCTTCGGGTCGGTCGCCATGCCCAGGTAGTTGTAGCTGGAGAAGGAGACGAGTTCCCGGCCGTCGACGACCGTCGTGTCCGTCATGCCGCCCTCGTGGACGAGGAAGTACGGATTGGCGAGCCCCAGCCCGGCGAGCATCCCGATCCGCTCACCGTGGGCGGCCACCTCCGGGAAGCAGTCGATCCGCGTGTGCTCCTCCGGCGCGGCCGGGTCGTCCGTCCGCTGGTCCGGGGGCGCCGGGACCACGCACAGGCCTGGGAAGTCCGCGGCCGCGGGCGGGTCGGGGTCCACCGCGACCGGCGGCATGTCTGCGGACGTCCCGGGCGGAGGCCCGTCACCCTGTCCGGCGCGCTGCCCCGGGACGGCGGTCGCCGCCGTGGCGTCCGGGCAGCCGCCCGTGATCAGCGCGGCGATCCGGGCGACGGTCGGCCGGTCGGCGGCCCGCTCGTCGAAGGTCCACTGCGGCCACTGCCGGTTGAGGGAGGTGAACAGGTCGGTCAGCATCAGCGAGTCGAAGCCGAGGTCGTCGATCAGCAGCTGGTCGTTGCTCAGCTGTTCCACCGGGAAGGCGCTGATCCGGGCCACCTGCGCGAGCACGGCTGCGGTGACCTCGCCGGTCACCTCGGGGGCCGCGGCAGTGGGGACGGCCGGGGCGGTGGGGACGGCCGGGGCGGTGGGCACCGGCGCGGGGAGCGTCTCCGTGAGGCGGGCGAGCAGCTCCGCCTGCTGCTGGACCAGCTGGAGCAGTTCGCCCATCGGGGTGTTCGCCGGGTCGTACGTCGGGGCGTTCATCGAGGTCTCCTCGGGCTGTGCGGGTTCTACGGGCTGCACGGGCTGTACGGGCTGTACGGGGCACACGGGCTGCGGCGGGACGGAGGCGGCGGCGGGGGCCCGCTTCGTGGCGCGTCTGGCCGGCACCCAGTAGGACTGGGTGGCGAGCCCGGCCACCGGCAGGTCCAGCAGCCGGCGGTCCTCCTCGGCGACCAGGGCGCGCGGGTCGACCGGGACGCCCAGGACCACGAGCCGGGCGAGGGCCAGGGCGAAGGTGCGCCCGCCGTCGGCCATCCCCTCGACGGGGACGACATGGACGTCGTCGTGGCCGGTGAGGTTGCGGCGGACCGAGGTGAGGAGCGAGCTGCCGCCCGTCACCTGGAGGAAGACGCGGGCCCCCTGGTCGTAGGCGGTGCGGACCGCGTCGCCGAAGAGGACCGGCGCGGACGCGTGACGGGTCCACAGCTCGCGCAGCCGGCCGGGGTCGGTGCAGACCTCGGCGTTCACGGACGAGACGAACGGCAGGACGGGGCCGGCGATCGGGCGGGCGGTGAGACCCGCGCGGATGGTGTCCTCGACGGCGGCCAGGTGCGGCGAGTGGAAGGCGTTGGACACGTCGAGCGCCGCCGTGACGACCCCCGCTTCCGCGCAGGCCTCGCGCAGCGCGGCGAGCCCCTCCGGCGTGCCGCTGACCACGATCTGTCGCGGCTGGTTGAAGCAGGCGAGCCACACGCCGTCGATCCCGTTCGTGAGCCGGCGGCAGGTCTCCTCGTCGGTCTGCACGGCGAGCATCCCGCCCGCGAAGCGGGACTCCGCCTGCCGGAGGGTCGCGCCCCGGTGCACCAGCAGCCGGACCGTGTCCACGTTGGTGAGCGCTCCGGCGGCCGCGGCCGCGGCGAACTCCCCGGCGCTGTGCCCGAGGGTGAGGTCCGGACGGATGCCGCAGTCGGCGAGGACGCGGGTGGCGGCCATCTGGACGGTACCGAGGAGCGGCTGGCACACATCGGTGGCGGCGAGCCGTTTCCTGAGCTCCTCGGTGTCGCCGTGAGACCGGGCCTCCTCGCCGTACAGCAGGTCGGAGAGGTCGAAGCCGACGTCCCCGCGGGCCACGGAGTCGAGGACGGCGACGGCCGACCGGAAGGCGGGGAACCGCTCGTGGAGGTCCCGCATCATGCCCGGCCGCTGGCTGCCCTGACCGGGGAAGAGGAAGGCCACGCTGCGCTGCGCGGCCGGCAGGGGGGCGTCGGCGGCGAAGGCGCCCTCGCCGAGGTCGCCCCGGGCACCGGCCAGGAGCTGCTCGCGGGCGTGGCGCAGCCGCTCGACGAACGCGTCCGTGCCGGTGGCCACGATCGCGAGCCGGGCCGTCAGCGGTTCCCGGGAGCCGAGGGTGTGGGCCACAGCGGCCAGCGGGGCACGGTGCGCCGTGTCGAGTGTGTCGAGTACGTCGCCGATGTGCCGGTCCAGCAGTTCGGCGTTGCCTGCCGAGAGGAGGACGAGGTGCGGTCCGGTGTCTTCGGGGCGGTCCGGGAGGTGACCGGCGGCCGTGTCGGGCTGCCGCTCCTCCAGCACCACGTGGACGTTCGTGCCTCCGAAGCCGAACGAGCTGACGGCGGCACGCCGCGGGGTGCCGGTGTCCGGAAACGGCAGTGCGGTGGCGGCGAAGCGCAGGCCGGCGGCGGAGATGCCCAGGTCCGGGTGGGGGGTGGTCTCCGGCTGCGGCACGATCGTGCGGTGGTGGACGACCAGGGCCGTCTTGATCAGTCCCGCGATGCCCGCTGCGGCCAGGGAGTGCCCGATGAGGGCCTTGCCCGCGCCGAGGTAGCACAGGGCGGGGTCGTCGTCCGGGTACTCGGTGCGCAGTCGGCGCAGGGCCTCGGACTCGGCGCGGTCGCCGGCTGCGGTGCCGGTGCCGTGGGCCTCCAGGAAGCCCACGGAGGAGGGCGCGACGCCCGCGTCCTCGTAGGCCCGGCGCATGGCGCGCAGCTGGCCTTCGGAGGTGGGGACCAGCGGTCCGGGGGACGCGCCGTCGTTGGCCGAGCCGATGCCCTTGATCACCGCGTAGACGCGGTCGCCGTCGGCCAGCGCGTCGGCCAGCGGCCGTATGACGACGACACCGGCGCCTTCGCCGAGGACGAAGCCGTCGGCCTCCTCGTCGAACGGGCGGCACACCCCGGCGGCGGACAGGGCGCGCAGCCGGGAGAAGCCGACCAGGCTGTCGGGGGTGAGGTTGAGGTACACGCCGCCGACGAGGGCGATCCGGCAGCTGCCGGATCGCACCTGGGCGATCGCCTGGTCGAGGGCGACCAGCGAACCGGAGCAGGCGGCGTCGACGGCGAAGCTGGGACCACCGAGGTCGAAGTGGCGGCTGACGGTCCCGGCCGCCATGTTGAGGAGGCTCCCCGGCAGGGTGAAGGCGTCGATGGTGCCGAGCTGCCGCGCCCGCTCCTTGGCGGCGTCGGCGGCGTCCGCTGCGTCCGCGGCGTCGGCGCCGTCGTCCGCCGCGTGCGCGTCCTCGGCCAGGGTGATGGCCCGGAGGGGAGCCGCCATGAGGTCCTTGTAGTCGGACACCGAGAGTCCGAAGAACACCCCGGTGTTCTCGCGGTCGAAGTCGCCGCGGCCCAGCCCCGCGTCGGCGAGCGCCTCGCGGCTGACGTCGAGCATCAGCCGGTGCTGCGGGTCCATGGCCCGGGCACGAGCGGGAGGTACGCCGTAGTGCGCCGCGTCGAAGCGGTCCAGGTCCTCCAGGAAGGCGACCTGGTCGGTGTACGAGGCGTTGGGGGCCGACCGGTTGCCCGGCTCGTGGAAGGTCCCGTGGTTCCAGCGTTCCCCCGGGACGGCGGAGAACTGACGCTCGGCGCTCATCAGGAGCTTCCAGTAGGTGCGGATGTCGGGGGCGCCCGGAAAGCGGCAGCCGAGTCCGACGATGGCGATGTCAGTCATGGGTCTTCCTTGTCGTAGCGCCCCGGACGGACGGCGGCCGGGACTGGGCGGGGCTGGAGGGTCGGAACGGAGCGGGGCTGGACCGGATGGGAGAGGGGAAAGCGCCCGGTGGTCAGCGGCGCGCGTGGGCGTGGGTACGGACGACGGTGCGGCTCGGGGAGCAGCGGCCCGGGGCGCACCGTCTCGCGGTGGCCGGTGGCGGCCGGGGCGCCGGCTGCGGCACCTTGGGTCTCAGCGCCTTCGGTGCCCACCAGTTCAGGCCGCCCGCCATGCGCATGAGCGCCGGTACGAGGACGCCCCGGACGAGCGTGGCGTCGAGGAGGACGCCCAGACCCGCGCCGATGCCGAAGAACTGCAGGAGGGAGACCTGGGAGGTACCGAAGCTCAAGAGGGTGAACGCGAGCAGGGCGCCGGCCGTGGTGACGATGCCTCCCGTCCGGGCGATGCCCGTGACGATCGAGTCGGTGTTGCCCTCCCCGGCGTCGCGCGCCTCCTTGATCCGGGCCAGGACGAACACCTCGTAGTCCACCGAGAGTCCGAAGAGGATGCAGAACAGCAGCACCGGCATGGTCGTGCTGAGCGGTCCGGGCGTGAAACCGAGCAGGCCGCTCAGATGGCCCGTCTGGAAGATCCACACCATCGCTCCCAGGACGGCCGTCAGGCTCAGGGCGTTCAGCGCGATGGCCTTGAGCGGCAGGAGGATGCTGCGCGTGAAGCCGAAGAGCAGCACGAACGTGGTGACGGTGATCAGGGCGAGCGCCAGCGGAATCCGGTCCGCCACCGTGTCCTTGGCGTCGACCAGTACCGCGGTCGGCCCGCCGACCAGGACTTCTGAGCCCGCCGGGGCGGGGACGTCGCGGACGTCGTGCACGAGCTGCTGGGCCGCCCGTGAACGGGGGTCGACCCGCGGCACCACGGAGAGCTGGGCCGGACCGTCGCCCCCGGAGCCGGAGCCGGAGACCGGGGAAACCTGGGCAACGACGGAAACCTGGGCGACCTGGGGAAGCGCGGAGAGCCTGCGGACGTAGTCTTCCCGCGCCGACCGGGGCGCCGTGCCCGTCACGGAGACGGTGAGCGCGTCGGCACCCTTCATGTCGAACGCGTCGCGCACCAGGTCGCCCGTCTGCCGGCTGGCTGCGCTCGTCGGCAGCGCCCGGTCGTCGGGGGTGGCGAAACCGGCGTGCGCGAACGGCGCGGCGAGGACCACCAGCAGGCCGATCACCGGCAGCGCCGCGAGCAGCGGGCGGCGTACGACGATCCGCGCCAGCCCTTCCCAGAAGCGCGATCCGGAGCCCGTACGGGCCCGGCGGCGCCACGGCACGGGCCAGGCGTTCACGCGCTTGCCGAGCAGCGCGAGCAGAGCGGGCAGGACGGTCATGGCGCTCACGGCGGCGATGGCCACCACGGCGATGCCCGCGTAGGCGAAGGAGCGCAGGAAGTACGGCGGGAACACCAGCAGCGTCGCGAGCGCGGCGGAGACCGTCGCGGCACTGAAGGCGATCGTGTGGCCGGCGGTGCGCACGGTCCGGATGGCGGCCGTCCGCGGGAGGTACCCGGCGGCGAGCTCCTCGCGGAACCGCGAGACGATCAGCAGCCCGTAGTCGATGCCCAGCCCCAGGCCGAGCGCCGTGGTGAGGTTCAGCGCGAACACGGACACGTCGGTGACGGAGCCGAGGACGCTCAGGACCAGCAGGGTCCCGGCGATGGCGAGGACGCCTATCAGCAGCGGCAGCGCGGCGGCCACGACGCTGCCGAACGCCAGGACCAGCAGGATCAGGGTGCCCGGCAGCACGACGGCCTCGGCCCGCTTCAGGTCGGACTCCGCGATGTCCTGGAGCTCGGCGTCGGTGAGCGCCGGCCCTCCCACGTGCACGGTCAGGGCCGCGCCGGGAGCGCCCTGGGCACTGGGGGCGGTCAGCTCCTCGCTCAGCCGCTCGACCCGCGCACCGAGCTGTTCGCCGTCCCCGTCCACGTGCGCGACCAGCATGGCCGCCTGGCCGGTCCGGCTGCGCAGCTCCGCCGCGCCGCCGGTCCAGTACGAGGTCACGGCGCTCACGTGCGGCTGGGCGGCGAGCCGGCGGGTCAGCTCCTCGCCCTCGCTCCGGGCCGCCGGGCCGTCGACGGAACCGTCGCGGGCCTGCGCGACGACGACCAGGTTGGGGGAGGCCCCCAGGTGCTCGGCGGCCACGAGGGCGGCGCGGCTGGACTGGGAGCGGGGATCGTCGTACCCCTGCGTCTTCAGCCGGCCGGTGGCCTCCGCGCCGAACACGACGGACAGCGCGAGGAACACGAGGGCGGCGAAGAGGACGAGTCCGGGACGGCGGGTCACGAAGACGCCTGCGCGACGGGACATCGGGGTCTCCGATCCGGGTGGCGGATCGTCCTGCTCTGGTGCAGGACGATGGATCTCCACCGTGCCCCGGTCGGGGACGGGGCCGTAGCCCCGGTTATTCGTTACTTGACAGGAGTCCCCCGTACGCCGTCACCGTCACCGTCACGTCACGGTCGCTGTTCCCCTCCACGTCCCGGGTGGGGTTCTGCGCCGTGCGGCGGATCCGGGCCCACAGGGGCAGGGCGCACCGGCGCGGCGCGTACTCCCCCGTGGACCACGGGCCCATTGCCTTCGGGGGTCAGCCCCGCAGGGTGGCGATGGCCTTCTCGATGCGCCGTTGGCGCGTCTCGGGCATCTTCGCGCTCTCGATGGCGCGCACGTGCTCGCGCTTGCGGCTGTCCGTGAGGGTGTCGTAGGCGGCGCGGGCGGCCGGGTCGTCGTCCAGGGCCTGGGCGAAGTCCGCGGGCTCGACGGCGACGCGCGGCTCGGTGTCGAGCTCCAGCTCGACCTCGATCTCTTCGCCGATCTCGACTTCCGAGGCCCGCCGGTTGGCATGGCTGAGGCCGATCAAGTGGCGGCCGCGCAGGAAGGCGACCCGGCTCCTCCAGGAATGCCCGTTGATCGTGATCGTCACCGGCGGCCGCGAGCCCTCACCGAGCGCTGCCACCACCTCGGGCGGAACCAGCAGCCCCCGCATGGGCTCAGGTGGCTCGACGACGGACTGAAACTTCAAGATCTTCTCCTGTTCGTTCTGCCGTTCCCCGCGGATCCCGCCCGCCCGGCTCCGCTCGCCGCTCCCGCTTCCCGCACGCGTCTCACAGCCGTCCGGGCCGGCAGCGGCACGCTCCCCGCGCCCGCCGTCCCGGACGGCTGTGAGACGAGGATCGCGGCTACTCGGCGTAGGGCTGGTCGGTTCCCTGGGCACTGTAACCGAGACTCCAGATGTAGCCCTCCGGGTCGGCGAAAGTGCCGCCGTACCCGCCCCACGGCAGGGCGCCGGCGGGCTTGAGGACCTTGGCGCCGGCCTCCTGGGCCTCCGCCATGATCTCGTCGACCCGCGCCTCACTGCGGACGACGTAGGTCAGAACCAGCCCGCTGAAGCCGCTGCCTTCCTGGTCCGTGCCCACCTGGTCGGCCAGGCCTTCGCGGCTGTAGAAGCCGACGGGCGAGGCGCCGTCCGAGGCGAAGAACACCGAGATGCCGAAGTCGTTCTCGACCTTCCAGCCGAGCCCCTCGGTGTAGAACTGCTTGGCCCGGTCCATATCCCGGACACCAAGAAGGATCGAGCTGACGTGCGCTTTCATGCCGTACTCCTTGCACTGTGGATGTATGCGTGCCGGACATGCGGGCCAGGGCCCGGATGTCGCATCGGCGTGTGTTCGCCGGTCAATCGGTAGGAAGGGGCCGGGAGTCGGGACCGCGTCGGGGCGAGTGACGCGTCCGGGTCGTGCGGAAGGGAAACCGTGTGACTGGCGAAGCCCATGATGAGTAGCCTAGGGGCGGCTCCGTGAACGCGCTTCTCGATTCCTGATCGATCCGGATCCACACCGGACGTTCACGCGCATGCCACGCGGAGCGCCTCCGCTTCCCGCGACGGTGCACCCGATGCCCCGTCAGCAGCCCTCCAGGGGCAACGCAGACTTGACGCCGGCCTTTCGTTCCGGCGCGGGTGTACGTGGCGGCCGGACGGTTCGCCGAGCCGGACCCCGACCTGCCGGAGCTGGCGGACCGGATCCGCACACTGCTGGCCGAGGTCGCGGTGGACGGGGCCTGGCGGCGCTTCCTGCCCGGGTACGCCCCGCCTTCCGCCCCTGAGATCTGCGCCGCACTGGAACCGGTGGAAACGCACGAGGCCGCCGCGTTCCTGGTCCGGGTCGCGACCGTCGACCTCGTCTGGCCGGACCACCGGCACCTGCCCACCGAGGCCGCCGGGAGAAAACCCTTGCCCAATGGTCAAGAAGTGTTGACCATTGGGGCCATGCCTACCGATGATCTTCCCGAGACGTTCCACGTCACCACGGACGAGCAACTGCGTGCCGTTTCCAATCTCACGCGTCACCGCATCATGGCCGTGCTCCGCTTCGAGCCCGCGACGATCACGCAGATCGCCGAGCGAGTGGGCCTCGCCAAGGGGAGTTCCAGCTACCACGTACGGCTGCTGGAGCGGGCCGGCCTGGTGAAGGTGGTACGGACGCGGAAGGTCCGGGGGGTTACCGAGCGGTACTACGCCATGGCCGCGCGGGCGATCGTGCTGCCGGATCCGGGCGAGGGAGGGCCGGATGTGCTGATGCGGCATGCGGTGGCGGACCTGGAGGCAGCGCCGGTGGACCGCGAGCGGCACGTGGGGATGGCGCATCTGCGGCTCACCGACGAGCAGTTCGCGGAGCTGGGGGCGCGGCTGCAGGCGCTGGCGGAGGAGTACCGCAAGCTGTCCGATCCGTCACTGCCGGACGCGTCACTCGTCTTCGCACTGTTCCACCCGGCACCGCGCCGCGAGCAGGCCGAAGGGGACGCCAAGTGACGTCAGACGTACCGAAGTTGCCGACCGGGTTCGGACGGCTGTGGACCGCGCAGACGGTGTCCTCCCTCGGTGACGGGGTGTCGCATGCCGCACTGCCCCTGCTCGCGCTGACGTTGACGCGGGATCCGATGGCGCTCGCCGTCGTCACGGCCGTCGGAACGCTGCCGTGGCTGCTCTTCGGGGTGCTCGGCGGTGCGCTGGTGGACCGCTGGGACCGTCGGCGCACGATGTGGGTCGTGGACGCGGCGCGTGCGGTGCTGCTCGTGATACCGGCGGCAGCGGCCGCGCTCGACGTGCTGAGCATTCCGCTGCTCGCGGCCGTCGCCTTCCTGCTCGGCCTCGGCGGGCTCTTCTTCGACACGGCCGCCACGGCCTATCTGCCGGATCTGCTCGGCCGCGACCCCGCGCTCCTGGAGCGCGCCAACTCCCGCCTGCGCAGCGCCCAGACCGCGGCGTCCGGCTTCGCGGGGCCACCTGCGGGCAGCGCCCTGCTCGCGCTCGGGCGGGCGGTTCCGCTGCTCGCCGACGCGGTGTCGTTCGCGCTCTCCGCACTGCTCGTACGGTCGTTGCCCGCCGTACCCCGGCCCGTACCGCAGGCCCGCGAGTCGCTGCTGCGGCAGGCGCGGGCCGGCGCATCGTACGTGTTCCGGGATCAGTTGCTGCTCGGGCTCGCACTGCGTCCGGCGGTCGGGAACATCGCCTTCCTCGCCGTGGAGACCGTACTCGCCCTCTTCGCGCACGATCGTCTCGGCATCGGCGCCTTCGGCTTCGGCCTGCTCCTCACGGCGGAGGCCACCGGCGGTCTGCTCGGCGCGGGCATCGCCTCCTTCCTCGGCCGACGACTCGGCACCGGCACCGCGCTCACCTGCACGGCCGCCGTCGAGGGACTCGCCATCCTGGGCCTTGCCGTCGCCCCGAACCCGTACGTCGCCGGCCTCGCGCTCGCCGTCTGCGGAGCGGGCATGGGCGCCACGATGGTGCTCGCCCCCTCCCTCCGACAGGCGGTCGTCCCCGCCCACTTGATGGGCCGGGTCGCCTCCACCTCCCGCATGCTCGCCATGTGCGCCGCCCCGTTCGGTGCCCTGCTCGGCGGCTGGCTGGCCACCGCCTACGACGTCCGCACCCCGCTCTACGCCGCCGCCGGCCTTCTCCTCACCATGACCGCCGTCACGTCGACCATGACCAGCAACCGCCAGGTCGAGGCGGCGCTGCGGGCCGCCGCCCCGGCCGATGATCCGGAGCACCCGGAATCCGGGGAGCCCGCTACGAGGCTGCTTCCCTCCAGCGGCTGAGCGTCTTGCTGCTGTCGTCGTACCTCTCCCACGAGGAGAGTATCGGCGCCGGCCTCGTCGCCGACTCCCTCACCGACCTGGTCCTGGACCGGACCGGTACGGAGCCTGGTACGGAACCAGGCAATGAGGGGGGTCAGCGGCCGCCGGCGGCCGTGGCCTGGGTCAACGCGTCGAGCCTGCGGAGTCTCGAGGCCGCCGTCCACCCCGGCCTGGAGGCCGTGTCCATCGGCTCGTGGAACGGCCCGCCGTTCAGCCTTGCGCCCTTGACCGGGCTGCCCCGCCTGCGGACCCTTTCCGCCTACCCCGGCACGCTCGCCGACCCCACGGAGGTCGCCGGGCTGACCCGACTGGAGTTCCTCGAAGTCGGCCCCCTGGAATGGCGGGTCCTCCTCGATGCCGGAGCCGTCCCCCGCAGCCTCTCGGCGGCCGCCATCGTGGTGCACGGCGACCAGGATCCGCTGTCCGTCGCCGCCATCGCCAACGAACTGCTGGCCCTCTGGGACCGCCCTCGGATCATCCGGACCGTGCTCGAAGGAGACCTCGGCCCGATCGCCTAGCCGCCCGCCGGGGGTGTGGGGCGCGTGCATAGAATCCGGCCATGTCGATCGCACCTTCCCTCCCCATCCTCCACGGCAGGAAGGGAACCGATCTCCGTGTCACCGGACGGGAGTTGGTCCTGCGCCGGGCGCCCCTGGAGCACCGCATCCCCTTCGCCGCGATCGCGGGCGTCCACGCGGAGGGGCGGGCCGTCGAGGTCAGGCTCACCGCACCCGCCGCGATCGCGCCGACCGTCCTCCGGGTCGAGGACGTCAGCGAGGCCGCCGCCACCGCCTTCGCCCGGGCGGTGAACGCCGCGCTTGCGCCGGCCGACGCCGCCGGTTCCGTCGTGGTCGACGGCTCCACCCTCGTCACCACCCGCACCGCCGAGAGCGAGCCGGAGACCAGGACCCCGCGGGAGGCGTTGCACCGGAAGGTCAAGTGGCTCTCGGCGGGCTCCGCCCTCGTGATCGTCGCGATGAGCGTGCTCGTCGGGTTCTTCGGGGAACCCGTCAACATCGTCGGCATCGTCCTCTTCGGTGGTACCGGCTTCCCGCTCGTGATCGCGGCCGTCGTGCTGGCCCCGGAGGGCCTCAGGCCCTGGCGCCTCCCCCGGCACGGCATCACGGTGACGGCCGATCACGCCCGCGACTCCGCTCAGCCGTGGCTCTACCTGTACTCGGACCTGGACGGGAACGTGTGGAAGTACCTCGACTCGAGCGGCCGCGTGAGCGTCGAGGTCAGCTACGACCCGCGTGACCCCCGCAAGGCCGTTCGCGCCGACGGCGCGGGGCGGTGGACTGCGGGGATCCTCCCCGTGAGCGCGGGCATCGCCGGCCTGATCCTCCTCGCCATGTTCTTCGTCACCCCCTTCATGGACTTCGGCCCGACGGGCGAGGAGTACAGGAACCAGTACCGGTAGGGACGCGCGGTCAGGCAGAGGCGGCGCCGAACCACTTCGGCAGGTGGGCTTCGAGGTCGTGCTGGTCTTCGCCGACCCATGCCACGTGGCCGTCGGGGCGCAGCAGTACGGCGGGCACGTCCAGTTCCTCACTGACGTCGACGACGTGATCGATCCGGTCGGCCCACCCGGCGGCCGAGAGCCGGCCGGTCTGGTCGAGCAGGAGTCCGCGGCCGGTGTGCATCAGCTCGTAGAGGCGTCCGCGCTTCAGCTCCACGTCCCGCAGCCTGCGGCCGAGCAGTTCGTGGCCCTCGCCGAAGTCGTAGCGGACCTCGACCGCGGTGATCATCCCCGTCACGTACCGGTTCACCTCCTCGAAGTCCATCAGCTTCGCGAACAGCTCCCGCAGCGCGGTGGGACCCGCGTCGGTCCCGAGCAGCGTGATCTGGGCGCGGGTGTTGTCCAGTACGGCGGCGCCCACCGGGTGGCGCTCGGCGTGGTAGCTGTCGAGGAGGTCCTGCGGGGCCCAGCCGTTGACCGCGGCGGCGAGCTTCCAGCCGAGGTTGAAGGCGTCCTGGACGCCGAGGTTCAGCCCCTGTCCGCCGGTCGGCGGGTGGATGTGTGCCGCGTCGCCGGCCAGCATCACGCGGCCGACCCGGTAGCGCTCGGCCTGTCGGGTGGCGTCGCCGAAGCGGGACATCCAGCGCGGCGAGTGCACGCCGAAGTCGGTGCCCGCGAAGGCCCGTAGCTGCTGCTTGAACTCCTCCAGGGTCGGCGCGGTACGGTCCTCGGCCACGCCGTCGGCGGGTACGACGATGCGGCACGAACCGTTCTCGCCCGCGCTGACGCCGAAGCGCAGCTGGGTCTTGCGGACCTCCGCGACGGCGGCGGCGATGGTCTCCGGATCGGCGGTCACCTCCATGTCGCCCAACAGGGTCTCGACCGTGGCGGGTTCGCCGGGGAAGCCGACGCCGAGGAGTTTGCGCACCGCGCTGCGGCCGCCGTCGCATCCGACGAGGTAGCGCGAGCGCAGGTGCGTGCCGTCCGCCAGCTCGACGGTCACCCCGTCCTCGTCCTGGCTCAGGCCGACCGCTTCGCAGCCGCGCCGGATTTCGGTACCGACTTCGAGTGCGTGCTCGCCGAGCAGCCGCTCGGTGACCGGCTGCGGGATGGCGAGGCCGTACGGGTGCTCCGTGTCCAGCTGGTCCGGCCACGGCTTCATGATGCCGCCGAACAGGCCGCCGACCTGGAACTTCTCGCTGACGGCGAGGAATCGGTCCAGCAGGCCGCGCTGGTCCATCAGCTCGACGCTGCGCGTGTGCAGGCCCTGGCCGCGGGACTCTCCGGTCGGCTCGGTCAGCTTCTCCACCACGACCACGCGGACGCCGTGCAGGCGCAACTCGGCAGCCAGCATCAGACCCGTCGGTCCACCGCCGACAACGGTCACGTCCGTCACGTCGGTGACGTCGGTCGTGTGGGGTACTTCGGTCATCACGCAATCACCTTTTCCGCAGGTTCCGCCTTGGGCCAGTGATTCTGCGTCAGCACCGGGGCCTTGCCGCAAGCCCCCCGGTGCGCTATAAGTTGAGAGTGGCAAGGAGTGAAAACACCTCCTTGCCATTCTGCGTTCCGGGGGGAAATCCGCTGGCGAGACCGGCCCCTCACGGCGAGCATGGACCGCATGAGTGATCAAGGCGAGCGATGGACCCTGGCGACCGTCTACCCCGACATGTGGGCGGACCCGGACGACGACCCCCGTACCAGCGGAGAGAACGGTCCGGAGGGCGAGCTCGCGACCTTGCACGAGTTCCTCTCGGACTACCGCCTGACCCTGCGGATGAAGTGCGAGGGCCTGGATCCGGAACAGCTGGCCCGGCGGTCGGTCCCGCCGTCGACGATGTCGTTGCTCGGCCTGGTGCGGCACCTCGCCGAGGTGGAGCGGGACTGGCAGAACTGGATCACCGACGGCGATCCGCTGCCGAAGCTGTACGGCGTGCGCGACGGGGACTTCGACGGAGCCGTCGCCGAGCAGGCCGCCGTCGACGGCGCGTACGCCGATCTGGAGCGCGAGCAGGCCGCGACCGACGCCGCGCTGGCCGCGCATCAGGATCTGGGCGAGCGGCTGGGGAAGGACCGGATCGCGGTGCGGGAGCTGATGGTGCACCGGATCGAGGAGTACGCGCGTCACTGCGGGCACGCCGACCTGCTGCGCGAATGCGTCGACGGGAGGGTGGGCCAGTGACCAGGGGCGGCCGGGGCGGGAGCTGCCTGGTCGGGAGCAGCTGGGCCGGGAGCTGCCTGGCCGGGAGCGGGTCGCGGGTCCCTGGCTAGGCTTTCGCCCCATGAACGTCATACGGCTGTCGAGACGAGCGCGCCGGGGCGACAACCCCGCTGCTGTCGTGGTCGGGGCGGTCAACCTGCTCCTCAGCACCCTGCTGCTCTCGATGATGATCGGCGGGCCCTTCCGCCCGCCGTGCTGATCCTGGTCCTCCTGGTCCTCTGAGGGAGGCCGGGGAGGGCCCGGAGGGAGCGGAAGGGGCGCGCGCGGGAGCGGGCGAACCCGTGTGACCATGGCTTCCTCCGTACATCAGCACCTCATGGGGGGACCATGCGCACCCGTACCACCACCGCCTCGGCCGGCCTCGCCGCCGTGCTCGCGGCGGCCCTCGTCCTGTCCGGCTGCTCGGCGTCCCGTGGCGGGAACACGGCCGGGAAGGGGGCAGCCGGCACTTCCCCGCCGGCAGCAGCCTCCCCCGCACCGGTGCCCGGTGGCGCCGGGTACGAGGACCCCCGGCCGCAGGACCAGAACCTGCTGGCCTGGACCGGGGATCCGAACGACGCGGGGCACGTCACCGCCCAGTCCGCGGCCGGGGTCGGCGGACGGGTCACCCTGGTCCGCATGGTGCTGCGCGAGCAGCTCACCTGGTCCAACATCTGGCTGGGGCTGGCCGGCATCGACCCGAACGCCCAACTGTCCAACTGCTACCTCGGCGTGTACGACGCCAAGGGCACGCTGGTCGCGTCCACCGCGGACGTCTCCCCCCAGCTGATGACCGACGCGATAGCCAAGCCGTTCCCCCTCGCCAAGCCGTTCGCCGCCGCCCCCGGCACGTACTTCGTCGCCCTCCTCCTCAACGGCAACTGGGCCACGAACGCCCTCACCCTCAAGGCCACGGGCGCCGGGATCTCGGTGAACGCGGGTCTGAACCCGCCGAGCCTGCGCTACAGCACCGTCCTGACCGGTCAGACCTCGCTCCCGGTCAGCGTGAACCTGGCCGAGCAGTCCACCAGCACGATCAACACCGGCTGGGCCAGCCAGTGGTACGCGATCTCCTGAACGCTCCTGCCGGCTCCCGTAGCTCCTGAAGGCTCCTGAGGGCTCCTGAAGGCTCCTGAAGCTCCTGCCCGCGAATGACTGGTAGGAAAGTTTCCTGTTTGCTAGCATCCCGCTTCGGCGGCTCGGCGCGGTGCCCGTTCCCGTGGGCATGACGCGCTCAGCGAGAGCTCTGACCCGGCCGCTGTGACCGCGCCCGTCCCTGCCCGCACCCGGGCAGGGACACGGGGTCTCGTACCGGTGCCAGCTCTCGCCACCCACCAGGCCAGGGAGTCAGGAATGCGCCTGAACACCCCAAGCACGCCTCATGTTCACACATCGCCCCGCACGATCGGTGTGGTCATCACCGCCGTACTCCTCCTCGTAGGCGGCCTGTTGCTCGCCTATCCCGAACGGGCCGGCGCCGCCGCCGACCCCCTCATCTCGCGCGGCAAGACCGCCACGGCGTCCTCCGTGGAGAGTTCGAGCTTCGGTCCGCAGAACGCCTTCGACGGCAGCTCCACCACCCGGTGGGCCAGCCTCGAGGGCAAGGACCCGCAGTGGATCCGCGTCGACCTCGGCGCGAACGCCAACGTCACGCGTGTGGCGCTGCGTTGGGAGGCCGCGTACGCCAAGACGTACCGCGTCGAGATCTCGGCCGACGGCACCACCTGGACCCGGCTCGCCAACGAGACGGCCGGGAACGGCGGCACCGACGACTGGACCGGCCTCTCCGGCAACGGCCGCTACCTGCGCGTGTACGGAACCGCCCGCGGCACCTCCTACGGGTACTCCCTGTACGAGGTCGAGGTGTACGGCACCCTCGACGGGGGGACTCCCCCGCCGACCGGCGCCTTCACCGTGGTCGCCGCCGGTGACATCGCCGCCCAGTGCACCGCCTCGGACAGCTCCTGCGCCCACCCCAAGACCGCCGCGCAGGCCCAGAAGATCAACCCGAAGTTCTATCTGACGATGGGCGACAACCAGTACGACGACGCCCGGCTCTCGGACTACCGGAACTACTACGACACCTCCTGGGGCGCGTTCAAGGACAAGACCCGCCCGGTGCCGGGCAACCACGAGACCTACGACCCGGCCGGACCGCTCACCGGTTACAAGGCCTACTTCGGGGCCGTCGCCTACCCCCAGGGCAAGAGCTACTACAGCTTCAACGAGGGCAACTGGCACTTCATCGCCCTCGACTCCAACTCCTTCGACCAGAAAGCCCAGATCGACTGGCTCAAGGCCGACCTCGCCGCGAACACCAAGGGCTGCATCGCCGCCTACTGGCACCACCCGCTGTACTCCTCCGGCGGGCACGGCAACGACCCGGTGAGCAAGCCCGTCTGGAACATCCTGTACGGCGCCAAGGCCGACCTCGTGCTGGGCGGCCACGACCACCACTACGAGCGGTTCGCCCCGCAGGACCCGAACGGGAACGCCACCGCCGACGGGATCACCGAAATCATCGGCGGCATGGGCGGCGCCGACCCGTACGACATCGAGGACGTCCAGCCCAACAGCCAGAAGCGGATCAGCGGTACCTACGGAGTCCTGAAGCTGGACTTCACCGATTCCGGCTACAGCTGGAGCTACGTCGCCACCGACGGGACGACCAAGGACACCAGCCCGAAGTACACCTGCCACTGATGTACCTGGCCACCACAGGCCGCCGGGCCGCTCCGGCCCCGCCCCCCACCACGGGGGCGGGCCGGCGCGTCCCCGCCGCCGTCCTGGCGCTCGGTACGGTCAGCCTCGTCACCGATGTCTCCTCCGAGATGGTCAGCGCGGTGCTGCCGCTCTACCTCGTCCTCGGGCTCGGCCTCTCCCCCCTCCAATTCGGCTTTCTCGACGGGCTGATGAGCGGAGCCGGCGCGATCGTACGGCTGCTCGGCGGCCACCTCGCCGACCGCGGCCACCGCTACAAGCACGTCGCGGGGATCGGCTACGCCGTCTCGGCCTGCTCCCGGCTCGGCCTGCTCCTCGCGGGCGGCGCCACCGGCGGGATAGCGGCGGCCCTGGCCGCCGACCGGGTCGGCAAGGGCATCCGTACGGCGCCCCGCGACGCACTGATCACCCTCAACAGCCCGCCCGGCGAACTCGGCCGGTCCTTCGGCGTGCACCGGGCCATGGACACCACCGGCGCCCTGCTCGGCCCGCTCGCCGCCTTCGCCCTGCTCTGGGCGACCGCGGGCGCGTACGACGCGGTGTTCGTCGCCAGCTTCTGTTTCGGTCTGCTCGGCGTGCTGCTCCTGGTCCTCTACGTTCCCGGCCACCACCGCCCGCCGGCCACGCCCGGCCAGGCTCCGCCCCGGGGCAAGGCGTTCGGGGCGCTGCGCGACCCCGCCTTCCGGCGGATCCTCTGGGCCGCCGCCCTGCTCGGCGGCGCCACCATCGGCGACGCCTTCGTCTACCTCCTGCTCCAGCGCCGACTGGGCCTGGACCCCGGCTGGTTCCCGCTGCTGCCGCTCGGCGCGGCCGCGGGCTATCTGCTCCTGGCCGTCCCGGTGGGCCGGATCGCCGACCGGGTCGGCCGCCGACTGCCGTTCCTGTACGGACACCTCGCCCTGCTCGGCGCCTACCTCGTCCTGCTCGCTCCGGCCGGCGGGCCGGCCTCGCTCCTCGTCGCGGCCGTCCTCGCGCTGCTCGGGATCTTCTACGCGGCCACCGACGGCGTGCTGATGGCCCTCGCCGGGCCGGTACTGCCCGCCGGGGGCCGAGCGGGCGGGCTGGCCGTGCTCCAGACCGGCCAGGCCCTGGCCCGGATGCTCGCCGCGGCGGGCTTCGGCGCCGCGTGGACGGTGTGGGGGCCGCGGCCCGCGCTCTGGGGGGCGACGGCGGTACTGCTCGCCGCGCTGGCGGGCGGCTGGGCACTGCTGCCGCGCGATCCGGGCGCGCCCGGCGATCCGTCCGACCCGGGCGTTCCGTGCGATCCGTGCGATCCGTGCGATCCGGCAACCTCGGCCGCTCTGCCCGCCCCGGCCGTTCCGCCCGACCCGGCCGCCGCCGTGGGGCCGGGGCAATCCCCCACCCGTGAGAGGAGCACCTCATGACCACGCCGCTCACCACCCCGGCGCCGCCACGCCGGCTCGGCGCACGGGCCCGTACCGCCGTCACGGCCGCCGCGGTCGTCATCCTCCTGGGCTCCGCCACCGGGTACGCCCTGCACGCCGGGCACCGCCCGGCCGGCCAACGGGGCGTCGCCGACGCCTCGTTCGCGCTCGGCGGTCCAGCCCTGTACTTCCGGGACTCCGCCACGGGCCGGGTGGCGCACCAGCCCCTGTCCGCGACGGCGGGCGGAGCCGGGCGCACCACGGGCGGCCCCGCCTGCGACCGGTTCCACGCAGCCGGGGGCACCGCCCTGTGCCTGCGCGCCGAGCCGGGGGTGCTGCCGAAGACGTACGCCGTCGTCCTCGACCGGCAGCTGCGCGAAGTGAGGCGGACGACCGTGCCGGGGGTTCCGACCCGGGCCCGGGTGTCCGCGTCCGGGCAGATGCTCGCCTGGACGGTGTTCGCCACCGGAGACTCGTACTCCACCACGGGGTTCTCCACCCGGACCGCCGTCCTCGACCTGCGCACGGGGTACCTGGTGAAGTCCTTGGAGGAGATACCGCTCACCATCGGCGGTGTCCGCTACCACTCCGCCGACGTCAACTACTGGGGCGTGAGCTTCGCCCGCGACGACAGCCGCTTCTACGCGACCGTCTCCACCAAGGGGCGTACGTACCTCGTCGAGGGGAACATGGGCGACTGGTCGGCGAGGGCGCTGCGGGAGAACGTCGAATGCCCCTCCCTGTCGCCCGACAACACCCGGGTCGCCTTCAAGAAGAAGGTGTCCGACGACCCGGCCGCCCCCTGGCGGCTGTACGTCCTCGACCTGCGGACGATGGCCGAGACCCCGCTCGCCGAGACGCGCGGCGTGGACGACCAGGCGGCCTGGACCGACGACGGGACGGTCGCCTACGCCCTGCCGGGCGCGGACGGGCGCGCGAGCGACGTCTGGACCGTCCCCGCGGACGGGACCGGAGCACCCCGGATGTCCGTCGCGGGCGGATCGTCGCCGGTCGCGGTAGCGCAGGACGCGGCCGACGGACGCCTGCCGCAGGTCAGTTGAGCTCGGCCGGCGGTCCGGCTGCCGTCACCGCGGCCAGCCGGGCTCCGGCTGCGGCTCCGGCTGCGGCTCCGGCTCCGGCTCCGGACAGGCGGATCCGCAGTTCCCGCACGGTGAGGGGCTCCACCCGGTGGACACGCCGGACCCCCACCGTGCGGCCCGAGGCGATCAGCCGGCCGTCCGCCCAGACCTCGTGGCCGTCCACGCGCTGGCCCCGGGTGAGGTCCTCGCGCAGTTCCACGTGGTCCACGCGGACGGGCCTGCCGAAGTCCGCGACGAGGTCGGATCCCCGGGCGGTGACCGTGAGGACCGAGGAGTGCGGATCGCCGAGGCGCCGCTCCAGCTCTCCGGTGAACTCGAGGAGCCGGGCCCGGTCGGCTTCGTCGACCAGTCCGCGCCGGTCGGGCGGGACGCCCAGGAGCAGGCCGGCGCCCAGCCCCACCGAGGAGTACCAGATCTCCAGCAGTTCCTCGCGGCTCTTGAGGGTGGCGTGGTTCCCCGGTTGCCAGAACCAGTCGGCGCGCAGGGGGACATCGCACTCGGGCGGCAGGTAGGCGGCCGAGCCGAGCTCGGTCTGCCGGTCGTCGTACAGGCTGATGCCCGTGGAGTGCGTGACGTAGCGGCAGGGGTCGGCGGCGAGCCCCTCCTCGTTTCCGGCCCAGCGGATCGTGGGGCGGCCCATGTTGAAGACCATGGCGTCCGGCTGGTGCCGGTCGATCACGGCCATGACCGCGTCCCAGTCGTACGTACGCCCCTCGGAGCCCGCGCCGTCGAACCACAGCTCGCACAACGGGCCGTAGCGGGTGCAGAGTTCGGTGAGCTGGCGGAGGTAGAAGGAGTCGTACACGGCGGGCTGCTCGTAGCAGTCCGCGTTGCGGTCCCAGGGCGAGAGGTAGAGCCCGAGGCCGAGGCCCGCCTCCCCGCAGGCCTCGGCCAGTTCGGCGACCACGTCGCCCGCTCCGTCCTTCCAGGGCGAGGAGGCCACGGAGTAGGCGGTGGTGTCGGTCGGCCACAGGCAGAAGCCGTCGTGGTGCTTGGCGGTCAGCACGACGTACTTCGCTCCGGCCTCGACAGCGGTACGCACCCACTGGCGCGCGTCGAGCTGCGCGGGCCGGAAGGTGGCCGGGTCCAGGGTCCCATCACTCCACTCGACGCCGTTGAAGGTGTTGATGCCGAAGTGCAGGAAGATCCCGAATCCGGCTTCCTGCCAGGCGAGTTGACCCGGGGTGGGCAGGATGGGGGTCTCGGCGGGACCGGCGGGGGGAGTTGAGGGACCGAGCGTCATGGGAGGCTTCCGGGTTCTTCGGCGGGCGTTCAGGCCGAGTGGGCCAGGCTCGCCGGGTGGACGGCGTAGGCGAAGGGGAGTCCTCGGGCGTACCGCTCCAACTCCTCGGCCGCGCAGGCCGCGAGGCGTCCGAGTTCGTTGCCGAGGGATCCGGCGATGTGCGGGGTGAGCAGTACGTTCGGCAGGTCGTAGAGCGGCGATCCGGCCGGGAGCACGTCGGGGTGGGTGACGTCGAGGACGGCGTGCAGCCGGCCGGAGACGACCTCCGCGGTGAGTGCCTCGGTGTCGACCAGCGTTCCGCGTGCCGTGTTGACGAGGGTGGCGCCGTCGCGCATGAGGGCGAGGCGGCGGTTGTCGATCAGGTGGCGGGTCTCGGGGGTCTGGGGCGCGTGCACGGTCACCACGTCGCTGCGGCCCATCAGTTCGTCCAAGTGGACGGGCTCGACCCCCAGGGCCCTGGCCTCGTCCCCGTCCAGGTACGGGTCGTGGACCAGTACGCGCGCGTCGTAGGAGCGCAGCAGCTCGATGACGCGGCGGCCGATGCGCGAGGCGCCGATGATGCCGACGGTCCTGCCGTAGTTGCCGATGCCGGGGTACAGCGTGAGCGGGTTGAGCTGTGTGCGGGCCTCCCGGTAGGCCCGGGCGGTGGTGAGGACGCGCTTGTTGGCGAAGACGATCGCGGCGACCGTGAACTCGGCGACGGGCTGGGCGTTGGCCTCGGCCGCGCTCGTGACGGACAGCCCGCGCCGCCAGGCCGCTTCCGTCATCAGCCCCTTGACGGTTCCGGCGGTGTGCACCACGGCGCGCAGGGACGGGAGGAGGTCGAGGGCCTGCTCGGTGAGGGGCGGGCAGCCCCAGCCGGTGAGCAGGACCTCGGCCTCGCGCAGCCGCGCGGGGTCGGCCGCGGTGAAGTCGGTGACCAGGAGGTCGGGGTCGAGGTGAGTGGTGGCGGCGAGCCGGGTCAGGGCAGGGGCGTCCAGCAGGGCCGCCTTCGTCTCCCGGTCCATGGCGAGGAGGGTGCAGGGCTTGCGCAGCCCGGCGGGGTCCCGGGTCGGGGCGGCGTCGCCCGTGAGGTCGGGGTCGCTCGTCGGGGCGGTGTCCGTCACTTGACCGCTCCCGCCGTGAGGCCGGAGCGCCAGAACCGCTGCAGGCCGATGAAGGCGAGGGCGAGCGGGATGACGGCGACCAGGGATCCGGTGATCGCGAGGGAGTAGAACTCCGGGTACTGGAGCACGACTTGGTTCCAGCTGTAGATGCCGAGCACCGCCGGGTACAGGTGGTGGTCGTTGAGCATGACCAGCGGGCCGAAGAAGTTGTTCCAGCTCGCCGTGAAGGAGAAGAGGAAGAGGGTCATGAAGCCGGGCATGAGCATCGGCAGCGAGATCGACCGGAACACGCGCAGCTCGCTCGCTCCGTCGATCCGGGCGGCCTCGAGGACCTCACCGGGTACGTAGCCCTCGGAGAAGACCCGGGCCAGGTACACGCCGAAGGGGTTCACGAGCGCCGGGATGAGGACCGACCAGTAGGTGTTGACGATTCCGACCTCGGAGGCGAGCAGGTACTGCGGCAGAGTGATGACGACGGTGGGGACGAGGGTGCCGGTCAGGACGAGGCCGAAGAGCGCGCCCTTGCCGCGGAACTCGTACTTGTCGAAGCAGTATCCGGCGGCGACGCTGATCAGTGAGGACGCCAGTGATCCGACGACGGAGTAGAGGAGGCTGTTGAGCAGCCAGCGGCCGAAGATGCCGTCGTCGTACGTGAAGACGGCCCGGAGGTTGTCGAGGAGGTGGAACTCGCCGAATCCGAAGCCGGCCGTCCCGAAGAGGTCGGCGTGGTTCTTGGTGGCGGCGATCAGCAGCCAGGTCAGCGGCATCAGGGTGTAGAGGACCGCCACCAGGAGCACGGCGTTGACCACGGCCCTGGAGGCCATCGCGCCGCTCCGGCCCGGCCTTCCGGCCTGCTTCCGCTTGCCCTGCCGGGCGGGCGGGGCTCCGAGTGCGGGCGCCGGCTCGCCGCCGGGGGCGGTCGTGGGCGGGGCCGAGGGGGCCGCTTGGGCCGTCTGGGCCGTCTGGGTGCTCATGCCGAGTCACCTCGCTTTCCGATCCGGGTGACGACGTAGGAGAGGGTGCCGGCGACGAGGGCCACGAGGAGCGAGGCGGAGGACGCGAGGCCGTAGTCGTGCCGCTCGAAGGCCGCCTTGTAGATGAACATCATCGGGGACCAGTCCGAGCCCATCGAGCCGGCCCGCTTCGAGAGGAGCATCGGCTCGCCGAAGATCTGGACCACGCCGACACAGGTGAACAGGAGCGTGAGGAAGACGGCGGAGCGGATCATCGGCAGTTTGATCCGCAGGGCGATGCGCAGTTCGCCGGCGCCGTCCATGACGCCCGCTTCGATGACCTCGCGGGGCACTGCCTGCAGGGCGGCGAAGAAGATGATCATGTTGTAGCCGATCCACTGCCAGGCCGCGACGTTCACCAGCGAGGGCAGGACGCTGCCCGCGGCGAAGAAGTCCCAGTGGCCGCCCGCCGCTTCGATCCAGTCCAGGACCGGGCTCAGGCCGGGGGTGTAGAGGTAGGTCCAGATGATCGCCGCGATCAGTCCGGGGACCGCGTGCGGCATGAAGACGGCGAACTGGACGAGGCGCTTGGCCTTGGCCGCGGCCGAATCGACGAGCAGGGCCAGGGCGAGCGCCGCGCCGATCATCACGGGGATGTAGACGGCGCAGTACGCGGCCACGTGCAGGAAGGAGGAGGTGAAGCCGTGGTCGCCGATCGCCTTGGCGTAGTTGCCGAACCCGCTGAAGACCCGTTCGGTGCCGCCGAATCCGAGGCCGGAGGAGCGCTCGGTGAAGAAGCTCATCCAGAGCGCGTAGCCGACGGGCAGGATCAGGACCGCGGTGAAGAGCAGGAAGAAGGGGCCGAGGAAGACGAGCACCGCCCTGCCCTGGCCTGGCCGGCGCACGGGCGCGGCGCCGCGCGCTGAACGAGTGAGTGGTGCTGCCACCGGATCTCCTTGGTGGTGCGCTGCGGAGGAACGGAACGGACGGGGAAGGGACTTCGCTGCAGGGCTGGGCGGGGCCCGGGTGCCGGGAGGGGCCCGGGGGCCGGGAGGGCTGCGGGCCCCGCGCGGCGCCTACTTCGCGAGGTTGAGCCCCCGGCCCTTGATGGCCGCCTCGGCGGCGGTCTGGCCGGCCGCGAGTCCGTCGGTCAGGGTGCCCTTGAGCGCGGCGTCCTGGATGGCGGTGTTGGTGGCCGTCTGCACCGGGCCCCAGACCCAGCCCGGGACGATGGTGTCGACCTGCGCGCCGGCGATCGCGTACACGTCGTCGCCGCCGAAGAATCCCTTGTCGTCGAAGGCCGCGGCGGCGATCGTACGGAGCTCGGGGCTGGCGGGCAGGCTGCTGCTCGGCGCCTTCAGGCTGCTGAGGCGGGCCTTGACGCCCTCGGGGCTGGTGGCCGCCCACGCGGCGAACTCCGCCGCCTCCTTGACGTGCTTGCTGCCCTTGGTGACGGCGTAGCTGGTGCCGCCGAACATGCCGGTGGCCGGGGTTCCCCAGTGCGGCAGCGGGGCGACGCCCCACTTGCCGGAGTCCTTGGCCAGGGCCGTCATGGTGCCGCCCGCGCTCCACGAGGCGCCGATGAAGCTGGCCATGACGCCGTCGGCCTTGGCCTTCGCGAACTCCGGGCCGTTGATCTTCAGGTTCATCACCAGGTCGTCCTTGACCAGGCCCTGCCAGTACGAGGCCACCTTCTGCGAAGAGGCGTCGTTGATGCCGACCTTCCAGCCATCGCCCTCGGTGCCGTACCACTTGGCACCGGCCTGCCAGGACAGCGCCGCCAGCAGGGGCGCGTCGTCGTTGCCCCAGCCGCCTATGCGCACGTTCTTGTCGGCGGCCTTGATCTTCTCGGCGGCCGTCTTGTACTCGTCCCAGGTCTTGGGGACTTCGACGCCCGCGTTCTTGAAGAGGTCCTTGCGGTAGTAGAGGAGGTTGGGCGTGGCGTCGTACGGCACGGCCCAGGTCTTGCCGCCGAGGGTCACCCGGTCCTGGACGCCCTGGGGGAACTTCGCCTTCACGGTGGCGCCGGCCGGGCCGGTGATGTCCTCCAGGAATCCCTGGCTGACGAACTCCGGCAGGGTCGGGTACTCGATGCCCGCGACGTCGGGAGCGTTCCCGGCCTTGATCGCGTTGCTGATCTTGGCGTACCCGTCCGGTCCGCCGGTGATGGCCGAGTAGGTGACCTTGATGTTCGGGTGCGACGCGTTGAAGGCGTCCACCACCTGCTGGGCACCGCCGGTCCAGCCCCAATAGGTCAGGTTGACCGGCTCTTTGGGTGCGTCGGCCTTCGGCGCGGCGCCCTCGCTCCCACCGCAGGCAGTGGCGAACAGGGCCAGCGAGAGCGTGGCGAGGGCGGCGCGGGAGGTACGGGAAGTGAGCTTCACTGCTCTGCTCCTCAGATGCGAGCCGTCGATGCGGCGAGGTGATGCACATCATTCGGCCAGAGGAGAAGGGAGTCAATAGAAAAAGAAAGCTTGAGAAAGAAAAGCCAAGTAACGGTTAGGCCTCGCTGGAAGCGCGCACCCGCAGCTCGGGGAGGATGGCGATCCGGCGTCTGGGCCGGCCCGGCTCGCGCAGCCGCCGTACGAGCAACTCCACTCCGGTGACCCCGACTTCGTGCTTCGAGGGCGCCACCGCGCTCAGCGGCAGGTCGGCCAGGGATGCCACCTCGTCGTCGTACGAGACCAGCGCGACATCGCCCGGAACGGCCAGCGAGGCAGCGCGCAGCCGCTGCAGCAGCACCATGGCCTCGTGGTCGGGATGGACCAGGGCGGCGTCGACGCGGCCCTCCCGCACCGCCTCCACGAAGGCGGCCATCACCTCTTCGTAGACGGCGTCACCCGCCCCGAACTCCGCGAGGTCGAGGAAGAGCGCATGCTCGGCGACCTCGGGGCCGGCCTCTTCCATCGCCGCGCGGTAGCCCTTCTTGATCCAGGGTGCGGTGGGGGTTCCGCCACGCATCACCAGGGCGATCCTGCGGCGCCCCGTGTCCAGGAGGTGGCGCACCGCCAGCCTGGCTCCGTACCCGTGGTCCGTGCCGACGTGCTCGGCGGCGGAGGCCTGCTGTTCGGGGCGGCGCTCGATGAGTACGACGGGGACGCCCAGCTCCTCGTACCACTGGCCGCCCGGCTTCCCGTCGGCGGCGGAGGGCGCGAGCAGCAGCCCGTCGACGCCGTCCGCGACCATCCGCGCGGCCTGCGCCTTCTCGGTGTCCACGTCGTACGTGGACACGGCGAGGGTCAGCCGCACCCCGAGGGCATCCGCCGCCTCCCGGGCGCCCTTGATCACCTCGGGGTAGTAATAGGCGGAGGACGGCACGATCAGCCCGAGGACCAGCGGGCGGCCGCGGCCGGGGCCCGCTCCGGATCCCGCTCCGGCGCCGGTGTCGGTGCCGGGAGCGGCCGAGGTCGCGCGCGCCGCCGCCGGTGCGGCGGTCACGGCGGCGGTCTCCGCCCAGTCCTCGGGCAGCATCGCGCCGCCGTGCACCCGGGCCAACAGGCCGCGTTCGGCGAGGACCTCGACGTCCTTGCGGACCGTCACCACGGACACGCCGAGCTCCGCCGCGAAGTCCGTGACGCGCATGGATCCCGCTTCGCGGACCCGGCGCAGGATCGCCTGCTGTCGTTCCTCTGCGTGCACGGTGGAGCTCCCCTCGCCTGCATCCCCTGGTCGAGGTCAGCGTAGCGCGCGAAAGCCGAAACTTCCGTTTTCTTTCGAACGAAAGCTTTGCATAGGGAGTGTGGCTGAAAGCTATCCGGCGTCGGCTCCGCCGCAGTCGGGGTGACCCCAGCGCGACCCCAGCTTGCCGATCTTCTCCCCCGCCGCGTACTGCTTCCCGCAGGGGCAGGTACCGGGGAACTTGGCCTTGATGGTCACCCCGACCCGGCCGGCGGTCGCGCCCTTGGCGGCCGTCCCGTTCTTGGCCGACGAGGCTCCGGTGGGACGGCGGGCGGAGGTGCTGCGGGCCGGTGTGCTGCGGGCCGGCGCCGGGACGGACACGGACGCGTGCCCCAGCGCGGTACCCGCCGGCTCCTGGCTCACGGCCGCGTCGCTGGCGGCCTGGTCGGCGATCGCGTTCAGGTGGTCGCCGTCCTCGCGGTGCGCGGGGACGTAGCGGAACTCCACGTCCCGGTCGGTCAGCAGGGCGTCGATGCTCTCGACGAGCTCGCGGTTGGCCACCGGCTTGCCCGCGGCCGTCTTCCAGCCGTTGCGCTTCCAGGCCGGGAGCCACTGGGTCACGGCCTTCATGGCGTACTGGGAGTCCATCCGCACCTGCACGGCCGTGCCGGGGGCCACGGCCTCCAGCAGCCGCTGCAGAGCGGTGAGTTCACCGACGTTGTTGGTGGCCCGGCCCAGCGGACCGGCCTCCCAGCGCTCGGGGTGCCCGTGGACGTCGGCGATGACCCAGGCCCATGCGGCCGGCCCGGGATTTCCCTTGGCCGCCCCGTCGCAGGCGGCGATGATGCGATCAGACATCCCCCGATCATGCCTCACCGAGACCGCCACCCGTGCCCGCGGCCGCGGCAGGAGCCGGTCCAGGAACGGCGGCAGCCACCAGTTGGCCCGGCCCATCAGGAACATCGCCGACGGGACCAGCACCAGCCGCACCACGGTCGCGTCCAGGACCACGCTCACCGCCAGGCCCACCGCGAGCATCTTGACCACGACGGTCGGCGAGGCCGCGAAGGACAGGAAGACGGCTGTCATGATGAGCGCCGCACTGGAGATGACCCGGCCGGTGGCCGCCAGGCCCGTGCCGACGGCGACGGTGTTGTCCCCGGTGCGGTGCCAGGCCCCGGCGATGGCGGAGAGCAGGAAGATCTCGTAGTCCATCGACAGGCCGAAGACGTTTCCGAACATCATCATCGGTACGAACGACTCGATGGGCACGGGCTGCGACACCCCGATCAGCCCGCTCCCCCAGCCTCACTGGAACACCGCGACGAGGACCCCGTAGGACGCGGCGGTGGTGAACAGGTTCAGGGCGACCGCCTTCAGCGGGACCACGACACTGCGGAACACGAAGGTCAGCAGCACGAGCGCGGCGGCCAGCACGATGGCGATGATGAGCGGCAGCCGATCCTTGACGGTGTCGCGGAAGTCCAGCTGGCCGGCGGTGGATCCGGTGAGGTAGCCCTCCGCGCCGGTGCCGGTCAGTGCGTCGGGCAGGGTGGTGGCGGTCAGCGTCGTGAACAGGCTGCCCGTGCCGGCGCTCTGCGGTCCGGTGGCCGGGGTGACGGTGGAGACGAGCAGGCGGCCGTCGGGGCTCGGCGCGAGCGGCGTGAACCCGGCTATCCCGGCGGTGTCCCGCAGCGCCGCCGTGAGTTCGGCGCCGATCCGGTCGGCGGGGACGGTGGCTTCGTGGAGGTCGGCCACCAGGACGAAGGGGCCGTTGGCCCCGGGGCCGAAGCCGGGCCCCTCGCCCTCGGCGATCCAGTCGTAGGCCGTGCGCGTGGTGCTGCCCGCCCGGTCGGCGCCGTCGTCGACGTGGCCGAGGCGCAGCGAGAACAGCGGTACGGCGCACAGCGCGAGCAGACGGCGCCTCCAAGAAGTGTCAGGGCTGACACGAAGCACCTTGGCAGAAAATGTCAGGACTGACAATTGTCACCCCTGACAATTGACAGGGGTGACGCCATTGCTAGGCTTCGACGGTGAACCAAGATCCGGCCGAGCCCGCCTCCACACCCCCGCCCGCACCCGCACCCGTCTCCGACCGGGAGCCGGAGCCGGAGTCGGAGCACGGGCTGCGCGAGCGGAAGAAGGAGCGGACCCGCAAGCTGCTGCGCGAGGGCGCCGCCGCACTGTTCGCCGTGCACGGTTTCGCGGGCACCACGGTCGCGGACATCGCCGCCTGCGCGAACGTGTCCGAGCGGACCTTCTTCCGCTACTTCGAGAGCAAGGAAGCCCTGCTCCTGCCCGACAGCGTCGACCTGTTCGCGTACGTCGAGGCCGAACTGGCCCGGCGCCCACCGCAGGAGGATCCGCTCGACGCGGTCTGCAACGCCCTGATCTCCGCGGTGGCCCCGTTCGCGGCGTCCAGCCTCACCGCCCTGACCCACTCCGTGGCCATCGCGGGCGACGAACGCGTGGTGGCCGCCCAACTCGTCCAGCTCTTCGCCGAATTCGAGAACCGGCTCACGCTCTTGGTGCTGAACCGGCTCCCCGCCGACACCTCCGGGGCCGACCTGCGCGCCGGCGTGATCGCGGGCGCGGCCCTGTCCGCCGTCCGCGCCGTCCTGCGCACCCAGCGCCGGCGCCGCGCGAACGGCACCCTCACCGACACCCCGCCCTCCGCGCTCCTACTGGAGGCCTTCGGAACGCTGAAGCAGATCGGATCCGCCCCGCAATGAAGCTCCGACGCACCCCCGTCCTCGCCACCGCCGGGCTGGCCGCCGCCCTCGCCGGCGTCTTCG
This sequence comes from Streptomyces sp. AP-93, assembly GCF_022808175.1. Classification (GTDB taxonomy): domain Bacteria; phylum Actinomycetota; class Actinomycetes; order Streptomycetales; family Streptomycetaceae; genus Streptomyces. The sequence goes on along the minus strand of NZ_JALGBX010000027.1, from coordinate 13,547 downwards.
TCGCCGACGTCGCCGTCGAACACACCGCCCAGGGCCGCATCGCACGGGCGGCGGGCTGCCGCCTCCAGGCCCGCGGGCCCGTCACGGCCGAACTCTCCGGCACCTTCGCCGGACTCCGCACACTGACCGGCCGGCTGGGCTCCGTACACCTGGCGGCCGACGGCGTGCGCCGCGCCGACGCCGACACCGACATGGACATCAAGGCCGACTTGTACGACGTCACGCGCGACGGCGGCATCAGCGGCGGCCGGGCGACGGCCACCATCCCCTACGAGGCCCTGCAGAAGCGCCTGGCCGACTCGGGGGAAGCCGCCGCGGGCGCCGACGGGCTGACGGTGGGCGGCGACGCGAAGGGACTCACCCTCACCGGAACCGTGGGCGGCCTCGGCCTCCCCGTCACCGTGCACGCGAGCACCAGCGCCACGGCGGCCGGCCTGACGATCACCCCGACGACGGTCACCGTGCTGGGCCGCGAACTGCCGATAGCCACCGTGAGCGCACTGCCCGGCGCGGCCGGCCTGGCCGAGCGGCTCGCACCCCGCACCGTGGACGTCGGCGAGCTGCCCGAGGGGGTCAGCCTCACCGGAGCCAGGGCCACCGGCGAGGGCCTCACCCTGGACGCCTCCCTCACGAAGTCCGCCGCTTCGGACACCGCAGGGAGGGACTGCAGGGAGGCGTAGACCACCTCCTCCACCTTCCGGTTCGCAAAGGCCTGAATTTGCTCCAATCTCCCATTCCACCGGGCCCACCCGCCCAGAATTGACTTTACGGATTCTTTAAATTTACCCTCCACTCATGCGCAAATCATCCGCCACCACGTTCTCCGCCCTCGCCCTGGCGGGCCTGGCGCTCGCCGCCGCCGGCTGCTCCGCCGCTACAGCCGACAAGGCCGTGGACCAGGTGGTCGACAAGGCCGTGAACGAGACCTATGAGGTCACCTACGAGGTCACCGGCAAGACCGTCGACTCGGTCTCCTTCCACGACGGAGGGGGCACGGCCAGCGCGCCGAACCTCGCGACCGCCGAGCAGCCGGGCGCCACGTGGACGAAGACGGTCACCCTGCGCGGCATCATGCCCGCGGCCGTCGCCCCCAGCTCGGTCGACAACACCGCCGACCTCACCTGCAAGGTCATCTACAAGGGCAAGGTCATCAAGGAGGCCACGGGCGAAGCGGCCACGGCCGGCGGCTGCGTCGCAGTGTCTCCGGTCACCGCCGAGTAGCCGGTCCGGCCACTCGGGCAGCCCGTACCGCAACAGGCTTGACCTCAACCGCGCTTGAGGTGTGAGCATGATCCGCATGACCACCGACCTCCCGTCCCGCGCGGCGGACATCGAAGCGATCAGCCGGCTCGTCGCCACCGTCGAGCACTCCCAGCGGACCAAGGACCCCGAGGAGTTCCTCGGTCTCTTCCACCCGGACGCGATCTGGACGACGGCCCACGGCAAGGTCCTCATCGGTCTCGACGCGATCTCGGAGTTCACCCGCAAGGTCCTGCCCGCGGCGACCTGGGACGGCCAGGTCACCTACGAGGTGCTCCACGTGCTCTGGATCCGCCCCGACGTCGCGGCCGTCAAGGTCCGCCAGCGCTACCTGTCCCCGGGCGAGGAGAGCGAGGGCGCTCCGCTGTACGTCATGGCGAAGCAGCCCGACGGGCGCTGGCTGCTGACCGCCTGCCAGAACACGGGGGTCGTCGTCGACGGGACGACCTGATCGGACGAGCCCGAATCGGCTCGCGCGCGGCATCGCGTACGAAGGTCCGAACTGGCCACGCACGCCCATCCGGAGGCGGACACCGCGTGTATCGCCGGCGTATCGAAAACCGCATACGCCACCGCAACGGCCCACGGTCTCCCCTGGGGACATGAACCACAACGCATCCCCGTCGCCGCCCCGCCGCACGCGCAGGCGCGTGCTCCTCGGCCTGGCGGTCCTCGGCGTGGCGAGCGCCCTGTACGTCGTGCGGGGGCCGCTCATGATGTCCGCTCCGAGGTGCATGGCCGGGCAGTGGCACGGCTGCCTCGACACGTTCAACGGCGTGGTGCTCATGACCCTCGTCACCCTGCCCCTGTCCGTGCTGGTGGCGTGGGCCCTGGCGCGCCGTCGGCGTGCCGCCGGCATCGGCGCCGGATCGGCGTGGCGGATCTCGCTGGCCGAGGTCGGCATGGTGCACGGAACGCTGCCGTTCGTGTGGATGACCATGATGCCGGGCTCCGGAGCCGGGATCGTCCCCGGCCGGTTCAGCCTGGTACCGGTACGGGACCTGGTCACGATGGGGCCGCTCGGGATCGCCGGCAACCTGCTGGTGTTCGCCTCGCTGGGGTTCTTCGCCCCGATGCGGTGGGCGGCGCTGGCCTCCGTGCCGCGGGTCCTGGCCCTCGGGACGGGTTGCTCGGTCCTCGTCGAGACCGCGCAGTACGTCCTGCAACTGGACCGGGTGTCCTCCGTGGACGACGTACTCGTCAACGCCGTCGGCGCCGCCCTGGCCGCTCTGGCGTCGCGCCGCTGGTGGCGGACCACGGCACCGGCGCCGTCGGACCGGTCCCGCCCCGCGCTGACGCCGACGGGCTGAGTCGCGTACCCGATGCGCACCCGATGCGCGCCTTGCATACGACGGCGATATGTCCTGGTGCTTAGGCTTCGTGCATGCGCGTACTGATCGTCGAGGACGAGCCCTACCTGGCCGAGGCCGTCCGCGACGGTCTGCGGCTGGAGGCGATCGCGGCCGACATCGCCGGCGGCGGCGACTCCGCCCTGGAACTGCTCGGCGTGAACTCCTACGACCTCGCGATCCTGGACCGCGACATCCCCGGCCCCTCCGGCGACGAGGTCGCCCGCCGCATCGTCGCCTCCGGCAGCGGCATCCCGATCCTCATGCTCACCGCTGCCGACCGGATCGACGACAAGGCTTCCGGGTTCGGACTCGGCGCCGACGACTACCTCACCAAACCGTTCGAGCTGCGGGAGCTCGTCCTGCGGCTGCGGGCGCTCGACCGCAGGCGCGCGTACGCCCGGCCCCCGGTCCGCGAGATCGCGGGCCTGCGGCTCGACCCCTTCCGCCGGGAGGTCTTCCGCGACGGCCGCTACGTAGCGCTCACCCGCAAGCAGTTCGCCGTGCTGGAGGTCCTCGTCGCCGCCGAGGGCGGGGTCGTCAGCGCCGAAGACCTGCTGGAACGGGCCTGGGACGAGAACGCCGACCCCCTCACCAACGCCGTGCGCATCACCGTCTCGGCCCTGCGCAAACGGCTCGGCGAACCGTGGGTCATCGCCACGGTCCCCGGGGTCGGCTACCGCATCGACACCCAGCCGGAGGCCGGACACGAGGAAGCAACCCCGGGAGCAGACCGTGGATAGGGCGCCCGGGTTGAGCGTTCGCTCCAAACTCACCCTCAGCTACGCCGGATTCCTCATGGTCGCCGGGGTCCTGCTGCTCGCCGCGGTGTGGCTGTTCCTCCTGCGGTACGTCCCCGATCGCGCGCTCATCGTCTCCGCCGACACGCCCACCCACGGTGTCTTTCCCATCCGCTCCAACCTCCTGCGCGTCTTCGCTCCGAGGGCGGCCGCGGTACTGGCGTTCCTGCTGGTGCTCGGCCTCGTGGGAGGGTGGATCCTCGCCGGCCGGATGCTCGCACCGCTCACCCGGATCACGGACGCGGCGCGGACGGCCGGGAACCGGTCGCTGTCCCACCGGATCCACATGCAGGGCCGCCAGGACGAATTCCGTGAACTCTCCGACGCCTTCGACTCGATGCTCGAACAGTTGGAGTCCCACGTGGCCGAGCAGCAGCGGTTCGCCGCGAACGCCTCCCACGAGCTGCGCACCCCGCTGGCCATCTCGCGGACGCTCCTCGACGTCGCCCGCAAGGACCCGACGCGGGACCGGGGCGAACTCATCGAACGCCTGTACGTCGTCAATGCGCGGGCGATCGACCTCACCGAGGCCCTCCTGCTGCTCAGCCACGGCGACCGCGCGGACCTCACCCTCACCCGCGGGAGCGTCGACCTCTCGCTCCTCGCCGAGGAAGCCGCCGAAACTCTGCTTCCCCTCGCCGAGCAGCGCCGGATCACCCTCGACGTCACCGGCGGGCCGACCCGGACCGACGGCTCCGCGGAGCTCCTGCTGCGGATGGTGACGAACCTCGTCCAGAACGCCGTCGTCCACAACCTCCCCACCGGCGGGAGCGTGACGGTCCATACCGAGGAGCACGGCGACACGAGCCTGCTGCGCGTCGAGAACACGGGCCCCCGGCTCCCACCGGAACTGGTCCCGACCCTCACCGAACCCTTCCGGCGCGGGGCGGACCGCGTACGCACCGACGAGCACGCCGGTGCCGGGCTCGGTCTGGCGATCGTGCACAGCATCGTCCGCGCCCACGCCGGCACCCTCGACCTCGCCCCCGGCCCCGCCGGCGGCCTCCTCGTCACGGTCCGGCTCCCCGGCGGGCGGTAGGCGGTAGGCGGTAGGCATCGCCCGTACCCGGCACAGCCCTCTAGCGGAGGCGTAGGAGTTTCGCGCCGAGGGACGGTGCGGACAGGTCCGTCTGGAGCGCCACGGGGACCGTCGGGGCGCCCGGCCCGGTGCCGATGGTCAGGACCCCGATCTCGGTGCCGGCCCGCGCCTCCTCGGGGAGTCCCTTCTCCCCCACGGCCAGAGTCAGTTCGAGCCGCTGGCCCGGCACGGCGACGACGGCCGTGTCCCGGGTGGCCACCACCGGGGTCCGGGTACCGAGCCCGTCGTCCACGTAGCCGACGACCTGGCCCTTCTTGACCGCGCCGGCCGAGATCAGTGCCGCGCGGACGGCCTCGATGACCTTCTTGCTGTTCTGCTTGACCAGGATCAGGCTGTTGGAGCCGTCGGGGTCGGCGCCGGTGACGTGCTGGTCGAGCATCGTGCCGAGGATCAGCGGGGTCTTGTCGCCCACCGTCTTGTACGCCGCCCACATCAGCGCGCCTCCGGCCGCCGAACTGGAGCCGGTCTTGATGCCCTTGATGCTGAGTCCGGCGATGAGCAGGTCGTCGTTGTTGTTGTTGAGCGGCTCCCGCAGGCCCGGGACGGTGGCGTTGGGAAGCTGGACGATCGCCCGGAACGCGTCGAACTTCATGACCTCCTCGGCCAGTTTCAGCTGATCGACGGCGGTGCTCACGGTCTTGGCGTCGAGCCCGCTCGGGTCCGTGTACGTGGTGGAGGTCATGCCGAGCGCCTTGGCCTCGGCATTCATCTTCTCCACGAACGCGGCCTCGGAATCGCTCCCGGTGTCCCAACGTGCCAGCAGGCGGGCGATGTTGTTGCCCGAGGGGATCATCAGCATCTTCAGCATGTTCTGCTGGGAGAAACGGGTGCCGGCCGTCAGGCCCGTGATGCGCGATTCGCTCACCGAGGTGCCGTCCGCGACGGCCTTGGCGTCCACCTCGATCTGCGGGCCGTCCTCGCCCTTCTTCAGCGGGTGGTTCTTGAGGATCACGTAGGCCGTCATGACCTTGGCGACGCTGGCCGTCGGCACGGGCTTCTGCTCCCCGAACGTGCCGACGTCGCCCGCGCCGCCGACCCGTACGGCGGCCTGGCCCTTCTCCGGCCAGGGCACGTCGAAGCGACCGTCGAGGGTGACGGCGGACGCGGCGTCCCCCCGGGTGAACAGGGCGTCGGGCAGCGGCCGCAGCGCCTGTACGACGGCCAGTACGGCGACCAGCAGGAGCAGCGGCGGCACCCAGATCCGAACCCGCCGGGCGACGGTCCGGCCGGGGGTCGCGGGCGGCGGCGGGGTATTGGTGAGCTGCGCGAGCAGATCGAGCGCGGGCAACGGCTGCTCGGTGGTCCCCTCGGGGGTCACGCCAGGCGGCCGGGCCGGGCCGGGCGCCCGCGCGGGGTCGGCCCCTGGGGCGGGAGCCCGCCCCGAAACGGGAGCCGTTCCAGGAGCCGGGGCGGTTCCCGGAGCTGACCCGGTTCCGGGAGCGGGAGCCGTTCCCAAAGCCCGCACGGTTCCCGAAGCCGGGGCATCCCCCGCCGTCGGCACGGCAGGGGCGGGCCGTACGCGTACCGGCGCAGGCCCTGGTGCTGACGTTGACGTTGACGCCCATGTCGGCACCGACGACGAGGGGGACTCGTCCAGCGGCTTGAGCGCGATGAACGTGCTCGTCCTCTCGGAGTCCGACTCAGGACGGGTACTAGTACCGGTACCAGTACCAGTACCAGTACCGGTTGCTGCCATCGTGTCCGGCGCGGGGTCGGGCCCCGGACCCGACTCCGCATCCGGCCGCGCCCGCGGGTCCGGAGCGGGCAAAACCCGGAAGGCCCCCTCCGGAACGGCTTGCGGCTCCGACCCGGACTCCCGCTCCGGCCGCGCCACGGGCCCCGAGTCAGGCACGGCCGTGGGCTCGGACGCAGACACCGCCTTGGCCCCGGATGCAGGCGCGGACGCAGTCCCGGACTCCTGAGCGGACGCAGCCTCAGGCTCGCCGCCAGACGCGGGCCCGGAAGCGGACGAAGGCGCGGGCACCGCCCTGGACGGTGGGACGGCCTCGGGGCCGGGTGTGGACGCAGTCTCAGGTTCGGACCCGGACCCGGCCGGGGGCTCCGGCATGGCGCCCGAGGCGGGGTCGGACGAAGGCGCGGGCGACGTCGCGGGCGCGATCGCGGATGCGGGCTCGGAGCCGGGCTCCGGCTCGGAGCCAGTCTCGGCATCGGGCCCGGGAGCCGCCCTCGGCGCCGGCACGGTGCGCGGGTCCGGACCCGGCCGGGGTGCGGGGTCGGGCGTTGGCCGCTGGGCGGGAGCCGGTGTGTGCGCCTCGCGCGCGCCGGGCGTCCTCGCCGGGGGCTCGTCCCTCGTCGCGCCGGGCGTCTCGCCCTCCACCGGTACCGCCGTCATGCCGTACACCGCCTTGCTCGTGCCGTTCTGGATCAGCAGCCAGTCTCCGGGCCGCATATGCGCAGGTGATGCGCGCTGGATGACCAGTTGGTCACAATCCGTCCGGCCGGGCCCTGGCCGGCATCCGTCGTCAAACGATCATCAAACGATCACGCCCCCATCATGCGCGCCCCGAAGAATCGCCCTCTCCCCCACGCACGGCACCACCAGGAACCGGACACCGCTCATGAGCCCCAGCACCCCCGGCCCCCCGGCTCCGTCGCGGCGACGTCTGCTCGCCGGCGGCGGGGCCGTGTTCCTCACGGCGACCACAGGCTCCCTGTTGGCCGCCCGGTCCGGCGGCTCCGCGCAGAGCGACGACGACCGCGCTCCGGGGGCGGGACCGCCCGCCGCCTCGCCCACCGCCTCCGCCGCATCCGGATGGATGCCCGGGGTGGCGAAGATCCCCCTGGAGCGCAACTTCGTCCTCGGCGACCGCGATGCGCAGCGCGGGCTCGTGCTCCACGTCCAGGAGGGCGAGGGCTCTTTGTACGAGCGGTTCAACACCCCCGGGATCAAGACCTCCTCGCACTTCTGGGTCTCCCGGGACGGGGAGACGGAGCAGTACGTGTCCGTCCTGGACCGGGCCTGGGCGCAGGTGGAGGGCAACGGGTCCTGGGCCTCGGTCGAGACCTCCGGTTTCGCGGCCCGGGCGCTCACCGAGGCGCAGGTCGACGCCGTCGCCCGCATCTACGCCTGGGGCGCCGGCTCGCACGGCTGGCCGGCGGCCGTCAGCGAACGCCCGGACCAGCCGGGTCTGGGGATCCACGCCATGGGTGGCGCCGAATGGGGCGCGCACGCATGCCCCGGCGCCCTCCGGTCCGGCCAGCGCGCCGAGATCATGCGCCGGGTGCGCGAGCGCCTGCCCGGCGGGGAGTGAGCCGGGCCGCGTGCGCTCGACGACCCGGCGGCGGGGCAGGACGACGCATCCGGTGACATCTTTCGGGCGGCTGACCGTTTTGATGTGAGACGGACGGAGTCGGAGTGCTGCGGTCCATCTCGCCATGAAGTCCCAAACGCTTCGCCATGGCGTTCTGTGGGATCAAAGATGTCAAGCCGCGCGCTTGTGGATCGCGCCGAGGTAGAGGCGTTCACGATGGGGCACGTGGTCGTCGCGTCCAGGCGTGAAGAACACCGCGCAGACGTCCGCGGGTTGGGTAAGGATGCTTGATTGCTCACCGAACGTGAGGCGGTCGTTGACGTCGTGGCGGCAGTCGACTGCATCGAGGCCGGCGATCAGGTCTTCTCGGAGCACTGAGGACGGGTAGGACTCCGAGTCCGGCAAGACCAGGGCCGGCAACTTGGTCGTCGAGCCTGGCCGGAGCCTGATCCAGATTCCGCTTACAAGGCGTTGGGTGATGACCAGCTCCAGGCCGTTCCAAGCGTGGGGGTAGCCGTCAATGTCCGGTCTCATCCGGATGGCGGGGTGCGGGTGCCCTGGACCCAGGAGATCCTCGGCCTCCGCCAGCGGCATGCTGCAGTGAAGCGGGCCGATACGGCCGGTCCGGGCGAAGTCGACGAGCACGTTCATCAAGGTCACGACGGCGACTCTGGCATCTTCTCGTGCCGGCCCACACCTGAATAATGCTCGAGGGCCCCTCAGCACGGCTCACCGGGTCGACACGATCGCGTGCGGGTGGTCAGGTCGGTGCCCCGCGGCAGAGTCGCAGTCGCGGGGGCTCCGATCCGGATCGGTGTCGGCCCTCGCCCTTCGTCTGCTCGGCGAGCAGTGCCTGGGTACGCCCCTTGAGGAAGGTGTACCGTGCCCGAGACCCCGAGCGCCGTGGTCCGTACGCCCTGAGCTCCGGTGGCCGGCCCATACCGGCCGGTGACCGGAGCGGGAGGGGCGGCTACGGGCTGGCCGAGGGTCAGCTGGTGACCGTGTCGTCGCAAGCCGGCTTCGGCGGGGCCTTCGCCAGAACGTCCCGCCAGTAGGCGGCCTCCCCGGCCACGCCCCGCTTCACGGGCTGGACGACCTCGGCGAACGCGAAGCCGTAGTTCTTCGTCCCGGGCCCGGCCGTCAGGTCTCCGGGGCCGACGGCCACCACGTACTGACGGCCGGCCTCAAGGAGCACCTCCTGCCGGTTCGGGGTGACCGTCAGGGTGTAGCTGCCCGGGGCCCCGCCGGCCTGTACGCGCTGGGTGATCGCCACCGCAGGCGCCCATTCCTCCTTCACCACTTCCAGGACGCGCACCGGCGTCGTCACGAACTTCCGCGCCTCGGCGTCGGAGATCCCCTCCAGCGAGACCGGTCCGGCCGGGCCGGTCGCCTCGACCACGGCGATGCCCTGCGCGGAGGTGGCAACTTCCGTATCCGTGCCGTACGGCGCGTCACACAGGCTCTCCACGTTGCGCCGCATCTCGGCGCCGTATCCGGCGAGCAGGGTCACGTTCCGCGTGATCCTGTCGGTCGCGGCGGTTCCCGAGCCCTGCGTCCAATGCCCGCCTTCTTCGCACCGGAGAACTGCCACACCTTGACCGCGTGCGCCAGCACGGCGCCGCCGTGGCGGCGGCCGCGGGGGGCGGGGCGCCGAGCAACAGGGCGGAGGCGGCAGACAACGCGGCGAGGGCACGTTGCATCCCGCCAACGGTAGGACACCCCCGGACGGGGCCAATCGTTTCACCGAGCCGGTCCTCCGACATCACCCGTGGGGAGTGCTCCTTGTCGGTGTCCGGCTACGGCGCCGAAGCGGCCGCGCCGTTCTGCTTCCACTGGCGGCTGCTCGTGCCCGGATCGTCTCCGGCCGCGTCGACAACGACGATCCTCGGCGTCGCTGCGTGACGGGCAGCCGGTCTTTCGCCCTGTACGCGGCATCGCACCGCCCGGTCCGGTCAGGCGTTGTTCCGGTGTGGACAACGACTTGCTGGACGCGCCCCTCGACGGGGTCACCGACCCGTGCCTGAAACTGATCAGCAGGGACGAGGCACGGGCCGTGATGGCGCTCCTCGGGCTGCTCGACGACGATCAGCCCGAGGAGACCCTTCAGCCGCCGGGGAGTTGCGCTTCCGCATCGGGTCCCGGCTAGGGGTCCGCCCGGAGGGATCCCCCGTTGATCATGCGCCACACCCCGTGTGGCACAGTCCTGGAGCTGTCCTGGGGTTGTCATGGCTCGGGGCGGGGGATGCGGACACCCACACGTCCACTTGTGAGCTGATATGAGAAGATTTGCGGCCCTATGGCTGCGCGCATGGGCGCCCGTTCTGGCCGCCGTCCTCCTCGTCGGAGGACAGGTGACGCCCGCCGCGGCCCTCACCACTACGCCCGGCGACGCGGCGGCGGCCGCCTACACCCGCGATTCGGTGCGCGCGGCGACCTGGAATATGTGCGGGGAGGCCGGCGGCAACTACGCCTCCGAGGCTGGCTACTGTCCCTACCGGAACGGCAACAAGACCGACACCGGACGCAAGAAGCCGGACGGATCGGCGATCTACGACTACGACGGCCCCCGCAAGAAGATGGAAGGCGTCGTCAAGCTCATCAACGAGCGCAACCTCAACGCCGTGCTGCTTCAGGAGGTCTGCGCCGGTACGACATCGGGCGACCTCTACGGAACGAGCCACCTCGACGAGCTCGCGAAGCTGCTCGCCGGAAAGGGGTGGAGCTTCGCGTCCGCGGGCGTGACACGGCCCGACGACAGCGACGGGCCCGAGCCCGAGCGCAGGGATTCCGAGCTCATCGACTCCGAGGGCTCGGACTGCCGTGGCGACGCCCTGACCGGCCAGTTGAGCGTCGCCATCGCCGTCAAGGGGCAGATCACGTGGAAGTCGGAGAACGACTTCGACACCCCCGTCGGCACCGGCCTCTCCATGAGCAGCAGCACCATCCTCTGTGCCGAGGTGGCCGGCTGGGAGAGTCACCTGTGCAGCACGCACATCTCCAACTTCAACAACGACAGGTTCAAGAAGAAGGACGAGCCGCACTGGGAGGTCCCGATCTCGCAGGAGACGGCCGAGGCCTACTACCAGAAGCAGCTCGGCATCGTCGTGAACGTGGTGAAGAAGTTCCCGTCCGTGGTCCTGGGCGGCGACTTCAACACGCGCAACCAGGAGACGCTCCAGCCGCTCTACAGCCTGATGGCGGAATGCGACCAGCGAGCGTACCTGCCCAACGACGGCGTGTACAACGACGCCGTCAACGAGGACACGAAGTTCACCCGGACCAACGCGGCGCTCACGCCCGAAGGAGGTTACGTCTCGTACGACGTCACGTCGTCCAAGATCGACTACCTCTTCGCGACCGGCGGCTTCACCGGTTGCGACTCGCGGACCGAGTTCGGCGACAGGACGAACTACCTGGTTGAAGTCCAGCCGCTGTGCCAGAAGGTCAAAATGGTCGTCTGTAAGCCGGACGACAACGCCTACTCCGACCACACCCCGGTCTACGGCCACACTCAGGGCAGCCCCGCCCTCTCCTGGAAGCTCGACGGCCGCGCCACGGCGACCACCGGCGGCTCGGCCGGCCTCACCGGCGCGAGCGGCGACGGTACGAGCGACTGGCGGACGGCCGAGCACGGCGGCGCCCTGTACATGGACGGCCGCGTGGACGAGGCCATCGCGGCCGGCGGCCCCGCGTTCGACACCGCCCACAGCTTCACCGTGTCGGCCTGGGCCAAGCTCGACGCCTCCGCCAGCACCTCCGCCGTCCTGTCCCAGGACGGCAACCGGGCCAGCGGCGTGATCCTCTTCTACAACGCGGGGGACAAATCCTGGCGCTTCGGCCTGCCGAGGAAGGACGACGACGGGTGGAACATCGACCAGGCCGTCGCCCTGGGCGCGGAAACGGGGCAGTGGACCCGACTCACGGGCGTCTACGACTCCGCCACCGGCAAAGCGAGCCTCTTCGTCGACGGTACGAAGAAGGCCGAGACCACGCACACCGACAGGTGGCGCGCCAGCGGCCCCTTCGTCGTCGGCCGCGACCTCGTCAGCGGCGTACGGCAGGCCGGCTTCAAGGGCCACATCCAGCGGGTCGAGGCCTTCAACTACGCCCTTCGGGACGACCAGGTCGCCTCCTATTCCGGGACCATGGCGTTCCCCACTGGCGAGAACATCGCGATGCAGGGTCCGCAGGGGGAGCTCTCCCAGGGCTGCCACCAGCATCCCGGCGATTTCGGCAACGCCTTCGGCACGGCCGGCAGCCTCACGCCCACGCTCACCGCGACGGTCCGGCACCCCGACCCGTCCAAGAACGTGTGGGCCGAGTTCTCCCTGTGGGACATGACCACCTCGACCCAGATCCTGAGCCTGGGCACGCCGGGATCGAAGAGCACCACGACGGTCAAGGGCCAGGGCACCGTCTCGCTCACCGTGCCGAAGCTCATCCCCGACCACAGGTACGGCTGGCGGGTCCGCACGGCTGACGACACCACCAACAACACGCCCGTGTCCGCCAACTGCCACTTCACGGCACCCGCGGCCTGATCCCCCAGCAGACGAACCCCGCGTGCCCCGGCCGGAGACGATCCGACCGGGGCACGCCCCGTTCCCAGCCCGGGATCCAGGGGTGTCCGTCGGAGCCGCCGCGACCCCGGCCATGATCCGCCGGACACCCGCCTACTTCGTGGTGGCGAAGGCGACTGGCTCGTAGGCAACGGTGGCTCCGGGGCAGTCCTCGGCGAGCCCGAGGAGCGCTTCGCGCTCGCGGTCGTCGGCGGTCAGGGCCCAGCACAGCAGCAACGGCTCCAGCCGAGCCCACTGTTCGTCCGTCAGGTCTCCGCGCCTCACACCAAGATCATCACAGACCCTGATCAGGGGTCTCCCTCCGCCGGAAACACCGGGTTTCCGTCCTCGCCCGTGAACGGCGGACGAGACGGCAGGTGCCCCAACGCCTGCCAGACGGCATGGGCGGCAGCGAACTTCACATCGCCCGGACCGGTATCCGCAGGAGCGACGGCGATCTCTGTGATCTCCACCAGCAGGCTGCGGACGCCGACGGGCAGTTCCCTCAGTGCGTACCAGGCGCCATCTCGTGCTTCCACCACGACGCCCGCGTCCCCCTCGCCATCAACGGCTGCCGGGTGACTCCAGCGGAATACGTCCGCACCAACCACGACCCCGGCAGCCCTTAGGGCTGACATGCGAAGACCCCCGCGCCGCGGGGGTCTTCTGCCTTCGGTCAAAACGTGCGCTGGGTGGACCAGTTCGCATGGCTGGACGGGTTGGTCAGGTCGAAGGTGGTGCCGGAGAGCCGTCGGTCCGGGCCGCGGACTCCGGTGTAGCGGCCGATCGGCCCGTGCGACCAGCCAACGGTGAAGTAGATGTTCTCCCCGTCCACGGAGCCGTCTCGGAGGGTCCCCACGGTGTTCCCGGACGACACGGTTCCGAAGAGCCGCCCGCTGCTGTCCTGCGTCAGGTCCACCCGCACCGTGGCGTTGGTCTGGTAGAGGTACCAGACTCCGCCGGCGTTGAATGCGGGCACCGCCCTGACCTCCTGCACCGGACTCGCGGCGGCGGGGGCGGGGGCGGCGCCGCTCGCGGGGGCCGCTAGACCGGCCCCTGCGACGGAGACGAAAAGAGCGACGGCGATCGTGGTCAGGAGCTTGCGAGTACGGGGTACCACGGACATGAGCCCTCCGTAAGTTGTTGGGTGGCCCGGGAGGGCCGGATGTGGCTTATGGGTCCTTGCCTTCAGTGGCTTCCCTGGAGTG
>NZ_JALGBX010000026.1 GCF_022808175.1 Streptomyces sp. AP-93 | reverse complement strand
GAGCTCCGTTGCACTGCGTCAGAAATCCTTCAACAGGCTTGCGTGACCTGCGAAAACGCTAACTACCCGGCCTTGGGGCTTGACCCTTGATCGTGGACACCGGTTGCTATGCGCGTAGCGGGTGTTCGGTGTGACCCCGGTGAAGTCGCGCTGCAAGAGGTCCGGGACCGGCGTCGCGGAGGGCTCGGGGATGGTGGTACGGACCTTCTTGCGCAGGTGGAACCCGATGATGTTGAACTTCCGCATGACGCGTGCCACCCGCTTGTGATTGACCCGCTCGCCGGCGTCCCGGGGCTCGGCGGTGACGCGCGGAGCCCCGTAGGTGCCGTCCGATTCCTGGTGGATTTCGGTGATCCGCTCGGCGAGCTCGGCATCGGCCCGAGCCCGGTCAGCCCGCGCTTGCGCGCCAGCCAGGTACCGGTAGAAACCGGAACGCGAGACCTGCAGTATCCGGCACAGCCGCTTGACGCCAAAGACGTCACGGTGATCGTCAACGAACTGGAAGCGGCTGCTCACCAGCTGGTCTCGCCCGCAAAATACTTCGCGGCCCTCCGCAGAATCTCCCGCTCGAGCTCGAGTTCCTTCACCCTCGCCCGCAGCTGCCGGTTCTCCTTCTCCATCGCGCTGGCCTCCCCGGCCCCGGGCCGGGCGGCCTGTTCAGCGTCCCGGACCCACGTGCGCAGCGTCTCGTGGTTGACACCCACGTCCTTGGTCACTGACGCATACGTCCCACCCGGGCTGGTGCGGTAGAGCGCGACAGCATCGGCCCGGAACTCAGGCGAGTACTTCGACGTCCCCAACGGGAACTCCTGTCCTATGGATCTTCACGATCCAATGATCAGGGTGTCCACGATCAAGGGGTAGGGCCGGAGTTCCGCGACGTGTCGTTCCGCTACCCGGGCGCCGAACGGCCCGCTCTTGACCACATGTCCCTCCACGTGGCCCCGGGGAAACCGTCGCCTTGGTCGGCCGGACCGGTGCCGGGAAGTCCACCCTGGTCAAGCTGATCGCCCGGTTCTACGACGTGACGGAGGGGCAGGTTCTCGTGGACGGTGTCGACGTACGGCGCTACGACCCCGCCGGATTCCGGGGACGCCTGGGTGTCGTACCCCAAGAAGGCCACCTGTTCACCGGCGACGTCGCCGGCAACGTGGGCTACGCACGATCCTGCGCCACTCCTGCTCGACGAGGCGACGGCAGCGCTGGAGCCCGCCACCGAGGCCGCGGTACCCAAGGCATCCACCCGCGTGGCCACCGCGCGCACGACCTTCGTAGTGGCACACCGCCTGGCCACGGCAGCCAGGGCCGGCCGCATCCTCGTCCTGGACGGCGGGCGGGTGGTCGAACAGGGCAGCCACACCGAACTGCTGGCGCTCGGCGGGCACTACGCGCGGCTGTGGTCCGCGGGCGAGCCCACCGCACCGGGTCGGCGCTGATCGTCCGCCGATCGTAAGACAACCGTTTCCGGACACGGCCCCGCGCAACCGTTCGGTCCTCGGCAACGTCCGTTCAAGGGACAGGAACGAGAATGGGAGCCCGATGCGCGTACTGGTGGTCGAGGACGAGGAGATGCTGGCCCGGGCCGTCGCGGAGGGCCTGCGGCAGGAGGCCTTCGCCGTGGACGTCGTCCACGACGGCGAGGCGGCGATGGAGCGGCTGGCCGTCAACAAGTACGACGTCATGGTCCTCGACCGCGACCTGCCCGGGCTGCACGGCGACGAGGTCTGCCGCCGCACGGTCGCCGCCGGGGCGGACGTCCGCGTCCTCATGCTGACCGTCTCCACCACGCTGGCCGAGCGTGTCGCGGGCCTGAATCTCGGGGCCGACGACTACCTGGCCAAGCCCTTCGCATTCGCCGAACTGATCGCCCGTATCCGGGCCCTGGGGCGCAGGGCCCGGCCGGCCGCCCCACCCGTCCTGGAGCGCTCGGGTATCCGCCTCGACCCGCACTATCGCGCGGCCAGCCGTGACGGGCGCCTGCTCGCCCTGTCCCGCAAGGAGTTCGCCGTCCTGGAGGAGCTGCTGCGCGCCCGGGGCGCACCCGTGTCCGCCGAGGACCTGCTGGAACGGGCCTGGGACGAGAACATCGACCCGTTCACCACCATCGTCCGGGTCACGATCCGCGGTCTGCGCCGCAAACTGGCGGACCCGCCGCTGATCGAGACCATCACCGGCACCGGCTACCGGATCCCGTGAGCGGACACCCTGTCAGCGCACACCCCCGGGCGGCCTCGTGCCGCGTCCGGGGCCCGGCCCGGCCAACGGCAGCAGCACCCGCACGGTGAGCCCGCCGCCGGGTCGCGGCTGCGCCGTCGCCTCACCGCCGTGGGCCCGCGCGACCGCCCGTACGATCGACAGCCCGAGCCCGCTGCCCCGGGCCGAACCGACCCGGTCGGTCAGCCGACGGAACGGCGCGAACAGCACCGGGACCTCGTGCGGGGAGATCACCGGACCGGTGTTGCCGACCACGACCTCGGCCCCCTGGCGCCCCACTGAGACCCACACCGTCACCTCCCCGCCCGGCCCGTTGTAGCGGACGGCGTTGTCGACCAGATTGCGGACCACCTGCTCCAGCAGGACCGGGTCACCGGTCACCACGGCGGGCTCCACCCGGTCCTCCACGGTCACCCCCCGGCGCTCCGCCTCCGCCGCGGCCGAGTCCAACACCGATTCGGCGAGCTCCGCCAAGTCCACCGACGCCAGCTCCGACAACGAGTTCTCCGCGCGGGCGAGCGTCAGCAGGGCATCGATCAACCGCTCGTGGCGCGCGCTGACGGCGAGCAGATTCTCCCCCAGCTGCCGCACCTCGGGCGGGGCGTCGGCCCGGTTCATCGCCACCTCGACCAGGGTCCGGTTGACCGCGATCGGGGTCTTCAGCTCGTGCGCCGCGTTGGAGATGAACCGGGACTGGCCGGCGAACGCTTCGTCGAGTCGGTCCAGCATGCTGTCGAAGGAGTCCGCCAGCGACTTCACTTCGCCCGCCGGTGCCTGAAGGTCGATCCGGCGGTGCAGGGTGCGCCCGGCGATCCGCTCGGCGGTGGAGCTGATCACGCTGAGCGGGCGGACCAGCCGGCCGGCCACCAGCCACCCCGCGGTGGTCGCCAACGCACCGACGACGACCACCGCCAGACCGCCCTTGAATATCAGGTTGAGCTGCACCGACTCGAAAATGCGCTGTCTGATCACCAAATACGCGGACCGTCGCTCGATGAGGTAATTCTGAACGTCCGCCGACTGACCCGGCTCCAGGTTGTAGCCGTCGGGAAAGGCCACCTCGAGGCTGTACCGCATTGAACTGTCCACCAGCAGCGCGGTCACCGCGAGAACGGCCGCGGTCGCCACGAAGAACATCACGCCGAACACCAGGGTGAACCGGAGCCGCAGGCTCCCGCGCCAGGTGTGACGGGGGGCGGAGGCCTCAGCGGAACGGGCCGTCATGGCCGCCTCCCGTCGGCCCGCCAAACAGCCTCGACCGCAGGTGTCCCCATCCGCCCCACTCGCTTCCCCAGGTCCGCCCAGCGCTGATATCGCGGGCGGCCCAAGTATGCGGGACCGGATGTGAGTCCCGCGTGAGCGGTCACCTCACCTCACCAGCACTGTGTAGGGGAGGTGCTCGAACTCGCAGGAGAGCTGAGCCGGGGAGAGGTCGTTGCGGTTCGCCAGCGCCCAGGTTGCCCACGAGGGCTTGGCCGAGCCGTCCGCCCTGCGAAGACCGAGCTGGAGGCCGCCCTCATTCGGATTGTCCTGCATCCGGTGGTAGATATGGCTTTCGATACCCGGTGTGCCGAGCACGTTGTGGAGGCTCCAGCACACGATGTTCGCCTGGTCGGTCTCATGGGACTGCTGACCGGAATTGATCCCGCTCTCGGTGAGCTGAACCGTCCAGGCGTGGGGCCGGTCCGGGAACCGTTGACGCAGCCAGCCCAGCAGGATGCCGAGGTTGCCGTAGGTGATCTCAGGGTAGTCGTCGGCGGAGAAGGCGGAGCTGAAGAGGTTGGGCGGGTACGGGTGATAGGCGACCTGCCACCGGCACGGCCCTACCCGGGCGTTGAGCCCTTCGAGCACCGTCATGCCGGACAACGTCGCGTTGTGCTCGGCCGGGCGGTCGAACTCCCGGCCGAAGTGGTGGTCCAGTGAGGTCAGCACCTTGGCGGTCGCCTGTTCCACGGCGAAACGTCCGAAGTCGGCGGGATCGTCGGGCACGCAAAAGATCTCGAACCCCGGCGACGCGGGTGAGCAGGGGCGCCCTTGGCGTGCCCATGGAGGGGTGCCGTAGACGATGGCGGTGATCACCAGCCCGCGATCGCTCCACTCCGGTCCGGGTGGCGCCGGCGGCGGTCCGCGACGGCGTGCGGGCCACGTCGATACGGACGTGGCCCGCACGGCCGGGCCTCCTTCCAAGGCTCATGCGTATCCGACGATGTAAGTCGTCAGGCTGTGCACGGAAGGGGCCCGGCCCTCGTGAGGTCAGGTCAGCGGAGGCCTGCCGTCCGCCGGCGGCGCGCGTAGACCACTGCACCGCCGGTCGCCGCCAGGGCTGCGGCCCCGGTGATGGAGATCGGCTGCCAGGACGACTCTGCTGCCGGTCTCGCGGACGCGGCGGTGGTCTGGGCCGGCTGGTCCTCCACGAGGTCGGCGTATCCGCCGGCCAGGCCCTTGCGGTCGTACTCCGAGCCGGGCATCTTGTCGCCGTAGCGGGCGGTGACCAGCTTCTGGTAGGCGGCGAGGGTGATGCCGCGCCGCTTTCCGCCGAGGCCGGTGGTCGCCTCCTCGTTGAGCGGCTCGACCATGCCTTCGGCGGTGAGCCGGTACCAGGCGTGTATCTGCGGCTCGGTGAAGGCGCGGGCCTGCGGGGTGCCGCGTTGGGCAAGGCTGACATCGTTGTCGCCGTCCCGGATGCCGGCCAGCTCCCAGCCCTCGGCGCCGACGTTCTGCGGGCCGCTTCCCGTCGTGGGGGCGTTTCCCTTGGGCGCGAGCAGTACGGCGGCGTGTTTGCCGTCGGAGGCGGTCACCCGGGAGGCCAGGTAGGAGAGCCGGAGCGCGGTCTGCGGGGTCGCCTGGGTCTTGCCGGCCACGAACTCGGGGCTGATCTCGAACATCGGCACAGGGTCCTTGAGATCGAACCCGGGCGGCGCAGCGACTGCGGCGGGTGCGTTCCCGGGGGTGCCGACGCTGCCGCCGTCCGCGGCGGCGGCAGTTCCGTGCTGTCGGGCCGAGGCCAGGAAGCGGGAGACGGCGTCGCGGAGCTGGTCGCTGCGGATGGCCTGCTGAGCGGACTGGTAGCCCGCGATGCCGTCGTCCTCCGCAGCAGCCTGAGCGGGAACGATTCCGCACAGGGCGGCGGCGAGCGTGGTCGTGGCGAAGACGGCGGCCCGGATGGCCGTGCGCTTGGTGCGTCGCATGGTCTGCATGGTCGGTCTGCTCCTCAGCCCTGGATGCCGATGCGGGAGTGGGTCCACTGGAACGAGTTGTTATTCACGTATGTGGAGTGGTTCCACCAGGTGTATGTCTGGGTGGTCTGCCACGGGTCGCCGACCGCGATCATGTTGGTGGCGCTGTCGTAGCCGTAGATGACGTTCATGTGGCCGCCGCCGGTGCGCCAGCCGAACCGGACGGCGAACGGCCGGCCCGCGGCGATCTCGGCGGCGGACTCGCTGAACGAGGCGTTGCGGTACAGGCTGCGGCCGCTGTTGCTCAGCCCTAGCTTGGCCAGGCCGTTGGCCATGTCTTCCAGGGTCGCGGGCTGGTTGTTGCAGTTCACCCCAGTGCCCTGGGCGGCGAGCTGGCAGAACCGCTCCTGGGTGACGGTGCGGCCCCAGTGTTTGGCGATGGTCACGCCGGAGGCGTCCCAGCACCACTGGGTCCTGACCTGCTTCTGCATGTCGATCTTGACCGTCTTCGCGGTCGTGGGGGTCGTGGGTGTGGGGGTGGGTTTCGGGTTCGGGTTCGAGCCGCAGACCGGCAGGGCGGTGGTGTTCTCCTTGATGAAGGCGTCGGCGATGTAGTACGAGCCGGTGTAGATCCACCGTGGGTTGTTCTCCACGGTGTCGCCGGTCGTCCGGCAGGACATCTGGATCTTGTCGCCGACCTTCGAGGAGCCGTTGACCTGGGCCGAGAGGGATGGTTTGGCCCGGTGGTTGACGGTGCTGTAGTTGTTCTGCCCGCCGATGACCGTGCCGCTGACCACGTCGGCCTGGGCGAGGGCACCGAAGCCGAGCAGTAGACCGCCGGAGAGTGTGGCGGTGATCGCGGCTATCAGTGCTTTCTTGCGGCGGGACGCGCGACGTTTGTGCATCATGCTCCTTTATCCGAAATGTTGGGGGAACTTGCCTGCCCAGCAACCCGGCTGTCCGGGGCTGCGGCGCAGATGCCGGGGGCGCGGCTGCGGCCCCGTGGTTCGGCGCTCCTCCGATAGCTGATGGACAGCCAGCCAGCGGGCGCTGTCCGCCCTGAAGTGCGTCGTCACCTCAGGGCAGCGGGCGAACTTCACACGGCTCGGCGCGCTTCGACCGCCCTGTCGCCCGGTTCCAGCCGACGGGCCCGGGCACGCCGGGCTATCGGCACCCCGGCGGCCGTCCCCACGAGGGCGGCCACAGCGATGCACGTCATGGCCCACGGGAAGGTGCCCTCGCTCCTGTCGCCGGCCGGGGCAGGCGACGCCGACGGGCCTGTGGGCGCTGGGGCCACGACCGACGGCACGCCTGCGGCCGAGGGGCCGGTTGTAGTAACGGCGGTGGGCGTGACCGATCCGGCGGGCGGAACGGGATCGACGACCGGTACGGCGACCTCGCTCTCGGCATGTCCGAGCGATGGAAATCCGACGTGAACATGCACCGTCCAGGTGCCGGCCGGTAGGACCTCTGTCGTGCTCCAGCTCTTGCGCGTGCTGCTGCCCGCATCGCGGACCAGCCGCCAGGGCCCCATCGTGCGGGTGCCGTCCACACTGGTCGCGTTCATAGTGCCGGCGACCGCCTCGTCGATGGTGTCTCCGTCGTTCTCCCAGGTGATCTCGGTGGTGACGTGGCCCTCCCGCTGCCCGGTGACCACGACCTTGACGGTGTCGCCGTGGGCGTGGGCCGGGGTCGCTGCGGCCAGGGCCAGGGCCAAGGCCTGGGCGAGGAACAGGAACAGGGCTCCGAGTCCGGTGCGGACCGGAGAAGCGTGGCGTGTACGCATCGTTGTGGTGCTCCCTGGTGCGCTGGGACGCGGGGCCGGCGGGCGACTGCGTGGGGCAGCCGCCCGCCGGTGGACGGCCGGCCGGCGGGGATGCCGGCCGGAGGAAGGTCAGGCGACTTTCTGGACCGTCCAGACTTGGGTCGCGCGGTCGTCCGCGCGTTGGAGGTCGAGCAGCAACTCGCCGTAGTACGGGCGGTTGCTCACGGTCAGGGCGTATCCGCCGCTGGGGTCCGTGATGGTCGACGTGCCGCTGCGGGAGCTCAGCTTCCACTGCTGGGTGGAGCCGTTGCCGCAGGGCTGCTGCGCGATCCACATGCCTTGGGCCGGGGCGCCACCACTTTGCAGGCACTTGCCGGAGACCGCGGACTTGATGCGGACCAGCCCGCCGCCGGCGTCCTCGAAGAGCCACTGCTGGTGGGCGTAGCCGTTGGCGTGTGCTCCGACGAGCAGCGTGCCGTCGGCGCTGCGGCCGCCCCACAGCTCGGCGGCCATGCCAGTGCTGCCGTTGCCGAGGGTGTAGCGGGTGCCAGGAGTGGTGCGGTCGTCGGCGCCCGCCGTACGGAAGGTGGCGGCCGTGCCGGGTCCGGTGTCGCGGCCGGCGCTGTCGCGCACCGAAACGGCGACCTTGTACTCCGTGCCGGGCTGGAGGTTGTAGATGCGCATTGTCTGCGACTGGACCCACGTCAGGTGCTTGCCGTTCAGCAGGACCTGGTACCAGGCGGCGCCGTCCGCCTTGGGCCAGCTGGCCACGGCCGAGTTCGACTGGATCTGACCGACGGTCACCGCAGGCCCGCCGGAGGGCTTCTTGGTCGGCGTCGGCTTCGGGGTCGGCTTGGGGTTGGGGCCAGGGCCCGGATCGATGCCGCCGCCCTTGGTCTTCATCAGGAACTGGTTGTCGGCGATGTTCCAGTGCGTGGCCAGGTAACTTCCGGCCTTGGGACTGGTGTGGAAGTAGTCGTCGTGGTTGCAGTCCAGGATGTTCTCCGACGCCTGATTGGTGCAGACGTTGCGCATCTGGGGGTAGTACGGCGTGTCCGAGTAGCACATGACGTCGAACTCGTCCGTGCAGTGGGCTCCCCGGCTGGTGTTGGGGGCGCTGTTGTTGACCGCGCCGAGGTTGTGGCCGAGTTCGTGCGCGGCAGTGTGGCCGCCCCAGCAGCCGGAGTCCGTACGGCCGTAGGACGGGCCGAAGTTGCTCTGGTTGGCCTGGCCGGGCCGCTCGTCACCGGCGAAGGTGCCGATGCCGCAGTAGACCTGCGTGTCCGAGAAAATCATGTACTTGCGGTCGCGGCGGTTGAGGCTCTTGCCTGCGAGCGCGTTGTTGGTCGCGCTGAACTCGGCCAGCGCGGAGGCGGGGAGCTCGATGTTGAGCACGATCGGCGTACAATCGGCGGCCGTCACGTAGCGGATGTGCCGGACCCCGCCGGTCTCCTGCGCGCTCGTGGAGTAGATGAGGTCGGCGTCGGCCGCCCACTTGCGGAACGAAGCGACGTACTCGGCGTACCGGTCGCGGCCGGGGGCGTGGACGTACACCACCTGGACGCGGTTGCCGGAGCTGCCGTCACCGTCGCACTGGACGGTCTGGCCTGCGGGCCCGGCGGCGACGGCCTGGCCGCTGCCGCCCGCGGGGGCCGGGGGCTTCGAGGCAGGAGCCTTCGCAGTGCTCGCGTCGGCGGCGGGCGCGTCCTGAGGACGCCCGCTGCCTTCCGCTGCCGCGGCGCCGGCCTCGGGGTTGGCCGGATCCGCCACGGCCTGGGTCTTCACGACCGGGGCGACGTCCTTCTTGATGTCGACGCCCTTGGGCGGCGCGTCGGGACCGTGGCTGCAGAGCCCAGTCTCCGTGCGGTAGACCCCGACGCAACGGTCGCCCTTCGGCGCTGCCTTGAGGCCGTCGAAGACCATGCCGCGCGCCGTATCGTTGGCGGGCTCGCCCACGATCGGCTCCGGTTCCGCGTCACGGGCCGGTGCGGCGGCCGGTGATAGGACGTCCTCGGCAACTCTGGCCTGCGCAGGCGTTCCGGCCTCGGCATGGTCACCGAGGCCGGAGTAGGCGAGACCCCCCGCTATCACCGCCGCCGAAGCCATGGCGGCGGTGAGAAATATCAACCGGCGTGACTTGCGTCGATGTTCACGTTTCTTTCGACGACTACGCGTCATGTGTACCTCAAATCCTTGGTCGGAGGAGTGGGTGAGCGGAAGCCTGCCAGACGGGTGCGGTGGAGATTTCGGACAAACGGGAATTGGGCTCAAGATATCTGACCGTTACCTCGGCCATCTATTTGATGAACAGTCAGTTCCCTTTAGGGTTACGGTAGTTACGCGGGTAGATCGAGGATGGTCCAGGCCTTTTCGAGGATCTCGTTACCGAATCGAGATAAATCCTGAGCCTTTATTGACAGCAATTCAGTCGATGATTCACCTAATTATTACGAGCTGAATTGACCCTGTTACGGCCGGTGAGGAGTCGTCAACTCCGGTCGCAGGGAGGGTGAATGCCCATGCCATGCCAGGCGACGGACGGTGCAGAGGCGGC
Organism: Streptomyces sp. AP-93; assembly: GCF_022808175.1. Classification (GTDB taxonomy): domain Bacteria; phylum Actinomycetota; class Actinomycetes; order Streptomycetales; family Streptomycetaceae; genus Streptomyces. Next base: position 138,589 of record NZ_JALGBX010000026.1, on the reverse strand, counting down.
TGCGCGATCTTCCGTCGCGGGCCGGGCATTGCGCCGGTGCGGGCGTCATTCGATGTGCTGGCGGGGCCGCCGGCCCGGCCGACGGCTGCGGGGGTGCGGTTCGGTCCAATCCGGCGGTGTCGTTCGGCAGCTGCCGTTCGCAGTAGGTCCCCCGACTCCGCCATCGCCGCGGCCTGCCGATCCGTCAGGTCCTCGGCCAACCACAACACCGTCACCAGCGACAACCCCCCGGAGACAACCCCGGCGCCCCATGCACCGAACGCCTCCGCGAACGGCTCATCGGCGAAGACCCCCGCGAGCCGGTCCCGCGCGCGCTTTGTCCCTCACGGCTTCATCACCTGTCCTTCGGCGTACACCCGACGTCGTCGCCGGGGCGGCCGGGTGCCCGTTGGCGGCAGTGAGGTCTTCGACGACTTCCAGGCCCAGGACCCACGCGGAGTCCGCCAGGAAAGCGGCCTGGGCTTCGGTGATGCCGGGGAGGACGGCGACCAGGCGGTGGAGCGCGGCGGCCACGGCGTCGCGGCCGGCTTGGCGGACCGCTTCCTGGAAGTCGTCGTTCGGGGGGCCGTACAGGTCGTGGACTTCCTTCGCCGTGGACACCATGCGTTCCAGGGCCCAGACTTCCCGTGGGTCGGGTGAGGCCGGGGACAGCAGGAGGTCGGACGGGGTGAAGTCGGTCCCCCGCTCCCCGTATGCGACGGTGAAGGCGTCGGCCGGGGCAGTCGGGTTGCGGTCCGGGTAGCGGTCCGGGTTGTGGTTGACCATGGTCCACACGGCGACGGTGATGCCGCCGCGGTGGGAGGGGTGAGTGAACCGTTTCTCGTCTGCGACGACCTGGGCGACGGTGCGGGCGGTCATGTGTGCGGGGAAGTGCTGGGTTCCGGACGTTATGCGGGAGAACCTAGGGTCATGGGGCGTCGTGTCATCGACATGGAATGCCCAATGCACTACGGGCGGGGTCTGGTCGGTCATGTGCTGATCCTTCCGGTAGGTGGGTGTATTGAGGACGCGGCGCCGGGAGCGGTTGGCGGCCTTCAGCCACTGGCCGAGCTGGGTGTTGAAGTCGTCCGGTCCGGCGAAGTGCCGGCCGGGCAGGAAGCTCGTCTCCAGATGGCCATTGGCCCTTTCCATCAGCCCTTTTGCTTCTGGACCGCGGGGGCGGCACAAATGGGTCTTGGTGTAGAGCAGCCCCGCGAACTCCGCGAACTCACCGTCACTCGGCCTCGGCCCGCGCCAGGCGCCGGTCCTGACGAGGAGGCCGAGTGTGACGCCGAGGACGAGCTCGGGCAGCCGGGCCGACGGGGACGAGTACAGGGCCCAGCCGAGGGCGTAGTGGGTGTTCGCCCACGGCAGCAGCATGGCCAGCAGCACGTTCGCCGCCGCCTCCGTGCCACCGCTGGGGCGCAGTCCGGGCACCAGGGTGTGGGCGAGCAGCAACGCGCTGGCGGCGGTGGCCAGGTGCAGGGGGTAGATCCGGGCCCGGCGGCGACGCCAGAAGGTGCGGACGTGGTAGGCGAACACCACGAAGGCGGCCGCCCACCGCATCCCGGTCGGCGACGATAGTTGTCCGCCCGCAGCCCGCCATGGTGCCGGGGTTGCCCGTCGGCGGATTCGCTGTCCTGTCAGGGCCATCAGGGCACCGGCCGATGGTCGGCTGCGCAGAGAGGGCCGGGCCCGTCGAAGGGCGCGGATCGGTTACCGACCGCCGGTCGCCGTCTGCTGGTTACACTCCGCATTCCTCGGCACCTCCGGTGTGCTCTGACGGGGGCGTCGGGGGTCACCCCCGGGCTGCCGCCAGTCCAACGGACGGGCCGTGAACGGGGGGTGAGGTGATGACTCACACGCAGCTCACGTCTGATTCCGCATGCTTGGCTACCCGCGATCAGCACCGGGTGGGCCTGCGGGCACGGGTGGGCGTGCACCCCGAACTCGACACCAGCACCTACCCGACCGGAGTACAGATCGGTGACGCCGAGTTGGCGGCTCTGCCGCTGACCCGGCATGCTTTCCGTCACACGGCGCGAGTCTGTCCCGGTCCGGCATCGTGGACGATCAGGGCGACCTGGACCCGGTTGGTCACGTCGAGCTTGGCCAGGATGCTCGACACGTGGGCCTTGACCGTGGGCACGCTCATGTAGAGCAGGGCGGCGATCTCGGCGTTGGTGCGGCCCTGCCCGATGGCGAGCGCGACGCCGTACTCGCGCGCGGCCAGCCGCTCCAGCCGGGTCCGCGCCCCCGCCCGGGCGCCGGCCGCGTCGGCCGCCGGGCCCGCCACCCGGGCGATGAGCTGCTGGGTCACGGCCGGGGACAGGACCGGCTCGCCGGCCGCGACGCGGCGTACGGCGGCCATGATGTCCGTCGGCGGAGTGTCCTTCAGTAGGAAGCCGGCGGCCCCCGCGCGCAGCGCCCGTACGACGTACTCGTCCGGGTTGAAGGTGGTCAGGATGACGATCGCGGGCGGGGTGGGCAGGGACCGCAGCGCGGGAGTCGCGGCGAGCCCGTCCATCACGGGCATCCGGATGTCGAGCAGGACGACGTCGGGCGCGTGCTCGCGGCCCAGGGCGATGGCCTGCTCGCCGTCGGCGGCCTCCGCCACGATGGTGATGTCGTCGACGCTGCCGAACATGAGCCGCAGCCCCATCCGCACCAGCGGATCGTCATCGGCGAGGAGTACCCGGATCATGCCGACCACGGTATCCACGCCTGCACGAGGAAGTCCCCGCCCGTCGGGCCGTGGCGCAGCTGGCCCCCGGCCAGCGAGGTGCGCTCGGCCAGGCCGATCAGCCCCTGCCCCGAGCCCGGGATCGTGGACGGGGCGGACTGGCCCCGTTCCGGGGTCGGGTTGCGGACGATGATGTCGACGCCGCTGCCGGGCTCGCCGTTCACCTCGACGCGCACGTCGGCGCCCGGGGCGTGCTTGCGGGCGTTGGTCAGGGCCTCCTGGACGATGCGGTAGACGGTGCGGCCCGCGAGATCCGGTACCGCATCCGGGTCCTCGACGCGCACGTCCAGCCGCAGCCGCATACCGGCGGCGCGGGACTCCCGCGCGAGCCGTTCGAGGTCGGCGAGGACGGGCTGGGGCGCCTCGGCCGGCCCTTCCGCCTGGTCATCGCCGACGCCCGGCTCGCTCGCCGGTGTGCGCAGTACGCCGATGACCATCCGCAGGTCCTGGAGCGCCTGATGGGCGTTGTCCCGGATCACACCGGCCGCCCGCCCGCCCGACGTCGGCCGGGTCCGGGGACCTGTTGAACTCCAGGGCCCCGGCGTGGACGCTCAGCAGCGACAGCCGGTGCGCCAGTACGTCGTGCATCTCGCGCGCGATGTCCTCGCGGGCCCGCAGCTGCGCCTCCAGGGCCCGGCGGGCCGCCTCCTCCTCCGCCCGGCGCGCCCGCTCGGTCAGCGAGGCGACCAGCATCCGCCGGGACCGTACGAACAGGCCCCACCCGACGGCGAGGGCGACCAGGGTCCAGGCGATGAGCAGGGTGCCCATGACGGAGAGCCCCTTCCCGGGTGCCTCGTAGATCAGCCACGTCAGCGGTACGGGCAGCGCGGCCGCAGCCGCGACCCAGGCGGTGGTGCGCACGGGGCGCAGCGCCGCCACCGTGAACAGCGCCACCATTGCCGAGACCGTGACCGCCGACGACATCAGCCCGAGCCCCAGCGTGACCGTGGCGACGACGACCGGGAAGCGCCGCCGCCACCACAACACGAGGGCCGCGCAGGCGCTAACGAAAGGGCCTATGCCGTAGAAGGAGAGGCGGAGCACGTCCTCGACCGGGTACAGCAGTCCGTAGCCCATGGGCATGCGCGGGAACATGAGCAGCGGGTTGCTGTTGCTGGCCGCCGCGGCGAGCGCGAACGACAGACCGGCGGCGAAGAGCACGACGGCGAGGTCGATCGACCGCTCGCGCGGGGTGCGGGGCATGAGCGGCATGGGACAGGACACTACGCAACCGAAATGGCGCAAATCGTGCAGCCATAATTTCGGCTGTGGATCTCCTACTTTGGTCATCCCGAGCCCGCGCGCCCGGCGCCGAAGGCCAAGGCGCCCGCCGACCTTGCACCGATGCCCCCGGCCGAATGGCCTCCCTAGCGTCGTCGCCATGAACCCCGACCAGAAGAACCGGTCGAGCCGGACAAGCCGCACGAACCGAATCGACGAGACGAACCAGACGTGCCAGACGCGCCTGCCCGCGCTGCGCGCCGTCGGCCTCGGTCACCGCTACCCGCGCGGCTGGGCACTGAGGGACTGCACCTTCCAGATCCCCGCCGGCCGTGTCTGCGCCCTCGTCGGACCCAACGGCGCGGGCAAGAGCACCCTGATGTCCCTGGCCGCCGACCTGCTCACCCCCACCGAAGGCTCGATCCGTGTCTTCGGCGCCCCGCCCGAGGCCCCGGCGGCCCGCCGGTCCACCGCCCTGCTCAGCCAGGACAAGCCCCTCCACCGCGGCTTCCGGGTCGCCGAGATCCTGCGCATGGGCTCCGAGCTGAACCCCACCTGGGATCAGGCGACCGCCGAACGGGTCATCGGGGGCGGGAACATCCCGCACAGTGCGCGCGTCGGTTCGCTCTCCGGCGGCCAGCGCACCCGCGTCGCCCTCGCCCTGGCCTTCGGCAAACGCCCGCGCCTGCTCATGCTCGACGAGCCCATGGCCGACCTCGACCCGCTCGTGCGCCACGAAATGGCGGGGCTCCTGCTGACCGAGGCCGCGGCCCAGGGCACCACCGTCCTGCTGTCCTCGCACGTGGTCTCCGAGCTGGAGGGCGCCTGCGACTTCCTGCTCGTCATCGGCTCCGGCCGGGTACGCCTCGCCGGTGACATCGACGAACTCCGCGCCGCCCACCGCCCCGGCGGTGACAGCCCCGCACCCTCCCAGGAACAGCTCCTCATGACGTACCTGCGCGACCCCGACCTGCCGACGGTGATCACCCCGGCCGCCCGTCCCGAGCAGACCGAGGCGGCGGCATGAGGCTCGTACGAGGAGTGACCTGGCTGGTCGTACGCCAGCACCGCACCGCCCTGTGGGCGCTCCTCACCGGATCCGCCCTCCTCGCCGGGTACTTCCTGCTCGGCCGGTACGGGGCGGCCGACGCCGTCGCACAACAGCTGGCCGGGTGCACGCGCCCGGCCGCCGAGCACTCCCAGTCGTGTGCGGACGTGCTCACGGACTTCCAGCAGCAGCACCAGTACCCGCTGCGCCAGCCGCTCCAGGCGCTGGCACTGCTCCCGCTCGTGCTCGGAGTGTTCCTCGGCGGGCCTCTGTTCGCCCCGGAGTTGGAGTCCGGTACCTACCGCACCGCGCTGTCCCAGTCGGTGACGCGGACCCGCTGGTTCCTGGCCAAGCTGGCCGTCCCCGTCGCCCTGACGGTCCTCGTCAGCGGCCTGGTCACCGCCTCCGCCACCTGGTGGTGGCACGAAGTGGCCGGCCCCCTCGGCAGCCGCTTCCCGTGGCACGGCTGGATGCCGTACGACGCCATAGGCCCCCCGGCTGTCGCCAAGGCGCTGCTGATGCTCATGGTCGGGATCACGCTGAGCCTGGTGCTACGCCGCACGGTGGCGGCCATGGGCGCGACCCTGGCGCTGGGCGCGGCCCTGCTGTTCGCCCTGGAGCAGGTGCGAAGCTCCCTGTGGCCGACGGTCGTCACGCAGCGGCAGGGCACGGACGGCTCGGCTTGGCTGGGCGACTCGTGGCTGCTGGGCGATGGGCTGGTCAAGTCCACGGGACAGCGGGTCGGGAACCTGCCGCAGCGCTTCAGGGCCGAGGACTACCGGCAGTGCCTCGCACAGCAGGGGATCACGGGACAGTGGGCCGAACACCGCCCGCGGGCCCATCTGTGGCCACTCCAGTGGACGGAATCGTTCCTGTGCCTCGCGCTGGCGGTCATCCTGGGACTGGTCTGCTTCTGGTGCACGAGGCGACGCCTCACCTGACCCGCGGTCACTACAGCGGCCACCAGGGCGCCTATGCGATGCGGGAGATCATTAACGCGATCGTCTACCAGGGCCGGACCGGCTGCCAGTGGGCCTACCTCCCTCATGACCTGCCGCCGAAGAGCGCCACGTACTACTACTTCGCCGCCTGGCGGGACGACGGGACCGACCAGGTCATCCACGAGGCCGTGGACGTGCTCGGCCTGGTCATCGCCGTCGTCGTCCTCGCCGTGAGTGCGCACGACGCGGGCATCGCCCTGCTGGACCAGGTCGCTGAACACGCCGGCGGAACCGCGGAGAAGGCCCTTGTCGACCAGGGCTTCAAGAACCAGGTCACCGCACATGGAGCCAGCCTGGGCATCGACGTCGAGACCGTCGCACGCAACCCGCAGGAGGCGGGGTTCGTTCCGCAGCCGAAGCGGTGGAGGGTCGAGCAGACCTACGGGATCCTGATTACTGCACCGGCTTCTGGTCCGCGACGACGAGCACCACCAGGCCTCCTCCGCCTCCCGCGTCTACTGGGCCATGACCCAGGTGATGGCCCGCCGCGTCACCGGCGGGAGCACCCTCACCTGGCGCCACCCGCAGACGGTGACCGCGTGAACCTCCAGCCCCTCCTCGACGCGCTCGGCATCCAGGAGGACGCCGCCCAGGCCCTGGTCGACGACCTCCGCACCTGGATCGACGAACTGCACGCCCGGCTGCGTGAGCCGGGACCCACCTAAAGTTTGTTGCAGAAGGGCGGGAAGCCGTCCGCGATGACTGTCGTCCCGGCCGCCGCGGCCGGCAGGTCGGACTCCCGCCAGACATGAGCGTCGGCCTTGTTGCCCGGTGCCAGACATGTGCTCGCGACGACCAGACGGGTCTCGGCGTCGATGATGACCTGCACGTTCGCCGAAAGCCGGTAGTTACGGGACGACGCGGCGACGGTCCGGTCGCGGACCGGGATCAAGGTGCCGTCCACGATCCATAGCCGGTCCACGTCAGCGACGGGCCGCGGTGCCGGCTCCAACGCCAGGAGCGGGCTGAGCTTGTTGATCACCTGGCAGACGGTGGCCGGGGAGGTTCCGAAGAGCGGTGCGAGCCGGCGCATCGTGAGGTTCGTCTGGTAGTACACAGCCACCCGCAGCACCCGGTCCGCCAGCGGCAGACACCACGGCCGGCCGCCGCCGGGACCGTTTCCGCCCCACTCCCGCACCACCTTCGCGAGCTTCTCGAACCGGCCCATCCGCAGACCGGGGAACGTCTCCACCCACAACGACTCAGCCGGCAACACCCCACCCATACAAGAGGAATGCCCCATCCCGCACGTTCTGCAACAACCTTTAGGGCGCTGTGGGGGTCTCTTGTCGACGACCGCCCCCGCCGGTCCCGTCCTCGGGAACCGGCGAGGGCGGTCTGCTGCCGCTGCGTACGTGTTGACCGCGGCCGACACCCCGTTGTGGAAGCCCGCCACGTGCGTGCGCCCTCCGGGGTGGGAGGACTGTTGGCTAAGACCGACCAGCAATTGGATCACTTGAGGCGTCGGGTCGTGGGTCGGTTGTCCCAGCGGTAGCGGCTCGTCGAGCGCCGGATCAGCATGCGGAGCGTGACGAGCGCGGCGGCGAGGTAGAGGTAGAAGTCCACGACCTCGCCGCTCCGGTCGGTGCAGCGCCGCAGCCTGCCGTAGTCGTTCATCCACGAGTGCGTGCGTTCTACCACCCAGCGCTTGCCGGCCTGGACCGGTGCTGGCACGCCCTTGCGGGCGATCTCGACAGTGAACCCCAACTCAGCTATCAGTACACGTGACTTGGCGCTGTCGTAACTGCGGTCGAGGTTGACATTGACGGCTTCCGGGAGTGCTCCGACCTGCTCCCGGGCGGCTTCCAGCGTCGGCCCGAGCAGGGGTGAGTCGTGCCGGTTGGCGCCGTCGGAGACGATCCCGAGCGGAACGCCGCAGCCGTCGGAGGCGACGGAGCGTTTGAGCCCCTGCTTGCCCCGGTCGACGGGCGAGCGCCCAGCCTTCTCGCCGCCGGACGGGGCCTTCGTGATGCAGCCGTCGACGGAGATCTCGCCGAGGTCGAGTCCGATCATCCGGTCGTACGCTTCCAGGGCGATCCGGTGCAGTGTCTGCGTGATTCCCATCTGCGCCCACAGATTGACGCGGCGTCGGATCGTTCTGTCGGAGCATCCTGGCGAAGAGATGCGCTCGTAGCCGGAGCCGTGGACCAGCGCCTGGATGACGTGGTCGAACACGACGCGGTCCGGTATGCGTCGCCGATGGCAGCCGAGCGGATGGCCAGGGTCGAACTCTGGACGATCGGGCAGCAGGGCTCGGAACTGGTCCCAGGCGGGTTCGAGCAGGCATGATGGCAGCGCGGGCACAGTCGTCCTTCGCGGTCACAGAGCGTAGAGAACTCCATGATCACGTAGGCCTGTGCCCGTTCTGCTGTCCTCTTCGCATCGCGATCGCGCTCCGAGGCCTACTGCCGGTCGGTCTAAGGCGCTCCTGTCCGTGCGTCGAGGAAAGCGACGAAGTCCCGCGCCCCGCCCGGGAACCGGTAGCGCATCGATCGTCGCCCGCCCGGTGAGCGTTCGTCGGTCCCGCTTGTGGTCGTCGGCCCGACGGCCGTGGGCGGTATGAGGGCGACGCCGCGCGTGTACGTCTGGACCCAGCGGACCCCTTCGCGTCGCACCTCGGCTGTCAGGCGGCTCGACAGGGCGTTGGTGACGAAGGGTCCGACGCCGAAGAGACCCAACGGGACACGGCATGGCGGCCGCCGGGCTCCGCCCCGGCGCGCATGCGGGCTCAGTAGCGCTTCGAGGCTGGGACTGTTGGTGTCCCCGGCGGTCTCGACGGCCCCATCCCCAGCTCTGCCGAGGTCCCCGATGTCGGTGGACTGCCCGCCCGCCTGGAACGCCGCGTCCACCCGCTTCACGAGGGAGCGGTTGCCCCTCCCGTCGCGGCGTGCGGACCATAGACCCAGTGCCTTGGTGGGCACCTACCTGGCCGGACAGGCCAGCTGGAGCACCCAGTCGCAATTGGCGTGCCCCATCCGGAATCCGGGTACTTTTCCTTCGGATGCGCGGGGTTGCGAGCTGCCACCATGCTCCGGCGTCGGGCGCTTCACGGGGTGCAGGTACCTGAGTCGATGAACTGTCGGTCGTTGGTATACGCGTTGTGGACGGCGACGGTCCAGCGGGTGTAGTTCCAGCTCTTGTTGCTGTTGAACTCCGCCGCGAGCTTGCGGCAGACGGCCTCCTCTATAGCGCCTTTGAGGTTGGACTGAGAAGCGCGGCTGGCGAAATGGTTGTTGGGGTCGTCGGTCCATACGTATGCGGCGTTCTCGACGGGATCGAAGCCCAGGTTGATGCCGTCGCCTGTGCTGAGGGGGGCTTCGTTCGTCTCCGAGGTGTTGGCGTTCCAGGTAGCGGTGATGGCCTTGACCGTGGCGTCGGCCACGCGGATCTCTTCCTTGTCGCTGCTGGGGAGTTCCGCGGTCGCCATGCCTTCTTCGTCACCGTGCCATTGGCCGGCGATCTCGGTGAAGCAGCCGTTGGTGGCCTCTCCGTAGCCGATGGCCGGCGCCTCGATATCGCCGTCGGACGTCTTCCAGCGGATGGTGAAGCGGCCGTAGGGCCAGGTGGCGGGGTTGCCCTTGAGTCGCTGTGCGAGCGCTGTGCAGGCGGCCATCTGCCCGGCCCGGCGGAACACGTCCTGGTAGTTCTCGGGAAGCTGGGGGACCGGTCCGCCGGTGACGATCACGGTCTGCGCGCGCTGGTTGAACGTGATCGTGGGCTTCATGAAGTCCATGTCCTTGGTGGCCAGCATGGAGGTCATGTGGTCGCGGATCGCCTGCTCAGCGTCCTGTTCCTCGGGGGTGACGGCGCGCGTGCTGGTCCGCCATTCGTTGGGGTGCGGCTGGGACTCGTCACCGGCTCGGGTGTAGGCGGGGTGGGGCACTCCTGCCAGTGGATCCATGGGGATCCTGATGGTTCGTGGATCGACCGGAGGCGCGGTCCTGGTTGCGCCCGGGCTGATGGAAGCCGTGATTGCGGCAGGTGTGCCGGAGGGCGCCGCAGGGCTGACCGTGCTCTTGGACTTGGCGTCCGGGTCGACCTGACCCTTGGCGTCGAAGGCGAGGATGCCGGCCGCGATGGCGGCGCCGGCGGCCGCCGCGGCGACGAAGACGATCAGCGGTCGCTTCCGGTCCGACGCGGTCGGGTCCTGCCAGGCAGGGTCCTCCACGCTGGGCACGTGCCACTCGGTGGCGACGAAGTCGGGAGCCCCGACCGGTTCCAGCCGTGCGTCGACAGTAAGTACCTGGGTCGCCTGGGTGGAGAGAAAGCGGGCACACTCCTCAGCTGCAGAGTCGGAGGTGATTCGTTCGCCGGGGCTCTTGGCGAGTGCCTTCTCCACGGTTGCGCGCAGCCCCTCGGGGAGGCCATCGAGGTCGGGTTCCGCAGGCATGACGCGTTAAGCGACCACGTCGGGGGCTCCTGCGCCGAATGGAAGGCGGCCAGTGGCGGCGTATGCGACGAGAGCGCCCCAGGCGAACACGTCGCCTTCGGGGCCGGCGGTGCCGGTGCGGTAGTGCTCGGGGCTGATCCAGCCGGGGGTACCGGTCATGACGCCGGTTCGGGTCACGGAGGTGCCGTCGGAGGCGTGGGCGATGCCGAAGTCCAGGACGCGGGGTCCGGCGGGGGTGAGGATCACGTTCTGCGGCTTGACGTCCCGGTGGACGACACCAGCGGCGTGGATTGCCGACAGGGCCCGGGCGGTGCCGGTGGCGAAGGCGTACAGGGTGCCGCCGGTGAGCGGACCGTGGGCGGCGAGGTGCTGGTTGAGGGTCAGGCCCGGGACGTACGTGGTGGCCAGCCACGGGGTCTCCGCGTCGGGGTCGGCCGAGAGCAGCGGTATGAGGCATGGCCCATGGACGCGGGCGGAGAGCTGGATCTCGCGGCGGAAGCGGGCACGGAACTCGGGGTCCTCGGCCTGAGCGGCGTGGACGACCTTGACTGCGACCCGTACTCCGGCCGGGTCGAGGCCGGCGTGCACGGTGCCCATGCCGCCCGAGCCGAGACGGCCGATGATCCGGTAAGGGCCGACCCGTGTGGGATCGCCGGGGCGGGCGGGCTGTAGCCGCCCGCCGGAGAGCGCCATGCTCACAGGCGTCCGTTCCTCTTCTGCGATGGACCTCGATGAGGCCGGGCGGCAGATCGGCAAGGACCGCCCGAACCCGGCGGTTGATCGTATCCGCGGGCCAACGCGACCCGCGGTGGTGGTGCGTGGGGCGGTCCATGCCGCCTCGCCTCGCTAGGTCCTGATGGGCAGAGCAGAGTCCGCTCCTTGGGGACCAGTTGGGGACCACACGGTGTGCGCGATGGCGCACTTTCGAGCTTCTTGCGCACAACTTGCATCCCAATTAGGTCTGTTATATCTGGAAAATACCCCCGGACCTCACTCCTGGGGGTCAAGGGGTCGCAGGTTCAAATCCTGTCGTCCCGACTGTGCGGAAACGCAGGTCGGAGGCCGTTCCCTCAACCACGAGAGAACGGCCTTTCGTGTGTTCGGAGCCGGCCGCCGCTACTCCGCGGCCTTCGCCGTCGGGTGTGTCTTGGTGAGGGTGCAGACGCCGTCCTCGCATCGGCGTTCCAGGCGGCCGCGGGAGATGGTCTGCGCCAGGCCGACCATCCAGCACGTGGGGCAGCCGCGGAAGGCAACGAGGGCGAGCGGGGCGGCCAGTAGGCTCACCGGGCCGACGACGGGCACCAGGGCGATCGCGCCGATGATCAGCCCGAAGCCGATGGCGCCGCGCGCCAGGTGGCGCGGGACGGACCTGCTGGCGAAGTTCGTTTCGGGCGCCGCGGATGGTGCGGGCAGTTTCACGGTGTTCACCGTCGTGAGTCTCCTTCGACTGGTTGGTCGATCGCGCCCAGTGAGTGGCGCAGCGCGGCGCGTGCTCTGTGCAGCCGCGACTTCATCGCGGCGGTGCTCAGGCCCAGCGCATCGGCGACGGTCTTGCCGGGCAGGCCCTGGACGTCCCGCAGGATCAGGACCTGCCGCTGGTCACGGGGGAGGGCGCTGAGCGCGGCCGCGATCCGCTCCGCCTCCAGCCTGTGCAGCACGGCGTCCTCGGCGGACCGTTCCGCAGACTCCGGATGGGCCGGCGCTTCCTCGCTCCGCGGGGCGAGCAGCCGTATCTGCCGGAGGCATTCGTTGCGCACGATCCGGAACATCCAGGAGGCGAGGGCGCCGGTGGCCCGCAGGGTGCCGATCTTCCGGTAGAGGATGATCAGGGCCTCCTGCGCGGCGTCCTCCGCGTCCTGCGGCGAGGCGCAGAGCGACAGGGCGAACTTGCGCACATGAGGCTGCGACTCCATGACGACGGTGGTGAGTGAAGTGACGTCGCCGTCCTGAGCGGCCCTGATCAGCCGCTCGTCCGGCCAGGGGAGGCGTTGGTTCACGTGCTGCTCATTCCCGTCGTTCCCGAAGATGTCCCGCGCCGCCGGGCCCTGGTCAGATCCGGCTCTTGTAGCGCCGCAGCAGGTGCCGGCTGCACGCGCCCACGAGCAGGGCTCCGATCACTACGAGGCTGGTGATCATCATGGGTGTTTCCTCCTGGTCCTGCCGGCCCGTTCGGCCGGTACACGGATAAGAGGCGGGGAGGTCCGAAAAGGATTCGCGGCCGGTCGAATGTCTTCCTCGAGTTGATAGGCAAGTGGTTGCTTGCCTATTCTGTGGTGGTGGCCGACGAACTCTTCAGAGCTTTGGCCGACCCGACCCGCCGCACCATCCTCGACGAGCTCGCGGAGAAGTCCGGGCAGACACTGTTCGAGATCTGCTCGCGGCTGACGATGAAGCACCAGCTCGGCATCTCGCGCCAGGGCGTCTCCCAGCACCTCGCCGTGCTGGAGGCCGCCGGACTCGTCGAGACGAGGCGGGAGGGCCGGTACAAGTTCCACGACCTGAACACGGCCCCGCTGCGGCAGATCGCCGAGCGATGGCGCACGCCCGACCCGTCCGGACCGGAAGAGAGCACCCCATGAAGATCCACCTGACCAGCGTCTTCGTCGACGACCAGGCCAAAGCCCTGCACTTCTACACCGAGGTCCTCGGGTTCGTGAAGAAGCACGACGTCCCGCTGGGCGGGCCGGACCGGTGGCTGACCGTCGTCTCGCCCGACGAGCCCGGCGGCACCGAACTCCTCCTGGAGCCCGCCGGCCACCCGGCCGCCAAGACCTACCGCGACGCGCTCGTTGAGGACGGCATCCCGCTCGCCCAGTTCGCCGTCGACGACGTCGAGGCGGAGTACGAGCGCCTGCGCGGCCTCGGCGTCCGCTTCACGCAGGAGCCGCTGGAGATGGGTCCCGTGACCACCGCCGTCTTCGACGACACCTGCGGCAACCTGATCCAGCTCGCGACCGAGCCGAAGTAGCCGGCCGGGAGCAGCACCCTCAGAGGGCTCCTGAACTCCCGGGCGGTGGACCCGGTGGGCCCGGTGCCCGCGGGGCCCGAGCGGGGCCCGGTAGCTGCCGGGTGCGGTCGGGAGCGTCCGGGTGGTGGGGGATCGGGTCGCCGGGCTCCTGGAAGTGGACGGCACCGGGCAGGTCCGCCCGGTAGGCGTCGAGGGCGGCGCGGCAGTAGGCGAACATCGGCTCGGGCAGTGCGTCGAGGGAGTACCAGTCCATGGCATCGCAGACGTCCGGCTCCCGCACCTCCGGGATGCCCTGCCAGGCCAGAGCCTCGAAGAACAGGCCGGACGGCGCGTGCCACAGACCCGCCGCGTACAAGGCACCCGCGCGGCGGGACAGCAGGAGCTCCTCCCCTCCGTCCGGTCCGTACCGGACCAGGAGGAGGTGTACGTCGACCGGCAGTCTGTAGCGGTCGGGTCCGGTCGCGGCAGGGACCGTGTGGCTGCCCCGCTCAGCCCGCTCGTCCTGGGCGCGGCTCATGAGACGTCTCCGGTCTTCGCTCCGGTTCGGGTGCCGGGCGGGTGGTCGCGCTGGGTGGGGAGGGATTCCGCGAAGGCGGACGCCTGTACCAGGTAGGCGGTGCGGAACTCGCCCCTGGCGCCCGTGGCGCCGTCCGCGTCCATGAGTTCGGTGAAGGTGCCCGACTCGGCGACCTGCCCGCCCTTGAGCACGTGGATGACGTCGGCGTGGCGTACGGAGTGCAGCCGGTGGGTGATCAGGACCACCGTCTGCCCGGTCGCCGCGAGGCTCCGCAAGCGGTCGAAGAACCGCTGCTCGGCGACGGCGTCCAGGGCGCTGGTGGGCTCGTCCACCACCATGATCTGGCCCTGCCGGTACCAGGCCCGTGCGATCCCGATCTTCTGCCATTCGCCGCCGGAGGCCTGGCGGCCGCGCTTGTAGCCGCGTGCGAGGAGGGTGCCGAGGCCGTGGGGCAGACCGGTGAGGAAGGCGTCGGCGCCGGAGAAGGCGGCCGCGGCCCCGACCGCCGCGTCGTCGATGGGGCGGTCGGGGCGGCCGATCCCCACATTGACGCGGAACGTGAAGGGCCACTGGTAGAAGGACTGGGACATGAGCGCGACCCGGGCGAAGATCTGCCGGCGGTCCGCCCGGGCGGCGTCGACGTGGTCCCACCAGATCGTGCCGCCACCCTCGTCGGGCAGGTATAGGCCGGCCAGGAGCTTGATCAGGGTGGACTTGCCCGAGCCGTTCTCCCCGACGACCGCGATGACCTTGCCGATGGGGAAGGACAGGGAGACCTCGCGCAGGGTCGGCTCGGGGGTCTCTCCGGCGCTCGCCGGATAGGTGAAGGTCACCTTCTCGAAGCGGACTTCCCGCAGATCCTCGGGCAGCGCCCGGCCCGTCGCGGGAATGGCGCGATCCGCGGCCTCCGCGCAGAGTCGTTCGTAGTCGGCGACGTGCAAGGACTCCTGGTGCAGATCGGCCATCTGCAGGACGAGGCTGTCCAGGCTCGACGCACCGGTACGGATCGCCAGGACGGCCGTACCGGCGACCGCGAGGTCCATCGCCCCGCTCCACAGCAGCAGTCCGAGCGCCCCGTAGGTGAGGAGGGTCGCGAGACCGCCGGCGCCGTCGGCCGTCAAGCCGATCCGGGCGGCGTTGCGGGCCAGCCGGGTCTGTTCTCGCTCGCTGGTCTCCGCCATGCCGCGGAAGTGGCCGAGCAGGAACGGTCCGATCCCGTGTACACGGACCTCGGCCGCCGCCTCCTGCTGGGTCAGGAGCTGCCCCAGCAGGTGTCCGGCACGGGCGTGCTGGACGAAGGTGTGGAAGGAGACGTAGCGCTGTTTGGAGATCGTGAGCGAACTCCACGCACTGGGCAGGGTCATCATGACGAGGAGCGGCAGCAGCCCGATGTGCAGCACGGTGAGCACACCGGCCGCGGCGATGAGGGAGATCAGGGAGTTCAGCGTGTTCGTGCAGTACCGGACCATGCGGCGCGCGGAGTCCGCACCGTAGCGGGCGGCGTCGAGCAGGCGGTGGAACTCGTCGTCCTCGATCGCGGACAGCTCCACCTGGTGCACCAGTCCGAGGTACCGCTCGGTCGCCACCCGCTGGACCTTCGGCTCCAGCGTGCCGGTCGACGCGGTCGAAGCGGAGCGCAGCAGCGATCCGAGCAGTGCGGTGACCGCGACCACCGCGAGGGCGGGGACGGCCCGGGCCAGGCGCTCGTTGGTCGATCCGGCGGACAGGATGTGGCCCAGGACGCCGTTGACGGCGATCAGTCCGACGGCCTGGGTGATGCCGCGGCCGAGTTCGGCGCCGAGGACCACCCGGAGCGCGCGGGGATCGGCGAGGTGCGCGAGGCGCACGCCCATGGCGACCATGCGCGGCAGTTCCTTGGCCATGGTCCACAGGCCGAGCTTCAGCCAGGCCCCCTCATGGCGTTCCCAGCCGATGTCGTAGGCGAGTTCGCCGCCGAAGAGCAGCCGCTCCGAGTCCGAGACATTCGGCTCGGTCTCCGCGGAGGCCTCCGGTGGGGTGTCCGCCGGGATGTCCGGTGGGACGTCTGGTGGAACGTCTGGTGGGACGTCCGGTGGGACGTCTGGTGGGACCTCCTCGTTCGTTCGGTCCTTGCCGCCGGTCACTTCCCCCATGGTCATGTCCCCCATCCCCGGATCCGGTTCACCGGGGTCAACGACGGCGGTCGCGCCATCGAGCACACGCATGTGAGCCGAGATGGATTCCGTACACGAGCTCGGGAGACACCCCGCGTCCTCTCCGGCCGTCTCTAACCCTGAGCCACCAGCCGGCCGGCGTGCAGTTCGAGTGTGCGGCCCGGGTTGGCGCGAGCCGTGAGGCAGGCCTCGATCTGGCGGCGGAGCGCCGGCCTGGCGAACCGGCGCAGTTCGGCCGGGGGGACCGTGCGCCAGGCGAGGAGCTCCGTCTGCGGCAGGCGGATCCGGGTCAGGGCGGCGGCGTCGAGGGTGCCGCCGTCGTAGAGGAAGCGGACCCGGGCCGGATAGCCGGACCGGTGGGACCAGTTGACGGCGAGCAGCCTGCCCGGGGCGAGGTCGAGGCCGAGCTCCTCGAGGACCTCCCGGCGGGCCGCGGTGCGCGGGATCTCGCCGACGTCACTGTCGATGCCGCCGCCGGGCAGGTTCCAGTGGTCCGGATCGCCGTACGCGGGCCGTACCAGCAGGACCCCGCCAGCCGAGTCGGTGAACAGCACGCTCGCCGCCGTGAGGGCCTTGGGGCGGGCGGCGCGGTGGCCGGCGGTGTCGTAGGCGCCCGCGTGTTCCAGCTCCGCCCGGCGCGCCGGGTCCAGGCCGGCCGGGGAGCCGGGCTGCGGCACCCCGTCGATCAGGTGCGCGAGGGAGCCGGAGTACAGGGCTGCCAGGGCGGCGCGCAGGCGGGATGTCTTCCGGGTGTCCAGGGCCTCGTAGGCCTCCTCCGGGGTGAGCCACCGTGCCTCGGTGACCTCCCCGTCCGGGAAGGAGATCGCGGAGGCCTCCTCGGGCGTGAGCGGGCCGACGAGGTGGACGTGGGCGACGAGGGAGCGGCCGAGGGGCCCCGGCGGGCGGGAGTCCACGGCGAGCAGCCGCCCGACCGGCACGCTCAGGTCGAGCTCCTCCTTCAGCTCGCGGGCCAGTCCCTCCTCCGGTGTCTCGGTGTCCTCCACGCCCCCGCCCGGGAGCTCCAGCTCCGCCTTGTACGAGGTGGTGAGGACGAGGACCCGCCCGCGCGCGTCCAGCACGATCCCGGTGGCGGCCACGAGGGGGGAGGGCTGGGCGGCGTAGTAGGCGCGGACCGAGTCGGTGTACGGGGACCCGGGTGGCGGCGGGGGCGGGGGTGAGGACGGGGGCTGATCCGGCACGGGGGCTCCTGGAGGCGCGGGGGATGGCGTACGAGGTGTGAGGTGTGAGGTGTGGATGTGGGCGTGAGGTGGTGGGGCACGGTGATCCGTACCCACTCGGGGAGGGTCCATGGGGTGGACCTTGGAGGACGGTGGCAGACCAGATCTCGGAATTGGCTCTGCTGGGCAGGCCAATCCGTCTCCAGAGTGGAGGTCGGCGCACGGGAACCTGCGCGACTGGGTCCACGGGCTGGTCAGGGCCGTGCGGGAGCCGAGCCGATGAGCCGCGTGGTGGTCGGGGTGAGCGGCTCGCCGCCCGAGGGCGAAGGGATGTTCGCCCGGTTCCCCGACCGGACGTGGGCCGCGCTGTGGGAGGCGGAGGCCGCCGCGACCCTCGACCGGGCCTTCGAGGAGGCCTTCGGCGGCGACCGGCGGGCGTGCCCGTCGTACGCCGGCACGTGCGGCGGGGCTTCCCCGGCCGGACCCTGTGCGAGCTGGCCGGACGACCCGACGACCCGACGACCTGCTCGTCGTCGGAGCCCGGCCCGGCCGCCGCTACGGGGGCGGGGTGGCTGGCCGGCTGCGCCGACGTGTGGTGTGCCCGGTGCTGACCGTGCCCGCGCCCGTTCTGCCGGGCGCCTGGCTGAGGCGGCTGCGCCGGGCCGCGCCCGCGGACTTCGGGGCCGTGGACATCGGGGCCGGGGTTGCCGGGAACGCGGCGCCCCCGGCGGCCGGGTTCAGGCCCGGGCGAGGAGGAGGCCGCCCATCGTGACCATGGTCGCCGCGACGAGCCCGTCCAGGGCCCGCCAGGCCGCGGGCTTGCCGAGCGGGCCGCTGAGCAGCCGGGCGCCGTAGCCGAGCGCGCCGAACCAGGTGAGGCTCGCCAGGACGGCCCCGGCGCCGAAGGCCCAGCGGAGGTCGCCCCGGCCCGCCGCGATGGACCCGAGCAGCAGCACGGTGTCGAGGTACACGTGCGGGTTGAGCCAGGTCATGGCCAGGCAGGTCAGCACGGCCCGCCGGGCGGAGGCGGAGCCGGCGGCCCTGCCGGTGGAGTCCGCGGCGAGGGCGGCGCCCGGGTCGGGGCGCAGCACCCGGCGGCCGGCGAGGGCCCCGTAGCCGATCAGGAAGGCGCCGCCGACGAGGCCGACCAGGGTGAGGGCGGGCGGCCAGGCGGTGACGAACGCGCCGACGCCGGCCACGCCGAGGGCGATGAGCGCTGCGTCCGAGAGGGCGCAGATGGCGACCACGGCGAGGACCGACTGGCGGCGTACGCCCTGGCGCAGGACGAAGGCGTTCTGGGCGCCGATGGCGACGATGAGGGAAAGACCGGTGCCGAAGCCCGCGAGGGCCGCCGGGATGATGCCGTGTGTCATGTCTTCGACCGTAGGCAGCGGCGAGGCGAGGAGTACAGCTAAAGATTCTTACGTACCGTTAGCCGGTGTGATGGATGAGCTGCCTGTCGACCAGGTACGGACCCTGCTCGCGGTGATCGACGAGGGCACCTTCGACGCGGCGGCCGCCGCCCTGCACGTGACCCCGTCCGCCGTCAGCCAACGCGTCAAGGCCCTGGAGCAGCGGACCGGGCGGGTGCTGCTGATGCGGACCAAACCCGTACGGGCGACGGAGTCCGGCGAGGTCGTCGTGCGCTTCGCGCGGCAGCTCGTCCGGCTGGAGCGCGACGCGCGGGCCGAGCTCGGCATGGCGGAGGGCCTGGGGCCGGTACGGCTGCCGATCGCGGTCAACGCGGACTCGCTGGCCACGTGGCTGCTGCCCGCGCTGACGGGGGTGCCGCAGGATCCGCCGGTCTGCTTCGAGCTGCACCGGGAGGACGAGGCGCACGCGACCGAACTGCTGCGTGACGGCCGCGTGATGGCGGCGGTCACCTCGCAGCCGGCGCCCGTGGCCGGGTGCACGGTGCGCAGGCTGGGGGTCGCGCGGTACCTGCCGGTGGCGAGCCCGGCCTTCGCGGCGCGGCACCTGCGGGAGGCGGTGGAGCGGGACCTCCGCAGGGCGCCGGTCGTCGTGTTCGACCGGCTGGACCTGTTCCAGGACGAGTTCGTGCGGCTGGTGACGGGGGACGCGGGCGCCAGGGCCTCGGAGGTACGCCACTACGTGCCGACGTCGGAGGGGTTCTGCGATGCGGCGGTCGCCGGGCTGGGCTGGGCGATGCTGCCGCAGGCACAGGCCGGCCCGCTGGTGGAGGCGGGCGAGCTGGTGGTGATCGGGCCCGGGCGGACCCTGGACGTACCCCTGTACTGGCAGCAGTGGAAGCTGGACTCGCCCGCGCTGTCGATGGTCGCGGAGGCCGTCGCGCGGGCGGCAGCGCTCGCCTAGGCCGTCTCTTTCGGATCTTGCCTGGCCCGCGCCGCCCGGCACCGCACCTCGCCGCACTGCCGGGGCGCCCGAGCACGTCCAGTACGCGGGAGCCCCGGCAGCGCGCCGAGGCGCGGCACCGGACGACGCGGGCCTGACCGGCAAGATCCGAAAGAGACGACCTAGCGGGCGGGAGTCGCAGCCGGCGGGCGGAAGCCGTACGGGGCGCTGCCGGGTCGGGGCCGCGGCCCGGCCCCCTTGGCCTGCGAGGACCGGCCGGGCGAGGGCTTAGGCTGCGGGCATGGAGTCCTACACCATCGGCCAGGCTGCGCGGCTGCTCGGCGTCAGCGTGGACACGGCCCGGCGGTGGGCCGACGCGGAACGGTTCCCGACGCATCGGGACGGCACCCGGCGGATGGTCGACGGGCCGGACCTGGCGGCGTTCTGCGTGGAGGTCGCGCAGGAGGGCGGCGACGGGGAGGAGGCCGCGTACACCTCGGCGCGCAACGCCTTCCCCGGCATCGTGACGGGCGTGAAACTGGGCACGGTCGACGCGCAGGTGGAGATCCAGGCCGGACCGCACCGGGTCGTGTCGCTGCTGACCCGGGAGGCCGTGGAGGAACTCGGCCTTCAGGTCGGAGCGAGGGCGACGGCGCGGGTGAAGTCCACGAGCGTCTTCATCGACCGGGCCTGAGCGGCGGTTGCTCGCGCCGGAGGACACCCGTGCGGCCGACGTGCGGCCGACGTGCGGCTGACGTGCAGCCGGTGTACGACCGGCGTGGGGCCGGCGTGCGTCCGGGAGCGTCGGCGGCCCGGCCCGCTCGGGGTGCGCAGGTACGCAGCCGGGGGCTGCCCCGTGTCTGCATGGCCGGGCGCCGCTCCGCCCGCTCCGTAGCTCCGCCCGCTCCGCAGCTCCGTAGCCCCGTGGTCCGGGGACCCGCGTGCCGGTGGCACACTGGCCGGTGTTCCGCCGAAGGGGAGTACGTCCGTTGTCCATGTTCAGCAACCTGCGCCGGGCCGTGCGCCGCAGCTACCGGCGGGCCGTCGACCTCAGTCACCCGGTCCGCTCCCCGCTCGGCAGCGCCGTCGTCAACTGCATCGTGTACCGGGACGGCGTGCGCCAGGACGGCCACGGCCACGCCGATGTCGGCGAGGCGCTGCGCCGGGTCCGCAAGACGGGAGAGGGCTTCGTCTGGGTCGGCCTGCACGAGCCTTCGCAGGAGGAGCTCGCCGGGCTCGCCGAGCTGCTGGGCCTGCACCCGCTCGCCGTCGGGGACGCGGTCCAGGCCCACCAGCGGCCCAAGATCGAGCGCTACGACGAGACCCTCTTCGCCGTGTTCAAGACGGTGCGGTACGTGGAGCACGAGGAACTGACCGCGAACAGCGAGGTGGTGGAGACCGGCGAGCTCATGGCCTTCGCCGGCAGCGACTTCGTCATCACCATCCGGCACGGCGGCCGGGGCACCCTCGGGTCGGTCCGCGAGGAGCTGGAGGCCTTCCCCGAGCACCTGGCCAAGGGGCCGGTCGCCGTCCTGCACGCGCTGGCCGACCACGTGGTCGACGAGTACGTGGCCGTCACGGACGCGGTGCAGAACGACATAGACGCCGTCGAGACCATGGTCTTCAGCGAGCACGGCGGCCACGGTGACGCCGGCCGGATCTACCAGCTCAAGCGCGAACTGCTGGAACTGCGCAGGGCGGTGGCCCCGCTGGGCCGGCCGCTCCAGCAGCTGAGCACCCTGCCGATCCCGGTCATCCCGCCGGAGATGCGCACCTACTTCCGGGACGTCGCCGACCACCTGACCCGCGCCACCGACCAGATCGGCGCCTACGACACCCTCCTCGACTCGATACTGCAGGCCCATCTCGCGCAGGTGACCGTCGCCCAGAACGAGGACATGCGCAAGATCACCGCGTGGGCGGCCATCATCGCCGTCCCCACGATGGTCTGCGGGATCTACGGCATGAACTTCGAGCACATGCCCGAACTGCACTGGACCTACGGGTATCCCCTCGTGCTCGGGGTGATGGCCGTCGCGTGCTTCGTCATCCACCGGGGCTTCCGGCGCAACGGCTGGCTCTGACCCTCCCGGCGGGGCGGCGGAAAACCGGGTGAGAGTGCCCGGCCACGCCGATATGGTCGCGCGTGTTGGCGCGCAACCGCCAGGAACGGGCAGGTCGGACATGCAGCAGGTCTACGCGAACGCGACGGCGACGGCGACGGCGACGGCGACCGAGACGGCGACCGCGACGGCGACCGCGACGGCGACGGCGGAGCTGGCCGGGGAACGGGTGCGGCTGGAGCCGCTGTCGCTCCGGCACCACGACGAGCTGTGCGAGGCGGTCCGCGACGGCAGCCTCTGGGAGCTCGCGGTGACGATCGTCCCGCACCCGGACGATGTCCGGGGCTTCATCGAGGACGCGCTCGCGGCACGGGAGGCGGGCCGGCAGATCCCGTACGCGACGGTGGACGCGGCGACGGGGCGGGTCATCGGGTCCACCCGGCTGATGGCGATCGACACCGCGAACCGGCGGCTGGAGATCGGCTGGACCTTCCTCGCCGCGTCCTGGCAGCGGAGCGGTGCGAACACCGAGGCGAAGCTGCTGATGCTGACGCACGCCTTCGAGGCGATGGGGATGAACCGGGTCGAGCTGCTCACGGACGTGCGGAACGCGAAGTCGCGGGCGGCGATCACACGGATCGGGGCGAAGCCCGAGGGCGTACTGCGCCACCACATGGTCATGCGGGACGGCTGGATCCGCGATACGGCGGTGTACAGCATCACGCGCCCCGAGTGGCCGGACGTGAAGCAGGGCCTGCGGGCCCGCCTGGCGGCCCGCGCCGCCGACCGCTCCGACGGCTGAGCCAAGCCCCGCCCGGTCAGCGGGTGGCGCGGGTCAGGAAGTGGGTGGGGGCGTCCTCGTACGTGGCCACGTGCCAGCCCGCCGCTTCGAGGGCCGGGCGGAGGTTCGGTTCGGCGGTGAAGTCGCCGGGCTCGTCGGGGCTGACGGCGCGGCCGTGGCGGGCCGCGCGCTCCGCACGGCCGGAGGGGTGGAAGAGCAGCAGTTCACCGCCCGGGGCGGTGACGCGGGCCCACTCGCGCAGGGCTGCGGCCGGCTGCGGCAGGTGGTCCAGGAGCCCGGCGGCGAAGATGCCGTGGACGGCGCCGGCCGGCAGGGGGAGCCGCCCGCAGTCGGCGAGCAGCAGTCGCGCCGGCCCGCCGTGGCCCGCGCGGGCGGCGGCGTCGAGCATGGCGTGCGTGAGGTCGACGCCGATCACCGTGCCGGCGGCCCCGACCAGGGCCCGCAGTGCGGGCAGGGCGCGGCCGCTGCCGCAGCCCAGGTCGAGCGCGCGCTGCCCGGGGCGCAGCCGCATCCGGCCGACGGCGGCCTCGTAGGCCGGGGTCTGGTAGGCGAACCGCTCCTCCCAGGCGGCGGCCCGGGGCGTGAAGAAGGCGCGGGTGGCGGTGGTTTCGGCCCGCCCGGCGACCAACTCCGCGAACCGGCGCAGCAGTTCGCAGTCGGCCTCGTCGAGGACGGGCAGCCCCCAGGCGCTGGCGCCCACCCGGAACCCGTGCGGCGCGGAGCCGCCGCCGAGCACGGGGTCGGTGCCGTGGCCTCCGGCGCCGCCCGTCCTGCCCGCGGCCTCCGTGAGCAGCCGGGTTCCCTCGCCCAGCGCGAGGACGGGCACTTCGGCGGCCAGCGCCGGCCCGACGAGGGGGAGGGCGGCAGGGGTGGCGCCGGGGGAGAGGACCACCGCGTCGATCCCGGTGAGGGTGGCCGGCAGGGGGTCGTCGGCGTCGGTCCGCCGTGCGAGGATCCGCAGCCCGGCCGCCTCGATGGCGGCGGTGGGTGCGTCTCCGATGACGAGGACGGCCATCGGCGCCTCCCTTTCCTGCGTCGTGCTCGCGTTTCTGCGTCGTGCTCGCGCCCACGCGCGGGCTTGCCCGTGCCTGCCGTGGCGTGCCCCGCGACTGCCGTGTGCTTGCTATTGAGCGTGCATATGCGCTGCCAGCGGCCAGAATGGGCCGCATCTGCGTAAGTATGCCCCGGGCGGCCTCTCATATGCCAGGGGTGGATATGCCGAAATCCGCCCGGCCGGAGTGGGCCGTGCCGGGCCCTTGAGGTGGCGCGACGTCTGGTAGTAAAGTTTCCTAACGAAGTCGCCCGTGCGTCAACTCCCTGATGGAGGCACTGTGTTCACCCCCCACCGCAAGCGACTGGCCGTAAGTACCCTGCTCGGCGCCACCCTTCTCGCCGTGCCCGTCACCGCCCACGCGACCGCCGTCGCCCCCACCGCGGCGCCGGCCTCCGCGCAGGTTCCGGCCGCCGCCGTCGGACTCGACGACCCGGTGAAGAAGGACATCGCCATGCAGATCGTCTCCAGCGCCGAGAACTCCTCGCTGAACTGGAAGGCGCAGTACAAGTACATCGAGGACATAGGCGACGGCCGCGGCTACACGGCCGGCATCATCGGCTTCTGTTCCGGCACCCACGACATGCTCGAACTCGTCGAGTACTACACGCAGATCAAGCCCGGCAACGTGCTCGCCAAGTACCTCCCGGCGCTGCGCAAGGTCGACGGCAGCGATTCGCACGCCGGCCTCGACCCCAACTTCACCAAGGACTGGGTGAAGGCGGCCTCCGACTCCGTCTTCAAGAAGGCCCAGGACCACGAGCGCGACCGGGTCTACTTCAACCCGTCCGTGAGCCGCGGCAAGTCCGACGGAGTCGGCGTGCTCGGCCAGTTCATCTACTACGACGCCACCGTCATGCACGGCGACGGCACCGACTCCACCAGCTTCCGCAACATCCGCAAGCGCGCCCTCTCCAAGGCCAAGCCCCCGGCCCAGGGCGGCAACGAGACCACCTGGCTGAACGCCTTCCTCGACGCCCGGGTCTGGGCGATGAAGCAGGAGGAGGCGCACAGCGACACCAGCCGCGTCGACACGGCCCAGCGGGTGTGGCTCAAGAAGGGCAACCTGAACCTCAACACCCCCCTGGACTGGAAGGTTTACGGGGACCCGTTCCACATCGGCTGACCCTTGCTCCGAGGAGCGTGAGGCGGCGGACCGGGTCGGACTCCCGTGCCGCCCCGGGCCGCCGCCCGCCGCCGCAGCGCCCACCCCACGAGCACGGCGGCCGCCGCCAGCCCGTACGCCACCGGGATCGTCGCCCCGCCCAGCGCGCGCACCGAGACGTACGCCGCCGCCCCCGCGAGCGCTACCCCCAGCCACTCGGCGCGGCCGTCCAGCGCCACCAGCGCGATCAGCAGCAGTGCGTACCAGGAGTACCCCGGAGTCATCAGCAGGAACGCCGTTCCCGTCACCAGCAGCGCCGCGCTCCACGGCTGCTGCGGATCCCCGCGCCGCCAGACGTACGCCGTCACCGCCAGCATCCCGACCGCGACCGCGGGCACCGACCAGGAGTCCGGGAGCACCAGGCGCAGCAGTGCGTAGCGGCCGCCCGCGCCCGGGTCCTCGTACCCCTCCTCCTCGGCGTAGCCCCCCAGGTAGCCGAAGACCGACGCGCGCGAGACCAGTACGTACGGCAGGTACGCCAGGCCCACCACCGCGGCCGCGGGCAACAGCAGCGCCGCCGCGTCCCGCCACCTCCGTACGCCGGCCAGCGCGCCCGGAAGCAGCACCGCGGGCAGCAGCTTCGCCGCGATCGCCAGCCCGAACAGGGCTCCGCCGAGCGGGCGTCGGCGCACCACCACGCCCAGCGCCGCCACCGACAGCAGGACGGCGAGCACGTCGACGTGCGCGTTGTTCACCGCCTCCACCGCCACCGCGGGACACCAGGCCCAGTACGCGGCGGTACGCGGGCGCGCGCCCCGGCGGCGCTGGACCAGCAGCAGCGCCCCGGTGACGGCGAGCGCGAGCAGGGCCCCGCCGGTCTGCAGGGCCTTGTGCCGCACGCCCGGCGGGGACAGGGCGTGGACCAGCCCGAACCAGCCCTCCGCGACGGGCGGATAGACGGTGTGGACGGAAGGCCGGTTGATGCGGGTGCACACCCCCGGCTCGACGGCCACCCGGTCGGGCCCGGCGCAGGCGGCCCCGCCGCGCGGGAACAGCCAGTCGTCGCGCAGGGCCCGCAGCGCCGGATCGGCGGGGGCGTGGTCGTACGGGGAGATGCCGGCGCCCTGCACCCGCCCGTCCCAGGCGTAGCGGAAGGAATCGGTGCTGGTCAGCGGCGGCCCGGAGAGCCCCGCGGCGCAGACGGCCAGCGCACCTGCCAGCACGAGCGGGACCACGTACCGCTCCGGCACCCGCCGCAGGGACCAGGCGGCCGCGCCGAACAGCGTCCAGGCGGCCGCGTACCACCAGGTGAGCCCGGCCGGGTCGGCGAAGTAGCCCTCCTCGCGGACGGCGGGCACGAGCACGGCGGTCAGCGCGGCGAGCAGCAGCACGGTGAGGAGCGTCCGGGCGCGGGGGTGGTCCATACGGGCCAGCCTGGCAGCGCGGGGCGCCGCCGGGCGGGCGACCCGGCCCGGCGTCCGCGTTTCGTAAGGTGTCGGGCCGCCCGCGGTGGGCCCGGCGGCGCTCTCATGGAGGGCATGACTCCGCCCGTGCCGCCGTCCGTGCCGCCGCCCATGCCGCCGTCCGTGCCGCCGTCCGTTCCGCCGCCCCCACCTCCGTCCGTGCCGCCGTCCGTTCCGCCGCCCCCACCTCCGTCCGTGCCCCCGTCCGTTCCGCCGCCCCCACCTCCGCCCCCGTCGCCGCCCCCCACCCCGCCGGAACCCGGCCCCCGCTTCCCGCTGCGCCCGCCCGCCTTCGGAGGCCGGCTGCACGACGCCCGCACCGCCACGGCCATCGGCCGCTGGCTCGGCGTGGCCTTCGCGGTCTGCTTCGCGACCGGCCTGATCAGCCACTACCTCCAGCACCCGCCCGGCTGGGCCGCGGACTCGCTGCCCAGCCGCCCGGTCTGGGGCTACCGGCTCAGCCAGGGCCTGCACATCGCCACCGGGCTCGCGGCGATCGTGCTCCTGCTGGCCAAACTGTGGACGGTGTACCCGAGGCTGTTCGTATGGCCCCCGGTGCGCGGTGTCCGGCACGGGCTGGAGCGGCTGTCGGTGGCGGTGCTGGTGGCCTCCGCCGTCCTCCAGGTCTTCACCGGACTCCTCAACATCGCCGAGTGGTACCCGTGGCCGTTCGGCTTCATCCAGACGCACTTCGCGCTCGCCTGGGTCGTGACCGGCTCGATTCTCCTGCACCTGGCCGTCAAAGCCCCCGAGATCAAGGCCCACTGGAGCCGCCGGTCGCCCGGAACGCTCCGACTGCCCGCCCAGGACGGTCCGGACCGGCGTTCCCTGATGCTCGGCGTCGGCGCGGCCGTCGGAGCGGTCACCCTCACCACCGTCGGCCAGTCCTTCACCCCGCTCAAGCGGCTCGACCTGCTCGCGCCGCGGCACCCCGACCACGGACCGCAGGGGCTCCCGGTCAACCGCACGGCCGCGGCCGCCGGGGTCACAGAGCGGGCGATGCGGGACTGGCGGCTGGAGGTGCGCGGCCCCACCCCCTACACCCTGACGCTCGATCAACTCCGCGCCCTGCCCAGGACGCAGGCGCGGCTGCCGATCGCGTGCGTGGAGGGCTGGAGCGTGGAAGCGCGCTGGAGCGGCGTCCGGATCCGCGACCTGATGGCCCGGGCGGGCGCCCCGTCCGGGGCAGGACTGAGGGTCACCTCGCTGGAAACGGCCGGCTCCTACCGGGTGATGGAGATGGGCCGCGACTACGCCGAGGACCCGCTGACCCTGCTCGCGCTGGAACTGAACGGCCAGACCCTGACCGCCGACCACGGCTACCCGGCGCGCGTCATCGCGCCGAACCGGCCCGGAGTCCTGCAGACCAAATGGGTCACCCTGCTGGAGGTGCTGTGAAGAGCGTGCGTCTGCTCCTGGGCGGCGCCGGACTGCTGTTGATCGCCGTCGGCGGCCGGCTGCTGGCGGAGCTGCCCGACCCCCTCGACGTGCTGGTGTGGATGGGCGGGGCGGTCGTCCTGCACGACGGGATCATCGCGCCCCTCGTGCTGGCGGCCGGCCTCGCCGTCGCCGCCGTGCCCGCGCGGGGCCTCGTACGGGGAGCCCTGCTGACGGCGGGCGTGCTCGTACTGGTCACCCTGCCCCTGCTGCTGCGACCGGGGACGCCGCCGAACCCGTCGGCCCTGCCGCTGCCGTACGGACGGAACCTGCTCCTGGTGCTCGCGGCGGTGGCGGTCGCCGCCGGGGCGATGGCGGCCGTGGGCAGGTGGCGCAGCTCACGGCCCGGACCCGGCGAAGCCGCCCCGGCGGCATCGGGGGACAAGTAGCTCAGTCGGCGCTCCCGCCGCCGCCCCGCTCGACCGGGATCCACAGCTGGGAGTCGGTCTCCGCGCCGATCTCCACCGGCTGCGTCCGGAGGAACTCCGGACCCGGCCGGCTCGCGTACGGGTTCGAGGGGAACCACTGGGTGAACACGTCTCGCCACAGCTCCTGGAGGGAGCTCGGGTAGGGCCCGCGGTTGTCGAAGACCGCCCAGGTCCCGGCCGGCACGTCGAGGGCGTCGAGCTCCTCGGCGGCCGTCTCCGGGGCGGTCGCCACACCGACCCAGTAGTCCACCTCGGCGCCCTCCTCCCGGCTGTCGCTCAGGTGCACCACCGCCGAGAAGATCCCCTCCGGCTCCTGGCCGGCCAGCGCCTTCATCCGCACGACCGCCTGCTCGTCCAGGCTCTCCACGTGGGCCGTGGCAGCCGCGTTGGGCCCCTCGTGCACCAGCGGCACCCGGGCCTTCCTGCCGACGACCCGGAAGGATTCCTTCTCCACGATCCGGTACCGCATGGCCGTACTTCCCTCGACGACGACACGGAAGGACATGCGGGGCTGCGCCGTGAGCACCGCGCCCGTGCGCCGGGCCTCGCCCGGCCCGATGCCGTGCACCGACCGGAACGCCCTGGCGAACGCCTCGCCCGAGCCGTACCCGTACCGCACCGCGACATCGAGCAGCGTCAGCTCCCCGGCCAGTACCTCCGCCCCGGCGAGCGTCATCCGCCGGCGCCGGACGTAGACCGCGAGGGGCATCCCGGCGAGCGCGGACAACAGCCGCCGGAAGTGGTACTCCGACACCGCGGCGATCCGGGCCACCTCGGCCATGTCGATCTCCCGGTCGAGGCGGGACTCCAGGTGCTCCAACGCCTGGTTCAGCCGCTCCAGCACGCTGTCCGTCCTTCCTCGCCCACCCGACACATCCGGTGCGGGAACTGTCGGGCGGCAAGCCGTGGCGCTGCCCGAGGCTTACACCCATGAACGACATTAAGGGTTACTGCGAGCCGCGGTTCGGTGCGGTCCACGAGGCACTCGCAGGGGTGCTGGCCAAGGACGACGTGGGCGCCTCGGCGGCCGTCTACCTCGACGGCGAGCCGGTGGTCGACATCTGGGGCGGGTACGCCGACGCGGAGCGTTCCGTCGGCTGGGAGCGCGACACCCTCACCGCCGTGAACTCGACGACCAAGAACATGACGGCCCTGTGCGCGCTGATCCTGGCCGACCGCGGCCGCCTCGATCTGTCCGCGCCGGTCGCCGCCTACTGGCCCGAGTTCGCCGCGGCGGGCAAGGAGGGCGTGCTGGTGCGGCACGTACTGTCACACACCGCGGGGCTGCCGGACCTGTCCGGCGTGCAAGCGGTCGAGGAGCTCTACGACTGGGAGCGCGTGACGGCAGGGCTGGCCGCGCAGGCGCCCGAATGGGAACCAGGAACGGCCGCCGGCTATCACGCGCTCACCTTCGGGTTCCTCGTCGGGGAGATCGTCCGCCGCATCACCGGCCGCACCCTCGGAGAGTTCTTCGCGCAGGAGGTGGCCGGGCCGCTGGGCGCGGATTTCCACATCGGGCTCCTCCCGGAGCACGACCACCGCGTCGCACCGCTCATCGCGCCGCCGTCACTGACTGACGAGTACGCCGCCACCGCGCCGCCCGGACCGGACGGCGCACACCGGGAGAGCGCCGGCGTCGCCGTCCGGGTCAAGGACGTCAACTCCCCGGCGTGGCGCCGTGCGCAGATCCCCGCGGTGAACGGCTTCGGCAACGCCCGCTCCGTCGCCCTGGTCCAGTCGGTACTGGCGAACCGCGGCACGGCCGGCGGTGTGCGACTGCTGTCCCCCCAGGGGTGCGAGCCCGCCTGGCAGGAGGTGTTCGGCGGCGCGGACCGCGTTCTGGGTGCGCCGATGTCCTGGACGGCGGGCTTCGGGAAGTTCGGCAACACCTTCGGCTGGGGCGGCTGGGGCGGCTCGCTCGTCGTGAGCGATCCCGCATCACGGATGACGGTGGCCTACGTCATGAACCAGATGGTCGACCGGGACCGGCGGGAGGACGACCGCGGCATGGAGATCGTCATGGCCGCGTACGCGGGACTGCACTGACGGCGCGACGCCCCCCGGCTACGGGGCTGCGGCCCCGCGCGTCAGTACGCTGAAGGGCCGGCCCGCCGCCGTCCAGCGGCCGGCCCGGGCCCAGCCGGCCGACTCCGCGTGCCGGGCCAGGGCCGCCGGGCCGACGCGGGCCCAGGGGAAGGGCGTACCGAGGCCGCCGCGGCCGTCGGCCACCCGGACCTCGCAGCGTTCGTCCACGTCGGCCCCGTTCTCCGCCTGCGCGCACTCCACGATCAGCGAGCCGGTCACCGCGAGCACCTCGGCCGCCCGGCGCAGCAGCGCCGAGGGATCACCGCCGATGCCGATGTTCCCGTCGATGAGCAGCGCCGTGTCCCAACGCCCTTCGCCCGGAAGGGTGTCGAAGACCGACCGGTGCAAGGCGGCGCCGCCCGAGCGGGCGGTCCGGGCCACCGCCTCCGGGCTGACGTCGATGCCCAGGGCCCGGTGCCCGCGGGCGGCGAGCGCGGACACCAGCCGGCCGGGACCGCAGCCGATGTCGAGGACGGCGCCCCGGCAGCGGCCCAGCACCGTCCGGTCGGCGCCGTCCGGAGCCTCGCACCAGCGCTCCACGTCCAGCGGGAGCAGCCACCCGTCGCCCCGCCGCAGGTAGAGCGGTCCCCGGCCGCGGCGCAGGGCCACCGTGTACGGGTCTGCCGACCAGGCGGTGACCGGACCGCCGGGCCGGGCCCCGCCCGAGGTGAGCGTGGTCATCGCAGGACCGGCCGGGTGAGGCTCGCCAGCCGCGCGGCGAAGGCGCCCGCCGGGGCCTCGGCGGCGACCAGGCGGGCGTCCTCGGCGGTGTCGACGTCACGCAGCACGGGCAGCCGGCCGGTGCGCAGCCCGGCCGCGCGCAGCCGTTCGTACTGGACCGCGCCCGTCTCGGGGACCGACATCGGTACGCCGCGCAGCAGCGCGGGGTCCGGGACGGCCAGTCCGAGGGCCCAGAACCCGCCGTCGACGGCGGGCCCGAACCAGGCCTCGTACGCCGACCAGTCGACGTCGAGCAGCTCCGGCGTGACCTGCGGGGTGTCCATGCCGATCAGCAGCGCCGGCCCGTCGCAGGCCCCGAACGCGGCGGCGAGCCGCAGGTCCAGGCTCCCGGCGCACTGGGGGACCACCTCGAAGCCGGGCGGCAGCCACGGGCCGGGCCGGCCCTCCAGGACCAGGACCCGGCGCCGTGCGGGGGCCGCGGCCACGGCGGCGAGGGTGTCGGTGAGCGCGGCCCCGGCCAGCGCGGCCGCCTCGGCCGGGGTGAACGGCGGGGTGAGCCGGGTCTTGACCCGGCCCGGGACCGGCTCCTTCGCGATCACCAGCAGGGTGGTCGTGCTCATCGGGCACCGCCGGAGGGTGCACCGCCGGAGGGTGCACCACCGGAGGGTGCACCGCCGGAGGGCGTGCCCGCTCCGGCCCGGCCGGGAGCACGGCCGTCGGCCGGCTGCGCCAGGACCCGGCTCATGTCGCGCACCGCCTGCCAGGTGCCCCGCCAGGTGCCCGTCACCTTCGACTTCCCCGAGCGCGGCAGGTACGGCACGTCCACCTCCCGGATCCGCCAGCCCGCGTCTGCGGCCCGGACCACCATCTGCAGCGGGTAGCCCGAGCGCCGGTCCGACAGGTCCAGCCCGAGCAGGCCCTCCCGTCGCGCGGCCCGCATCGGGCCCAGATCGCGCAGCCGCAGGCCGGTCCGGCGGCTGAGCAGCCGGGCCAGCGCCAGGTTCCCGGCCCGGGCGTGCGCGGGCCAGGCGCCGCGGCCCTGCGGCCGGCGTCGGCCGAGCACCAGATCGGCCTCGCCCGCGGCGACGGCCGCCACGAAGCCGGTCAGCAGCCCGGGGTCCAGCGAGGCGTCGCAGTCGCAGAAGCAGACGACGTCCGCCTCGGCGGCGAGCAGCCCGGCGTGGCAGGCGGCGCCGAACCCGCGCCGGGACTCGGTGACCACGGTCGCGCCGAGGGCCCGCGCGAGCTCGGCGGAGCCGTCGGTGGAACCGTTGTCCACGACCAGGGCCCGCCAGCCGGCCGGGATGCGCGCGAGGACCCAGGGCAGGGCCTCGGCCTCGTTCAGACAGGGAAGTACGACGTCTACCGTCACGGTTTCGCTCACGGTTTCACCGTAGGAACCGGGGCCGCGCAAAAGGGCCGTGGACTCCTTACGAAACGCGGACGTCGCCCCCACGGACGCGGTCCGGGGTCCGGACCGGCGCCCGCGGGTGGGAGGCTGGACGGTATGAGCGGTGACGGCGTGAGCAGCAGCGGTAGTGGCAGCGGCGGTGGCGGTGGCGGTACGGAGCCGGCGCCCGCGCGGATCCTGGTCGTCGACGACGACCCGACGGTGGCGGAGGTCGTCACCGGCTACCTGAGGCGCGCCGGCTACACGGTGGAGAGCGTCGCCGACGGCCCGGCGGCGCTCGCCCGCGCCGGGGTCATCCGGCCGGACCTGGTCGTACTGGACCTCATGCTGCCGGGTCTGGACGGGCTGGAGGTGTGCCGCAGGCTCCGCGCCGCCGGCCCGGTGCCCGTGATCATGCTGACCGCGCGGGGCGACGAGGACGACCGGATCGCGGGACTGGAGCTGGGGGCCGACGACTACGTCACGAAACCGTTCAGCCCGCGCGAGCTGGTCCTGCGGGTCACCTCCGTGCTGCGGCGCGCGGCGGCCGCCGGGGCCGCGGCCGCCGCGGGGGCCGGCGCGGCGGAGGCCGGCGCGGCGGAGGCCCGCCTCACGGGCGCCGGGATCACGCTCGATCCGGCCACCCACCGGGCCGCGAAGGGCGGACGCGAACTGGCGCTCACCGTCCGCGAGTTCGACCTGCTCGCGCACTTCCTGCGGCATCCGGGCCAGGCGCACGGCCGGGAGGAACTGATGCGCGAGGTGTGGGGCTGGGACTTCGGAGACCTGTCGACGGTGACCGTGCACGTACGCCGCCTGCGCGCCAAGGTCGAGGAGGACCCGGGGCGGCCGAAGCTGATCCAGACGGTGTGGGGCGTCGGCTACCGCTTCGAACCGGGCGAGGTGACCGCGACATGAAGGACATACTGCTCATCGCGCTGTTCGCGTTCGGCGGGGCCGTGTGCGCGGGCGCCGTCGGCGCGCTCGTGCTGAGGCTGGTGCGGCACCGGTCGGTGGCGGTGTCCCTGACCGTGATCGCCGCCGTGACGGTCACCGCGATGCTGGCCGGGACGCTCGCCGTGGCCCAGGCGATGTTCCTGTCCCGGCACGACCTCGGGGTGGTCACCCTGGTCGTGGCGATGGCGGCGGTGGTCTCGCTGGCCGTGGCGCTGCTGCTGGGGCGGTGGGTGGTGGCCCGCAGCCGGGAACTCTCGCTGGCCGCGCGGGACTTCGGTGACGGGGGCAGCTTCGCTGCGCCTCCGGGGTTGGCGACCGCGGAACTGGCCTCGCTGTCACGCGAGTTGGCGGCGACGAGCGAGAAGCTCGCGGTGTCCCGGGAACGGGAGCGGGCGCTCGAGACCTCGCGACGGGAGCTGGTGGCCTGGATCTCGCACGATCTGCGGACCCCGCTGGCGGGGCTGCGGGCGATGTCCGAGGCGCTGGAGGACGGCATGGCGGAGGATCCGGCGCGGTACCACCGGCAGATCCGCACCGAGGTGGACCGGCTGAACTCCATGGTCGGTGACCTCTTCGAACTGTCCCGCATCCACGCGGGGGCGCTGGCGCTGAGCCCGAGCCGGATGTCCGTGTACGACCTGGTCGGCGACGCGCTGTCCGGGGTGCACCCGCTGGCGCGGGAGCGCGGGGTGCGGCTCGACGGCGCAGCGGTGGACCGGGTGCCGGTGGAGGTGGACGGCAAGGAGATGACCCGGGTCCTGGCCAACCTGCTGATCAACGCGATCCGGCACACGCCGGTGGACGGCACGGTGGCGATCGCGGCCTCCGTACGGGCGGACGGGGGAGCGGTGGTCGTCTCCGTGACGGACGGCTGCGGCGGGATCCCGCCGGAGGACCTGCCGCGGGTCTTCGACACGGGCTGGCGGGGCACCCCGGCGCGGACGCCTCCGGCGGGGGTGGCGTCGGTGCCGGCGCCTCCGGCGGGGGCGGGGCTGGGGCTGGCGATCGTACGGGGCATCGTGGAGGCGCATGCGGGGCGGGCGGCGGTGCGGAACGTTCCCGGGGGGTGCCGGTTCGAGGTGACCCTGCCGGTGTCGGCCTGAGGCCGGGACTCCTGGGGCGCTGCCCCGGGCCCCTGCGCCTCAAACGCCGGCGGGGCTGGATGTGGTCCCGGCCGTGGGTGGGTGCGGCGCCGTTGCCAGGGGCGCCGCCCCCGGACCCCCGCGCCTCAAACGCCGGCGGGGCTGATTTATGCGTGCGCGAAGTCCGTCATGCCCTGCGTGAACTCGACTTCGGGGCGCCAGCCCAGGTCCGTGCGCAGGCGGTGGGAGTCGGCCGTGATGTGGCGGACGTCGCCCAGGCGGAACTCGCCCGTGATGACGGGGGCGGGGCCGCCGTGGGCCGTGGCCAGGGCGGTGGCCATCTCGCCGACGGTGTGCGGGGTTCCGCTGCCGGTGTTGTACGCGGTGCACGCGCCGAGCGGCGTCGAGGCCTCCAGGGCCAGGGCGTTGGCCTCCGCGACGTCCGTCACGTGGACGAAGTCCCGCCGCTGGCCGCCGTCCTCGTACACCTGCGGGGCCTCGCCCCGCGCCAGCGAGGAGCGGAAGAAGGAGGCCACCCCCGCGTACGGGGTGTCGCGCGGCATCCCCGGGCCGTACACGTTGTGGTAGCGCAGCGACACCGCCCGGCTGTTGAAGCACCGCGCCCAGGAGGCCGCCAGGTGCTCCTGGGCCAGTTTCGTGGTCGCGTACACGTTGCGGGGATCCGTCGGCGCGTCCTCGGCGACCAGCCCCGGTGTCAGCTCCGAGTCGCAGACGGGGCAGTGCGGTTCGAAGCGGCCGGCGGCCAGGTCGGCGGCGCGGCGCGGGCCCGGGCGGACCACCCCGTGGCGCGGGCACTCGTACCGGCCCTCCCCGTAGACCACCATCGAGCCGGCGAGGACCAGGTCCCGGACCCCGCCCTCCGCCATCGCGGCCAGCAGCACCGCCGTGCCGAGGTCGTTGTGGGAGACGTACGCCGGCGCGTCCGCGAAGTCCTTGCCGAGGCCGACCATCGCGGCCTGGTGGCAGACGGAGTCCACCCCGCGCAGGGCGCTGCGTACGGCCTCGGCGTCGCGGACGTCGGCCCGTACGAACTCGGTGTCGTCCGCCGGGGGGACGAGGTCCAGGACGAGGGGATCGTGGCCGTGGAGACGCAGAGTGGTAACGATGTGGGAGCCGATGAATCCGGATCCGCCGGTGACGAGTACGCGCATGACCGGGACGTTACGGACTTCGGGGGGTCGCAGGGGGGGCTCCCACGCCCCGCCGTAAGACTTCCGTCAGGTCATTTCGTCACGGGTGGTGACGGAACGGGGGCAGAGGGTCCCATGTTGCGCCCGGTGCCGGTGTGTTTGAGCCGTCGAGCGGCGAAAAGTAACCCTTTTGGTGCCGCGTCAAGTGGCTTGACCGCGAGGTAAGCGAGGCATAAGTTCTGCCCCGGCTCGCTCCATCGGGGACCGGCCGACACAGCGTCTCTTGGGGGGACTCATGCACTACTACACCGATGTTCTGAAGAAGTACGTCGACTTCTCCGGCCGCGCGCGCCGCCAGGAGTTCTGGATGTTCTTCCTCTTCAACACCGCCGCGCTGATCATCGTCGCCATCCTCGACGCGGTCCTCACCACCTCCCCGCTGCTCTACCTGATCTACGCGCTGGCCACCTTCCTGCCGAACCTCGGAGTCTCCGTCCGCCGCCTGCACGACCAGGGCAAGTCCGGCTGGTTCATCCTCGTCGCCTTCATCCCGCTCGTCGGCTGGATCTGGGCGATCGTCCTGATGGCCACCGAGGGCCACCCGAACCCGAACCAGTACGGCCCGAGCCCGAAGGCCGTCCACGCCTGAGCAGGTCCGTAAGCGGTAGTGCCCGAGCGTCGCCCCGGCTGAAAGCAGCCGGTGGCGGCGCTTTCGCCGTTCCGGGGCCGACCGGGCGGGCCCGGGCGGCCCCGGCCATCGAGCGTGACGCGTGTCTCGTACGGGCTTGCGTCGGGGGGCTGTCCAGACCGGCCCGATCACGAGATATCTTGATGTCGAGCAATGTTGCAGACGAGAGACGCAGACTGTGGAGCGGAGCATCCGGTGACTGACTCGACCATCATCTACACGCACACTGACGAGGCCCCGGCCCTCGCGACGTATTCCTTCCTGCCTGTGATCCAGGCGTACGCGTCGACGGCCGGTGTGAATGTCGAGACCCGTGACATCTCCCTGGCAGGCCGTATCATCGCCAGCTTCCCCGAGTACCTGGAAGAGGGCCAGCGGATCGCGGACGCCCTCGCCGAGCTCGGCGAACTGGCGAAGACCCCGGGCGCCAACATCATCAAGCTGCCCAACGTCTCGGCGTCGATCCCGCAGCTCAAGGCCGCGGTCGCCGAGCTCCAGGGCCAGGGCTACGCGCTCCCGGACTACCCGGACGACCCGAAGAGCGACGAGGAGCGCGAGAACCGCGCCCGCTACGACAAGATCAAGGGCAGCGCCGTCAACCCGGTCCTGCGCGAGGGCAACTCCGACCGCCGCGCCCCCGCCTCGGTCAAGAACTACGCCAAGGCGCACCCGCACCGCATGGGCGCCTGGACCACCGAGTCGAAGACGAACGTCGCCACCATGGGCGAGAACGACTTCCGCTCCACCGAGAAGTCCGCCGTGATCGCCGAGGCCGGCACGCTGCGCATCGAGCACGTCGACGCCGACGGCGCCGTCACGGTGCTGCGCGACTCCGTACCGGTCCTCGCGGGCGAGGTCGTGGACGCGTCCGTCCTGCACGTCGACGCGCTGCGCACCTTCCTGAACAAGCAGATCGAGCGCGCCAAGGCCGAGGACGTCCTGTTCTCCGTGCACCTCAAGGCCACGATGATGAAGGTCTCCGACCCGATCGTCTTCGGCCACGTGGTCCGCGCCTTCTTCCCGAAGACCTTCGCCCGCTACGGCGAGACCCTGGCGGCCGCCGGCCTGTCCCCGAACGACGGCCTCGGCACCATCCTGAACGGCCTGGGCGCGCTGCCCGACGCCGACGCGATCAAGGCCTCCTTCGACGCCGAGATCGCCGAGGGCCCGGCCCTCGCGATGGTGGACTCCGACAAGGGCATCACCAACCTGCACGTCCCGTCCGACGTCATCGTCGACGCCTCGATGCCGGCCATGATCCGCACCTCCGGCCACATGTGGGGCCCGGACGGCGCCGAGGCCGACACCCTCGCGGTCCTCCCGGACAGCAGCTACGCCGGTGTCTACCAGGTCGTCATCGACGACTGCCGCACGCACGGCGCGTACAACCCGTCCACGATGGGCTCGGTGCCGAACGTCGGCCTCATGGCCCAGAAGGCCGAGGAGTACGGCAGCCACGACAAGACCTTCGAGCTGGCCGCCGCGGGCACCGTCCGCGTCGTCGACGCCTCGGGGGCCACGGTCCTGGAGCAGGAGGTCGCCGCCGGCGACATCTTCCGCGCCTGCCAGACCAAGGACGCGCCGATCCAGGACTGGGTCAAGCTCGCCGTCACCCGCGCCCGCGCCACCGGCGTCCCGGCCGTCTTCTGGCTCGACGAGGGCCGCGCGCACGACGCGCAGCTGATCGCCAAGGTCAAGACGTACCTCGCCGACCACGACACCGACGGTCTGACCATCGAGATCCTGTCGCCGGTCGAGGCCACCGCGTACTCCCTGGAGCGCATCCGCCGCGGCGAGGACACCATCTCGGTGACCGGCAACGTGCTGCGCGACTACCTGACCGACCTGTTCCCGATCCTGGAGCTGGGCACCAGCGCCAAGATGCTGTCGGTCGTCCCGCTGATGAACGGCGGCGGCCTCTTCGAGACCGGCGCCGGCGGCTCCGCCCCGAAGCACGTCCAGCAGCTCGTCAAGGAGAACTACCTGCGCTGGGACTCCCTCGGTGAGTTCCTCGCGCTGGCCGTCTCCTTCGAGCACCTCGCCACCACCACCGGCAACGCCCGCGCACAGGTGCTGGCCGAGACCCTGGACCGGGCGACGGGCACCTTCCTGAACGAGGACAAGTCGCCGAGCCGCAAGCTCGGCGGCATCGACAACCGCGGCAGCCACTTCTACCTCGCCCTGTACTGGGCGCAGGAGCTGTCGCGCCAGACCGAGGACCCGAAGCTGGCCGCCGCCTTCGACCCGCTGGCCAAGACGCTGGCCGAGTCCGAGGAGAAGATCGTCGGCGAGCTCATCGCCGTCCAGGGCGCCCCGGCGGAGATCGGCGGCTACTACCAGCCCGACGCCGCCAAGGCCTCGGCGATCATGCGGCCGTCCGCGACGCTGAACGCGGCGCTCGCGATCCTCGGCTGAAGTCCGCGGGGCTGAGGCCCACCGCCTCCACCGCTTCCACGGGTCCGCCCCGGTCGGCAGTCGCCGACCGGGGCGGACCCGTTCGCGGC
The DNA here is from genome assembly GCF_022808175.1 of Streptomyces sp. AP-93. Classification (GTDB taxonomy): domain Bacteria; phylum Actinomycetota; class Actinomycetes; order Streptomycetales; family Streptomycetaceae; genus Streptomyces. The sequence continues at coordinate 100,191 of NZ_JALGBX010000026.1, read as the reverse complement.
GGACCCGTTTATGGCGGACCCGTCTACGTACCTGGTCACAGTGGGTGCACCTGCTCTGGTGCGAAGGCCAGCGGGTCGCGTCCGGCGGCCAGGATCCGCAGTCCGGGAGCCACGGCGAGCAGTTCGCGCAGCCAGTCCAGGGCCTCGGACGCGAGGTGTTCGCAGCCGTCGAGTACGAGCAGCATGTCGCGCTCCGCCAGCCACGACGCGGCGGCGTTCGACGTGCCGCACGGCAGGAACGGCATGCCCGGTACGCAGCCCAGCGCGGCGGTCAGGTCCCGGACTCCGAACCGCTGGTCCATGGACACCACGGCCACGCCGTCGTAGAAATTGGACGCGAGCCGTCGCCCGATCTCCCGCACGAGCAGGCTCCGGGGCTCGCGGAACCGTCCTGTGACGGTCAGCACTTTGCCCCGCCGCACGGCGGTGAAAAGACGGGACAGCTCCGCGGAGGTCGCCGGGAACGTACTACCGGCGCCTCTGGATTCCCTCATCGGCACGATGCCCCCCTGCATACGTGACCATCCGCGGCAAGAGGGTAGTTTCAAGCCGCATGAAGACGATTATGCGCCACTTTCTTCGAAAGGCCAGGGGAATTCCCTATTCCGGTGAATCGCCCGTGGCGCCCGGTGATCGCAGCAGTTGTACAGGTGGCGTGCCTTTGTCCAATGACGCGGAGCCCGTGGGCTGAGGCTCCCGTCGCAGGCGGGACGCCCGTAGCCCCGCATTCGCCCCGCGGCCCGCTCGCAGCCGCCCCGGAGAACAGTTGTCCGGGGGCCCGGAATCCGCTGTACTTCTGCTGTGCCGCCCGATGTGCGGGCATGGCGCGGGCATATTCGGGGGAGGGGTCAGGATGAGTGCGGACCGACGTCGGGCAGGGCGGGGCACGAGACCCGCGTCGCACCGGCGCCGTGCGGGCTTCCGGCGTCGGAGACCCCTGCTGAGCCTCCTCCTGTCCGCCTTCCTCCTCGTGGGCGTCCTCGCCGCGACGGGCATCGCCTGGGAGCCCCGTACCGTCGCGGACGCACGGACCCGCTCGGGACCCGTCCCGGCCGGCACGCTGCCCGGGACCCCCGGCGACAGCCCCGCGCCCACCACCACCGGCCCCACCGCCTCCGCCCCGGGCGCCACCGCCCCGCAGAGCCCGGGCGGGCGGGCCCCGGACCCGAAGCCCCAGGGCTCCGGTACGGACGGCGGAGCGCGCCCCACCGGAGCCCTGCCCTTCGACCTGCCGCAGCCGGCCGCCCTGCGCTCCGGCGCCGCCGGCAAGAAGCTGGTCTTCGCCCACTACTTCACCCCGTACCCGCTCTCCCTGGACAACGCGGACGCCGAGGTCGACTACTACACCCGCAACTACCTGAAGCCGGACGGCGAGAACGGCAAGCACGCGCGCTACGGCGGCCTGCTGCGCGACCGGCCGCTGCCCGTCCCGCCCCGCACCGGGAACTGGGAGCTCGCCAACCTCCAGCAGGAGGTCCGCACGGCCCGTGCCGCCGGCATCGACGGATTCACCCTCGACCTGCTCTCCCTCTCCGGCAAGAACCTCGAACGCTGCAACCTCCTGATGGAGGCGGCCCGTTCGGTGGACCCGGCCTTCAAGGTCATGCTGATGCCGGACATGACCTCCCTGGGCACCGACGACCCGGCCGTGCTCGCCGACCTCCTCGCGGAACTCGGCAAGTCCCCGGCCGCCCACCGGCTCCCCGACGGACGGCTGGTCGTCTCGCCGTTCAAGGCGGAGGAGAAGAGCGTCGCCTGGTGGACCCGGGTCATGGACGTCCTGAAGTCCCGCCACGGCATCCGTACCGCCTTCGTCCCGCTCTTCCTCGACTTCGGCGCGCACAGCGGCGCCTTCGAGCCCATCAGCTACGGATTCTCCGAGTGGGGCAGCCGCAGCTACGTCGGCCAGGAGAGCTCCACGCGCGACGTGCGGCGCGCCCACGCCGCGGGCAAGATCTGGATGCAGCCCGTATCCGTCCAGGACGCCCGCCCCAACCAGGGCATCTACGACGAGGCGGGCAACACCGCGACCCTGCGCGCCACATGGAACCGCGCCATCGAGGACGGGGCCGACTGGGTCCAGCTCACCACCTGGAACGACTACAGCGAGGGCAGCCAGTTCGCGCCCTCCCTGCACAACGGCCACGCCTACCTGGACCTTTCCTCGTACTACCTCACCCGGTTCAAGACGGGCGGCTGGCCGAAGATCGTCCGGGACACGCTGTACCTGAGCTCGCGCACCCAGTTCGCCGCCGCCGACCCGAGCGGCGGCCAGTCCCTCGTGATGTCGCTGCGGGGCGGCAGCGCCGCGGCCCGGGACACGGTGGAGGTGCTGAGCTTCCTGACCGCGCCCGCGAGCATCCGTACGGCCGTGGGGGCGGCCGAGGACGCGCACGCGGCCCCGGCCGGGGTCCACTCCGAGCTGCTGCCCCTGAGGCCGGGCGCCGGCTCGGCGGCCGTGGTGCGGGACGGCCGGGCCGGGGCCCGGGTGGAGCTGCGGCACCGGGTGGACCGCACGGTGGAGGTCCAGGACCTCCAGTACCAGGCCGCCACCAGCGGCCGGAGCTGAGTCCGCAGGGCTCCGGCCGCTGCTCCGCAGGGGACGAAGTCCCTGGGTGCGGGACCTTCGTCACCCCATATGTAGTGGTGGTGCTCCGCCGTCACATCTATATGTAGTGTTGGCCTCGCCGGTTCGGCGGGGCTTCCCCCGACCGAGGCAACAGGGAACCCGGTGGGAATCCGGGACTGCCCCGCAACGGTGAATCCGCCACGGCGGACGAGTCCGACACCTGCCGGCACGGGCTTTCAGAAGAGCCCGCCATTCTTCCGTGCCGAGCCTCGTGGGAGGGCCGCCGTGACTGCTGTCATTGATGCCGTAGAGACCGTGACCGAATACCTGGACCGCCGGGACTGGCGGGTGAACGCCAACGCCAACCAGGGCTACTCGCTCGGCGGGCTCATCCTGAACACCGCCGGCAAGGTCACCGCGAACTACTGGCTGGAACAGGTCTATCCCGCCGCCGTGGCCCGCGCCCACCGCGAGGGCGACCTCCACATCCACGACCTGGACATGCTCTGCGGCTACTGCGCCGGCTGGTCCCTGCGCACCCTGCTGACCGAGGGCTTGGGCGGAGTCCCCGGACAGATCGACTCCGCCCCGGCGAAGCACCTGTCCTCGGCCGTCGGCCAGATCGTGAACTTCCTCGGCACCCTGCAGAACGAATGGGCGGGCGCCCAGGCCTTCTCCTCCTTCGACACGTACCTCGCGCCCTACGTCCGCCTCGACTCGATGACGTACGCCCAGGTCAGGCAGTGCGTCCAGGAGCTCGTGCACAACCTGAACGTGCCCTCGCGCTGGGGCACCCAGACCCCCTTCACCAACCTCACCTTCGACTGGACCTGCCCCGAGGACCTGCGCGAGCAGATCCCCGTGGTCGCGGGGGAGGAGACCGGTTTCACCTACGGCGAGCTCCAGGCCGAGATGGACATGATCAACCGGGCGTACATCGAGGTGATGACGGAAGGCGACGCCACCGGCCGGGTGTTCACCTTCCCCATCCCCACCTACAACATCACCCGGGACTTCCCCTGGGAGAGCGAGAACGCCGAGCGGCTCTTCGCGATGACCGCCAAGTACGGGCTCCCGTACTTCCAGAACTTCATCAACTCCGAGCTCGAACCGAACATGATCCGCTCCATGTGCTGCCGGCTCCAGCTCGACCTGACCGAGCTGCGGGGGCGCGGCAACGGCCTCTTCGGCAGCGCCGAGCAGACCGGCTCCCTCGGCGTGGTCACCCTCAACTGCGCCCGCCTCGGGCACCTCCACGCGGGTGACGAGCCGCGGCTGCTGGCCGAGGTGGACCGGCTGTGCGAGCTCGCCAAGGACAGCCTCGAACTGAAGCGGATCACCGTCCAGGACCTCATCGACGGCGGTCTCTTCCCTTACACCAAGCGGTACTTGGGCACCCTGCGCAACCACTTCTCCACCATCGGCGTGAACGGCGTCAACGAAATGGTCCGCAACTTCAGCGGGGACGCGTACGACATCACCGCGCCCGAGGGCCACGCCCTCGCGGTCCGCCTCCTGGACCGGGTCCGGGCCCGGATGGTCGACTTCCAGGAGAGCACCGGCCACCTCTACAACCTGGAGGCCACCCCCGCCGAGGGCACGACGTACCGCTTCGCGAAGGAGGACCGGGCCCGCTTCCCCGGCATCCTCCAGGCCGGCACCGACGCCAACCCGTACTACACCAACTCCTCCCAGCTGCCCGTCGGCTGGACCGACGACCCCTTCGAGGCGCTGGAGCGCCAGGACGAGCTGCAGGCCAAGTACACGGGCGGCACCGTCCTGCACCTGTACACCCCCGAGCGGATCCCGACGGCCGAGGCCTGCCGCAAGCTGGTCCGGCGCTCGCTGGAGACCTTCCGGCTCCCGTACCTGACGGTGACCCCCACCTTCTCCATCTGCGCGGACCACGGCTACCTGGCGGGGGAGCAGCCCCACTGCCCCACGTGCGGGGCGGCGTGCGAGGTGTGGACCCGGGTCATGGGCTACCACCGCCCGGTGTCCTCCTTCAACATCGGCAAGAAGGGCGAACACGCGGAGCGCGTTCCCTTCAAGGCGGCGGTGTGACCGGCGCCGCCGCGACCGGCGCCGCGACCCCGGCCGGAGTCATCCGCATCGGCGGCTGGTCCAGGCTGTCCACCTGCGACTGGCCCGGCCGGCTGGTGACCACCGTCTTCTGCCAGGGCTGCCCCTGGCGGTGCGGCTACTGCCACAACCCCGGCCTGCTGCCCGCCCGGGCCCCCGCCGCCGTCCCCTGGGACGAGGTGCTCGGCCACCTGGCCCACCGGACGGGGCTCCTCGACGGGATCGTCTTCTCGGGCGGCGAACCGCTGCTCCAGCGCGGTCTGCCGCAGGCCGTACGGGAGGCCCGCGCGCTGGGCCTGGAGGTCGGCCTCCACACCGGGGGAGCCTTCCCCCGCCGCCTGGCCCGGCTGCTGGATGCGGGCCTGCTGGACTGGGTCGGCTTCGACGTCAAGGCCCCGCCCGGCCGGTACGAGAAGGTCACGGGCATCGGCCACGCGGCCGCCTCGGCGGAGCGCAGCCTGCGCCTGCTCCTCGCCTCGGGGGTGCCCCACCAGCTCCGCACCACGGTGGACCCGGCCCTCCTGGACGTGCCCGCCATGGCCGCCCTGGACGACTGGCTCGCGGAACTGGGCGCACGGCCCACCCACCGCCAGACCGTGCGCCCGCCGGCGGCCTGAGGGCACGGCGGCCGCCTTGAGGACCCGGCGGCCGCGGCCGCGATGGCCGGGGAAGGGGCTGTCGCTCCGGGTGGGCGGCGGGGCATGATCGGTCCGACAGCCGCGCCGCACCCACGGAGGTCCCACGTGACCCAGCCCGCCGAGCCGACCGACCGCGCCGACCCCACCGACGCCGCCGGGCGGGCCGGGGCCGCCTCGCCCAGCGGGTCCGTACGCCGCCCCGCCGAATTCCCGGGCGGGCGGGAGCTGTTCCGGCTCTCCGAGGACGTCAGCCACCTGAACCACGGGTCGTTCGGAGCGGTGCCGATCCCCGTCCAGGAGACACAGGCCGCCCTGCGGGCCCAGGCGCACGCCGACCCCGACACCTTCTTCATCGGCGCCCCCGGCCGGCTCGTCGAGGCCCGGAGCCGGATCGCCGCCCGGCTCGGCGCCGATCCTGCCGGGCTCGCCTTCGTGACCAACGCCACCGAGGCCGCCAACCTGGCCCTCGACGCCGTGCAGTTCGCCGCCGGCGACGAGATCCTGGTCACCGACCACGGCTACGGCACGGTCGTCGCGGCCGCCGCCCGGCGCGCCCCGCTCACCACCGTGGCCCTGGGCACGGAGCTCCCCGACGAGGACGCCGTACGGGAAGCCGTGCTGGCCGGGATCACCCCGCGGACCCGGGTCGCCGTACTCGACCACATCAGCTCGCCCACCGCCCGGATCATCGCCTCGCCCCGGCTGCTCGCCGAACTCGCCGAGCGGGGCGTCACCACCATCGTCGACGGCGCCCACGCCCCCGGCATGATCCCGGACCCCCTGGGCGGGGGCGCCGACTTCTGGTTCGGCAACCTCCACAAATGGGCCTACGCCCCGTCCGGCACCGCGATCCTGTCCGTCGCCCCGCACCACCGCGACCGGGTCCGGCCGCCGGTGCCCTCCTGGGAGGACCACCTCGGCTTCCCGCGCTCCGTGGAGAACCGCGCCACCTTCGACTACACCGGCTGGCTCGCCGCCCCGGACGGGCTCGACCTGCTGGAGGAGCTCGACGCCGCCAAGGTACGGGCCCACAACAGCGCGCTGGCCGCTTACGGCGCGGCGCTGCTCGCCGGGATCCCCGGAATCGTCCCGCTCCCGCACACCGAGGGCCTGGCCCTGCGCACGCTGCGGCTGCCGCCCGGGATGGCCGAGACCCCGGACGCCGCCCGCGACCTGCGCGAGCGGATCGCGGCCGAGCAGCGGATCCGGGTACTGATCTGGCCCTGGCCGGGCGGCGGCGGGATCCGGGTGAGCGGGCAGATCTACAACCGGGCCGAGGAGTACGAACGGCTCGCCGAGGTCCTGCCCTCCTACCTGCCCTAAGGCCTCAGCCGCGCCGGAGCAGGTACGTATCCATGATCCAGCCCTTGCGGGCGCGGGCCTCGGTGCGCAGCTCCTCGATCCGGCCGGCGACCTCCGCCAGCTTCCCCGAGACCAGGATCTCGTCGGGGGTGCCGACGTACGCACCCCAGTAGATGTACAGGTCCTGGTCGAGGTGGGCGGTGAAAGCGTGGCGGGCATCCAGCATCACCACCACGTCGTCCACACCGTCCGGCCAGCCCTCCGCGAGCCGGCGCCCGGTGGTGATCTGGACCGGACGGCCCACCCGGTTGAGGTTGGTGCGGTGGCGGGCCAGCAGCGAGGAGATGCTGCTGATGCCGGGCACCACCTCGTGCTCGAAGGCGACCCGGCCCTTCTCCAGCACCTCGTCGAGGATCGCGAGCGTGGAATCGTAGAGCGAGGGGTCGCCCCACACCAGGAACGCGCCCGTCTCCCCCTCCGCCAGGTCCTCCGCGATGAACCGCTCGAAGAGCTCGGCCCGCGCGCTGCGCCAGCCGTCCACCGTGGGGGTGTAGTCGGAGGGCGTCCGGTCGCGGTCGGGATCGCGGCCCTCCACCAGCCGGTGTCCGGGGCGGGCGTGCGCGTCGAGCATCGCCCGCCGCAGCCCGGTCAGATCCGCCTTCTCCTCGCCCTTCTCCAGGATGAGGAATGCGTCCGCCGCGCCGATCGCCTTGACCGCCTGGAGGGTCAGGTGGTCCGGGTCGCCCGCGCCTATGCCGATCACTGAGAACTTCTTCACCGGGCTATTGTGCCCATCATGCGCGCCGCCCTGTTCGTCACCTGCGTCAACGACGCGCTCTACCCGCGCACGGGCATCGCCGTCGTCCGCCTCCTGGAGCGGCTCGGGGTCACCGTGGACTTCCCCGCCGCGCAGAGCTGCTGCGGCCAGCCGCAGTACAACACCGGCTACCGGCGCGAGGCCGAACCACTGGTCCGGCGTACCGCCGAGGCCTTCGCCGGGTACGAGTACGTGGTCACCCCGTCCGGTTCCTGCGCGGCCATGATCCGCTCCCACTACCCCCGGATCGGGCGCGCGGCCGAGGCCGAGGGCCGGGGACCCGCCCTGACCGCGCTGGCCGAAGACCTCGTACCGCGCGTGTACGAGCTCACCGAGTTCCTGGTCGACGTCCTCGGGGTGACCGACGTCGGCGCGTACTTCCCGCACACCGTCACCTACAACCCCTCCTGCCACGGCCTGCGCGGCCTCGGACTCGGGGACCGGCCCCGGCGGCTGCTGGCCGCCGTACGCGGACTGGAACTGCGCGAACTGCCCGGCGCCGAGGAGTGCTGCGGCTTCGGCGGGACCTTCGCCGTCAAGAACCCCGACGTATCGGCCGCGATGGGCACCGACAAGACCGCCCACGCGCTCTCCACGGGCGCCGAAGTGCTCTGCGGGGCCGACAACTCCTGCCTCGCCCACCTCGACGGCATCCTGCGCCGCCGGGGCGCCCCGCTGCGGGCCCTGCACCTCGCCGAGATCCTGGCCGCCACGGAAGAGGAACCACTCGTATGACGGGGACCCATCTGGGCATGCCGGCGTTCCCCCACGCGGCCCGCGAAGCCGTACGGGACGAGGTGCTGCGCGCCAACCTCCGCCACGCCACGCACACCATCCGCGACAAGCGGGCGCGGGCCGTCGCCGAACTGGAGGACTGGGACCGGCTGCGCGCGGCCGGCAAGGCGGTCAAGGACCACACGCTGGCGCACCTCGACCGCTACCTGCTCCAGCTGGAGGCCGCCGTCACCGCCGCGGGCGGCACCGTCCACTGGGCGGCCGACGCCGACGAGGCCAACCGCATCGTGACGGAACTGGTCCGGGCCACCGGGGAGAAGGAAGTCGTCAAGGTCAAGTCCATGGCCACCCAGGAGATCGGCCTGAACGAGGCCCTGGAGGCGGCCGGGATCGCCGCGTACGAGACCGACCTGGCCGAGCTCATCGTCCAGCTCGGCCACGACCGGCCCTCCCACATCCTGGTCCCGGCCATCCACCGCAACCGCGGCGAGATCCGCGACATCTTCGCCGCGGAGATGGGCGCCTGGGGCCGTCCGGCCCCCGACGGACTGGGCGACGACCCGCGCGAGCTCGCCGAAGCCGCCCGGCTGCACCTGCGCGAGAAGTTCCTGCGCGCCAAAGTCGCCGTCTCCGGCGCCAACTTCATGGTCGCCGAGACCGGCACCCTGGTCGTCTTCGAGTCCGAGGGCAACGGCCGGATGTGCCTGACCCTGCCCGAGACCCTGATCTCGGTCGTCGGCATCGAGAAGGTGATCCCGACCTTCCGCGACCTGGAGATCTTCCTCCAGACCCTGCCCCGCTCCTCGACGGCCGAGCGGATGAACCCGTACACGACCATGTGGACCGGGGTCATCGACGGCGACGGCCCCTCCGTCTTCCACCTCGTCCTCCTCGACAACGGCCGCACCGACACCCTCGCCGACGCGGTGGGCCGCCAGGCCCTGCGCTGCATCCGCTGCTCCGCCTGCCTCAACGTCTGCCCGGTGTACGAGCGCGCCGGCGGCCACGCCTACGGCTCCGTCTACCCCGGCCCGATCGGCGCCATTCTCAGCCCCCAACTCCGGGGTACCGGGAGCGAGATCGACGCCACCCTGCCCTACGCCTCCACCCTGTGCGGGGCCTGCTACGAAGTCTGCCCGGTCGCCATCGACATCCCCGAGGTACTGGTCCACCTGCGCGAACGGGTCGCCCAGGGCGGCCCGGTGACCCGCGAGGGCATCCGGGTCCGCATCCGCCCCGCCGACGGCCACACCGCCGAGCGCGCCGCGATGCGGGCCGCCCGGCTCCTGCTCGACCGTCCGGGCGCGCTGCGCGCGGGGGAGCGGCTGCTGGCCCGTGCCCGGCGGCTGCGACCGCGCCGGCTGCCGGGGCCCGGGCGGGCCTGGACCGACAGCCGGGAGCTGCCGGAGCTCCCGGAGCGCTCGTTCCGCGACTGGTGGGCGGCGCGCGAGAAGGAGGCACGCCCGTGAGCGCCAGGGAGCAGATCCTGGCCCGCATCCGCCGGGCCCTGCCCGAGCCGCGCCCGGACACCGCGATCCCCCGGGACTACCTCCCGGTCCACGGCGCCCGCACCCCCGCCGAGAGCGTGGACCTGCTCGCCGCGAACCTCGCGGAGTACCGCGCGAAGGTCCACCGGGTCGACGAGGACGGCATCGCCGTGCTGCTGATGCGGCTCCTCGCCGAGCGGGGCTCCGCGTCGGTCCTGGTTCCGCCCGGGCTGCCCCCGTACTGGACGGCGGCCGTCGACGCGACCCGGATCCACGACCGCGCGGCCTCCACCCCGCACCAACTGGACGCGGTGGACAGCGTGGTGACCGGCTGCGCCCTCGCGATCGCGGAGACCGGCACGATCGTCCTCGACGGCGGCCCGGAGCAGGGGAGGCGCCGGATCACGCTGATCCCGGACCATCACATCTGCGTGGTCCGCGTCCCCGGCCAGGTGGTGGACTCCGTCCCCCGCGCGCTGCCGCTCCTGGACCCCACCCGCCCCCTGACCTGGATCTCGGGCCCCTCCGCCACCAGCGACATCGAGCTTGACCGGGTGGAGGGCGTGCACGGTCCCCGCACCCTGGAGGTGGTCCTCCTCGGCGCACAATGAGGGCATGTCCTCCCACCTCGCCCTCACCGCCCTCGTGGTCCACGACTACGACGAGGCCATCGACTTCTACACCCGCGCGCTCGGCTTCGACCTCGCCGAGGACACCCCGCGCCCGGACGGATCCCGCTGGGTCGTGGTGCGCCCGCCGGGCGCCAAGGAGTCCGCCCTCCTGCTGGCCCGCGCCAAGGACGACGCCCAGCGCTCCCGCGTCGGCGACCAGACGGGCGGCCGGGTCGGCTTCTTCCTCTACACCGACGACTTCGCCGCCGACCACGCCCGGATGACCGCCGAGGGCGTCCGCTTCCTGGAGGAGCCGCGCCACGAGACGTACGGCTCGGTCGCCGTCTTCCAGGACCTCTACGGAAACCGCTGGGACCTCCTCCAGCCGGCGTAGCCCTGGCCGGGCGTTGGACCGGCACCGCCCGAGGAGCCCGAGGGCCCGGTCCGGCCCGGCCCGCGCCGCGCCGCCCCGGCGGGGCCGGACCGTCCGCCGGTGTCGCCCCGGGCTCAGACCGGGCCGGGGCCGCCCGTGAGGTGCGGCGCCTCGGCGGCGGCGTCGACGACCGCTCCGGCCTCCACCCGCCCCGCCAGCTCCCGGGCCCAGCTGACCAGCCCGACCAGGTCCATCCCGTAAGGGCGCCCGGGCGCTGCCCCGGCCCCGGCTGCTTCCCGCCCGGCCAGGGCCAGGGCATCCGCTCCGCGGCGCAGCAGCCGGGCCCCGCCGACCGCGTTCCCGCGCGCGGCGTGCGTCAGCCCGACCGCCAGCTGCGCCAGCGCCCGCCACAGCAGCGCCTCGGCATCGGGCCCCGACTTCCAGGCGTCCTCGAACACCTCGTGCGCGTGGAAGGGCATCCCGGCGTCCAGCAGCAGCTGCGCCTGCGCCACCGTCTCCCCGGGCGACCGCACCACTCCCTCGGGCTGCCGCTCCACCCCTTGGGCCCCGTAGGGCAGCGGCCGTCCCAGCCCGTCCCTGGGCCGCGCGCTCCGCGCCCGCCCCTCACCGTCCCGATCCCGTGCGTTCACCCCTTCATCCTCTCTTCCTCCCCCCTCCCGCCGATAACCGGTGCATGGACACCCCTCACTGTGGGGTAATGTTCTGCATGTGCCGCCGAGACGGGGGAAACCCCAGATCAGAAGCACATCGGGACGTGGCGCAGCTTGGTAGCGCACTTGACTGGGGGTCAAGGGGTCGCAGGTTCAAATCCTGTCGTCCCGACTCGAAAGAGTCGCAGGTCAGAGGCCGTATCGGAGGAATCCGACACGGCCTTTTGATCGTTTCTGGGGACCAGATGGGACCAGCGCACTTGACTGGGTCCGAAGCGCACCTTGACCCGGTCAAGGTGCGCCTTCGCGCTGTTCAGGGGCAGTCGCTGCCCCCACGTGTACGGCCCGGCCTCCGCGCCGCTGGTGCCGCGGCAGCGTTGTGTGAACCCACGGCCCGGCGGGGGTGAGGGCCGGAGATCTCATGGTTTCGCCCACTAGGTCTGCCTGGTCGGCCCCGGATATGTTCGCCACATTCAGGGCTGGGGAGCGGGGGTTGTCGTGGGCGCTGTGGGAAACGTGCTGGTGGCGGCGGTGCTGTGGGGCACCGTCGGGCCGGCCCAGATCTGGGCCGACACCGGGACGCACCCGGTGTCGCTCGGCGCCGCCCGGATGCTGCTGGGCGGGCTGGTGCTCAGCCTGCTGACGGTGCGTCCGGCGGGGCTGCGCACCCTCACCCGCCCTGGGGTGCGGAGTTGGCTCGGCCTGTGCGTGCTGGTCACGGCCGCCTTCCAGGTCTGCTTCCTGCAGGCCGTCGAGCGTTCCGGCGCGGCTCTGGCGACCGCCGTAGCCTTCGGGACCGTACCTGTGGTCAGCGGCCTGTGTGCGCGCCTGCTGTCCGGTGAGCGGTTCGCTTCGCGCTGGCTGTGGGGTACGGCCTGCGCCGTTGCCGGGATCGGTTTGCTGCTGTTGCCCGGCAGCGGGTCGCGGGCCGATGTGCTGGGCGTGTTGTGCGGGGTGGTGGCCGGGGCGAGCTTCGGCGTCTACATCGCCGCGACCAAGGAGCTGGGCTCCATGGGCGCGGACCTCGGTGCGGCGGCTCCGGTGAGCGTGCTGTGCGCGGGGCTGCTGGTTTCTCCTTATCTGCTGGTGGCCCCGGAGGGACTGGGCACCCCGCGCGCGGTCGCACTCATCGGCTGGCTCGCCCTCGGTACGACCGCGCTCGGCTATCTGCTGTTCACCCGGGGCGTCGGGCGGCTCAGTGCCGCCACCACGGGGACCCTGAGCCTGACCGAGCCGCTGGTCGCCACCGTGCTCGGAGTGGCGCTGCTCGGCGAGCGGCCCGGGCCGCTCGCCGCGGCCGGTGCCGGGCTGCTGCTGGGTGGACTGGTTCTCGTATCCGTGCCGCACAGCCGCCGGGCCGGGGCGGAGCCCCGGCCCGAGCCCGAGCGCGTCGCCGGCTGACACACAGCGTCGGCAGCCGGCCCGCCTCCTACCTGTCCTGGTAGGACGTCATGTTCTCGCGTACCCGGGACGAGAAGAACATCGGGCCGACCGCGTCGGCCCAGGCCATTCCCTCCAGGGTCAGCCCCAGCGTCCCGTCCTTCTCCCGGAGCCAGTTCTTCTCCAGCAGCGTTCCGAGCTGGGGCGCGAAGTCGTCCTCGAAGCGGGTGGCGAAGCGCTGCTCGTAGGCGGCGGTGCGCATCCCGGTCGACTCCAGCAGGTGCTGGAGGACGTACATCCGGCGCAGCTCGCCCTCGTCCATCCGGAAGGCCCACTGCGCGCGCCGGAACTGCTCGGTCGGGGTGGCGATGTAGTCGTCGATGATGCGCCGCACCTCGGGGACCGCGACCGCGTAGTCGGTGGTGTAGTGCAGGTCGGTGGTGAACGAGCGGGCGCCGACGCCGAGTCCGACCATGCCGGCCTGCTGGTTGTACTCGCTGATGCTGTTGCCGTCGGCGTCCTCGACGGCGGCCGTGCCGATGCGCCGGAAGACGCGCATCGAGGTCTGCTCGTACCCCGCGGAGAGCAGATAGTCGCGGCCGTAGCGGTAGAGCCGCAGCCGCTGCTCGTTCCAGTCCTGGAGCGTCTTGGCGTGGCGGGTGGCGAGTCCGGTCAGCGGGCGTACGTACAGCGGATACAGGTAGACCTCCTCCGGCTCCCAGGCGAGCGCGGCGTCCAGGGAGACCTTGAAGGTGCGCTCGGTCTGGCCGTCGATGCCGTAGATGAGGTCGATGTTGAGGATCGGGAACTTCGCCTCCTTGAGGAGGGCGAGCGCCGTTTCGACCTCCTCGCGCTTCTGCGGACGGACCGCCGCGCGGGCCTCCTCGTCGATGAAGCTCTGCACCCCGATGCTCAGCCGGGTCGCACCGCGCTCGGCGAGGACGGCGATCCGGTCGGCGGTCGCCGTAGCCGGGGAGGTCTCCACCGACCAGGAGGCGGCCTTGAGATCGGCGCCCATGATGTGCTCGCTGATGTCGCAGAGCCGGGTCAGCTCGTCCGCCGTCAGGTAGGTGGGGGTGCCCCCGCCGAACGCCGCGAGCGTGAACCGGATCGGCTCTCCCTTGGCCTCCAACGCCTCTCTGGTCACCCGGGCTTGACGCTCCAGGGTGCCGAGGAAGTCACGGGTGACGTCCTCGGGGGCGCCCGTGCGGGTGAACAGGTTGCAGAAGCCGCAGCGCATCTCGCAGAAGGGTATATGCGCGTAGAGCGACAGGCTGTCGAGCCGTTCCTTGGACCACAGGTCGCTCAGCAGCGGACCGTTCTCCAGCAGGCGGTACGCCTTCTGGTGAGGGTAGGCGTACACGTATTGGTCGTACGGGGTCTCCGGCTCGGTGACCGGAAGTAAACCCCGGAGCGTCGGGGTCGGGAGCGGAACGGTCGTCGTCATGGGGGAAGTTGACTCACCTTCAGGATTGACAGATCACTGGTTCGTGACAATGCGTCACCCTAGGTGGGCGGTGAGCGAATTTCTGTAGTGCAATTAATCCAAAATGGCTTTGGGTGCATGGAGGTTCATATGTACTTTTTGCAGGTGGGTGGCTTACCTCCTCAATTGCCCGGAAAAATAAGGCAGTCGAGGTGGCGCTGTGGACAATTCGTGAGGTATTTGTGTCCGCCATGACGACTACGAAGCGACTTCTCATCGCCGCGGGCGGTGGCGGTGACGCCATTACGGCGGCGATGGTGCACGCCGCGATGCACGGGTCGGACACCCCTGCCCTCGTCCTGACCTACGCATGGGAGCGCTTGGTCGTCGATCCCGTACCGGGGCCGCGCCGCGCCACGGACTTCACCGGAACCGAACCGGCCGGCCCGGGTCTCGCCCTGGTCACCCCGGCGACCGCGCCGATCGCCCCGGCCGGATCGCTGCTACCGAGGCTGGCCCGCGAACTGCGGCCGCGGCTCGGGCTGCTCGACCCGTACGACGGCGCGCTCGGCTTGGCCCGGCAGATCGCCGCGGCCGCCCGCTGGTGCGGAGCCGACTGGATCGACCTCGTCGACGTGGGCGGCGACATCGTGGCGCGGGGGGACGAGCCCACCCTGCGCAGCCCGCTGGGCGATGCCCTCGCCCTCGCCGCCTGCGCGGCCACGGGCATTCCGACCGCCGTGTACGTCGCCGGGCCCGGCCTCGACAACGAGGTGCCCCTGCCCGCGCTGCTGCCCAGGCTCGGCGGGCCTGCGTTCTCCCTCACCGCCGAGCACACCGAGGGCGTGCTCGGGGTCTTCGAATGGCACCCTTCGGAGGCGAGCGCCATGCTCGTCGCGGCGGCCCGAGGCGTGCGTGGCGTCTGCGGCACCAGGGACGCCCCGAGCCCGGTCGTGCTGGACGACTCGGCGTGTCAGGTCCACCGCCTCGGCCTGGCACGCGCCCTGGAGCTCAGCCCTTTGGCCCGCGCGCTCAGGGGCTCCTCGAGCCTGGACGAGGCCGAGGAAGCATCCGTAAGGGTGTGCGGCTTTTCGGAAATTGCCCGCGAACACCACCGTGCGGCACACCCCGACGCGCTGCTCACCCCCGGCAGTCTCGGTGCCCTCCGGGACGCCGAGACCGTCCGGGACCGCTTCGCGGCTTGGGAGCGCGACACACTGGCCGAGGGCATCACGTACGTCACCACCCGCAGGATCGCCGAGGAACTCGACCTGTCGAGCGCAGAGACCCGCGGCCTGCTCGATGTGCTGCGCGTGACTTCTCCCCTGCGGCATGTGCCGCCGCTGTGGCGTCTTGCGGGCGCTGCCCGGGTGGGCGCAGGCACACAGGGGACAGTCTGAACGGAATGGCGCCTGTCCATTCCCTGGGCGAGCCGTGCCCGGCGTTTCGCGCAGGACGTGCGCTGGGGTCTCGGCGGCGACGTGCAGCGTTCAGCTGACGATGAGTGTCCCCTTCATCTGCGGGTGGAAGGAGCAGAAGAACGGGTAACTGCCGGGCTTGGACGGTGCGGTGAAGGTGGCGGACGCGCCGCTTTCGATCGTGCTGGTGTCGAAGGCATAGTCCTCGGTGGCGGTCAAAGTGTGCGGAGCCGAGTCCTCGTTCATCACGGTGACTGTTGCGCCGGCACGTACCTTGACCTCCGAAGGGAGGAACTTGAAGCCTTGGATCCGAACCTCTGCACCCTCGATCGTGACGGTCGACGTACTGGCGGGTGGGGACAGGGGTGCGGCGCTGGTGCTTGTGGCGCCGACGATGGCGAGCAGGGCGCAGGCGGCGCCGACCGCTGCTCCCCGAGTACGGTTACGAATGCGGCGAGAACGGGTGAGTGACATGGCCACTCCTCTCATGGATCTGCCATGATCTTGACCGGCCCTGAAGGTCTCTCCTTCGTGACCTCGCCCGGCCGGTTCACGTCCGCCTGTCGTGGGCGAGGCGGCTCATGCGCCGTGGCGGCCTTCGGTGGCCGTGATCAGCCGCACGATGTCGCACAGCAGGGTGACGAGAGTCAGTGCGCTGATGAGCGCTGCCAACCGAACTGCCATGGTGATCAGCGCAGTCGGGTGCTGGCAGGCAGCGGAAGGCTCCCGTTCGGATCTGAGTCTCTTCGGCCATTGTCCCAGGCCGCCGCCACTGGGGCACTTCGTGGCGATGGGGCTTCCGGGCAGCCAGGCCCGAGCCGCCGCGGTGCCGACCGTGTCCGACCGGGCCGCCGGGCCGGCACGCCGGCGGCGCCACCGCGTACGGTCGGGCCCGGGTCACGACGCCCTCAGTCGCTCGACTCGACCGCAATCGCCCTTGAGCCCGGCCAGTCCGCCTTCCCCTCCTCCCATTCCTCGTCCTCCTCGTCCTCCTCGGCCGACCCCTCGTCGACGGTCCCCTTCGGCGGGCACTGCCGGCACAGGCGCTCGTACACCTCCATGACCTCGTCCACCGTGTTGGTCTGCTTCTCCTCGCAGGCCTTCTTCTTCAGCGCGTCCATGCACTCCAGCTTCGCCTTCGCGCCCTCGAGGACCGCAACGGCGGAGCTGCCCTTCAGGACGCACAGCAGCACCTTGCACAGGCAGTCCATGTACTCCGACACCGAGCCGAAGCCGTGGTACAGCCCCGTGAGCCGCTTGCGCAGCACCAGCAGCTGAGCCCAGAGCCGGATCACGTTCTTGCCCGGCTCCGCGATCTCCGCCAGCAGCTGCAGCGCGTCGGCTTTGATCTTCGCGGCGCGCTGTGTCAACGCGTCCTTCTCGCCGGCCAGGGCCGTGAAGCAGGCGGCCTCCCGCTCGACCTGGGCCTCGTACCGGGCGATCCTGGCAGCCAGGGAGGCGACCGTGTCCTCGTCGCCCACCGAGGGGTCGAACTTGCAGTCGCACTCGTCCGCACAGCAGCCCCACCCGCCCGCGCAGTCCCGGATCTCCGCGAAGACCTGCTTGACCGCCTCCTTGAGGCAGTGCTTCTCTTCCGCGCCGATCCGGCAGCGGAGCTGTTCGTAGACCTGCTTGAGCGTCTTGTCCGCGGCCTCCGCATCGGCGCCCGCGGTTTCCCTGGCCTTGGTGTAGTCCGCCCGGGCGCTGTTGAACTTGTCCTTGAACTCCGTCAGCCGGGGCAGCTGCTGCTCGGTCTTCTCAGCCTGGCGCTTGATCCCCGTAGCACTGCACGCGAGGTCGTCGATCGCGCCGAGATCGCAGTCGCCGCCCGTGCTGGTGTCGTCCGACTGGGTATGGGGGGTGCTGCTCATGATGGGCTCTCCTGGTCGAGGGGGCGGGCGCACCGAGTCTGGCGCCGCTGGTGTCACCGGCCCGTCGCCCGCTCATCGCCGCACTGTCCGTTGACCGACCGCTGTCCGTTGACCGCCGCACTCCCGCAACGCTGCCGTGACGGGGTGCGCCGCAGCATCGGGCCCATGGCTGGATACCAGGCACTCGCCTCCGTCGGGCGCGGCGTTGTCGCGCTGCTCAACGAGCGCTTCACGGATGAGATCCCGGCCGGCAATCCACGTCCCCAGGCCGTGCTCGCCGGGCCCGTCGACTTCGACCGGGTCGGCACCCCCGGCTCCCTCATCACCTTCCCCGCCGTGTCCGTCTACTGCTACCGGCTGAGCGTCGACCGGGAGACCCGGCCGGCCTGCGCGGCGATCTCGGCGCGGGACGGGGTGCCCAGGATCCCGCTGCGGATGCACCTGCTGATCGCCGCCTGGGACCAGTTCGTCGAGGCCGAGCTCGAATGGCTGGGCCTGGCCGTCAAGATCCTGGAGACCGATGCGACGCTCACCTATCCGCGGCTGCAAGAGACCGAGGGCTGGCTGCCCGGCGACTCGGTGCAGATCGTCCCGGACGACCTGGCCATGGACTCCATGAGCGAGGCCTTCCAGGCCATGACCACCGACTACCGCCTCTGCCTGCCCTACCTCGCCAGGGTCGTCCGCATCGACGGCCGCAGGCAGCCCGGCTCCGACGAGGTGGCCACCGTGGCCACGGGCCTGTCGGGGACGGGCCGATGACGGACGGCCAGGACCACCGGATCACCGTCGCGGCCGGGCCCGTCGACGTACTGCACCGGCTCGCCCTGGCCGTCCGGCCCCTCGACGCCCGTACCCGCAAGGCCGCCGGGCCCGGGCTGTGCGTCGGCCGCGAGTCGGCCGCCGTACCCGGCCGCCGGATGCCCCCCGGCGGCGCGGTCCTGCCGCTGGAGAACCATGGCGCCACCGGGCACGTGCTGCGGTACGGAAGCTCCGGCGGCCTGCCCGCCACCGTCGCGGTCCGTATCGACGACCCCGCCCGCCGCTGGATCCCGCGCCGGTTCTCCGTACCGCTGTGGACCCACGCCGAGCTCACCGGCGCCGATGCCGACCCGCCCACCGCGCAGCCGGTCCGGGCCGACGCCCGGCTGATGCGGCCCTGGCTGCTGCCCGGCCCCGCCTACCCCGTCCCGCAGGGTACGACCGGCATCAGGCTGCGCGTCACCCGGGCCGGCCGGCCCGTCCGCTGGCCCCGCGTCGAGGCGTACGGGGCGCCGGCCGGCGCCCTCGTCGGCTGGGCCCACGGCGACGAGCACGGTCAGGTGCTGCTCCTGCTCCACGGCATCGGGGTACTCCCGTCCCCGGTGCCGTCCACCTACACCGTGGCGCTGCGTTCCCTTGCGAGGGACCCGGCCACCGCGCCCCCGCCAGACCCCCGCGATGCGCTGGCCGACCTGGTCGTGGAGGCGGTCACGCGCAGCCAGTCCCCGCCCAGCGGCGCAGACCTGGACAACCCGCTGCTGCGCGGCAGCTCCCGACCGCCCGGATACCGCACCAGCACCGCCGACACCGTGCACACGCTGACCGTCGGCCAGGTGGTGCACGCCGCCGACCTGCCCCACGCCACCGCCTGAGCCCGCGACCGAGGAGTTCCGTCCATGCCCGAGTACCTGACACCCGGCGTCTACGTCGAGGAGACCAGCTTCCGCTCGCGGTCCATCGAGGGCGTCCCGACCACCACGTTCGGCATGACCGGGCGCACGGCGTACGGGCCCGTGCCCTACACCCTGCCCGACAGGACCAGGGTGTTGCCCGCCCCGGCCCTGGTCACCAGCTTCACCGAGTACGAACGTGCCTTCGGTGGCCTCAAGATCCGTGATGAGGACTGCCAACTCGCCTACGCGGCCCGCGCGTTCTTCTCCAACGGTGGCCGCAGGCTGTACGTCTCCCGGGTCTTTCCCTTCGTCGAGACCGCCGGACCCAATCCGGTGATCGACGAGGGCGCGAACTTCGCCTCCCTCAACGTGCCCGCCCAGGGCGCGCCCCTGCTGAGGTGGCGGGCCCGCTGGCCCGGCTCCACGGGCGCCGCGATCAGCGTGGCCGTCACGATCCGGCGCGGCAAGAACGGCATCACCAACGGTCCGGGAGGTACGCCGCAGCTCACCGGGGTGCAGCCGGGCGCGGCCGTGGAGGTCATCCAGGCGGCCGCGGGCGGCGGGCCGACCACCATCCCCGACCAGCAGCCCCCCACGCCGGCGAACATCAAGATCGTCGCCCGGCAGGCCGACGGGACCCTCGGCTACCGCGACGGCCAGAACGTCCAGCCGGTCGCGGCCGGCACGGCCGCCTTCCACATCACCCTCGCCGTCACCGTGCGCTCGGGCGACCGGATCGACACCTACAACGAGCTGGAGCTCGACGAGGTTCACCCGCGCGCCCTGGTCAGCGTGCTCCAGGCCGCCGACCCTGCCGACGAGTTCTCCATGGTCTGGTACCAGGAGGTCAATCCGCCGGCCCCCCAGCCCACCCCGACCCCCGGCGCCCGGCTCGCCGCCCTGCTCGGCACCGGCCGCGGCGAGTTCCAGTTCCTCACCGGCGGCGGCGACGGCACCCCACTCACCTCAGCGGCCCTCACGGGCCGTACGGCCGACCCCGACAACCTCGCCCGCCCCGCCCTCGGGCTGGGCGCGCTCGCCGAGGTCGAAGAGATCTCGATCGTCGCCATGCCCGACACTGTGACCCTCGGCCTCGCCGACCAGAAGACAGCGGTCGACGGCCTCATCGGGCACTGCCAGGACCTGCGCTACCGGATGGCGATCGTCGACCCGCCCCGGGACAGCTCGATCTCCGAAGTCCGCCAGTTCCGGGCCCAGTTCGACACCAAGTACGCCGCCCTCTACTACCCCTGGGTGCGCATCACCGACCCCACCCGCCGCCCCGACCCGGGCGCACCCGTCCGCCTGCTCGACCTCCCACCCTCCGGGTACGTGGCCGGCGTCTACGCCCGCAGCACCATCGAGCGCGGTGTGCACAAGGCCCCGGCCAACGAGGTCGTCCTCGGCATCAACGACTTCACCACCAATGTCACGTACGACCGCCAGGCGGTACTCAACCCCGAGGGCATCAACGCCCTGCGCTTCTTCGAGGGCCGGGCCCGCCGGGTCTGGGGCGCCCGCACGATGAGCTCCGACCCCGAGTGGAAGTACGTCAACGTCCGGCGGCTGTTCAACTACCTGGAGGCCTCCATCGACAGGTCCACCCAGTGGGCCGTGTTCGAGCCGAACAACGAGCGGCTGTGGGCGTCGATCCGGCAGACCGTCGAAGACTTCCTGATCGCCACCTGGCGCACCGGCGCGCTCATGGGCACCAAGCCGGAGGAGGCCTTCTTCGTCCGCTGCGACCGCACGACGATGACCCAGAACGACCTCGACAACGGCCGGCTGATCTGCCTCATCGGCGTGGCACCCACCTACCCCGCCGAGTTCGTGATCTTCCGCATCGGCCAGTTCACGGCCGACGCGCAGCGCAACT
Organism: Streptomyces sp. AP-93; assembly: GCF_022808175.1. Classification (GTDB taxonomy): domain Bacteria; phylum Actinomycetota; class Actinomycetes; order Streptomycetales; family Streptomycetaceae; genus Streptomyces. The sequence goes on along the minus strand of NZ_JALGBX010000026.1, from coordinate 79,280 downwards.
GACGCCTCAGGCGCGCCCCCGAAGCACCGCACACCCCAGCACCCGCGGGAGACAGACACCATGGCAACGCGCGACAACCCCTACGGCGCCTTCAACTTCCTCGTCAAACTCGGTGACGAGGGCGGCGAGGACCAGATCGCGGGCGGCTTCTCCGACTTCACCGGAGCGGGCAACGAGGTCAAGTTCTCCGAGTACCGCAACGGCAACGACTTCGAGAACCACGTACGGAAGATCGCCAACACCAACACCACCGACGACGTCACCCTCAAGCGGGGCATCATCGGTGACCTCCGCCTCTTCGACTGGATCAAGGACACCCGGGAGGGCATCCACGAACCCCGCACGGTCACCGTCACCCTCCACGACGAGGGCCGTCGGCCGGTCTGCGCCTGGGTGCTGCGCCGTGCCCAGCCCAAGAAGTGGGTGGGGCCCACCCTCACGGGCAAGGGCGGCGGCGAGGTCGCGATGGAGGAGCTGCACCTCGTCGCGGAGCGCATCGACTTCGTGTCGCTGTGACCACGCCCGGACTGCGCCTGGGCGCGCCGGGGGTGCTCCACGACGGAAGGCGCCCGCCACTCGCCTTCCGGCCCGTCCGGCTCGACATCGCGGGGTTCGTGGGCGTCGCCCCCCGCGGGCCCGTCGACACGCCGGTCGCCGTGGAGCGGTGGTCCGACTATTGCCGCCGGTTCGGCAGGTACGAGGGGCCCGGCCTCCTCCCGTACGCGGTCCGGGCGTTCTTCGCGCAGGGCGGCGCCCGGGCCCACGTGCTGCGCGTGGCCCCGCTGCCCCGGTGGCCGCACCCCGAGGCCCTGGCCGCGCACGCCCTGCACGAGATCACCTTGGCCTGCCCCGACCGCTACCGGCCCGGGGCGGGAGTGCCGTGCGTGCTAGGGCTGCGTGCCGCCGACGAGGGCAGCTGGGGCGGGCGGCTGGCGGTGCGCTGGGAGTTCACCGCGGGCGGCCAGTTCACGGCCGCGGTCGGCCGGGCGGCGGCCGAGCTCGCGCTGCCGGAGACGCAGGCCCCGCCGCCCGGGTCCCTGCTGCGGGTCCACGGGCCCGGGCTGCCGCCCGCGGGCGGCCTCTTCCGGGTGGCCGAGTTGGTGCAGCTGCAGGAGACGCCGAGCCTGCGCCGCCGGGTGGCCGTACTGGACCGACCGCTCGGTTCGTCCGGCCCGCCGGGAGCCGCTCTATCGGTCGACGTCGTCACGGCCACCGTGACCGTCACGGACGCCGACCTCGACCCGCCCCGCGAGGAGCGCTTCACCGGCCTCGGCCTCGACGGGGCGCACCCCCGCTGGGCCGGGGACGTGCTGGCCGACGAGTCGCTGCTGGTCACGCCCGACGGGGAGTGGCCCGAGGCACTGCTGCCGCCCGACCCCTTCCTCACGGCCCGCACATCCAGGCCCGTACGCCCCGGTCGCGACCGGTACGCGGGCATCGGCGTCGACAGCTTCTTCGAGGGCCGGATCCCGGCCGGGCTGCTGCCCGTCGGCGGCAGCGAGGGCGTCGGCGACTTCGACCCGGCCGACCTGGCCGGCATGGACCGCATGGCGCTGGTCCCCGAGGTCGCGCTGCTCTCCGTACCCGATCTGCTCTGGCACCACGTCGACGAGACGCCTCCGCCGCCCGCCGAGCCACCCTCGCGCCACGGCCCGGTGTTCGCCCCCTGCCCGCCGCCCGCCCCGGCCCCGGCCGCCGCCCCGCCCCGTGAGCGGGCCGGGCTCCTCGACAGCGGCACCCAACTGTCCGAGATCACCACCCGCCAGCTGCGGCTCGTGGAACTCGCGGAGCGGCAGCGCCGGTTCACCGCCCTGCTCGACGTACCGCCGCGGCTCACCGTGCGCGCGATCGCGCGCTGGCGGGCCGCCTTCGACAGCTCGTACGCCGCCGCCTATCACCCGTGGCTCGGCGTGCCCGACTCCGAGGACCCTGGACGCCGGGCCGTGCCCGTCCCGCCATCCGGCTTCGCCGCCGGGATCATCGCGGACCGCGAGCGCCGCCTCGGCCTCGCCCACGGGCCCGCCAACGCCCTGGCCGCCGAGGCCGTGACCGCCGCCGGGCGGCTCTCCGCGGCCGAACACGACGAGCTGCACCTGATGGGCGTCGACGCCTTCGAGACAGAGCACGACGGCTTCCGGCTGATCTCGGCCCGCACCCTCTCCCGCGACCCCGACTACAGCCAGCTCAGCGTGCGGCGGCTGATGACCATGCTGCGGATCGTCCTGGACCGGCAGGCCCAGCCGCTGGCCTTCGAACCGCACTCCCCGCAGCTGCGCGCCGAACTGCGCCGCGCCGTCACCGAGTTGCTGCGCGGCCTCTACCGGACCGGGGCCTTCGCGGGGGACAGCGAGGACGAGGCCTTCTTCGTCCACTGCGACGAGCGCCTCAACCCCGCCTGGTCCCGCGACCTCGGGCGGCTCGTCGCGGAGGTCGGGGTCGCCCCCGCCCATCCCCTGGAGTACCTGGTCCTGCGGATCTCCCAGGACGCCGACGGCACCGTGACGGTGGGCTGAGCCATGACCGAACTCGTCCAGACCTTCCGCTTCCGGGTACGGCTGACCCGCAGCACCGCGCCCGGCCCCACCGACCAGCCGCCGCCCCGGCTCAAGGGCGACACGAACTCCGCGCCCAGCACGCTTCCTCCCTCGGGCGGACCGGACCGGCTCGGCGACGGTGGCTTCCAGGACTGCTCCGGGCTGGGCCTGGAGGCCGATCTGCGCGAGTACCTCGAAGGCGGCGGCAACGACCGGGTCGTACGGCGCACGGGCCGGGTCAAACTCCAGCCGCTGGTCCTCAAGCGCGGCATGTTCTGCGCTACCGAGGGCGGCTCCGCCGACACCGGCCTGTGGGACTGGCTGCACGGCATGGTCTCCGGCGGCCCGCCCGCGGCCCGCTACGACGGGGACGTGGAGGTGCTCGACCCCACCGGTGAGCGGGTCGTCGCGCACTGGACGTTCACCAGGGGCCTGCCCCTGAAGGTCAACGGGCCCACGCTCAACGCCAAGACGGGGGAGATCGCCATGGAAGAACTGCACATCGCCCATGAGGGCCTGCGCCTGGAGCGTGCCCGGTGACCGCCCTCGCCCACGCCACTCTTCAGCGCCTCAAGCGCGGCTCGGGCGGTGGCAAGGACAAGCCGCCCCCGCTGGTGGGCGACGGCGACGCCGTGCCCGTCCAGTTCAACCCGAGCACGCTGCGCATCAGCCGCAACAACAATGTGGACAAGGGCGGTACGACCACCAAGAACCAGAAGCGCCAGCACCCGGCGCAGGAGGGCTCGACCCTCACCTTCGACCTGGAGTTCGACACCGCCGAGCAGCGCTCGGGCGGCCAGTACGTCGACGTGCGCCGCTGGACCGCCCTGGTACGGCAGTTCGTCGAGCCACCTCCGGACAAGACCGGCGACCCGCCGCCCGCCGTCCGCTTCGTCTGGGGCACGCTGCGCTTCGACGGCATCGTCACCCAGGTCAACGAGGAACTCGATCTGTTCGCCCCGGACGGCACCCCGCTGCGGGCCAAGGCCGGGGTCACCATCGTCGAGCAGAACCCCAAGTACGAGGCGCACGTCGAGGGCCCCGGCGTGCTCGACACCCGCGCCGCGACCGAGCCCGGCGCACCGCGCCCGGGCGCGGTCCCCGGCACCGCCGGTACGAGCAGGCCCCGGCAGGTGGTACCGGCCCAGGACGGGGAGTCCGCCCAGCAGATGCTCTCCCGGCTCGGGCTCGACCCGGCGGCCTGGCGGGCCGCGATGAACGGCCTGGAGAGTCCGCTGACCCTGGCCGGCGGGTTCTCCGTACAGCTCGGTGCCGAAGTGTCGGCGGGCCTGGGCGCCACGGCCGGGCTCCGGCTGTCCGCAGGCTTCGCGGGCGGGGTGTCCGCCACCTCGGTCGGCGGCCTCGCGGCCGCCCTGGGAGCCGGCCCGGCGGGACCGGACGGCCCCCTGGACGCGGAGACCGCCGGGTTCGCGCTCTCCGCGGGCGGGGGGATCGGGGCGGCGGCGGACGCGGTGCTGGGGGCGGAGACGGCCGCAGCGGCGGCGCAGGCACGGGAGTCCTTCGAGGTGCCGCGGGGGGTGAGGGGTACGGTCTCCGGCGGTGTGGGTGGAGCCGCCGGCTCGGGCGCCGGAGGCGCGGGTGGGGCCGGGGGCGCGTACCCGGGCGGCGGTTCCCCGGGGGGTGGCCCCGACCGGCGGGCCGCCGCCTACGGCCGTGGCATCCCGCTGCGTGCCCGGGCCGACGCCCGGACCCTCGCGGAGACCGCGGCCGGGGGCGGCCGCAGCCTGGCCGAGCGGGCACGCCGCGAGGAGGTGCCCGCCCCCGACCCGGGCGCGGCCCCGTGGGAGCGGCTGCCGCCCGACCCGCCCGGCCGGTCCGCGGCCGACTGCGCGCAACGCCGCCGTGACGCGGGTGCGAAGACCTTGAGGTGGACACCCCGAGGAGGCCCCGCATGAGCGTGTACATCGGAGAGCTGCACACCGAGATCGTCCCGGCCGGCGGCGGCAGCCCCCCGGCCCCGCAGCAGGGTGGCCTGGCCGCCGCCCACGTGGCCGCCGAGCGCCATCGTGAGGCAGCAGAACGCGCCGCCTGGCTCGCCGCCCGGGTCGCTGCCGAGGACTTCGATGACTGAGGCGGCCGTCGCTACCGTCTCCCCGGTCTTCGAGGTCGGCGGCGCCGTCGTCAAGGACCTCGCGCGGGACTGCGTACGACTGGAGGTGGCCGAGGGAGCGGAGGGGCTGCGCACCCTGCGCGCCCACTTCCTCGCCGTCGGACCCGGCGCCAAGGGGGCCCACGACCGGCTGCTGCACCTCGACGGCTCCACGGTCGACCTCGGCAGCGCCCTCAAGGTCGCCCTCGGCCCTCCGTCACGGCAGAGGTTCGTCTTCGACGGGGTGGTCTCCGCGATCGAGCTGGTTCTCGGTGACGGCGAGCCGCCGCTCGTCCTCGTGCACGCCGAGGACGTGCTGATGCGGCTGCGGATGACCCGTCGGATGCGCACGTACGAGAACGCCACCGACGCGGAACTCGCCGAGTCCATCGCCCGCGAGCACGGGCTCGCCGCCGACACCGGAGCCCCCGGCCCCCGCTACGACCTGGTCCAGCAGCTCAACCAGAGCGACCTCGCCTTCCTGCGCACGCGCGCCCGGCTGCTCCAGGCCGAACTCTGGGCCACCGGCCGGACCCTGCACTTCCGCACCCGCGGCAGCCGACAGGGCGCCGAGCAGACCCTCGTGCACGGCAGCGAGCTGCTCTCCGTACGCCTGGCCGCCGACCTGGCCCACCAGCGCAGCGAGATCGCCGTCACCGGCTACGACGCCGAGCGCCGCGAGGGCATCGACGAGCGTGCCGGACCCGAGGTCGTCGAGGCCGAGACCGCCGGCGGCCGCACCGGACCCCGGCTGCTGGCCCGGGCACTGGGCCCCAGCACCAGCTTTCGGGTGAGGGAGGCCGCCCTGGTGGGCGCTGAGGCCGAGGCCTGGGCGCGTGCCGAGATGCTGCGCCGCGGCCGCCGTTTCGTCACGGCTGCCGGGACCACCAACGGCAGCCCCGACCTCGTCGTCGGCGGCCTGCTCGCCCTCCGCGGAGTCGGCGGGCCCTTCGAGGGCGGCGGCTACTACGTCACCCGCATCCGGCATACCTTCGACCTGGAGCACGGCTTCCGCACCCGCTTCGACGCCGAACGCTCCTCCCTCAACGAGGTGGTGTGATGAGCCTGCCCACTCCCGCCGACGGCTCCGGCCCCCGCTACTTCGGCGTCTACCCCGCCCTCGTGACGGACATCGTCGACGACCGGCAGCTGGGCCGTGTGGAAGTCCGCTTCCCCTGGCTCGGCAAGGAAGGCGACCGTGATGTCCGGGCCTGGGCCACGCTCTGCTCGCCTTACGCCGACGCGGACCAGGGGCTGCTCGCCTTCCCCGAGGTGGACAGTCAGGTACTGGTGGCCTTCGAGGCGGGCGAACTGCGCCGCCCGTACGTCATCGGGGCCGCCTGGAACGGCCGAGCCGCCACCCCGCACCGGCCCGAGCGCGCCAACAACCTGCGCCAGCTGCGTTCCAGGGCCGGCAGCCGGCTCCAGTTCGACGACACCAGGGGAGCGGAGGCAGTACGGATCACCATGGACTCCGGCCACGAGGTGACCCTCGACAACGCCACCCAGCAGGTGACCGTGAAGCACGCGACGGGCTGCGTGATCCGCCTGACCCCCACCTCCGTGGAGATCCAGGCCAACGTCTCAGTGGACATCAAGGCCCCCATGGTCACCGTCAACGCCCCGCTGTCCACCTTCAACGGTCTGGTGAAGTGCGGGACCCTGGTCACGGACCAGATGGTCGTATCGCCGGCCTACACCCCCGGCGCCGGGAACATCTGGTGAGCCCGGCCGAGCCGCACGGCTTCGTCTTCCGGGCGCCCTGGTACGTCTGCGCGCGCGGCGGCTACGACCGCTTCGACCCGCGCGCCGCGTTCCCCGCCTTGCAGAAGTACGACGTACCCGAGTTCGTGGCGCGACTGGTCGCGGACCCGCGGGACTCGCTGCGCTTCGATCCCGCCGAGGACGTCTGGTCGTACAACGTCCCGGTCGCCCTGGCCGACCGGGGACCCGGCCGGGCCCGGTTCGCCACCCACCAGGTGGTCCGCACCCAGCTGCGCAAGCTCTACCAGCCGAGCCATCAGCGGTTCTACGCCGTCGTCGCGGAGCTGTTCTGCGAACGGCCGGGGCTGCCCCGGCCGCAGTCCGCGGACGGCCTGGAGGTGGGGCTGGTTATGCGCCGGCGGCAGGTGGACATGAGCGCCAGGCCGAAGGTGCTGCGCGACCTCACCCGGAAGCTGACCGCCGAACTCCTCGCCGCACAGGGCAGGTCCGGCCCGGTGGGCAACGTCTTCATGTCCGAGACCGAGGACGTGCTGTGGGCCGACCTCGCGTACCGGGAGCACTTCGAGCAGGCCAACGCCTCGCTCCTCGACCAGGTCGTGGTGAAGGAGCAGGTCCAGGGGTGGGTGCCGGAGGGCACCGGCGGGAGTTGGCGCAGCACCGGCTCGGCCGATGACGAACTCCTAGACGGCGAGGAGGAACTGCCCATGTGGCAGCTGCCGTCCCGGTCCGGGGACTGCGACGACGACCCGGTGCCGCCGCAGCGCTCGCTGTGGTTCGGCCTGGTGCCCGCCTCCTCCGGCGACCACGACGACACCGGCGCCCGCAAGCTCGACGACCACTCGGTCTACGAACTGCGCACCTTCGTACGGCGTGTCCCTCAGCCGGGGCACGAGCACTGCCCCCGGGCGACCTGGCTCAGCGAGCCGACCGAGCCCTTCCGGCTCGCCTCCTTCTACGACCCCGAGGGCACCAAGAACCGGCGGATCTCCATCACCCTGCCCGATCTGCGGGCGCTCGCCGCCCGAGCGGCCGGGCCGTCCGGGCCGGGCGGGGTGGCGGTCACCAACCCACCGGGCTCGCAGCTGTCGTTCCCGCAGAACGGTGAGATCCCCAAGAGCGGCTCGGTCGGCGGCACTACGCCGAGTATCTGCACCTTCGCCCTCGAACTCTTCATGATCGTGGCCTTCTTCCTGTTCAGCCTGTTCCTGCCGATCGTGGTCTTCGTCTTCCAGCTGTGGTGGCTCCTGGCGCTGCGGTTCTGCCTGCCGCCGTCGGTGCAGGCGGTGCTGGCGCTCAAGGCCTTCTTCACGGGGAGCAAGACACTGGCCCAGATGTCGAATGTGGAGCGGCTCTCCTTCGACGCGCTGCTCGGGCAGGGCGCGGGGGAGCGGCTGAAGGCCGCCAGCGGGCAGTTCGCCGCCTCGGACCTGGACGACTTCGTCGAGGTCGTGGCGGGCCCCGCGACCACCCCGGCACCGGTGCCCCCGCAGCCGGAGCCGCACGTCAAGGACCCGCTGTGCGGGGGCGGATGAGATGGCGGGCCCCGCACCGGCCGAGCGGGTACCGGCACCGGTACCGGCACCTGGGCCCGCACCGGCGCCGCCCGCACCCGCTCCCGCGGCTCCCGGGGGTGCGCCCGGTGCCGCGCCGGGCAAGCTCGCGGACGAGCTGTCCCGCGTCCTCGTCCCCGCGGACGTACCCAAGGACGAACTGGCCCTGCAGGGCGGCGCCGAGCTGACTGCCGCCCCCGCCGTCTCCACGTACCTGGACGGCAAGGGCAAGGCAGGCGGTCCGGTCAGGGTCCGGCTCGGAAACACCGCGGCCGGTCCTCTGACGCTGTGCAAGACGGAGAAGGGCGGACTGGACACACCCGGCACGGATTATCAGTGGATCCCCCTGCTCCACCCGCTGCTGCTGCCCCTGCGCGCCGAGGGCATCGAGCCGGTGCTCGCGCTGCGCGTGCACGACGGGGTGCTCCAGGGGCACGCCTCCGTGCGGGTGAAGGGCAAGCTGCTGGGCGGCGGGCGGGCGCTGCTGGACCGGATGGAGGACTGCACCAGGGCCCTGGGCTGGCTGGGCATGGAGGGCCTGCGGCTGCCGAACGTCGAGAACGAGCTGAAGGGGCCGACCCTCGTCGTGAAGGTCAGCGGCATGTCCTTCTCGCTCGGCGGCTTCCTGAAGGCCTCCGGCGGCTTCGGCATCGCGAACGAGATCGTCACCTTCGACGCGGTGGCTCGGGGCACGGTCGGCGGGCTGGGGCAGGTGGCGGTGCCGGTCTCCCGGGGCGTGGACGGCGCGCTGACGGGGAAGGCGACGGTCGATGTGAAGCTGCGCGGGTTCGCCGGGCAGGTCACGGCCGCGTTCGGCGGCGGGAACGTCGACGTCCGCGGCACCGTGCGGTACACGAACGACAAGTTCGACGGATCGGTGACGCTCGTGGCCACCGATCCGAAGTCCGCGAAGGAGCTGACGGACGCGCAGCTTCCGGAACAGGTGAAGGCGGCGGGTCCGGTCGCGGGCGCCGCCGCCGGCCCAGGTGTCGCCCCGGCCCCCGCACCCGCCGCCCCGGGACCCGCCGCCCCCGCACCAGCCGCCCCGGGACCCGCGGGACCGCGCCCCGGCCCCCGCGTGCTCGCGGGCTGGGGCACGGTCAACGTCGCCCTTGCCGACTGGCTGCGCGGTGAGGCGCTGGTGGTCGTCGACCACCACGGGGACGTGACCGTCATCGGCAAGATCCTGCCGAAGATGGACAAGCCGCTGTTCGAGCAGAAGGACTACATCAAGCAGCTGGCCAAGTTCGAGATCCGCGCCTCGTACGGGGTGCCGCTCGTCGGCAACGTCTTCCTGTTCGCCAACATCGGGCTGGAGGCGCTCGCGAAGATCGGCCCGGCCACGCTGACGAAGATGGAGCTCAGCGGGACCTGGTCGACCAAGCCGGAGGTGCTGAAGAGCTTCGGGCTCACGGCCACGCTCAACATCTCCGCCTTCGCGGGCCTGCGGCTGAGGGCCGAGGGCGGGGCGGGCATCGAGATCCTGGGCCACGACATCAAGGCGGGCGTCGGCCTGTGGGCCCTGGCCGGCATCCGCGGCTACGTGGAGGCCACCCCGACCATCGGCTTCCGGGAGGTCGCCGACCCGGCGGCCGGCAAGCGCGGCGAGTTCTTCATCGCCGGTCACATGGAGATCGCCGCCCAGCCGTTCCTCGGGCTCGGCGGCGACCTCTTCGTCGAACTGGACAGCCCGTGGTGGTCACCGGCGCCCGACAAGCGGTGGACCTGGCCGCTGGGGCAGCTGGAGTACCCGCTGCCGGGCCAGTTCGGCATCGGAGCGGACGTCGAGCACGTCCTGGGCTCGGGGAAGATCCCGGAGGTCACCTTCGGAAAGGTGGACTTCAGCGCGGAGAAGTTCCTGACGGACCTGGTCAACGACCACGTCCCGCCGAAGAAGTCGAAGGGCGAGGAGGAGGCGAAGGGAGCCTGGTCCGACCCCAACGCCCCGGCGGCGGTCCCGGGTGCCGCTGCGACCGCCGTCCCGGGCGCGGCCCCGGCCCCCGGCGCGGCCCCGGCGGCCGTCGCCGCCACACCGGGCGCGCCCGGGGGCAAGCCCGGCGCCCCAGCCAAGGCCGGTAAGGAGGACGAGGCCGTCCCGTCCCCGGAGGTACTGGCCCGCTGGCACGACGGCATGAAGGCCCTGGGCGAGCTGCGGGAGAGCTCGCACACGAACCCGCTGGACCAGACGGAAATGGACGCGGCCCTCGCGGACCTGCGCACCCGGTTCGGGTTCACGGTGCTGACTGCCCGGCAGGCGGGGGATCGCTGGCAGATCCATGCCGAGATGAACCCGAGGAAGGAGCTGTCGGACTTCTGGGCCGAGCAGGACGAGATGTGGGCGGAGCTGCTGGCGGCGTGGGAACGCGGCCAGGGCTTCGACCGGGAGATGTCACGGCAGTACTCGGTCCACCAGGTCGGCTTGGTGAACAAGAAGATCCTCGACGCCTACGTGCCCGGCAGGTTCATCATCTCCCACAAGGCAGCCCCGCTCGCCGACCTGTCGGACAGTCAGTTCGACAAGTTCCTGTACGAGTTCAGTGAGAAGTATGAGCCAGGGACACTCGTCGCCAGGACACCGCACGCGCGGCAGAACTTCCCGAAGCTCCAGGACACCCCTCTGAAGGGGCGGTGGGTGCTGGAACTCCCCGAGCAAGAGCAGTTCCCGGTGGGATCCCGTAAGTGGAGGATCTTCAACGCCCGGCTCTACCAGGCCGAGCGGAACGGCGTGCTGGTGCGTGACTGGACCGGGCACGTCTACCGCCCGGAGGCCGACACCAACTTCCCGTGAGGCCTGCGATCGGGCGGCGGCGACGCCGTGGTGACGGCCGGCCGGAACCATCGTGGGTATGACCGTGAGCACAGCGACAGACGCCTGGCTCGGCACCGGCGTACGTTTCCCCCTGCGGCCGCAGGGCGGCGGGGGGCTGGCCTGGGCCGGGGGCGAGGCCCTGATCCGGCAGTCGATCGAAACCATCCTCGACACCGAGCCCGGCGAACGCGTGATGCGCCCCACCTTCGGCTGCGGACTGCGCCGCTACCTCATGGAGCCCAACTCCGCTGCCACCCGCGCCGCGATCAGCGCCGAGATCGCCGAGGCGCTCACCCGCTGGGAACCGCGGATCAGAGTCACGGAGGTCGCCGTGACCCCCGGCGAGGAACCGACCCTGGTGTGGATCGACATCGCCTTCGTCCGGCTGGCCGACCTGCGCCCGGACAACCTCGTCTACCCGTTCTACCTGCGGTAGGGGCCGGGTGACGACCGCATGCCACTGATCGGGCCCATCCTCGACGACCGCACCTTCGAGCAGCTCAGGGACGAGCTGGTCAAGCGGATCCCGGTCTACGCCCCCGAGTGGACCGACCACAACACCAGCGACCCGGGCATCGCGCTGCTCGAACTCTTCGCGCACCTCGGCGAGTCGCTGCTCTTCCGCTTCAACCAGATCCCCGACGCCACCAAGGTCGCCTTCCTCCGGCTGCTCGGCGTGCGGCCCCGGCCCGCCCTGACCGCCCGCACCCTGCTCGTCCTCGACACCGAACGGCCCGAGGGCGTCCAGGTGCTGCGCGGTGCCGAGGCCCGTGCGGGGGCCGTGGCCTTCGAGACCGAGAACGAGGTGGTCGCCTGGCCCCTGGAGGTCAGCGCCGTCGGCAAGACCGCCGCCCCCGCGGCGCCCGGCACCACCGAGGCCCGGCGCCGCGACAACGCCGTCGAGGCACTCCCTGACGCGGTGCGGGCCCGTGTCAGGGCCCAGGAGCAGAGCGGTGTGAAACCGCTGTTCTACGTCACCACCGCCGTCCCCGACGACCCGCTCGCGGGCGACCGCCCGCCCCTGGACGTCAGCACCACCGTCGACCAGAGCCTGTGGGTCGCGCTGCTCGGGAAGAACACCACCGACCCGGCCCTCCTGCGCGGCCAGACGCTCTTCCTCGGCGTCGCCCTCGACGAGGAACTCCCGCGCCCCTTCGACCTCGTGGCCCGCAACCCTCAGGACCCCACCCGGCTGCGCGCGAACGACCTGGTGACCGCCCCTCCCGGGTTCCACTGGGAGCTGTGGAACGGGCCCACCGCCCCCACACCCTTCACCCCGCTCGCCGTCCTCTCGGACACCACCCGGGGGCTGACCACCACCGGAGTCGTCTCCCTCACCCTCCCCAGGGCCTTCCCGGCCCACCCCGCGGCCACCACCGGCGACGGCGGCCTGAACAGCCCCCCGCCCCTGGACGACGCCGACCTCGCCGTCCGGGTGGTCGGCTGGCTGCGGGTGCGCCGCCCGGCGGGCGAGAACGACGCCATCCACCGTGTCCGCTGGGTCGGCGTCAACGCCGTCGGCGCGGTCCAGGCCCGTTCCGCCACCCCCGAGTTCCTCGGCACCGGAACGGGCGACGCCGGCCAGGCGTACCGCCTCACCCAGCGTCCCGTCCTCGCGGGCAGCACCCGGCTGGAAGTGGAGGAGCCCGACGGCTGGCGCGTCTGGGACGAGGTCGAGGACTTCGCCGCCGACGGCCCCTTCGACCGGCACTACTCCCTCGACGCGGAAGCGGGCCTGGTCCGCTTCGGTACCCGCTGCCGGGTTCCGCGCATCGGGGAGCGCATCCGCGTCACGTCGTACCGCTACGGCGGCGGCAGCACGGGCAACGTCCCGGCCGGCGCCGTCGCTTCCCTCACCGGTGTCACTGGCGTCAAGGTGCGCAACCCCCTGCCCGCCGCGGGCGGCGCCGACCCCGCCTCCCTCGCCGACGCCCTGGACGCGCTGCCCGCCGAGGTGCACCGCAGGGACCGGGCCGTCACAGCCGACGACTTCCGCGCCCTCACCCTCCAAGTGCCGGGCGTACGACGGGCCGAGACCCTTCCGCTATTGCACCCGGACACCCCCACGCAGCCCGCAGCGGGCGTGGTCAGCGTGCTGGTGTTCCCCGTCGAGGACCTGCGCGACCCGGGCGCTCCGCTGCCCGATCTGGCTCTGCTGCGCCGGGTTGCGGCCCACCTCAACCCACGCCGCCTCGTCACCACTGAGCTGTACGTGATCCCGCCCACGTACGCCGACATCGCCGTCTCCGTGGGCGTGCGGGCGCGCGAGGGGTACCAGCCCGACGCGGTGCGCCGCTGGGTAGAACTGATCCTGCGTCAGTACCTCGCCCCGCTGCCGCCGTACGGGCCCGACGGAGCCGGCTGGCCGCTGGGACGGGCGGTCCGCCGCGCCGAACTCGAAGCCGTCGCCGCGCAGGTGGAAGGGCTGGAGTACATCGAGGACGAGCTGCTGCTGGCCCGCCGTTCCGGGCCCGGCGGCGGATCCGGAGCCGGCGGGGCGGGCGGGTGGACCCCCCTGCCCCTGGTGCCCCTGCGCCCGTGGGAAGTGCCGCGGCTCGCCGAGATCACCGTCGTCACCGGCAACCCGCTGCCCGTCGGCACCGGCTACGGCTCACCGCCCCCGCCGCCCGGCGACCCCGTGATCGTCCCGCTGCCCCCGGAGGTGTGCTGATGCACGGCGACCGCGCCCTGAGCGTCCTGGCCGACCGCGACCAGTGGGCCCGCTGCCGCCACGAGTCCACCGCCCTCCTCGACGAGGGCGGTGTCTGCCTCGCCTGGCAGCCCGAACCGGAACCCGAACCGGAGCCGGAGCCGTCGGACGGGTACGGGCCCGCCGGGCTCGCCTTCGACCGCTGGGGCCGCGCCTACCGTTCACACCCCCGTACCGGCCGCGTCGAAGTCAGTACGGAGACCACCCCGGCCCTCGGCGCGGACCGCCCCGGCGGGCAGCCCCGCCCCGGCACCCTGTGCGTCCCGCGCGGCCTCGCCGTCGACCAGGCCCAGCGGCTCTACATCTGCGAGTCCGGAGCCGGCACCGTCCACGTGGCCGACCTGTGGGGGGAGCGGCTGCTGCGCCGGGTCCCCGTACGCGACCGCGCCCACCCGCACCGCCGCCCGCTCGACGCCACCACCCACTGCGGCGGGGCCGCCGTCCTGCTCACCCGGCCCGAGGGCATCGTCCTCCTCCAAGGCCGTCGCGGCCCCCTGCGCGGCCCCATCCTCCACCGGCCGCCCGCCGCCGAACACCTGCGCCCCACGCGCCTCGCCGACCACGCGGGCATCCTGTACGCCCTGTGGACCGGCCCCGGTGGCGGACCGGCCGTCATCGCCCGCACCGACGGCAGCCGTGCCCTGGCCGTCCCCGACGCGGGTGACCTCGACCTCGCGCCCGACGGCACCCTCGTCGTCGCCCGCACCCCCGGCCGGTCGTTCCGCCGCTTCCGCCCCGACGGTGCCGACTGGACCGAGCTCGAACCCCTGCGTGCCCCCGGCTACGACGGCGGGGCCATGACCATCGCCCCCGACGGCCGGATCGCGTACACCACCCGCACCGGCATCGCCCGCACCACCGCGGCCGCCACCCGCTACCCGTCCACCGGCAGCGTGATCAGCTACCGGCTCGACGCCGGCGAGTACCGCACCCGCTGGGGCCGGCTCTTCCTCGACGCCTGCGTACCGCACGGCACCGAGGTCCGGGTCAGCTTCCTCACCAGCGACGAGGACACCGTCTCCGACGCCCTGCCCTGGGCCCCGCCCGGGCACGGCCCGAGCACCGTCCCGCACCCTGAGGCCACCCCGCCGCTGCCGCCCCGCACCGAGTTCGGCGGCCGGCTCTCCGCGAGCGGTGCGCTGTTCCGGCGCCCCACCGGACGCGAGTGGCCCTGGGCGCAGATCGCGCCCGACGACTCCTTCGAGACGTACGAGGCGCCCGTCCAGGCCCCGCCCGGTCGCTATCTGTGGATCGTGCTGCGCCTTCGCGGCTCGCAGCGCGTCACCCCGCGCGTGCGCGCCCTGCGCGTCGAGCGCCCCGGCCACCGGCTGCCCGCGGGGCTCCCCAAGTCCTGGAGCCGCGACGAGACCGATGCCGAGTTCCTCCAGCGCTTCCTCGCTCCCGCCGAAGGGCTGCTGCACGAACTCGACGCGCGGGCCGCGCTGCGCACCGTACTGCTCGACCCCACCGCGACCCCTCAGGAAGCGCTCGGCTGGCTCGCCTCGCTCCTCGGGCTGGTCCTGGACCGGCGCTGGCCCGTGGCCGCCCGGCGGGCGCTGATCGGGCAGGCGTACGACCTCTTCCGCATCCGCGGCACCGCGGCCTGCCTGGAACGGCTGCTGCGCCTCTACCTGCCTCTGCCGGTCGGCGTCGTGGAGAACTGGCGGCTGCGCGGCCTGGGCGGCGCCGTGCTCGGCACCGGGCCCGGCGGGCCGCCCGCCCCCGCCGTCGGCGGCGGAGCCGCGACCGCGGGCGCGCTCGGCAGGTTCACCGTCGGCGGCACCCGGCCCGGTGAGGACGGCTACACCGCCACCGCTCACCGGTTCAGCGTGCTGATCCCGGCCGAGCTGACGGCCGAGCAGATGGACGTCGTGCGCACGATCGTGGAGACCCACAAGCCGGCCCACACGGTCGTCGACCTCTGCCCGCTGGGTGCCGGCATGCGGATCGGCCGCGCCCTGCACGTCGGGCTGACCTCGGTCGTCGGCCCCGGTGCGGCCTGGGCCCCGGCCGTCGTCGGCGCCGTACGGGCCGGAGAGGACGGCATCGTCGGCGTGCCGGCCGCGGGGTCCCGGGTCGGGGAGAGCTCCATCGCAGGGGCGGTGCGGGTCGGATGAGCGAACCCACCCTCGTCGTCGACCGGTTGTCCGTCACGCTGCGGTACACCGGGGCGCAGCCGCCCCCGCCGGAGCGACTGGCCGCGCCGCTGCGCCGCGCCACCGAGGACGGCGGGCTCGCGGAGGCCCTGCGCGGGCTGCGGCTGCCGCCGGGCCGCTGGTGCGTGCCCCGGCTGGAGCTGACCGTGCCGCTGGACCTCGACCGGCCCGAGCCGGCGCTGGCCCGCGACTGGGCCGAGGCGGTCGCGGCGGCGGTGGGGCGGATGCTGCGCGAGGGGAGTGCGCGGGGGGATCGGGCCGGGCTCGTCCACTACCCCGACGACATGGCGCTCGTGGCCGATGCGGTTGCCGGCATCGCGACGGGCCGCCTGGCCCGGCTGTGGGCCTGGCGGCAGACCGGCCTGCTGCGGTCGGAGGACCCCGGGCCGGGTACCGCACCGGGCCCGGCGGTGCTGGCCCTGCTCGGCCGCCGGCCGCACCTGGCGCCGGGCGCGGTGCTGCGGGTCGCCCGGACGTGCGGACTCGCGCCGCTGGACCGGGCGCTGGGCCGGGTGGGCTGGGCGGAGCTGGCCGCGCTGGTCGCCGTACCGGCCTGGACGGATCCGGCGGTGTACGCGGCCCCGGCGGGCCGCACCGCCCCGGAGCCGGGCCAGGCCCCCGACCGGGTCCCGGCCCTGGACTCGGGCCAGGTTCCGGTCCTGGACCCGGACCTGGCCCCAGCCCCGGAACGGGTGATTCCGTCGGCTGTCCCCGCTACGTGGGAGCTGGCGCGGGCGCTGCTGGCCGGTTCGGTGCTGATCGAGCTGGTACGCCAGTCCCGGCTGCGGTCGACCGCGCCGGTACGGGCCGCTTGGGCCGTACTGGTGGCGGCCGAGACCGACCCGGCCGCGGTGCGCCGGCCGCCGCGGGCGGGGCTGCCGGCACTGCTGGCAGACGGACTCCGGGCGGCCGCCGCGGGGGAGCTGCTACGGCCGCCCGCCCCCGCCTCGGTGTCGGTACCTCACCCGTCGCCTCCCCCGGATGCGACGCCGGTACGCCGCCCGCCGCAGCCGCCCTCTCGCCCAACCCCGGCAGCCGAGCCGTTCGCCCCGCAACAGGAGGCCGAAAGGCCGGCCACGCCTTGGGCCGGCCTGCTCTTCCTTTTCGCGACGGCACCGGAGGCCGGGCTGCCCGACCGCGCCCTGGACGAACCGGCCCTGGCCGCCCGGCCGCTGCCGTGGACGCTGTACGCGGCAGGCCGAGCCCTCGTCCCACCCGTCGCCCCCGACGACCCGGCCCTCCTGGCCCTTGCCGGCCTCGACCGCGACCGTGCCGCCCTGGTTCTCGCGGCCCCCCCGCCCACGGAACCGGAGTCCGCCGCGATCGCCGCCCTCGCCACGTCCTGGGCCCACGCGACGGCCTCCCGCCTCCACGGTGAGTCCCCGTGCGAGCCCTTCGAGGTGGTCGCCGCCCTCGCCCGACGCCCCGGCCGGATCGCCGCCGCCCCCGGTTGGATCGAGGCCCACCTCGACCTGTCCGACACCGACCCCGACATCCGCCGTGCCGGCCTCGACCTCGACCCTGGCTGGCTCCCTTGGCTCGGCGCGGTAGTGAGGTACGTCTATGCCTGACCCCAAGCCCCCAGCCCGGCCCGCCCGCCCGCGCCTGTGGGGAAAGCTGAACCTCCCCACGCGCCCCGAGGCCGAGCCCTCGGGCGCAGAACAGGGTGAGCCTGGCTCCGGCGGGTCCGCCAAGCCCGGGCCCCCTCCCGGCGGTCCGGACTCCGGTGAGGGCGTCCCGCCGGAGCCGAAGCCCGCCGACGAGCCCGCGCCCGGCCCGGCGGGGCCGAGCGGGCGCGACACGCCCGGGGCGGCATCCGCCGACCCGACGGTGCCGGACGACGACAGGTGCAACGACGACGAGGAAGGTCTGGGCACCGCCGACGGGGTCAGCCGAGAGCCGGACGGCGACGGCACGGCGGCGGACCCTGGGCCCGGGGTTCCCTCGGCGGACGCCGGCAGCCTGCGCGCGACGCTTGACTTCCCCGCCCGCCTCCCGGCGGCGCCGGACGGCGCCGGCGTGCTCGGGGCGGCGACCGGGGCCGCAAGCCCCGCCCGCAGCGGAGCTGTATCCCGGCACGGCGAAAAGGGGCTTGGGGATGGTCCCGCAGGGAAGTGGACCGCACCGCTCGCCGGCGACGGCTCGGCCGTGTCTCCGTCCTGCGAGTCCGCGGCGGCGGACGGCGCCGCGGCGGCGGGCGGTCCTGACGGGCGCGGCGTGAGCGGTTCGGCGGAGCCGGGCGGTGGTGGCAGGCGGGGTCCGGCCGAGGGGGATGGCGGCGCGCGGCGGGTGCACGATGCGGGACCCGCGCCGGATGGCGACGAGCCGTACACCGACGGGGCCAGCCGGGAGCCCGGGGGCGTCGGGGGACGGGCCGAGACCCACGACCGGGTCAGCAGGGACGTGGCCGCGCGGGTGGCCGGCGTGGCGCGGAGGCTGGCCGCGGTCGTGGAGCGGACGTGCAGCCCCGAGGCCGGGGCCGCCTCCGCCGGGTTCCTCAGGGAGTGGGCCGCGCTCACCCTCGCGCAGGCCCCGGGAACGCGCCTCACCGACACCCGCCTCGACCGCCTCGCGCAGCACCACCGCCTCACCCCCGACGAGGTCGAGCTGGTCCTCTTCGCCGGCCTCCCCGAGGAGCACGAGGGCCTCGCCCGCACCCTCCGCGCCATGCACCCCACCGGCGAGCCCCACCCCACCGTCGGCCTCGCCTGCCTGCTCCTGGAGAACACGGACCGCGCCGCCCTGCGCCGGCTGCTGAACGAGGGCGCCGCGGCACGCACCGGCATCCTCGCGCTCTCAGGCACCGGCCCCTTCCACGAGCGCTCCCTCACCGTCGCCGACCGGCTCTGGGACGCGCTGCACGGGCTGCCCGCCTGGCCCGCCGCACTCGACCCCGTCGACCCGGGCCCGCCCGTCGCCGGACTCGACGGCTGGCTCCAACTCCCCGAGAGCCGACGGGCCGTGGCTGCCCTGCGCTCGACCGACGCCCGGGTTCTGCTCGTCTCGGCCCGGGACGAGACCGTCGGCCTCAGCCGCTGCGCGGCCCTCGCCGCGGCCGCCGGGCTCGGGCTCGTCGCCGCCCGCGCCCGCCCGGACGACCCGGAGGCCATGGGCCTGCTCGGCCTGCACGCGGCGGTACGGGACGCCGTACCGCTGCTGGTCGCGCCGCACCCCGCAGCGGGAGTCGCGCCCGCCGTCCCCGCACTGGGCCGGCTGCCGGGGCCGCTGCTCGTGTGCGCCCCGCCGGGCGCCGTACGGCCCGGCCCCGACCGGCCCGTACTCACCGTCCCCCTCGGCCCCGTCGGCGTGGCGGACCGCCGCGCCGCTTGGCGCGCGGCCCTGCCCGAGGCGCACCGGTCGGCTCCCGAACTCGCCGCCCGCCACCCCCTGGACCCCGCCCTCACGGCACAGGTGGCCCTCGACCTGCGCAGCCGCGCCGCGCTGACCCCCGAGGACGCCGACGACGCGGACGCGTGGGACGTCTCCGCCGCCATCCGGGCTCGCGCCGGGGCGCAACTCCCGCCGGGCGTCGACCTGGTCGGCCCGCGCGCCCGCTGGCCCCGGCTCGTCCTGTCCGACGAGGCCGAGGTACAGCTGCGGGACGCCGTGGCCCGGCTGCGTCATCAGGCGCTGGTCCTGGACGACTGGCAGCTGCGCGAGGCCGCCCGCGCCTCCCGGGGCGTGCGGCTGCTGCTGACCGGCCCGCCCGGCACGGGCAAGTCCCTTGCCGCGGAGGTACTGGCAGCCGAGGCGGGCCGGGACCTGCTGGTGGTCGACGGCTCCGAACTGGTCTCCAAGTACATCGGTGAGACCGAGAAGAACCTGGCGGCCTGCTTCGAGGTCGCCGAGCGTACCCAGGCGGTCTTCCTCCTGGACGAGGCCGACGCCCTGTTCGGCACCCGCACCGAGATCTCCGAGGCCAACGACCGCTTCGCGAACATGGAGACGGCCTATCTGCTCCAGCGGCTGGACCGGTTCGACGGCCTCGCGGTGCTCACCACGAACCTGCGGCAGAACATCGACGCCGCCTTCATCCGGCGGATGGACTTCGTCGTGGAGTTCCCGCTCCCCGGCGAGGACGGACGGCACCGGATGTGGGACCTCCACCTGCCCGCCCCGCTGCTGGACCCCGACGTCGACCTGCGCGCGCTGGCCCGGTGCTACCCGGTGCCGGGCGGCTGGATCCGCAACGCCGCCATCGGCGCCGCCTTCCGGGCCGCCGACGAGGGCGGCACGGTCCGGCAGCGCCACCTGGTGCACGCCATGCGTCGTGAGTACGCCAAGGCGGGCCGACCCTTCCCGGGTGAGCCGCCCCAGCCGCACGGGACCCCCCTCGACCGGCGGGCCGCGCTGGCCCTCGCCGCGGCAGCCCGGACCACCGCACCCACCCAGAAGGAGAGCTCATGACGGCGCTCGGCACCCACCACGGCGACACGGGCCCCTGCGACCCCGGGCCCTGCGCCGGGGACGAGTTGCCCGTCAACCCGTTCCTCGCGCTGCGCGTGGCCTTCGGGATGCTGCTCGGCGAGGACGACTTCCGTGTCCTGATGGGCAATCCGCGCGGCAAGCTGATGCTGCACCAGGCCTGGCAGCACGGCCCGGGTGTGGTCTGGGGGCTGCCCGTGGGGCGTCACGGCGACGAACTGCGGGTCGGGGCCGGACTGGGCGTGGACGGGCTGGGCCGCGAGGTGCACCTGGAGAGCTCCTGGTGCCTGTCCCTGGCGGAGTGGGCGAAGGCCTGGATCGAGGCCCACCCGGCGGAGCCGGACGTGGAGGACGCCGCGGCGAGCGCGACCGGCGGGGACCCGGCCCTCGCCGACCGGACCTACGGCGAGGGCGACGGGCACGAGAACAGCCGTGAGGATGGCCACCGATACGGCAACGACCACGACGACGGGCACACCCACGGCCACGGCCACGGCAGTCCCGGCACCCACCACCCCGTCCCCGAGCAGGGCAGCGGGGACGGGGACGGGGACGACGGCGAGCCCTGCCCGCCCGTCCACCGGACCCTACGGGCCTGGGTCGTCGCCGAGTTCGCCTCCTGCCCGGACCGGCCCGTGCCCGCCCTGGCGGACCCGTGCGATGTGACCCGGCGCCACGACGACTTCTCCCGGATCGTCGAGAGCGCCCGGATCACGGTTCGCGAGGACCCGCCGCCGCCTTGGCGCCCGTACCGCCGGGTGCGGATCCTGCTCGGCCTGGCGGAGCCGCGGCTGGGGGACCGGGCCGACGAGGAGGCGCACGCGATGGCCGAGCAGGTCGCGGGGGAGTCCGCGCAGGACCGGACCAAGGCACTGCTCGACGCCTTCCGGTGGCTGGCCGCCAAGGACGTCACCGACCTCGCCCCCGAGCGCGAGGAGGGCGAAGCCTGCCCGTCGTGGGCCCCGGTCACCGAGGACCACGCGGGGATCCTCCTGGCCGAACTGACCGTCGGGGTCACGGAGTACGACGGCTGCGTGCGCATCGGGGACGTGGAGGTGGACCCGTACGTGCGCACCCCCGTGCTGCCGACCACCACCATCCAGGAACTGGCCTGCGGGCTGGCCCCGGGGCTGCTGGGCGCGGCGGGGGAGGTGGACGCGGGCGGTCCGCGGGTGATCCCCAACCTCAACTGGAACGAGGACAAGGCCGGCTTCAGCTTCAAGGTCACCAAGCCCCTGGTGGAGGGCTCCGCCGAGCCTGACAGCATCGAGATCAGCTCGCTCTCGTCCCACGGGTACGGCTGGGCCACCGACGAGGTGGCTGACGTCCAGGTGACGCCCGACGGCCTCACGGTGGTGGTCGACCTCGACCAGCCCCCCGCCTACGAGACCGTACGCATCCGGATCCACGGCACCGGCCCCAAACCGCTCTACGGGCGCGACCCCCATGTGCCGCTCGCCGGCCTGGCCGGCGGGCCGCCCGGCGGCAGGCACGAGGGGCATGACGCCGTCATCGCCTACCAACTGCCGCCTTCGTCCCGGGAGTCGGCCGCAGGAAGGACCGAGTCATGACCACAACCGAACCCCCCGTGACGGGCACGGCCCCCGGGCCCGGGTCCGACGGCAGGCTGGACACGGCGGGCGGCGGGATCGAACGGCTCAACGCCTTCGACGGCCTCTTCCTGCGCGCCGAGCACCTCAACCGCATCCAGGACCACACCGAGGCCCACGCCCGAGCCCTGGGCGAGGCGGGCGGCCCGGGCGTGGTCGAGGGCTTCGCCGTCGAACTGGAGGACGGCGCCCTGCACGTCGGCGCGGGCCTCGCCGTCACGGCGGACGGCATCGCGCTGCGTTCCGGGCGCTTGACGAGCCTGCCGCTGCCGGCGGACAACTTCCGCGAGGACGGCTTCTGGTGGGTCGAGGCCGTTCCCGCGACCTGGCAGTACGGCGAGGCCCCGGTCCAGGGCGCCTACTGCGACGACCCCTGCTCCGGCTCCGGCACCGTCCGCCGCCCCTACGAGGTGGAGGGCGTCCGGATCCGGCTGGTCCAGGCCCTCGCGGAGGGCCTGGGCGGGAAGTCGGCCAAGCACCGCCGCAACTTCCTCGCCAACTGGTACTTCCGCGCCGAGCGGCTGGCGGCCGACCCCTGGCCGTACCGCTCGGACGCGCCCGACCTCCCCCGGCACTGGGAGCCGCCCGGCGTGGCGGGCAGGCCCGCGGGTGTCCGGCTCGCCGCGCTCATCAGGCACTGCGAGGGGGCATGGGAGACGGACACGTGGACCGCCCGCCGGGACCGGGGGGCGCCGCCGCCCGAGCGCTATTGGCAGATGCGGCTCGGTATGCGCCCCTGGGACGTGTTCATGGCCCAGATCCTGCAGTTCCAAGCCCAGTTGGCGGACGTGACGGGCAAGCCGGGGGTGCCGGAAGGCGCGTTGGGCCCGCTGGTGCACAAGCTGCTGAGCTTCGGGGGCCAGGACTACCTGAAGCGGCACACCAAGCTGGAGGTGGGGAAAGACCTGACCGAGCTCGCCGAGGGCGTCCGCACCGGTCGGTACAGCCCGCCCACCCGTCCGGGAAAGGGCGTTCACGCGCTGCGGGACCTGGGGTTCGACGAACTCCCTCCCGCCGGCTACCTGCCCGTCGAATACGGGGACCTGACGCAGTGGTTGGAGGAGCTGCGGGATCGGATGAGTACGTACCTGGGCGACGCGGTCGAGCTGCGCTACTGCGCGGTCACCGTCGCGGACGTCGCGCAGGCGGTGGAGGAGGCCCGGCACCGCGACCGCATCCGGATCAAGCTCGACGAACGAGTTCGAGAGCGGGTGCCCGTCGACATCCTCGTTCCCTTGGGCCCGCACTACGAGCCGGTGACCCGCTGGGTGGCGTTCGTCCGTAGGGATCAACGCCGGTGCATCGAAGAGCAGTGGAAGTCGCAGCAGGACACGCGTGAGCAGGATGCCGACCAGACTCCAGACATCGCATTGGGTGACGCATCGGTGACGTAGCGCACATAGCATCGGGCCGGTCGAACTGCTACCAGGAGGCCGCCTATATGAATCCGCAGTTCCTCGAGTCGCCGGTCCGGATCCCCAGGCAGGTGGACGCGCCGGTGCTCCATCTCCTCGGCGGCCCGAGGGTCCTCCACCGGGGGAGATGGCTGGACGTGCCGGAGGGGAGCAAGCGGCTGCTCGCCTTCGTGGCCCTCAACGGCGGCCGCGTCGAGCGCCGGCACGCGGCGGGCACGCTGTGGCCGGCCGGGGACGATCAACGGGCGGCAGGGAACCTGCGTTCTGCGCTCTGGCGGCTGAAGGCAGCCGGGATCGACCTGCTCGACTCCGACAAGTGCTCGCTCTCGGTGCGCGAGCACACGGTGATCGACCTGTACGTGCTCTACGGCTGGGCGGGGCGCCTGATCGCCGGCACCGCCACCGCCGAGGACCTGTCCGCGCTCAAGTGGCGCACCGACGCACTGGACCTGCTGCCCGGCTGGTACGACGACTGGGTCCTGTTGGAGCGCGAGCGGGTGCGTCAGCGCCTGCTGCATGCTCTGGAGGCGCTCAGCCGCGAGCTGGCGCGGGTCGGCCGGCATGCGGAGGCCGTCGAGTCGGCACTGGTGGCAGTGGCCGCGGAGCCGTTGCGCGAGAGCGCCCAGCGCGCCCTGATCGAGGCCCACCTGGCGGAGGGGAACCTGGTGGAGGCGAAGCGCTCGTACAACGCGTACCGCGGCCTGACCCGGCGGGAGCTGGGCGTCGGGCCGGGCAGGGAGCTGTCCGCCCTCATGGATCGGGTGTGCAAGTCCCTGACGTACAGCTCATCCTCCTGACGTTCCGAGGGGTCTTGGGGACCAGTTGGGGACCACGCGGCACGCGCGCTGCCGCTGGGGGTCAAGGGGTCGCAGGTTCAAATCCTGTCGTCCCGACTTTGCTTTGTGCAGGGGTCGAGAGGGTGGAGTGCCGCCGCGTCTTGGAGACCACGGTGAGGGGGACGCCGGCGGTGATGGTGATCGTGGCGGCCAGGTGTCGCAGGTCGTGAACGGTCACCCGCGGTACACCGGCCCCTTTGGAGAGTTTCCGGAGCCGGTCGAGGACGCTGTGGGGTCGCAGCGGTCGGCCGTCGGGTCTGCAGAACACGAGTCCGGTGAACGGGTCGGTTGGGTCGCTGCGGGAGAGGGCGCCTGACCGGGCCCGGTGTTGGAGGGCGATGGCGACGCGGGGCGAGATGGCGACCCAGTTCTTGCTGGTACGGGTCTTCGGGTTGGTGAGGACGAGGTGGTTGTTGTCGATCGCGGAGAGCGTGCACCGTACATAGAGGACACGCTCGGCCAGGTGGACGTCGTCCCAGTGCAGACCGAGGGCCTCGCCCTTGCGCAGGCCGGTGCCGATGAGGAACTCGAACAGGTCGGCCATCTCCGGGTCTGCCCGGTGGCAGTGCTGGAGGAAGCGGACGGCCTCGTCCGCGGTCCAGATCCGCCGCTCTGGCGACGGTGGCCGGTGAAAAGCCGGGGGCTGGCGGGGTTGTGGGGGAGGCGGTGTTGGCGGAAGGCGTCGCCGAGGGCGCTGGAGAGGGTGGCCAGGCATCGGTAGAGGGTGGTCCGGCCGAGGCCTGCGGCGAGCTCGCCGGTGACGAAGGCGGCGATGTGCCGGTGTCCGAGCTCGTCCAGCTTCAGGGTCCCGAAGGCGGGGACGAGATCGTTGTGGACGTAGTCCCGGTAGCGCGCGATGGTGGTCTTGAGTGCGAGGGCCTTGGCGGTGAGCCAGGCGGTCAGGTAGTCGTCGACGCTCTGGTTCGGGTCGGCGTTGAACCCGCCGGCCTCGCCCTCCAGGAACCTCCGCAGCGCCTCCTCGGCCGCGTCGTGGCTGCCGAATCCGCCACGGCGCACGGTCGTCCGGCGGTGGCGCGGTGCCGGGACGTCGACCGCGAACGTCCACGTCGCGTGGTCACCGTCAGCGAGCAGGTGGGGCAGTGGGCTCCGAGCTGGTGACGCAATGTGTCTCGGCAGCCACACCTGCGGTACATGCGGCCGCGCTCGCCGGTGGTACGCATGGGGATCGCCTCCAGGAGACGGAGGAAAGGTCGACACCTCCAGTCTCGTGCGACCACCCGCGACCACCACGACCCCATGCGCCCGCTGTGACCTGCGCCTTCCCCTTGTCTACGCGTCAAGGGCGGGTCCGCCGCCCCACGGTCTGGTCCGTGATTGGTCCGGATCTTGCCTGCCGCGTGCGTCCTCGGCATCCTGGTGGTCCGTGGTCGCGAACCACGGGCCAGCCCGACCATCGTCGCGGAGACGTCCATTCCGGTCACCCGGAATCCGGCCCGGACAAGCGCCTCGGCCACCGGCCGGCCCGTGCCGCTGCCGCCTGTGTGCCCGCACGCCGGGCGGGGCGTCGAGGCAGGCTCTGTGGACGGCTCGCCGCTGTTCGAGGTGTACCCCAATGGTGTGGGTGCCTGGTCGATCACCCGATCCTCCGATGTGCGGGCCGTGCGGGCCGACTCGGGGACCTTCTCGTCGCGTCGCGGGCCTGAAGACACGCTCCCCGGCTCCGAGAGCAGGGCCGCGCTGGAAGTCCTGCCGGGCATGTTCTCGCACCAGGATGGCGATGCGCATCTGGGCTACCGTCGCTTGCTGGCCCGGGAGTTCTCCGTCGTGCGTACCCGGCGCATGGCCGCAGGCATCGGCCGGATGGCGCAGAGCCGGCTTGAGGCCATGACCGCGGTGGGGGCCCCGGCGGATCTTGTCGCTGACTACGCGCTCCCGCTCTGCTCCGAGGCTGTATGCGGCGTGCTCGGTGTTGAGTGGACGAAGACGACGGCCGGGGAGATCCTGCGCCTCTTCTCCGGCCAGGACCTCGGCAACCACGATCTGTACGCCACGGGCACCCCCGTCGACGACTTCGTTCTGGACTTGGCCCGCCGGATCCTGAAGGAGCCCGGCCGGCGGTCCGGCCTGTTGGACAGGATCGCCGGCCTGCGGATGCCGGACGGCGGACGGATCGGAGACGCGGAGCTGGCCGGCGTGGCCAAGCTGGTGCTGATGGCAGGGCATGTGAGCCCCACCCACATGCTCGCACTGGGCGCGCTCACCCTTCTGGAAGACCACAGGGACTGGTACACGGCCCTGGGGCAGGATCCGGCCTGCGCGGCCGCGGTGACCGAAGAGCTACTGCGTCACATCACCGTCAAGCGTCTCGGGCTGATCCGCCGTGCCACGCGGGACGTCGAGATCGCGGGGGTGCGGATCCGCGACGGCGAGTGGGTGGTCTGTTCTCTTTGGGCCGGCGCGGAGGACCCCTGCGGGCAGGCCCCCGTCGCCTTCGACCCTCACGGCCACGCTGGCGGTCATCTCTCCTTCGGGCACGGTCCGCACCAGTGTCTGGGGCAGAGCCTGAGCCGGGTCGTCCTTCAAGAAGGGCTGGCCGCACTCAGCCACCGTCTGCCCGGATTGCGGCTGGCGGTGCCCAGGGATCAGCTGGCCTTCCGCAAGGAGAAGACGGTCTACGGCATGGAGCGTATGCCGGTCGAGTGGTGACCGGCATACGCCCCACACGTTCCGGGCTGCGATCAGCCGGCCGCTGCCGAAGCGCTGGCCAGCGGCCCGTAGAGCCAGTTCCCGGGCGCACTCGCATCCGTGCTCAGGAAGAACTCCTCGAAGGCGCTGGTGAGTTCATCGCGACGGATAAGTCCGTCATGGTCTCGGTCCAGGTGCTCGAACGCCTCCAGCGCCGAGGCCTGGTCGACTCCGTAGGCTGCGAGCCAGCGCGTGAACTCCTGTACGTCGAGAGCGCCGTCGCCGTTGCGGTCCATGGCCGCGATGACCGTGTCCACGATGGGCAGGATCGACGTGGTGAAACCGTAGGCCTCCTGCACGCCGTGCCAGGCGTCGACGAACTCCTCCCGGTTCATGCTCGTGTCCGTCCCACGTCCCAGCTGCTTGCACATGCGCAGCCAGCCCTCGTCGTACTCCTGGCGCAACCGCTGGGCCGGGTCGGAGTCCGGCTCACTGTCGGAGGCCTCGGCCAGGCGGACAGCGAGCCGGTCGTAGTCCGCCTTGCTCACCCGGCCGTCGCGGTCGTCGTCGAACAGTTCGAAGCGCCGCTGCAGTTTCGTGCGTGTCAGGCTGTTCATCGGCTCCGCACCTTCCTCATCGGATTGTCTTGTGGGGAGCCCCATGGAACTGACCTCGACCAACAACCCTGGCTTGCCGGGCAGCGATGGCTGACCGGCGAATCCTGTAACGCGACCTCGCTGCGACCGAAGATCACTAACAGCATCCGGAATGTGTGCCAGAAGCGAGTCACGAAAGCGCGTGCAGCTCAGTTCACAGTAGGTTGTGGCTACCGTTGTTCGCCTGGAGCGCGGCTGCCCGGTACACCTTTGGATCGGGGTTGACCGAAGCAAGTCCGCCGGAGACCATGCCTGGGAGTGGGTGCCTGCCGCCGAGCGGGTCGGGCCTGGGCGGGTCGTGCTTGGCGATCGGTGCGTCGACTTCCTTTTTGACCTCCCCGCCGTCCGAGGATCCCTCCAGATGACCTTGGATCCCGCAGAGGACGCGGCCTGAAGCGCCGGAGGCAGGATCTCGTAGCGTCGCCGCAATGGCTTTGCCGTAGTAGTCCGGGAACTCATCGAACACCAGGGCCTGGGTTCGCTCGCCGGCGGCGAAGGTCACCGGCCGGGAAATGCGCTTGGTGTAGGGGCCGCCGAGGTTGGTGACGTCACCGTGGAGATCCAGATGCAACGTAGCGCTACACCCGAAGTCGACGCTGCCGCTCTGCGGGTTGACCAACTGCTTCGCGTTGAAACGGTGCCTGTACTGCTTGTATCCGGTGGCGTCGCCGCCCCCTCTCTCCCACACCGGGTCGCTGGTGACGGATCCCTCTGTCTGGGAGGTCACCCGCATGCCCTCGCGGGCAACCACGATGAGGATGCTCTTCTTCTCTCTGGTCCAGCGCAGTACGCGCAGGCTCAGGACGGTGACGTTCTCCTGCTTCTCCGGACCGTCATACTCAACCGTCGGCACGGCTCACACTCCCTGGGTGACGCAGAGGGTGGGCGGACGGATGCCCATAATGACTCCATCAGCTCGGGGACCTGTACAGAACACCGTGCGGCACAGAAACCCGCCGCCCATTGCACTGTTGGTGGGCGTGGCCGCCTTCGAGGCCGAGATCCATCACCCTCAGGTCCTGCTGCTACTCAGGTTCTGACTCAACTTCTGGATGCTGTTGGTGATCTTCGGTCGCAGCGTGGTCGCCTTACGGAATTCGCAGGTCAGCCGTCGACCCGGCCCGGGCTCTCCATCGCACCCGGAACGGTTCAATGTGCCGCCGTGCCGGCCCTGGATCCTGTCCATTGCGTACGGGTGGTGTCTGAAGCGGGTTGTGCGGTCGTGTGAGGGGAAGGCTGCCGCGACAGTCAGGCGGGAAGGGAGTCTGTGGTGCGGCGGATGACGGTGGATGTGGCAGTAGTGGGCAACGGGGTGCTGGGACTGTCGATCGCCCTGGAGTTGGTGCGGCGATCCCCGGGAACGCGGGTGGCCGTGGTCGGTCCGGCTTCGCGGCGGGGCTCTGCGACGGCGGCGGCGGGGGCCATGCTCAACTGCTTCGCCGAAGTCACCGACGCCACCGACCGGCACCCGGCCTCCCGTGCCAAGTTCGCCCTCGCGCGCGAGGCACTCGATGCCTGGCCGCAGTGGTTCGAGGGCTTGCACCACGAAAGGGCGCCCTCGGCGCCCTTCTCCCTTTCCCCGGGCACGTTCGTCGTCCTGGGAGCACAGGCGACGCCCACAGCCGTCAGGAACTTCGAGGCCATCCACGCGGCGCTCAAGCAGTACGCCGAACCCCATCACGAGGTGGAACCCGCCGACATTCCCGGCCTGCGCCCCGTCCCGCACGAGCGCCCTGTACGCGCCCTTTACCTGGAACGCGAAGGATCACTCGACGCCCGCGCCGTGCTCGAGGCGCTGGAGAACGCCGGACGCCGCTCCGGTGTCACCTTCCTCGACGGCGAGGCATCCGATCTGGTCAGCGCGCACGGCAGAGCCTGCGGGCTGCGCCTTCTGGACGGACGGGCGATTTCGGCGGGGACTGTCGTGCTGGCCGCCGGCACCGGTTCGCAGCAGCTCCTGGACCGGCTGGCACCCGATGAAGCGCCCCCGCTGCTGCACGGCACCGGCTTCGCCGTGGAGACCCGGCGCCAGGTTCAGCCCGGGGGCTTCGACCGCGTCGTCCGCACCCCTGCCCGCTCGGGCGCGTGCGGAATGCACCTGGTTCCCCTGGGCGACGGAGTGGAGTACATCGGCGCAACCAACATCGTGCTGTTCGACCCTCCGGGCGGTCCCCGTATCGGGGTCACCCAATCACTGCTGCGGTTCGCCACCGACCAGTTCGACGTCCACCTGGGAATGTCCGCGATCCAGCGATGGCACTACGGCAGCCGCCCGGTCCCCCTGGACCGATTCCCGCTGCTGGGCCTCACCACCGTGGGCGGACTCCTTCTCGCCACGGGTACCTACCGCGACGGATTCCACAGCTCCCCGGTCATCGCCCGCCACCTCGCCGACATGGTCCTGGACTCCAACCCCGTCCCCGGGATCTTCACTCCGTTCGCGCCAGTGCGAGCCCCGATCGAAACGATGACCGTCGACTCCTCCATCGAGTTGTTCGTTGCCGACGCGGTCGAAACAGCGACCGAGTACGGCCTGCGCCTTCCGTACTTCCTCGATCCCGAACCGATCGTCTCCCATGCCCGACACGAAGCCCAGCAGGCCTTCGAACGTCTGGACCATCCGCTTGCGCTCGCCCCCGAGATCCTCGGCGCCGTCCGCGATGCCTCCTCAGCCCACGTCCAGCGGCTGAATGCCTACCTCCGGGCCACCCGCACCCGCCACCCCGTACCGACGTCGGCCGGTTGACCCGCAATTCGCACCCACACCGTCCCAACGCCGCAGGGGTCGCCGCCGGATGCCTCCCAGCCCCACGCCGCCCGCGCCGCCCGCTCCGCGATCAGCTCGCGCTCCTCGGCGGGCAGCTTGGCGCTGAGATCACTGCCGCTGAGGGACTGGTCGATGATGCGGCGGGCGGAGCTGACGTTGAGGCTGTGGACGAACTCGCCGACCCGGCCGGCCGGACGGGACCGGATGGCCCGCATGCGCAGGACCTCGTCCAGGCGGCCTTCCTCCTCCAACTTCCGGAGTCTGGCTTCGTAGGCCTCGTAGTCCGGTTTGGGCGTGTCCCGCGGCGGGCGACGCCCATGCTGGACACCGGCCGCCCCGACCCACAAGATCGCCGTCTCGTACGCATGATCGACCTTCGGGCTGGCTGGTTGTC
Source organism: Streptomyces sp. AP-93 (assembly GCF_022808175.1). Lineage (GTDB taxonomy): Bacteria > Actinomycetota > Actinomycetes > Streptomycetales > Streptomycetaceae > Streptomyces. The sequence goes on along the minus strand of NZ_JALGBX010000026.1, from coordinate 48,937 downwards.
ACACGGGGCAGGGGCGGTACTCGAGGCTGAGTTCGCGGTCGACGGCGTAGCTGGTCCGCATCGACGCGTCGGTGACCTTCTCCCAGGAGCCGTACTTGGCGTAGAGCTGGTCCGCGGTGGGCCCGAGAGGGTTGCCGTACTTGGCCGTGTTCCGGTCCTCCAGGATGCGGACCTCCTCCGGGGTCATCCCGGCCCGGGTGATCTCCTTGGCCTGGTTGCGCATGTCGACCAGCTCCCTCGCGATCTCCTCCTCGGAGGCTCCCGACTCGCGCATGTTCGCCTCGGTCCGGTGCATGTCCTCCAGGAGGCCGTGGTAGCGGATCCGGGTCCGCTGAGCCTCCACCTTCTCGTCCACGAGGGCACGGCTCAGCAGGGAAGATGTAAGGCGCATGCGCGCATCCTTGGCGACGACGGCCCATGCCTCCACGTAAACACACCGATGATCACTCGTACGGGGCGCTCTGGTCCGCTCCACCGTCTCGTGTAGGGGCCCGCGCATCCGTCCGTGCTTGGGCCGCCGGGATCTGCGGGCCGCCGCGATACGCGGCGGACGTGTCCCGACTTTGCTTTGTGCAGGTCGGAGGTCGTCATCTCAGAAATGAGAAGGCGGCCTTTCGTGCGTTCGAGGCCGTGGCGGGGTTCGGCGTGGAGCATCTGACGACTCACCGGCTGCTGCGTGACCCGTACGGCTGGAGGAGCTGGTCGACGGGGGCGTGGTCGTCCGTGAGTGGTTGGGCATCGCCGATCCAGGACGTGAGGGCGTCGCCGGTGGTGATCTTCCAGCCGGGTTGCCGGGCGTCGAGTGCTGCCTGGGTCGCGGGGGCGTCGACCGGCCGGTTGGAGGCGAGCACCACCAGGTTGCCGCCCTTGGGGCCGGCCGTCGGTTCGAGGCCGATGTCGGTGGGCTTGCCGACGAGGGCGACGTGTTCGAAGCTCTTGCCGAGGGTGGCCACTTCGGCACGTGCGAAGGCCAGACCGCCGTGGTCGATGAGGTTGGCCACGTACAGGCCGTCTTCGTTGAGCACCCGCCGTACGTCGGTCATCGCTTCCACCGTGGTGAGGTGCCACGGCACGCTGACGCCGCCGAAGGCGTCGCCGACGATGAGGTCACGACTGCCGGCAGCCAGTCGCCGCAGTCCGATCCTGCCGTCCTCGACGCGTACGTCGATACCGCTGGTACCGCTGGTACCGCCTTGTGATCGCAGGCCCAGTTGGTCGCGGTCGATGCGCACGACCCCGCTGTCGATCTCGGACACACCGCTGCGCGTTCCCGGTCGCGTGGCCGCGAGGTAGCGGGGATAGGTGAGCCCGCCACCGCCCAGGTGGTGGGCGGCCAGTGGACTGTTCTTCGGGAAGGCGGCATCGACCACCGACGCGATGGCGCGCACGTACTCGAACTTGAGCGAGGTCGGGTCGTCGATGTCGACGTAGGAGTGCCGTACGCCGTCCAGAACGAGCGTGCGGCCGCTGCCCCGGTCGGGGTCCGCGACGACCCGGGCGCAGTGGTACCTGGTCTCCGTGTCGCAGCCGCCGGGCGCGACCGTGGTGGCCAGGCCTCCGGCGACGACCACGAGCGCCAGGGCGGGCGTACCGCTCCACCCGCGCGTCCGCCACTCGACCAGGGCCGAGCCGGCCACCAGCAGTGTGCCGAGACCGATCAGGATGCCGCTGACGGGCAGCCGCGAAACGAGGACGAAGCCGGTGAGGAGGGTGCCGACGATGGCGCCGACGGTCCCGACGCCGGACAGCCGGCCGACGACCGTTCCGGTTTCGGCGAGGCTGGTGAGACGCAGCTTGGTCACGATGGGCGTCACCGCGGAGAGCAGCGCGCCCGGCACGAGGATGGTCAGTGCCGCGATCAGCAGGAGCAGCGCCGGTGCCCACTCCGCGGTCGTGCGGAGCACGGCGGGGGTGAGTGCGACGACCGCTCCGGACAGCCCCAGCGAGGGGCCGATGAGCCGGCGTGCGTTGACCTGGTCGGCGAGGCGCCCACCCAGCCAGGAGCCGAGGGCGATCGCGGTGAGGGCGATGCCGATCACCATGGTGCTGGTCTCGAGGGTGAGGCCGAGGTAGGGAGCCAGCAGCCGCAGGGCGACGATCTCCACCACCAGGACCGCGGCCGACGATCCGAACACGAGCACGGCAGCGGTACGGGGGCCCAGGCCGTGGTCGTCAGGCGTGCCCGTTGCCACAGGCGGGGAGGACGAACTGGTCACGGCCGACATCCTTGCACGCGACTCATCGGCGCATCGCGGAAAGCCTGATCCGACGGGGAAGCACGGTTGACGAGAGGGTTGTTGGGGTTGTCGACCCTCTACGGACGCGTGCGGCTGTCGTGCGGTGCGGTGAGGGTGTGGTCCGCGCCTTCGGCGGGGTGGGACGGCCGGTGGCGCAGGCGTGCGGCGAGTACGGCCACGTCGTCCTCGGCGTGTTGGGCGTCCAGTCCGGCGCAGACCGTGTCCACCACCTCCGAGAGGCTCGTCCTGGAGCCCAGGCGCAGGGCGGCGAGCCTGGCCAGTGAGACGTCGATGTCCTCGCTGCGCCGTTCCACGAGGCCGTCCGTGTACAGCAGCAGGGTCTGGTCCGCGGTGATCGGCCGGGCGAGGGCCTCGTAGCCGCCGGCGCCGGTGCCCAGCGGTGGGCCGACCGGTACGTCCAGGAGTTCGCCGGCGCCGTCGCGGGTGAAGAGGGCGGGCGGCAGGTGGCCCGCGCTGGAGTAGAGGGCCATGCCCCGGGCCGGGTCGATGCGGACGAGCAGGCAGGTCGCGGGCCTGCGGGTGTCGTCCGACGCGGACAGGGAGTCCAGCTGGCGCAGCACCCGGTGCGGGGCGAGATCGGTGGAGGCGACCTCGCGCAGCACGGAGCGGTACGCGTTCATGTCGACCGCGGCCTCCAGACCGTGCCCCATCACGTCCCCGACGGCGAGGAGGGTGCGGCCGAAGTGCAGGCGGATCGTCTCGAACCAGTCGCCGCCGACCAGGGCGCGGGCCCCGACGGGCAGGTAGCGGCTGGCGATCTCCAGGTTGGGGTGGGGCCGGCCGGGCTCCGCGACCAGGGCGCGCTGCAGATCGAGTGCGGTCTTCTCGGTCGCCGCGAGGCGCCGGGCGTGAGCGAGGTGGACGGAGGCCAGGCGCGCCGCGAAGTGCAGGGTGGCCAGCTCGTGGTCCCCGTAATCTCCCCGCGTGCGGGCGGTCAGGACCCTGCCGTACAGCTCGCCCCGGGCGGTGAGCGGTACCGAGGCGAGGTAGGTGCGGGCGGCCCCGGCGCCCGCGGTCCACGTTTCCAGGGGGTGGTCGCGGTCCAGCGCCCGGACCAGCGGCGCGCCTTCGACGGCGGAGCCGTCCAGGAGGGCCGTCGCGCCGGCCACCGCCACGCGTTCGGTACGGGCGCCAGGGCGGATCAGGTCCACCGCCGCGGCGTCGGACAGGATGCGGAACAGGAATCCGGCCAGCTCCCGGCAGGTCTGCCGCTCGTCGGGGGAGGTTCCGATCTGCTCCAGGGCCTCCTCCATGGAACGCAGCCGCGCCTCCAGCCCGCCCTGTTGCGACACGTGCCTCCTCCGCCCGCCACCCGCCGTGGCCGCCCTACTGCGTTGAAGGCATTTCATCAGTCCGCCCGGCTCGCGGGGGCCAACCTGGCGGGTGTGGCGGGGAGTGGGCCAGGGCCGGGTGGGTTCAGCCGATGACCGCCGTGGCCTCGATCTCGACCAGGTGCTCGGGTACGTCCAGTGCCGCGACGCCCAGCAGGCTGGCCGGCGGTACCGGGGCGCTCCCCAGTGCCGCGGCCGCCCGGGTGATGCCTTCCAGCAGCAGGGGCATCTTGTCGGGGGTCCAGTCGACCACGTAGACGGTCAGCTTCGCCACGTCGTCGAAGGAGGCGCCGACCGCGGCCAGGGCGGTGGCGATGTTGACGTAGCACTGCTCGACCTGAGCGGCGAGGTCGTCCTTGCCGATGGTGACGCCGTCGGGGCCCCAGGCGACCTGTCCGGCGACGAAGACCAGCTTCGAGCCGGTCGCGATCGACACCTGCCGGTAGACGTCCGTTTCCGGGAGTCCCTTGGGATTCACCAGGGTTATCGCCATGTCGTGTGCCTCCATGTGCGGGGAGATCGCTCTCTTGTGGTTACTGAGGAACCGTAGGAGAGTGGCCGCCGACAGGGAAGAACGCACTTTTCGGTGACTGGGGAACCTGATGGTGACCAAGCAGTACAGCGGCTCGCCCGAGGACGCGGACCTCAGGCGCGCGGACTCCCTGGCGCGGGAGATCTTCTCGGACGTCGCCAACAAGTGGGCGCTCCTGATCATCGAGGCACTGGGGGAGCGCACGCTGCGCTTCAGCGAGGTGCGCGGCGAGATCGAGGGCATCAGCCACAAGATGCTCACTCAGAACCTGCGCATGCTGGAGCGCTACGGCCTGCTCGAGCGCACGGTGCACCCCGTCGTGCCGCCGCGGGTGGAGTACGCCCTCACCGGGCCGGGCCGGGCCCTGCGGGTGACGATCGCCGGACTGTGCGACTGGACCCACCAGTACCTCGGCCACATCGAAGCCTCCCGCCACCGCTTCGACGGCTGAAGCGCGAAGTGCCCGCGGGGCCGCCTGGAGCGGCTCCGCGGGCACTTCGTGGGGCGGATGCCGTCACGAGGACGTCTCCGTCAGGAGGACGTCTCCGTCAGGATCGCCGGGTCCGACAGGCCCGCCGCGCCGGTCTCCACCTTGCCGGCGAAGCGGCGAAGGAAGCCCGGGGCGCCGGACGCGGTGACCGTCACGTCGTACCAGCGGCGGGTGTTCTTCAGGGAGACGGAGTGCTTCACGGTGGCGCCCTTGGCGACGGTGAGGCGCTTCGGGCTGCCGCCGTAGGCGTTGGCGACCGTCAGCGTGGCGGTGGAGCCCGCGGCGTTGGTGAGCGTGAGGTCCAGGTTCCCGGTGGCGGCGTTGTGGCGCGCGGTGACCTCGGGGCCGGGGGTGGTCCCGGGGTTGCGGAAGCCGCGCAGGAAGCCGTTCGGTCCGTGCACTGCCAGGTCGGTGGACCCGGCCGAGTAGGCGGTGTTCCAGGTGTCCGCGATTGACTTGCCGGCCTCGGTGGTGTAGGTCGAGGGGGCGTCGGTGCGGTTGCCGGAGGTGACGTAGAACTGTGCGCCCAGCTGGGGGCCGCCGCTGAACGTCAGCCGGAACCTGCCCTCCGCGACGAGGGCGGCGCCGTCCACGTACGGGGCGTACTTGAGCGCGCGCGTGGGACGCACGCCCTTCTCCTGGCGCGGCATGGTCCCCTGGGCCGGCGGGGTGGCCCGGAAGTCGGGGTGGCGCTCGCGGTCCGGCGGGAACCAGCCGTCGGTCTCCGGCAGCGGGGCCGGGGCGGTGTCCTTGCGGGCGAAGTCGAACGCGGTGAGGTCGCCGCAGACGGCGCGGCGCCAGGGCGAGATGTTGGGCTCGTGGACGCCGAAGCGCTGCTCCATGAAGCGGATGACCGAGGTGTGGTCGAAGGTCTCGGAGCAGGCGTAACCGCCGGTGCTCCAGGGGGAGACCACGAGCATCGGCACGCGCGGGCCCAGACCGTAGGGGCCGGCCGCGTACCCGGCCTTGCCGGGGAACACGTCCAGGGCGGTGGGCGTGGTCGACAGGCCCTGCGCGGCACTGGCGGGCGCGTACGGCGGGACGACGTGGTCGAAGAAGCCGTCGTTCTCGTCGTAGGTGATGAACAGCGCGGTACGGGCCCACACGTCGGGATCGGCGGTGAGCGCGTCCAGGACCTGAGAGATGTACCAGGCGCCGTAATTGGAGGGCCAGTTGGAGTGTTCGCTGAACGCTTCGGGGGCCGCTATCCAGGAGATCTGCGGGAGGGTGCCGCCCACCACGTCCGCGCGGAGCTTGTCGAAGTAGCCTTCGCCCGCAGCGGCGTTGGTGCCCGTGCGGGCCTTCTCGTAGAGGGCGCTGCCGGGCTGGGAGCCCCGGTACGTGTTGAAGTACAGCAGCGAGTTGTCGCCGTAGTTGCCGCGGTAGGCGTCGTCGATCCAGCCCCAGGAGCCGGCGGCGTCGAGGCCGTCGCCGATGTCCTGGTAGACCTTCCAGGAGACCCCGGCCGCCTCCAGGCGCTCCGGGTAGGTGGTCCATCCGTAGCCGGCCTCGGCGTTGTTGAGGACCGGGCCGCCGCCCTGGCCGTCGTTGCCGGTGTGGCCCGACCAGAGGTAGTAGCGGTTGGGGTCGGTGGAGCCGATGAACGAGCAGTGGTAGGCGTCGCAGATGGTGAACGCGTCCGCCAGGGCGTACGCGGTTGCGGGGTGGCTGAGCACCCCACAGCACGTCCGGGGTTCCGGTAAGGGAGCGTCTCTGATGAGCTTAGGGTTCCTGGGCGGGCCTGCTTCAGGCCTGCGCGGAAGGCGGCTTGTGGTGCTGGGCAGGGTGTGGACGCCTGCGGTGTGCCGCGTGCCCGTGCCGCTGGATGCGGCTCGGGTGCTCATCGTGTGCGGTGCCTGCCGCCTGTGCCGCCGCTGGGTGCGGCGATTCGGTGGCTACAGCAGCCGCCCCGCCGGACGCTTTCCGCCCGGTGTGGACCCGGGTGGGGCGGGGCCCCCGCGTCGCTTCCTGGGCACGGGGCGGATTCTCATGGGTCCGCTCTCTTCGGCGGACCGTTCCGCCTCGTACAACGAGGGCTCAGCCACGAGGACACGGCCGAAGTTGCGATCAACGGATCAGCGGATCGCCCATGAAACCCAGGCCAACCAGCCAACTGCACGCGACCCTGACGTGACGCCGGCGCGTACACCATGCGAACGGCGGTCGGCTTTCGCGCCAGGTCGGCCGGTTTTGGGCTATCGGAGGAAAAGCCTTGGACCGCGTGGGCGCCCGTGCGGGACACTCCGCTTTCTGACCAGACGGTCCGAGAAGGCAGGGTTGGGATGGGATCGCCCGAATCGCACGGAAGTTCACTGAACACGAGTCCCCCGCGCAGGAGTCCGGTACTCCTCGCACTTCGTTACTACGGGCGGGAGCTGGTCCGCCTGCGATGGCTGACGGCGCCCGCGATGCTGCTTCCGGCGCTGGGCAACATCGGCATCCACTACCTCGCGCCGCTGGTCGTCGCGAAGCTCGTCGGCCGGATCGCGGGAGGAGGGGGAGGAGAGGGAGCAGGGGGAGGAGAGGCAGTCGCCGAGGGTGTCGGCGGCGCACTCGGCTGGGCGATGCCCTACGTCCTCGGGTTCGCCGGGGTCCTGCTGCTCTCGGAGGTGTTCTGGCGCATCGGGCTGCACTGCCTGAACCGCCTCGACGCCCGCGGGATCGAGCAGCTGTACGTCACCGGGATGGACGAACTGTTCGCCAAGGACGCGGCGTTCTTCCACGACAACTTCGCCGGATCGCTGACGAAGAGGGTCCTGAGCTTCGCCTCCCGCTTCGAGGAGTTCGTCGACACGCTGACGTTCTCGGTCATGGGCAGCTTCGTGCCCCTGCTGTTCGCCTCGGTGGTGCTGTGGCAGTACGACCCGCTGCTCGTCGTCGGGCTCCTGACGATGATCACGGTCACGGGACTGGGCGTGGTGCCCCTGATCCGCCGCCGCCAGGTGCTCGTCGCCCGGCGGGAGGAAGCGATCGCCCGGGTGTCCGGCCACGTGGCGGACAGCCTGATGAACATGGACACGGTCCGGGCGTTCGCCGCCGAACCGCGCGAGGCCGCCGAACACCGCACCCGGGTGGCGGAGTCGAGGAAGCTCACCCTGCGCTCGTGGGACTACGGCAACCTGCGCATCGACACGCTGGTCGCGCCGCTGTCCGTGGCGACCAACGTGCTGGGGCTGATGCTCGCCATCGTGCTCGGCGGGGGAGCGCACGGGGTGGAGGCGGTCATCGTCGCCTTCACCTACTACGCCGGGGCGACGCGGATCATGTTCGAGTTCAACCAGATCTACCGCCGCCTGGAGAGCTCGATGACGGAGGCCGCGCAGTTCACCGAACTGCTGCTGACACCGCCGACCGTGCTCGACCCGGTGGAGCCGGAACCGCTGCGGAGCCCGCCGGCCGCCGACGTGCGGTTCGAGCGGGTGGTCTTCGGCCACGAGGGCGGGAAGCCGCTCTTCGACGGCCTGGACCTGGCCGTGCCCGGCGGCTCCAAGCTCGGTCTCGTCGGCCGGTCCGGCGGGGGCAAGACCACGCTCACCCGGCTGCTGCTGCGGATGACGGACATCGACGCGGGCCGGATCCTGATCGGCGGGCAGGACATCAGCCGGCTGAGCCAGGCCGACCTGCGCAGCCTGATCGCCTACGTCCCCCAGGACCCGGCGATGTTCCACCGCACGTTGCGCGACAACATCGCCTTCGCCCGCCCGGACGCCACCGAGGCGGAGATCCGCCGCGCGGCCGAGGCGGCGCACGTCACGGAGTTCGCCGACAACCTGGCGGACGGCTTCGACACCATGGTCGGGGAGCGCGGCGTGAAGCTGTCCGGCGGGCAGCGCCAGCGGGTCGCCCTCGCCCGCGCGATCCTGCGCGACGCACCGATCCTGCTCCTCGACGAGGCGACCAGCGCCCTGGACTCCGAGAGCGAGATCCTGGTCCAGGACGCGCTGTGGCGGCTGATGGACGGGCGGACGGCGCTCGTGGTCGCGCACCGGCTGAGCACGGTCGCCACCATGGACCAGCTCGTCGTCCTCGACCACGGACGGATCGTCGAGCAGGGCACGCACCACCAACTGCTGGCCGCGGACGGCGCCTACGCGAAGCTGTGGCAGCACCAGTCGGGCGGCTTCATCGACGACACCGCGGCGCGGGCCGACGTGCGCTGACCGGGTGACGGGCGGGTGCCGTCGTAGCAGCGGGTGGCGGGTGTGCCGGTGGGTGGCGGGCGTACCGGTGGGTGGGGGCGTGGTACCCACGGCACGGCGGGCTGACCCGCTGGGCTGACCCGCTCGTCTGGCCGTACGCGCCCTGCCGGGTCAGCATGGTGGGAGGGAACCGGCTCGGGGCCAGGCGGTCGGGAGGACCCATGGCGCACACTCCGCCGACCGACGTGCTGATCGTGGGCGCGGGTCCGGTCGGCCTCAGCGCGGCCGCGGAACTGCGCCGGCACGGCGTGAACTGCCGCCTCGTCGACCGGCTGCCCGCCCGCCTCCCGTACGCGAAGGCCGTCGGCATCCAGCCGCGCACGCTGGAGATCTGGGACCGGATGGGCCTGGCCCGCACCGTCATGGAGACCGCCGTGTCCCTGCGCGGTCAGCTGATCTACGTCAACGGCACCGAACGCGCCCGGATCGAGCTCATGCTGCCCCCCGACGTGCCGTACCGGTTCGCCGCGCTGCCGCAGTACGAGACCGAGCGCATCCTCGAAGAGCACCTCGCGGCGCTGGGCACCACCATCGAACGCGGCACCGAACTGCTGTCGTTCACCCAGGACGGGGACGGGCTCGAAGGCGGCGTCACCAGCCTCCTGCGCACCGCTTCCGGCGGTGAGGAGGAGCTGCGCACCCGCTACCTCATCGGCTGCGACGGGGCGCACAGCACCGTGCGCAAAGGGCTGGGACTCTCGTACGAGGGCGGGGCCTTCGCCGAGGAGTACATGCTCGCCGACGTCGTGAGCGACTGGGACCTGCCCGACGGGTACGGACTGCGGTCCACGCACCAGGGCGCCGACGGATCCACCGACGACCTGCTGGTGTGCATCCCGCTGCCCGGCCGGGGCCGCTACCGGATGTCGATGCTGGTCCCGCCCGAACTCTCCGCGCAGCCGGACGGCGGACCGGAAAGGGGACCGGAAACGGGATCGGGAAGGGGACCGGAAACGGGACCGGCAGGCGGCCCCGGAGCGGGCGACGGCGTGCTGCACGGGCTGGAAGGGGGCCGGGTTCCCGAGCTCTCCCACATCCAGGCCGTCATCGACCGGCTCGCCCCCGCCCCCGCCACGGTCTCCGGCATGCGCTGGTCCTCCGTCTTCCGCATCAGCCACCGCATCGTCGACCGCTACGGCGACGGCCGCGTCTTCGTCGCGGGCGACGCCGCCCACATCCACCCGCCCACCGGCGCCCAGGGCATGAACACCGGGATCCAGGACGCCTGCAACCTGGCCTGGAAGCTCGCGCTCACCCTGAGGGAATCGGCCGGGCCCGCCCTGCTCGCCAGCTACGACGCCGAGCGCGGCCCCGTCGGCGAGGAGGTCGTCGGCCGGACCGTGCGGCACGCGACCCAGGGCATGGAAGACGAACCGGACGATCCGCGGGCCGTGCTGCTCCGCGAAGCCCAGCTGCTCGTCGGCTACCGCGACGGACCGCTCGCCGGCAGTCCGTTCGGCCCGGCGGACGCACCCCAGCCCGGCGAACGGGCCCCGGACTGCTCCGGGTTGGCCCTGCCCCTCGCCGCCTACCCCTCCCGGCTCCTCGACGTCCTGCGCGGCCGGGCCGGCCACGTGGTGCTCCTGTACGGGGCCGACGGCGCGGCCCTGGCCGAGGCCGCCGAGCAGGCCCGGGCCGCGGGCCCGGCGCTGGCGGAGGGCGGCGCGGGCGGCGCGGGCGGCGCGGGCGGCGCGGGCGGCGCCGGCGGAGCTGACGGGGATGCCACCGCCCTGCGGACCGTGGCCGTCCTCGCCCGCGAGGCCGCACCCGACGCGTCCGCCGGCCTGCCCGTTCCCGGATACCGGGACGCCGCCGGGGAGTTCGCCCGGCTGTACGGCGCCGACGGCCCGACCGGTTTCCTCGTACGCCCGGACGGTTACCTCGGCGCCCGCTTCCCGCTGTCCGGCACGGAGGCGGCCCTGTCCGGCTACCTCGCCTCGCTGTCCGCGCCGGCCACTCCCTAGAGCTCGCCGCGGGTTCCTAACTTCCTCCCGCTCCCTGTGCACCGGAGCCGAGGGCGTCGAGACCGCCGATCCAGCGCCGGGCGTCCTCGGTGAAGTCGCGGCGTCCGACCTCGTGGTGGGCGGCGACGGCGCGCAGGGCCGGCGGCTTGTCCTTCCAGACGGTGTGGCGCCGGTCGGCATCGCGGAGGAAGATCTCACTGCCGACCGCGTTGGTGTGGAAGGTCAGCTCCAGCGGTCGCGGGCCGGCGAGCAGGAAGGTCTGCCGGAGGGAGAGGTGCCATTCGACGTCGGGGACGGCGGGCTTGTGGGCCGCGGTGAGGTTGGCGGGTTGTAGAGGAGCGTCAGATGGATGCCGTTCACCTCCACGGCGCGGTCCGGGGCGCGCAGCGACGCGGTGCCGGTCGATCTGCCGCTCCGGACACTCGTAGGAGCCGTCGAGGGAGACCTGCGACATCAGGGTGATCTTGCGCATAACGGACCCGCTTGCGCGGCTCCATACTGGAGGGCGTGATGACCGAAGCCGACACCGCCGCCGCCGCTGAGACCGCAGGCACCGCAGACACCGTCCTGTGCGCCGTCGAAGGGCGTACCGGGGTGCTCACCCTCAACCGCCCCAGGGCCCTCAACGCCCTCACCCACCCCATGGTGCTCCGCATCACCGAGGCCCTGACCGGCTGGGAGCGGGATCCGGGAGTGGAACAGGTGCTCATCCGTGGCGCGGGCGAACGGGGGCTGTGCGCCGGCGGGGACATCCGGGCCATCCACGACGACGCCAAGGCCGGGACGCGGTCCTCGGCCGCCTTCTGGCGCGACGAGTACCGGCTCAACGCGTACATCGCCCGTTACCCCAAGCCCTACGTGGCCCTCATGGACGGCATCGTGATGGGCGGCGGAGTCGGCGTGTCCGCCCACGGCAGCGTCCGCGTGGTCACCGAGCGCTCCCGCGTCGCCATGCCCGAAACCGGCATCGGCTTCGTCCCGGACGTCGGCGGCACCCACCTGCTGGCCCGCGCCCCCGGCCTGCTCGGCACCCATCTCGCCCTCACCGGCTCCGCGGTGGGCGCCGCCGACGCGCTGCTGTGCGGGCTCGCCGACCACTTCGTACCCGCCGGCCGGCTCCCGGCGCTGACCGCCGAGCTCGCCGGGGCCCCGGCCCGGGAGGTGCTGGGGCGGTACGCCGCCGAGCCCGGGCCGGGGGCGCTGGCCGGGGCTCGGGGCTGGATCGACCACTGCTACGCGGCCGCCACCGTCGAGGAGATCGTGGACCGGCTGCTCGGCTACGGGGACCCGGAGGCCAAGGAGGCCGCCGAAACGATCCTCGCCAAGTCCCCGACAGCGCTGAAGGCGACCCTGGAGGCGGTGCGCCGGGCCGCCGCGCTCGGCGCGCTGGATCCGGTGCTGGAACAGGAGTTCCGGGTCTCCTGCCATGCGCTGACCTCGCCCGACCTGGTGGAGGGCATCCGGGCGCAGGTCGTCGACAAGGACCGCAGCCCGCGCTGGTCACCGGCCACCCTCGGCGAGGTCACCGAGCAGGACGTGGCCCGCTTCTTCGCCCCGCTCACCGGGGACGGCCCCGGGATCGCCACGGGGTGAACCCGTCCGCGGCGCTGGGGCCGTGGGTCAGAGGGCGGTGTCGGTCTGGGTGTCGGGGTCCGCCGCGGTCCCGGTGGTCCCGGTGGTCTCCACCCAGTCGACCAGTTCGATGATCACGCCGTTGGGGTCGGACACCAGGAACACCCGCTCGCCCCAGGGCTCGACCCGCGGTTCCATGACGACCGGGACGCCCTCGGCGCGCAGCCGCTCGTACTCGGCGGGCAGGTCGGCCACGGTGAACGCGAGCAGCACCCCGGCGGCACGCTGCTCGCGCAGCTCCTCGGGCAGCACCTCCAGGCCGCGCCGCACGAAGATCACGTTCGGGCCGTCGGGGTGGGAGAGGGAGGCGAAGCCGTCGGCGGCCATCGATTCCTTGAACCCGAAATGCCTGGCCAGGAACGCGGAGGAGGTGGTGACGTCCTCGACGGTGAGGCAGATGGCGGTGTCGGTGATCCGCATGGGGTCCTCCTGGGTGTCCGGGGCTCGGAGTTTTATTATACACAGTATTCTATACGGCGTAGAAAGTTAACTGAGCGGCTGCCGGACGGCGGCGGGAAGGGGTCGGGAGTGACCACGGACAGGAGCGGCGCGGGAGACCCCGTCCGCACGTTGGAGCTGCTGTGGCGCGAGCCGGGGCAGGGGGCGCCCAGCGGGCGGCGCGGGCCCCGGCAGGGGCTGACCGTCGACGCGGTCGTCGACGGCGCGATCGCGCTCGCCGACGAGGCGGCGAACGAGGGGCGGTCGGGACTGGCCGCGCTGACGATGCGGGCGCTGGCCCAGCGGCTGGGGGTCACCCCCATGACCCTCTACACCTACGTCCCCGGCAAGGCCGAGCTGCTCGACCTGATGCTGGACGCCGTCTACCTGGCCATGGAGCGTGCCGAGCCGGCCCCGGACGGAGCCTGGCGGGAGAAGGTCGCGTGCGTCGCAGAGGAGAACTGCGCGCTGTTCCTGCGGCACCCCTGGATCGGCGAGCTGTCCGTCACCCGCCCTCCGCTTGGCCCCGGGGTGATCGGCAAGTACGAGCACGAACTCGCGGCCTTCGACGGCATCGGCCTCACCGACGTGGAGATGGACGCGGCCCTGACCCACCTCCTCGGCTTCGTCCACGCGCAGGCCCTGGCCGCCGCCGACACCGCGGCCCACAACGCCCGCCAGAGCGACCAGGAGTGGTGGGAGCTCAGCGCCCCGCTGCTGGAGCGGGCCATGGACCCGGAGCGCTACCCCCTCGCCGGGCGGGTCGGCAGCGCGGTCGGCGGGTACAGCCCCGAGACCGTGTGGGACTTCGGCCTGCGCTGCGTCCTCGACGGGATCGCCCGACTGCTGGAACGGGGCTGACCCGAGGGGCAGGCCCTACCGGTAGCCGCCGGGGTCCGCCGGGAGGCCCGGGTCCTGCACCTCGACCATGTACCGCCAGGCGTCCGGCCGGCTGCCGTCCACGTCCGTGAAGCCGTAGACCCGCGCGAGCTGTCCGCTGGAGAGCGACTGCCCGTTCCAGCGGGACAGTTCCGGGTCGCCGGCCAGGGCCGCGACCGCGCGGCCGACGTAGAACGGGGTCTCCGAGATGCCGAAGTGCGGGACCTTCGTCAGTGCGTCCCGCCAGTTCGCCTCGGTGACACCGAAGTTGTCGAGCATCATCTCCGACCGGAGCCAGCCCGGGGTCAGGGCCACCGCCGTCGCTCCGCGCGGGCCCACCTCGTGTCCGAGTGCGAACGCCATGCGCAGCACCGCCGACTTGGCGATGTCGTAGAAGAAGGAGACCCGGTAGCGGCTCGCGTTGTACTCCGCCGTGCCGTCCGTCATCTCCACCACCAGCCCGCCCGGCTCGCGCAGCAGCAGGGGGAGCGCGTAGTGGCTTGTCACCGCGTGGGTCTCCACGGCCAGTCGCAGCAGCCGCAGCCCGTTCTCGAGGTCGTGTTCCCAGACCGTGCTCTCCCACTCGAAGAGCCGCTCGCCGCCCCAGATGTCGTTCACCAGCACGTCGAGGCGGCCCTGCTCGGCGTCGATCCGCCCGACCAGCGCCTCGACCTGTCCGGGCACCAGGTGGTCCGCGACCACCGCGATTCCCTGTCCGCCCGCCGCCGTGACCAGCTCGGCCGTCTCCTCGATCGTCTCGGGCCGGTCGTACTCCGAGCGCCTGCCCCGCGTACTGCGCCCGCTCACGTACACGGTCGCGCCCCGTGCCCCCAGCTCGACCGCGATGCCTCTGCCCGCGCCGCGGGTCGCCCCGGCCACCAGGGCGACCTTGCCTTCGAGTGTCCGCCGTGCTGCTTCCTGCACCATGACCGCGACCCTACGACGCCCGCGTGCGGCGCGGGCGGTGCGGCGCGCCTGCGGATTCCCGGGACGGGCGGGCCCGGCCTTGAACAACCGGCCCCCGAAGCCGAACTCCCGCACCGGCGCAGCTTCATCGGCAACAGCGTGGAGTCGCTTCCCCTCCTCCTACGGGGCTTCGCCCGGCGGTGAGATCTCCGTGCTCAGCCACCCCAGGGCGTCGGGGTACATCGCGATCCAGGTCTGGAAGTTGTGCCCGCCCTGAGGGCGGACCAGGGTCTTGACCCGGACTCCGGAGTTCTGGGCCGCCCTGGTGAAGTCGGTCAGCTGCTGCGGCGGGCTGTCCTTGTCCTGAGCGGACGTGGCCAGGA
This sequence comes from Streptomyces sp. AP-93, assembly GCF_022808175.1. Taxonomy (GTDB): domain Bacteria; phylum Actinomycetota; class Actinomycetes; order Streptomycetales; family Streptomycetaceae; genus Streptomyces. The sequence continues at coordinate 33,925 of NZ_JALGBX010000026.1, read as the reverse complement.
ACAGCCCGACGTCCGTATTCTTCTCGTGCTGGACCAGCCACATCGGGCTGTTGCGCTCCCGCAGCACGGGATCGGACAGCACCTCCGGGTCCCCGGTCAGCGGATCCGGGTCCAGGGCGGCGCCCGCCCGGAACGCCTTCGGGTACTGGAGCGGCAGCTTGGCCGCGCAGAAGGCCCCGGTGGAAATGCCCATCAGCCCCCAGCCCTTGGGCTCGGGGAGCGTGCGGAAGTTCTTGGCGACCAGATCCGGCACGTCCTCGGCGAGCCAGGTCGCCACCTTCCGCTGCGGGGTGTCCGTGCAGTCGGTGTTCACCCCTCCGGGGTACAGGTCGGGGATCACCAGGATGAAGGGGTGCGCCGCCCCCAGCTGGACGAGCTGCTCCAGCGCGCCGGGCATGTCGCCGATGTCGATCCAGGAGCGGGGCGAGCCCGGATAGCCGTGCAGCAGCATCAGCACGGGGAACCGGGTCTTGTCCGCGCCCGGTGCGTCGTACTCCGGAGGGGTCCACACGATGACCTGCCCGGCGAGCTTCGAGTGGGAGCCGCGGAAGTACGTGGTGCGGGTCCCGTCGCCGCCCAGGGCGAACTTGGCCCGCCCCAGCGGCGGCCCGGTCATGGCGGAGTCGTTCTGCCCGGTGTCGGTGCCCAGCAGGTCGTCCCAGGAGGAGTAGAGGCCGTAGCTCCCGTTGATCCAGGTGGCCACCACGCAGATGGCGGTGAGCTGGCACAAGCCGATCATCAGCAGCCGGGACGGCCAGCGCACCCAGCCCGGGCCGGGGATCCGGTTCCACAGGAGCAGGGCGGCGATCATCGCGAGTGCGGTGACGACGATCAGCGTGACGAGGAACGACGTGCTGGTCAGCTCCACTGCGCCGACTCCTGGCGTGCGACGGAATGATGGAGAATTCCGGACAATACGCCAAATCTACGATGCGCACCGCCCGGGGGACGGGGCGGCGCGCATCGTGTCGGACCCGGGAAGGTCGGACCCGGGACGGGGGGAGGTGTCGGACGGGGAGCCGGTCTCAGATGAGGAAGCGGTACCGGCGGACGAGCGCGGTCCGGCGCCAGGCCCGGCCGAGCCCGAAGTGGTTGCCCGCGGCGGTCGTGGCCACGACCGCGCCGCCCACCGCGAGGATCCAGTGGTCGTCGGTCAGCGGGTTGGTCGCGGGCAGCATCGTGACGAGCCACATGAAGCCCATCATCAGGGCGCAGGACGCGGCGGCGATCCGCGTGCCGATGCCGAGCAGGAAGGCCAGGCCGATGCCGAGCAGGCCCGTCATGAAGATCAGGTCAAGCCAGCCGGCGCCGGCTACCGAGTCGAAGGTGTGAGCGAAGGGGCCCTTCGTCCCGTGCAGCAGGAACCCTTCGGTCGGCGAGCCGCCGTTGAGGACGGACTTGGCCGACGGAGTGCTGAATCCGAGCCCGAACAGCTTGTCCAGGAAGGGCCAGATGAAGGTCCAGGCGACCAGGAGGCGGAGGGCGGCGAGGGCGATGCGGGCCGGGAGGGCGAGTGTGGGACCGCTCTCGCCCCCGCTCTCACCTCCGGTCGCGCCGGCGGCCGGGCCGGTGGCGGTGGTCTTGCGGGAAGGGGTGAGCAGAGTGGCCATGACGTGCACCTTTGTCCGTTGCCGGGATCTTGTGAATGCATTCACAATCTACGATCCTTATCTGGCGTGAACGCACGGCGAAGATCCCGAACCGGGGGGCCGGGAGACCTCGCAGGTCAGGACCTTGGTCCTGCGGTAGATTCACCGCCTGTTCACCTGCGCGGTTCCGGGGCTTTCGGGCGGGCTGGTGTCGTATGAGGCATGATCGACGGGGATATGCGGAACACGCGGAAAACACGGAAAATCACGAAAGCGACGAGTCGCCGGATTCGTTCCGGCACGCGAGCCGGGATGTCGCCGGTGGCGCCGTCGCGCGCGGGCTACCAGGTCAAGCTGCTGGTCGACCCGGACCGGGTGCTCGACGCCGACGGCCTGCCCACGGTCGCCGCGGCCGCGGCGCTGTCACTCGGCGCACCCGCCCGGACGGAGGTCGCCCAGTACATGGACGACGCCGGGCGCAGCCTGAACGGGCAGGGCTGGATCGTCCGCATCCGGCGCCACGACGACGAGAACCGGATCCGCCTCGCCTACAAGGCCCGCTTCGACATCGAGGGCGACGGCACGGACCCGGCCGCCGTGCGGCGCGTCATGGACCGGGCCTCCGGGCACAACTTCTGCGCGGGCGACGGCAATTACACCGTCCAGGTCAACCTCAGCCACACCCGCGCCACCCTCGACTTCACCAACAAGAAGTGCCGGCCGGTCCCGGGCCTGGCGCCCGGCGAACTGCCGGGGCTCGACGCCTCCCGCGCCCTCGTCCTGGACCGCCTTCCCGGAAAGCTCGCCAAGTGGGGTGCGAAACCTGCCGGTTGGGCGGAGTCGGTCACCGCTTCATCTCGGCTCCACGGTCCCGTAAGACAGGCCAACTATCCTGGCCGGATGCTCGATCACGCGATGGAGACGCAAGTCAGCCGGCTGCGGACCGCCTCCGGCGAGCTGACCTGGTTCGCCGAGATCACCGCCAAGGGGCGCACCCTGCGCGACGCGGTCGAGCTGCGCTCCGACCTGATGGGCAAGCTCCGCGCCGAGGGCTGGCTGCTGGAGCGGGACGCCTTCAAGACCGAGCTCATCCTCGGCCCGTGAACACCTCCGCGCCCGCGCCGATACGCGTGGCCCACCTGGCCGACCTGCACATAGGTTCCGCCCTGCGCGGCCTGGCGGACTACCCCGGGGCGCCCGCGATAGACCGGCGCGAAGCCCCGTACGAGGCCCTGAGCGCGGCCGTGCGCCGCATCGTCGAGGGCGGCTACGACGCGGTGCTCATCGCCGGCGACGTCTTCGACCGCCGCCACGCCGACGCCCGGGCGCTGGCCGCCTGCCAGGACGCCCTCGGCGCCTTCCACGAGGCCGGCCTGCGCACCGTGATCGTCTCGGGCAACCACGACGCCGAGACCCCGCTGCCGCACAAACTGAACCTCCCGCCCTCGGTGCGCTGGCTCGGCGCCGACGCCCCCGAGTCGGTGACCTGGCCCGACCTCGGCATCACCGTCCACGGCCAGTCGGTGGCGGTGCCCGACGAGCGCCGCGACCTCGCCGCAGGCTTCCCCCGCGCGATACCCGGCGCCGTGAACATAGGACTGCTGCACACCAGCCTGCACGGTGCCTGGAGCCGCCGGATCTGCGCACCGGCCGACCCCCGGGCACTGGCCCGCACCGGATACGACTACTGGGCGCTGGGCCACGTCCACCACCGGCTGGTCCCCGGCGCCGCCGCCTTCGCCGCCTACCCGGGCAACACGCACGCCCGCGGCCCCTCAGAGCCGGGCGGGCGCGGTTTCACCGAGCTGCTGATCGAAGGCCCCGCCGCGGACCCGGACCCGGGCGGCGACCGCCGCCGGATCCGGATCCTCCCGGTGGACACCGCCCCGGTGCGCTACGAGACGCTCCACCTCCCGTACCCGCAGACCGCCGGGGCCGACCTGAGGGACCTGTTGGCGGCCGTCCCGGAGCAGCCCGCGGGCGGCGCCGTCGTCTGGACCCTCAGCGCCGCCACCCCGCCCGGCCTCCTCCACGAGGCCCGCGCCGCGGCCGGTCCGGCCGCCATGGTCTGCCCGGCCGAGGGCACGGCGGGCGAGGGCCCGGCCGTCGCCTGCTGACACGGGCCTGACCGGCGAGACCCGAAAGGCAGGCCCTAGCCCCGGACCCGGACCGTCACCGCGTGCCATCCGGTGGCCCCGTCGGGGAGGGTTCCGGCGCGTTCCCCCGTCTGCACGGCGCCCGTGCGGTCCGTGGCCCGGACCTCCAGGGTGTGCCCGCCCGGAGCCGCCTCCCAGATCCACACCCACTGGCGCCAGGTGTCGTCGCCGTCCGCCGCCCCGAGCCGGGCCTCCCGCCACGCGCCCGCGTCCACCCGTACCTCGACCCGCGCGATGCCCCGGTGCTGCGCCCACGCCACCCCGGCGACGGCCACCCGGCCCGCCGCGACCTCGGCGAAGGAGCGCGGGGTGTCGATGCGCGACTGGGTCTTGACCGGAGCCTGCTGCGCCCAGGAGCGGCGCACCCAGTACGCGTCGTACGCGGCGAAGGTGGTCAGCCGCAGCTCGCGCAGCCACTTGCACGCGGAGACGTACCCGTACAGGCCCGGCACGATCATCCGGACGGGGAAGCCGTGCCGGAAGGGGAGCGGCTCGCCGTTCATCCCCACGGCCAGCAGCGCCTCCCGGCCGTCCATCACGGCCTCGACGGGGGTGCCGAGGGTCATCCCGTCCACCGAGCGCGCCACGAGCTGGTCGGCGCGGCCGCCCTGGGACGGTGGCCGCACCCCCGCCTCGCGGAGCAGATCGGCGAGGCGCACGCCCAGCCAGCGGGCATTGCCCGCGTACGGGCCGCCGACCTCGTTCGACACACAGGTGAGGGTGACGTCGTGCTCGACCAGGGGGCGGGCCAGCAGCTCCCGCAGGCTGAGGGTGAGAGGCCTGGAGACCCCGTCGCCGTGCACGCGCAGCCGCCAGCTGTCCGCGTCCACGCGCGGGACGACCAGCGCGGTGTCCACCCGGTAGAACGCCTGGTTGGGGGTGATGAAGCGGGAGGCCCCGGGGATCCGCAGGTCCGACCCGGCCGGTACGGGCGGGGCCGCCACGGCGGGCGGCGGAAGGACGAGCCCGGCCCGCGAAGCCGTGGCTCCCGCGTCCCCGAAGGCGCCGAGCCGCCGCCCGGCGTACCCGGCCCCGGCCGACAGGGCCAGGGTGGCGACGGCGAGGCGGCCGAAGCCACGCCGGTCCATGGCCCCGGGCGGGCCGGCTCCGGAGGTCCGCGTCGTGGGCCGGGGGATGGCTCTGACCAGCAGGTACAGCACCGCTGCGGCCGCGAACCCGCCCACCAGCGAGGGCAGTGCGTCCTGCCAGGCGGCCTCCGGCCGGCTGAGCGCGGCCGCCGCGCCGAGCACGCCGAAGGCGGCCGCGAGCGCCGTGCCCGCGGCGGGGCGGCGTACGGCGAGCAGCCCGGCCACGATCGCCACGGCGGCCAGCACGGCGCCGATGCCCAGGGTCAGGACCAGCTTGTCGGCCGTACCGAACTGGCGGATCGCCCACTCCCTGACGGCGGCCGGGGTGCGGTCGACCACGGCCCCGCCGACGGCGGTGACCGGGACGGCCTCGGGCCGTACGGCCGCCGCGGCCAGCTGGGCCAGGGCGAGCCCGGCGAAGGCGGCGAGCAGTCCGCTGACGGCGCCGAGCGCGGCCCGGCCCCGCCTTCCGGCGCCGGCCCGCCCCGCCTTCGTACGGATCATGCGGAGTCACCGCCCGCCCCGCTCGGTGGGATGTGCCCCCAGCTACCAGGGTGCCTCAGCTACCAGGGTGCCTCCGAACCAGTGGTCCGCGCCTGGGGCGGGCGGGCGGTCTGCCGCCGCTTGCGCAGTTCCACGATCCCGTCGGTGAGCCGCTCCCGCAGATCGGAGCGGCGGCGCAGCTGCTGCTCAGGCTCCGGCTCCGCGGGCGGGCGTAACCGGCCGGTGGGGGACAGGGTGGCGGGCGCGGTGGCGGGCAGGGCGGCGGTCGCGGGCGCGGTGCCCCCGCCGGTGAGGAGCGTCAGCAGCTCCAGCGTCGCCGAGGTGCGGTGCGGGTCGGGCTCGGTCATGGCGGGGTCCTTCCGGCGGCGATGGCGGCGTCGGAAAGGGCGGTCGCCGGATGATGGTTCCGGTGACCGCCCCTGATCCGCTTCCGTCAGTTCCCTTCAGTGAACCCGGCACCGCGCCGGAGCGGCGGCCGGTCCACCCGGTTGTCCCCCGGGCGGGTGGGGAGCTTCCCGCCGGAGGGTGAGCGGCGCCGCATCGGGAGGTCCCCATCCCCCCTGTGGTGTAGGTCAGTTGACCTCGGGAAGGGAGGCGGCGATGTCGGTCGCCAGGACGTACGGGTCGCCGCTCGGCCGCGCCGGGTGGCGGGTGGTGAGCCGGGCCCAGTCGTCCTCGAAGGCGTGCCAGTCGATCGCCCTCGGCGCGCCGCGCCGCACCAGGGCCTCCTCCAGCGAGGCGAAGTAGGAGGACCAGCGCCGGGCGTACAACTCGCTGATCAGGCCGCTCCATTCACGGTTCGCGTAGTCGTGCAGGAAGCCGCCCTCGCTGGTGCTCTGCCGCCCCCACACGCTGAGGATCGAGCGGGCGTCGTACTCGTACCGGTCCTGCTCGGCCTCGTCCGCGCCGTGCGAGCGGGCCGCCGTCAGCCAGGAGCCGAGCAGGAAGTTCGGATCGGAGCCGACGAGCGCGTCCAACTGCCGCTCCCGGTAGGACCAGTCGGCGGTCAGCTCCCGGAACAGGGCCAGGTCCTGGGCCTCGTAGGCCGTCTTGATCTCGGGCAGCAGGACCCGGGAGTGGTTGGCGAGGGCCTGCCGGGTGGTGTCCACCAGGTCGAAGCGGTAGGCGCTGGAGGCGCGCAGCCGGGGGTCCACCTTGAGCAGGTGGTCCAGGGCCCGGCGTACCGAACCCGCCGGATACCGCATCGCCTTGGGGCTCCAGTAGGCCGATCCCACCGCCGTGAGGCTCGGCCGGGCGGTGAACAGGCTGTCCTGGGACTCCGACCACAGCCCCGAGGAGGTGCTGTACGGTCCCTTGCGCAGCTCCTCCCAGGCCGCGGCGGCCGCGGCGTCGGGGGCCCCGTAGCGGCGGCCCGCGAAGTCCTCGAACCACTTCCGCTGGTCGATCGGGCCGGGCTCCCAGGCCAGGTCGGTGAAGAGGTCGAAGGCCGCCGGGTTCGTCCCGGTGGCCTCGGGCATGTAGGCGATGCCGGCCAGCGCACTGTCGGGCTTCGCGCGCCAGGACTGGAACCGGTCGATCCACACGGAGGTGTTGGCGCCGATCGTCGTGTGCCCGCCGAAGTTGTAGATCGAGCCGATGGCGTACGTGGTCCCGGCCCAACGGGTCTCGCGGTCCAGCCGGTTGTACCGGTCGGAGAGCCCGTCCAGGATCAGCAGCTTCGAGGTGTCCACCCCGGCCAGCAGCTCCTTGGTCGGATCGTCCTGCCAGCCCAGCACCGCCCACAGCGCGCCCGGATGCGCCGCCCACAGGGCCTGCTGCACGGCCCCGGCGGCCGCCTTGACGTCCACCGAGCCGGTCTGCCCGCCCTCGTGCAGCGGGCTCATCCGGTACATCGTGCTGTCCCCGAACACCGCGCGCTGCTCGGCGTAGTACGCGGCGGCCAGTTGGGCGAAGGGCGGCGAGACCGGGTCCAGCCAGTCGGGCCGGTCGAAGCCCGCCCAGTCGCCCTGCGCGACCGTCACCGCGCCCGGATTGCGCCCGGCGAAGGACGGCGGCACCGTCCCGAAGTAGCCCGGCAGGACCGGGGTCATGCCGAGACCGCGCAGCTGTTCGGCGATCCGTCCGCCCAACGTGGCCCGCCCGCGCATCAGTTCCTCGGACACCGGACCGCCGAAGCCGCTCAGGTTCTGCAGCAGCCACCAGCTCTGGTGACCGGGGCCCGGGATCCACTCCCGCAGCTCCTCGGCGGTGTAGCCGAACCGCTGGAGCGCCCGGTAGTACGGGTATTCGGCGCCGACCTGTACGAACACCTCGTTGATGCCGTGCAGGGCGAGCAGGTCGATCTGCCGCTGGTGCTCCTCGAAGGTGCGGTACGGGCCGCTGTACCCGTCGTCGGTGTCGTTCAGCGCGTACCGGTGCGTCACCCGCGCGCTGCGGGTGACCGGGGAGGGCACCGCCGGCAGCTCGGCCGGCAGCAGGCCGATGCTGTCGCCGGGCCAGCCGATGTCGGCTCCGGCGACGTGCTGCAGGTACCAGCCGACCCCGGTGAGCAGGGTGGCGCCGGTGGAACCCCGGACGGTGACCGCGCCGGCCGTGCCGGACAGCGTGAACGTGTCGGGCCCGGCTCCCGTGTCGGGCACCAGCGTGAACTGCCCGGCGTGGCGCGGCAGCAGCCGCTGCAGGGAGGCCCGCGCCGGGCCGACGTCGAAGACCCGCGGCCGGGGCGCGGGCGGCGTCGCGGTGTGTCCCGCACCGGTCCGGGCGGGTGACGGCGCGGGGGACTCGGCGGGGGGCTGGGCGGGGGCCTGGGCGGTGGACGGGCCGGGGGGAGCCGTGGCTCCGGCGGCGGGATCCGTCGCTCCGGGGGCGGCCCCGGCGACCGCCAGGGTGAGCAGGACCGCGGGCAGCGCGGCCAGGGTGACCCGGCGGCGCACCCGCCGGGCGGCCCGGCCGCGTGGTGGGAGGGGGACCGGCATGCGCGTCGTCCTCGTCTCGGCCGGCTCCGGCGCTGCGGCCGGCTCGCTCGGCTCGGTGGGTGGGTGCTTCCTCGTCTGGTGCCTCGTCTGCTTCCCCATGGGGCGGGCCGTCAGACCGGCAGGGCCCACGCCTGGTCGACCTGGTGGTCGCCGCAGGGCGTCAGCCGCAGCCGCTCGGCGGGGGTGCCCGGTTCGACGGGCGGCGCCGCCGGTGCCGGCGCCGTCAGGCAGAGCCCGCTCACGTCCTCGACCAGGGCCCCGTCGCGGTGGGGGGTCCAGCTCTGACCCGGCTCGCGGCGCTGCTGGTCGCCCGGGCAGTCGGCCAGCTCCACGAGGCCCTCCTCGCCCGCCGACAGGCAGGCGCCGGCCAGGCGCAGGCTGCCGTACCGGCCCACGGTCCAGCGCTGGTCGGGTGCGCCCGTACAGGCGGCCATCACGACGGCGCCGACACCGGTGGTGTTCGCCCCGTCGGCGCAGGCGGCGCTCGTGCCGGAGCCCCGGCCGGCGATCTGCCCGGTGGGCACGGCCCCGGCGCAGCCGGTGTGCGGGGTGAGCCGCCAGACACCGGTGTCGTGCGCGGCCAGTGTTCCGGTCAGGGCGTCGGACACTTCGCGGGTTGCGCCGGTCCACAGGTTCTTCGCGTCGACGGTGCAGGAGCCCAGCCCCAGCCCGAGCTCGTCGAGCGGTACGCGGATGTCGCGGGCGGCGGCGGACCGGTTGAGCACGGCGACCGCGCGGTCCCCGGTCGCCAGCGGCCGCACCAGGATGTCGAAGGTGGCGTTCGAGGAGACCACCGCGCCCTGGACGCCCATCGGGTCCTGGTCCAGCGCGATCAGATCGGTGTTGCCGAGGGCGGCGAGCCCGTCCGGGGTGAGCTCGGAGACCTGCGAGGACAGGATGAACGGCGCGGCCATCATGGCCCACAGGCCGACCTGGCTGCGGCTTTCCGCGGGGCTCAGTCCGGGGGCGCCCGCGATCAGGAAGTCGGGGTCGTTCCAGTTGCCGGGGCCGGCGTACCGGCCGAGCCAGCGGTTGTAGCCGTAGTTGCCCAGGACCGAGCTCCAGCGCGAGGTGTCCGGGGCGGCCGGCTTGTAGACCTTGATGTCCCGGCCCTCGCGCCACAGCTGGCCGGTCTCGCCGACCCAGTCGATCACCTTGTGCCAGTCGGATCCGCCCCACTCGCCCTGCTGGAAGTACGCGGGCGCCGAGGCGGACAGCACCATGTCCCGGCCGCTGTCGCGCAGCGCCCTGGCGACGGAGTTGTAGGCGTCCCGGTAGGCCTGTTCCTTGGTCTTGCCCTCGGGCACCCAGAGGTTGCAGCCGTCCATCTTGACGTAGTCCACCTCCCAGGAGGCGAACTGCCGGGCGTCGCGGGCGTAGTGGTCGGGGCCGCCGCCCTCGGGGGAGCCGCTGCCGGGGTAGCGCTCGCAGGTCAGGGAGCCGGCGTCCTGGTAGATGCCGAACTTCAGCTTCCTGGCGTGCAGGTACGCGCCGAGCCAGGCCATGCCGTGCGGGAACTTCTGCGTGTCGACGACCAGATTGCCGTCCGCGTCGCGGCTCTTGGTCATCCAGCAGTCGTCGATGGTGACGGTGTCGTAGCCCTTGGCGGCCAGGCCGGTGGCCACGAGCGCGTCCGCGTTCGCCACGACCGTGGCCTCGTCGATGTCGCACATGTAGTGCGCCCAGTTGTTCCAGCCCATGGGCGGAGTGAGCGCGAGCGGGGTGTCCGAAGTCGCGGTGGGCTCGGCCGTCGCCGGGGCGGGGCAGAGCGCGAGGGCGAGCAGGGCGGCCGCGGTCAGACAGGGGAGCGACGCACGCAGGCGAGGCGGCACGGAGTCTCCTTGACGTGGGGGCTGTCGAGGGCTCAGTGCAGCGGTGTGACTACCCGCTGTCAACATAAGTCGGGGGTTATTGATCAATGACCAGCAATATGGGTGTAGTCGAGCGCACTCGAAGGGGTTGATACGTCGTACGGTACGCCGGATGTGACAGCGGCTGATACGGTGTATCTCATGCCGAGAACATCAGCCGCCCTGGACCGCGCCACACCCGCGGCGATCGCCGCCGCCGCCCTGCGGATCCTCGACGAGCAGGGGCCCGCCGCGCTCAGCTTCCGCGCGCTCGCCGAGCGGCTCGACGTCTCGCACGCCACCGTCCAGCGCCGCTGCACCGACCTCGCCGGCCTGCTCGACCTCTGCACCGAACACCTCGCCGCCCAGTTGCCGCAGATTCCGGCCGCGGTGGGCTGGGCCGAAGCCACCGAGCAGCGGTTCACCGCCCTCTACCGGCTCCTCGCGGCCCACCCCGGGCTGATGATCCTGCGCGGCGGCCGCCCCTGGCTCGGCCGGCAGCTGCTCGCCCGGCTCGTGGAACCGGCGCTCGCCGACAGCGTGGCCGCCGGGATGACCCCCGCCGAGGCGATGACCGCCTACCGGCGGATGTACCTGCTGACCCTGGGCAGCGCGGCCTTCGTCGACCACCGGGACCCGGCCGCCGCCACCGCAGCCTCGCGCGCGGCGCTGGCCGCCCTGGACCCCGCCGAGTTCCCCGTGCTCTCGGGCGGGCTGGCCGGCGTACTGCCCGCCCTGACCGACCACGAGGTGTACTACGGCGCCCTGCGCCAGCTGATCGAGGCGAACCGGCCCGCCGGAGCCTGAGACGAGTTTCGAACGACAGGAGTACGGGGCCATGTCCATGGAACAGCAGCTCGACGCGGTGCAGCTCGACGCGGTGCCGCTTGACGCGGTGCCGCTCGATGCGGTGCCGCTCGACTACGGCGCCGTGCGCGCCGCCGCAGGCCGCATCGCCGGGGCCGTGCGGCCCGTCGCGGTGATACCGGCGGGCGGAGGGATTTCGTACGCCCTGGAGTACCTCCAGCACACCGGCTCCTTCAAGGCGCGCGGCGCCCGCAACTTCCTCGCCGCCCACCGCGCCGCCGGCAGCCTTCCCGGCGCCGGGGTCACCATCGCCTCCGGCGGCAACGCCGGCCTCGCCTGCGCCTGGGCGGCCCGCGCCGAGGGCGTGCCCGCCACGGTGTTCCTGCCGGCCACGGCCCCCCGCGTGAAGGTGGAGCGGCTGCGCGGCTACGGGGCCGACGTACGGCTCGTCGGCGACCGGTACGCCGAAGCGCTCGCGGCCTGCCGGGAGTTCGCCGCCGGGAGCGGGGCGCTGAGCAGCCACGCGTACGACCACCCGCTCATCGCGGCGGGCGCCGGAACCCTCCTCGACGAGATCCGCACCGCCCTGCCCGGTCTGGACACGGTCGTCGTCGCGGTCGGCGGAGGCGGGCTGTTCGCCGGCATCGCGACCGCCGCGCGGGAACACGGCGTACGGGTCGTCGCGGCCGAGCCGGAGAACTGCCGGGCCCTGAACGCGGCCCTCGAAGCCGGCCGGCCGGTGGACGTCCCGGTGAACTCGGTGGCCTCCGACTCGCTCGGAGCCACCCGGGTCTCCGCGGACGCGCTGGCCGCCGTGCGGGAGCCGAACGCCGCATCGGTCCTGGTCCCGGACGCGGCGATCACCGCCGCCCGGCGCGCGCTCTGGGACGAGCACCGCATCGTGGTCGAAGCGGGCGCGGCCACCGCCCTGGCGGCCGTACGCACCGCGTCCGGGCCGCTCGGCGAGCGGGTCGCGGTGGTGCTCTGCGGGGCCAACACCGACCCGGCGGACCTGGGCGCCGCGCCGTCCTGAGCGGTCGGGGCGCGGCCGGGGCGCGGCCGGGGTCCGGTCCCTCAGCCCCTCAGCCCCTCAGGCGGAGCCGTCCTCGCGGACCACGACGACCGTACTGGCCGCGTACTGCACCACCTGCTGGCTCACCGAGCCCAGCAGCGCGCCCTTGATGCCGCCGTAGCCGCGGGTGCCGACGACCGTCAGCGCCGCTTCCTCCGAGGCGTCCACCAGCACCTGCGCGGGCGAGCCCTGTTCCACCCGGCGGAAGACCGGAACGCCCGGCGAGGTGCCGACGGCCTCCGCCACGGTGTCGGCGAGCTTCTGCCGGGCTGCGTCCTCGGCGTGCACCAGCTCGGTCTGCTCGGCCGGGCTGACGCCGAAGGGGTTGGTGTTCCACTCCCAGCTCATCACGGCGTGCACGCGGCCGCCGATGGCCTTCGCCTGGGCCACGGCCCAGCGCAGGGCCTGCTTCGAGTGGTTCGAACCGTCCACGCCGACGACGATCAGAGGCTCGGTGTTCTGGCTCACGATGGTTCCTCACGTTTCGTCCGAATGATCGTTCTCATCCCTGTATACACGCCGCACCCGGTCCGACCTCGAACGACGATCGTTGCGCGGACCGACGACTTTGGAGAACAGCAGGCGGCCGCCCCGCTTGCGAGAGTCGGGAGGACGGACGGCAACCGTCCGACGGACGGCAGAGGAACGAGGAGTTCGACGTGGCGCGACGCAATGGATGTCTGATCGGCTGTGCGGTGGCCGGGGTGCTGGGAATCGGACTGCTCGTGGCGCTGCTCTTCGGGGTGGGCAAGGTCATGGACGTGGCCGACAAGACCCTCGTCGACCAGAAGGTGTACGAGGCCGTCAAAGTCGGCGACGCCGAGGCCGAGGTCCGCGCGAAGCTGCCGTCCGGCGAAAGCTTCGTCACCTCGGCCCTCAAGGAGGGCGGCCCCGCCGTGCCGACCGGCAGCCAGTGCTCCTGGTTCCTGTCCGACTCCGGGAGCGGCGACACGGTGCTGCGCTTCTGCTACAAGGACGGCAAGCTCGCGGAGAAGGCCGACTACCGCGTGAAGTAGGGCCTTCGGTCCCTGCCCGCCGGGTCCGCCCCGCCGGAGGGTGGAGGCATGCAGACCAACTCGGCCGGTTCCACCCCCGCCAGCCCCGTCCTGGCCGCGGTGGACGGCTCGGAACACAGCGTCTCGGATGAGCTTAGGTTTTCCTGGGTGGGGCTGGGTGTTCGGCCCGGTGGGAAAAGAGTCTCGGGTTTCGCCGTGCCCGTTGTTTGGGCGGGGTGGCGTGGGTGTGCAGGTGGAAGCCTGCGCCGAGTCTGGTCCCGGTCGGCTGGTGCCGGTTGGGGGTGCTCATCGTGTGCGGTGCCTGCCGCCCACGTCGCCGCTGGGTGCGGTGGGTGGGTTGCTGGGGCGGCCGCCCCGCCGGACGCTTTCCACCCGGGCCGGTCGATGCCGGTGTTGCGGGTGGGGCGGGGACCCTGCGTCGCTGCCTGGGCACAGGGCGGTCTCTCGTCGGTCCCTCCTTCGTCCGGTCCGCGGAGGAATTCTGCGGACCAGACACGGGCGGGGCCGGGTGGGTGGGCTTGGGGTGCTGGACGGGTCGGTCCAGTTCCTGGACGGTGCGCCGGATCAGGTAGGTGCCGGTGGTCCGGTCCAGGACGGTCAGGTGTTGGTGTTGCAGTCCTCGGGCGCCGATGCGTTGCCAGGCGGCGACGTCCCGGTCGGCGCTGTATCCGCACCGCGTGTTGGGGCAGGTGGCCCATTTCCAGCCGGCTCGGGTGTTGTCGGGGGCAGTGTGGTGGCGGAAGGCGGTCAGGCAGCGGGGGCAGTATTTGGAGGTGCCGCGTGCGGGGACGATGACCACGGCGATGCCGTGCCGGGCGGCCTGATGTCGTACGTCGGCCACGATCTGTCCGCGCACGGAGCTGGAGAGGCGGGTGTTGAGGGTGCGGCCCTTTCCGCGGGCCTCCATGTCCCGCAGATCCTCCAGGTAGATCACCGACGCCCCCCAGCCGCGGGCGTGATCGACCATGAACCGTGCGGCCGCCTTGGCGATCTCCGCGTTCAGGCGCTGACGCCGCTTACTGACCCGGGCGTGCTCGGTGCGCAGCACTGCGAGCTTGGCGGCCGTCAGGGTATCCGGGCAGCGGCCCAGGACTCGCTGGCCGTCCAGGAGGCATTCCAGGTGCGCGGCTTTGGTCCACAGGTGTTCGGCGTGGATGCGGAGCCGGTCGGCTTTGGCCAGTACCCCGTCCATACGGAGGAAGACGGGCTGTCCGTCGGTCAGGACGGCCGGTTGGACGCCGCCGGTCAGGGTGAGAGTTCCGCCGGTGAGCAGGGTGTTCAGTCCGTAGTCGAAAGCCACTGCCCGACCGTGCCCAGAACGCAGCGTCTTGGGCACTCCGGTGGTGTGGGCGAGATCCAGACGCAGCCGCCCGCCGCGCAGGCGCAGGGTCGGTGCGTGCAGGGCGGCCGTGGCGTCGATGGTGGGCGGCAGCCGGAACCGGATGCGTACCGGACGCCAGTCGGAACGGGTACGTGGGTCGGGGCGTACCGGGAGTCGTACGGTCAGCACCGCGTAGCGTGCGGGCTCGTCCTCGCACCGGACGAGGGTGGCGAGTTGCTTGTCTGCGGCGGCCAGCACCACCTGATGGCCGCCGCCCGGCGCCGCCTCCAGCTCACACAGGCCAAGGGGCAGACGACGGTGCGCGGTGGTGAAGCGCAGCACCTGACGGGTACGTGAGCGGAAGACCGAGGCGGGCGCCGCCGTCCCCTGCGGACAGGCAGCCCGTAGCGCCGCCCACTCCTCCTCACTACGTTTCATCGGGTCAGCGCCGGCCGGCCAGGTGGTCAGGACCGCATCCAGGATCGCCGCGCGCCATTCGGCCGAGCGCAGTACCCGCCCGGCCTGCTCTTCCGCGACCCGGCGGACCCGGTCGGGCACATACAGGCCCTCCGGCACGGTTGCCGTCCAGCCCAGAGTGCGCAATGCCATCCACGCGTTCGACGGCAACCGCTCACCCGATGGCCCGACACCCGATGCAAGTTGGGTCAACTCTGTCCGGCTCCAGTGCCCGCCGATCACCCCGGCGGCCATCGACTCCACCAGCGTCGTCAGCCAGCCCACCCGCTCACCCAGCGCGGCGGTATTCAGCACCTCACCAGAGACGGTGTCCAATCCCCGGAACGCGGTCGCGGACGCGCACGCCACCCGGCCGCTCTCGCCCTCACCCAGCGCGACCTTCCGCCGCACACCCACACCCCCGCCCCGCCCGCGACCTACTGTCCGATCATCGGACCCACATACGAAACGAGCCCAACCCGACAAGGACACGCAACACCACAAGATCCCGTCCAACACCCAGGAAAACCAGACCAACCCAACGACTGCGCGCGACCCTCTCGCGCCCCGGGGTCAGTCGGGGAGGCGTTCGCCCGTCGTCGTGTGGAAGAGGTGGACGTCCTCCTGGCGCGGGATGACCCGGATGGTCTTGCCGCGCAGGCCCTCCTCGCGGCCGTACGTCCGTACGGTCAGCGGCTGGGTCTCGCCGTTGCCCAGGTCGAGGTTGCCGTACGCGAAGCCGTCCGCGCCGAGCTCCTCCACCGAGTAGAAGGTGACGGGCAGGCCCTTGTCGCTGTGCGCGGCGTGGAAGTCCAGGTGCTCCGGGCGGATGCCCAGGGTCACCGTGTCGCCGCCGGCCGCCTCGCGGGCCGCGCGGCTGATCTTGACCGTGGAGCCGCCGAAGCGGATGCCGTCCTGCTGCAGCGGCAGGCTCAGCAGGTTCATGGCGGGGGAGCCGATGAACCCGGCCACGAACTTGTTCGCCGGCCGGTCGTACATCGTGCGCGGGGAGTCGCACTGCTGGAGGAGGCCGTCCGCGAGGACCGCGACGCGGTCGCCCATCGTCATGGCCTCGACCTGGTCGTGGGTGACGTAGACGGTGGTGGTGCCCAGGCGGCGCTGGAGGTTCGCGATCTCGGCGCGGGTCTGGACGCGGAGCTTGGCGTCCAGGTTGGAGAGCGGCTCGTCCATCAGGAAGGCCTGCGGTTCGCGGACGATCGCGCGTCCCATCGCGACGCGCTGGCGCTGGCCGCCGGAGAGGGCCTTGGGCTTGCGGTCGAGGTACTCGGTGAGGTCGAGGATCTTCGCCGCCTCCTCGACCTTCCTGCGGATGGTCTCCTTGTCCACCTTGGCGATCTTCAGGGCGAAGCCCATGTTCTGAGCGACCGTCATGTGGGGGTAGAGCGCGTAGTTCTGGAACACCATCGAGATGTCCCGGTCCTTGGGCGGCAGGTGCGTGACGTCGCGGCCGCCGATGGAGA
The DNA here is from genome assembly GCF_022808175.1 of Streptomyces sp. AP-93. Lineage (GTDB taxonomy): Bacteria > Actinomycetota > Actinomycetes > Streptomycetales > Streptomycetaceae > Streptomyces. The sequence continues at coordinate 17,649 of NZ_JALGBX010000026.1, read as the reverse complement.
TCGAGCCGGAGGTGACCTCTTCGAGGCCGGCCAGCATCCGCAGGGTGGTGGACTTGCCGCAGCCCGAGGGGCCGACGAGGACGAGGAACTCGCCGTCGGCGATGTCGAGGTCCAGCGATTCCACCGTGGGGCGGTCGGCGCCGGGATAGGTGAGGCTCGTCTGGTGGAACGTGATCTCAGCCATGGCTGTCAATCCCTCTTTCACCGGCGGTACGTGCCGGGCGATCCGTGTGGGTGGGGTCGGCAGGAGTGGCGGAGCTGTTTCGCAGTTCGCAGTTCGCGGTGTCGGTGTGCGAGGTAAACCGCATTAGTGCAAGTTTTGGTTAATCGGCGATAAGAAGTCAACCTCCATCGGCCGGACCAGTTCGTTATCGAATCGATATCACGCCAAAGTCGGTAAGGACTAAAGCGCATCAGTGCAGGTCAGAGTGGTGGTCGTGGAGTGACTTTCGGACTGCCGTCCCCTTCTCTGTCGTAATTCGGGACGTACGGGTACCTGCCGCTCGGGACTTTGGTCATATTGACGGAATCTTCATTTCGGGTGAGTTTGGGCCCAGTGATCCGGCGACGAGGCCGGAACTCCCCCCGAAGGCGGCGACGATGACCCGTAAGAACGTGACCCGTATAGCCATCACCACGCTCGTGGCCGGCACTTTCTTCGCGACCTCCGCGTGTGGCATGAGTGGTGGCGCCGGAGACGTGAAGGAGGGGGAGCGGACCGGCAAGGTGGCCGGTCAGATCACGTTCCGCACGCTCCAGCTGAAGCCCATGTTCACGTCGTACGTCCAGGGGGTCATCGACGCGTTCGAGAAGAAGTACCCGGACGCGAAGGTCAAATGGGAGGACGTGCCGGGCGACGGCTACAACGAGAAGATCGTCGCCGACGCCCAGGCCGGGGCCCTCCCGGACGTGGTCAACCTCTCCACCGACTCCTTCCAGCTCCTCGGCGACCGCGGCATGCTGGCGGACGTGGCGAAGCTCGACCCCGAGGTGGCCAAGGACTACGTCCCCGGCGCCTGGGAGCAGTTCAAGCTGCCCGGCAAGGGGGACAGCGTGTTCGCGTACCCCTGGTACGTGACCCCGGAGATCCTCACGTACAACAAGGACCTCTTCGAGAAGGCCGGTCTCGACCCGGCCGAGCCGCCGACCAGCGTCGAGCAGTTCTTCGACTACGCCGAGCAGATCGCCGCCAAGTCCGGGGGCAAGTACTCCGCCTTCATGGCCGACCCCAAGGGCCGGCTGCCCGGGGACTGGCAGAAGATGGGCGTCCCGATCCTGAACGAGAAGCAGGACCGGTTCACCTTCGACACCGACAAGGCCGTCGCGTGGGTCGAGCGGATGAAGGACCTGTACGCCAAGGGCGCCATGCCCAAGGAGTCCCTGCTCAAGCAGGACGACATCAACCAGCTCTACGGCGGCGGCAAGATCGTCTTCGGTCCCGGCTCCCCGGGCTTCGTCAAGGACATCAAGCAGAACGCCCCGCAGATCTACGCGAACACGCAGGTCGCGAACGCGGTCACCGGGCAGCTCGGCCACATCGGCATCTATGCCCAGTCGCTCGGCATCAAGAAGGACACCCGGCACATGGACGCGGCGACCGAGTTCGCCAAGTGGCTCACCAACGGCCCCAACCAGGTGGAGTTCTCGAAGCACGCCACCATCTACCCCTCCAACGCCGTCGGCCTCGCCGACCCCTTCTTCGCCGACAAGGGCGACGGCAAGGACGCGGAGACGCTGGCCCGCGCCGTCGGCGCCGAGCAGCTGAAGACCGCAGGACTCGACGCCAACACCCCCGTCCAGTGGACCAACCAGGTCGGCGACGTGGTCGTGCGCGAGATGCAGAAGGCCATCAAGGGCGAGCAGGACGCCAGGACGGCGGTGAAGAAGGCGCAGGAGGAGGCGAACAAGCTGCTCGCGAAGACGGCCCGGCAGTGACGGCGGCAGCGGAGAAAGGAGAGGCAGACGCCATGAGTCCATCCTCAGGCCCGGAACTGCGGGAGAAGTCCGGCCCGTCGCGGGACGCGCCCGGCACCGCGCCCACCCTCGACACGGTGCAGGCCTGGTCGCAGACCGGAGGGCCGGCGGCAGCGGACCCCGGAGGCAAGGCCCCACGGAGCAGGGCCAAGGCCAAGCAGGCGAAGCAGGCCAAGAAGGCGATGGAGGCCGAGACCGGGCTGCGCCACCGCAAGTGGTGGACTCCGTACCTCTTCCTCGCCCCGGGCCTGATCATGGTGACGATGTTCAGCCTCTGGCCGTTCGTCAACACCGTGATCCTCTCCTTCACCGACGCGCAGATCCTGCGCGGCGGCGGGTTCGTCGGCTTCGACAACTACACCCGCGCCTTCGCCGACCCCGACTTCTGGGTCGCCACCGGCAACAGCGTGCTGTACCTCGTGGTCGTCGTCCCGTGCCTGGTCTTCCTGCCGCTGGCCCTCGCGGTCCTCGTCCAGACGAAGGTCCCCGGCATCGGCTTCTTCCGCTCGGCGTTCTACACCCCGGTGATCGCCTCGGCCGTGGTCGTCGGCCTCATCTGGCAGTGGGTGCTGCGCAGCGACGGTCTGGTCAACACGCTGTTCCAGAAGCTGAGCATCATCTCCGAGCCGATCCCGTTCCTGACCGACAGCACCATGCTGCTGGTCTCCGCGATGATCGTGACCGTGTGGAAGGGCCTCGGCTACTACATGGTCTTCTACCTCGCCGCCCTCGGAAACGTCTCCACCTCGCTCTACGAGGCCGCCGCGCTCGACGGCGCGGGCCCCGTCCGCCGCTTCTTCAGCATCACCGTCCCCCAGGTGAAGCCGATGATGCTGCTGGTCGGCACCCTCTCCGCGATTTCCGCGCTCCGCGTCTTCACCGAGATCTACATCCTCGGCGGCGAGAGCGGCGGTCCCGGCGGCGGCGCCCGTACCCTGCCCTTCCTCATCCGGCAGGTCGGCCTCGGCTTCTCCGGCGAGACCGGATACGCGGCCGCCATCTCCATCCTGTTGTTCCTCCTGACGCTGGTCTTCAGCCTGCTGGGCCGCCGTCTCTCGAAGGGAGACGAAAGTTGAGTGCCCTCGCGTCCCTCGGGAACAAGGCGGGCAAGCGCGTCGGAGCCGACGCGCGGCGGTACTGGATCGGCCTCGCCGGCCGGTACGCCACGCTCCTCCTGATGCTCGTGATCATGCTCGGACCGATCGTCTGGCAGTTCCTGACCTCGATCCGCGGCCGCACCGAGAACGTGTACGACGGGGTGCTGCCCTCGCAGCCCACCCTCGACAACTACTTCCGGGTCGCCGAGTCGTTCCCGCTGTTCCAGTACGTCGGCAACACCCTGACGGTGGCGCTGCTCGCCATCACCTCGAACATGCTCTTCGCGGCCATGGGCGGCTACGCCCTCTCCCGGGCCGCCTGGAAGGGCCGCAAGATCGTCTTCACCGTGCTGGTGGCGACGCTGATGTTCCCCTTCGAGTCCGTGATGATCTCGATGTTCCTCACGGTCCGGGAGATGGGCCTGGTCGACACCCTCATCGGTGTCTGGCTGCCCGGCGCGGTCTCCGTCCTCAACATCATGATCATGCGATCGGCCTTCCTCTCCGTCCCCAAGGAAGTCGAGGAGGCCGCGGTCCTGGACGGTGCGAACGAGTGGACCCGCTTCACCCGGGTCTTCCTCCCCGCCGCCAAGGGAGCCCTGGCCGTCGTCTGCATTACCAGCTTCATGGGCGCCTGGGACGACTTCCTCTGGCCCCTGCTGGTGCTGACCAACAGCGACAACTACACCCTCCAGCTCGGCCTGAAGACCCTGGCCGGCGCCACCACCGTCAGCGACCAGCGGATCATCGCCGCCGGTGCGATGGCCGCGCTGATCCCGATGATGCTGCTCTTCTTCGCCCTCCAGCGCTTCTTCTTCAAGGGCGTCGGCGAGGGAGCCATCAAGACCTGACCGGGCGGCCCGGTCGGGCCCCGGCGGCCCGACCCCACGCTTCGCCCCCGCCCCGCCCGCCGTCCCGCCCCGACCGACCGCAGGATCGCAGTCCACCCCACTCTGGAGCAGCCGTCATGCACGACGACCGCAGCATCACCGAACACCGCCTCCGCCGTGTCCTCAAGGAGCGCATCAAGCCCGCCGTCCACTCCCGCCCGGTCCCGCTGACCGTCGAGCGCTGGGAGGCCCCCGGCGAGCCCGTCCCCGTGGCCGAGGGCCTGGCGGCCTCCTACGAGCCCTGCGCCATCGGCGAGATGTGGGGCCCGGCCTGGGGCACCACCTGGTTCAAGGTCACCGGCACCGTCCCCGCCGACTGGGCCGGCCGCACCGTCGAAGCCGTGCTCGACCTCGGCTTCGACCGGATGATGCCCGGCTTCCAGTGCGAGGGCCTGGTCCACCGCGCCGACGGCGGGGAGGTCAAGGCGCTCAACCCGTACAACGACTGGGTGCGCGTCGCCGACCGGGCGGCCGGCGGCGAGCGCATCGAGTGGTACGTCGAAGGCGCGTCCAACCCGATCCTCGTCGACCACTCGGTCACCTACGAGGGCGACAAGCAGACCAGTGGCGACCAGCCCCTCTACCGGCTCGCCCGGATGGACCTCGCCGTCTTCGAGACCGAGGTCTGGGAACTCGTACAGGACCTCGAAGTCCTCTACGACCTGATGACGCAGCTCGACGAGCGCGACGCCCGGCGCTACGAGATCCTGCGCGCCATCGACTCCGCCCTCGACGCGGTGGACCTGTGCGACGTCCCCGGCACCGCGGCCGACGCCCGCGCGCTGCTCGCCGGCGTCCTGGCGGCCCCCGCCAACGCCTCCGCGCACCGGATCAGCGCGATCGGCCACGCCCACATCGACTCCGCGTGGCTGTGGCCGCTGCGCGAGACCGTGCGCAAGGTCGCGCGGACCACGTCCAACATGCTGGGCCTGATGGAGGAGCACCCCGAGTTCGTCTTCGCCATGTCGCAGGCGCAGCAGCTCGACTGGATCAAGACCTACCGGCCCGAGCTCTTCGAGCGGGTCAAGAAGAAGATCACGGACGGGCAGTTCGTGCCGGTCGGCGGCATGTGGGTCGAGTCCGACACCAACATGGTCGGCGGCGAGGCCATGGCCCGCCAGTTCCTGTACGGCAAGAAGTTCTTCATGGACGAGTTCGGCATCGAGACGAACAACGTCTGGCTGCCCGACTCCTTCGGCTACACCGCCGCCATGCCGCAGATCGTCAAACTCTCCGGATCCCAGTGGTTCCTGACGCAGAAGATCTCCTGGTCGCAGGTCAACAAGTTCCCCCACCACACCTTCTGGTGGGAGGGCATCGACGGCACCCGCGTCTTCACGCACTTCCCGCCCGTCGACACCTACAACTCCGACCTCGGCGGAGCCCAGCTGGCGCACGCCGCCCGCAACTACCAGGAGAAGGGCCGTGGTTCGCGCTCACTGGCCCCCTTCGGGTGGGGGGACGGCGGCGGCGGCCCGACCCGGGAGCAGCTCGGCCGCGCCAAGCGGCAGCGGGACCTCGAAGGCTCCCCGCGCGTGGAGATCGAGCGCCCCGACGCGTTCTTCGAGAAGGCGCACGCCGAGTACGAGGACGCGCCCGTCTGGGCCGGTGAGCTCTACCTGGAGCTGCACCGCGGCACCTACACCTCCCAGGCCAAGACCAAGCAAGGCAACCGGCACAGCGAATCACTGCTGCGCGAAGCCGAGTTGTGGGCTTCCACGGCCGCCGTGAAGGTCCCCGGGTACGCGTACCCGTACGAGGACCTGGAGCGGATCTGGAAGACCGTGCTGCTCCACCAGTTCCACGACATCCTCCCCGGCTCCTCCATCGCCTGGGTGCACCGCGAGGCCCGCGAGACGTACGGAGCAGTGCGGGAGGAACTGACGGCGATCACCGTGGCCGCGCAGAGCGCCCTCGCGGGGGAAGGCGAGGAGGAGCTCGTCTTCAACTGCGCCCCGCACACCCGGCGTGGAGTCCCGGCCGGCGGGGCGGGCCGGCCGGCGGCGGCCGGGCAGGCCGTCACGGTGGAGGAGCGCCACGGCGGCGGCCACGTCCTGGCCAACGGGCGGCTCCTCGTGGAGATCGACCGCCGCGGGCTGATCGTGTCCGCGTACGACCTGGAGGCCGGGCGGGAATCGGTCGCACCGGGGGCCGCCGCGAACCTGCTCCAGATCCACCCCGACTTCCCGAACATGTGGGACGCGTGGGACATCGACGAGTTCTACCGCAACAAGGTCACCGACCTGGTGGAGGTGGACGCACTGGAGGTGACCGAGGCCGGTCCGTCCTCGGCCACCGTACGGGTGACCCGCTCGTTCGGCCTGTCCCGCGTCGACCAGTCGGTGACCCTGCGGGCCGGGGCCAAGACGGTGGACATCGTCACGGACGTGGACTGGCACGAGACGGAGAAGTTCCTGAAGGCGGCTTTCCCGCTGGACGTCAAGGCCGAACGCTCAGCCTCCGAAACGCAGTTCGGGCACGTCTACCGGGCCACCCACACCAACACCTCATGGGAGGCCGCTAAGTTCGAGATCTGCGCGCACCGCTGGATCCACGCGGAGGAGCCGGGCTGGGGGGTCGCGGTCCTCAACGACTCCACCTACGGTCACGACGTGACCCGCGACATGCGCCCCGACGGCGGCCAGACCACCACCGTCCGCCTGTCCCTCCTGAGGGCCCCGCGCTACCCGGACCCGGAGACCGACCAGGGCGCGCACACCCTGCGCTTCTCGCTGGCCCCCGGCGCGGCCGTCGGCGACGCGGTCCGCGAGGGCCACGCCCTGAACCTGCCGGAGCGCGTGCTCCGCGGGGCGGGCCCGGTCGCCCCGCTCGTCGCGGTCGACGCGGACGCGGTGGTGGTCGAGTCGGTGAAGCTCGCCGAGGACCGCAGCGGCGACGTGATCGTCCGCCTCTACGAATCCCGGGGCGGCCGCGCGCACGCCACCCTGGCGGCGGGCTTCCCGCTGGCGGCGGCGATCGAGAGCGACCTCCTGGAACGCCCCCTGGACGGCACGGCGGTCTCGCCCCCCACCCCGGACGGCACGATCCCCCTCACCCTGCGCCCGTTCCAGATCGTCACGGTCCGCCTCCACCGGGCCTGACCACGGTGACGGTGGGGCCCCTGCCCGGATCACCCGGGCAGGGGCCCCACCGCCTCCCTCCACGCGTCCGGCGAGCGGTAGTGGTTCGCGTGCCCGGACGCCAGTACGGCACGCAGGGCGGCCAGGTCCTCGGTGGCGGGCGCCAGGGGCAAGCTGTCCAGCAGAGTCAGCGCGGCGGGCGGGTCGAGCTGCCCGAAGAGGTCGTGATAGCTGCTCCGCAGGGCCCGGAACACGGCCTGACGAAGTTCCGGCACGGCCGCGGCGGCCCGGTAGGCGGGCTCCTTGGCGCGCCACGGCACCGGTCCGGAACACTCCAGGACCCGCTGGGTCCGCCGTAGGAAACCCTCAGGGGCCCCGGTGCGGATCCGCCCGGCATCCCGGCCGAGCACCCCTTCGAAGGCGACTTCGGCGGTCTGCCAGTGCTCGAACCAGTCGAGCCACAGCGAGGCGATGACGGCCTCCGGCGCCGGCTCGGCCTCCAGGCGCCGCCGGTAGCCGTTCCACAGGACCTCGATCGGCAGCGGCCCGGCGGGCCCGAGGTGGGCCATGTGGATCGGGCGGTGCACCAGGACGTGGCTGCCGACCAGGTCCATCAGGCCGAGCGCCACCCGGACCCGGTCGGCCGGGTCGATCCGTTCGTCGTCGAAGACCAGGAATCCGTACGTGTCCGCGATGTCGTCCGTGTTCGTGGCTTCGGGCGGTTCACCCGGAGCATCGTCGTCCGCGTTCCACCACGCGCCGCCCGCGTCCTGAGTCACCCCCTCCGAGGCGAGCCAGCTCCTGGCGAGGGCCGTCTCCGGGTGTACTTCCCCGACGGGGTTCACCGCGCGAGGAAGGACGAGACCGCCGCCGTGAACTCCCCGGGCGCCGCCGCGTGGATCAAGTGGCCGTACGGGAAGGTGATCAGGCGGGCGTCCGGGATGCGGCGGACCACCTCGTCGAAGGAAGCGGGCGGCAGGTGGCTGGCGGGGCCGCCGTACACGACCAGGGTGGGGGCCGTGATGCGGGACAGGCCCGCCAGCCAGGCCGGGTCCGGGCGGTCGAGCTGGGGGCGGACCGCGAGCACCATCGCCCAGTCGAAGGCGAGGTCGCCCTCGGGACGTACGGGGGCCGCGGCCTCGCGGGGGAGCGGCGCGGGCGCGTCCTCCAGGACGAGGCGGCCGACGCGGTGCGGCTGCGCGGCGGCGACCAGGTAGGCGACGACACCGCCCATCGAGTGACCCACCAGGTCCACCCGGTCGAGCCCGAGGGCGTCCAGGAAGCCCAGTACGTCGTCCCGCATGAGCGGGAGCGAGTACGCGGACGGCCGCGCGCTGGCTCCGTGGCCGCGCAGGTCCAGCGCGAACACCCGCCGTTCCCGCGCGAGTTCGTCCCGTACGGCAGCCCAGTCGGCGACGGTCCCGCCGAGCGCGGGGAGCAGGAGCACCGGCGGGCCGGCGGGGGGCCCGGTGACCTCGTAGGCGAGGCGCACCCCGCCGTTCACCGTCACGGCGCGGCGCTCGGTCGGCCGGGTGGTCCGGGGCTTCCTCGTCATCCGCCAGAGGGTATCCGGGGAGTGCGGGCGCCCCCGTCCCCGGCGATCAGCCGGGCCGTGAACTGCGCCACAGGTGCCGACGGGGAGAGGGCCCGTGGCCACCGGAATCCCCGGATTTCCGGGAGGCGTGGTCCCGCGCTCGCTTATGCACCTAGTTGCACAATAAGCGCTTGCTCAGCTAGAACAGATCCATCACCCCCGCGCGAGGAGGCGCCCTCATGAGTTCCCAGAGCCGGTACCCGCACCTGCTGAGCCCCCTGGACCTCGGCTTCACCACCCTGCCGAACCGCGTGATCATGGGCTCGATGCACACCGGCCTCGAAGAGCACGAGCGGGGCTTCGAGCGCCTCGCCGCCTTCTACGCCGAGCGCGCCCGCGGCGGCGCCGGCCTCATCGTCACCGGCGGCATAGCCCCGAACGACGCCGGCCGCCCCTTTGGGGGGGGCGCCCGCCTCACCACCGAGGAGGAGGCCGCCGAGCACCGGGTGATCACCGACGCGGTGCACGCCGAGGGCGGGAAGATCGCGATGCAGATCCTCCACTTCGGCCGCTACGCCTACCACAAGGACCTGGTCGCCCCCAGCGCCCTCCAGGCCCCCATCAGCCCCTTCGTCCCGAACGCCCTCACCGACGCCGAAGTCGAGCGCACCGTCGAGGACTTCGTCCGCGCCGCCCGCCTCGCCAAGCTGGCCGGCTACGACGGCGTCGAGATCATGGGCTCCGAGGGCTACCTGGTCAACGAGTTCATCGCCGCCGCCACCAACAAGCGCACCGACCGCTGGGGCGGCGCCTACGAGAACCGCGTGCGCTTCCCGCTGGAGATCGTCCGGCGCACCCGCGCGGCCGTCGGCGAGGATTTCATCCTCGTCTACCGCCTCTCGATGCTCGACCTGATCCCCGGCGGCTCCACCCTCGACGAGGTCGTCCACCTCGCCAAGGAGGTCGAGGCGGCCGGCGCCACCATCATCAACACCGGCATCGGCTGGCACGAGGCCCGCATCCCCACCATCGCCACCTCCGTCCCGCGCGGTGCCTACACCTGGGTCACCAAGCGGCTGATGGGCGCGGTCTCCGTCCCCCTCGTCACCAGCAACCGCATCAACACCCCGGAGATCGCCGAGGAGTTGCTCGCCGACGGCCGCGCCGACCTGGTCTCGCTCGCCCGCCCCTTCCTCGCCGACGCCGATTTCGTCGCCAAGGCCGCCGCCGGCCGCTCCGAGACCATCAACACCTGCATCGGCTGCAACCAGGCCTGCCTGGACCACACCTTCAGCGGCAAGCTCACCACGTGCCTGGTCAACCCGCGCGCCTGCAACGAGACGGAACTCATCCTGTCTCCCACGCAGTTGAAGAAGCGCGTCGCCGTCGTCGGAGCAGGCCCGGCCGGCCTGGCCTGCGCCGTCTCCGCCGCCGGACGCGGCCACGCCGTCACCCTCTACGAAGCCTCCGGCCACATCGGCGGCCAGCTCGACATCGCCCGCCGCATCCCCGGCAAGGAGGAGTTCGAGGAGACCATCCGCTACTACGGCACCCAACTCGCCGAGCACGCGGTCGAGGTCAAGCTGAACACCCGCGCCGACGTCGAGACCCTGCGCGGCTACGACGAGGTCGTCGTCGCTACCGGCGTCACCCCCCGCACCCCCGACATCGAGGGCGTCGACGGCCCAAACGTCGTCAGCTACCTCGACGTCCTGCGCGACGGCGCCCCCGTCGGGCAGCGCGTCGCCGTCCTCGGCGCCGGCGGAATCGGCTTCGACGTCGCCGAGTTCCTCACCGACAGCGGCGAAGGCGCCTCCCATGATCCCGAGGTCTACTTCCGCCACTGGGGCGTGGACACCGCCTACACCGGCCCCGGCGGCCTCACCGCCCCCGAGCGGCCGGCCCCGCCGCGCCAGGTCCACCTGCTCCAGCGCAAGACCACCAAGGTCGGCGCCGGGCTCGGCACCACCACCGGCTGGATCCACCGGGCGGAGCTCAAGCACCGGGGCGTCGTCTCCGTCGCGGGGGCCGCGTACGACCGGATCGACGGTGAGGGCCTGCACATCACGGTCGACGGCGAGCAGCGCCTCGTACCCGCCGACACGGTGGTCCTGTGCACCGGCCAGGAACCGCGCCGCGACCTGTACGAGGCCCTGCGCGCGGCCGGCGTCGAAGCGCACCTGATCGGCGGCGCCGACGTGGCCGCCGAACTGGACGCCAAGCGGGCCATCCGCCAGGGCACGGAACTGGCCGCCTCCCTCTGAGGACCGGCCCGCGGAAAGGGAGTTGTGGCGGCCACCGGCCGGCCGCCACAATCACCCGGTGACGACGCTGACACCGGCAGACGCGGACAAGATCCTCCACGACAACTTCGCCCCCTGGGTGCTCGCCCTCGGACTCACCGTCCAGGAGACCGGCGAACGGCACGCCGTCCTGCGGCTGCCCTGGTCCGACACCCTCGCCCGCGACGGCGGGGGCCTCAGCGGGCAGGCCCTGATGGCCGCCGCGGACACCGCCACCGTCATCGCGATCTCCGCCGCGCGCGGGGCCTACGGTCCGATGACCACCGTCCAGCAGTCCACCAGCTTCCAGCGGCCGGTGGTCGGCGCCGACGTACTGATCGACGTACGGATCACCAAACTGGGCAAGCGGATGGCCTTCGCCGACATCACCATGACGCCCGAAGGTGCCGGTGAACCGGCTGCGAAAGCCTCCACCGTCTACGCCCTGCTGGGGTGAGCGGCCCGCGGAGCGGACTGCGCCACAACCGCCCCTTCACCGTCTTCTGGCTCGGCCAGGCCCTGTCCGTGCTCGGCGGCTCGGTATCGATGCTCGCCCTGCCGCTGCTCGTCCTCGAAGTCACCGGATCCCTGGTCGGGATGGGCCTGATCACCGCCCTCTCCGGGGTCTTCGCCATCGCCACGGGAACCTTCGCCGGGCATGTCGTGGACCGGGTGGACCGCCGCCGCCTGATGATCGGCTGCGACCTCGCGCGGGCGGTGCTGCTGGGCTCCGTACCGCTGATGTGGTCCTTCGGCGGCCCGCGGATCTGGCTGCTGTACGTGCTGACCGCGCTGGTCACCGTACTGAAGACGCTCTTCGACGTGGCCTACGTGAGCGCCGTGCCCTCCCTGGTCGAACCGGCCGACCTGATCGCCGCCAACGGCCGGCTGATGGGCACCTTCGCCCTCGGCACCCTCCTCGGCCCGGTCGTGGCCGGCCTGCTCGTCGCGGGGGTCGGCGGGTCCTGGGCGCTCGCCCTGGACGGAGCCACCTTCCTCGTCTCGGCGATCAGCCTGCGGTGGGTCCGCTTCGGCACACGGGGGGAAGCGGCCACGCCCCGGCCGTCGCAGACGAACGCCTCACTGCGCGAGGTGTTCGTGGTCGGCTTCCGCTTCCTGTGGTCGCACGCCCTGCTGCGCCCGCTGACGGTCCTGCTCACCCTCCTCACCTTCGTCACCATCGGCGCCACCGACCTGCTGATCTTCCGCCTCCGGGACGACCTCGACCGCTCCCCGTCGACCGTCGGCTACGTGATGGCCGTGAGCGGCATCGGCGTCGTCTGCGCCTCCTTCGCCGCCGGGCCGCTGCGCCGGACCCTCGGCTTCGGCCCGTGCTGGCTCGGCTCGACCGTGCTGATCGGCCTGTCCGTGGCGGGCACCGGGGTCAGCCGCAGTGTGCCCGTGATCGCGGCGATGGCCGCCCTCTTGATGTTCGGGCTGACCGTGGGCGGCATCTGCTCCATGACCCTGCGCCAGGAAGTCACCCCGGACCACCTGCTCGGGCGGGTCACCTCCGCGTTCTGGACGGTCCACAACGCCTCGGGCCCGGTGGGAGCCGCGGTGCTCACCGCCCTGGCGGCCCGGCACGGGGTCCCGTCGACCAGCCTGGCCGCGGGCGCCTTCTGCCTGCTGATCGCCGCCTCGGGCCTCCTGACCCCCCTCCGCTCCGCCCGCCCGACCCCGCCGCACAAACCGCCGACGGGCCCGCGCGCACCGCTGCCGGATCGCGCGGCCCCCGGCCCCCGGCGCCGCGATCGGCCGGGGGCGGCGGACTGATCCCGGTTCAGCCCGCCTGGACGGTGATCGTGCGGCCCGGGGCGACCGTGGGGGTCGCGTACGTGTACGTCACTCCGTCCACGACCTTGGTGCGGGCCGGCTGGGGCACTCCGTCGACCGTGAGGGTGGCGTGGGTGCCGGGGAAGCGGGCCTCCCAGGTGTAGGGGGAGGCGCCCGAGGTGTGCGTGAGGGTGGACTTCGTCGCCCCGTCGTGGCGGAGGGCGAAGGCCGAGTCACCGACCCGGAGGTCGTCGATCCGCAGCCAGTCCATGCCCGAGGGCAGCCGGGACCCGGTGCTCCCCTCGGCCACCTCGATCGCGCCGTTGTCCTTGAGCCCGTCGTGCAGGGTGACGAACTCGTCGGTGGCGCGGCGGGAGAAGTTCCACAGGGCCGGATCGTCGAGATAGGCGCGGTCCCCGCTCCAGCGGTACGCCTCCTCGGACTTCTGCACCAGCTCGAAGGTGGCGGGCACCTCGCGGACGAAGTTCGTCGGACTCTTGTAGCCGATCGAGAGGTACGTCGAGGTGTCGAAGTTGAAGGCCCACGCCGGGTAGTACTTGTGCTCCGGGGTTGCGGACGCGGCGAAGGAGCGGAGCATCGACTTGTTCTCGGCGTGCAGGGCGAGCACGCCCGCGCCGGACAGCTGGTGGGCCATGTCGCGCGAGTAGTAGCCGCTGCGGTTGGCGTAGCCGGCCCAGTAGGAGGCGGCGTAGGTGCCGTTGCCGCTGCCACCGGTGCGGTTCTCGTCCACGTTGAGCGGGCCCCGGGTGCCCGGCAGGTGGACCCAGCTGTTGGCCTTGCGCTTGGACCAGTCGAACATCTCGACGACCGGCCTTCCCCGGCGGGGTCCAGGAGCGGGACTTCATCTCCGCGCTCGTCGACAAGGGCGTCGCGGCCGTCGTCTTCCTCTCCGCCTCCAACACCGTCGAGGGCGCCGACACCGAGACGTACGAACTGCTGCGCCAGCGCCGGGTCCCGTACGTCGGCATCAACGGGGAGTTCGCGGACGGGGTGGCGACCCCGGTCTTCTCCACCGATGACGCGCTCGCCGCGGAGCTGGCCGTCGACCACCTCCACCGACTGGGGCACCGCAGGATCGGGATGGCCTCCGGCCCGGCCGGCAACCAGCCCGCGGACCGCCGGGTGCGGGGCTTCCTGGAGGCCATGGCCAAGCGGGGCATCGAGGAGCCGGAGCGCTGGGTGATCCGGCAGTCCTACACGGTGGAGGGCGGCCAGGCCGCCGTCGGCCCGCTCCTCGCCCTGGGCGCCACCGCGATCGTGGCCGCCAGCGACTACATGGCCCTCGGAGCGATCCGGGGCGATCCGGGGCATCCGGCGGCAGGGACGGGTGGTGCCCGGGGACGTATCGGTCGTGGGGTACGACGGCTCGTCCATCACCGAATTCACCGACCCGCCCCTGACCACGGTGCGCCAGCCCGCCGACCGGCTGGCCCTGGAGGTCGGGCGCAGCGTACTGGCGCTGGTCAGCAACCGGGACGTGCCCACGGGGGAGCTGCTGTTCGACCCCGAGCTGGTCATCCGGGCGACCCCGGGACCGGCACCCGCGGATCCCGGAGCCTGATCCGGGCCGGGCCGCCGGTCTGATGCGTACCCGCGCCTGATCCGTACCCAGGGCCTGATCCGAACCCGGGCCCGATCCGTACCCGGGCCCGATCCGTACCGGGACTCAGTGCCGCTCCTCGCCCGCGACGAGGAGTTCGCCCACCTCCTCCGCAAGGGCGGCGCGGGCCGCGGTGGGCAGGCCGGCGTCGGTGACGAACCAGTCGGCCTGGTGCAGCGCGGCGAAGCCGCTGAGCCCCACCACCCCCCACTTGCTGTGGTCCGCCACGACAGCGACCCGGCGCGCCGAGGCGACCAGGGCCCGGTTGGTCTGGGCCTCCATGAGGTTCGGGGTGGTCAGTCCGGCGCCCTGCGCCACCCCGTGTGCACCGAGGAAGAGCAGGTCCACGTGGAGCGAGCCGATCGCCAGGTCGGCGAGCGGTCCGACCAGGGCGGCCGAGGGAGTGGGGGAGCCGCCGGTGAGCAGCAGCGTGGGGGCGTCGGCCCCGCGGCTGCGGCCGTCGGCCCACACCAGTTCCGCCACCGGGAGGGAGTTGGTGACGATCGTGAGCCGCGGGACCCCGAGGAGCCGGGCGGCGACGGCGTGCGCTGTGGTGCCACCCGAGACCGCGACCACGCTGCCCGGTTCCACCAGCGTCGCGGCCGTGTCCGCGATGGCCGCCTTGGCGTCGCCCTCCAGATCCGACTTGGCCTCGAAGCCGGGCTCGTGCCCGCTGGCCCCGGCCGGGGCGACGGCTCCGCCGTGGACCTTCTCCACGAGGCCTTGCCGGGCGAGGGCGTCCAGGTCCCGGCGGACGGTCATGTCCGAGACGCCGAACTGCCCGACCAGGTCCGCCACCCGCACCGCGCCCTCGCGCCGGACCGCGTCCACGATGAGAGCGCGTCGCTGGTGGGCCAGTTGGGCAGCCTGCTCGGCCACGGGTCGCTCCCGGGAATCGGCGAATCGGGTCAGAAAGCAGCAAGATAACACGGCAATGTTGTTGGAGTCTGAGGGAAAGCCCGGTGTAGGGGTGGTGGAAAATGTTGGAGACTGTTTATTCTCGCTACGTGAAGAAGACCCTCGCGAAACTCGCGGACGGCCGCGAACTGATCTACTTCGACACCGACCAAGGTGCCGTGCGCGACGCGCCCGACCTGCGCCCGCTCGATCCGGTGGACAGCCGGCCGGAACTGCGGCGGGACGAGGCCACCGGCGACTGGATCACCATCGCCTCCCACCGCCAGAACCGGATCTACCACCCGCCCGTCGGCGAGTGCCCGCTCTGCCCGTCCCGGGACGGCCGGCTCAGTGAGATCCCCGCCGCCGACTACGAGGTGGCCGTCTTCGAGAACCGCTTCCCCTCCCTCGCGGGCGAGGCCGGACGCTGCGAAGTCGTCTGCTTCACCCCCGACCACGAAGCCGGCTTCGCCGACCTCACCCCGGCCGCCGCCCGGCTGGTGCTGGACGCGTGGACCGACCGCACCGCGGAACTCTCCGCCCTCCCCGGCGTCGAGCAGGTGTACTGCTTCGAGAACCGGGGAGCCGAGATCGGGGTGACCCTCGCCCATCCGCACGGCCAGATCTACGCCTTCCCCTTCGTCACGCCGCGCGCCGCCAAGATGACGGCCGCCGCGCGGAAGCACCGCGCCGCCACCGGCCGCAACCTCTTCGAGGACCTGGTGGCCGGAGCCCGCGCCGCCACCGAGCGGGTGGTGACGGCCGGGGAGCACTGGACCGCCTTCGTGCCCTACGCCGCGCGCTGGCCGTACGAGGTCCACCTCTACCCGCACCGCCGGGTCCCCGACCTGACCTGCCTCACCGAAGCCGAGCGGGCCGAATTCCCCGGCATCTACCTCGACTTGCTGCGCCGCTTCGACCGCCTGTTCCCGGTACCGGAGCCGCAGCCGGAGCGGCCGCAGGGGCCGGCGCCCACCCCGTACATCTCCGCGTGGCACCAGGCGCCCCGCACCCGCGGGGAGGAACTGGCCCTGCACTTGGAGCTGTTCACCATCCGCAGGACCCCCGACAAGCTCAAGTTCCTCGCGGGGACGGAGTCCGGGGCGGAAGCCTTCATCAACGACATCGCCCCCGAGACGGCCGCGCGACGACTGCGGGAGGCCCTGGCGTGAACCGGCCCGAACAGGCCGCGGGCACCTTCGCGAAGCTCTTCGGCGGCGCCCCCGACGGGATCTGGGCGGCGCCCGGCCGGGTCAACCTGATCGGTGAACACACCGACTACAACGACGGGTTCGCCCTCCCCATCGCCCTCCCGCAGACCACCCTGCTCGCCGCCCGCGCCCGTACGGACGGCCGGCTGCTCCTGCACAGCGCGCAGGGAGACGGCCGGATCACCGAACTGGCCGTGGCCGCCCTCGCCCCCGGGGCCGTACCGGGCTGGGCCGCGTACCCGGCCGGAGTGGTCTGGGCACTCGCCGAGGCGGGACATCCGGTCGGTGGCGCGGACCTCCACTTCGACAGCACGGTGCCCACCGGCGCGGGCCTCTCCTCCTCCGCCGCGCTGGAATGCGCGGTCGCCGTCGCCTACGACGAGCTGTACGGACTGCGGCTGCCCGGGCCCGGACTGGCCCGGATCGCCCAGCGGGCGGAGAACGCCTTCGCCGGGGTCCCCTGCGGGATCATGGACCAGATGGCCTCCGTGTGCTGCACCACCGGGGCCGCCCTCCACCTCGACGCCCGCACCCCGGAACTCCACCGGCAGGTGCCCCTCGACCTCCCGGGGCAGGGGCTCGGACTGCTCGTGATCGACACCAGGGTCTCCCACGACCTGGGCGACGGGGCGTACGCGGCCCTGCGCGCGGGCTGTGAACGGGCGGCCCGGCTGCTCGGCCTGCGCGCCCTGCGGGATCTGCCCGCCGGGGACCTCGCGGGGGCGCTGGAGGGCCTCCCGGCGGAACTCGTACCGCTGGTCCGCCACGTGGTGACCGAGAACGGCCGGGTCGCCGAGGCCGTCGCCCGGCTCCGGGCGGACGACGCGGCCGCCCTCGGCCCGATCCTGACGGCCGGTCACGCGTCGCTCCGCGACGACTACCGGGTCTCCTGCGCGGAGACCGACCTCGCCGTGACGGCCGCGCTGGGCGCCGGGGCCCTCGGTGCCCGGATGACGGGGGGCGGCTTCGGAGGCTCCGTCATCGCCCTGGTGGAGGCGGGGCGCGAGGACGCGGTGGGCGGCGCCGTCGTGGCGGCCTTCGGCGCGTCCGGCCACCGCCTCCCGCGGCTCCTCACCGCCACCCCGGCGGCGGGCGCCCGTCGGGTGGAGACGTAGCCGCCGACTGGAGCCGTGGCCGTGGCCGTGGCCCGGGCCCCGGGCCCCGGACGTCGTCCGTGGCCCGGGCCACGGCGCTCCGGCAGCCCGCCCGTTCAGCCGGTCCTACGTTGTTGTGTGGGTTGGACGGGCCAGTCGTAAGGTCCAGAGATCCAGAGACACCGGGTATGGC
>NZ_JALGBX010000025.1 GCF_022808175.1 Streptomyces sp. AP-93 | reverse complement strand
CCGCCGAACAATCATTGTGGGAAAGCCCCGCACCAACCCTTATAGGGTTCGGTGCGGGGCTTTTCTGCGTTTACGGAGTTCTGGGCCAAAACCTAGCTGAGGGTGAGCGGGAGCCGGCCAGGATCTTTGGATGTCCTGCGGATGCCCGGCATGGGGTCCGGATGGATTGGCCCTGACGGCTCGTAGGGTTGTCGCATGGGCTACGACCTCGTCATCTTCGACAACGACGGCGTGCTGGTGGACAGTGAGCCGCTCGCCAACAGCATCCTCGCCGGGTACCTGACCGAGCTGGGGCACCCGACCTCGTACGAGGAGTCGCTCCGCGACTACATGGGGGCCGCGGTCCACCGGGTCCACGACCTCGTGCAGGAGCGGACCGGGCAGGCGCTGCCGGCCGACTTCGACACCACCTTGCACGCGCGCACCTTCGCGGCCTTCGAGCGGGAGCTCAAGCCCGTGCCCGGGGTCGAGGGGGTGCTGGCGGCTCTGGTCGAGAGCGGGACCGCGTACTGCCTCGCGTCCTCCGGGAGCCACGAGCGGATCCGGGTCGGGCACCGGGCGGCCGGGCTCGACGAATGGTTCGAGGAGGAGTGGATCTTCAGCTCGGAGGACGTGGGGCAGGGGAAGCCCGCCCCGGACCTGTTCCTGCACGCGGCGGACCAGATGGGTGTGGCGCCCTCCCGGTGCGTGGTCGTCGAGGACAGCCCGCTGGGTGTCCAGGCAGCGCTGGCCGCGGGGATGGACGTGCTCGCGTACACCGCGATGGTGCCCGCCGACCGGCTGCCCGGCGCCACCGGGTACTTCGGCGACATGAACCAACTGGCCGGATTGCTGGGTCTGGCGGAGGGCGCCGGGTCCGGATACACGGGCCACAGCGGTGGGTTCTCGCACTGACCCAATCGATATGTGATCGCTCTACCCACCGGTAGCACCGCCGCCTACGCTGTGCCGCCATGACAGCAGACGTGCGGCTGCGCCGCGGGCGCGGGGCCTTGGGGTTCAGCTTCTTCGTGCAGGGCGTGGCCTTCGCGCTGCTCGTGACGCGGATCCCGGCCATTCAGGACCGGTACGGGATATCCGACGCACTGCTGCCCGTCTTCCTGGCGGCCGTGCCGATTCTCGCCGGTGTGTCCAGCGTGGTCACCGAGCACCTGGTGAAGCGGGTCGCGCCCAGCACCGTACTGCGGTGGGCGCAGCCGCTCGTGCTGCTCGCACTGCTCGGGGTCGGCGCGGGCAGCGAGATGTGGCACGCGGCGCTGTCCCTCGGGGCGTTCGGGCTGTTCGTGGGGGCGCTCGACGCCTCCATGAACATGCTCGGGGTGAGCCTGCAGGGCGCGTACGGGCGCAGCATCATGCTCGGGTTCCACGCCTCGTACAGCCTTGGCGGGATCCTGGGCGCTTCCGCCGCGTGGGCGGGGGCGCACTGGCACCTCTCGCTGTTCAGTTCCTATCTGCCGGCGGTGGCGGTCCTGCTGCCGCTCGCGTTCCTCGCCAGCCGGTTCTACGTGGACCAGGACGGCAAGGCGGCCGGCTCGGCCGAGGCCAAGGGGCTCGGGCCGGGCGGCTTCAAGCTGCTGCTGCCGCTGTGCCTGGTGATGGCGTGTGCGTACATCGGGGACTCGACGGTGTCGAACTGGAGCGCCAAGTACCTCCAGGACGTGCTCGGCAGCTCCGAGCAGCTCGCCACCGTTCCCTACAACGTCTACATGGTGACCACCCTGATCGGGCGGGCCGTGGGCGACCTCGGGGTGCGGCGCTTCGGGGCCGTGGCCGTCGTACGGATCGGGACGGTCGTCGCGGCGGGCGGGTTCGCCGTGGTCGCGGTGGCGCCCGGGGCGTGGGTGGGGATGCTCGGCTTCACCCTGCTGGGGTTCGGGTTGTGCGTGATCGTGCCGCAGACCTTCGCCGCGGCGGGCCGGCTGTTCCCGGGAGCCTCCGACACCGCCATCGCGCGGCTCAACATCTTCAACTACGTCGGATTCCTGATCGGGGCGCCGCTCGTGGGCGGGATCGGGGACGCCTGGAGCTACCGGGGGGCGATGCTCGTGCCGATGGTGCTGGTCCTCGTCACTCTTTTCTATGCCCGCTCGTTCGGTTCGGAGCCCGCCCGATACGGTGTCCGGCATGAGCGGCGAACCGGTGACCGGGCTGTTGATGTGGGACGAGGCGGTAACGAAGTATGACTTCGGGCCGGGCCATCCGATGGACCCGGTGCGCCTGGAGCTGACCATGGGCCTGGTACGGGCCTTCGGGCTCGACCGGGAGCTGGAGGTACGGTCGGGCCGGCCGGCCGGGGACTCGACGCTGCGGCTGGTGCACCGCGAGGACTACGTCGCCGCGGTGCGCGAGGTGTCCGCCGACCCCGGGGTCGCGGACGGCTCGTACGGGCTGGGGACGGCGGACGATCCGGCGTTCCACGGGATGCACGAGGCGTCCGCGCTGATCGCCGGGCAGTCGGTGGCGGCGGCCGAGGCGATCTGGCGCGGGGAGGCCGAGCACGCCGTGAACTTCGCCGGCGGGCTGCACCACGCGATGCCCGGTGGGGCGGCGGGGTTCTGCGTGTACAACGACGCGTCGCTGGCGATCGCGCGGCTGCTGGAGCTGGGGGCCGAGCGGGTCGCCTATGTGGATGTCGACGTGCACCACGGGGACGGGGTGCAGGCGGCGTTCTGGGACGACCCGCGGGTGCTGACGATCTCGATGCACGAGCATCCGCGGACGCTCTTCCCGCAGACGGGCTGGCCGGAGGAGACGGGCGGGCCGGCGGGGGAGGGGTCGGCGGTGAACATCGCGCTGCCCGCGGGGACCGGGGACGAGGGGTGGCTGCGGGCCTTCCACGCGGTGGTGCCGGAGCTGTTGGAGGACTTCCGGCCTCAGGTGCTGGTGACTCAGCACGGGGCCGATACGCACTTCGAGGACCCGTTGGCGCATCTGGCGGTGTCGTTGGACGCGCAGCGGGCGGTGATGGAGGCGTGTCATGAGCTGGCGCACTCCTGTGGGGAGGACGGGCGGTGGCTGGCGCTCGGTGGGGGTGGGTACGCCGTTGTCGACGTCGTGCCGCGGTCGTGGACGCACCTGGTGGCGATTGCCGGGCATCGGCCGATCGATCCTGAGACGGCTGTGCCGGGGTCTTGGCGGGATGCGGTGTATGCGCGGACGCGGTTGTTGGCGCCCGGGCGGATGACGGATGGGCGGGTGCCGGGCTGGCGGGACTGGGAGGCGGGGTACGACCCTGCCGACCGGATCGACCAGGCCGTGCTTGCCACGCGGCGGGCGGTGTTCCCCCTGCGGGGGTTGCTGGCCTAGGGGCCTAGGTGGGGGTGGGCGGCCCTGCGGGGCTGTCCCCTACCCGCCCTTCCACCGTTCCCCGGGCTGCGCCCGGACCCCCTGGGGCTCCGCCCCAGACCCCGCTCCTCAAACGCCGGAGGGGCTGGAGTGAGGCGGCGGGGCTGGATTGGTTGGGCCAACGGGTGGGGGAATGGCCGGAACTGGTGAGGGGTCAGGTTTGGTGCGGGAGCATCGGGAGGGTGTTGAGTACCGGCGCGTTGCGTGCGCATCTGCTGGCCGCCCGACTGGCCGGGCCCGTCGCGACCTCTCGGGAGGAGAGCCTGCGCAGTTACCGGCTGTTCGCGGCGCGGGATCCGCGGGTGCTGCTGGGGCTGGATCCGGCGTGGGGGTGGGACGAGGGTGATCTGCTGCGGCTGATGGCGCAGAAGTGCGGGGTCTCGGCGGACCCCGCGCACGTCAGCGGGCCGGACTTGATCGATCCCGAGCGGACGGTGGCGGGGTTGGAGGCCTTCGCGGGGAGGCTGCGGGCGGTGGCCGGGGCGCGGGCCCCGGTGTTGTTCGGGACCGGGCACCCGCACCGGCTCCTGGGGTTCTACGCCACCTTGGCGGGGGCGTTGTCGGCGGCGGGATGTGAAGTCCTCACCCCGGCGCGGGGGGCACCCGTCGACATGCAGACCCGGTTCGGCGTACGCACGCACCGCATCGATTACGTACGAGGGGTCGCACTGGTGCGGGAAGACGGCGCGCGGCCGGACGGGAGTGACACCGGCGCGCACTCCCATTCGCCGCTGCCGGTTCGGATCGCGCTCGGGGCGCTGGCGGAGGCCGGCGGGCCGTTGCCGGAGCTGGTGGTGGGGGACCACGGGTGGGTCTGCGGTGCAGGTCAGCTCGGTGTGGAGGCGATCGGGCTGGCCGATACGGATGATCCCGCACTGTTCGTGGGGGAAGCCGAGGGGCAGGTGTCGGTGGCGGTTCCGCTTGATGACGCGGTGCGCGCGGACTACTACCGCCCGCTCACTCGCTATGTACTCAATCGGGCGAGTCTGTCGGGTCGGCAGGAGTGGGCGTAGCTCCTCTTCCCCACTCGTATCACACGCCCCTACTCTGGTGAGTGAGCGTGCGACGACGGGGCGTAACCGGAGGGGAAGCCGGTGCCCGTCATGCGCGGAAGGTCAAGGTGTGTCATGGCTGCTGGCGAGAGGCCTCTCAGTGAGGTTCAGTTCCTGACCGTGGCGGAGGTCGCCTCGGTGATGCGAGTGTCGAAGATGACCGTGTACCGCTTGGTGCACAACGGACATCTGCCCGCAATCCGGGTGGGCCGGTCCTTCCGGGTCCCGGAAAACGCGGTGCACGAGTACCTCCGCGAGTCCTTCGTGGGGGTGGAATCGGCCTGATGGGGAGGGCCGGGAGTGCGTGATTACCCCTCGGGGGCACTCGGATTACAGGCTCAGAGCTCGGGCGGGTAGGCTAGGCCGACGTAGGTCGTGTGGGCCCCGACGCCCCGCACCGAATGAAGAGAAGTGAGCGAGGGTAGTCGTGGGCTCTGTTATCAAGAAGCGGCGCAAGCGGATGGCTAAGAAGAAGCACCGCAAGCTGCTCAAGCGCACCCGTGTCCAGCGCCGTAACAAGAAGTAAACGGTAGCTGTACGTGTTTACCGCAGCCCCTCCACCATTCTGGTGGAGGGGCTGCGGTGCAGCCGGGGGACTTCTTCGAGGGAGGCGCTGAGCTCGTGGGGAAGGTCGTGCTGGTCACCGGGGCTGCCCGGCAACTGGGAGGCCGCTTCGTGCGGCGGATCCAGCGGGACCCGGAAGTGGAGCGGGTGATCGCGGTCGACGCGGTGACCCCGCCGCACCGGCTCGGCTCGGCCGAGTTCGTCCGTGCGGACATCAGGCAGTCGGCCATCGCCCGGGTGCTGGCCGAGAACGCCGTCGACACGGTGGTCCATCTCGCGGTCACCGGGGGAGCGGCGACGGGCGCGGGCTCCGGCTCGTACAGCACCGTCAAGGAAACCAACGTCATCGGGACGATGCAGCTCCTGGGAGCCTGCCAGAAGTCCCCGACGGTACGGCGGCTCGTGGTGAAGTCCAGTACCAGTGTGTACGGGGGCACCTCGCGGGATCCGGCCGTCTTCACCGAGACCACTCAGCCGAAGTCGCTGCCGTCGGGCGGCTTCGCGAAGGACGCCACCGAGGTCGAGGGATACGTACGGGGCTTCGCGCGCAGGCGGCCCGACGTCGCGGTGTGCGTGCTGCGGTTCGCGAACATCCTCGGGCCCTTCGCCGATTCGGCGCTCGCCCAGTACTTCTCGATGCCGCTGATCCCGACCGTGCTGGGCTACGACCCGCGGTTGCAGTTCGTGCACGAGGACGACGTCCTGGACGTGCTGCGCCTCGCCTCGCAGACCAGCGGGCCGGGCGGGCTCAGCGGGACCTTCAACATCGCCGGTGAGGGGGTGCTGCTGCTGTCGCAGTGCGCGCGGCGGCTGGGGCGGCCGACGGTGCCGCTGCTGCTGCCCGCGGTGACCTGGGTCGGCGCGGCGCTGCGGGCGGTCGGGGCGACGGACTTCTCGCCCGAGCAGATAAGGCTCCTCACGCACGGGCGGGTCGTGGAGACCACGCAGATGCGCGAGGTCCTGGGATTCGAGCCGATGTATACGACCGCCGAGACCTTCTCCGACTTCACGCGGAGCCGGGGCGGCGGGCTGCTGCCGCCGGAGCGGGTGGGGCGGGCCGTGGACCGGGTGGCCGGGTTGCTGGACGTGGACATGGATGGAGCGAAGCGATAGTGGCGGACGCCAAGGTCATTCCGTTCGACGAGGACCGGCCGCGACGGCGGTCTTCGGCCGCCCGGCGGGTACGGGTCGCGCCGGAGCCGCCGGCCGGGCCGGAGCCGGTGGTGGAGGCCGTACCGGAGCCTGCGGCGGCGGCTGCGGCTGCGGGGGACGGCTGGGACCGGCGGATCGCCGGCGGGCTGGCGTTCCTGCGGCGCCGGATCACCGGGGAGTACGAGGTCGACGACTTCGGCTACGACAAGGAGCTGACGGACCAGGTCCTGATGTCCTTGATGCGGCCGCTGTACGACAAGTACTTCCGGGTCGAGGTCAAGGGCATCGAGAACATCCCGAAGGAGGGCGGTGCGCTGATCGTGGCGAACCACTCCGGGACGTTGCCGCTGGACGGTCTGATGCTCCAGGTCGCGGTGCACGACCAGCACCCGGCGCAGCGGCACCTGCGGTTGCTGGCGGCGGACCTGGTGTTCATGCTGCCCGTGGTGAACGAGCTGGCGCGCAAGGCCGGGCACACGCTGGCGTGCGCGGAGGACGCGCAGCGGCTGCTGGAGGCCGGGGAGCTGGTGGGCGTGATGCCCGAGGGCTTCAAGGGGATAGGGAAGCCGTTCGGAGAGCGGTACAAGCTCCAGCGGTTCGGGCGGGGCGGGTTCGTGTCGACCGCGCTGCGGGCGGGGACGCCGATCGTGCCGTGCTCGATCGTGGGGGCGGAGGAGATCTACCCGATGATCGGCAACTCGAAGACGCTGGCACGGCTGCTGGGGATTCCGTACTTCCCGATCACGCCGACGTTTCCGCTGCTGGGGCCGTTGGGGGCGGTGCCGCTGCCGACGAAGTGGACGATCCAGTTCGGGGAGCCGATTCCGACGGACGGGTACGCGGCGGAGGCGGCCGAGGATCCGATGCTGATGTTCAACCTGACGGATCAGGTGCGGGAGCAGATCCAGCACACGCTGTACAAGCTGCTGGTACAGCGGAGGTCCGTCTTCTTCTGATGCGCCGTTGCCGGGGGCCGGCCCCCGGACACCCGCGCCTCAAACGCCGACGAGGCTGGATGTGCCTCGCCGGCGTTTGAGGTCATGCGGTGCTACTCGGCGTCCTCCGCGTTGATGCCCAGGCCTGGGAGGAGGCCGGGGAGGAGGGGCGGGAGGGTGATGTCCGGGTGGGCGGGGGGCGGGGTGCCGCCCGGCTCGGTGGACGGGGTGGACTGGTCCGTGGGCGGGTTCAGGAGGTTGCCCGTGCCGCCCAGGAGACCGCCGCCGTCGGGGGGCGGGGTCTTCGGGGAACCCGAGGTCTGGTCCGTGGGCGGGTTGGGGGCCGCGGACGGGGCGCCCTGAGGGGGCGTCGCCTGCTGCTTGCCCGTCGGGGCGCTCGGCTTCGTGGAGGGGCCGGAGCCGCGGGTCTGTTCCGGAGGCTTCGGGAGCAGACTCTGGAGCGGCGCCACGTCTTGGTCTATGGCCTGGAAGACCGACTCCACCTCACCGCCCACGTCCGTGAGCTGCGCCGGGAGATTGCCCCGGAGCTTGGCCCACGCGTCCCGGTGCGAACGGGAGAACGAGGACAGCGCCTGGATCGGGCCGAGCGAGCCGTCCCGTTCGTAGGCGGCCTGGAGCAGCCGGTGGCCCTCCGAGGCATCGTGCTTCATGCCCGCGAGGGCTCGGCGGATCTCGCCGAGCGACTCGTGGTCGAGTGCGCCGAGACGGCCGCGCTCCATGAGCCGGCGGGCTTCCGACAGGCGGCTCGAGGCCTGGTCGAGATAGAGCTCGCCCCGGTCCGAATCGTCGTCGGCCATCCCGAGCCGGATGTCCTCCATGCCCCGCTTCACGGGGTACAGGTGATCACCCGGCAGGGCGTCCGTGCTGGCAGCGGCCACTCCGCTGAAGGCCCCCGCGGC
Organism: Streptomyces sp. AP-93; assembly: GCF_022808175.1. Taxonomy (GTDB): domain Bacteria; phylum Actinomycetota; class Actinomycetes; order Streptomycetales; family Streptomycetaceae; genus Streptomyces. The sequence continues at coordinate 143,029 of NZ_JALGBX010000025.1, read as the reverse complement.
CACACCTACGGTGAGACCGCCTGCCGCGATGCCCTTGGACCAGCGGGAGCGGGGCCGCAATTTCCGGAGCGAGGTCGCCCGGTGGGCGCCGCGGCCGGTCCGCTGTTCGGGCACTTGAGGGTCGGCGGCCACGCCGCCCCCGGCCCTCTCTTCCATCACCTTGGCTTCCATGGCGGCAATGAGCTGGGCTCGTTGCACCACTTTGACCTCGGGGTCCAGCACCGGGCGCGGCATTCTTTCACCGAGCACGCTCGCCAGGGCCAACAACCGGTCGTGGTCGGCAGGTTCGGCAGGTGCCTCGGACTGCTCGGCCGCCGGGTCCGGTTCCGAAAGGTCGGACGGGGTCCGCTCCTCCAGGGCCTGGGCGAAGGCGTTCGCCCGCCGGTGCGGAGTCACGTTCGCGATCACTGGCGGCACCTCCTCTCGTCATGACGATCGACTCCCCAAGGTGTCCGGAAGGTTGCCTTCCTTGAGCACATCCACACTTTCGAGTGAGCGGCTTCGGTCAGGGCTTGTCCACAGGGAGCCTGCATTCCCCACAACGAGCGGCGCGGCACTTGGGTTACGGACGAAGGATGATCGGACCACAGCGTCGTTGGATTCGACCCTGCTGGAGGTGTCGTCGTTGTCGGTGGGGTCGTCGGTGTCATCAAGGTCATCAGGGAGGGGTACCGAAATGTGAGAGGAGGGCGGCGTCAGCGGGCGTCGTCGGGGAGCAGGCGGGCCAGGGTGCGGACCGCCCGGTACTGGAGGGTCTTGATGGCGCCCTCGTTCTTTCCCATCACCCTGGCCGTCTCGGCGACCGAGAGGCCCTGCAGGAAGCGCAGGGTCACGCACTCCTGCTGCTGCGGATTGAGTTTCCGTACGGCTTCCAGCAGGGCCGCGTTGGAGAGGGACTCCAGGACGGAGTCCTCGGGGGACCGTTCCACCTCGTTGGCGTCGAGCATTTCGCCGGTGGTGACTTCCAGGCGGAAGCGGCTCGACTTGAAGTGGTCGGCGACCAGGTTGCGGGCGATCGTCACGAGCCAGGCGCCGAAGTCGCGGCCCTGCCAGGTGAAGGTGGAGATACGGCGCAGCGCACGCAGGAAGGTCTCGCTGGTGAGATCCTCCGCGGTCGCCTTGCCGCCGACGCGGTAGTAGATGTAGCGGTAGACGGTGTCGCTGTACTGGTCGTACAGGCGACCGAAGGCATCGGCCTCGCCGGCCTGGGCGCGTTCGACCAGGTCCATCATGCGGGCCTGGTCGCTGTCCGCGGTGGGGCGGCGGGCGGCGGGCGCGGTGGTCCCGGCGGCTGCGCCCCCGGCGGACGAGCCGCCGGCGCGACCGCGTCTGCCCACCGTTGCTCCGCCGTCGGTCAGGGCATAGCAAGGACCGGCCGGGCCGAGTCCGGCGGGGACCGCGGTGGCGAATGCGGGGACGGTGTACGCGGTGGGGACGAAGCCGCGCAGCTGGTCGAGGACCGTTGCGCGCAGCGTAGCCAGGCCCGAGGCGTCAACCCCGACAGGTGGGTACACGGGACTCCCAGAGGCAGAGCTTCCATCACGTGCAGTGCGGGACCGTTCACCCGTCGTAGCGACAGATGGCGGTGGCATGCGTTTGAGGAGAATAACGCTTCGTACAGGCAGCGCTACACCCAGTTGCTCAAATCACCGGTTACGACACTTCTGTTGCGTGTCGAGGGCATATTCAGGCACGGATGGTGATCGATTCTTGATCACTTGGATGCGCGGAATGCCTGCTTCCACGGTGGCTCGCGACCGAGTGGGGCAGGGCGGAGTGCCGCGCCGGGGGCGCGGGTAGAGGTGAGCGAATGCCCCGGGCGGGGGAGAGCGCCGGGCGTGGTGGGGCGGGAGGCCGGGCGGGGCCCGGTAGCCGCTACTTGCGGCGGCGGTGCAGGGCGATCGCGGCGGCCGTGCCGCCCGCGATCGCGCCGACGCCCGCGGCGGCCGGGACGCCGATCTTCACGGCCTTGCGGCCGGTCCGATAGTCGCGCAGGCGCCAGTCGTTGGTGCGGGCATGCTTGCGCAGTTTTGTGTCGGGATTGATCGCGTACGGATGTCCGACCAGCGACAGCATCGGAATGTCGTTGTGCGAATCGCTGTACGCCGCGCAGCGCGCGAGGTCCAGTCCCTCGGCGGCGGCCAGGGCGCGTACGGCCTCCGCCTTGGCGGGGCCGTGCAGCGGCTCGCCGACCAGCCGGCCGGTGTAGACGCCGTCCACGGACTCGGCGACGGTGCCGAGGGCTCCGGTCAGGCCGAGCCGGCGGGCGATGATCGTGGCGGTTTCGACGGGGGCGGCCGTGACGAGCCAGACCTTCTGGCCGGCGTCGAGGTGGGCCTGGGCCAGGGCGCGGGTGCCCGGCCAGATGCGCACCGCCATGTACTCGTCGTAGATCTCCTCGCCGATGGACATCAGCTCGGAGACCTTGTGTCCCTTGACGATGGACAGCGCGCTGTCGCGGGCGTCCTGCATGTGCTCGGGGTCCTCGACCCCGGCGAGCCGGAACCAGGCCTGCTGCCAGGCGAAGCGGGCGAGCTCGCGGCGGCGGAAGAACTCCCGCTTGTAGAGGCCGCGGCCGAAGTGGAAGATCGCGGCGCCCTGCATGACGGTGTTGTCGAGGTCGAAGAAGGCGGCGGCCAGGTCGTCGCCGGCCACGGGGAACTCGGGCGCGGCGGGTGCGGCGGGCACAGCGGGTGCGGCGGGTTCCTGCGGGGCCTCGGGCCTTGCCGGGCGTTCCGCTTCCGTCGCGCCGGGGAAGTCCCGGCCGCCCGGCGGTTCGTCGGCCAGCGCGGTCTTGCGGGCGGCCTCGGCCGAGGCCTCGCCTGCCAGCACGCTCCGCGCGGTGGCGGAGCGCCTACGGGGGGTGAGCCATCCCAGAGCGGCCATGACGCGAGCATAGCCACTGTGTTCGGGACTTCCCGAACCGATGGGAATCGGTGGTGTGAACTCTTCGGTGCGCCGGGGCCGGGCCGGTTGGGGTGCGGGCGCGGGAGAATGGATCCATGAGTCCTTTGCTGCGCCGTGCCCAGAAGAAGCGTCCGCAGGAGCGGGTGGTCACGCTCATCGGGAAGCCGGGGTGCCATCTCTGTGATGACGCCCAGGAAGTGGTCGAGAAGGTCTGCGCCGAGACGGGCGCACAGTGGGAGAAGAAGGACATTTCGCAGGACGAGGAGTTGTACCGCCTGCACTGGGAGCAGATTCCGGTCGTGCTGGTGGACGGCGAACAGCACACCTTCTGGAGGGTGAACCCTGACCGGCTCCGACGGGCATTGCAGGCTTGAGCCGTCGGGCGGTTACCATCATGGGCGATTTATGGGGTCTCGGGGGCGTATTGGTGAGGAGTGTGTACCGTTTTGCCCCCTTCGGGAATTGAACGGGTTCGGCGTGTCATCCGTTCCCGGCCCATACGCCCAAGGCGCGTGACCCCGGTCACTTTGGTCGGACAAAGCGGACACAATCTTTGTGCACGCGTTCACAAAGACATAGCCTGCATTCGACGGGGTGGTCCTGGGACAAGTGGCCACCTGCAGCCCCGCTCATCCCGCAGGAGCATCGTGGCAACTGGCCGAACTCACCGACCGGCGACCCGCAGCCGAGGTATTCCCGAGGCCACTGTCGCCCGGCTTCCGCTGTACTTGCGCGCCCTCACCGCGCTCTCCGAGCGATCGGTGCCCACGGTGTCCTCCGAGGAGCTGGCCGCGGCCGCCGGAGTCAACTCCGCGAAGCTCCGCAAGGACTTCTCCTACCTCGGTTCCTACGGGACCCGCGGGGTCGGGTACGACGTGGAGTACCTCGTCTACCAGATCTCCCGCGAGCTCGGGCTGACCCAGGACTGGCCGGTCGTCATCGTCGGCATCGGTAACCTCGGCGCCGCGCTGGCCAACTACGGCGGTTTCGCGTCGCGCGGTTTCCGCGTGGCGGCGCTCATCGACGCCGACCCGGCCATGGCCGGGAAGCCGGTGGCGGGGATGCCCGTGCAGCACACCGATGAGCTGGAGAAGATCATCGAGGAGAACGGCGTCTCGATCGGGGTCATCGCGACCCCGGCGGGGGCCGCGCAGCAGGTGAGCGAGCGGCTCATCGCCGCCGGGGTGACCTCTATTTTGAACTTCGCGCCGACCGTGCTGTCCGTGCCCGAGGGCGTCGACGTGCGCAAGGTCGACCTGTCGATCGAGCTGCAGATCCTGGCCTTCCACGAGCAGCGCAAGGCCGGCGAGGAAGCCGCGGCCCAGGCTGCCGCCGGCGGCCCCGCCGCGGGCACCGGCACCGGGGCGGCTCCGGCCGCCGCCGTCGTGCCGCCCGCCGGACGGGCCGCCGCCGTCGCACGGAAGGGCGGACCCGAGGGGGACGTCCCGGCGGTGATGCCGGCATGAGTCTGCTCGTCGTAGGGCTGAGCCATCGCAGTGCGCCGGTGAGCGTGCTGGAGCGCGCTTCGCTGGCCGCCGATGCCAAGGTCAAACTGCTGCACGACACGCTGGCCGCGGAGCCGGCGGCGGAGGCGGCGGTCCTCGCCACCTGCAACCGGATCGAGCTGTACGCCGACGTGGACAAGTTCCACGCGGGTGTCGCCGAGCTGTCGACGCTGCTGGCGCAGCACAGTGGTGTCGCGCTGGAGGAGCTCACTCCTTATCTGTACGTGCACTACGAGGACCGGGCCGTCCACCATTTGTTTTCGGTGGCGTGCGGGCTGGACTCGATGGTCGTGGGCGAGGGGCAGATCCTCGGGCAGATCAAGGACGCGCTGGCGCTGGGGCAGGAGCTCCACACGGCCGGGCGTTTGATCAATGATCTTTTTCAGCAGGCGTTGCGGGTCGGCAAGCGGGCGCACTCCGAGACCGGGATCGACCGGGCGGGGCAGTCGCTGGTGACCTTCGGGCTGGAGCAGCTCGCCGTGCGGGTGCCGGTGGAGGAGTGGGCTGCGGGGAAGCGGGCGCTTGTCATTGGGGCCGGGTCGATGTCTTCGCTGGCGGCGGCGACGTTGGCGCGGGTGGGTGTCGCCGAGGTTGTGGTTGCCAACCGGACCGCCGAGCGGGCGGAGCGGTTGGCCGAGATTCTGGTTGCCTCGGGCACCGGGGTTGCGGCTTCGGCCATTGCGATGTCCGGTGTCGCGGAAGAGTTGGCTCGGGTCGATGTCGTCGTGTCCTGCACCGGGGCCACTGGTTTGGTGCTGACCGGGGACGAAGTGGCCGTGGCCATGGAGGAGCGCGCTGAGGAGGGCCCTGCGGGGGCTGTCCCCTACCCGCCCTTCCCCCGTTCCCCGGAGCTTCGCCCCGGACCCGATGCCGGTGCGGCGCCGTTGCCGGGGGCCAGCCCCCGGACCCCCGCGCCTCAAACGCCGGCGGGGCTGGATTTGGCTGGGCCCGGGGCGTCCGTGGCCGGTGCGGGGCTGGATTTGGCTGGGCCCGGGGTGTCCGTGCTGGATTTGGCTGTGGCCGGGGCGTCCGTGCGGCTGGATTCGGCTGGTTCGGCCGAGCTGGTGGATCCCGCCCTCGTTGCGCGGCTTGCCGTGCTTGCGGGGGAGGGGCGGCGGATTGCCGATGCCGGGGCCGTGCGGAGCAAGGTTGTCGTCGAGGAGCGGGACGGGTGTCCCGTCGGGCTCGATGCGCTGGCTTCCGATCCGGGGCGGACCGCCGATGGGCGGGCCGCGCTGGCCGGGGTGGATGCCGGGTCGCTGGAGCTGCACGGGACCTGGGCCGACCAGGGCGAGGCCGCCGCGCAGCGGCAGCAGCCGCGCAAGGGCGTACGGAGCCGGGTGGACGCGCTGCCCGTGCGGCTCGCGCTGCTCGACCTGGCCATGCCGCGCGATATTGACGCCGCCGTGCACCGGATTCCTGGCGTGCGGCTCGTTGATATCGAGTCGCTCGCCGAGGCATCCGCCGACGCTCCCATGGCCGCCGACGTCGACGCCGTACGCGGGATAGTGGCCGCGGAAGTGGCCGCCTTCGGGGCCGCCCAGCGGGCCGCGCACATCACGCCCACCGTGGTCGCCCTGCGCGCCATGGCCGCCGAGGTCGTCGCCATGGAAGTGGCACGGCTCGACGGACGGGTCCCCGATCTCGACGAGCGGCAGCGGGCTGAAGTGACTCAGACCGTGCGGCGTGTCGTCGACAAGCTCCTCCACGCGCCTACCGTGCGCGTCAAGCAGCTCGCGAGCGAGCCCGGCGGCGCCGGGTACGCCGAGGCGCTGCGCGAACTCTTCGATCTCGACCCGCAGACGGTGGCCTCCGTCAGCCGGGCCGACGAGGCTGACAAGAACCACGACTCAGGACGGGCATCATGAATCCACGTCTCGACCAGCCGCTGAGGCTCGGCACGCGGCGCAGCAAGCTGGCCATGTCCCAGTCCGGGCATGTCGCCGAGGCGGTACGGGCGATCACCGGCCGGCCCGTCGAGCTCGTGGAGATCACGACCTACGGTGACGTGTCCCGCGAGAGCCTTTCGCAGATCGGCGGCACCGGCGTCTTCGTCACCGCCCTGCGCGAGGCCCTCGTACGCGGTGAAGTCGACTTCGCCGTGCACTCGCTGAAGGACCTGCCCACCGCGCAGCCCGACGAGCTCGTCATCGCGGCCATGCCGCAGCGCGAGGACCCGCGCGACGCGCTCGTCGCCCGCGACGGCCTGACCTTCGAGCAGCTGCCCGACGGTGCGCGCATCGGCACCGGTTCGCCGCGCCGCAGGTCGCAGCTGCACGCCTACGCCAAGTCGCTGGGCAAGGTCATCGAGACCGTCGCGATTCGCGGCAACGTCGATACCCGGATCGGGTACGTGCGCAGCGGCGAGCTCGATGCCGTCGTGCTGGCCGCCGCCGGGCTCAACCGGATCGGCCGCGGCGACGAGGCCACCGACCTGATCTCCGTGGACAACATGCTGCCCGCACCCGGCCAGGGAGCCCTGGCCGTGGAGTGCCTGGCGTCCAACACGGACCTGATTTCCGCGCTCGCCGAGCTCGACGACCCGTACACCCGGGCCGCCGTGACCGCCGAACGCGCCCTGCTCGGCGCCCTGGAGGCCGGCTGCAGCGCCCCCGTGGGCGCGCTCGCCGACCTGTTGGCCGACGGGCAGATTGTCAATGAGATGCGCCTTCGTGGAGTCGTGGGAACCCTCGACGGTTCCACGCTGGTGCAGCTGTCCACCACCGGTCCTGTGCCCCAGTCGTACGACGAGGCCATGGCGCTCGGCCGCGAACTCGCGGACGAGATGCTGGCCAAGGGCGCAGCCGGTCTGATGGGGGAGCGGTCGCTTTGAACCCCACAAGCCCAACCACCTCCGCGTGTCCGGCCGTCGCCGTCCAGGGGCACGTCACCTTCCTCGGTGCCGGCCCGGGCGACCCGGGACTGCTGACGCTTCGCGCCGTGGAGGCCCTGGCCGCCGCGGACGTACTGATCGCGGAGCCCGAGGTGCTCGAGGTCGTACGTACGCATGCGCGCGCGGGGGTGGACACGCCACAGCTGACGATTGCTGACGAGAAGTCAGCAGCCGCCGGAGTCCCGGTCATCCGAGATGCCGCCAATCTTGTCATGGAGGCCGCGCGCTCCGGCAGGCGGGTCGTCCGTGCCGTCACCGGCGACCCCGGACTCGACGGGAACGCGGCCGAGGAGATGCTCGCCTGCGCCACCGGCGGCATCCCCTTCGAGGTCGTCCCCGGCGTCGCGACCGCGGTCGGCGTGCCCGCGTACGCCGGTGTTCCGCTGGCCGGCAAGCAGGGTGCGGACGTGAGGTTCGTGAACGCGCGGACCGCCTCCGCGCGCTGCTGGACCGAGGTGGGCGCCAGCGACGGCATCCTCGTCGTCTCCGCGACGCTGGAGACCGTCTCGGCGGCCGCGGCCGAGCTGATCGGCGCCGGGCGCAAGCCCGACACCCCGCTCACCGTGACCGTGGCCGGTACGACGACCCGCCAGCGGACGTGGAGCGCGACCCTGGGCACCATCGCCCAGGTGTTCAAGCAGGGCAAGATCCTCCCGTCGCCCGAGGGCGCGCGCTCCGTCATAGCCGTGGTCGGGGAGCACGGCGCCGTCGCGCGCCGCGAGGAACTGTCCTGGTTCGAGTCGAAGCCGCTGTTCGGCTGGCGCGTGCTCGTCCCGCGCACCAAGGAGCAGGCAGCCTCGCTCTCCGACCAGCTCCGTTCGTACGGCGCGGTGCCCCACGAGGTGCCGACCATCGCCGTGGAGCCGCCGCGCACCCCGCAGCAGATGGAGCGGGCGGTCAAGGGGCTCGTGACGGGACGTTACGAGTGGATCGCCTTCACTTCGGTGAACGCGGTCAAGGCCGTGCGCGAGAAGTTCGAGGAGTACGGGCTCGACGCCCGTGCCTTCGCCGGCATCAAGGTCGCCGCCGTCGGCGAGCAGACCGCCGCCGCGCTGGTGGAGTTCGGCGTCAAGCCCGACCTCGTGCCCAGCGGCGAGCAGTCCGCGGCCGGACTGCTGGAGGACTGGCCTCCGTACGACCCGGTCTTCGACCCGATCGACCGCGTCTTCCTGCCGCGCGCCGACATCGCCACCGAGACCCTGGTCGCCGGGCTGATCGAGCTCGGGTGGGAGGTCGACGACGTCACCGCCTACCGGACCGTGCGCGCCTCGCCGCCGCCGCAGGACACGCGTGAGGCGATCAAGGGCGGCGGCTTCGACGCCGTGCTCTTCACGTCCTCGTCGACCGTGCGGAACCTCGTCGGCATCGCCGGCAAGCCGCACAACGTCACCGTCATCGCGTGCATCGGCCCGGCCACGGCCAAGACGGCCGAGGAGCACGGGCTCCGGGTCGACGTGCTGTCGCCGGAGCCGAGCGTGGGCAAGCTGGCGGAGGCCCTGGCGGAGTACGGGGCCGCGCGCCGCGAGGCCGCGAAGGAGGCCGGGGAGAGCGTGTACCGGCCGAGCGAGCGGCGGCCGGGGGCGCGTAGGCGCCGTACGACCTGATGGCCGCCTTAGCGGTGTTACGTGGCAGGGCCCGGGTGTGATGTGCACCCGGGCCCTGTGGCATGTTCGGGCCGTGACGGAACCCACGGAACCCGATGGCGCGGTGGCGGCGCTGTGCGCGGCGGTGGCGGCGTACGACCACGTAGCGGCCGGTGAGTTGGTGGGCGCGGGCGCGGATCCTGACCGGGTGCTGCCGGACGGCACGACCCCGCTGCTGCGGGCCGTCGAGGGCGGCTCCCCGGCGGTGGTGACGGCGCTGCTCGGCGACGACGCCCGCCCGCGGCTGCCGGAAGCGGAGCGCGGCCGGGTGCTGGAGGCGGCCCGGCGGTGGTACGGGGCGGGCGCGGGCGTGGAGGTGGAGCTGCGGCGGCTGATGGGGGCGGCGGGCCCGGCGGACACGGTGTGGGTGCGGGACTCGGAGTACGAGGTCGTCCCGGAGGTCAGCCTCGGCGGGCGGAGCGTACGGGCCGGGCACGGCGCGGTACTGACCCTGCTGGAGTGGGAGTTCCGCGTCCTGGCCCCGGTGGCGGAGCTGGTGGCCCGCGGGGTCCGGTCCCCGAGGAGGGACCACGTGGACCGGGGCGCCTCGCTGCACGTCCTGAACAGCCGCCGCAGCGCGGAGACTTGGGCGCAGGCGGTCGCCTTCCGCCATGACCCGGATCCCCGGCGGCGGGCCCTCGTGGTCGACGTGGTCCGGTACCGGCTGTGGTCGTGGTTCGAGTCCGCGCACGCGGGCTGGTACGAGAAGGAGTGCCACCGGATCCTCGTCGAGTGGGAGGCCGAGGAGACCGACGCGGACGTCCTGGGCGGGGTGCTCGATGCCCTGGGCGAGACGGAGGTGCCCACCCGGGAGGCCATCGGCCTGCGGCGCGCCGGGCATCCTGACCCGGGGGTGCGGCGCTGGGTGCCGGATCTCTTCGACCGGCCGCCGTCCCCCGACGGGCGGCGGGCGCTGTCCCCTGACGCGCGGCGGGCGCTGCGTGAGCTGTGCCGCGACGAGGACGGCGAGGTGCGGGCCGCGGCCGCCCGGGTGCTGGCCGGCGAGGAGCCGGAGGAGGAGGAGGAGGACCCGGAGCTCCTACCGGACCTGCTGCGGGACCCGGACCCGGAGGTCGTGAACCGGACCGCGTACGCCCTCGGGTCGGTCACCCACGGCTCGCCGGAGGTCGTGGAGATGCTGGTGCGGTGCCTGGACGCCGACGATCCGGACATCCGGCTGAGCGCGGCCTACGCCCTAGCCGTACGGGACGATCCGCGCACCCCGGAGGCCTATGCGAAGGTCGGCCCGCTGGGCCCCCGGTACGAGCACGACCACCGGCCGAACGAGCTGTGGCGGTGGGAGTCGCGGAACCGGGCCGACCCCGAACCCTCGTAGCGCACCCCTAATGGCGTGGTGCGTTCCCTGGCCGTGTGGCATGTTCCGGGCATGACGGCACTGGGGGAAGCGGTACGGGCGGGCGACACGGAGGCGGTACGGACGCTGCTGGAGGGCGGCGTGGATCCGGACGGGCCGGACGAGGAGGGGCTGCCGCCGCTGTGCGCGGCGGTGGCGGCGTACGCGTACGGGATCACCGAGCTGCTGGTGGAGGCCGGCGCGGACCCGGACCGGGCGCTGCCCGACGGCACGACCCCGCTGCTGCGGGCCGTCGAGAGCGGCTCCCCGGCGGTGGTCGACGCGCTGCTGTGGTCCCGGGACCTCCCCGACCCGGGGGAGCGCCTGCCGCAGGCGGAGCGGGCACGGCTGCTGGAGGCGGCCCGGCGGTGGTACGGGGCGGGGGCGGGCGCGGAGGAGGAGCTGCGGCGGCTGACGGGGGCGGCGGGCCCGGCGGAGACCTCGACGGTCGAGGAGCAGTGGTGCCAGGTCGAGCAGATCGTGCTCGGCGGGCTGACGGTACGCGCGGGACACGGCGCCGTCCTGACCACCCTGGAGCAGGTGTTCGGCGTTCCGGTCCCCCTGGAGGAACTGGTGGCCCGCGCCGTCCGGCACACCGACTCCTCGCACGTGGACTGGTTCGCGGCCGGGGTCCGGCTCAAGGCTCGCCTCGCGGAGGGCAGCCGGGAGGTGGTGGCGGCCCTGCGGCACCACCCGTCCTCCGTCCACCGCCGCTTTGCCGCCGACTGGCTGCTGACCTTGCACTGGCGCTTCGGGGCCGACGCATACCCGTACGACGAGGAGGACCGGGAGCTCCTCGCCGGCTGGGCGGACGTGGAGCCGGACCCCGAGGTCCTCGCGTCGGTGCTGTGGGCCCTGACCGAGCACGACGTGGGACATCCGAGGCTGGAGTCCATCGGCCTGAGGTGCGCCGTCCACCCGGAGCCCGGGGTGCGCCTGCGGGCGGTGGACTGCATGGGCCGGCCCGACGGGCCGTTCACCGCGCAGCCCGGTGCGGCAAGCGGCGGCGGACAGCATGGCGGAGTCCGGTGACCGCACCGCCGATGCCACGGACCTGCTGCTGTCCCTCCTGGACGTGGACGACTGGCTGACACGGATGATCGGCGCCTACGGACTGGCCCTGCGGGACCATCCGGACACCCCGCAGGCGTACGCGAGGGTGGAGGAAATCGGCCCGCTCTTCTCGCCGGACCACCGGGCGAACGCGCTCTGGGACTGGGAGACGCGCAACGGGCCGGGCCGGGGCCGGGCTCTAGGCTGGTCCCGACTGCTGTCGAAGCTCGAAGAGGCGACTAGAAGATGAGCACGTACGGATCCTTCCCCGGCTCGCGGCCCCGTCGGCTGCGCACCACCCCGGCGATGCGGCGGATGGTCGCGGAGAACCGGCTGCACCCCTCGGACCTGATCCTCCCGGCGTTCGTCCGGGAGGGCATCAGCGAGCCGCTCGCCATCTCGGCGATGCCGGGCGTGGTCCAGCACACCCGGGACACGCTGCGGAAGGCCGCGGTGGAGGCGGTCGAGGCAGGGGTCTCGGGGATCATGCTCTTCGGCGTGCCGGCCGACGAGAACAAGGACGCGCGGGGCACGGCGGGCACCGAGCCGGACGGGATCCTCCAGGTCGCGATCCGCGACGTGAAGGCGGAGGTGGGGGACGATCTGGTGATCATGTCCGACCTGTGTCTCGACGAGTACACCGACCACGGCCACTGCGGGGTGCTGGACGAGCACGGGCGCGTCGACAACGACGCGACGCTGGAGCGCTACGCCGAGATGGCGCAGGTCCAGGCCGACGCGGGCGTCCACGTGGTGGGCCCTAGCGGGATGATGGACGGCCAGGTCGGCGTCATCCGCGACGCGCTGGACGAGACGGGCCACGAGGACGTCTCGATCCTCGCGTACACGGCCAAGTACTCCTCCGCCTTCTACGGTCCCTTCCGCGAGGCCGTCGCCTCCTCGCTCCAGGGCGACCGCAAGAGCTACCAGCAGGACCCGGCGAACGCCCGGGAGTCGCTGCGCGAGCTCGCCCTCGACCTGGAGGAGGGCGCCGACATGGTGATGGTCAAGCCGGCCGGACCCTACCTGGACATCCTTTTCCGGGTCGCGCAGTCGGTGGACGTCCCGGTGGCGGCGTACCAGATCAGCGGCGAGTTCGCGATGATCGAGGCGGCGGCGGAGAAGGGCTGGATCGAGCGCGACCGGGCGATCCTGGAGACGCTGCTCGGCATCAAGCGGGCGGGCGCGGACACGATCCTGACGTACTGGGCGACCGAGGTCGCGCAGTGGCTGCGGGCGGAGCGCTGACCGCCGGCCGCTGAGGGCGGGTGGGGGCCGGTCCCGGGCTCAGGCGGGAGAGAGGTAGAGCTCCCGGGCGCGGGCCAGGTCGACGGGCCCGTCCGGGCGCGGGGTCGGGTGCGCGGGGGCGGGCGCGGGCAGGTGCAGGAAGTGGGCCAGCTGCCAGGCCTGGGCGGTGCCGGCCTGGCGGTTGGTGGTGGTCACCCAGGGCGGGTAGACGCGGAAGGCCCGCTTCCCGCCCGAGCCCTGCGCCGATACGACACCGCGGCGCCGGAGCGCCTCCGGGGAGAACACGAACTGGCCGAAGTGGTCGCCTTCGTGGGAGCCGACCACGAAGAGGTCGACGGGGTCGGCGGTGTCGAAGGGCCGGATGGGCCCGCCCGGGGCGGACCTTTGCCAGAGGGTGACGAACTGGCCGGCCTTGGTGGGCGTCGTCCTGGCCGCGCGGAACCGGACGCGGAGCCCGTCGAGGGTGAACGCGTGGGCGGCGTACTCGGCGCTCTCGGGCTCGGGGACCGGCTGCGAGACGGTGAATCCGCAGGGATCGTAGACGAGGGCCTTCGCCGCGAGGAGATCGCCGTGGACGGGCTGGGGACCGTGGGGACCGGGCGGGTGCGCGGGGGGCGTCGGCATGACGCCCAGCTTGTCACCCGGAGCCGGCCGGACCCGGCCGGACCCGGCCGGACCCGGGCGCCCCCGTTCGCGCGCGCTCGCGGTGGGGCGCATCCTGGGAGCAGGGTGACCCCTGGAGGTGATGGATCATGTCCACGCTCGTCGGGTGGCATGTGGAGCTCGAATTCACCGAGGAGGGCCACCGCACCAGTGCGGCGGCCCTGGTCAGACTCGGGGACGGCTCCGAGATACGGGCGCACGGCTACGCCATGCGCCACCCCTCCGACCCGGAGCAACTGAGGGTCGGGGAAGAGATCGCGGGCGCTCGCGCGCTCATGGACATCGCGTCCCAGATGTTGCAGAAGGCCCACTCGGAGATCGATGAGGCGACGGGTCGGCACTCGTACCCGCTGCACTGATGCGGCTGATGTGACTGATGTGACTGATGTGCCGAGGTCCGGGCGCGGTACGCCGTAACGGCGTACCGCGCCTGCCCGTGTCCGTCCGCGCCTACCGCGTCCGCCGTTCGAAGACGACGGCCGCCAGGGTCACGGACACCGCGCCGATGGCCGCGCACCAGGCCAGGGCCACCCAGGGGGCGTCGCCCGCCGGCTGGGCCAGGAGCAGGGCCCGGAGGGACTCGATCACCGGGGTCAGCGGCTGGTGATCTGCGAAGCCGTGAAGCCAGCCGGGCATGGTGTCGATGGGGACGAACGCGCTGGACGGGTACGGCAGGAACATCATCAGAAAGGTGAAGCCGCCCGCCGCCTCCGGTGTGCTGGCGAGCAGCCCGAGCGTCGCGGCCAGCCACGAGATCGCGGTGATGTACGCGACCAGGAGCGCGGCCGCGGCCACGTAGCCGCGCAGCGAGGCCTGGGGGCGGAAGCCGATGGCGAGGGCGACGGCCAGGACCAGCCCGGTGGACACGAGGTTGCGCAGGACCGAGGCCGCGACGTGCCCGGCCACGATCGGGACGCCGCCGATGTCCAGGGACCGGAGGCGGTCGATCACGCCTTCCTTCATGTCGGTGGCGACGCTGACGGCGGTGCTCGCCGCGCCGAAGCCCGCGCAGAGCAGCATCGCTCCCGGGACCACGTAGGTCACGTAGGCGGTCCCGGTGTCGATGGCTCCGCCGAAGAAGTAGACGAAGATGAGCATCAGCATGACCGGCAGCATCAACGCCGTGATCAGGGCGTCCGGTTGACGGCTGCTGATGCGCAGGCTGCGCCCGGCGAGGGCGTAGCCCGCCACGATGACGCCGGGGCGGGCCGCGGTGGCGGTAGGTGCGGCGGTGGTAGGTGCGGCCGTGGTACCGAAGGTGGTCACGGAGCGGCTCCCGTCAGGGTAAGGAACACGTCGTCGAGGGTGGCGCCGCGGACCGCGAAGCGGTCCACGGCCGTGCGGTCCGGGTCGAGTTCGTCGAGCACGGACCGGACGTGGGCGGCGCTGCCGTCGGTGGGCAGGCTGAGGCCGAGCTCCTCCGGCGTGAGGGTGAGCCCCTCCGGGGAGGTGCTGTCCTGCGCCGCGAGGCGGACCGCGCGCGGGGTCAGGGCTTCGTAGGCGGCCCGGCTGGCGAGGGTCAGGTCGAGGCGGTGGCCCGCCACGCGGGACTTGAGCTCCGAAGGCGTGCCTTCGGCGGCGATCCGCCCGCCGGCCAGGACGGCCACGCGGTCGGCGAGCCGGTCGGCCTCCTCCAGGTACTGGGTGGTGAGCAGCACGCTCGTGCCGTCGGCGCGCAGTTCCCGTACGAGTTCCCACAGGTCCTGGCGGCTGCGCGGGTCGAGCCCGGCGGTCGGCTCGTCCAGGAAGATCACTTCGGGCCGTGCGACCAGGCTCGCGGCGAGGTCGAGGCGGCGGCGCATGCCGCCCGAGTAGCTCTTCGCCGTGCGCCCGCCGGCCTCGGCGAGCCCGAAGCGGGCGAGGAGTTCGTCGGCCCGCGCCCGGGCCGCGCGCGGCCGCAGTCCGCAGAGCCTGCCCATCATGCGGAGGGTCTCGGCGCCGGTCTGGAGTTCGTCGACGGCCGCGGACTGCCCGGTGAGGCTGATGGAGCGGCGTACGAGGGCCTGCTCGGACGCGGTGTCGTGGCCCGCGACCCGCGCGGTGCCGGAGTCGGGCTCGGTGAGGGTGGCGAGGATCCGGACGGTGGTGGTCTTCCCGGCGCCGTTGGGGCCGAGGAGCGCGAGGACGCTGCCGCGCGGGACGGCGAGGTCGATGCCGTCGAGGACGCGCAGGGCGCCGTAGGACTTGGTCAGGGCAGTGGCGTGGATGCCGAAGTCGTCCATGCCGGTCTCCGTTCTAGGTTCTGCGTATGGGTTACGCGCCATTGCGTAAGTAATACACAGAACTAGGATGTGCGTCAACGACTCATGACGGAGGGAGGTGGCGGCGATGGCTAACGAAGCGGAAGACGACGGCACCGGGCTCCCGGCGAGCCTGGCCATGGCCTGGGGTCTGCGCGAACGCCCCGGCAAGGGCCCGCGCCCCACCCTGACCCTTCAGCGGATCGTGGACGCGGCGGTGGCGCTCGCCGCTACGGAGGGGACGGACGCCGTCTCCATGGGCCGGGTGGCCAAGGAGCTGGGCGTCTCGACGATGTCCCTGTACCGGTACGTCACGGCGAAGGAAGAGCTCTACATCCTGATGTCGGACGCGGGCGTCGGCACCCCGCCGCCGCTCCCGCCGGACGCGGACGGCTGGGGGTGGCGGGAGCTCCTGTCGCACTGGGCGTACGCACAGCGCACGCTCCTCATGACCAAGCCGTGGATCCTGCGCATCCCGATCACGGCCCCGCCGGCCACCCCGAACCAGCTCGCCTGGATGGACCGCGGGCTCGCCTCCATGGCCGGGACCGGCCTGCGGGAGAGCGAGAAGCTTTCGACGATCATCCTCGTCGGCGGCCTCGTGCGGAACGAGGCGACGATGGCCGCGGACATGATGGACGCCATCGTGAAGTCCGGCGTCTCACCGGACAAGGTCGTCGGTCAGTACGTACGCACGCTGCGGCTGCTCACCGGCCCGGACACCCATCCGGCGGTGACCCGGCTGCTGGAGTCCGACGCGTTCACCGGCTCCGACGAGCCGGACTTCCAGTTCCGCTTCGGGCTGGGCCGCCTGCTGGACGGTTTGGCGGAGCTGATCAGCGAGCGGTCCACTCCGTGAGGGTGGCCCAGGCGGTGGGGGTCAGGTCGAGCACCGGTCCGTTCGGGACCTTCGAGTCCCGGACGTGGACCTGGGTCGCGCAGGTGGCGACCTCGACGCAATTGCCGCCGTCGCTGCCGCTGTAGCTGGACTTGAACCACGTCAGTTGGGTGCTCATGGATCTCCTAGCAGCTGTTTCAACAGGTCCCTGGTTTCCTCGGGGTTGAGGGCCTGTGTGCGCAGCATGGCATACCTCTGGGCGAGGATGCTGACCTCGTCCAGGTCAGAGACGACCAGGCTGCCTCGTTGGCTTTCGACGTACGCGATGTGCTGGTAGTTCGGGGTCTCCAGCAGGACGAACGGACCGTCCAGCGCCGGATGGCTGGGGCGGTCCACTGGCAGGATCTGGATCGAAACGCCAACCCATTCGGAGCAGGTCAGCAGGTGGCGGAGCTGCTCCTGGAGGACCGCCGGGCCGCCGAGTGGGCAGGCAAGGGCGGGCTCCCAGATGACGAAGCTGGCTTGCATCGGCTTTTCGCGGCGCAGCGTCGTTTGTCGGTCGAGCCGGGCCACCGTCTGATCTGCGACCTCGCCGTCGGTGTAACGAGGGGTACGGCTACGGAAGACCGCTTGGGCGTACGCCTCGGTCTGGAGCAGGCCCGGGATGACCTGGTTCTCGTACGAGGACAGCGCTACGGCCTTCTGTTCCAGGTTGATCAGCGGCTCCGCCCAAGGCGGGATCACGTCGATCTGCGGCATCTTGTGTGCGGCGACCGCGAACACCCCGGGAAGTCCGAGGACCTGGTCCAGCAGGACGGCCACGTCCGGCATCAGTGGCCGCCTGCCCTGCTCGATGGAGGCAATGCTCTCCTCCTGGAGCCCGACCAGCTTGCCGAGCTCCTTCTGGGTCAGTCCTTTGGCGATCCGGCAGACAGCGAGCTGCTCGCCGACCATCCGCATCGCCGTCGAATTGGGCCTTGCCCGCTTCCTTGGTGGCATGAATGTGAACTCCCCACCTGCGCCCGCGTAGTACCCGTACCAACCCGTACTCATCACTGAGTACGGGTTGCCGTACTGCTCCACGCTAGTCACGTAACGCGACGATCGGCGGGTGAATCTACATACTCAACCCGCCCTGGTGCAGGAGCGCCTCTACTCGCGCTCACCCCAAACCGTCTGCGCCGCACGCCACTTCACACGTGACACCTTGAAGGTGTGGGGCCGAGGCTCCCGCCGCGATGACGTGTTGCTCTGCGTGAGCGAGCTGGCGACCAACGCGCTGCGGTACGGGGTCCCGCGCGGGCGGGGCTACCTGCTGCGGCTGCTCACGTACGACGGGACGGTCCGCGTCGAGGTGCACGACAGTGGGCCCGGGATGTCGCGGATCGAGGAGCGGACGGCTGGGCGGGGGCTGCTGCTGGTCGGGGCGCTGGCCGATGCCTGGGGGGTGCTGCCCCGGGCGCCCGGGAAGGTCGTCTGGTGCGAATTCCGGGGGCTCGGCTGCTAGCTTCGGCTCTCGGAGAATTTCGGCCGAGGGGGATCAATGTCGCGTCCGCTGCGGTGGGTTGTGGTCGTCGGGGGGACGGGGATCGCCTTCCTGGCCGGGTTCCGGCTGGGGGTCTGGGACCCCTTCGGCTGGCTGCCGGAGAAGGACTCCGACCGGGTGTCGGCCGCCGCCGGATTCGGCGGGGCCATGGCCGCGGTGTGTGCGCTGGTCGGCGGGTGGTGGGCCGGCGGCGGGGAGAGCTCCCTGAGGCAGCGGGCCCGTGCCTCCGGCACCAGCCGGGTCACGCAGACCGGCGGCGGTGCCTCCGGCCCGGTGGACCAGCGGGCGCGCGCCGACGGGGACTCCCGCGTCCAGCAGACGGCCGCCGGCGGCGGTGAGCAGCCGGACCCGGACCCGGCTCCGTGAGCGCCGAGCAGCGGGCGCGGGCCGAGGGGCAGGCGCGGATCACGCAGGTGACGGTGGCGGGGGACTACGTCGCCCACCCGCCCGGGGCCGCCCCTCCGGCCCCGACCTCGCCCGGCCTGCCCGCTCCGCCCGCCCCGTTCGTCGGGCGGGAGGGCGCGGTCAAGGAGCTGACGGACCTGCTCGAAAAGGGCGGGGATCCGGTGACGGTCGTGGCCGGACTCCCCGGCATAGGCAAGAGCGCGCTGGCCCTCGCGACGGCCCATCGGGCGCTGGAGTACGGCTGGTTCGAGGAGCGGGTGTTCTTCCTCCAGCTGAGCGGCTACGCCCCGAACGGCGCCACGAGCGGGCCGCAGGCAGTGCAGGAGCTGCTCCGCTGCCTCGGGATCGGGGAATCCGACGTGCCGCCGTCTCCTGAGGGACAAGTGGCGCTTTACCGGGCCAGGTTGGCCGCACTGGCCCGGGACGGTCAGCGGGTCCTGATCGTGGCGGACGACGCCGGATCGGTGTCCCAGGTGCGGGACCTCGTACCGGCGGACGCCACGCACCGGCTGTTGGTGACCTCGCGCCACCAGCTCCTCGCGCCGGGATTCACTCCGCGGCTGATCAGCCTGGACGAGCTGGCGGCTGGGCCCGCCGTTGAGCTGCTCAAGGGCATGCTGCGCCGCAGCCGGCCGCAGGACCCGCGCCCGGACACGGAACCGGAGGCGCTGGCGCGGATCGCGGAGCGTTGCGGGCGGCTGCCGCTGGCCCTGACGGTGGCGGGCGCGCTGCTGGCGGGGGACCCGGGGCTGCCGGCGGCGGAGCTGGCCCGACAGCTGACGGAGGCGAGGAGTCGGCTGGAGAAGCTGCACGTCGACGGCTTGGGCGACGGTGACGTGCCGGTCGGCGTCCGGGTCGCTTTCGACCTGTCGTACGCCCGGCTTCCGGCCGATCAGGCGCGGATCTTCCGGCTCCTGACCGTGGTTCCGGGGCCGGACACCTCCACGCTCTACGCCGCCCTGGTCACTGGTTACGGCGAACTCGAGGACCTCACGGCCGCGGCAGCCAGACTGCGGCCCGCGCTGGCCGCGCTCGTACGGGCCAGCCTGCTGATGGAGCAGCCGGTCGGCTCGGGGCGGTGGAGGATGCACGACCTGGTGCGGCTCTACGCCCTGGAGCGTGGCGAGGAGTGTGCGCAGCAGGACGGCCGGGAGAGGGCGATCGAACGCTTCCTGGCCCGGCTGCTCGCTGAACTAGGGGGAGCGCGGGCAGCCCTCGGCTTGGGCGGGAGACCGCAAACCGGTCGGGGCTTCTCCTCGGCAACGGAGGCTCTGCACTGGTTCGAAGCGGAACGCCTCGTGGCCTCGGCCACCGTGGGCTTCGCGGCCGAAACCGGACGGTGCAGGGACGCACTGCTCATGGCCGTGGACCTGGGCGAGTACTTCAAGATCTACGGGTACAGACGGGAGCTCCTCGTGATGACGCGCCAGGTGGTGGAGGCCGCGCGCCGGGGCGGCGACCGGTTGATCCTCGGTGTGGCGCTGTCCAACTACGGCCCCGCTCTCGTCGACGGGGGGCGAGAGGAGGAGGGAGTGGAGCAGCTCCGGGAGGCGCTCCCCCTACTCCGCGAGACCTTTCGGGAGGGCGAGGGCAAGGTGCTGGCCGACCTGGGTCAGGCGTACAGCGAACTGGACCGGTTCGAGGAGGCGCGGGAGGCGAGCGAGGAAGCCCTGCGCATCTTCCGCGAGCTGGGGAGCCTGCACGATCAGGGCCCACCGCTGGCACGTCTTGCCTACATCCACTCACAGACGGGGCGCGCCGATGAGTCCGTCGACGCGTTCCGGCAGGCCATCGGGCTGATGCGGGAGACCGGGGACCGCCATCGGGAGGCTTCCTGGTCGACTTCCCTGGCGATAGTGCTGTGGCGGTTCGGACACCGTCAGGAGTCCCTGGCCGTGGCGGAACGGGCCCTCGCGCTGCGGAGGGAACTCGGTCACCGGGACGGGGTGGCCTGGTCGCTCACCTGGCTCGCCAAGTCGCTCGTGGACGCGGGGCACCCACAGGAAGCGGTCGTACGGTTGGAGGAAGCGGCCGCCCTCTTCGGGGAGGTCGGCGACCACGTCCGGCAGGCCCCCGTTCTCAGCAACCTGGGGCTGCTGTACCTGAAGGCCGGGCGGCTGGAGGAGGGTTTGGAGTCGGCGGAGCGTGCCCACGAGCTGTTCGCGGGCACGGGACAACTGGCCGACGAGGCCCGGGCCGCCCAGCTGATGGCGCTCGGGCTTGCCCAGCTGCACCGGAGGGGTGAGGCGGTGCGGGCCTTCGAGCGGGCGGCGGAATGCTTCGGTGAGGTCGGTCTGTCGCAGAAGGAGGCGGACTGCCGGGAGGTGGCCGCGGCCCTGCGGCAGGAGGGCTCCGTCCCGGCGCAGCCGCCCGGGGCGGGGGGCCGGGTGCAGTCGGGGGCCGGCTCTGTCATGGCGGCGACCACGGAGGACGTGACGGTGCACGTGGGGCGGCGCCCGCAGGAGCATGCGGGGTCGGCCGCTGTCCCGGCGCAGCCGCCTGTGGCCGGGGGCCGCCGCTGGCGCGACCGCCTCAGGCCCCGCCCGCGCTGACCCGGGCCGCCAACCGGGCCATCGCCACCCGGAGTTCCCGTTCCGCGCCCAGCGGGACGATCGCCGCGCGGCCCGGGACGCGTACGCCGCCCGTCAGGGCTACTCGGGTGCCGCCTTCGGGGGTGGGGGCGGCGGCCATGCCGATGATCAGGAAGCGGCTCTGGAGCCAGCACCAGCCGGGGCGCAGGACGCCGTGGAAGTGGGCCCGCAGGCCGTACTTGCTGCGGGCCAGGGCCTCCACGCGGTCGCCGGTGACCCGGAGCACGCGCACGGTGCGCATGTCGGGCTGGAAGCGGCCGAACTCGCCCTCCAGGTCCGACATCACCGCCCAGACCTCCTCCAGGGGGGCGGGGAGGGTCGCTTCGACGACCCGGGCTCCCGGGATGCCGGCCGCCATGATGCGCAGGCGGGCGACGGTGTCGACGGGGTCCATCGCGTGCGGGTGTGTCGTCATGCGGACCACGCCTTCCGGAAGCTCGTACGGGCCCGGTGCAGCCGGGACTTGGCGGTGCCCGGCGGGACGCCGAGCAGGGCGGCGGCGGCCTCCTCATCGAGGCCTTCGACGTCGCGGAGTACGAGGACGGCCCGGTGGGCGGGGGAGAGGCGGGTCAGGACGTCCTCGATGTCGGTGGCCAGCTGCGGGTCGTCCCGGGCGGGTACGTCGGCCAGTTGGGCCGGGCTCTGGCCAGCCGGGCCGCGGCCCAGCCGAAGCCGAGGCAGGCGGGGGTGTACAGGGCGAGGTTGAGGGTGCGGAAGGGGCCGTCGGCGGGGCTGTCGAGGAGGCCGGCGGCCCAGCCCAGGCCCGCGAGGCCCCGTACGGCCAGCCCCGCGGCGACGGCGGCCGTCACCAGGCGGGCGGGCCGCCCGGCCCGGCCGTGCGCGTGCGCGAGCACGGCGGCGGCTCCGGTCAGGGTGAGGGCGGCGAGCGGCAGGACGACGGGCGGGCCGAAGGACACCTCGGAGCCGAGCACGGCCAGCGACAGGGTCCGCTCGTCGGGGGCGGGCCAGGTCAGGCCGGTGGCCCAGTACAGGTGGACCAGCCCGTCGGCGGCGAGCAGAGCGGCGAGCGCCTGCCCGGTGCGCCTGCGTGTCGTGTCCTTCATGGTGTTGTTCATGGTGTGCCCCCCTCGGTGATGAAACGCTTCGGCAACGCTCCGGCACACAGAGGAGGGGGCTCACAGGGGAAACGTTCCCTGTGAGCCCCGTCACGCACGTGGGGGGTGGCTGTCAGTCGGTGATCTCCGGGCGGGTCTTGATCACCGCGAAGACGGCGCCCTGCGGGTCGGCCAGGACCGCCATGCGGCCGGCCGCCATGTCGAAGGCCGGGGCCATGACGGAGCCTCCGGCGCGGGTGGCCGCGGCCTGGATCTCGTCGACGTCGTCGGCGCTGAAGTACGGGATCCAGTTCGGCGGGGTGCCCGGCGGGAGGTCCTTCAGGTCCATCATTCCGGCCACCGCGCGGCCGTTGACCTGGAACTCCGTGTACCCCCCGGCCCCCGGCATCTCCGAGGTGGCCGTGGTGACGGGGAGGACGGCGCCGTAGAACGCTCGCGCGGCGGGGACGTCGCCGGTGCTCAGCTCGTTCCAGCTGAGCGCGCCGTGCTCGTTGACGATGCCCGCTCCGTCGAAGGTGCCCGCCTGCCACAGGCCGACGACCGCGCCGGTCGGGTCGGCGATGACGGCCATCCGCCCGAGGTCCATGACGTCCATCGCGTCCATCATGACCGTGCCGCCGGCGTCGGTGACGGACTTGAGGGTGGAGTCGAGGGAGTCCGTGGCCAGGTACGAGGTCCACACGGTCGGGGGCATCGGGTCGGGAACGGTGCCGTCCGGGTTCATCGCCTTCATGATCCCGGCGACCGGCTTGCCCTTGAGGGTGCAGACGGAATACCCGCCGGTCTCGGGCGGCCCGATCTCGCCCTGCCAGCCGAAGAGGTCGGCGTAGAAGTCGATCGCGGCCTGCTGGTCGGGAACCATCAGGTCGATCCAGCAGGGGGTGCCGGGCTTGTAGGGACCGTTCATGTCGGGCACGGGGCCCTCCGGGGGTGCGTAGGGGAAGGACGGCCCGTCCCCTACCCGGGCTGTGTGGCCGGAATCGGACCGTTTGGGTGAAGCGGTGGTAGGCGCCCTGGGCTGCTAGCAGAATGCTTGCGGTGCGACTAGTCTTGTTGCATGGCCACTCTGTATGTCCGCGACTTGTCCGACGAAGCGCT
The DNA here is from genome assembly GCF_022808175.1 of Streptomyces sp. AP-93. GTDB lineage: Bacteria > Actinomycetota > Actinomycetes > Streptomycetales > Streptomycetaceae > Streptomyces. The sequence continues at coordinate 119,969 of NZ_JALGBX010000025.1, read as the reverse complement.
CGCCGAGCTGAAGATACGAGCCGCTCGGAACCGCCAGTCGCTGCAGGCGTACGCCCGTACGCTGCTGGAGGAATCGGCTGCCACGCCGTCCGTCGAGGACGTCGTCGCGCGGATCCGTTCCCGGGTGTCGGCCGAGCTGAGCGTGGACGAGGTCCTCGGCGACCTCGATGCCGGACGGCGGCGCGAATGATCGTGATCGACGCGAGTGCGCTCGTCATGCTCGTCGCCGACGCCGGTCCGGCGGGCGAGGCCGTGCGTGAGCGGGTGGTGGGCGAACGCCTCGTCGCTCCCTACTTGCTCGATGTGGAGGTCGCGCACGCCCTGCTCGGCCGGCACCGCGGAGGCAAGCTCTCGGACCGCCAGCTGGACGTGGCCTGGGACGACTTCGCTGCACTGCCGGTCCGGCGGATGGAGCATCTTCCCGTGCTGCCCCGGGTGCGCGAGCTGTACGCGAACCTCTCCGCGTACGACGCCACCTACGTAGCTCTGGCCGAGGGGCTCCAGGTTCCGCTCGTCACGTGCGACGCCCGGATCGCCCGTTCCGGGAGCGCTCGGTGCAAGGTCGAGGTGTTCGGGGCGGGTTGAGTCCGCGCGGCTCGGCTCACGCGGGCGAGTTCCGAGCGTCGGGCGCGAGGGCCCGGGCGACGCCCGCACGTACAGCGGCCATGTCGGCCTCGTCGAACTCCTCGTCCCAGCCCTGCGGCGGCGCCATCGCCTCGGTCGCCGCGATGTCCGCGTCGATGTCCGCGAAGCGACGGGTCACGAGGATGTCCTCGTTGATCTCCATGGCGTCGGCGTGCCCCTTCGCTCTCGTGGGTAGCGCCGCGGCCCCCGTCTCCCGGTGGGGGAGGCGGGGGCCGCGGCTGTGTCGTAGCCCCGGTGTCAGAGCTTCTCGGGGGTGCGGATGCCCAGGAGGGACATGCCCTTGCTGAGGGTGCGGGCGGTCAGGTCGCACAGGAACAGGCGGTTCTCGCCGACGACGAGCTCCGGCTCGGGCTTCACGACCGGGCACTGCTCGTAGAACGTCGCGAACAGCGAGGACAGCTGGTAGAGGTACGCGGCCACCTTGTGCGGGGCGTGGTCCGCGGCCGCCTCGGCGATGAGCTCACCGAAGTGGTCCAGGTGCAGGCCCAGCGCGCGCTCGGCCGGCGCGAGCTCCAGCTCCGGGTGCGCGACCGGCTTGCGGTCGCCCGCCTCGCCCGCCTTGCGGAGGATCGACTTGATGCGGGCGTACGCGTACTGGAGGTACACGGACGTGTCACCGGTCAGCGAGACCATCTGGTCCAGGTCGAACTTGTAGTCCCGCGCGGCCGAGGTCGACAGGTCCGCGTACTTCACGGCGCCGATGCCCACGTACTGGCCGTTCTCGACGATCTCCGCCTCGGTCAGGCCGATCTTCTCCGCCTTCTCGCGGACCACGGCGGTCGCCCGCTCGACGGCCTCGTCCAGCAGGTCCACCAGCCGCACCGTCTCGCCCTCACGGGTCTTGAACGGCTTGCCGTCCTTGCCCAGCACGGTGCCGAAGGCCAGCTGCACGGCCTTGACCTCGTCGTTCAGCCAGCCCGCCCGGCGAGCCGTCTCGAAGACCATCTTGAAGTGCAGGGACTGCCGCGCGTCGACCACGTAGATCAGCTCGGTCGCGCCCAGCGTGCCCACGCGGTCGCGGATCGCCGAGAGGTCGGTCGCGGCGTAGCCGAAGCCGCCGTCGGACTTCTGGACGATCAGCGGGGTCGGGTTGCCGTCCTGGCCCTTGACGTCGTCGAAGAACACGCACAGCGCGCCGTTGGAACGGACGGCCACGCCCGAGTCCTCCAGCAGCTTGCAGGTCTCCACCAGCATGTCGTTGTAGCCGGACTCGCCGATGACGTCGGGGTCCTGGATGTCCATGTCCAGCTTGTTGAAGACGGAGTAGAAGTAGATCTTCGACTCGTCCACGAACCGCTGCCACAGCGCCAGGGTCTCCGGCTCGCCCGCCTGGAGGTCCACCACCCGGGCCCGGGCCCGCGTCTTGAACTCCTCGTCGGAGTCGAAGAGCGTGCGCGAGGCCTTGTAGAGGCGGTTCAGGTTGGACATGGCCTCCTCGCCGGAGACCTCACCGCCGTCCTCCGCCTTGTGGTCCAGCTCGTGCGGGTGCTCCAGCAGGTACTGGATCAGCATGCCGAACTGGGTGCCCCAGTCGCCGATGTGGTGGCGCCGGACCACCTTCTCGCCGGTGAACTCCAGGATCTCCACCATCGCCGCGCCGATGACCGCCGAGCGCAGGTGGCCGACGTGCATCTCCTTGGCCACGTTCGGCTGCGCGTAGTCGATCACCGTCGTACCCGGCTTCGCGGCGAGCGGCACGCCGAGGCGGTCGTCCGCGGCGCGGGCCGCCAGGGTCTCCACGATCGCCTTGTCGGTGATCGTGATGTTGAGGAAGCCGGGACCCGAGACCTCGATCTCCTGGATCAGGCCGGCGGTGTCGATGCCCTCGACCACGGTCGTCGCCAGCTCGCGCGGGTTGGCCTTGGCCTTCTTCGCGAGCGCCAGGATGCCGTTGGCCTGGAAGTCGGCCCGGTCGCTTCGTCGCAGCAGCGGGTCGCTCGCACCGGCGTCCGGCAGGGCGGAGGCGAGTGCGTCGGCGACGCGCTGGTTGACGGAGGAAGCGAGGGAAGGGACCGAGGCCATGAGCTGCCGTTCCTGTGAGGTCGTGTTGTGGTCGTGCCTGAGCTTGCACTTGGGGTTTCCGACAAGGACCGAGTATCCCACGCGGGGGCCCCGCGCTCGCGGGATATCAGTCGGTGGAAGCAACCCCGGAGCGTTCCGTTCCGTCTGGGAGAATGGGCGACAGCCAGCATTCGAGATAGAAGGACGTGTCGTGGCTCAGAGCGCGCAGAGCAGCACCGAGACCGACTGGGTCTCCCGTTTCGCGGACGAGGTCATCGCCGAGGCGGAGCGCCGAGCCCCGGGCAAAACGATCGTCGTCGCGTCCGGCCTCTCCCCCTCCGGCCCCATCCACCTGGGCAACCTCCGCGAGGTCATGACCCCGCACCTGGTCGCGGACGAGATCCGCCGCCGGGGTCACGAGGTCCGGCACCTGATCTCGTGGGACGACTACGACCGGTACCGCAAGGTGCCCAAGGGCATCCCCGGCGTCACCGAGGAGTCCCACGCCCAGCACATCGGCCGCCCGCTGACCGCCGTGCCCGCGCCCGAGGGCTCCGCGTACCCGAACTGGTCCGAGCACTTCAAGGCCGCCATGGTCGAGGCGCTCGCCGAGCTCGGAGTCGAGTACGACCCGATCAGCCAGACCGAGCAGTACACCGCCGGTACCTACCGCGAGCAGGTGCTGTTCGCGATGAGGCACCGCGGCGACATCGACGCGATCCTCGACCAGTACCGGACGAAGCAGAAGCCGGGCGGCAAGAAGCCGCAGCAGAAGCAGGTCGACGAGGCCGAGCTCGAGGCCGCCGAGGGCTCGGGCGCGGCCGCCGAGGACGACGGCAGCACGGAGGGCACGGAGTACTTCCCGTACAAGCCGTACTGCGGCGAGTGCGGCAAGGACTTCACCAAGGTGACGTCCTACGACGACGAGACCACCGAGCTGACCTACGTCTGCACCGAGGACGAGTTCACCGAGACCGTCAAGCTCAGCGAGTTCAACCGCGGCAAGCTGGTCTGGAAGGTCGACTGGCCCATGCGCTGGGCCTACGAGGGCGTGATCTTCGAGCCCTCCGGCGTCGACCACTCCTCGCCCGGCTCCTCCTTCCAGGTCGGCGGCCAGATCGTCGGGATCTTCGGCGGCGAGCAGCCGATCGGACCGATGTACGCGTTCGTCGGCATCAGCGGCATGGCCAAGATGTCCTCCAGCAAGGGCGGCGTCCCGACCCCGGCCGACGCGCTGAAGATCATGGAGCCGCAGCTGCTGCGCTGGCTCTACGCCCGCCGCAAGCCCAACCAGTCCTTCAAGATCGCCTTCGACCAGGAGATCCAGCGGCTCTACGACGAGTGGGACAAGCTGGAGGCCAAGGTCGCCGACGGCTCCGTGCTGCCCGCCGACGCCGCCGCCCACGCCCGCGCCGTACGCGTCGCCTCGCACGAGCTGCCGCGCACCCCGCGCCCCATGGCGTACCGGACGCTCGCCTCGGTGGTGGACATCACCGCCGGACACGACGAGCAGACCCTGCGCATCCTGAGCGACCTGGAACCGGAGCGGCCGCTGACCTCGCTCGACGAGGTACGCCCGCGCCTGGACCGCGCCGAGAACTGGATCACCACCCAGGTCCCCGCCGACCAGCGGACGCTGGTGCGCGAGGAGGCCGACGTAGAGCTCCTGTCCTCCCTGGACGACGAGGGACGCGAATCGCTGCGCCGCCTCGTCGACGGGCTCGACTCGCACTGGTCCCTCGACGGGCTCACCACGCTCGTCTACGGCGTGCCGAAGGTGATGGCCGGCCTGGAGCCGGACGCCAAGCCGACTCCGGAGCTCAAGGTCGCGCAGCGCACGTTCTTCGCGCTGCTCTACCGGCTCCTCGTGACCCGGGAGACCGGGCCGCGCCTGCCCACGCTGCTGCTCGCGGTGGGGGCGGAGCGGGTGCGCAAGCTCCTCGCGGTCTGAGGTTCCCCACGGATGTGGGAATGGCCCGTACCCCAGCTTTCCGGGGGTGCGGGCCCTGCCGTTTCCCGGCGCGTACGGGGCTACGCGATGTGCTCGTTCTCCAGCTCGCGCTGGTAGCGCTGCTTCAGCTCCGGCATCAGGCGGCGGATCATCGACGCGCTGCGCGGGTGCACGATCCCGTGGCGGTCCGAGAGGTGTATGTCCACCTGCTCCGCGGTCGGGAAGGTGGAGAACTCGTCGCTGTAGGCGCGGAAGACCTCGTACGCGGCTTCCTTGAACTTGTCGTCGTCGAAGTCGGATTCGGGATCCGGCTGGGGCTCGGCTTCGGCCTCGGCCTCACGGGGGGCCGGTATCGGCAGCTCCTCCTGCTCCGGGCCCGTCGGGGGCATGACCGGGGTCGGCTCCAGGCCCTCGACGTACTGCGGGTTGTAACCGCCCTCGTACGCGGCCTGCGGCGCGCGGGGCGCCGCGAACCACGCGCTGTTGTGCGCGGCCGGCATCGCGGTCGGGTCCACCACGAAGGGCGCGGCGTCGGGGTGGCCCTGCGGAGCCTGCGCCCCGCCCGGGCCCTGGACGTACTGGGGCTGCGGCCCGGCGAGCTGGTGCTGCTGCGCGGCATCGGCGGCCGCGGGAGCGGGAGCGGAGGCGGGGCCGGCGACCGGAACGGCGGCGGGGCCCGCGACGGCCATGGCCGTGCCCGGCGACGGCTGCTGCGCGCCCTCGGCGCCCGCCGGGACGTGGGCGGCGCCCGCCGGGAGGGCCGCGGCCGCCGGGTCCTGGACCGGGGGCGGCGGGATGAGGAGGGGGTCGATGCCCGCCGCGGCCAGGCCTTCGGGGGCGGTCTGCGAGAGGGGGACGCCTATGCGGGCGAGGCGCAGCGGCATCAGGGCGCCGACGGGGGCCTTGCGGCGCCAGGCGCGGCCGTAGCGGGCCTGCAGGCGGGCCTGGTAGATCAGGCGGTCCTGCTCCATGCCGACGGCCTGCTCGTAGGAGCGCAGCTCCCACAGCTTCATCCGGCGCCACAGCTTGAAGGTCGGGACGGGGGAGAGGAGCCAGCGGGTGAGGCGGACGCCTTCCATGTGCCGGTCGGCGGTGATGTCCGCGATCCGGCCCACCGCGTGGCGGGCGGCCTCCACGGTGACCACGAAGAGGATCGGGATCACGGCGTGCATGCCGACCCCGAGGGGGTCGGGCCAGGCGGCCGCACCGTTGAAGGCGATCGTCGCCGCCGTCAGCAGCCACGCCGTCTGGCGCAGCAGCGGGAACGGGATCCGGATCCACGTCAGGAGCAGGTCCAGCGCGAGCAGGACGCAGATGCCCATGTCGATGCCGATCGGGAAGACCAGCGAGAAGGAGCCGAAGCCCTTCTTCAAGGCCAGGGCGCGCACGGCGGAGTAAGAACCGGCGAATCCGATCCCCGCGATGACGACGGCTCCGGCGACCACCACACCGATCAATATCCGGTGCGTACGAGTCAGCTGCATCGCGGCCACCCGCGATCCCCTCCCCTTGTCGAGCTACGGCAGGGCACAGCGTACGCGCGTACGGGGAAAGGGACGTCGGCGGTCCGGAACCGGGGCGCGGGGCTCCGCCCGGACCGCCGACGGCGCAGTGCGCCCTGACGTCCTAGGAGTTCGAAGGCGAGGGTGAAGCCGGCTGCCCGGGCTGGGCCGACTGCTCCGGCTGCGCCGACTGCTCGGGCTGCTTCGCCTCGTTGGTGGCCGCGACCGCGGCGACGGTCTCCTTCGTCGCCGCGATGGCGTCCTGGAGCAGCTTGGCCTGGTCAGGAGCGGCCGCGCCCTCGTAGGCCGTGCCGTTGTAGTCGAGGGTGATGACGACGTTGTGCGTGCGGGCGATGACCGAGGTGTTGAAGAAGTCGCCGTCCTTCTTGGTGGTGAAGGTGACGGAGGTGGCCTGGTCGCCGATGCCGCCCGCCTCCGCCGGCTTCACGTTCTCCGCGCCCTCGACGGTCTTCGCCTTCTCGACCTGCTTGGCGTACTCGTCCTCGGCGCGCTTGGTGCCGGTGCCGACCGAGGCGAGGGAGTCGTAGCGGACCAGGGAGACCGAGAGCCAGCGGTACTGCGAGCCCTTCAGGCCGGCCTCGTCCAGACCGTTCCAGGTGCAGGTGGCACGGCTGGTGAGGTCGTTGGACTTGGCGGCGGTGCCGCCCGCGTCCTTCGCCTTCGGGACGATCGACTCGATGGTCTTCGCGGCGACCACCTTGCACGGCTCCGGCAGCGTGGCGTACACGGCCTTCTCCAGCGCCTCCTCGGAGGGCTTGGAGCTCGGCTGGGCGGAGGACGAGGACGCTCCGGACTTCTTGCCGCTGTCGGCGCCCGACTTCTCGCCCGAGTCGGACGAGCAGCCGGCGACCGTGAGGATCACCGGGACGGCTGCGCAGGCGAGGACGCGGGTGAGGCGCGAGGCTGATCGGTGCATGATTCCTTCAACGTTGTGGGTCTTCGTGCGGGCTCGTGTGGCCCCTCTTACGGGTCTTACGGGGCGCGGGACCCGAGCAACGGTAGCCCGACCCGGCGCCCGGCTGCTGTGCGCGCCGTCACGACGGGCCCGCGCGCCCCCCTGGGGCGGGACCGGCTAGTCGTCGAACCGCTCCACGAGCGCCTGCGCCAACTGCCGTGCCCTGTCCTGGGTTTCACCGCTCGGCGGGACCGTGCCGGGGAGCGCGGGCTGAACGCTGTACGCGACGGTGACGATGACATTCGAGGTACGGAACACAATGCGGACCGTGCGCGCCTGCGCGGCGGTGGCGCCGGCGGCGGCGAGCTTGTCGTCGAGGAAGGCCTCGTCGCCGAGCCCTTCGAGGACGCGGGAGCCGAGCTCGGGCGGGGCGGAGGGGCTCGTACTCGTACTCGCACTCGGGCTGGTGCTGCCCGCACCCGTGCTCGGCGTGGGCGCGGGGCTCGGCGTCGCGCCGGGGGCCCCGGGTGTCGGTGCCCCGGTCCCGGACGGCGTCGGGCTCGCCGACGGCCCCGGGACGGGCAGGTTGGCGGCGGTGAGCTTGCGGCCGTAGACCTGCCGCGCCTTGTCGTCGTCGCTCGTGGTGGCCCGGTCGTACGAGACCACGCGCTCGAAGTCCACCGACAGCAGCCGGGTCTCGGTCGGCGTCTGCGCGGTCCAGCGGCAGCCGACGCGCCGGTCGGCGTCGTACGAGGCGTCCGCGACCCCGGCGTAGAGCGCTTCGAGCGCCTCGGGTGCGAGGCCCTCGGCGGCCGGGAGCATCGCCTTGACCTTCTTGGTGTCGGCGGCGGCCTTGCAGGGCATGGGCAGGCTGCGGTACTTGCCGGGCTGGGCCACCGTACCGGCGTTCGCTCCGGCCTTCGCGTCGCTGGTGGTTCCGATTCCGCCGCCGCCGTCGGTGCAGGCGGTGAGGCCGGCCGTGAGGGCGGCGAGCATCGCGATGGCTGGCAGGACTCCACGTACTCGTACCGTCTTGCGCTGCACGTTCCACCGGCTCCCTTCGGGAAAATGCGTTGCCGCGGCTTGGGCGCGGATGGACACAATGTCTATCGCACACGCTGGTGCCGGCGCCGGTCTCATGTCGTATTTGAGGCCATGAGCGAGGCTTTTTGCGTATGGAGACTGTTCTGCGGTTAACGGGGTGTTGAGGTCAAAATGTCGTATGTAGAGGTGCCCGGGGCGAACGTCCCGATCCGGATGTGGACCGACCCGGCGTCGGTCGAGGACAGCGCGATGCGCCAGCTCCAGAACACCGCCGGCCTTCCCTGGATCAAGGGCCTCGCCGTTATGCCCGACGTGCACTACGGCAAGGGCGCGACGGTCGGCTCGGTCATCGCCATGAAGGACGCGGTCTGCCCGGCGGCGGTGGGCGTGGACATCGGCTGCGGCATGTCGGCGGTGAAGACCTCGCTGACCGCGAACGACCTCCCGGGGGACCTGTCGGGCCTGCGCTCGCAGATCGAGAAGGCGATCCCGGTGGGGGCGGGGATGCACCGGGAGGCGGTGGATCCGGGGCGGCTGTACGGGTTCTCGGACCGGGGGTTCGGGGATCTGTGGGAGCGGGTCGACTACCTCGCGGATGCTGTGAAGTTCCGTCACGAGCGCGCCATGCGGCAATTGGGCACTATGGGCGGAGGTGATCACTTTTGGGAACTCTGTGTCGATATGTCCGATTCGGTGTGGATCATGCTGCACTCGGGCTCTCGGAACATCGGAAACGAGCTGGCCGACTTCCACATCGGGGTGGCCCGCGGACTTTCGCACAACCAGGGACTGGTTGACCGGGACCTCGCGGTGTTCCTCGCCGCCACGCCCGAGATGCGGGCGTACCGGGAGGACCTCTTCTGGGCGCAGGAGTACGCCAAGTACAACCGTGCCGTGATGATGAGCCTGTCGAAGGAAGTGATCCGCAAGGCGTTCCGCAAGGCCAAGGTCTCCTTCGAGCAGGAGATCAGCTGCCACCACAACTACGTGGCGGAGGAGCGGTATGACGGCATGGACCTGCTGGTCACCCGGAAGGGAGCGATCCGCGCCGGCAGCGGTGACTACGGGATCATTCCGGGCTCCATGGGCACGGGCTCGTACATCGTGAAGGGTCTCGGAAACGAGAAGTCCTTCAACTCGGCCTCGCACGGCGCGGGCCGGAAGATGAGCCGGACGGCGGCGAAGAAGCGGTTCTCGGCGAAGGATCTGGCCGAGCAGACCAAGGGTGTTGAGTGTCGCAAGGACTCGGGCGTCGTGGATGAGATCCCGGGCGCGTACAAGTCGATCGAGCAGGTCATCGACCAGCAGACGGACCTCGTCGAGGTCGTGGCGAAGCTGAAGCAGGTCATCTGTGTGAAGGGCTGACAGGCGTGAGGTAGCGGAGAGGCCCGGACCGTCTGCGGCGGTCCGGGCCTCTCCGCTACCTCACGTTTAGATCCGTCCGGTTTGCAGGCGCCACAGTCGCAGAGCGCAGCCCTTCTTGGTGCGGTCCAGGGCGATGCTGGCGGCGGCGGGGTCGTTCAGCCGCAGCAGTTCCTGATCTTCCCGTGCGGTCCAGGGGCGGCGCGGCGAGGCGACCTTCATGTCTGAGGGGCGTACCCAGGTCTGGATCGCCTCCGCCCTCCCGTACTTGCTCGCGAGGGCGAGGCAGCCGTCGTAGTAGAAGTGCGCGGCGAGTTGTTGTGCCGTCTCGCTGTAGTAGCAGACGTTGTAGACGCCATCTCGCTTGTTGCGTGAGGTGATGCGCTGCTTTCCGGTGATCTTCTTGCCGTAGTGGCAGAGGTAGGCGGCAATAGCCGTGCTCGCCGATGTCAGCGACAAGTACGGAACTCCGCTTGCCACCCAGCCGAGAGAGCCGTCCGCGTCGATGACTCCGCGGAGATAGTCGCGGCGCGAGAAGTCCGTCCGGGGTGGCTTGATGCCGAGGGACTTCTTCCCGTAGGGGATCCCTAGCTCGTTGACGATCGTCCTTGCTTCGAGGGAGTGGACGGACCAGGTTGCCGAGTGGATCGTCTCGGCGAAGTTCGTGCTGCGGACGCGCTCGGTGATGGAGCTGTTGTAGGGCGTGAGCTGCTGGAACTCGCGGAGGATGTGGATGTCTCGTACGTTCAGCTCCACCGCGAGGCGGCCGCGCTGACGGCTCTGTTGGGACAGGTGCCCGTCGGCCTGGAGGAAGCCGAACATGTAGGCGTAGCGGGGGTCTTCGAGGTCCATGAAGCGCGCGGGGGCGCTAGGGTCCTGATCAGCCATGAGGGAGTCCTTTTCCCTTGTCGGTGAGGCCCTCGGCCGGGACTGCCATCCCGGGCGGGGGCCGTTTCTGTTGCCACCGAACCTAGGTGTGAATTCAGGCGACTTGGGGCCTTCCGGAGGGGCTTCACTCGAACGCATGGTGGAGTGTCACATGTCGGTGAGGCGTGATGAATTCGGCGGCGTGAAGCCGTCAGTCGAGGAGCATGTCCACCGGCAGTTCGAGGGTCACCCCGAGGTGGTCGGGGAGGGGGAGCGTCATGCCGCGCTTGAAGGTTCTGTGCAGGCGGTAGCTCGTGGCGCGAGGGTCCGTGTGGATCACGACTTCGTCGTGTCGGCGGTCGGCGATGGCGTAGACGGGGACATCGGCCCGGGCGTAGCTCTCCACCTTGGTGCCGGTGTCGTTCGCCCAGTTCGAGGAGGCGATCTCCAGGATCATGCGGAAGGCATCGGGTCGGAAGCGGTTCTTCGTGACCTCGTGGTCAAGGAAGTCGGCCTCGACGAGAGAGAAGTCCGGGACCGCGTAGTCGTTCTCGCCGGTGGGAAGTGAAATGCCGATGCCCTGGAGGACTTGCAGGCCCGCCTTCTCGGTTCCGGCCTCGTGGAAGGCCACGGTGAGCCGGGTCAGGGTCCGGGCGTGCCGCCCGTCGGCTGGTGGTGCAGCAGTGAGCCTCCCCAGGAGGATCTCCACTCGGTGGCCGGGGAGTTCCCTGGAGAGGTGGTCGGCGGCTTCCGCGATCGGGGTCCTGTGGTGGGGCATGGGCGTGGGTGCCTCCTTCTCGCGGCTCACGCTTCAGGGGTGTGGTCGCGGTCGCTGACATTTCGCTCGACTTCACCCGTACGGGCACATCCGGCCCGCCGGGCGGCCGGAGTCGTCAACTCCGTTAAGGCGCAGGTGGATTCGGCTGGAGGGAGTCGGCGTCCGGGGGCTTGACGCTGGGAGTTGGTCTAGACCAAGGTGTGCGGCATGTGGAGATCTCGCGTGGTTCTTGCCGCGCTCGCGTCGTTGTCGCTCACCGTTGGTGCCGCTCAGGCAGCAGGTGCCGCCGGGTCCGAGGCCGCTGCTCCGGCCGCTGCCGCGGGCTCGCGGGCCGTGGGGCTGCCGCCCGTCGTGTCGCACGTGCCGACCAGTGAGAAGGTCGTGTTCATTACGATCGACGACGGGTGGGTGCACGATCCCGCCGTCGCGCAGACGCTCGTTGAGCAGAGGGTTCCGGCCTCGTTGTTCCTGCTGCCCGGGGCGACCTCGTACGACACCCAGTACTTCACCCAGCTCGTCGCGCAGGGGCGGGCGGTGAACGTGGAGAACCACACCGTCAATCATCCTGACCTGACGACGCTCGACGCCGCCGGGAAGGACGCCGAGGTGTGCGGGGCCGGGGAGCAGGTCGCCGCGACCTTCGGGCGGGAGCCGAAGCTGCTGCGGCCGCCGTACGGGGCCGTCAACGACGACGTGCGGCTGGCCGCCAAGGCGTGCGGGGTCAAGGCGCTGATCACGTGGACGCACGACTTCACGACGTGGAGCGAGACGCCGGCCACGCCGCAGTTGCAGGCCGGGGACATCGTGCTGCTGCACTTCACGCCGACGCTCGGCGCGGACCTGAAGCGGGCCCTGGACGCGGCGAAGGCCGCCGGGCTGAAGCCGGCGGCCTTGATGCCGCACCTGAAGAGTGCCGGGTTGGTGCAGTAACTACGGCGACTACAGCTCGCGGTGGAGCTTCGTGTTCGAGGCCTGGGCGCGGGGGCGGACCACCAGGAGGTCGATGTTGACGTGGCTGGGACGGGTCACCGCCCAGGTGATGGTGTCGGCCACGTCGTCGGCGGAGAGGGGCTCGGCCACGCCGGCGTAGACCTTCTCCGCCCGTTCGGCGTCGCCGCGGAAGCGGGTCTTCGCGAACTCCTCGGTCTTGACCAGGCCGGGGGCGATCTCGATGACGCGGACGGGCTGGCCGACGATCTCCAGGCGGAGGGTCTCGGCGAGGACGCGGGCGCCGTTCTTGGCGGCCACGTAACCGGCGCCGCCCTCGTACGTGGCGTGGCCGGCGGTGGAGGAGAGGATGACCACCGTGCCGTCGCCCGAGGCGGTCAGGGCCGGGAGCAGGGCCTGGGTGACGTGGAGCGTGCCGATGACGTTGACCTCGTACATGGTGCGCCAGTCGGCGGGGTCGCCGGTGGCCACGGGGTCGGCTCCGATGGCGCCGCCGGCGTTGTTGACGAGCACGTCGCAGCGGTCGAGGGAGGCGGCGAGGGCGTCGACGGCGGCTCGGTCGGTGACGTCGAGGGCGTGGGCGGTCGCGGAGTGGCCGGACGCCGTGATCTCGGCGGCGAGGGCCTCGATGCGGTCCTTGCGGCGGGCGGTGAGGACGACGTGGTAGCCGGCCGCGGCGAGCTGCCGGGCGGTGGCCGCGCCGATGCCGCTGCTCGCGCCGGTGACTACGGCGGTTCGGGTGGCCGTGCTCATGCTGGCTCCTCGTGCGTTCGTACGGGTGAGTACTGGCCAGCATAGGCGGGTCGCCGCGCAGGTCACCGGCCGCGCGGGGCGTGCGTGATCACGGCCGTGCGGGCGAGGCGGACGAAGGCTCGCCCTCGTTCGTGTGATGGTCCGACCATCGGATGGGTGGGAGGGCTAGCGTCCGCGCGTGGAGGTGGTCTCGTGCGCCGAGGTGCCGTACGGAGTGTGGTGATGGCCGGGCTGCTGGTGCTGCTCGGCGGGCTGGGCAGCGGTGTGGGGAGCGCCCGCGCCGGGTCCGGTCCCGGTCCCGAGGCCGGACCCGAGGCCGAGGCCGATGTGGCCTATCACGGGCGGGTCGCCCTGACCGGGGGCCGGCTGCGGATCCTGCTGGTCCCGGAGAACGAGGGGCCGTCCGCCCTGGTGAACGCGACCGTACGGCTGCGCCTGTCGGCCGACCTCGCGGACCGGCAGGAGCTGGCGGAGGGCTGCGCGCGGGCCGGGCTGCGCGAGGTGGTGTGCGAGACCGGGGAGCTGCCGCTGCGCGGGCGGGGGCGGCACATCGGGCTGGTGCTGCGGCTGAAGGAGCCGGCCGCGGAGGTGGTGGTGCGGGTCGACACGTGGTGGAACGGCGGCGCGACCGACCGGAACCACACCAACAACGAGCACGTGGTGCTGGCCCTGGACACGGGGGACACGTACGCGTTCTGACGCGGCTGGGGATTGCCCCGGCTGCGGATTGGCCCGTAGGCCGTGTACGGGGCCCGGCGCGGCTGCGGTCTGGCCTGGCTGCGGTCTGGCCCGGTTGGGGTCCGGCCCGGCTGGGGTCTGGCCTGGCTGCGGTCTGGCCCGGTTGGGGTCTGACCTGGCTGCGCTCCGGCCCGGCTGGGGTCTGGCGCGCAGGCCGCGTACGGAACGCCGCCCGCGTGCCCGTACGTGTGCGTGCCCGGCGCGTGCGCGGCTACGGGGTGCCGACGCCGCCGAACTCGGCCACGGCCTCGTCGACGATCCGCTCCAGCCGGGCGTGGTGGGCGCCGCGCCAGTAGACGCGCTCGCAGTCGGCGCACTGCGCGAAGACGTCGTACGAGCGCTGCGTGCCGCCCTCCAGCTTGTCGCCGACGCTGTCCTTGTCGGCCTCGCGCAGGGTGCCGTTGCACGCGGTGCAGCGGGTCCACGGCGCGAGGGCCGGGGCGAACCGGCCCAGGACGTCGCGGACCTGCTCGTCGGGGTTGGTGCTGTAGACGTACGCGCCGGCGAACAGCTCGCGGCGGCGCAGCAGTCCGCGGTCGCGGGAGAGCAGGACGCGCTGCTCGGCGGCGGAGCGGGTGGCCAGGGCGGGGTCGCCGATGTCCTCGTTCTCGTACGCCGCGTCGACGCCCAGCAGTCGCAGGCGGCGGGCGAGGGTGCCGAGGTGGACGTCGAGGAGGAAGCGCAGCGGCGTGGTCCCGGGGACGCCGGGGAGGTGCTGTGGGCGGTCGACGCCGAAGACCTCCACGGATTCGCCGGCCCGGGGCACGTGGGCGAGGGGCGTCTCGGCGCCGTCGACGAGGATCCGGCCGACTTCGGTGAGCGGGACGCCGGCCGATTCGACGACGTGGCCGAGGCTGGAGACGCCGTCGGTGGTCGTCGGTACGTGGGTGCCGCGGCGCGCGGGCGCGGCGAACACGTGCAGTTCGGGGGCGAGGGTGAGCTGAATACCGGGTCCGTTCACGGGCTCAGCATGCCATCGCGGGGCGGGAGTCGGCGGCGGATTTACGCGGCCGCGCGGCGGCCCGTACGGCCGGGCCGCCGCGCGCGCAGGCCCGTACGGCCGGGCCGTGTCGCCATGGGCCCTACGCGTCCGCCGTCGCCGCCGCGGTCGCGGCGTCGTGCAGTTCGCGATGGGCGTTGACCTCGTCGAAGTGGTTCTCGGCCCATTCCTTCACGGAGCTGAGCAGGTGGCCGAGGTTGCCGCCGAGGTCGGTGAGCCGGTAGTCGACCCGGGCCGGGACGGTGGGCGTGACGGTGCGGTCGACGAGGCCGTCGCGCTCCAGGGAGCGCAGGGTCTGGGTCAGCATCTTCTGGCTGACGCCGGGGATCCTGCGGCCGAGCTCGCTGTAGCGCATGGTCCGGTTCTCGGCCTCGGTGAGCGCGCTGACGATGAGGCCGACCCACTTGTCGCTGATGCGGGCCAGGAGCTGGCTGGTGGGGCACTCCTTGAGGAAGGCGTCGTAGGCGGCGCGGTCCTCTTCGCGGCGGGCCTCGGCGGTACGGGTGGCCATGGGTGCTGCCCCACTTCCGGGTCGGGTACGCACTCCGAGGTACGTACTTACGAATCGAGAGTAACTCTCCCTAGGTTAGTTCTCACCGGGAACACCGGAACCGGAGAACGAACGAGCGAGCGAACCTGCGGAAGAGGCGATGGCGATGAGCGAGACCAAGCGGACGACCGGCCCGACGACGATGCTGGCGGCACTGGCCGCGGGCTTCGGCGGTCCCGAGCAGGTCGAGGTCGTAGAGGTGCCGGTCCCGCGGCCGGCCTCCGGGCAGGTCCGCGTACGGGTGCGGGCGGCCGGTCTGAACCCGGTCGACGGCGCGGTACGGGCCGGGGTCTTCGGCGGCGAGGGGCAGCGCCTCGGCTTCGGCTGGGACCTGGCGGGCGAGATCGACGAGCTCGGCGCGGACGTGGACGGCTGGGCGGTGTCCGACCGGGTGGTCGGCCTGCACTACGGGCCGGTCAAGCCGCTCGGCACGCACGCGGAGTACGCGGTGCTCGACGCGTCGGCGCTCGCTCCGGCCCCGGTCACGGTCGACCGGGTGACGGCGGCGGCGCTGCCGCTGAGCGGCCTGACCGCGGCCCGTGCGGTGGACCTGCTGGAACTCCCGGCCGGGGCGACGGTCCTGGTCACGGGCGCGGCGGGGGCGGTCGGCGGGCTCGCGGTCCAGCTGGCGGCGCGGGCCGGCTACGTGGTGACGGCCCTGGCGGGAGCCGATGACGAGGCACTCGTACGGTCCCTGGGCGCGGCCCACTTCGTCCCGCGCGGCTCGGCTCCGGCGGCCGGCACCGTGGACGGTGTCGTGGACACGGCGGTACTCGGCGGGCCGGCCCTGGCCTTCGTCCGCGACGGCGGCGCCTACGTCGGCCTGATCCCCGGCGCGGCCCCGGCGCCGGAGCGGGGCGTCCGCGTGGTGGAACAGGAGGTCGCGGCGGACGGCGCGCACCTGGCCCGCCTGGTGTCGCTGGTCGACGCGGGGGAGCTGACGCTCCGGGTGGCGCGCACCTTCCCCCTGGCGGAGGCCGCCAAGGCCCACGCCCACCTCGCGGATCCGGGCACGCGCGGGCGCATCGTCCTGACGGCCTGACACGTTCGGGGCCCGGGCCGGGCCCGGCGCCGCACTGGGCAGCGCCGGGGCCAGGACCCGCGCAGGCGGGTGCCGTACCGGTGCCTAGTACAGGCCCTTGTAGATCTGCCAGCCGGTGGCGATCTTCACGCGGCTGCCGAGGGTGCCCTTGCCGGTGCCGGGGATCCGCCAGATGACCCCGGAGGTGTCCCGGGCCAGCAGGTCCGCCCGGCCGTCGCCGGTCAGGTCACCGGCGGCGACCACGGAGTTGTAGGTCGAGCCCCAGCTGTCGGAGATCTTCACGGGCGCGGCGAAGGAGCCCTTGGCGGTGCCGTTCATGCGCCACAGCCGGTTGGCCTTGTCCTGGAGGACGAGGTCGCCGTACCGGTCGCCGTTGAGGTCGCCGGCGCCGAGGATCTTCTTGTAGTCCTTGTACGAGCCGGGGATCTGCACGCGCGGACCGAGGGTGTCGTTGTTGGCGCGGGCGTACCGGTACAGGGCGCCGGTCGAGGCGTTGCGGGCGACGAGTTCGGCCGGGCCTCCCCCGGTGTAGTCGCCGGGGGAGGTCAGCACGTCGTACTGGTTCCAGCCGCCGCCGATGAGCTTGTGGGTGGTCGTCGGGGTGACGGTCTTTCCGCAGCCGGGCGTGTAACGGCGGAGCTCGCCCTTGGAGTTGCGGACCAGCAGGTCGTTGCAGCGGTCGAGGCCCGCGTCCTTGACCGGGACGGGCAGGGTGCCGGCGGGCCAGCCGGAGCCGGTGGCGGTGCCCTTGAAGGCGCCGGTGGCGCGGTCCCCGAAGATCGAGCGGAGGCCACCGCCGCTGGTCAGGACGAGCGCGTCGCCGATGCCGTCGGGACGGCCGGCGGCGCTGCCCTGGTCGCGGAGGGAGGGGTGGCCGCCGGCGACGGTGATGGTGCCCGTGGCCAGGGTCCGCACACCGGTGTCCCCGGCCAGCGGCGTGGCCGTGAGGGTCCACGTCATCGGGCCGTTCGGGGCGGTGGTCTTGTCGTCACCCTCGCCGGACCAGGCCAGCGAGGGGGTCACCGTCATGCCGCCCTTGACGGTGCTCCGGAAGGTCCCGGTCGCATCGGTGAGGGTCACGGTCCAGGAGGAGACGGGTCGGCTGAGCTGCCACCTCGGGCTCCAGTTGCGCGGGGGGTTGTGCTCCGCCGGGACGGAGGAACTGGCGACGGACAACGGCGCGTCCGTGGTGTGCGCGCTCATCAGCCCCATGTCACCTTCGCCGTCCCGGTCCCAGACGGCGGTGGCGCTGCCGTCCGCGCCGGCGGCGATCAGGCCCTTGACCTCGTCGGCGCTGGAATTCCACAGCCTCGCGCTGCCGCTCCACACGCCGTCCTTGAGGCGCGCCTGGCGCATCTCCTGGCGGTCGGCGCTCTGCGCCCAGGTCAGCCAGATGGTGCCGTCCTTGCCCAGGGACACGGAGTGGTCTTCGGCGTTGATCGAGTGGTCCTTGGTGGAGACCACACCGACGGCCGACCAGCGGCGGTCGGTGTGGTCCAGGGTGGCGGAGCGGATGCGGCCCTTGCCGCGGTCCGGGCCGCCGTTCCAGACCAGGGTCACGTCGCCGTCGGGCTCGATCAGCGGCTCCGGGGTTTCCTGCAGGGCCGCCGCGACGGTCAGCGGCTCCGCCGCGCTCCAGGCCTCGGCCGCGCCCGGCGCGGTGGCAGTGCGCAGCAGCCGGTCGCCCTGCGCGGGTCGCGGCTCGGACCAGGTCAGGGCCACGGTGCCGGAGGCGGAGCTGGTCAGGGCGGGCTCGCCCAGTTCGGCGGCGGCGGACTCGGCGACCGCGGTGGGCCGGGGCCAGGCGGAGGCGCCGGCGGGCAGCGTGGACGTACGGATGCTGGAGCCGCCGTCCTCGGTCTGCTGGTGGAAGGCGACCACAGGGGTGCCCTTGGCGTCCACGGCGGCCTGGGGGCGGCCGGCCCCGGCGTCGCCGTCCCCGGCCGCGTTGCTGACCTGGGCCGGGGCGGACCAGGCGCCCGCGCCGGAGCGGGTGGCGGCCCAGACCGAGGACTCGTTCCCGTCCGGCCTGCGCTGCTGCCAGGTGACGACGATCGTCCCGTCCGCGCCGGCGGCCAGGTCGGGCTCGGACGGGCGGCGGTTCTGGTCCGTGCCGAGCAGGACGGTGGGCGCCGACCACGTGCCCTTGTCGAGGGTGGCGGTGACGATCCGGCCCGGGGTCTTGCCCCCGTCGCCGATGCGGCTCGCCGGGTAGTCGGTCCAGGCGGCGACCACCTTGTTCCCGACGGTCACGAGCCGCCCCTGGCCCGGATGCTGCGCGGTCACGGACAGCAGGACCGGCGCTCCCCAGACCTCGGTGCCGGCCGGGCGGACCGCCGCGTACATGGCGCGGTCGGAGCCCAGCTCCTGGTTGAAGAGGACGACGTCGGTGCCGTCGTCGGTCCGCACCAGCGCCTCACTGTCGCCGAAGATCATCTGCTGGGTGACGCTGGTTCCCGCGGTCCACACGGGCAGGCCCGCCGCGTGGGCGGTGGAGGTCAGCGCCGGGGCGGTGCCGGCCACGACGGCGGCGACGACCAGTGCGGACAGGCCGCGGCGGTGCGGACGGCGTGCGGGTCGGACGGAAGCAGGCTGGTGCACGGATCCCCCAGGGTGCGAAAGCGTGTTACTCGCAAGGGAGACACGTGAAGACCCCGCCGGGTTGTACAGCCGGATCCGCCTACTTTCGCCGGGGCCGGAAAGCCCTTGCAGAGGTCCGCCCCCGGTGAGGGAAAGTCCGGGTCAGGGCCAGACGAGGCAGTACGGCTGGTGGCCCGCCTCGTGCAGGCGGTGGCTGAAATCCTGCCACTCGTGGAGCAGCTGGTAGACGTTGAAGGCGTCGCGGGGGCCGCCGCGGTCGGGGACCGTGGACCAGATGAAGGCGGCGGCGCCGACCGATTCCTCGCCGATGCCGCGCAGCGGGTCGACGACGGTCATCGGGAGCTTCACGACGGCGTAGTCGGGGTGGAGGACGACCAGTTCCAGCGGGGGCACCTTGTGCAGGGGTATGCCCTCGATGCCGGTCAGGACCATCGCGGCGACGGTCTCCGGCTTGATCTTGCTGAACATGCCGCCCATGCCGAGCTCGTCGCCGCCGAGCTCCTCCGGCCGCATCGTCACCGGGACGCGCGCGGCCGTGGCTCCGTCGGGGGCGCCGAAGTACTTGTACGTCACCCCCATGCCGCGGCCCCTGGGGAGGCCGTCGGGGTCCTGCGTGGGGCCCGGTACGTGCTCTGCCGCGTCCATGGCGCGACGGCGGTGCTTGCCGCGGCGACGTTCCCGGGCGCGCTGCGGGTCCAGGCCGTCCGTGCCCTCGCCCGGTCCACCACCGCGTTGCATATCTCCACCCGACGTGTCTTGCCTGCCCCGGCCCCGTGACCCCCGCCACGCAGCCTGATCATCATGGCAGTGACCTCCCCCGGGGTGGCGCGGTGAAACGCCCGTCCGCAAGTCAGTCGCGGCCTGATGAGACCATGGCTGGTGTGAGCTACCCGTACCCGTATGAAGCCAAAGTCTCGCAGACTCTCTTTGACCGCGCGTCCCTCGTGACGCCTGGCGGCGTGAACTCTCCGGTGCGCGCCTTCCGCGCCGTGGGCGGAACGCCCAGGTTCATGGTGTCCGGTACCGGTCCGTACCTGACCGATGCCGACGGGCGCGAGTACGTCGACCTGGTCTGCTCGTGGGGGCCGATGATCCTCGGCCACGCCCACCCGGCCGTGGTGGAGGCCATCCAGGCCGCCGTCGTCCGCGGCACCTCCTTCGGTACTCCCGGTGAGGGCGAGGTCGCGCTGGCCGAGGAGATCGTCGCGCGGATCGAGCCCGTGGAGCAGGTGCGTCTGGTGTCCTCCGGGACCGAGGCGACCATGTCCGCGATCCGCCTCGCCCGCGGGTTCACCGGCCGCGCCAAGATCGTGAAGTTCGCCGGCTGCTACCACGGGCACGTGGACTCGCTGCTGGCCGCCGCCGGCTCCGGGCTCGCGACCTTCGCGCTGCCGGACACCCCCGGGGTGACGGGCGCGCAGGCCGGGGACACGATCGTGCTCCCGTACAACGATCTGGAATCGGTCCGGGCGGCCTTCGCCGCGCACCCCGGCGAGATCGCCTGTGTGATCACCGAGGCCGCGCCCGGCAACATGGGCGTCGTGACCCCGGGGGAGGGCTTCAATCAGGGGCTCGCCGACCTGTGCCGGGCGAACGGCGCCCTGTACATCTCCGACGAGGTCATGACGGGTTTCCGTACCTCGCGCGCCGGCTGGTACGGCGTGGACGGGGTGAAGCCCGACCTGATGACCTTCGGCAAGGTCATGGGCGGCGGCTTCCCGGCCGCGGCGTTCGGCGGCCGTGCGGACGTCATGGGGCACCTGGCTCCCGCGGGTCCCGTCTACCAGGCGGGCACGCTGTCCGGCAACCCGATCGCGACGGCCGCCGGTCTCGCGCAGCTGCGGCTGCTGGACGAGGCGGCGTACGAGAAGGTCGACGCGGTGTCGCGCCAGATCCAGGGGCTGGTCACCGAGGCGCTCACCAAGGAGGGCGTCGCGCACCGGCTGCAGACCGCCTCCAACATGTTCTCCGTGTTCTTCACCGCGGACGAGGTCCGCAACTACGACGACGCGAAGAAGCAGGAAGCCTTCCGCTTCAACGGCTTCTTCCACTCGATGCTGGCGCAGGGCGTCTACCTGCCGCCGTCGGCGTTCGAGTCGTGGTTCGTGTCCACCTCCCACGACGACAAGGCGATCGAGCGCATCGCGGCCGCCCTGCCGGCCGCCGCGCGGGCCGCCGCGGAGGCCACCGCATGAGCGACCAGGGCAGTGCCGAGATCACCGTCGTCCACGTGGTGCGCCACGGCGAGGTGCACAACCCGGACGGGGTGCTGTACGGCCGCCGTGCGGGGTACCACCTCTCCGAGCTGGGCCGCAAGATGGCGGACCGGGTCGCGGAGCACCTGGAGAACCGGGACGTGACCTACGTCGTGTCCTCCCCGCTGGAGCGGGCCCAGGAGACGGCCGCGCCGATCGCGAAGTCGCACGGGCTGGACCTGGCGACCGACGGCCGCCTCCTGGAGGCGGGCAACGTCTTCGAGGGCAAGACCTTCGGGGTCGGCGACGGCGCGCTGCGCAGGCCCGAGAACTGGAAGCACCTGACGAACCCGTTCAAGCCGTCCTGGGGCGAGCCGTACGTCGAGCAGGTCGTGCGGATGATGAGCGCGATCGAGTCCGCCCGTGACGCGGCCCGTGGCCACGAGGCGGTGGCGGTCAGCCACCAGCTCCCGATCTGGATCGTGCGGAGCTTCGCGGAGAAGCGGCGGCTGTGGCACGACCCGCGCCGCCGCCAGTGCACGCTGGCCTCGCTGACCTCGTTCACGTACCAGGGCGACCGGCTGGTGTCGGTGGGCTACAGCGAGCCGGCCCGGGACCTGGTCCCGTCGCACCTCCTCGCGGGGGCGAAGCCGGTGAAGGGCAAGTCGAAGGCGTTCGGAGCGTAAGCCCCGGCAGGGCTGAGGGATTGCCGGGCTCGGCCCCAGGGGGGCCGGGCCCGGAGTCATGAGCCCAGGGCGCATTCCGGTTCGAGGCGCAACCCCTCGGGCCGTGCCCGTTTGGTCAAGACTCTGCCTAATTTCACACAAGTTGCCGGACGTGGTCGTGTCGCCCCTGGACATCGCCAAAATGTCCGTTTGTATGAATTGCATGAGCGATATGCGCGGCTTCAGCCGAAGGGGAGTACTCGGACTCGGACTTGGGGCCGCCGCGGCGGCCGGCCTCACCGGCTGCACCGTCGGTGGTCCGTCCGGCGCGGGCAACCCCGGCCCGGCCAACCCGACGGGCGCTGCCCCGCCCAAGGGCCCGGTGGTCAAGCCCATCGGCGACGGATCCACCGCCGACACCGGGCCGCAGCCGCACCAGCCGGCCGCCCCCGTACCCCTCCAGCCGGGCGAGACCCCGCCCCAGTTCGTGGTGTTCAGCTGGGACGGCGCGGGCGAGATCGGCAACGGCCTGTTCCCCCGGTTCCTCAAGCTCGCCAAGGACCACGGCGCGGCGATGACCTTCTTCCTCTCCGGGATCTATCTCCTGCCCGAGTCGAAGAAGAGCCTCTACCGGCCGCCGAACAACCCCGTCGGCGCCTCCGACATCGGCTACCTCAAGGACGAGAACGTCCGCAACACCCTCAAGTACGTGCGCGAGGCGTGGCTCGACGGCCACGAGATAGGCACCCACTTCAACGGGCACTTCTGCGGCGGCTCCGGCTCGGTCGGCAAGTGGAGCCCCGAGGACTGGCAGAGCGAGATCGAGCAGGCCGTGTCCTTCGTCACCAACTGGCGCACCAACACCGGCTGGACCGACCTGGAACCGCTGCCCTTCGACTACCGCAAGGAACTGGTCGGCGCCCGCACCCCCTGCCTGCTCGGCCGGGACAACCTGCTGCCGACCGCCCGGAAGCTGGGCTGGCGCTACGACTCCAGCTCGCCCGGCGGTCTCCAGCAGTGGCCGGTCAAGCGCGGGGGCCTGTGGGACCTGCCGCTGCAGTCGCTCCCGTTCCCCGGGCACTCCTTCGAGGTCCTGTCGATGGACTACAACATCCTCGCGAACCAGTCCAAGAACACCACCAAGGGCGTCCCGTCCAACTACCCGGCCTGGCGCACCCAGGCCACCGCCGCCTACCTGGGCGGCTTCAAGCGGGCCTACGAGAGCAACCGCGCGCCCCTCTTCATCGGCAACCACTTCGAGGAGTGGAACGGCGGCATCTACATGGACGCCGTCGAGGAGTCCCTCAAGGGCATGGCGGACAAAAAGGACGTACGCCTCGTATCCTTCCGGCAGTTCACCGACTGGCTCGACGTCCAGGACCCCAAGGTGCTGGCCAAGCTGCGCACGCTCGGCCCCGGCCGGGCGCCGACCGGTGGCTGGGGCACGTATCTCACGGCGGTCTGACCCGCCCCGGGTCAGTACCTGACCAGCGGATTGGCAGACCCCCCGGGGGGCGCGGAAGATCCGCAAACCGCACATGCGAAACTTTTCACATGAGCCTTAGCCGCGCCCCCCGCCGCAGCCGCTCGACCAGCGGCCGCGCCATCCTGCTGACCGCGGTGACCCTCGCCGGCGCACTCACCCTCACGGCGTGCGGCGATGCGGACGGCGGCAGCAAATCCTCCGGGTCCGCCGGAGGCAACTACGTGACGGGCTCCAGCGGCATCGCCACCGTCGCCAAGGCCGACCGCACCGCGGCCCCCCAGCTCGACGGGGAGACGGTGGACGGCGGAACGCTGGACACCACCACCCTCAAGGGCAAGGTCGTCGTCCTCAACGTCTGGGGCTCCTGGTGCCCGCCCTGCCGGGCCGAGGCCCCGTCCTTCGCGAAGGTCGCCAAGGAACTGGAGGCGGCCGGGCAGCCCGTCGCCTTCGTCGGCATCAACACCCGCGACAACACCAAGCAGAACGCGGCCTCCTTCGAAGAGACCTACGGGATCACCTACCCGAGCCTCTTCGACCCGAACGGCAAGCTGATGCTCCGCTTCCCCAAGGGCACGCTCAACCCGAACGCCATCCCCTCCACGATCGTCCTCGACAAGGACGGCAAGATCGCCTCCCGCACCCTGGCGGCGGTCAGCGAGAAGAAACTGCGCTCGATGATCGACCCGCTCCTCGCGGAGAAGTGACCTCGTGGTCACCGCACTCCCCGGACTCTCCGGGCTCTCCGACGTGGTCCTCGCCGCCGAATCGACCGGCGTGAACACGACCGTCCTCAACGGCGGCCTGCTGCTGGCCCTGCCGATCTGCCTGCTCGCCGGGCTGATCTCCTTCTTCTCGCCCTGCGTGCTGCCCCTGGTCCCCGGCTACCTCTCCTACGTGACCGGCGTCGGCGGAGCCGACCTCGCAGAGGCCCGGCGCGGGCGGATGCTGGGCGGGGCGGCCCTGTTCGTCCTCGGCTTCACGGCCGTGTTCACCTCGACCGGCGCCCTGTTCGGCTTCTTCGGGCAGACCCTCAGCGCCAACAAGGACACCATCTCCCAGGTCCTCGGCGGGCTGGTGATCCTGCTCGGCCTGTTCTTCATGGGCGCGATCCCCGGCCTGACGATGCGGGAGTTCCGCTTCCACAAGAAGCCGGCGGTCGGCCTGATCGGCGCGCCCGTGCTCGGCGTGCTCTTCGGCCTCGGCTGGACCCCCTGCATGGGCCCGACCATCGCCGCCGTCGGCACCCTCTCCATCGAGCAGGCCACCGCGGGCCGCGGCGCGCTGCTGACCGTGGTGTTCTGTCTGGGGCTGGGGCTGCCGTTCATCGCCACAGCCCTCGCCTTCCGCAAGGCGCTCGGCGCGTTCGGCTGGGTGAAGAAGCACTACGCGTGGGTGATGCGGATCGGCGGCGGCATGCTGATCCTGACCGGTCTGCTGCTCGTCACAGGATTGTGGAGCAGCATCGTCAGCGACATGCAGGGCTGGACCAACGGCTTCACGGTGGGGATCTGAGGACTACACGGACATGAGTACGACCGACAAGGCGTCCACCGAGGCGCCGCACGACCCCGCCGCCGCCGCTGCCGCCGAAGCCACCGCCGAGGCGGCCGCCGGCGCGCAGCTGTCCACCGCCCCGCTGGAGGACGCCCCCGGCGGCCCCGTGGGCATCGGGGTGCTCGCCTGGGCCCGCTGGTTCTGGGCGCAGCTCACCTCCATGCGGGTGGCGCTGATCCTGCTCTTCATGCTGTCCCTGGCGTCCATCCCCGGCTCGCTGGTCCCGCAGAACCAGGTCGACCTGATGAAGGTCGCCGCCTGGAAGAAGGAGCACGCCTCCTGGGTGGGCGTCGCCGAGAAGCTCCAGCTCTTCGACGTCTACAGCTCGGTGTGGTTCTCCGCGATCTACCTGCTGCTGTTCATCTCGCTGATCGGCTGCATCCTGCCGCGCTCCTGGCGGTTCGTCGGCCAGCTCACCGGCCGGCCGCCGGTCGCGCCCAGGCGGCTCGACCGGATGCCCGCGTACACGACCTGGCGCACGGACAGCTCCCCGGACGAGGTGCTCTCCACCGCGCGCGGCCTGCTCGGCCGCCGCCGCTTCCGTACGGAGGCAGGTGCGGGATCGGGGTCGGGATCGGTCTCCGCCGAGAAGGGCTACCTGCGCGAGGCCGGGAACCTGGTCTTCCACGTGGCGCTGATCGTCATGCTGATCGCCTTCGCCTGGGGCCAGTACTTCAAGTCCGAGGGTGGCAAGCTCGTCCTGCGCGGCAAGGGCTTCTCGAACACGCTCACCCAGTACGACGACTTCAAGGCCGGCGGCCTCTTCGACTCCGACGACCTGCCGCCCTTCTCCTTCACCCTGGACAAGTTCGACGCGAGCTTCGAGCGCACCGGCCCGCAGAAGGGCACCCCGCGCGACTTCAAGGCGTACGTCACCTTCAGCAACGGGGCGCACGGCACGCCGGAGAAGCGCGAGATCCAGGTCAACAAGCCGCTGGAGGTGGACGGCTCCAAGGTCTACCTGCTCGGCCACGGCTACGCGCCGGTGATCTCGGTGACCGACTCCACCGGCAAGGTGGTCTACAAGGACGCCGTGCCGATGCTGCCGCAGGACGGCAACCTCACCTCCACCGGCGCCATCAAGGTCACCGACGGCTACAAGAACAAGGACGGCAAGACGACACAGCTCGGCTTCGCCGCGATGTTCGTGCCGACCTTCGCGGGTGCCGGGGCGGGCACGATGTTCTCCCAGTTCCCGGAGCTGGACAATCCCGCGCTCGCGCTGAACGCGTGGCACGGCAGCCTCGGGGTGGACTCGGGCCTGCCGCAGAACGTGTACCAGCTGGACACCTCCAAGATGGAGCAGTACAAGGACACGGACGGCAAGCCGCTCGCGAAGCGGATGGTGCCCGGCGAGAGCATGGAACTGCCCGGTGGCCAGGGCACCGTGAAGTTCGAGGGCATCGAGCGCTGGGCGACCTTCTCCGTCACCCACCAGCCCGGCAGCGGCCTCGCCCTCGCGGGCGCCGTCGCCGCCATCGCGGGACTGGCGGGCTCCCTGTTCATCCAGCGCCGCCGGATCTGGGTGCGTGCGGTCCGCGGCGAGGACGGCGTGACCGTCGTCGAGATGGCGGGCCTCGGCCGCAGCGAGTCCGCCAGGCTCCCGGAGGAGCTGGCGGCCCTGGCCGGCGCGCTCCACGAGCAGGCGCCGA
This sequence comes from Streptomyces sp. AP-93, assembly GCF_022808175.1. Classification (GTDB taxonomy): domain Bacteria; phylum Actinomycetota; class Actinomycetes; order Streptomycetales; family Streptomycetaceae; genus Streptomyces. The sequence continues at coordinate 93,719 of NZ_JALGBX010000025.1, read as the reverse complement.
GCGCGGCGCCCGCGCCGCCTGCGCCGCCTGCCGCCGACACCGAACCCGAATCCGAACCCGCAGAACCTGCCGAAGAAGTCGAAGGGGAGCGCGCGTGATGCAGCTCGCGGCCGCAGCCAACGAGAGTCTGGCTCACCTCAGCAACAACCTGATCTACGCGTCCATGGCGGTCTACACCCTCGCCTTCTTCGCCCACATCGCCGAGTGGATCTTCGGCAGCCGCAGCAAGGTGGCCCGTACGGCCGCCGCGCTCACCAGCTCCGGGGCGTCGTCCGCGGCGGCCAAGGCGGCAGCCCCCGCCGTCCAGGTGCGGGGCAAGGCCGCCGCCGCCGTCCTCGACAAGCCCCAGGTGGTCACGCGCAGCGCCGCCGGCACCCGTGACGTCCCGGACGGCCCCGGCGCGGCCGGCGGCACCGTCCAGGGCGACCTGTACGGGCGCATCGCGGTCTCGCTGACCGCCCTCGGCTTCCTGCTCGCGGCGGGCGGGGTCGTCGCCCGCGCGATGTCGGTGGAGCGGGCCCCCTGGGGCAACATGTACGAGTTCTCGATCACCTTCTCCACGGTGGCCGTCGGCACGTACCTGCTGCTCCTCGCGCTGAAGAAGAACGTCCGCTGGCTCGGCCTGTTCCTGGTCACCACGGTCCTGCTCGACCTGGGCATCGCCACCACGGTGCTCTACACGGACAGCGACCAGCTGGTCCCCGCCCTGAAGTCGTACTGGCTGCTGATCCACGTCTCCACCGCGATCATCTGCGGCGCGGTCTTCTACATCGGCGCGGCCGGCGCGGTCATGTACCTCTTCCGCGACTCCTACGAGGCGAAGCTCGTGCGGGGCGGGAAGCCGGGCAAGTTCGCCACCTCGGTCATGGAGCGCTTCCCGTCGGCGGCCTCGCTCGACAAGTTCTCGTACCGCATCAACGCGGCCGTCTTCCCGCTGTGGACCTTCACGATCATCGCGGGCGCGATCTGGGCCGGCGACGCGTGGGGCCGCTACTGGGGCTGGGACCCCAAGGAGGTCTGGTCCTTCGTGACCTGGGTGGCGTACGCCTGCTACCTGCACGCCCGTGCCACGGCCGGCTGGAAGGGCCGCAAGGCCGCGTACCTCGCGCTCTTCGCGTTCGCCTGCTGGATCTGGAACTACTACGGCGTGAACATCCTGCTGAGCGGCAAGCACTCGTACGCGGGCGTCTAGCCAGTCGGACGGAACAGTCGGACGGAACGCAGGAGGGGCCGGGCAGCCGAAAGGCCGCCCGGCCCCTTCGGCGTTTCTGGTCCGGCGCCGCCCCGTCACCAGGAGGGGCGCAGCGGCGGGAGGGGGCCGTCGCCGTTCAGGGTGCGGACCAGGCGGCCCAGTTCGGTGCGCAGGGCGCCGAGGTCGACGCTGCCGCGGCCGAGCTCGGCCTCCAGCTCGTGCAGCACCCGTCCGGCGGCCCCCAGGTGGGCGGTCGCGGCCTCCGTCAGGACCACCAGCTTGCGCCGGCCGCCCTCGGGGTGCGGCTCGCGCCGTAGGTACCCGCGCCGCTCCAGGTCGTCGACGAGCTGCCCGGCGGCCTGCTTGGTGACCCCGAGCCGCTCGGCGAGCTCGGTCGCGGTGGCGCCGGAGGCGCCCAGGGCCTGGAAGGCCATGCCGTGCAGGGGGCGCAGGCCGTCGGCGTACCCGGCCTCTTCGAGGCGGCGGGTGAACTCGCCGAGCAGGAGCTGGAAGCCGAGGCCGAGCAGGAAGGCCAGCTCGACGCCTTCTTCGCTTTGGTGGTTGGTCACCGAAACATGGTGACACAGGTGAGTCAAGCTGCTTTACTCGAATGAGTAAAGCAGCTTGACTCACATGCCCGTCGAGGGCCCGAGAAGCGAAGGACCCGCCTTGCGCGTCATCACCCCGTCCCCCGACCACGTCATCACCACCCCGAACGCGACCATGACCGGCTTCGCCTCCCCCAGCCGGGGCAGCGCCGAGCTGAGCACCTGGCACGCCGCCATCCCCGCCGGAATCACCGGTCCCGAGCACTCCGTCAGCCGCGAGCAGGTCTGGACGGTCACCGTCGGCGCCCTGGACGTCACCTGCGGCGGCCGAACCGAGAAGGTCGCCGCGGGCGAAGCCGTGGTGCTACCCCCGGACGTCCTGCGGCACGTCCACGCCCTGGCGGACACCGAGGTGTTCGTCGCCATGCGCGCCGACGGCCTCGTCTCCGTCCCCGGCACCGAGGGCAGCCGCCCCCTGCCCTGGGCGCTGTGAGCCCCGCCGGAGCCCCGGCAGGCTGACGGTCGCGGCCACCAGTGCGGCCGCGAAGGGGACGAGCAGCGCCGCCCGGTACCCGTCCAGGGGCTCGGCGGCGCCGGCCGCCACCCCCGTGACACCGGCCAGCCCGAGCGCGGCGCCGAACTGGAACGCCGTGTAGAGGAGACCGCCCGCCAGGCCCTGCTCCTCCTCCGCGATCCCCTCGGTGGCGACGATGGTCAGCGGCCCGTAGACCAGGGCGAAGGCCAGGCCGAGCAGGATCAGGCTCGGCAGCATCAGCAGGTAGGACCAGTCGGCGCCCAGCGGCAGGAACAGCCCGTACGCCAGCGCCGCCAGCAGCAGGCCGCCGAAGATCAGCCGGCCGTTCCCGTACCGCGCCACCAGCTTCGGCACCAGGGTCGGCGAGAGGACCGCGTCGATCCCGATCACCAGCATCGCGAGGCTGGTCTGCAGGGTGGACCAGCCGCGCACCTCCTGGAGGTAGAGCACCACCAGGAACTGGAAGCCGAAGAACGCGGCCGAGAACAGCAGCGCCGCCGCGTTGGCGCGCAGCAGCCCGGGCGAGCGCAGGATCCCGAGCCGGACCAGGGGCTCGGCCGTGCGCCGCTCGACGAGGGCGAACGCCGCGAGCAGCGCCAGCCCCGCCACCGCGGGCAGCGCCGCGAGCTCCTCCACACCGAGGACGAGCAGCACGACGCCCGCGGTCACGAGCAGCCCGCCCCACACGTCGATCCGGCCCCGCTCCCGGCGCCCGGCCGGCGCCTCCTTCGGTACGAAGACCAGCGCGCCCGCCAGGATCAGCGCGGCCAGCGCCACGGGAGCGAAGAACACCCAGCGCCAGCCCACCGAGGCGAGCAGCCCGCCCGCGACCAGCCCGACGGAGAACCCGGCGGCGGCCGTGCCCGAGTACACGAGCAGCGCCTTCTCCCGCTGGGGCCCCTCGTCGAAGCCGGTGGTGATGATGGAGAGCCCCGCCGGGGTCATGAAGGCGGCGGCGACCCCGGTCACGAAGCGGGCGGCGATCAGCTGCCAGCCCTCGGTGGCGAGCCCGCCGAGCCCGGAGAAGAGCAGGAAGACCGTCAGCCAGCCGATGAACATCCGGCGGCGGCCGAAGAGGTCGGCCGCGCGGCCGCCGAGCAGCATGAAGCCGCCGTAGCCGAGCACGTAGGCGCTCATCACCCACTGGAGCGTGCCGGTTTCCAGGCCGAGGTCGGCGCGGATCGACGGCAGGGCCACGTTCAGCATCGCGACGTCGATGCCTTCGAGGAAGATGGCGCCGCACAGGACGAGCAGGACGCCGAGCCGGCGTCCGCGGATGGAACCGACGGAATGGATGGAATCGACGGAATCGACGGAATCGACGGAACCCATGGAGAGACCTCGCAGAATCGAGGGAAGGGAAAGAGCGGGAAGTTGCCGGCTCAACCACTCTCGCCCGCCGCCCGTAGGGGAACAACGGCGAAGATCTCAACGTTCGTTCAGCCATGCTTACCGATCGCGATGAGCTCGACTGCTTCCTGATCCTGGCCGAGGAGCTGCACTTCGGCCGCACCGCCGAGCGCATGCTGCTCTCCCGGGCCCGCGTCAGCCAGCTCGTGCAGCGCCTGGAACGGCGCGTCGGCGCCCGGCTCTTCCTGCGCACCAGCCGCAGCGTCGCCCTCACCGCGCTCGGCGCCCAGCTCCGCGCCGACCTGGAACCCCACCACCGCGGCATCGCCGCCGCCCTGGACCGGGCAGCGGCGACGGCCCGGGCGGCGGACGGGGTGCTGCACGTCGGCTTCACCACCCCGCCCGCGGGCGAACTCGTCCTGCGCACCGCGCAGGCCCTGCGCACCACGCACCCCGGCATCACCGTCGAGGTGTGCGAGGTGCCGCTCTCCGACCCGTACGGGCAACTGCGCGGCGGGGCCTTCGACGTGGCCTTCGCCGAGTTCCCGGTGCGCGAACCCGATCTGGGGGAGGGGCCGGCGCTGTTCACCGAGGCGCGGGCGCTGGCCGTGGCCGCCGGGCATCCGCTGGCCGCGCGGGACTCCGTGACGCTGGAGGAGCTGGCGGGGGTCGCGCTGCTGGCCGTCGCCGGGGACCTGCCCGCCCACCTGCGCGAGCACCAGGCCCCGGCGCGCACCCCGGGCGGGCGGCCGATCCGGCGCGGCCCGGAGGTGACGAACCTGCAGGAGGCGCTGATGCTGGTCGCGGCGGGCCGGGGCGCCCTGCTGACCTCGGCGCACGCGGCGGCCTACCACGCCCGCCCCGGCGTCACCCACGTTCCGGTGGCCGACGCCGAGCCGGTCGGGTACGGGCTGGTCTGGCGTGCGGGCGAGGACACCGGCGCCGTACGGGCCTTCGCGCAGGCGGCGCAGCGGGCGGCGGCGCGGGGCGGCGCCGCAGCCCCGTAGGCCCCGGTCCGGGCCCGAGCCCCCGGCCCGAGCCCCAGCCCTACTCCTTGTCCGTGTCCTTCTCGTCCCGCTCGTCCCGCTCGTCCTTCTCGTCCCGCTCCTCGCGCAGGGACTTCAGGAACTCCGGGTTGTCGTCGGGCGCCACCCACGTGCGACGGCCCGGGCGCGACCGGCCACCGCCGCCGCCGGGCACCCGCTTCTTGCCCGCGAAGAGCCACACCACCGGACCGATGATCGAGAAGAGCAGGATGATCAGGACCCAGACGACCTTCGGAAGGTGCTTGACCTCTTCTTCCGGGGTGTTCAGGCAGTCGATGAAGGTGTAGATGGTCAGCGCGATGATCAGCAAGAACGGCAGATAGCGCAGCACGGTGTGGGACCGACCCCCAGAAGAACGGTGCGGACCGGGCAGGCCCGCCGTGGACTCTTCCAGGGTAGAGGCCCCGCCGCGGTTCGGGCTCTGGGCGGGGATGCCACAATTGCCGTCATGGCTTACGACGATCTCCGCTCGCTGCTCAGGGCCCTTGAGCGGGAGGGCGACCTCAAGCGCATCAAGGCCGAAGTGGACCCGTACCTAGAGGTCGGGGAGATCGTCGACAGAGTGAACAAGGCGGGTGGACCCGCGCTGCTCTTCGAGAACGTCAAGGGCTCGGCGATGCCGCTGGCCATGAACGTCTTCGGGACCGACCGGCGACTGCTGAAGGCCCTCGGGCTGAAGTCGTACGCCGAGATCAGCGAGAAGATCGGCGGCCTCCTCAAGCCGGAGCTGCCGCAGGGCTTCATCGGCGTCCGCGAGGCCTTCGGCAAGCTCGGGTCGATGGTGCACGTGCCGCCGAAGAAGGTGAAGGGCGATTCCGCGCCCGTCCAGGAGGTCGTCCTCACCGGCGACGACGTGGACCTGGACCAGCTGCCGGCCCTCTTCACCTGGCCCAAGGACGGCGGGTCCTTCTTCAACCTCGGGCTCACGCACACGAAGCACCCGGAGACGGGCGTGCGCAACCTCGGCCTGTACCGCCTCCAGCGCCACGACAAGCGCACCATCGGCATGCACTGGCAGATCCACAAGGACAGCCGCAACCACTACGCGGTGGCCGCGGCGCGCGGTGAGCGGCTGCCGGTCGCGATCGCGTTCGGCTGCCCGCCGGCCGTGACGTACGCGTCGACCGCGCCGCTGCCGGGCGACATCGACGAGTACCTCTTCGCCGGGTTCGTGGCGGGCAAGCGGATCGAGATGGTGGACTGCAAGACGGTCCCGCTCCAGGTCCCGGCCAACGCCGAGGTGGTCATCGAGGGCTGGCTGGAGCCCGGGGAGACGCTCCCGGAGGGCCCGTTCGGCGACCACACCGGCTTCTACACCCCGCAGGAGCCGTTCCCGGCGCTGACGATCGACTGCGTGACGATGCGCAAGCGTCCGCTGATCCAGTCGATCGTGGTCGGCCGGCCGCCGACGGAGGACGGCCCGCTGGGTCGTGCGACGGAGCGCTTCTTCCTCCCGCTCCTCAAGATCATCGTCCCGGACATCGTGGACTACCACCTCCCCGAGTCGGGCGGCTTCCACAACTGCGCGATCGTCTCGATCGACAAGAAGTACCCGAAGCACGCGCAGAAGGTCATGCACGCCATCTGGGGCGCGCACATGATGTCGCTGACCAAGCTGATCATCGTGGTCGACAAGGACTGCGACGTCCACGACCTCCACGAGGTCTCCTGGCGGGCGCTCGGCAATACGGACTACGCCCGCGACCTCACCGTCGTGGAGGGCCCGGTGGACCACCTGGACCACGCCTCCTACCAGCAGTTCTGGGGAGGCAAGGCGGGGATCGACGCCACGAAGAAGCTGCCGACGGAGGGTTACACCCGCGACGGCGGCTGGCCTGACATGGTCGAGTCCGACCCCGCGACCGCGGCCCTCGTGGACAGCCGCTGGAAGGAATACGGATTGTGAGCGACATCGAGACGGGTGGCCCCGCCCTCTTCATCGGCACGGACACGGTCTACGTGGCCCTGGTCCGCCCGGAGCTCGACCCGTCGGACCCGGGCGTCCGCGAGGCCGCCGAGCAGGCGGGCGTCTCGCCCGAGGAGTTCGCGGGCCCCGGCAACGTCTGGGCGCTGATGCTCGACGAGGACGGCGAGGGCGACGGCTTCGAGCTGCCCGGCGCGCGGGACGTCGAGGCGGACGACTTCGCGGAGCAGCTCCAGCGCGCCCTGGTCGAGGGCGAGCCGTTCACCGCGGAGGCCGGGAACTTCCTGCGCCTGGAGGCGCGCCCGTCTCCCACCACCTGGCAGCTGACGGCCCACGTCACCCCGCCCGAGGGTCACGACGCGGGCCCGTGGACCCTGGAGCTCGGCACGCTCCCCACGGCGGACCTGCTGGCCGACCTCGAAGACTTCCGGAGAAGCCTCGCATGATGACGACCGCCGACGAACTGCTCGGCTCGTCCGGCCCGGCGCCGCAGCCGGTCGGCAAGGTCAAGGCGTTCCTGCGGCTCGTGATGATCGAGCACTCGGTCTTCGCGCTGCCCTTCGCCTACATCGCCGCGCTGACCGCCATGTTCACGCTCGACGAGCGGATGCACTGGGGCAAGCTGCTGCTCGTCACCATCTGCATGGTGGGGCTGCGGACCTTCGCGATGGCCGCCAACCGGATCATCGACCGGGAGATCGACGCGCGGAACCCGCGGACCGCCGGGCGCGAGCTGGTGACGGGCGCCGTCTCGGTCCGCTCCGCCTGGACCGGGGCCGGGATCGCCCTGGCGGTCTTCCTCGGGTCGGCGGCGCTGCTGAACCCGCTCTGCCTGATGCTGGCGCCGGTCGCCGTCGTGCCGATGGTGGTGTACCCGTACGGGAAGCGGTTCACGAACTTCCCGCACGCCATCCTCGGCCTCGCCCAGGCGATGGGCCCGGTCGGGGCCTGGATCGCGATCACCGGCGAGTGGTCCTGGGACGCGGTGATCCTCGGCCTCGCGGTGGGCGTGTGGATCGGCGGCTTCGACCTGATCTTCGCCTGCCAGGACGTGGCCGCGGACCGCGCGGAGGGCGTCAAGTCCGTCCCGGCCCGCTTCGGCATCCCGGCCGCCCTGTGGGGCGCGCGCGGCGCGCACGTGGTGACCACGGGCCTGCTGGCCTGGTACGCGGTGGCGAGCGGCGCGGGCTGGCTGTTCTGGCTGGGCCTGCTGATCGTCGTGGCGGCCTTCGTCTACGAGCACACCATCGTCACGCCCCACGACCTGTCCCGCCTGAACCGCGCCTTCTTCACGGTGAACGGCTTCATCGGCATGGCGCTCTTCGCGTGCGCGCTGCTGGACCTGGTGGTGCGGGGGCTGTCGCTGTAACCCGGACGAGTGGCCGTACGCCCGATCCGGCGGATCGACAGCCGCACGGGGCGCTAGCCTCCGGCCATGACCAGGCCGGAGAACGACCGCCCGCGCTCGCGGCTCAGCCGGTTCGAGGACATGTTTCCCGGCCACCGGACGGAGATCGTCGAGGGGGCCGTCGTGCTGACGCCGCTGCGGCCGACCGACAACTCCACCGTAAACACCCTGTGGAGCACGCTCGCGGCGCAGCTGACTGACCAGTGGGGCTTCCTCAGTGACGTGGCCGTCCCCTTCGACGGTGACAACGAGTTCTGCCCGGACCTCGCGGTCATTCCGGAGGCCGAGGCGGACAGGAACCTCATCGCGTATCCACCCGACCTGATCGAGCTCGTCATCGAGGTCGTCTCCCCGAGCAGTGTGCGCAACGACTACGAGGTCAAGGACAGGGCCTACGCCCGGCGCGGCATCCCGCACTACCTGATCTTCGACCCGTACAAGGCGCAGTGCACGACGCTGTGGAACCCGGGGCCCGACGGCTACCAGGGGCGTGACGTGATCCCGTACGGGGAGACGGTCGCGGTGGAGACCAGGATCGGGAGGGTCCGCGTGGATACGGCCGAGCTGCCCGTGGACCCCGGGGCGGGAGCCTAGCTAGAGCGCCGCCACCTCCGGCCGCGGCCGGGCCGCCAGGGCGACCGCCGCGCCGGCCAGGAGGCCGAAGAGGTGGGCCTGCCAGCTGACCACCGAGTCCGTCGGGAGGGCTCCGGCCAGGAAGGTCGTGCCCCAGACGGCGGCGATGACGACCGCGACCGCCACGCCCAGGGGGCTGCGCTCCACGAAGCCGCGGACCAGCAGGTAGCCGAAGAGGCCGAAGATCAGGCCGGAGGCGCCCGCCGTGATGCTGTGGGGCGGGGAGATCAGCCAGACGGCGAAGCCGTCGGCGACGATGATGGCGGCACAGACCGCCAGGAAGCGGCCGATGCCGCTCAGTGCGGTGACGAAGCCGAGGACCAGCAGCGGGACGGTGTTCGAGCCCACGTGGTCGAAGCCGAAGTGCAGGAAGGGCGCCAGGGGGATCCCGCTCAGCCCGTCGGCCTCCCGTGCGGTGATCCCGTACGAGTCCAGCGCGTGGCCGGTGGCGTAGTCGACGGCCTCGATCAGCCACAGCAGCGCCACCCAGCCCAGCATCAGCTTCGCGGCGGCCACCGCCCGGCCGGTCCGGCTCCAGGCGAAGGATCCCGTACCGCCCGGGTGCGTACTGCTGCTGCTTCCGCTTCCGCTTCCGCTCATGACGATCCCTCCGCCGTGTCCACCCCTTGAACGTGCGGCCACCTTAGCCAGTGCCCGTCGGCGGTGGCCGGATAGTCTCGGAGGTATGACTGAGGGCAAGCGCACCCCGTGGGTGGTCGGGGTTTCCGGGGCGTCCGGGACGCCGTACGCGGCCGCGGTGATCCGCGGGCTGCTGGCGGCGGGCGAGAGTGTGGACCTGGTGGTGAGCCGGGCGTCCAGGCTGACCCTGCTGGACGAGACCGGCATCGCGTTCCGCGACGCGCACTGGCGGGGCGACCTGGGGGAGTGGCTGGAGCGGGGGGCCGACGGCAAGCCCGGTACCTTCGCGCGCCCGGACCTGGACGGAGTACGTCACTGGGCGGCCGGGGACCTGGCGGCCGGACCGAGCAGCGGCTCGTACCCGTCTCTGGGGATGCTGATCGTGCCCGCGTCCACGGCCTGCGTGGCCGGGGTGGCGCTCGGGCTGTCGAAGGACCTGCTCCAGCGGGTCGCGAGCGTGACGCTCAAGGAGCGGCGCCGGCTGGTGGTGACGGTGCGGGAGACCCCGCTGAGCGGGCAGACGCTGAAGCATCTGGTGAGCCTGGACGAGGCGGGCGCAGTGGTGCTGCCCGCCTCTCCGGCGTTCTACGCGGGTGCGACGCACATCCAGGATCTGGTGGACTTCGTCGCGGGGCGGGTGCTCGACGCGGCAGGGGTGCCGCACGGGCTGTACCGCCGGTGGGAAGGGGAGCTCGGAGGCTCCCGCCCCCGGGAGGTAAGCGGTGGCGCTTAGCGCTTCTTGGCGCGCCCCGGCTTACGGGTCTTGTCGACGCGGTGTGCGGCGGCGGGCTGGTCGGTGCGGGATCGGTTGGCCAGCTCCTGGAGCTGTCGCATGTGCGCGTAGGCCATCTCGATCGTGTACACGGTGAACCACTCCTGAAAATCGTCAGATCATCTTTGATCTGTTGAAAGATTCACAGGGTGTCGACCCTGTGTGCCTTTGATTCTATACGTAAACTTGAGGGAATGCCGAATAATGGAAGGTTCCAGGTACATGGACGCGGTGGACAAGCAGCTCATCCAGGCACTTCGTGAGAACGGACGCGCCTCGTACGCCGAGCTGGGCCGGCTCGTGGGCCTCTCCGGCCCCAGCGTCACCGACCGGATCAACCGGCTGGAGACGGCCGGAGTCATCACCGGCTACCGCGCGACCGTGGACGCGGCCTCGCTCGGCCTCGGCGTCACGGCACTGATCGGCATCTCGCTGTCCGACGCCGCGGACCACGAGGACGTGGCCCGCCGGCTGCGCGACCTCTCGGAGATCGAGGACTGCTGGTTCATCGCCGGCGACGACTCGTACATGCTCAAGGTCCGCGCCGGCGACGTGGACGGGCTGGAGCGGATCATCCGCAAGCTCTCCAGCACCAAGGGCGTCTCGCGCACGCGCACGACGATCGTGCTCTCCACCAAGTGGGAGAACCGGGTCGGGGGCCTGCCGGAGGAAGCCTGAGGGCGCTGAGAGTACGGTTGGGGCGCGGTTGTGGGGCACACGTACCGCGCCGCGGACCGCGCAGGGCGGGCATGGGGACACAGGACAGAGGAGAGGACCGGCATGGACGCTGGGCTCAAGCGTGAGCTGGAGGACAAGGTTCGCTCCGGCGAGCGGCTGACCCGTGAGGACGGCATCGCCCTCTACGAGTCGGACGACCTGGCCTGGCTCGGCGGCCTCGCCCACGAGGTGCGCATGCGCAAGAACGGCGACGTCGTCCACTTCAACGTCAACCGCCACCTCAACATGACCAACGTGTGCACGGCCTCGTGCGCGTACTGCTCGTTCCAGCGCAAGCCGGGCGAGAAGGACGCGTACACGATGCGCATCGAGGAAGCCGTCCGCCTGGCCAAGACCATGGAGAACGAGAACCTCACCGAGCTGCACATCGTCAACGGCCTGCACCCCAGCCTGCCGTGGCGGTACTACCCGCGCTCGCTCTCCGCGCTGAAGGAGGCGCTGCCGAACGTCTCGCTGAAGGCGTTCACGGCGACCGAGATCCACCACTTCGAGACGATCTCCGGCATGTCGGCCTCCGACATCCTGGACGAGCTGATCGACGCGGGCCTGGAATCGCTCACCGGCGGCGGTGCCGAGATCTTCGACTGGGAGGTCCGCCAGCACATCGTCGACCACCGCACCCACTGGGAAGACTGGTCGCGCATCCACCGCCTGGCGCACTCCAAGGGCCTCAAGACCCCGGCGACGATGCTCTACGGGCACATCGAGGAGCCGCGCCACCGCGTGGACCACGTGCTCCGGCTGCGCGAACTGCAGGACGAGACCGGCGGTTTCCAGGTCTTCATCCCGCTGCGCTACCAGCACGACTTCGTGGACATGAAGGACGGCAAGGTACGCAACAAGCTCCAGGCGCGTACGACGATGGCGACGGGCGCCGAGGCGCTGAAGACCTTCGCGGTCTCCCGTCTGCTCTTCGACAACGTCCCGCACGTGAAGGTCTTCTGGGTGATGCACGGCGTGCAGACGGCGCAGCTCGCCCTGCAGCACGGCGCGGACGACATGGACGGCTCGGTCGTCGAGTACAAGATCACGCACGACGCGGACAACTACGGCACCCCGAACAAGCTGGGCCGCGAGGACCTGCTGGAACTGATCCGCGAGGCGGGCTTCCGCCCGGTCGAGCGCAACACGCGCTACGAGATCATCCGCGAGTACCCCGGCCCGGACGCGGAGCTCCGCGAGACGCCGCAGGCGATGCGGGTCTGACGCCTGTCCCGATGCCCTGGGCCCCGGTCCTCCCCACGTGGGACCGGGGCCTTTTGCGCACGACGTCACGTAATAGTCCTGCTGCCGCTGTACTGACCTGCGGGGCCCCGCGGGGCGCGACCCCGGCGGGCCGGGGCCGGGGTCCGGCGTGCTTCACTGGACGGGCACAAACCGCCGTAGGACGACGAGAGAGAAGGGGTCACCGTGTCCCTCAAGCCGAGCGCGACGATCCGTTACACCGCGATGCGCCTGGGGATCTTCGTCGGGTGCCTCGTCCTCGTCGCCGGCCTGGTCCGGCTGGGCTGGGTGCCCTCCGGTCTCGGTGACGCCAACCCCGCCTGGGTCGTGCTGCTCGCCCTCGTGCTCTCCGCGCCGCTCTCCTTCGTGCTGCTGCGCAAGCAGCGTGACGAGATGTCCGCGGCCATTTCCGGACGTGTCGCGGGCGCGAAGGACAAGCTCGCCGCGAACCGCAGCCAGGAGGACGACGCGGTCGACGAGGCCGCGCGCGCCAGCCAGTAGGCGAGCAGTTAGCTTCATCACACACCGAAATGCCTCGGCACCGGGTTCGCCGCCCGTGACGCCGGGGCTTTCGGCGTTTTCAGGGGAGTTCGCCGGGGTTTGCGGCCCACGGTGGCCTGCGCCGACCCAAAGGGAGGCTTTGAGATTCCCAAAGGGGAAGTGTTAGCGTGTTCAACATGTTGACGACAGCCGCGCACCAGATGACCCCGAGCGTTCCGCTCGTGGCGCGCCTGCACGTCGACCTCTGCCGCCGCGCGTCCGCGGCCTGTTGCTGTTGTCGCTGAGTCCCGCGACCAGCCCTGGCACAGCAGCGGTCCCGCCCGCCCGGCTCTTGGCTTTTCCGGGTGCTGCCGCACCGCACCACCACCCCACCGCAGAAACCGCAGAACCACCCGGAGAGTGTTCGTGTCCGCGTCACCGCAGACCCCTGCCGCCGAGGCCCCCGCCCCGGCGAAGAAGTCCTCCTTCTCGTTCCCCTTCTGGGCCCAGATCGTCACCGGCCTCGTGCTCGGCGTGCTGCTCGGCTGGGTCTCCCGCAGCCAGGAGATCAGCTGGCTCGGCACGACCCTGGAGCAGATAGGCGACATATTCGTCCAGCTCCTGAAGCTGGCCGTCGCCCCGCTCGTCTTCTTCGCCATCCTGGTGTCGATCACCAACCTCCGGAAGGTGAACAACGCCGCGCGGCTCGCCTCGCGCACCCTGCTCTGGTTCATGATCACGTCGCTGATCGCGGTGGCCATCGGCCTCGCCATCGGCCTGCTCACCAACCCGGGCTCCGGCACCGGCCTCACCCCGCAGGACGGCAAGCTGCCGAAGCGCGAGGGGTCCTGGCTGGACTTCCTGACCGGCATCGTGCCGACCGACATCATCACGCCGTTCACCGAGCTGAACGTCCTGCAGATCGTCTTCCTCGCCGCCGTCGCCGGTATCGCCGCCCTCCAGCTCGGCAGCAAGGCCCAGCCGGTGCTGAACCTCGCCGAGTCCGTGCTGGAGCTGCTCCAGAAGGCGCTGTGGTGGGTCATCCGCCTCGCCCCGATCGGCACCGTCGGTCTGATCGGCACTGCGATCGCCACGTACGGCTGGGACCTGCTCGGCAAGTACGCCACCTTCACGGTGGACGTGTACGTCGGCTCCGCGCTCGTGATGTTCGGCGTCTACCCGCTGCTCCTGTGGACCGTCGCCAAGGTCAACCCGCTCCAGTTCTTCAAGGGCGCCTGGCCGGCCATCCAGCTGGCCTTCGTCTCCCGCTCCTCCGTCGGCACCATGCCGGTCACCCAGAAGGTCACCGAGCGCCTCGGCGTCCCGAAGGAGTACGCCTCCTTCGCCGTCCCGTTCGGCGCGACCACCAAGATGGACGGCTGCGCCGCGATCTACCCGGCGCTCGCCGCGATCTTCATCGCGGAGATCTTCGGAGTGCAGCTCGGCATCACCGACTACCTCCTCATCGCCTTCGTCTCGGTCATCGGCTCCGCCGCGACGGCCGGCCTGACGGGCGCCACGGTCATGCTGACCCTGACCCTCTCCACGCTGGGCCTCCCGCTGGAGGGCGTGGGCCTGCTGATGGCGATCGACCCGATCCTGGACATGATCAGGACCGCCACGAACGTGGCCGGGCAGGCGCTGGTACCGGTCATCGTCGCGGCCCGCGAAGGCATCCTGGACAAGGCGGCCTACGCGACCGCCTCCTCGTCCCTGCTGGACGAGCCCTCCGAGGCCGAGGCCGAGGTCAAGGCCGCGTCCACGGACGCCGATGGCGATGCCGACGCCGACCCGGAGAAGGTCCTCGTCACCGCCTGAGCCCCGCCGCCCAACTGCCGCAGCCCCCGCCCCCGTCCGGGCGGGGGCTGCGGTGCGTGTCAGTGGCCGCGGGGAGAATGTGGCGCATGACCGCAGCCGCTTCACACGCCTCAGCCGCAGCCGCAGCCGCTTCCGACGCCTCAGCCGGTTTCCGCGCCCCCGCCACCGCGGGCGACTACGGCTGGATACGGGCCTCGCCCTCGCTGTTCGCGTACGCGCTGGAAGGCGGGTACACCCTGACGCTGGTACGGGGCCTCACGCCGGCGCGGGTGCTGGAGGTGGTGGGGGCCGAGCCGCGGGACGCGTGCGACGGGTTCCACGACCTGGTCTTCGAGCACACGGAGGCCCTCGACGCGTACGGGTACTCGCCCGACGCCTTCCTCGCGGGAGCCTTCACCGTGCAGGGCGAGGGAGGGGACTGGACCCTCGTGATGGAGTTCGGCGGGGACCTGGGGACGCGGCCGCGGTTCATGGAGGCCCTGTCCGCCGGGTCGCGGGCCGTCTCGCACACGAGCAACGGGGGCAAGCCCATGGACTTCTTCCACTGGTACGAGGCGGGGGAGTTGAGGACGACCTTCGAGGACCCGGCGGACCGCACCGGCAGCGCCCCCGACGAGCTGATCGGCGTACTGAGCGAGCTCGGCCTCAACCCGACGGGCGACAGGGACCCCGAAGTCGACGAGAAGGCGGCGGTGTTCGCGCTCGCCGAGCGGCTCACGGGGGTCCGGGTGACCGAGGAGCTCCTGAGGGACGCCGTGTACGCGACGGGTGAGGTGCGCGGGGAGTCCGTCAGGTGAGACCGCGGTGAAGCCGGCGCTGCGGGCCGCGCAGCGCCGGCTTCGTCAGGCCGTGCGTACCGCCATCAGCAGTCCGCTCGACCAGGCCAGGCGGACGCACCGGAAGTCCTCGCGGGCGTCCAGCTCGGACAGGAGGCGTTCCACGGAGGCCGCGTGGTCCTGCGGCCAGCCGGGCTGGGGGAGGAGGTCGTCGATCAGGTAGGTCCCGCCGGGAGCCACGAGTTCCAGGGCCCGGTCGAGGTGGGTGAACTTGCCCGGCCAGGTGTCCGCGAAGACGAGGTCGAAGGGGGCGCCGTCGAAGTCCTCCAGCCACCGGCCGCCGTCCCCGGCCACGAAGGTCACCCGCGGGTCGGAGCCCAGCTGTTCCCGGGCGACGGCCTGGACGGAGGGGGCGAGTTCGACGGTGGTCAGGCGGGAGGCCCGGTCCATGCCGCTGAGGAGCCAGGCGGTCCCCTCGCCCGCCCCGGTGCCGAGCTCCAGGATCCGGCCCGCGGTCCGGCCGGCGGCGAGTGCCGCCAGGAGGCTGCCCGTACGGTCCTCGCTGGACAGGGTGAAACCCGCGTCGGCCGCCTTGGCGCGCAACACGAGCAGGATGGTCGGGAGTTGGTTCGGCGTATCGTCCATCCGGAGATGATGCGAGGGGTTATGTCTCCCGGGCAAGGCGATTCCCGGCGCGGCCGGTGTGGCCTGCGCGTGCCGACCTGCGCGGACCGGGCCGAGTGACGCTGCCGCCGGGATCGTTCGTGACGCGCGGGAGGCTGCCGGTGGAGGCCGTCCTGTTCGGTCCGGGAGGTCCTGCCGGCGTGCTGACGGCGCCGGAAGCGCGGGGGCGAGGACTGGCAAGGGTGACGGGCTCGACGGCGGTCGCCCATGCCCTCGCCGCCGGGCTGTTGGCGCAGTGGCGCGCGCCCTGCCGCCTTTCGGCGGGTTGCTGCCGCGTTGGGCTTCGAGGAGCTGGGCTTTCAGCTCAGCTTCGAGACCGCTTGAGCGGGCCATGCGTCCCGCTCCGCTCCGGTCAGCCGTTGGAGGCGTGCACGAGGAATCCGGCCCAGGCGCGGGGGGTGAAGGCGAGGTGGGGCTCGCGGAGGTCTTTGGAGTCGCGGACGTGGATCGTGGCGGGGGTGGTGGCCACCTCGACGCAGGAATCGCCTTCGCTGCCGCTGCTGTAGCTGCTCTTGAACCAGTGCAGTTCGGGATTGCCGATCATGTCTCTCCCAGCAGTTCCTTGATGAAGTCCTGCGACTCCTGTGGTGTGAGAGCCTCAGCCCGGATGATGCCATAGCGCAGCTCAAGGACTTGGAGCTGCCTCGGGTCGGAGACTGGGCGCCCGTTGAACGCTCCTTCGGAGCGCCCGACGGCCGTGCCGTCCCCGAACTTCAGGATCTCGATGCCACCGCCCATCCCTGCATGGGCCTCCCGGCTGTTCGGCATGACCTGGAGCGTCACGTGCCGCAACCGGCCCACATCCAAGAGCCGTTCGAGCTGTTGGCGCCACACCAGTGTGCCCCCGATGGGGCGCTGCAGGGCGGATGCTTCGTGTACGAAGCTGATCGCCGGGGCAGGTGTCCGGCCGAAGACGGACTGGCGGGCCACACGAGCGGCCGTGTACCGCTCCACCTCGTCCTGCGAGTACGAGGGCTGGCGCATCTCGAAGAGGGCCCGGGCGTGGTCCGCCGTCTGGAGCAGCCCGTGCACGACGTGCGTGCTGTAGACGCCGATCTCGACGGCCCGACCCTCAAGCTTCGCCAGGTCCCGGACCTTCTTCGGGTAGCGGACCTGTTCCATGTCCGCCTTCATCGCGGCGATCTTCCCGCCCGCCCGCAGTACCTCGTCCGCCTTGTCCAGGTACTCCGGGCGCGGGATCCGCTTGCCCGCCTCCACCTTGCGTACGAGGTCCTCCCCGTAGCCGACCTCCATGCCGAAGTCCGTCGCGCGGATGCCCGCTTGCTCGCGCCAGGCCTTCAGTTGGCGGCCGAGCGCGGCCAGGACCGCGACGCCCTGTTCGTCCTCGGGGTCGACGTCCCAGCCGGCGTCCTCCGTGCCGTGACCGTCCACGTTGGTCATACGTGTCCACCCCATTCAACGCGCCGAATTCCTCAGCGCTCTGTTCCCGGGGCTCGGGCGGGACAGGCGCGACGGCACCGGACAGCGACCGGACAGACGAGGGACGCAGCGGCGATGCCGCTTCTCACGGTACGCACGCGCCGCCACGCTCGGTGACATGAATACGCAAATCCGTGACTGCGCCGACCAGTTCACCGCCCAGTGCAAGGCGGTGTGGGTGGAGCTGGACGTGACGCGAGGGCCTGCGCAGGTTGCCCGGCGGTGCGGTGTTCGAGCTGGGTAGGCTGCCCCGAAGTCGGGGATGGGGGAGTCGTGTTGGAGCGACGGAAGCTGATGTGGGCGGTGCTGGGGCTGGCGGTCCTGCCTGTCGGGTGGGTCCTGTGGCGGGCGGAGGACTGGGATGACGGCGAGGGCGGGGCGGGGGATGGCTGGCGTACGGACGCCGCGCCGCTGGAGCAGGCGTTCCCGCTGCTGGGCCCGCTCGCCGATGCCCAGTGGGTGAGCAGTCGGGACAACGACCGGACTCTGCCGTCGCCGGAGCTGGTGATCTCGGGCTTCTGCCGGCTGGGCCCGGGGAAGCTCGCCGAGCTGACGGCGGCCCACGCCTTCGTCTCCGAGGGACCGGAGGACGACTTCTCCTCCTGGTTCGAGAGGCCGCTCGTGGGTGAGGGGCCGAAGGATCCGCAGTGGATCCGGTCGCAGGAGCTCGACCGCGAGGGCAGTGGCTACGCCACCCAACTGTGGTTCGACCGTCGCAGCGACACCGTCCGCTTCTGGGCCCTCAACCCGTACGGCTAGCAGTCGGTCCGGTCCCGTGGATCATGGCGGCGGGGGTCGCGGCGAACCGGGTCGTGGGAAATCGGGATCCGGTGGCGCCGGACGTCAAAGCTTGAAAGCCGGTGAGGTAAATCCAACCAAACCCACCCCTCCGGCTCCCCGCCGCGGCCTCGTCACCCGCAAGGGTGAACTGTGCCAACTCGGCTGGATTTCGGGAGGGTTGCCGGGCATATGCTCGCCCCACACAACCTCAGACATGAGACGGCCCCCGCCGGGACTGCAATCCCGATCGAGGGCCTGACCAAACAGGAAGCTACTACCTTCCCCATGGCTCTTCAGCAGCTTAGCGCGCCCTCGCGCGCCTCGTCCCGTGTTCCCGCCGGGACCCCCCGATCAGGTGTCGACCACGTCAAGGTCAAGCACGCCGATCGCTACACCGTGATCGGCAACCACCTCCTCCAGCACCACTCGCTGTCGCTGACCGCGATCGGCCTCGCCGGATACATCCAGTCGCTGCCCGCCGGGGCCCGCATCGGCATCAAGAGGCTGACGGAGCGGTTCCCGGAGGGGGAGGGCCGGATCTCCGGCGCCCTGCGGGAGTTGGAGGAGTACGGGTACCTGGAGCGCAGCCGGGTCCGGCTGGCGAGCGGGCGGGTGGTCACCCGGACGGTGTCCTACAACCACCCGTCCGCGAAGTGCGGTTCGGCCCCCCGGCCGGGACCCGCGCGGGCGGTCGAGCCGACGCCTGGGCCTGGGCCTGGGCTTGGCCCTGGGACCGAGCCGGACCCGGACCCGGAGCCCGCGTCCGAGCCGGACCCGGAGCCCGTGTCCGGGCCGGAACCCGGCCCTGGGGCCCTGTCGGTTCCGGTGCCGGAGCCGGAACCGGAGCCGGACCCAGACCCGGAGTCGGAGGGGGAGCCGGACCAGGACCAGGAGCAGGAGCAGGGGCAGGGGCAGGGAGGGGACCCGGACCCGGACCCGGAGCCCGTCCCGGAGCCGGTGCTCGGGCCCGACGCGGGGCCGGTGTCAGAGCTGGGGCCGGTGTCGGAGCCCGGGGCGGCGCCCGGTCCCGTACCGCCGCCGGAGGCTGCCGCGTTGCTCGCGCGGCTTCGGGGGGACGATCCGCGGCTGCTGCTCGCCGACCGCGACGTGCGGAGGCTGGCGCCCCTGGTCGCGCAGTGGTTCCAGCGCGGTGCGGATCCCGTGGCCGTACGGGTCATGCTGTCCTCCGAACTGCCCGGCGATCTCCGCCACTCGGCGGGCCTCCTCGAGCACCGGCTCAAGGCGTGGATCCCGCCGCACCTCCCCGCGGCAGCGCCCGTACGGCCCGCCGGGCGGCCGGACCCGATGCAGAACTGCGACGGCTGCGACCGGGCCTTCAGGGCGCCGGAGCCGGGCGGCCGCTGCCGGGACTGCCCGCCCGCCGCTTGACGCCGGAGACCGCTTCGGCGTCCCGCGCCGCCTGTTCCAGGCGGTCGTGGTGGGCTTCCCACCAGGTGGTGTCGGCCGGGGGGAGCCCGTTGTTGGCCGGCTGCATGCCCACCGCGCCGTCGAGCAGTTCGCGGAGGATGTCGGCGTGGCCGGCGTGCCGGTGGGTGTCGGAGATGACGCGGACCACGGCGTGGTGCAGGGAGACCTGGTTGTCGTGGCTCGGCCACCACGGGACCGTGCCGATCGTGTCCAGGGGGAGTGCGTCGAGCGTCGCGTCCGCGTGCGCCCACGCGCGGTGGTAGAGGTCGATGATGTCCGCGCGCGACTGGTCGGCGGTGGCCCACATGTCCTTGTTGGGTTCGGCGTCCTCCGCGACCCAGGGGACCGGTTCGCCGGAGGGGCGGGCGAAGGTGTCGCCGAGGTAGCCCAGCTCCGCGGTGGCCGCGTGCTTGACGAGGCCCAGGAGGTTGGTGCCGGTCGGGGTCAGCGGGCGGCGGGCGTCGTACTCCGAGAGGCCTTCGAGCTTCCAGAGGAGGGCCTCGCGGGCCGACTGGAGGTAGAAGTGGAGCTCGGCCTTGGGGTTCGGGTCGGGGGAGGTCATGGGGGCAGTCTTGCGGACGGCTGATCTTCCGGCATTGGGATTAGGGGGCATCCACGCCTCACGGGGCCGGACCTGTGAGCACGGCATGGGGGTGTGGGCTGCGTGGCGTGGAGCAACGGTGAAAAGGCGGGCACAGGGGTGTTCAGGGTGGTTACCGCTAAGTAAATTACCGGCGGTAACACTCCGTCCGGCCAGGGAGGCACGCCGTGACCGCCGAATCGAGCCTGGTGAGGGTCGCCAAGGCCCCCAAACCCGTCGAGCCCGTCAAGACCGTGATCGAAGGGCGGGTCCGTGAGGTGTGGGTGCCCCCGCTGGCACCGGTGCCGGTCCACGGGTCCCTCGGGGACATCCCCTTCGACAATGCCCGGGAGGCTCCGCGGGATGCCGTACTCGCCCGCAAGGAGCGGGACGGGACCTGGCGAGACGTCACGGCCGCCGAGTTCGCGGGCGAGGTGCTCGCGGTCGCGAAGGGGCTGATCGCCGAGGGGCTGCGGCCCGGCGACCGGCTGGCCATCATGGCGAGGACCACCTACGAGTGGACCCTGCTGGACTTCGCGGGCTGGGCGGCCGGGCTGATCACCGTACCGGTCTACCCGACCTCCTCCGCGATCCAGGCGCGCTGGATCATCCAGGACTCGGGCGCCGTCGCCTGCGCGGTCGAGGACACCGCACAGGCACGCATCATCAGCTCGGAGCGGGCCAACCTGCCCTGGCTGCGCCACCTCTGGGAGTTCGACACGGGGGCCGTGGCCCGGCTGGTCAAGGCCGGGGAGCACGTGCCCGACGAGGTCGTGGCAGCCCGGCGGGCAGGGTGCGCGCCGGAGTCCGTCGCGACGCTCATCTACACCTCCGGGACGACGGGACAGCCCAAGGGGTGCGTGCTGACGCACGCCAACTTCTTCGCCGAGGTGGACAATTCGGTGGAGCTGCTGCACCCCGTCTTCAAGTCGGTCAGCAAGGACCCGGCCTCGACCCTGCTCTTCCTGCCGCTGTCGCACGTCTTCGGACGGATGGTGGCCGTCGGGTGCATGCGGGCGCGGGTGAAGCTGGGCCACGCGCCGAGCATCAGCAGCGAGGACCTCCTCTCCGACCTGGCCGGCTTCCGGCCGACGTTCCTGCTGGCGATCCCGTACGTCCTGGAGAAGGTCTACAACACCGCGCGGGCGACCGCCGAGAAGATGGGCCGGGCCTCCTCCTTCGACCGGGCGGCGCGGATCGCGCGCAGCCTCGGCGAGGTCGCGGTCGTGGAGGGCAAGCGGCCCGGGCTGGGCCTGCGGCTGGGCCGGGCCCTGTACGAACCGCTCGTCTACCGGCGGATCCGGGCCGCACTGGGCGGGCGCGTCCGGTACATCCTCAGCGGCGGCTCGCCGCTCGGCCGGCGCCTCGCCGCGTTCTACACGGGCGCGGGCGTCGAGGTCTTCGAGGGCTACGGGCTCACGGAGACGACGGCGGCCGCGACCGTCACCCCGCCGCTGCGGCCCCGGCTGGGCACGGTGGGGTGGCCGCTGCCGGGGACGGCGGTACGGATCGCGGACGACGGGGAGGTGCTGTTGCGGGGGCCGCACGTGTTCGCCGGGTACTGGAACAGCGGCGTCGCGGTGGGCGGGGAACAGTGGCTGTCCACGGGGGACATCGGCGAGCTCGACGCGGACGGGTACCTGACGATCACCGGGCGGAAGAAGGACGTGATCATCACCTCCGGCGGCAAGAACGTGGCCCCCGCACCCCTGGAGGACTGGCTACGGGCCCACCCGCTGGTGGGCCAGTGCATCGTGGTCGGCGACAACCGGCCCTACGTCACCGCGCTGATCACCCTGGAACCGGAGGGGCTCCAGCACTGGCGGCAGATGCGCAAGAAGACGGCCGTGCCGATCAGGGAGCTGGTGGACGACGAGGAACTGCGGGCGGACCTCCAACGGGCGGTGGACGACGCGAACCGGCTGGTGTCGCGGGCGGAGTCGATCCGGCGCTTCGCGGTACTGGCGGGCGACTTCACGGAGGAGCGGGGGCACTTGACGCCTTCGCTGAAGCTCAAGCGGGGCGTGATCGCCCGGGACTACGCCCGGGAGATCGAGGCGCTGTACAGGTCCTCCTGAGGGGGTCGGCCGCGCAGGCCGGGGCAAGGGGCACCGGCCGGGGTGTAACGACCACCGGCCGGAGGTAGACAAGGGCCACGGGCGTCATGGAGCGCAGGGGGGCTGCGAGCGTGCGCAACCTTTGGTTTCGGTGTGGTCTGTGGGTCAAGTTCGCGGTGCTCGCGGTCATGGGCAGCGCGGCCGCACTCATCGCGGGGTTCTGGCTGCCGGCGGCGCAGGCCGGGGTGACGGGTGCCGTGTTCCTTGCCCTGTGCGGTGGCGCCGCGGCCAGGAACGAATCCGCGCTGAGCGACAGACGCCACGAGCGGGAGCGTGCGGCGACCAGCCTCCTGGTGAAGGACCTGCGCGGAGGCCTGCCCCGTGTCCGGGAGGTCCGGGATCCGGTGCTGGTCGGAATCCACCCGTACCAGCACGAGGACGGGGACGGGGACTACACGGAAAGCCACTGGAACACTCCGCCCTACATCCCCCGCGACATCGAGGCGGACCTGCACGCGGCGGTCCGCAGCGGCGGCTTCGTCCTCCTGGTGGGTGAATCGACGGCAGGGAAGACCCGGTCCGCCTTCGAGGCGGCACGGCTGCTCATGCCGGACCGTTTCCTGCTGAGCCCCAGGAACCGCGACGGGATCCCCAGCCTGATCGGTGCGCTGAACCTACAGAGGCCGTACATGATCTGGCTCGACGACCTGGAGCGGTTCCTCGGTCCAGGAGGGCTTACGTCCTCCGCTCTGAGCCGCATGCTGGCCAGCGGATCGACGATCGTCGCCACCCTGCGGACTCCCGAGTACGACCGTTTCGGTGACCACGCCGAAGCGGTCGTCGACAGTGCCGACTACGAGGTCTGGCGCGACGGCCGGGATGTGCTCCGCCAGGCGAAGAAGATTCGCATTCCGCGCCAGTGGTCGCCGGCCGAGCGCGAGAGGGCACGGTTCCACCGGAGCGACCGGCGCATCAGCCGCGCGTTGAGCGCGTCGGAAGTGTTCGGAGTGGCCGAGGTCTTGGCCGCCGGTCCGGAACTCCTGGAAGCGTGGAAGAACGCCTGGTCCCCGGGCGCCCATCCACGAGGGGCGGCGCTCGTCATGGCCGCCGTGGACGTACGCCGCGCAGGCATGCACGAGGCCGTCCCCGTATCCCTCCTGGAGCGACTGCACGAGGTCTACTTGGGGAACCGAGGGGGAGCCCAGTTGCGGCCGGAGGCACTGGACGCCGCGCTCGCGTGGACCCTTCGGCCCCTGGGGCACACCGGAGCCAGCATGCTGGTCGGCGAACCGGCCACCGGGCTGCGGGCCTTCGACTACTTCCTGGACACCCTCAACCTCGAAGTGATCCCGGACGAGTCGTGGGACCTGATCCTGACGCAGGCCAGTCCGCGCGACGCACTCGACATGGGTATGACGGCGCTGCTCGACGCCCGTCACGACCGGGCGGAAAGGGCCTTCGCGGTGGCGGCGGGAGCCGGACTGGCAGCAGCGGACGTCGCCAAGGCTGTCGTTCTGGGGAAGACGGGTCGCATCGATCAGGCGGTGGACGAGTTGCGGACCATCTGGGAATCCCGCACCCGGTCTCTGGGGAGGGAGGCCCGCGACACCCTGGACGCCCACGCCAAGCTGGCGTACCTGACTTTGAAACAAGGGCGTCCGGCCGAAGCCCTCGCCTTGATGCGAGAACTGCTGCCGCTGCGCGAAGCGCACCTCGGGGAGAACCACCCCGAGACCCTCGACACCCGCCTCCAGATCGCGAACGCCGTCGGACGGCTGGGGCGTCCGGCCGAGGCCGCAGACCAGTGCCGGGCTCTGCTGGGCAGGTTCCAGAGGGAACTGGGCCCCGATCACATCAACACCCTGGACGTCGAGGCCAGGATCGCGATGTGGACGGGCAAGTCCGGCAGGTACGCCGAGGCCCTCGCGCTCACGGGGGAACTCGTGGGGCGGCGCACCTCCTGTCTGGGGGCGGACCACGCCGACACCCTCTACGCACGAGGGCGGCAGGTCGCCTGGCTCGCGGCTGTGGGGCTCCACGAGGAGGCTCTGGAGCGGGCGCGCACACTCCTCGACGACAGGAAGAGGGTGCTGGGGCCCGATCACCTCCACACCCTCCACGCGCGTCGCCAGGTAGCCCGGTCGGCGGAACGCGCGGAAGGCCCCGATGCGGCCCTGCCCGTATGGCGCGAAACGCTGGAGGAACACGTCCGGATCCTCGGGGCGGGGCACCGGCTGACCCGGAAGGTCGTCGAGTTCTCGGGGTTCCGAGTCGGTTAGGGGGCTATGGGTGCTTCTCGGATCTCCGCGGGAGAGCGGAAAGTGCCGGGGAGCGGGCCGGGCGGGGCGCGTCTATGGTGAGCTGACTGGTTCGGGGGGCCGCCCCAGGAGGGTGCAGTGCACCGTGCCCGTGCCCGTGTCGGCTCTCGTCCCCGCTCGGTTTCCCGGGCTCGTACCCGGATAGGCGCCGGGGTCGTCGCCGCCGCTCTGGCCGGGGCCCTGCTCGCCGTCGTGCCCGGCCCGGGACCTGCGCGTACACCTGCGCGTACGGGGATCCAGTGGGGCGCGTGCCCCGAGAAGCCCGTGCCCGCCGGTATGCGGTGCGGCACCCTCACCGTGCCGCTCGACTACGAAGCCAAGGGCCAGGGCCAGCGCCAGGGGACGGTCAGGATCGCCGTCGGCCGGCTTCCCGCCACCGGGCCCGCCGGCAAGCGGATCGGCTCCCTCGTGCTGAACTTCGGCGGTCCCGGCGCCCCCGGCGTCTCCACGCTCGCCGCCGACCCCAACGCCTTCGCGGAGCTCAACAAGCGCTACGACCTCGTCGTCTTCGACCCCCGCGGGGTCGGCCACAGCGTCCCCATCACCTGCGGAGGCACCACCGCGGCGGGGGACGAGGCCCCCGACGGGCCCGTCGCCGGGCTCGCCGCCCTGCGCGCCGTCGCCAAGCGCTGCGCGCTGGACTCCGGCCCGGTGCTCCCGTACGTCGGTACCGTCAGCGTGGCCCGCGACATGGACCTGCTGCGCCAGGCCCTCGGGGAGGACAAGCTCGACTTCCTCGGCTTCTCCTACGGCACGCGCCTCGGCGCGGTCTACGCCGCGCTGTTCCCGCGCCGCACCGGCCGGATGGTCCTCGACGGCGTCGACACCCTCACCGAGCCGCTCGGCGAGCAGGCCCTGCTGTCGGCGGTCGGCCAGCAGCGGGCGCTCGACAACTTCCTCGTCTGGTGCGCCCACCGGCAGGGCTGTGTCTACGGTACGAACACCCGTACAGCCAAGGAGAAGGTCCAGGCCCTCGTCACCCGCCTGGACGCGGAGCCGCTGACCGGCGAGGGCGGCCTGCGCTTCACCGGGCAGGACGTGGCCGACGCCATCGGGGCCGCCCTGTACTCGCCGAAGACCTGGCCCGACCTCGCGGATGCGCTCGCGCTGGCCGAGCGCAGGGGCGACCCCGTGGGGCTGATGCAGCTCGGCGGTCCGGACGAACCGCCACCGGTCCGGGAGGAGCCCGCCGACAACGCGGCCGCCGCCCTGCCCGCGGTGCCCGCCGACAACGCCACCGCCGCCCTGGTTGCCGTGAACTGCGCCGACGACCCGGACCGCGGTGACGCCAAGGCCTCCCCGGCGGACGTCGCGCGGGAGCTGGCGGAGCTCCGGCCGGTCTTCCTCGCCGCCTCGCCGGTCTTCGGGCCGCGCCGGCTGATGACGGTGCTGGCCTGCTACGGGCGCCCCGCCGGCACCGATTTCATCCGCAGGATCGACCGCCCGGCGGGCATCCCGCGCATCCTGCTCGTCGGTACGCGCGGAGACCCGGCCACCCCGTACGAGTGGACGGAGGAGACGGCGAAGCGGCTCGGCAACACCGTGGTCCTGGACTACAAGGGCGACGGGCACACCGCGTACGTCGCCTCGCGCTGCGTGCAGGGGTACGTGGACCACTTCCTGATCGACGGCCGGCTGCCCTCCGGGACCCGCTCCTGCCCCGCCGAGGAGTGAGGGCGCGGACCATGCCGCCGGGCATGTGTCATGGCCGGCCCGCGAGTTCGTAGGACCGTACGTACAACCAGAGCACCGGCCGAGGTGTCACACCAGGAGATCACCGCTGTCTTCCTGGGGGACGTCTTGAAGCAATTCACCTCGGCGGCGCTCGTCGCCGCCACCGCCGTTCTCGGCACCCTGCTCGCATCCGGAACCGCGCAGGCTGCGGATCCCGTCGACACCATCCACGCCTCAGCGGGTCCTGACGGCATCCTGGTCGTGGCCAATGAGCCCATGCCCGGCTTCGTCGCCCACCTTCGCAAGAAGGGCAGCGAGACCCGGATCCGGACCGTCAAGGACTTCGTGTACACAGAGGGTTGCCGGTCCTGCGATGTGTCCTACAAGTCCGATCCGTTGAGATTCGCCGACCTGGGCCTCTACACCGTGGACGTCGAGTACAAGGGCACCCAGGGCGAGCGGATCCTCCGCAAGGCCGTGGCGGAACTCGACTACCGCGCGCTCGCCGACTTCCGGAATCAAGCCACGTCCAAGACGGTCTCCCTCGACAGCCTGGACACCACCGTCTCCGCCGACCTGATCGCCCGCGATCCCCGTGACGGGAAGGTCACCCCGCTCGCCGGCAGGAAGGTGACCGTGGTCGGCGAGGGTCAGTCCAA
The DNA here is from genome assembly GCF_022808175.1 of Streptomyces sp. AP-93. GTDB lineage: Bacteria > Actinomycetota > Actinomycetes > Streptomycetales > Streptomycetaceae > Streptomyces. The sequence continues at coordinate 67,016 of NZ_JALGBX010000025.1, read as the reverse complement.
GACGGTTTCCACCGACGCCGCCGGACACCTTTCCGTGCCGGTGAGCTTCAAGGGTACGGAGAAATCGGCGCGGATCAGGCTCGAGTTCGCCTCCACCGACCACGGCAGCGACGCGGATGAGGCCGGCCCCGGGGTCGAGCGCCAGCCGGTGAACATCACCCTGGACGAAGACTCCCGATCGGTGACGGCCCCGTACGGCACCTACGCCACCGTGGGCGGAACCATCACGCGCACCGCCGCGGACGGCACGCGGAAGCCGATCGCCACGCCGATGCGGCTGGTGATCGACAACCGCTCGCTGTTCGCGTTCGCGAGCGATGCCACGGGTCGGTTCACCAAGGCCGGGAAGGTCCTGAAGTCCTCGACCTGGAGCGTCGCCGCCGGCTACAACCAGCAGTGGTTGGACTACGGCACGTACGTCGAACTCGGCGCCACGGTGACGGCGGGAACATCCTTCGACTCCGTCGCCATGAGCGTGGACAGGGACCGCAAGGTGACCGGGCAGGCAGTTCTCGTCCAGCACGCCACCTCGGCGGCCCCGGGCCCCGCCAAGGTCGAAGTCCAGTACTCGGCCGACGGCCGCACCGGCTGGTCCACCCGCAAGACCGTGGACACCGTCACCAACCGGTGGTTCAGCCTGCCCACGCTGGAGAACGCTCCGGTCGACGGCTACTGGCGCCTGCGGTACGCGGGCACGCCCGAGCTCCACGGGTCGACCTCGGCGCCCGTCCGTCTGACCAGGACCGTGACCACCGTCGCGGACTTCAACGCGAAGCCCGAGCCGGTCCGCAAGGGCCAGTACCTCACGCTCACCGGCGCTCTCAAGCAGCGGGCCGCGTCCGCCACGACCTGGCGGCCGTACGCGGCCAAGACCGTGCGCTTCTACTTCAAGCCCGCCGGGACCGGCACCTCCTACGGCTACGTGGGATCGACCACGACCGCCGCCGACGGCACCTTCAGCCGGAGGTTCACCGCCCAGCAGGACGGCACCTGGCAGGCCCGGTTCCACGACGACGGCACCACTCACTTCGCGAGCAGCAGCCATGGGGACCACGTCGACGTCACCGGCTGACGAGAGGGACGGCCCGGCTGCCATGGCAGCCGGGCCGTCCGCTGGTGTGCAGGTCAGCAGTTGGGGCGCGGCGTGCGGCCCGCGAAGCGGTCCGCGAGCCAGTTGCCCGCCGCCAGGGACTGGGTGATGACGCCGCTGACGTGCTCGCCGATCCAGATGGTGTCGAACTCGAGGTTCGTGCCCCGCGCGCACCAGTCGGAGCGCAGCCGGCTCCCGACGGAGTACGGGATGAGCTCGTCGGCGAGCGCGTGGTACTGGAACACGGGCGCGGCCGGGGCGGTGCGGCCGAGCTTGCTCTGGTTCAGCCGGGCCTGCCAGTCCGGCTGCGCGAGCGGGTTGCGGGTGGTCAGGTCGGAGATCCGCTTGAAGGAGCCGGCGATGGCGTCGATGGCCACGCAGTTGTCCTTCATGGCGCCGACCAGGAGCTTCCCGGCCGGGTTGAGGTAGGAGTCGAGCTTCAGTTCCGGGAAGGCCGCGTCCTGGCCGGCGGCGGCCATGAAGATGAGGCCGGAGCCGTAGGAGCCGTTGTTGAAGTCGGCGACCTTCAGGAGGTCGGCCGGGACGCCGCCCGTCGCGGTGCCCTTGACCTGCAACTCCGGTGCGTACGAGCCCTGCAGCTCGGCGGCCCAGCTGCTGGCCTGGCCGCCCTGGGAGTACCCCATGATGCCGACGGGCGTGGTGGCGGACAGCCCGGCCTCGGGGAGGCGGGTGGCCGCGCGGGCGGCGTCGAGCACGGCGTGGCCGGCGGAGGGGCCGACGGTGTAGGTGTGCACGCCGGGGGTGCCGAGGCCCTCGTAGTCGGTGACGACGACGGCCCAGCCGCGCAGGGTGAGCTGCTGGATGAGGTTGGCCTCCATGGCGGTGCCGTACGGGAGGTTGTTGCTCGGCGCGCAGGAGTCGCCCATGCCGACGGTGCCGACGGCGTAGGTGACGAGGGGGCGCGGGCCGGTGCGGCCGTCCTGCGGGACGATCACGGTGCCGGAGACGACGTTCGGGGCTCCGTCGGCGGTCGTCGAGTTGTAGTGGATCTTCCAGGCCTTGGTGTTGGTCGGCTGGCCGGGCAGCGGGTGGAACGCGGACGGCGCGCTGCTGACGATGTCGCCGGGCCGGGCGGTGGTCGCCTCGGCCTCGGCCTGGGGCTGGGCCTGGGCCTGGGCGGTGGTGGGGATCGCGGCCGAGAGGGCCAGGGCGGCCACTGCGGCGAGTGCTGAGCTTCGGATGCGCATGGGGCGGCTCTCCCAAGGGTCCGGGTGGGGGTGGTAGGTGAGGAGAAGGTAGTGACCGACCGGTAGGAACGTCGCTGACCGCACAGCTCAGCTTTCCTGACCCGGAATCCCACTCGCCCCGGCGATGACGCCCCGGCGATGACGCGACGGCGCCCCGTCCCCAGGGGGTCCCGGGTACGGGGCGCCGTTGCGTCAGAGGCCGGCGGGACTAGCCGCCGTTGGCCATGTCGGTGTCCTTGTCCTTGTCCTGGTCCCTGCCCTTGTCCTTGCCCTTGTCCTGGTCCTTGCCCCTGCGGTCGTGTTCCTTCAGCGTGATGTCCTCCGTGTCCGTGAAGTCGATGTGCGTCGAGGCGCGCGTCGTGTACGGGTAGGCGACGATGACCGAGCCCGAACCCGGCTTGCCGGACTGGTCCTCCTTCAGCAGGCCCTTGGGAGAGCCGGCGCGGACGATCAGCTCGTCACCCTTCTCCGGCCGGACGCCGGACGGGTCTCCGCCGTCGACGGAGAGCTGGGTGCTGACGGTGTCCTTGACGAGGAAGTCGATCGTGTCCTTGCCGCCGCGGGCGAGGACCCCGATCCGCTCGGTCTGTGCCGTGGTGATCCGCAGACCGAGCAGCGCCACGAGCGGCGACGGCTTGCGGACCAGCGGCAGGGAGTCGACGTGGAGCGTGGTGTACGTGTCCACGACGCCGCGGATCCGGTCGCCCCGGGTGGTGCCCACGATGGTCACCTCGTCGTCTCCGCCGTCGGTGCTGATCTCCACGTCACCGGTGACGTTGTAGAAGTTCAGCACCTGCCGGGAGCCCGCCCGCTCCAGCCGGCCGCTGCTGACGCCGAGCGGGGTGAAGGTGAGCCGGTCGTCGCCCGACCCGCCCGTGACGGCCGCGCCGTGCCCGTTCGCGTCGAGGTTGACGACGGGGATCCCCTGGATGCCGGCGAAACCGCCCGGGATGCCCGGGTAGCCCGTCACCTGGCCCTCGGCGATGTCGACCAGCACGTTCGCCGTGGCGCCCGTGAGGCTGAGCGAGTGCTTGGCGATGGTCACCGGGAGGGAGGGAGAGGCCGGGCTCACGTTGCCGGCGAGGTCCTCCAGGAGGACGGAGACGTCGTACCGGCCGTCGCGCAGCGCGGAGCTGACGACCTCGTACTCACCGGCCGGGGTGACGGTGTCCGTGCCGACCACGGCCGGGCTGCCGCCCGCCGGGGTGGTCCGCAGCCGGACCAGCGCGTTCGGCTCGACCGACGAGCCCTGGAAGGCGGGCTTGATGATGGTGGTGATGTTGTCGACGTCGCTGCCCGCGCTGTCGCTGGAGGCCAGCAGGTCGGGGGCGGCGGCCGGCCCGGCCGGCGCGACCGTGTCCAGAGTGATCACGAGTGCGTGGGCGCTCTCCGCGCCCGAGCCGGTGACGCGGGTGGTGCCGGCGACGCGGGGATCGTCGGACGGGTCGACGATGATCACCTCGGCGGTGATCTGGTTCTCGCCCTCCCGCAGGACCGGGTCCAGGCGGATCTGGTACAGCCCCGGCTTGTTCGTCGGGTCGACGGGCGTGGCGAAGCCGACGCGCTCCCCGTCGCGCTCCACGGCCACCTTGTAGCCGGGGGCGTCGTCGGTGAGGGCGGGCGTGGTGTTCTGCGGGGACAGCTGAATGCCGGCGGAGCGCAGCTCGGCGTCGTTCACGCGGAGGAAGAGATCCGGTCCGGCGACCTTGGTGACGTCGTCCATGTCGGAGCGGCCCGAGTCGGACTGCTGCTTGAGGTCCAGGCTGAAGGGCTCGGGGGCCGCGCGGTTGGCGACGACGAGGTCGTACGTGCCTTGCGGCGGGTCGGTCGGTGAGGCGTCGCCGGGGCGGGTCGGGTCGGTCACGCCGGCGGCGCTGACCACGACGTAGTACGGCTCGTCCTGGACGACCGGGATCGCGAGCAGGCCGGTGGAGGTACCGGCCCGGGTGGAGACGGTGCCGGTGGCGACGCGGTTGCCGAACTTGTCGTACGCGCGGACCGCGAGCGGGGCGATCACCTCGTTGAACCGGATCTCGGTGGTGAGGTGGCCGGTGTGACGGGGCGTGACCCGGAAGAAGTCCACGTCGGTCGCGGTGTGCAGGGTGAGGCCACGCCGGTTGAACTGCTCGTTCGAGCCGAGGTCGGCGGCCACGGCGTGGTCGATCGACTCGTTGGGCTCGTGGGAGTCGGGGAAGGCCCCGAGCATCGAGAAGACGTCGAAGTAGGTGTCCTGGTTGCCCGCTGAGGGTGCGGTGGGGGTGGGCGGGGTGGTGTTGCCGGTCCAGGACGCGTAGGCGATCCCGTTCGCCGCCCACACCCCGTTGTACTCGCCGATCCGCAGGGTCCGCCGGGTCTCGCCGGCGACCATGGTGCCGCAGCCGGCGAAGTTGCCGAAGCGGCACGGGGCATTGCGGTCCGGGTCGAAGGGGGAGTCGCTGACGCGGAAGTCCTGCGTCCAGGTCTGGCCGCCGTCCCGGCTGGTGGTGCCGTACAGCTCCAGCAGGAAGTTGTCGGCCCCGTTCGGTCCGGTACCGCCGTTGCGCCGGCCGCTGCGGTTGTCGTACCAGGTGACGACGGCGTTGCCGTCCTGGTCGATGTGGGCGTTGGGCATGACGGCGAACGTCTGGCCCGGTCCGTGGTCGACCCGGCCCCGGGTGAAGTTCAGGCCGTTGTCCGTGGAGCGGGCGATGACGACGTCGGCGTCGTCGGCGTTCCCGTAGTTGTTGTCGGGGTCGTCATTGCCGACGACGTAGACGTTTCCGGCCCGGGCCGGGTCGGGCAGGATCCACGGCTGCACGGCGCCCTGGAGCCAGAAGTCGGTCCCGGGGATCTCGGTGGCCGGGTTGTTCTGCCGGTTGCAGGTGACGTCGGCCTGGCCCGCCCCGAACGGCACCGTCCGCTGCTGGGGGGTGCCGGCGGCGAAGTCGGCGCCGCCGGAGCCGTCCCGGAGCAGCTGGGTCGAACCCACTGCTCCATCACCGGCGCAGGTGTCGGTGTGGTAGGCGACGTAGAGGTCGCCGTTCAGTGCGACGGCCGCGTGCGAGGGCCAGACGAAGCCCTCGCCGGCCTGGGAGAGGGCGGCCGCGGCGGACCAGGTCGTGCCGCCGTTCGTGGAGCGTGAGAACAGGATCCGCGAGCCGCCGGCGGCGGGGAGTTCCGTCCAGACGATGTAGAGGTTGCCCGCGTACGGACTGGTGGGGTTGGAATCGACCACCAGCCACTGCTTGTCGTGGTCGATGTTGCCGTTCGGGCTGACCTGGACGGGGGTGTAGGTCTGGGTCCCCGTCGTCGTGGTGTCGTTGATCCGGCCGACCCCGACCCCGAGCCGGGCGGGGGTCGGGTTGGTGTTCAGGCCGCCGCGCGACAGGTGCGTGACGAAGAGGTTCCCGTCGGCATCGAAGCCGAGCACGGGGTCGCCGTTGCACGGGGCGACGGTCGACGTCCGCGTGATCGGGAAGCCGTCCCGCCCGTAGTTGAGGTCGATGTGGACAGTGCAGCCCTCCATGACGGCGACCTGTCCGGGCCTGCGGGGGTTGGCGGTGGCGTTGTGCGGCTCGTTGTTGCCGGTGCCGATCCTGCGGTCGTCGCCCGCCCACGCGGGGGAGGCGGCGGGGCCGAGGATCGTGAGCGACTGCAGTACGAGGAGAACGCTGCTGACGGTGGTGAAGGCACGCCTGTAGAGGTGGTTGCTCAGCATGCGTCCCGCTCTCTGGCTCTGTACATCCCTCTCCTTCCAGCCCGACGGCCGCACCTGACCTGAGCGGCTCCACGTGCTGTCCGAGGGAGGACTCTGGCAGCACGCCGATGGCGGCACACAAGGCGCTCCGAGCCGCGGCACGGGATTTCATCAAGATCACTGAAAGAACCACCCGCCTGGCGTAGGTTTGCTAACTGGGAACGTTCTGTGTTGGTGGGTGGTTCTGTGGGATGGCTGGAAGAGCTGGACCGCGCTGCGCATCGCCGCCGAGGCCGGCACCGGTATCCGCCGCGACGGCCGCCCCGCGCCGAGCGCCCGGAGCGCCCGGAGCGCCCGCGCCCGCGCCTGTGACTGCGGTGAGCGGACCGAGCGCGGCGGCTGCGGCAGCGGTACGCAGCTCTGCGCGTCCTGCGGCGTCAGCGCCTGCCGGGGCTGCAACGCCCCCGCCTCGGCCTGCACCGCGTGCGAGATGAACGCCTGCACCTCCTGCGACGTCGCCTGCGCCACCTGCGCCACCTGCGCCACCTGCGCCACCTGTGCGGTCAGCGCCTGCCGCGGCTGCAACGCCCCCGCCTCCGCCTGCCGCAGCTGCGAGATGAACGCCTGCCGGTCCTGCGCGGGCAACACCTGTGCGGAAGCCGTCCCCACGGGCTGCTCCGCCCCGGCCCCGGCCGCCGCCGCGACCCCGAAGGGCTCCTGCTCCACCGGCAACGGCAACGGCGGCTGCGACTGCGGCCTGTTCACCCTCCAGGTGCCCAGCGCCACCCGATAGGAGCGCCAGGGCGCGCCTCAGCCGCCCGACGCGATGCGGTACGCCCCCGGAGTGGTGCCGGTCCAGCGGCGGAAGGCGCGGTGGAAGGCCGTGTCCTCCGAGAAGCCCAGGCGGGCCGCCAGTTCCGCGATGGGTTCGCGGCTCTCCGCCAGGCCGGCTATCGCCGCATCGCGCCGTACGTGGTCCTTCAGCTGCTGGAAGGACGTGCCCTCCTGCTGGAGCCGCCGCCGCAGCGTCGCCGGGGACACCGCCAGTCGCCCGGCCACCTCGCCCAGTTCCGGCAGGCGCGGCGAGCCGCGCAGGGCCTGGGTCAGGGTCCGGCGGACCTGCTCCGCGACCGTGGTCCCGTACGCCGGCCGGGACAGCAGGTCGAAGGGGGCCCGGCGCAGCATCGCGTCGAGCGCGGCCTCGTCCCGTACCAGCGGAGCCGTCAGCCAGTGCGCGTCGAAGGCCACGGCCGCGCCCGTGCGCGCCTCGCCGAAGCGGACCGGGCAGTCGAAGAGCAGCTCGTACTCCGCCTCGTGCGGCGGCGCCGGATACGCGAAGGAGGCGTAGGCCAGGGGGATGCGGCGGCCGATCAGCCAACTGCTCAGCCGGTGCCAGATGGCGAGCACGCACTCGGTGAGGAAGCGCTCCTCGTCCCGCGCGAAATCGTTCCGCACCGCGAACCACGCCTGCCCGCCCTCGACTTCGAGCGCCAGCTCCGGACCGCCCGGGAACAGCCCGTAGAAGGTGGCGGAGCGTTCCACCGCCGCACCGAGATCGCGGCAGCCCAGGGAGGCCCTGCACATCATCGCGAAGGTCCCGGGCCGGCTGGGGACGCTGGACAGGCCCAGGAACTCGTCCTGCGTGGCCCGGTACAGCGCCCGGAACAGCCGCGCGAACTGCGCCGGCGTGACCCGCGCCCGGTCGTCGCCCAGCAGCAGCGGCGGAATCTGTGCCTCCTGCAGCAGCGGCACGGTGTCCAGCCCGCTGCCGCGCGCTCCTGCGAGCACGGCGCGCACGTGGTGCACGGTGACCGTCCGCCTCCCCATGGGTCCGACGGTAGCCGCAATGAGCGCTGAGGTCAGCGGGGGTGACGCTTCCGGTCATGCCGCGGACGGCTACCCGGTGCCTAGCGTCGTCGGTACGACCCGAGGGGGAGGGGAACCCGATGAGCCCGAAGAACCCGAAGAACCCGATGAGCCCGATGAGCCCGATGAGTCCGGTGAACTGGATGAGTGGGAGTGAGGGGGTGGACGGAGCCGTGCGGCCGCGCACGCTGGCGGTGTTCACGGAGTGGACGGGCGAGCGGTACGCGGTCGAGACCGCGCTGCGTCACAAGGGGGGAGAGGGTGGGCAGGATGGTGAGGGTGGAGGCTGGGCCACCGTCTCCTACGGGCAACTGCGCGCCCGTGCAAGGGAGTCCGGCCGCGCCCTGCTCGGCCTCGGGGTCGCCCCCGGCGAGCGCGTCGCGGTGCTCGCGGAGACCCGGCCGGAGTGGACGTACACCCACTTCGGGGTCCTGGCCGCGGGGGCCGTCCTCGTGCCGGTGTACCCGACGGCCGGGGAGGAGGAGCTCGCCTGGGTGCTGTCGGACTCCGCGGCCGTGGTGGTCGTCTGCGACGACGCCGCGCTGGCCGCCCGGGTGGAGGCGCTGCGCCCGAAGCTCCCCGCGCTGCGCGCGGTGGTGGAGATGGACGGGCTGCGCGCCCTGCCCGGTGCGGCGCCGGAAGCCGCACTCCTCGCCCGCGCCGCGGCGGTGGACCCCGCGGCCGACGCCTCCATCGTCTACACCTCGGGCACCACCGGCCTGCCCAAGGGCTGTCGCCTCACGCACGCCAACCTCGGCGCGATCCAGGACGCCACGCTCCCCCTCGTCAAGGGCGGCCCGGGGGACTCCACGTACCTCTACCTCCCCCTCGCCCACCTGCTGGCCCAGCTGATCCAGTTCACCACCCTCCTGGAGGGCGGGGAGCTCTGCTACTTCGGCGGCCGCATCGAGGACGTCATCGGCGAGCTCGCCGAGGCCCGCCCGACCCATCTGCCGTCCGTGCCCCGGCTGTTCGAGAAGCTGCACTCGGTGGTCCTCTCCCTCGCGGAGTCCCAGGAGGGCGGCGGCACCCGCTTCGCGGAGGCGGTCCGGCTGGGGCTGCTGGCCGCGGAGGGCCGCCTGCCGGAAGAGGACCGCGCTGCCTACGAGGCCGCCGAGAAGTCCCTGTACTCCCTGGTCAGGGGCGCCTTCGGCGGCCGCCTGAAATGGGCGCTGACGGGCGGAGCCCCGATCGCCCCGGCCACCCTCGACTTCCTGCGGGCGTGCGGGATCGCGGTCTTCGAGGGCTACGGCATGACGGAGTCCGGCGGGGTCATCAGCCTCAACCACCCGGACGGGGTCCGCTACGGATCGGTGGGCCGCCCGATCGCCGGGTGCGAGGTCCGCATCGCGGAGGACGGGGAGGTACTGGCCCGGGGCCCGATGATCTTCCCGGGGTACCACGCCAACGACACGGCGACGGCCGAGGCACTGGACGGGGAGGGCTGGCTGCACACGGGCGACCTGGGGGAGGTCGACGCCGAGGGCTTCCTGCACATCACCGGCCGCAAGAAGGAGCTGATCATCACCTCGGCGGGCAAGAACATCACCCCCACCGAGCTGGAATTCGCCGTCCAGCGCTCCCGCTACGTCTCCCACGCCGTCATGATCGGCGACCGCCGCCCCCACCCGGTGGCCCTGATCACGCTGGACGCGGAGGAGATCGCCGCCTGGGCGGCCCGCGAGGCGGTGACCCTGGACCCCGCCGCACCCGGTGAGCACCCTGCCGTACGGGCCCTCGTCGCGGAAGCGGTCGAGGCGGCCAACGCCACGGTCTCCCGCCCGGCCCGCGTCCGCGCCTTCCGGGTCCTGCCGGGGGAGTTCACCGTGGAGGCGGGCACCCTGACTCCGACGCTGAAACTGCGCCGGAGGGTGGTGGCGGAGCGGTACGCGAGGGAGATCGAGGAGCTGTACGGGTAGGGGGCTGCGGGTTGGGCCTTTGCTGCGTGGGGTTCCGGGGGGAGGAGCGGGCCGGCTGGATGTGCGCAGCCCCCTCCGGCCGGTGGCCATCCGGACACGGATCCGGCAGGACCGTGACCTCAGCCGGAACGGGCGCCCGGGGCGGTCGGAGCATCCAGGGCCGGGCGCCTGGACACCCTTGCCGTGACCTTTGACCGGGGCCGGGACATCGACGCGGGCCTGGGCCGGCTCCGCCGTCAACTCGTCGGGGTAGACGGCCCGTTGGAGGAGGCGGCGGGCCGGATCCTGTCCGGTCTACTGCCCGACGCGCCGGCCGACGGCACGGTCCTGGTCCTCGCCCGGATCACCGGATCAAGCGCGCCGGCTAGCCGGTGCGCTTTCGGGACAACCTTCAGGGGTTTTCGGTCACGGTGGGGTACCAGTCAGTCGCTGAGGGTAGTGGCGCGGTGCGCGTCGGGATCTTTCCCCCGCGCCTCATGGACCCACGAAGGAGTGGCATGCCCAGCGAGACGCAGCCCGTGCAGACGATTTACGGACCCGTGGCCGGCCTGGTCGAGGACGGCATCGCCCGGTTCCTCGGCATCCCCTACGCCGCCGCCCCCGTCGGGGAGCTCCGGTTCGCGGCGCCGCAGCCGCCGGAGCCGTGGGATGACGTGCTGGAGGCCTTCACCTTCGGCCCGACGCCGCCCAAGCCCACCATCGACGGCCAGCTGGGCGAGCTGATGCCGGACCCGGTCATTCCGAGCGACGGGATGCCGGCCCCGTCGATCCCGGACGACCAGTGGCTCAACCTCAACGTCTGGACCCCCGACACCGAACCGACGGTGCCGGCCCCCGTCATGGTGTGGATCCACGGAGGCGCCTTCACCACCGGCTCCTCCGCCGTCGCCGCCTATGACGGAGCCACCTTCGCCCGCGACGGCGTGGTCTGCGTGAGCTTCAACTACCGCCTCGGCGTGGACGGCTTCGGCCACATCCCCGGCACGCCCGCCAACCGGGGTCTGCGCGACCAGATCCTCGCCCTCGAATGGGTCCGGCAGAACATCGAGCAGTTCGGCGGCGACGCCAACAACGTGACCGTCTTCGGCGAGTCGGCAGGCGCGATGAGCGTGCTCACCCTGCTCTCCCTCGACCGCGGCCTCTTCCACAAGGCGATCGTCCAGAGCGGCACCGGCCACATCGCCCAGTCGCCGCAGGACGCCACCCTCGTCCTGAACGCCATCGCCGCCGAAGCGGGGGTCGCGCCGACCGCGCAGGCCCTGGCCGATCTGCCGATCGAGGATCTGATCGCCGCGCAGAAGGAGATCGGCGCCAAGATCACCGCCACGGCCGACGAGACGAAGTACGGCGCCACGACCATCGCTTCCTGCGGGATGTCGCTGATGCCCGTGCTGGACGGGACGTTCCTCCGCGAGCGCCCCCTCGACGCGATCGCGGCCGGCAAGGGCCGTGACGTCCCGCTGCTCATGGGTACGAACAGCGAGGAGTTCAGGCTCTTCGTCGTCCCGACCTCGATGGTCGTCTGGCCGCTGCCCCAGCAGTTCAAGGACCGCGTCAAGGCCTACGGGGTCCCCGCCGACTTCTGGGCCACGTACCAGGCGAACAGCGAAGGGACCTACCCGCGCAACGCCCCCTCCGGCATCGCCTCGGCGATCCTGACCGACCGGATGTTCCGGATCCCGACCTGCCGGGTCGCCGAAGCCCGCGCCGAGTCCGGGGCCGACACCTTCCTCTTCGAGTTCGGCTGGCGCTCACCGGTGAAGTCCAAGTGGGCCCCGGTGCAGCTGGGTGCGTGTCACAGCCTGGAGATCCCCTTCGTCTGGGACGCCCTCGACGTCCCGGACAGCCTGCCGGTCACCGGACCGGACGCCCCCCGGGACCTCGCGCGGGAGATGCACGGCATCTGGATCCAGTTCGCCAGGACCGGCGAGGCCCCCTGGTCGGCGTACGAAGCGGGCCGCCGCCAGGTTATGGTCTTCCGCCACGGCAACGGCGAGGAGGACAAGATCGTCCCCGACCCGCACGGCGGCGAGCGCAAGCTCTGGGAGGGCCTGCTCACCCCCACCGACTGACCCGCCCCCCGCGGACGGCCGCCGCTCCAGCAGGCCGGCCGCCATCGCCCGCATCTCGATCTTGCGGATCTTCCCGGTGACGGTCATGGGGAACTCCTCCACGACGTGGACGTAGGGCGAGATCTTGAAGTGGGTGAGCCGGCCCGAGTAGTACGTGCGGACGGCGTCCGCCGTCAGCGGCTCGGCTCCCTCGCGCGCATCCGCACCCACACCATCAGCTCCTCCCCGTACTTCGGGTCGGTCACGCCGATGACCTGGACGTCCAGGACGTTCGGGTGGGTGTGGAGGAACTCCTCGATCTCGCGCGGGTAGAGGTTCTCGCCGCCCCGGATCACCATGTCCTTGATCCGGCCGGTGATGGCGAGGTAGCCGTCCTCGTCCATGACCGCCAGGTCGCCGGTGTGCATCCAGCCCTCCGGATCCACGGCCTCGGCGGTCTTCTCCGGTTCGGCCCAGCAGCCCAGCATCACGGAGTAGCCTCGGGTGCACAGCTCGCCCGGGGTGCCGCGCGGAACCGTGAGGCCGGTCGATGTACCGGAACTGCGCAGGCTGAACCGTTCCGACTTCTCTGCCGCTCCGTTGTGAGCTATCAGGGAGGATGGGTCTCGTGCCCAAGAAGATTGACGCAGCCCTTCGTAGCCAGGCTGTGCGCCTGGTGACAGAGCACCGTGCGGAGTACTCCTCCGAACGCGCTCTGCACATCCAGGTCGCTGATTCCCTTGGTGTGTCCCGGGAGTCGGTGCGACGGTGGGTGATGCAGTACGAGGTCGACGCCGGACAGGCGGCGGGCGTAAGCACGGACGAGCGGGAAGAACTTCGCAGGCTGCGAGCGGAGAACAAGCGCCTGCGCGAGGTCAATGAAGTGCTGAAGTCGGCGACGATTTTCTTCGCGGGGGAGCTCGACCCCCGAAACCGCTGATCGTGGCGTTCACCGATCAGATGCGGGCCACCGGCTATGCCGTCGAGTCGATCCTCACCGCCCTGGAACAAGCAGGACTGAAGATCGCGGCACGAACCTTGCGGGCCTGGTGTGCCCCAGCCGGCTCGTCCAACCGGGCGGCGGCCCGAACCGTGACCGACGCCCTGGTCGAGGACGCGGTCCGCCGACTGGCCTTCACCACCAACACGGCCGGTGAACGTGTGCTGGCTCCCGAGGGACTCTATGGCCGACGCAAAATGCTGGCTTTCATCCGCCGCACCCTCCTGCCCGAGGCCGGCTTCGGCGCCGTCGACCGCGCCATGCGCTCACTCGGGCTCAACGGCGTGGTCCGCGGTCGCAAACCCAGAACCACCATCCCCAACCCGGCCGACGCGCGGGCCCCGGACCTGCTGGACCGCGACTTCACGGCCCCGGCACCGAACCGGAAATGGATCACCGACTTCACCTACGTCCGCACGTATCAGTCGTTCACCTACGTCGCGTTCATCGTCGACTGCTTCTCACAGAAGATCGTGAGCTGGCACGCCTCGGTCAAGAGAGACGTGGAGCTGGTCGACGTACCTCTGCGGATGGCGTTGTGGCGCCGCACCCACGAGGGCAACCCGGTGGGACGCGACCAGCTCATTCATCACTCGGATGCCGGGTCGCAATATACGAGTGTGCGCTTCACCGAACACCTGAGCATCGAGGGGATCCGCCCCTCGATCGGCAGTGTCGGAGATGCGTATGACAACGCGCTGATGGAGACAATCAACGGGCTCTACAAGGCCGAGTGCATACGGACCAAGGTCTTCCACGACGGTCCCTGGAGAACGGTCTCGGACGTCGAGTACGCCACCGCCTCGTGGGTCGAGTGGTACAACAACCGTCGGCTGCACGGAAGTCTGGGCGTGATCAGCCCCACCGAATTCGAGGCAGCCCACTACGCTGACACAGAACCACGAGCCGACTGATCACCGGCCAGCAAACCACCGGCAGAAAAGTCCGAACGGTTCAATGGCAGTCCCACAGCTTGAGCGGGCCGCTCTGGCGCACATCCCATCCGTGGCCGGCCTCACTGGACTTGAAACTTCCGGGACTGGCCATGCCACGGCAAGCAGTGCTCAACGTGGGTCGGGTATGCACTCTCGGCCAAAGAGCCAGGGAGTGGTTACAGAGAGCGCTTGCCTGGGAAGTCCCGGTTGGGGGTGGGGTGGATGGTTATCGGAGGGTCGCCTGGGGGGCGTCCTTGGGTATTTCCTAGCAACTGGTTGGAGAATTTAAGCCATGGCGAACAGAATGCGATTATCCGGTAAGGGTTTTTCGTTGACGTTGAAACCGCCTCCGTGGAACCGTGAAGTCGTTCTTGCGGGGGGTAGGAACACCAATTCCCATGAAATCCCCCTGCTCCACAAGCAGGAGGAAAACTGTGAAAAGCAAAACCGCTGCGCGCGTAGCGGCCGGGTTCGTCGCGGCCTTGGCTCTCACCGCTGCTTCACCCGCCTTCGCTCTCGAGGTCAAGTACGAGGGTGAGCTCGTCACGTGGACTGAAGCCTCGGACAGCATCCTGAACCTCCGGGACCTTGGCACCAGCTACCAGGTGAAGTCGGAGTACTACCGCAACGCCAACCCCAGCACCCTGCTGACCCTCTGGAACAAGAACGGGCCTAGCGGACCGGCCGACAACGACGGAAACCCTGGCACCGTCGAGAGCGGCCAGTACTCCACGATCTACAAGCTGCGAGGCGTTGTCGTGCGGAACAACGCGCCGGACAGGTACACCTCCTGGGTGACTGGGTGACCTTCTGACCCGTCTGGTCGCTTCTAGCCGGGCCGCCCGGACGGCAGGATGCCTGCCGTCCGGGCGGCCCCGTTTCGTACCATGCTGCCCTGGAGTCACGCGTGCCCCATCCTCCCGCTTCGCCCGTCCTTCACCTCGACGATGTCACCTACTCCGTCGCCGACCGGACCTTGCTGTCCGGCGCCAACCTGACCGTGCATTCCGGCCAGTCCGTCGCCGTGATGGGGGCTTCGGGTAGCGGGAAGTCCACCCTGCTGACCTGCATCCTGGGACTGATACGTCCCACCTCTGGCCATATCACCGTTGCCGGACAGGACATCACCACGCTCTCGCCCAGAGCCTTGACCGCACACCGCCGCCAGCACATGGGCATGGTCTTCCAGTTCGGTGAACTCCTGCCCGAGCTCACGCCTGTCGAGAACGTCACGCTAGCTGCGCTGCTGGCCGGCGAAGCAGCTGACAGCGCCAACTCCCGAGCCCAGAGCCTCCTGGCCGATCTCGGTGTCCCCACCGCCACAGCCACCCACGCCCTGTCCGGCGGGGAGCGACAGCGCGTGGCTGTGGCCCGCGCTCTGATCAACAAGCCCAGCCTGGTGTTGGCCGACGAACCCACCGGTGCACTGGACGAAGAACAACGCGAGGCGGTGGCCGACCTCCTGTATGCCACCCCACGCGCCCACGGCTGCGCCCTGATCGTCGTTACTCACGACGCGGGGGTTGCCGCCCGTGCCGATGTCCAGCTCCGCCTCACCGGGGGGCAGCTGGTGCAGAACCAGGGAACCCGATGAGCAACGTCATGCTGCGACGTCAGCTGCTCCGTATGGGGCGGGCCTCGGCCAAGGCTGCCGAAGCGGGCCGCATCCGCTTCTTCGCACTGGTGGCGGCCACGGCTGTCGCCACCCTGGCCGTGGCCGGTTTCGTACTCGCTTCCGCCTCGTTCGACGGGCGCGCCGAGCGCAGCATGGCTCGCTGGGCGCACATCGTCGAGCCCGCTTCGGCCAAGGAAGCGAAGCTCCTGTGGTTCCCCACGCTCGCGTCGGCAGAAGACCGCCAGTACGACGTGGTGTACCTGGAGCCGCTGGTCGAAGATGCGCCGCTTCCACCTGGCCTTGCGCAGTGGCCTGAGCCGGGTGAGGCGATCGTCTCCCCAGCACTGAAGAACGCCGGTCACGGCGAGGCGGACAAGTTCGGAGATGTTGCGGGCACGATCTCGGCCGAAGGGCTTGAAGCGCCGGGCGAATACTTCGCCTATGTGCGGTCCTCTGCGGACCTGCTGGATGCTAAAGCCATGATCAAAGTATCCGGCTTCGGAGGCGAGCAGCAGGAGCTGCCACCGCTGGGTGAGCATTCGTACAACCTCAGTCCGGAGCAGTTCTTTTGGACTTATGCGGCGCTGGTGGGGCTGCCCGCCGGGCTGTTCGTGGTGATCGCCGCCAGGGTGGGAGCCGCCGCCCGGGACAGGCGTACTGCTGTGCTGGCTGCCCTGGGCGCCTCGCCGGGCGCACGTCGCTGGTTCACAGTGGGCGAAGCGGCCCTGCCGGTGGCGTTCGGCACTCTTGTGGCGGCGGTGGCGATCGCACCGGTGGTGGTGGTCGATGTCCCGATGCCGCTTGTGGATTTTGTGCTCTTCGCCCCTGACGCACGCGCGGCCGCAGTACAACTGGCAGCAGTCGTTGTGGGTGTGCCGCTGGCGGTGCTGGCGGTCCTGCTGTTCTTGCAGCCCCCTACAAGGCGGGCGGCTCGACCCGCCCGGTCTCCGGGAGGCGGCGTCGGGAGTGGATGCTGTGGCTGTTCCCCGTGGCGCTCTTCGTCACTGTCCGCGGTAACGATCTGGCGCCGCTCGACCTGCGGCTGACGGTTCTGGCGGCTGGGTCGGTGGTCACTCTCGCGCTGCTGCCCGGCGTCGTCGGTGTCATCGTGGCTGCGGCCGGACCGGCCATGGCCAAGGTGGGAGCCGGTCGCGGAAGCGCTGGGCTGCTGGTTGCCGGACGTCGCTTGGCCGGCGGGAGCCGCTCGGTGACACGTTTGGTTGCCGCTCTGGTCATCGCGATCGGTCTGGCCGCTCAAGGGCAGGTGGCCATCAGCGTCTTCACCGAGATGAGCCAGAGGGCTCAAACGCTGGCGAATCATCTGGGCACCAGCGTCCTTCAGGTTTCGCCGACCATACCGACGCCCCCGTCCGCCTCCCGGATGGCAGCGTTCCAGCGACAGCTGGACACCGACATCAGCGTGCTGACGATGTGGTCCCTGCCGGACCAAGGCAGGATCGATGTAGTCGCCGAGTGCCCGGAGTGGCAGCGGCTCAACGTCGCATGCACCTCTTCTCCTACCGAGATCCAGACCGTGGGGCACAGCGGCCTCGCGCGGACGATGGCTCTGCAGCGCACGTCGGGAACGCGATTCTTCGCCCGCGCAGGGCAGGCGGAGAAAGCCATGCAAGGAGCCAGCCGGCCGAGCTATCTCGTACTGGCAAGCGACGGCGGGCAGCTCTCAACAGCGCGGATACACCGGGCTGCCAACGCCGAATTGGCGATGTCCACGCAGGTGGAGGTCTTTGGCATGCGGGGAATGGGCGTCGCCGGAGAAGCACTCGTGGCCGAACGGTGGCTGGCACTGTTGTCGTTGATCGGTGTGTCGGTGGTCGCGGTCGTGGCCTGCCTGGGGGCAATGGCACAATTCGTGCGGTCCGGACGAGAGCTGGGCCCCGTCTCGGTGCTGGCCGGGAACCAGCGGGTGTACTACTCGATCTCCGCATGGTCATTGCTGGGACCAGCCGTCATCGCGGTGGTGGCCGCGGTCCTCGTGTCCTGGTTCATCACATCCCCGCTTCCGGCCAGCGGCTCGAACAGATTAGCAGCGCTGACAACGGTGGGAGGCGCAGGACTGGTCTGTACGGTGGTAATGGCGTGGTGGGGAGCACGGGCGGCGGCTTCGGCGGCAGCTGCCTGGAGGCCATCTGGCGAGTGACCTCGGGCATTAGCCCGTTCCGTGATTTGGGGTTGACCTGCAGGACTTCCTCGGCCTTCTCCTGGGCCCGGCAGCGTCTTCTACCGCCCGCCGCTGGCGCACCTTCTCCCAGTGGATGCGGGACTCCTCAGCGCGCCGGGCCCGCTCTTGCTCTTCCACCAGCTGGCGCTGCCGCTCGGCCTCCGCCGTCAGCTCCTGGCGCTGACGCATGGCGTCGTGCTTCTGCTGGGCCTCGGCCGACTGCGCAGACGTCCACCACTGACCGCGCCGGAACTGTCTCTGGATCTCCGCCCGCATCCAGGACAGGCCGCCGACGCGGCCCCTGACCGCACGGCGACCCGGACCTCCGCATCCGTCAGCACCAGCTGGTCGACCTCCACCGCGACACCCGGCAGAAGAAGACCCGTGACCTGAACCCCACCCATCACATCGAATAGTTGCCCAACTACCCCCAAATTAGCGACAGAGCCCAAAACCTGAGCCAGAACCCACCCCGAGTGAGAGGGGGATGGGAAGTCTCTCGGAGTCGGGGGGTGCGACAGAGCGCTACGCGGCCCTTCTCGGCTTGGCGACTGGCCGCCGTCTGGGGCTGGCTGAGCGGTCACGAACTCCCTTGCTGGGCGCGCTGCTTAGAGTGGCCCCATCGACCGGCGGGGGAGCCGGTCCAGGAGGGGAGAGCCATGGCATTCCGCAAGTTCCTGAGCGCCCTCGGCGTCGACGCGCCGAGCGTGGAGACGGTGATCGAGAACCCGAAGGTCAGCCCGGGAGGGACCCTGCGCTGCGTGGTCACCGCCGTGGGCGGCGGCGCCGACGTGGACATCGAGCGGGTGCGGCTGGAGGTGGTCGTACGGGCCGAGGACCTCGAACAGGGCAACGGGACCGCCTGGAAGGACCCGTACGCGGTGGTGACGGCCGATCTCGACGGCTTCCGGCTGCCTGCCGGGGAGACGGTGACGGTCCGCGGTGAGCTCGTGCTCCCGTGGGAGATGCCGCTCACGCACGCGCTGGGCGCACCCATCGCGGGGGGCCGGGCCGCCGTCCGTACCGAGCTGGTCGTCGACAAGGCGGCGGACCAGGGGGACTTCGACGAGTTCGAGGTGCACGCGCTGCCGGCGCAGGACGCGGTCCTCCGGGCCTACACGGACCTGGGATTCCGGATGCGCGAGGCCGAGGTCAAGATCGGGTTCCTTCCGGAGCAGGCGCCGGACATGGAGTCCCGGCAGACGGAGGACTTCTGGCAGGAGATCGACTTCTTCTTCCCGGAGTCCTGGGACCAGGGGCGGGGCGAGCTGGAGACGCTCTTCGTCGCCCGTGAGGACTCCCTCGACGCCCACCCGGGCGGCTTCCCGCCGGTCACGTTCGTCTACGACGAGCTCGACCAGCAGGTGTGGATGGAGGCACTGGAGGAGCACGTGCGCGGGCACTGGCTGCGGGCTGACGGGTAGGGCGAGGGGACGCGCGGGCCGGGGGGCGACTTCACCCTTCGGCCGGCGCCCCGCCGCCGGGTCGTCGCCGCAGCCTCAGCCGCACGCCTGCGGAGCGCAGCCCCAGGTACGTCACGACCAGCCCCAGCCCGAGCGCGTAGGCGCCGATGTTGGCACCGGTGTCGTCGTACTCGTCCAGCGAGTACAGCTCGCCCTTGCGGTCGCCCTCGGCGAGCACCCAGCCGGAGTCCCAGCCGAAGCCGGTCTGCGGGTCGTAGTCCGGGGCTTTGAGGAGGGCGTGCCGGTCGGTGTCGCACCGGTAGGCGCCCTCGCGGTCCCGCTCGGCGTACGGGTCGCGCCAGCGCACCTCGCAGCGGCCGTCCGGCTCCTCGCTGAGGACGGTCAGGTCGATCTGGCGAAGCTCGGGAGGCTCGCTCGCCTCGAGCAAGGCCACCGACATCCCGATCAAGGCGATTCCGGCCACCAGGACACACCACCGGGACCACCACCGTCTGACCACCCCCGCCGCCTCCTCCTTCGTCCGCGTGGGGACAGGATGAGCCGGGAGGGGGGGAGATGGCCAGAGGGCGGACCTCTGGTCCTACGCCTCCGTGACCCCGCCGAGGAACGCGGACCAGACTCCTGGGGCGACGGTGAGCTGGGGGCCGGACGGGACCTTTGAGTCCCGGATGTGCACGGAGTCGTCGCAGCCGGCGACCTCGACGCACTGCCCGCCTTCGCCGCTGCTGTAGCTCGACTTCCGCCAGTCGAAGGCGACTTCGAGGCACTGGCCGCCTTCGCCGCCGCTGTAGCTACTCTTGAACCAGGCCAGGTCCGTGGTGTTCATCGTTCTCCCAGCGTCTTCTCGATCAAGGTCAGGGACTCGTCTGGCGTGAGCGCCTGTGCCCGGATGATCCCATAGCGCTCGGCGTAGATTCGGACCTGTTCTGGATCGGTCACCAGGTTGGGGCGGTTGTAGGTCTCGCTGTAGGCGATCTGCTGCCTGCCCTTGGGGTGGATGAGGCTGAACGACCCTTCCATCGCAGTGTGTTCGCCCCTGCTGAACGGCATTACCTGAAGCTCCACTGTGCGGAGCCGCCCGATCTCCAGGAAGCGGCGCAATTGGCCTTTATGGACGTCAGCACCGCCCACCGGACGCATCAGAAGGCTCTCGTCGAGCACGAAGCTGAAGGTGGGCGACGGCCACCTCTCGAAGATCTGCTGGCGGGCCATCCGGTCAGCCACCCGCTTCTCGATCGCCGCCTCGTCCAGTAGCGGACGGCGCTTTGCGAAGATGGCCCGCGCGTGGCCCTCCGTCTGGAGAAGGCCCATCACGCCCTGGTAGCTGTAATCGTGGATCGCGTTGGCACTGGCTTCCGCCTGGGCGTAGTCCCGGAACCAATCCGGGTGCCTGGTCCGCGCCCGCTTCAGTGCGTCCCTCACGTCCGGGATGGCTGCGATCAGGACGCCCCCGGCGCCGAGCGCGCGGTCGACGTTCTCCAGGAAGTCCGGCTGGGGTGTTCGTACACCGCGCTCGATGGAGGACACCAGGTCCTCTCCCACGTGCACGAGCGCCGCGAGCTCCTTCTGCTGCAAGCCCGCGTGTTCCCGCAGCACCTTGATGATTTTGCCGAGCGCCTTGAAGAGGTACGCGGTGCCGTCGACCTCCACCGGTCGCTCCGGCTCTTCCTCGCGCTCCGACAGGTCGTTCATCCGATGAACCGCCCTCGTCCGTACAGGCCGTACAAGCAACCGCCGCCAGCCCTACGGGGTTTCCCCGTAGCGCCGCCGTGCCTGGAAAGCGTACGGCGGACCGGCCACGCTCGGTGAGGTGACGACCGAATTGAGTGACATGGCACCGGCGGAGTTCCGGCAGCTCCTTTCCGCCACCCCGCGCGGGGCCCGGCTCGCCCGGCGGCTGGCCGGGGTGCAGCTGGCCGCCTGGGGGATCCCGCACGGCTGCGCCCTCGCGGACGACGTGGAGTCGGTGGTCGGGGAGCTGGCCGCGAACGCCGTGCTGCACGGGCGGGTGCCCGGACGGGACTTCGAGGTATGGCTCCGCTACGACGGCCTGCGGGTCCGGATCGAGGTGAGCGATGCCCGGGGTGACCGGGTGCCGCCCGAGGCGGCGGCGGCCGTGGACCCCTGGTCGGCCGAGGGCGGGCGCGGGCTGGTGCTCGTACGGGCCCTGGCGCGGGAGTGGGGCGTCGCCCCGAGGGCGCAGGGCGGGCCGGGGAAGACGGTGTGGGCGTGCTTGTGACCGGGGGGGAGCGGGGGTTGCGGCCCGGGCAGCGGCGGGTCGTCTACTGATCCCCGGCCTCCCGGCGCCAGTGGGCGAGGTTGGACCGGTTGATGAGGGTGACCGGGTGGTCCGGGCCCAGCACCAAGTTGTTCCGCGTGCTGAGGGTGCGGGCCTGGGCTCCGTCGCCCCGGTGGAACGGGTAGTCCGTGTAGCCGGCCTCCCCGCCGCCGTAGAACGTGGCCGGGTCGGCCTCGGCCAGGGGCAGGCTCTCCCGGTAGCGGCGGACCAGGTCCGGGTTGGACAGGAACGGTGTGCCGAAGGCGACCAGGTCGGCGTGCCCGGCGTGCACGGCTGCCTGGGCGCGCGCGAGGTCGTAGCCGTTGTTGGCGATGAACGCGCCGGCGAACCTTGTCCGCAGCGCGCGGTAGTCGACGGAGGCGGTCTTCGTCATCATGTCGCCCTCCAGGACGTGCGCGTACGCCAGGCCGCGCGGACTCAGCTGCCCCAGGAAGTACTCGAAGTGGCCCTGCGGGTCGGAGTCCGACATCGAGTTGAAGCTGTTCTCCGGCGTCAGGCGCACGCCCACCCGCTCGGCGGGCCACTGGGTGCACACGGCGTCGAGGACCTCGTTCAGCAGGCGCATGCGGTTGGCCGCGCTGCCGCCGTACAGGTCGGGTCGGTGGTTGGACCCGTCGCGCAGGAACTGGTCGAGCAGGTAGCCGTTGCCGGCGTGGACCTCGATGCCGTCGAAGCCCGCCTGCCTGGCCAGCTCGGCGGCGCGGCGGAACTGGGCGACGATTCCCGGCAGTTCGTCGCGTTCGAGCGCGCGGGGCGTCACGAAGTCCTGCGGCCCGGCGTAGGTGACGGCCTGGCCGACGGGTGCGAGAGCGGAGGGGGCGACGGGCGCCTGCCCGTCCAGCAGGCTCGGGTGGGAGACGCGGCCGCAGTGCTGCAGCTGGACGAAGATGCGGCCGCCCTCCTCGTGGACCGCCTCGGTCAGGCGCCTCCAGCTGGCCGCGTGGGCGTCGGTGTGCAGTCCGGGGGTGAAGGGGTAGCCCACCGCCTGGGCTGCGACCGTGGTGGATTCCGCGATGATCAGGCCAGCGGTGGCGCGCTGCCGGTAGTGGGCGATCATCAACGGGGGAGCGCCCCCATCCGCGTTGGCGCGGTTGCGGGTCATCGGCGCCATCACCATGCGGTTGGCGAGCTTGAGGCCGCCCAGGTCGAACGGCGCGAACAAGTCGAGGGGCATGTGGAGCTCCAGCGTTGCGGCGAATGGTAGGACAGCTGTCCTAGAGCGCCGTCACGCTAGGGCGGCTGTGCCAGCGGTGTCAACGGCTTGACGATCTAGGACGGCTGACCTACGTTGTGGCTCTAGGTCGACTGTCCTACGACGTGAGGGGATCTCTGTGACCGCTGTGGCGACCCGTGAACAGATCGTGGCGGCGGCCGATCGGCTCTTCTACCACCACGGCTACGAGCACACCTCGTTCGCGGACATCGCCGGAGCCGTCGGACTGTCGCGGGGCAACTTCTACTACCACTTCAAGTCCAAGGACGCGATCTTGGACGCGGTGATCGATGCCCGCCTGGCCGACACCCGGCGGATGCTGGAGCAGTGGGAGGCCGAGGCGTCCACCCCGGCCGGCCGGATCATGCGGTACGTCGAGATCGTGCTGACCAACCGCGCCGACATCCAGGACTACGGCTGCCCCGTGGGCACCTTGACCACCGAGCTGGCCAAGCTGGAGCACGCCATGCTCGGCCGGGCCAGCCGCCTGTTCGCCCTGTTCCGCACCTGGCTGCGCGAGCAGTTCGCGCTGCTCGGGCAGGCCGAGCAGGCCGACGAGTTGGCGATGCACGTGCTTGCCTTCAGCCAGGGCGTCGCCGTCATGGCCAACGCTTTCCGCGACGAGGCGTTCATCCAGCGTGAAGTCGAGCGGATGCGCGACTGGCTGCACACCTACGAGAAATGAGAGATCGCATGTTCGTGGTCCTGCTTCGGTTCTCCGACAACAAGGCCGCCGCCGGCCAGCACATGGCCGGCCACCAGGAGTGGATCAAGCGCGGCCTGGACGACGGGGTCTTCCTGCTGGTCGGCAGCATCCAGCCGGGCCTCGGCGGCGCGGTCTTCGCCCACAACACCTCGCCCGAACTGCTGCAGAAGCGCGTCGACGAGGACCCGTTCGTCGCCCAGGACGTCGTCACGGCGGAGATCATCGAGATCGCGCCCGGGATGGCGGACGAGCGGCTGAGCTTCCTGCTGTGACGGCGCCGTTCGTCGGCCCCGACGGCGAGCCGCGCTGCACCTGGAGCGCAGCCGCCCCGGAGTTCGTCGCCTACCACGACACCGAATGGGGCTTTCCCGGCGACATGCTGCACACCGTCCTCCGGCGCCGCGCGGCTGGCGATTCCGTCGAGCAGATTCAGCCCGACCTGATCATCCCCACCGGCAAGCGCAAAGGACAGAACCACAGCGTCGCCAGCATCTACCGGGCGCTCGCCGAATACGAGAAGGCCCAGGCGTACCCCGAAGCCGTCGAGGCCGCCCACACCGACTACGCCGCCCTTACGGCCGGCGAACTGCCCGCCCCGCGCACGGCGGGCACCACCGAGCCCGCCCGGTGACCACCCACCCCCGGCCGTTGCCGGTCCGCAGAGCCCGGCCCACCGCTACGAGCGCGGGAGGGCCCGGTCCTTAATCCGGCCGTGTGGGTCTATTCGGGCTGGTAGGCGGCGACGGCTGCGGACAGGGTGGGGCCGAAGGCCATGTCGCCGGTGGGGATGGGGGTGCCGTCGAGGGAGAGGACCATCTTGGCTTCGTCGGGGCCGTTGGCGATGGTGCAGGTGACGCCGTGGGCGTCGGCCCGCTCCCAGCCGAAGCGCGGGTAGTAGTCCGGGTGTCCCAGGACGGTGACCGTCCGCTCGCGGCGCTCGCGGGCGGCGTCCAGGCCGGCGCGAATCAGGGCGGTGCCGACGCCGTCCTTCTGGCAGGCGGGGTGCACGGACATGACGGCGAGGGTCAGCACCGGGGTGGTGCCGATCCAGGCACGGGTGAAGGTGGCGTGTCCGGCGATGGCACCATCACCGGCCTCGGCGACGAGGGAGAGCTCGTCGATCCAGGTGGGGTC
Source organism: Streptomyces sp. AP-93 (assembly GCF_022808175.1). Lineage (GTDB taxonomy): Bacteria > Actinomycetota > Actinomycetes > Streptomycetales > Streptomycetaceae > Streptomyces. The sequence goes on along the minus strand of NZ_JALGBX010000025.1, from coordinate 42,701 downwards.
GGTGCGCAGGGCATCGACGAGGCCGGCTTCCTCGGCGGAACCGAAGGCGGCGGCGACCGTGGCGTGGACAGCCGGGTGATCGGCGCGGGTCTCGGGGCGGATCTTGATGGACTTCACTGGGGGACCTTTCGCGGGTCGTGCGGGTGCGCGGCGAGGTCGGCCCGGAAAGTTTGCGTGTGTGCGACCGGCCTGCGTGGGCCGGGAGACGACAGAGCCCCGGGCAGACGATGCTGCACCCGGGGCGGAAAAAGAACGCGTGAACGCGGGGCGGAACATCCGTCGGCATGGCGAACGCTCCCCAGCGGCGCCGGACCATCAAGGTCGGCGGAGGGCGAGCGATCGGGTCACAGGGCCTGACGGATGAATATCACCTCAAGATCACGGGTCATGCGGAGCGGCGCCTGGCGGCGCGCTTCCGCCATCGAAGGTAACACGATCGGCGCAGCCAAGACGGACACGGTGTTTCTGGCTTCCATCCCGATTGCCGACCTTCGATCCGAAGGCTACCGGCGGGTCACTTGCCACCTGGTTCGCCGCTCGGTACAGGGCGCCTTCGGCGCGGGCGATCAGGGCGGTGGTGTTGGCGCGCAATGCACTGGCCAGGCCGGTGTCGCGCTCGGGGTCGGGCCAGACGGCGGTCAGGGCGTGGGCTGCAAAGCGCGCGAGCAGGTCGCGGTGGTCGGGGTGGAGGGGGTCGAGAACGGTCCGCTGGACGATCTGGTGGACACGTACGGCCTGGTGGGCTTCGGCGGGGGCGTGGTCGATCAGGCTCAGGCGGTGCAGGGCCCGCAGAGCGCCGGTCGCCTCCTCCTCGGTGACCGCAGGGGCCTCGGCGGAGGGCTGCCGCCTTGCTGGAAAGCTCGGTGGGCTGCGAGGTACGTCCGGACCGGGTCGCTGGTCAGGACCCGGTCCGGGATGCCGTTCGGGTCGAGCATCGCCGCGAGCCGGAGCATGGGGAGGGCCGGTCCGGCCGGGCGGAGCTCGTTCGCGCGATCCAGGGACAGGAGCCAGGCGGCGGCCGCGGTGGTCGGCTGGTCGTCGGGAAGGTAGTTGGGCTCGGGAAGAAGGTCGGCCAGTTGGCGGGCGCGGTCGGCCGCGAGCTGGGTCTTGCCGACCCCGCCCATCCCTGCCAGGACTTGGCAGAGCACCGCAGTGCCCCCGCCCTCCACGGCGGACCGCAGCCGCTGCACCTCGGCCCGGTGCTGGAACGAACCGGCCCGGCGGGGGATCACCCCGACCTGGTGCGGCCAGGAGACGGCACGCCGCGCAGCGGCCTGGTAGGTGACCTGGCCGATGTGGTGCGCCGCCAGGCTGCCCTGCCCGGCGTGGACGAGCACGCCACCGGCCGGTGGTGCGGTGGCGGGAAGGCTTGGGAACGCCGGTCCGGTCAGCCCTGGGACGGATCCGGCACCGGAGGGGGGCCGATGCGTGCGCCTCCGTGCAGAACGGCCGCGGCGATCGATCCGCCCTCGGCCGTCACGCGGACGTCCCGCCCGGCGGCCACGCCGCCGGTTCCGGCCGAGACCCCCCGCCGGCCGCCGCGGTGTACTCCAGGAGGGCGCGCAGCTCGGTGGCCGCCTGCTCCCGCTCCGCGTCGTCGTCCAGGCCTTCGAGGAGGTCTTCGATACGGGTCCGCCACACCGTCGCCTGGAGAGCCTGCCCCTGCTCCGACCCACCCCCGGCCACGAGTTCGGCCGCGCTCCGGTCCAAGCGCTCCAGCTGTACCCGCGCACGGCCCCTTTCGCCCAAGTCGTAGCCGATGGCGGGGGCGGACGGGGGACGGTCATCATGGAGCCCATGACAAACGGGGAAGCGAACGGTCCGGTGGTGTGCCCCGGCTGCGGCACCGGGGAGAACGTCCCGGTCGCCGACGTGCAACGGGGCAAGGACCTGATCCGGCTCGCTCTGGCGCCGAACAAGACCGGCGACGGATGCATGAACTTCATCGAGGGCGCCGTGATCGCCGGGCTGGCCGCCGGCGCGGGTGCGTACTACGCCGACGACCGGGGCCGGCCGTGGCTGGTGCCGGTGGGGATCGTCGCCGCGCTGCTCGTCATGGTGGGGACGATCGCCGTCATCCGCAGCGAGGGCAGGGACAAGCGGCGGGTGGAGGCCGGCGCCGCACGGGCGGTCGAGGCCGCCGGGGGCGCCCGGTACTGCTCCCCGTGCGAAGGGGTGTTCTTCCCCTCGGGCGGTCCGTGGCAGGGCGTGGCGACGCCGGAGCGGTTCCGCCACCACGTCTGGACGGCCGGCGGGTACGGGGACCAGCTCGACGAGAAGACCAAGGCGGCGGCCAAGGCGGCGGCCGAGGCGGCGGAGTCGGCCTGACCTGCCTGACCTGCCTGACCCGCCTGACCGCCCGGCTACTTCAGGTTGTCGCTGATCAGCTTCTTGAAGGCGTCCGGGGTGATCGAGTCGATGCCCTGGCCCGAGTTCACCGTGAGCTTCTTGCCGTTGATGGAGACGTCCGGGGTGCCCTGCAGGTTCTGGTCGTAGAAGGCCTGGCCGACCTTCTCGACCCACGGCATGTAGGTGAGTTCCTTGACGGCCTGGTTGAAGGCGGGCGTCCGCAGTCCCGGGACCTGGTCGGCGAGCTCCAGCAGGGTGGCAGTGGAGCCGAACTTGTCGTCCGATTCCTTCTCCGGGTGGTTCCTGTAGAGCACCTGCAGGTACTCCATGAACTTCTCCGGGCTCTCGTTGACCGCCGCGCCCAGCGCGTTGACCGCCCGCTTGGAGCCCTTGCCGCCGCCCAGCGCCTTGTCCAGGAAGGTGGCGAAGTGGTACTCGACGCGGTACGTGCCCGCGTCCGCCTGCTCCTTGATGGTCTTGCCGAGGCCGATCTCGACGCCCGCGCAGTAGGGGCAGCGCGGGTCGAGCCAGACGGAGAGGACGTTCTTGGCGTCGGCCTTGCCGTACGGGATCACGATCCCGTCCTTGCCGGTGGTGTTGGCCGGCTGGACGAAGGGCTTGCCGGCCCCCTCGTCGGCGGAGCCGCCCGAGCCCGAGGAGTTCGCCGCGTACATCCCGACGCCGACCGCGAGGGCCAGTACGGCGACCAGCGCGCCGCCGATCAGCACGCGCCCGCGCAGCTTCTCGCGCCGGGCCCGGGCCTCGCGCTCCTCGTGCATCCGCATCCGGGCCTCGCGCCGCTGGTCCTTCTTGCTGGTTGCCATTCCCCAAGGCTAGAGATCGTAGAGCGCTCAAGTAGGTGCCATTGGTGCGAATCGGGCAGGGACCTAAGTCCTTTGTCCGTTTCCGGGCCAGGTCTGTGAAAGGTCCTGTGAAGGGCGGGCGAATGGTGGGACACATCTCCTGGGGCGGCGGTGAGTCGCGTGCGAAGAACTGATAGACAGTTAACCTCAACGGCCCGATCGGCCGTCCGCGCGAAGACGTTCGGGGCGTGCGGAGCGTTATGTGACTTTTTTACGTTTTACGGTGGCCAGGACCGGCCGCCGCTCTGGGGGGATCGCCGCACTGTGAAGCCACTTCACCGTCACCTCGTCAACACCTCGCGCAAGGTCATGTGCACGGCCGCCCTCGCGGCCAGCCTGACCACGGCCGCGGTCGTGACCAACACGCCGATCGCGGGCGCGGGGGAAGCCGAGCCGACCCCCGACAGCCCCCAGGCCACCGATCGCGGTGACGCCCGGCTGGAACTCCCGGACCTGGTCGCCGACCCGCCGCCCGCGCCCCCCGGCGCCGCCAGCCCGGGCGGGGCCACCGCCGGCATACCCGCGACCGCCCTCGACGCCTACAAGCGTGCCGGGATCTCGGTGGCCGCCGCGCTCCCCGGCTGTCACCTACCCTGGGAACTGCTCGCGGGCATAGGCCGGGTGGAGTCCGTACACGCCTCCGGCTACGGGCTCAAGGCGGACGGGTACACCGAGAAGCCGATCCGCGGGCCGCGCCTGGACGGCAACGGCTTCGCCGAGATCAGGGACACCGACAAGGGCGAGTGGGACGCGGACCCCGAGTACGACCGCGCGGTCGGCCCGATGCAGTTCATCCCCAGCACCTGGAAGACCTGGGGCGCCGACGGCAACGCCGACAGCAAGCGCGACCCGAACAACATCTACGACGCCGCGCTGGGTGCCGGCCTCTACCTCTGCGCGGGCCAGCGCAACCTCACCAACGCGGGCCATCTCGACGAGGCGGTCCTCAGCTACAACAGGTCGCGCGCGTACGTGAACACGGTGCTCGGCTACATGCGCCAGTACCAGGCAGGCCAGGGCGCGACCCCGGTGCCGAACCCGCCGCCCGGCAACTACCCGACGCCGAACCCGCCGCAGCTGCCCACGCCGCCGGCCCCGCCGGCACCCGTGCCGACCCCGCCCCCGACGCCGACTCCCACCCCGACTCCGCCGACTCCGCCGCCCACGCCGCCGGCCCCGAAGCCGACCCTGGACAAGCTGGTCCGGATCGGCACGAAGGCGCTCACGGCCGAGGCCGGGACCGAGTTCGCGCGCACCCCGCTCATCAAGGCGGTGCTGACCGACGGCATGCCCGCCGTCGACCAGGTGATCGTGTTCGCGATCGACGACGACACCACCGGCCACACCGTCTTCGCGGCCGACGGCAAGGAATTCGCGGTCCTGCGCACCGACGCCAAGGGCCTGGTCAGGGTTCCGAAGCTGAAGGCGGGCCGCAAGGCGGGCGAGTTCACCCTGCGGGCCTCGGGCTACGTCGCGTCCGAGGTCTCCGTGAAGATCGGCGGCAAGGTCACCCCGGCCAAGCCGGTACCCGTCCCGGAGGCGGACCAGCTGGTCCGCAGCGACGCGAACGCCGGCAAGCCGCTCACCGCGGAAGCCGGGACCGGGATCAAGGGCGTGCAGTTCCTGGCGACGGCGAAGGACAAGCCGGTCGCCGGGGCCAAGGCCACGGCCGGGCTCGGCACCAAGGACGCGGACGGGAAGTGGGTCCCCGCGGACCCGGCCAAGGCGGGGGAGACCCCGTACTTCCTGGACAAGGACGGCAACAAGCTGACGGAGCTGGCGCTCCCGGCGACCGGGGCGGACGGCAAGACCGCCCTGCCGGAGCTGTCCACCACCGGTGTCGCCGCGGGCACGTACACGCTCCGCGTGCGGATCTCGGACCAGGCGGTCCTCTTCCTGGAGATCACCGTCACGGAGCCGCCGGTCACCGAGCCCCCGGTCACCGAGCCCCCCGCGACGGAGCAGCCGACGACCGAGGAGCCGGCGACGGAGCAGCCGGCCCGGAAGAGCTAGTCCGGCCCGGAAGAGCTAGTACCGCAGGGGCCGGTCCCGGAAGGCCTGCCGGCGGCGACGAGTGCGTCCCGTCAGCGGGAGTAGGCGGCGAGGAAGACGCGGGTGCCGGCGGCGGCGTGGCGGTCGACGTCGGCTTCGGTGTACTGGGACCGGCCGGTGAACATGGCCTTGTTCACCGGGATCCACAGCAGCAGGCCGGAGAAGTGGTTCGCGGCCAGGGCGGCGTCGTCGATGCGGAGCAGCCCCTGGTCGGCGAGGCGCCGGAAGGTCGCCGCCAGCGTGGCGAGCCCCCGTTCGAAGCCCCGCTCGTACCACTCGGTGCCCAGGTCGGGGAAGACGTCGGCGTTGGCGATGATCAGGCGCCGAAGCTGGATGACCCGGGGATGCGTGAGGGTGCTCAGGAGCCGACGGGCGAGCTGCGTCAGGTTCTCTTCCAGGTTGGCGGCGTCGGTCGGGATGTCGGCCAGCAGGTCGATCGTGGTGTCGAGCCGGTCGGTGGTGGCCAGCACGATCTCGGCGAACAGCTTCTCCTTGTCCGCGAAGTGCTTGTAGACGGTCTGCTTGGACACCGCGGCCAGCTTCGCGATGTCGTCCATGCTCGTCCCCGAGTACCCCTTGTCCAGGAAAACGCTGGTCGCGGCCTCCAGGATCGCCTCGTGCTTGCGTGCTGAACGGCTGTCCATCACCGACACCTCTCCATCCGTCTCGTCCCTCTTCCAGAACAGTACTGGACTGACCAGTACCCGTGTGGGTACTGTACGGTCTAGTTCCGAACCAACATCTGGAGTGGCTTCCCATGGACAAGGTGCTCTCCGCAGACGGCACGGCCATCGCCTACGAACAGCAGGGATCGGGCCCCGCGGTGGTGCTCGTCGGCGGCGCCTTCATGACCCGCGGTGCTTCCGCCGAACTCGCCGGCCTGCTGGCCGGGCACTGCACCGTGATCACCTACGACCGCCGTGGCCGCGGCGACAGCGGGGACGGCGCGGCGTACGAGGTGCAGCGCGAGGTCGAGGACCTGGACGCGCTGATCGAGTTGGCGGGCGGCGAGGCCATGGTGTTCGGGATGTCCTCCGGCGCCGTGCTGGCCCTGGAGGCCGTGGCCCGGGGCAGCGCCGTCTCCCGGCTGGCCGTCTACGAGCCGCCCTTCATCACCGACGACAGCCGCCCGCCGCTGCCCGCCGACTACGTCGCCCACCTGACGGAGCTCGTGGAACAGCAGGCGTACGGCGATGCCGTGGCCTACTTCATGACCGCGGCCATCGGCATGCCCGCCGAGGCCGTCGCCGGAATGCGCCAGGCCCCCTTCTGGGCCGGCATGGAGGCCACCGCCCGCACCCTGCCCTACGACGGACAGGTCATGGGCGACACGATGTCCGGCCGGCCGCTGCCCGCCGACCGCTGGCAGTCCGTGACCGTGCCCGTCCTCGTCGGCTCCGGCGACGCGGGCGCCCCGCAGATGCTGAGCGGCGCGCGGGAGCTCGCCGCGCTGGCCGACAACTTCTCCCTGCACGTCTTCCCCGGCCAGGAGCACGGCATCGCCCCGGAGGCCCTCGCCCCCGTCCTGACCGCCTTCTTCACCGCCGGGCAGCAGGCGTGAGCAAAAGGCAGGAGCCCCGTCGACTCTGCTTGCGCAGAGAAGACAGGGCTCCTTGGGTACTGCATATCCAACCGCGATTGGTTGGCCCAGGCGACTAGGCCGGGGTGACGTTCTCCGCCTGCGGGCCCTTCGGACCCTGGGTGACGTCGAAGTTCACCAGCTGGTTCTCCTCAAGGGAGCGGAAGCCGGCGGCGTTGATCGCGGAGTAGTGGACGAAGACATCCGGGCCGCCGCCGTCCTGGGCGATGAAGCCGAAGCCCTTTTCAGCGTTGAACCACTTGACGGTTCCGGTAGCCATGAGCCCTCCTATGGGCCAAAGGGTCGCCCTGCTCCAGAACCTGCTAAGAAGTCTGAAAACTACAAAAGCCTGCGGGTCACATTCTCCGCAGGCCTCGTACTGCAAGGGAAACCAAACTGCAACTTGCGTCGAGCCTAGCACGCACCTCCCGGCCGAGACCAGAGGGAAAGATCACGTCACTCGGACGTTTGAGACCCGCCAGACGGCTGACGGAGACGCGGGGGCTAGTCTCGCGATGTGGACGCCTATCGCAGCCGGCCCCGTGTCGGCCACATTCAGTTCCTGAACTGCCTGCCCCTCTACTGGGGGCTGGCCAGAACCGGCACGCTGCTGGACCTGGAGCTGACCAAGGACACCCCGGAGAAGCTCAGTGCGAGCCTCGTCCAGGGCGGCTTGGACATCGGTCCCATCACCCTCGTGGAGTTCCTGCGCAACGCGGACGAGCTCGTCGCCTTCCCCGACCTCGCGGTCGGCTGCGACGGCCCCGTCATGTCCTGCGTGATCGTCTCGCAGGTCCCCCTGGACCAGCTGGACGGCGCCCGCGTCGCTCTGGGATCCACCTCGAGAACGTCCGTACGCCTGGCACAGCTGCTGCTCGCGGAGAAGTACGACGTACGGCCCGACTACTACACCTGCCCGCCCGACCTGGGCCTGATGATGCAGGAGGCGGACGCGGCGGTGCTGATCGGCGACGCCGCGCTGCGGGCCTCGCTGCACGACGCGCCCCGGCTCGGGCTCACCGTCCACGACCTGGGGGCGATGTGGAAGGAGTGGACCGGACTTCCGTTCGTCTTCGCCGTCTGGGCCGCCCGCAAGGAGTACCTGGAGCGTGAGCCGGAGGTCGTGCGAAAGGTCCACGAGGCCTTCCTCGCCTCCCGGGACGTCTCCCTGGAGGAGGTAGGCAAGGTGGCCGAGCAGGCGGCCCGCTGGGAGGCCTTCGACGCGGAACTCCTGGAGCGCTACTTCACGACGCTCGACTTCCGCTTCGGCCCCGACCAACTGGCCGGCGTACGTGAATTCGCGCGGCGGACCGGACTCACGACGGGCTATGCGCCCGATGTGAACGTGGAGCTCCTGCCGGTGGGCGTGCCGGGTCATTAGTGCGGCTTATGCGGGTATTCGCCTTTCCGCAGAGCGGAATGGTGCGGAAAGGTGAATACCCGCCGTTCACCGGGAATGCGTTCTCCTTTCACCGTCCCCGCGCGGGCGGGCGTGAGGGCGGGGGCGAGGCCGTGCGTGCGGCGTGCGTGCGGGGACGCCCGGGGACACGATGGAGGGGGCAGGGGGAGCCCGGGCGGTCGCGAGCGCGCTCACTGAAGGGGGCCATCGGAGCTGCGCCATGACCACACGCTCAGTCGGCCGGGACATCACGGTCCTCGGGGACGCCCTCGAAGTTCCCGGCCTCGGTTTCGTCCCGGTCAATGCCTTCCTCCTGCAGGCCCGGGAGCCCGTGGTCGTCGACACCGGCCTCGGCCTGCCCGACCGGGACTTCCTGACGACCCTCTCCGAGGCCATCGACCCCGCCGACGTGCGGTGGATCTGGCTGACGCACCCGGACCGGGACCACACCGGCGGGATCTTCGCCCTGCTGGAGGCCGCCCCCGAGGCCCGCGTGGTGACCACGTTCCTCGGCGCGGGCGAGATGACCACGGAGCGCCCGCTGCCGATGGACCGGGTCTACTTCCTCAACCCCGGCCAGCGGCTCGACGTGGGCGACCGCTCCCTCACCGCCTTCCGGCCGCCCCTCTACGACAACCCCGCGACCGTGGGCTTCTACGACGACCGGTCCCGGGCCTGCTTCAGCTCCGACTGCTTCGGCGCTCCCCTCCCGGACGGCGACCTCGCGGCCGGCGGCGACGCCGGGTCGGTCGGGCCCGAGGACCTGCGGGCCGGCCAGCTCTTCTGGGCTTCGGTGGACAGCCCCTGGGCGTCCGTCGCCGACCGGGAGAAGTTCCTCGCCACGGTCCAGCCGCTCAGGGAGATGGACCCCGAGCTCGTGCTCTCCACGCACCTGCCGCCGGCCGCCGGGGTCGGGCTCATCACCCGGATGCTCGACACGGTGGGCCTCGCCCCGGGCCTCGCCCCCTTCGTGGGCCCGGACCAGCAGGCCCTGGAACAGATGCTCGCCGGCTTCGAACCGCCCGCCCCGACGGCGGCTGCGGCGGCCTGAGCCTGGGCGTGGGCATGCCCTGCGGGGCCGTCCCCTACCCGCCCTTCGCCCGTTCCCCGGGCTCGGCCCGGACCCGGTCCTCAAACGCCGGACAGGCTGAAAGATCGCCTCAAACGCCGGCGGGGCTGGATAAATCCAGCCCCGCCGGCGTTTGAGGCGCGGGGTCTGGGGCGGAGCCCCGGGGAACGGTGGAAGGGCGGGTAGGGGACAACCACCCCCTGCTACCGTCCATCGCCAAGATGCGGCGGGGCGGGGGCGAGAGCTGGCATGGGTATTGCGGGGTTCGTGGCCGGGGTCATGCTCTGGGGCGCGCTGGCAGGCCTCCTGCTGCCCCGTGCCGTCTACCGCCTCGCGGTCGAGGCGGGCCTGCCCTGGCGCTCGGCCTGCCCGGCGGGGCATCCGCTGACGGGCCCGGCCCGCGGCTGGCTGGGCCGCGCGGTCTGCCCCCGGTGCCAGTCCGGACCCGGACGGGGACCGGGACCCGCCGTCGGCCGCCGCCGCGGGGGGAGTGGTGGCGGGTACGCGCCCGTCGGGGGAGCGGTGCTGGCCAGCACGTTGGTGTGCCTCGCGCTCGGAGCCGGGGTGGGCGCGCGGCCCGAGCTGGCCGTCTGGCTGCTGCTGGCGCCCTTCACCGTGCTGCTCTGCCTCGTGGACCGGGCCGTCCACCGGCTGCCCGACGTACTGACCCTCCCGCTGGCCGCCGGGACCGCCGTGGCCCTCGGGGTGGCCGCCCTGGCCGGGGGAGCCGACGGCTCCTGGACGCGCGCACTGCTCGGCGGGCTCGTCCTCGGCGGCGTCTACCTCCTCCTCTACGTCATCAACCCGCGCGGCATGGGCTTCGGCGACGTCAAACTCGCGCTCGTCGTGGGGCAGGTGCTCGGCTGGTACGGGTGGCCCGTGCTGTTCGCCGGCACCTTCGCCGCGTTCCTCGGGGGCGCCGCGCACGGCCTCACCCTGATCGCCCTGCGCCGGGCGGACCGCAGCAGCCCGATCCCCTTCGGCCCGTTCATGGCGGGCGGCGCCCTCGTGGGCGTGGTCTGGGCGGGCCTCGGCCTCGGCGCCGCGGCGGGCCTCTGAGTGCCCCTCCGAGCAGGGACCCCGTCCGCCCGGCAGGGGGCAGGACGGTGGATGGGGCGGCTGGCGTAGGCTGGATCGGTCCGGAATCTTGACCGCAGCCGGGCGCCAGCCGAACGACACAGCCGAACGACACAGCCGAAAGGTGACGCACCGGTGACCGACCAGGCCGCTCTCCAGTCAGTCCTCGACCGAGCCGCCGCTGGGGGCCGGATCACCAAGGAAGAGGCGCTCGACCTCTACCGGCACGCGCCCCTGCACGCCCTCGGCCAGGCCGCCGACGCGGCCCGCCGGCTGCGCTACGCCGGTACCGAGCACATCGCGACGTACATCATCGAGCGCAACATCAACTACACCAACGTGTGCGTCACGGCGTGCAAGTTCTGTGCCTTCTACGCGGCCCCCAAGGACGCGAAGAAGGGCTGGTCCCGCGACCTCGAGGACATCCTGCGCCGCTGCGCGGAGACCGTCGAGCTGGGCGGCACGCAGATCATGTTCCAGGGCGGCCACCACCCGGACTACGGCGTCGAGTACTACGAGCACCACTTCGCCGCCATCAAGCAGGCCTACCCGCAGCTGGTCATCCACTCCCTCGGTGCGTCCGAGGTCGAGCACATGGCCCGGATCTCCAAGGTGTCGGCCGAGGAAGCGATCCGGCGCATCCACGCCGCCGGCCTCGACTCCTTCGCGGGCGCCGGCGCCGAACTGCTCCCGGAGCGGCCGCGCAAGGCGATCGCGCCGCTCAAGGAGTCCGGCGAACGCTGGCTGGAGATCATGGAGATCGCCCACAAGCTGGGCGTGGAGTCCACCTCCACCATGCTGATGGGCACCGGCGAGACCAACGCCGAGCGCATCGAGCACATCTCGATGATCCGGGACACGCAGGACCGCACGGGCGGCTTCCGCGCCTTCATCCCGTACACCTACCAGCCCGAGAACAACCACCTCAAGGGCCGGACCCAGGCGACCGTCTTCGAGTACCTGCGCATGATCGCCATCGCGCGGCTCTTCCTCGACAACATCGCCCACATCCAGGGCTCCTGGCTCACCGTCGGCAAGGAGGCGGGCCAGCTCTCCCTGCATTACGGCGCCGACGACCTCGGTTCGATCATGCTGGAGGAGAACGTCGTCTCCTCGGCCGGTGCCAAGCACCGCTCCAACCGCATGGAGATCATCGACCTCATCCGCAAGGCGGGCCGCGTCCCGGCGCAGCGCGCCACGACGTACGAGCACCTCCTCGTGCACGAGGACCCGGCGAACGACCCGGTCGACGACCGCGTGGTCTCGCACATCTCCTCCACCGCCATCGAGGGCGGTACGGCCCACCCCGAGCTGAAGCTCATCTCCTCGAACTGAGCGCCCGTGCTGACGATCCACACCGCCGGACTCCTCGTTACGGGAGCCACCACCGCACCCGGACCGGGACCCGCGCCGCTGCCCGGCGGCGCGGTCCTGGTCGAGGGCGACCGCATCGCCCGGGTGGGCCCGTACGAGGAGCTCGCCGCGGCCTATCCGCACGCGCGCGCCCGCAGCTGGCCCGGGGTGCTGACCCCGGGGCTGCTGGTGCGCGGCGGTGACGAGCTGCTGGAGCGCACGTACTACCCGGACGACCCGTACGAGATCACCGAGCTCGGGGCCGAACCGATCAGCGGCGCCGAGGCGTTGGCCGACCTGAAGATGACGGAGCCGCGCTGGGGCAACAGCGCGCGGCGCGGTACGCAGAAGCTGCTCGCCCGCGGGGTGGTCGCGGTGGCCGGCCGCTTCACCAGCCCGGCCGTGCGGACGGCCGTGGTCCGCTCCGGCCTCACCGTCGTCCCGCCCGCCCCCTACGAGGGCCCGGCCTCCCTGGATCCGCTCGCCGGCCGGACCGCGGCCGAGGAGGCCTTCCACGGGGTCCTGGAGCCGGGCGCCCCGGCGCGGTTCGCCGTGTTCGCGGTGGCCGGTCCGGTGGAGCTGCTGGTGGAGGGCCCGACGAGCTGTGTGGCCACGGTCATCGGCGGCAGGCTCCTCCACCGCCGACGCTGAGCCACCGGGGCCGAGCAACGTAGCCGTCCCCGCCGCGCCGCGCCGCAGGCACCGTACGGGCGGCCGGGTGCGGTGCCCGGGGGGCCTGCGAGAATGGCGGGGCGGTCCGCAGGACCCTGCCGAACCGTTCGCCGAACCATTCGCACCGCACCCGAGGGGCCCACGCCAGTGACCACCGCTTCCCTGGACAAGCAGCCGCACGAAGTCGCCTCCATGTTCGACGGCGTGGCGGCGAACTACGACCTCACCAACGACGTCCTCTCCCTCGGGCAGGCCCGCCTGTGGCGCAAGGAGGTCGCCAAGGCGGTCGGCGCGCGCCCCGGGCAGCTCGTCCTCGACCTGGCCGCCGGCACGGCCACGTCCTCGCTGCCCTTCGCCGCGGCCGGCGCGTACGTCGTGCCCTGCGACTTCTCCCTCGGCATGCTCCGCGAGGGCAAGAAGCGCAACCCCTGGCTCCCGCTGACGGCGGGCGACGCGACGAAGCTGCCGTTCAAGGACGGCTCCTTCGACTCCGTCACCATCTCCTTCGGCCTGCGCAACGTCCAGGACACCGACGCGGCCCTGCGCGAGCTGTACCGGGTGACGAAGCCCGGCGGCCAGGTCGTGATCTGCGAGTTCTCGCAGCCCACCTGGGCACCCTTCCGGACCGTGTACACCGAGTACCTGATGCGCGCGATGCCGCCGGTCGCCCGCGCGGTCTCCTCCAACCCCGACGCGTACGTCTACCTCGCCGACTCCATCCGCGCCTGGCCCGACCAGCCGGCGCTGGCCGCGCTGCTGCAGAAGGCCGGCTGGTCCAAGGTGGCCTGGCGCAACCTCAGCGGCGGCATCGTGGCCCTGCACCGCGGCGTCAAGCACTAGGACCCGGGAGCCCGCCGATGGACTACCAGGCACTGCTGGAGCAGGTCGCCACCGACATCGCCCCGCTGATCGGCAGCGGCACCACCGCCGAGTACATTCCGGCGCTGGCGTCCGTGGACCCCCGGCAGTTCGGGATGGCCATCGCCGACCTCGACGGCAACGTGTTCGGGGTGGGGGACTGGCGGACGCCGTTCTCCACGCAGTCCATCACCAAGGTCTTCGCGCTGGCCCTCGCGCTCGCCGAGGGCGGCGACAGCCTGTGGGAGCGGGTGGGCCGGGAACCCTCCGGCAACCCGTTCAACTCCCTCGTGCAGCTGGAGTACGAGAACGGCATCCCGCGCAACCCCTTCATCAACGCGGGCGCGCTCGTCGTCACCGACCGGCTCCAGACCCTGACGGGCGACGCCAGCAGCGAACTCCTGCGCTTCCTCCGGGAGGAGAGCCAGAACCCGGAGGTCGCCTTCGACGCGGAGGTCGCCGCCTCCGAACAGGAGCACGGTGACCGCAACGCGGCCCTGGCCCACTTCATGGCCGCCTACGGGAACATCGACAACCCGGTGCCGATGCTGCTGGAGCACTACTTCTGGCAGTGCTCCATCGAGATGAGCTGCGCCGACCTGGCCCGCGCCGGCCGCTTCCTGGCCCGGCACGGCCTGCGCGCGGACGGCTCCCGCCTCCTCACGCGCAGTGAGGCGAAGCAGGTCAACGCGGTGATGCTGACGTGTGGGACGTACGACGCGGCCGGGGAGTTCGCCTACCGGGTGGGCCTGCCCGGCAAGAGCGGTGTGGGCGGCGGCATCGTGGCGGTCGTCCCCGGCGCGTGCACGCTGGCCGCGTGGAGTCCCGGGCTCGACTCCCAGGGCAACTCGGTCGCCGCGGTGGCCGCCCTGGACCGCTTCACGACCCTGACGGGCCTGAGCGTTTTCTGACTCTTGACGCGCCGCTCGCACCGCTGCGCCGGACTCCGTCCAGCGGTGGCCGGTCGGGGTGCTCGCCACCGCCGTCCCGGCGCGGGGCAGGTAGGCGGGTGCGGCTGGTTCGGCCCTGCGGGGCGAAGTCCCCTACCCGCCCTTCGCCCGTTCCCCGGGCTCTGCCCGGACCCGGTCCTCAAACGCCGGACGGGCTGGATTCGCCGCTGCGCGGCAAAATTCAGCCTCGCCGGCGTTTGAGGCGCGGGGTCTGGGCAGAGCCCCAGGGGGTCCGGGGCGCAGCCCCGGGGAACGGTGGAAGGGCGGGTAGGGGACTTCGCCCCGCGCAGCGGCAAGGGTTGCTGCCCCGCGCAGCGGGGGTCAGGCCGGGGCGAGGGTCAGGGCGTAGCGGCGGGCGTGGCGGCGGCCACCGGGCAGCGGGAAGTGATCCGCCAGGGTCATGCCGAGCCGCTCCGCCACCGCGATCGAGCGAACGTTCGCATCGTCGATCACCGCCACCACATCCGCAACCCCAGCCCCCCGCACCCGCTCCAGCGTCGCCAGCGCAGCGGCATACGCATAGCCCTGACCCCACGCGGAGCGACCGAGCCTCCACCCGATCTCGATCTCACCCACCGGCCCCCACGCCTTCTCCGCCGGCCACGGCTGCGCCCCGGTGAAGCCGATGACCTCGCCGTCCTCGTCCAGCAGCGTCCACAGGCAGAAGCCGAGCCGCGCGTCGTGCATCCGCTGCCGCGCGGTGATTTCCTCGTAGAAGGAGAGCTCGGCCGGCCCGCCGAGGAACTCCATGACGTCGGGGTCGCGGAAGACCCGGTGCCAGGCGTGCGCGTCCTCGTCCGTGGGCACACGGAGCTGGACGACGGGGAGCGGCCGGGTCGGCGAGGTGGTCACAGGGCAGCCCTTCGGATCGCGATCTCTCTCGCTGCATAGACTGCACGTGTTCTCGTGCCGTTGGGCACCTTTATCGAGTTATCGAGCCTTCGGGAGACCCGCCGTGACCGAGCCCCTCTCCGAGCACTCCGCGGACGTGATCGTCGTCGGGGCCGGGCCCGCCGGCTCGACCACTGCTTATTACCTGGCCAAGGCCGGACTTGACGTCCTGCTCCTGGAGAAGACGGCGTTCCCGCGCGAGAAGGTCTGCGGCGACGGCCTGACGCCGCGCGCCACGAAGCAGCTGGTGTCGATGGGCATCGACATCTCCGAGGAGGCCGGCTGGCTGCGCAACAAGGGCCTGCGGATCATCGGCGGCGGCCAGCGGCTCCAGCTGGACTGGCCCGAGCTTGCCTCGTTCCCCGACTACGGACTCGTCCGCAAGCGCGACGACTTCGACGAGACCCTGGCCCGCCAGGCGCAGAAGGCCGGCGCCCGGCTGTACGAGCGCTGCAACGTGGGCGAGCCCGTACGTGACCCCCGTACCGGCCACATCACCGGAGTGACGGCGAAGCTCGGCGAGGAGAAGACCCCGGTCACCTTCAGCGCCCCGCTGGTGGTGGCGGCCGACGGCAACTCCTCGCGGCTCTCCCTCGCCATGGGCCTGCACCGCCGCGAGGACCGCCCGATGGGCGTGGCCGTGCGCACGTACTTCACTTCGCCCCGCCACGACGACGACTACCTGGAGTCCTGGCTGGAGCTCTGGGACCGGCGCGGGGCCGAGGACCGGCTGCTGCCCGGCTACGGCTGGATCTTCGGCATGGGCGACGGCACCTCCAACGTCGGCCTGGGCATCCTCAACTCCTCCTCCGCCTTCAAGGAGCTGGACTGGCGCGAGGTCCTCAAGGCCTGGTGCGCCTCGATGCCGGAGGACTGGGGCTACACCCCCGAGAACATGACGCAGCCCATCCGCGGCGCGGCCCTGCCCATGGCCTTCAACCGCCAGCCGCACTACACCAAGGGGCTGCTGCTCGTCGGTGACGCGGGCGGCCTCGTCAACCCGTTCAACGGCGAGGGCATCGCCTATGCGATGGAGTCGGGCCAGATCGCCGCCGACGTCATCGTCCAGGCCCACTCCCGCGCCACCCCGGCCCTGCGCGAACTGACCCTGCACAGCTACCCGAAGGTCCTGAAGGAGACCTACGGCGGCTACTACACGCTGGGCCGCGCCTTCGTGAAGCTCATCGGCAACCCGAAGATCATGAAGATCGCCGCCCAGCGGGGCCTGAGCCACCCGGTCCTGATGAAGTTCACGCTGAAGATGCTGGCCAACCTGACCGACCCGACGGGCGGCGACGCGATGGACCGCGTCATCAACGGCCTTTCGAAGGTCGCCCCCAAGGCCTGATCATTCAAGACCTGGCCGCTCGGTGGAGAGCTGAGCGGCCAGGCTCTCCGTGTTCGGCCTTCAGACGTTGACGGTCTTCACCTTCGGTGAGCCCGGAAGTTCCTCGGCGGCCTTGGACAGTGCGGGGATGTGCGACTTGTCGGAAGTGACGAGCAGTACCGGGGGAGTGCAGAGTGCGGCCGTGGCCACCACGAGTGCGTCCACGAGGCATTCGTGCCCGTCAAGGCCCGAGGCGTCCAGTAGCGTCGCTGCGGCGTCTGTGACCGCGTCGTTGACCGGTTTCACGTCGAACCGGGACGGCAGGAACTGGAGTCGCTTGGCGGCTTCTCCTGTTCGGCGCACCTCCAAGGGCGTCAGCGCGGACAGTGCCACGCGCCGGCCGCTCTGCTGAGCGACCTCGATGCGCGCGCGCATCCCCTCGTCACCGTCGACGTGCAGTGAAAGCCCTTGGGCGTCCAGGGCGAGCGTGCCCTCGCTCTTCGCCTTGATCTTGAGGCGCTTGCTCACCACTCCTGTTCCGCCTGCCGCCGTGCTTCGGCGGAGACGGGGCCGAACGCCTTGCGGTCGGCGGTCACGACCTCGCGGAGCTTCTGCGCGGCGAGCCATTGTGCGGGCTCGGCCGTGCCGTGGACACGGCGGACGCAGCGGGTCAGCAGGACCAGGCCGCAGAGCAGCAGGGTCCCCGAGGCCGTCCACTCCAGGGTGAGCGTGAGCGGGGAGCCTGGCTTCTGCCAGGGGCGGGTGGTGGTCAGCAGCCAGCCGCCGAGGGACAGGAGTCCGAGCCCGGCGGCGGCCGGGGCGGTACCGGGGGCTTCGTCGGCTTCATCGACTTCGTCAGCTGCGTCGGCTTCGTCGGACGGGCTGGGCGTCACGGATCACCACTTCCGGGGGCGACTCGGGCGTGCTCGCCCCGGCCATCTTGGCAGCACCCCGCCCGTTCGGCGCGAGGTGCCCGCCGGGCGGGACGGGGCGGCAAGTCGGTTTCCAGGCAAGAAGTTTGGCTGACCAGCAGGTGAGAAGGCCTTGTCCCCGGCACCGGCCGGGCTGTTCAATTTCCGAGAGTGAACAGGTCTTCCGGCATACGCTCCCGTCCGCTCCCGCGACCCGCCCTCCCGGCCGCCGTCCTGCTGGCGCTCGTCCTGGCCGGCTGTTCGGATCCGGACGGCGGCGGCGCGCGCGGCGAGCCGGAACTCGGTGAGATCGCCGTCGCCCCGGCGACCGCCTCGCTCTCGCTGCCCCTGGACGCGTACACGGACACCGAGGCCGAGACGGTCCGCATGGGGCAGGTGCAGCAGCGGCTGCTCTCCCGGTGCATGGCCCGGTACGGGTTCCCGTACGAGGAGGTCAGGCCGTCCGATCCCGCCGGCGCCCAGGGGCCCGAGGGCCGGCACCGCACGCTCTTCGGGCCGGCCGATCCGGTGTTCGCGGCGGCCCACGGCTACGACGCGACCGCGGGCAAGGGGCGGCCGGTCAAGCCCCCGGCCACCCCGCTGAGCGAGAGCGCCGCCCTGGTCATGCACGGCGAACGGCCGGGCGGGGAGCAGGGCGGCGCCGCGCAGCCCCCGGACGCCCCGTCCGAGGAGGAGGCCGCGCGGGTGGACAGCGGCATCGACGTCGGCGGGCAGAAGGTGCCGGTCGGCGGATGCCTGCGGGAGGCGTACCGCAAGCTGTACGCGCCGACGAAGGACAGCGTGGACCTGCTGTTCCCGTTCGGGCTGGCATCGGAGGCGCACGAACGCTCCAAGGGCGATTCGCGGGTGGCCGAGGTGCTGAAGAACTGGTCCGCGTGCATGGGGAAGTCGGGGTACACCGGGCTGAAGGATCCCTACGAGGTCGTCCAGAAGCTCGGCTTGGAGGCCGATCCGGGCGGCCCCAAGGCCGTCACCGCGGCCAAGGCCGACGTCGCCTGCAAGCGCGAGGTGAACCTCGTGGGCATCTGGGCGGCGGTGGAGAAGGCCTATCAGGAGCGGCTGGTGGAGGAGCGGGCCGAGACCCTCGCGCTGTACAAGAAGCAGCGCGAGGCCCGCTACAAGCTGGCGGCAGGGCTCCTCTGAGCCGTGTGCGGGCCATTGAGTCGTGTCCGGGCCCATTGCGCCGTGTCCGGGCCCGTTGCGCCGTGCGCGGGCCGCTGCGCCGTGCCCGCGCCGGTCAGGAGGGCCGCGGCAGGCAGGCCCGGTACGCGTCGAGGTGGTCCCGCTTGAGCGCCTGCCACTGCTCGGAGGTGCCGCCGTCCTTCTGCTGTACCTCGCCGGTGACCGGATCCGGGTCCGGATACCAGGAGATGCCCCGTCCCCGCATGCACTCGGAGGACTTGCGCGCGGCGGCGAGTTCCTGCGGGCCCGCCTGGACGGGGGAGGGGGGAGGGAGCAGCGACAGGCAGGCCTGCTGGGCCGGGAGGAACTGCGGGCTCTCCTTCTCCACGAAGTGCGGAGCGCCGTTGTCCCCGTAGGAGATGGTCATTCCGTGCTGCTGCATGCACGTGTAGAACGGCATGTCCGCCGCCGCGATCGAGGGTGTGGCAGTGGGCCCGGCCGTAAGTCCGGACTTTCCCGCTCCGGAGTTCTTCCCCGGGACTTCCCCGCCTCCGCATCCGGTCAGCGCGAGGCAGCACAAAAGGAGTGACGAGGATATTTCGCGTACACGCACGAGGTGTTTCCCTTGCGGTCGGCGGAGTGGAAGGGCGCGCAGGTGCGGGGGAGGGGGCGGAGGCCGCGGGAGAGCGTAATCAGGTGCCCCCAATGCGGACAAGTCCGTTACCCGCCATGCGGGTTGTGGCCTGAACAGCCGAGAAGGCCCTTGCCCTGTGGTGCCCCGGAAGGTTTAATCCCGGCCGGAATCAATTCCCTGAAGATGGAGAAATAACCAATGAACAAGGCCCTTAACAAAATCGCCGCCGGCTGCGTCGCGGCGGTATCCGTGGGCGCAGTTCTCCTGGCGGCAGCCGGTCCGGCCGCCGCCAACACGGAGCGGAACGGCTATCTGGAAACCAGCGAGTTCGGCCTTTACTACAACTCCTACCAAGGGGGTTGTGTCTTCGACCTGATGTCGTCGGACTGGAACTTCTTCAACGACCTCTTCGTCGGACCGGAGGGCTGCGCCGGCCGGAACCGGGTGACGAACGACGACACCGCGTCCTACCGGAACCGGGACACGTACACGTGGAAGGTGGCCACCGAAGTGAACCTCACCGGTCTGATCGGCTCGCTCCCCCCGGGCTACACGGGCAACGCCAGCGTCAACTTCAAGAACAAGATCACCTCGGCGACGTTCCTCGACTGACGCAGCGGCGCGGGGCCGTGAAGGCCCCCAGGCGCCCCTCAGGGGCCCCGGGCGCCTCCGGGCGCTTCCAGGAGCCCCCAGGACGCCGAAAGGCCGGTACTCCACCCCCGAGCGGGGGAGTACCGGCCTTTCGTGCGTCACCGGGAGCGGCCCGGGACTGCGGGGAGATGTCAGAGGACGCGGACGGCGCCCGTCGGCCGGTCGTAGCTCAGGGAGCGCTCGACGATGCCGGTGCTGGAGTTCTGCGCGCCGACGAACTTGCCGCCGCCGACGTAGACGGCGACGTGGTACGCGCTGCCCTTGGAGCCCCAGTACAGGATGTCGCCCGCCTGGAGGGCGCTCAGGGAGACCGACTTGCCGAAGCTGGACTGCGCCTGCGACATGCGCGGCAGGGTGATGCCGGCCTGCCGGTACGCGGCCTGGACCAGGCCCGAGCAGTCGAACGAGGACGGGCCGGTGCCGCCCATGACGTAGGCCTTGCCGACCTGCGCGCGGGCGAAGTTGACGATGGCGGCGGCGGAGCCGGTCGCGGGGGCCGTGACGGTGCCCTTGCCCTGCGAGGAGGACCCCGCGGAGGAGCCGTTCGACGAGGAGGACCCGGAGTTGCTCTGGATCGGGGTGCGGGCCGTGCTGCGGTTGGCGCGCTCGGCCTCGGCCTTGCGGTCCGCCTCGGCCTTCTCGGCCTTCGCCTTGGCCTCGGCGTCGGCCTTCTGCTGGGCGTCGGCCTTGAGCTTCTTGGCCTCGGCGGCGGCGCCCGTGCGGGCCGTCGCCTCCAGGGCGTTGAGCTCGCCGTCGACGGCGGCGGCGCGGGTGTTCTCCGCGGCCTTGGCCACGTGCGAGGACACCTCGGCGCTCAGGTCCAGGTCGAGGACCGGCATTTCGAGCGTGGTCTCGTGCGCGGGCTCGGCGGAGGGGGTGGCGCTCGCCGTGCCGGCCATGGCCAGGGTGCTGAGGACGCCACCGGCAACTCCGGCGCGGACCGCGAGCTTCGAGGCGCTGCGGCGGGGCTTCCGGTGGCTGGGTATGTGAGCGGTGAGGGACATGGGTACAACCGCTATCAGGGCGCGCCGGTTCCCTTCAAGAAACGTGGTCTGCGCCACAGTTGTGCGCGAACCGGGCTAACCGGGCGCGTCGGAACTCTTATTGACGCCGTAACGGGCGAATCGGACAGCCGGTCACAGGGCTGTGATCATGGGGTTTCCGCAATAAGTCCGAATTGATCCCGGGCCTACCATCCACCCGCACTGATGGCCAAGCCCCCTTTCGGTACCGCGAATTCCGAGTGGCGCAGGTCACAGAAGCGTCACGCGATGCGGACGCTGTGGCCCTCCTGTGACCGAACCGTGAACGCGCCGACGGCCCGGAGCCGCGCCGGAGCCGGATCAAAGCCGGGTCGGAGCCGTCCCGCGATCGGGCGCGACCCGGCCGCCGCTCCGCCCCGGAGTCACCTCCGGGTCGCCTTCGGACCGCCTCCGGCTCCTCTCGGGATGCCCCCGGAGTCCCCCTCTCGGGATGACCCCCGAGTCCCCCTCTCCGGGTGACCCCCGAGTCCTCCTCTGCCCCGACTTAGTGAATGCATGCACGCGTCCACTCCCGTCCGCGCGGGGTCCCCCGGCCGGGGGGTGCCGATCCCTTTATCATCACGCGCACCACGTTGCCAATTTGCATGCAGTGGCCACGATTTGATAGTGCAACAGGCCCTCCACCTGCGACGACAGGTGCGGATGTCACCTTTGGTGATCATGTGGATGCTTCACGTATGAAGATCACTACTCATTGGGCTTCATGATCGTTCGTCAGGTGGTGGAGATCACAAACTCGTTGTTGTAACCCGTGTCGCAGATCACAGATGGGCGGGCATAAGATGCGCACCAGTCCGGCTTGTGAACTGCCTCACATGCGAGACGTGGGAGGCGGGGCGCGCGGCGCCGGCACAGCGGTCCAACGGTCAAGGACGACTGGAAGGAGCGAGGAGCGTGAATGCGTACGCGCCCATCCTCGTGCTCGGCGCCCTCGGCGCAGGGTTTGCGATCTTCTCCGTGGTCATGGCCACGCTGATCGGCCCAAAACGGTACAACCGGGCAAAACTTGAAGCTTACGAGTGCGGCATCGAGCCCACTCCCATGCCGGCCGGCGGCGGCCGCTTCCCCATCAAGTACTACCTGACGGCGATGCTCTTCATCGTCTTCGACATCGAGGTTGTCTTCCTCTACCCCTGGGCGGTCACCTTCGACTCGCTGGGGATCTTCGGGCTCGTCGAGATGCTCCTCTTCGTGCTCACCGTCTTCGTCGCCTACGCCTACGTATGGCGCCGCGGCGGCCTGGAATGGGACTGAGGGGCTGAATTTTCCATGGGACTGGAAGAGAAGCTGCCGAGCGGCTTTCTGCTGACCACCGTCGAACAGGCCGCGGGATGGGTGCGCAAGGCGTCCGTCTTCCCGGCCACCTTCGGCCTGGCCTGCTGCGCCATCGAGATGATGACCACCGGAGCGGGCCGGTACGACCTGGCCCGCTTCGGCATGGAGGTCTTCCGCGGATCCCCGCGCCAGGCCGACCTGATGATCGTGGCGGGCCGGGTCAGCCAGAAGATGGCGCCGGTGCTGCGGCAGGTGTACGACCAGATGCCCGCTCCCAAGTGGGTCATCTCTATGGGTGTTTGTGCGTCTTCGGGCGGAATGTTCAACAACTACGCGATCGTCCAGGGCGTCGACCACATCGTCCCCGTGGACATCTACCTGCCCGGCTGCCCGCCCCGCCCCGAGATGCTGCTCGACGCGATCCTCAAGCTCCACCAGAAGATCCAGGGCGGCAAGCTCGGCGTGAACCGGGAAGAGGCGGCCCGCGAGGCGGAGGAGGCGGCCCTCAAGGCGCTCCCCACCATTGAGATGAAGGGGCTCCTGCGGTGAGCGAGGACCCGGCCGTGCAGAACGGCCCCCATGCCGGCGACGGCGACAACGTGCCCGCGCCCCGCGGCGCGGCCGGCCCCGAGGTGATCGGCGTCCGCAAGGGCATGTTCGGCGCCTCGGACGGCGGCGACACCAGCGGCTACGGCGGGCTCGTGCGCACCGTGGCGATGCCCGGCGCGAGCGCCCGCCCGTACGGTTCGTACTTCGACGAGGTCGTCGACGAGCTCGAAGGGGCGCTGGAGGAGCAGGGCCTGCTCCCCGAGAACGCGATCGAGAAGGTCGTCGTCGACCGGGGGGAGCTGACCCTCCACATCGCGCGCGAGCACCTGCTCCTCGTCGCCAGGACCCTGCGCGACGACCCGGCCCTGCGCTTCGAGCTCTGCACCGGGGTCAGCGGAGTGCACTTCCTCGATGACAAGGGCCGCGAGCTGCACGCCGTCTACCACCTGCGCTCGCTCACCCACGGCCGGATCGTGCGCCTGGAGGTGACGGCCCCGGACGCCGACCCGCACGTCCCCTCGATCGTCTCCGTCTACCCGACGAACGACTGGCACGAGCGCGAGACGTACGACTTCTTCGGCCTGATCTTCGACGGGCACCCGGCCCTCACCCGGATCATGATGCCGGACGACTGGCAGGGCTTCCCGCAGCGCAAGGACTACCCGCTCGGCGGCATCGCCATCGAGTACAAGGGCGCCCAGATCCCGGCTCCCGACCAGCGGAGGTCGTACAGCTGATGTCCCCCACATCGAACAACGCGTCAAGCCACGCCTCTGCCCGCGAAACGACCGAGGGCACCGTCTACACCGTCACCGGCGGCGACTGGGACGAGATCGTCCAGTCGGCGGCCCGTGCCGACGACGAGCGGATCGTCGTCAACATGGGCCCCCAGCACCCCTCCACCCACGGAGTGCTCCGCCTGATCCTGGAGATCGACGGCGAGACGGTCACCGAGGCCCGCTGCGGCATCGGCTACCTCCACACCGGCATCGAGAAGAACCTCGAATACCGGAACTGGACGCAGGGCACCACCTTCGTCACGCGCATGGACTACCTGACGCCGTTCTTCAACGAGACGGCGTACTGTCTGGGCGTCGAGAAGCTGCTCGGCATCACCGATCAGATCCCGGACCGCGCCACCGTCATCCGCGTCCTGCTGATGGAGCTCAACCGGCTCTCCTCCCACCTGGTGTGCATCGCCACCGGCGGCATGGAGCTGGGCGCGACCACGATCATGATCTACGGGTTCCGCGACCGCGAGCTGATCCTCGACGTGTTCGAGCTGATCACCGGACTGCGCATGAACCACGCGTTCATCCGCCCCGGCGGCCTCGCGCAGGACCTGCCCCCGGGCGCCGTGGACCAGCTCCGCGACTTCGTGAAGACCATGAAGAAGAACCTGCCGGAGTACGACAAGCTCGCCACCGGCAACCCCATCTTCAAGGCGCGCATGCAGGACGTCGGCTACCTCGACCTCACCGGCTGCATGGCGCTCGGCGCCACCGGCCCGATCCTGCGCTCCGCCGGCCTCCCGCACGACCTGCGCAAGACGGACCCGTACTGCGGCTACGAGAACTACGAGTTCGACGTGCCGACCACCGAGTCCTGTGACTCCTACGGGCGGTTCCTGATCCGGCTGGAGGAGATGCGCCAGTCCCTGCGGATCGTCGAGCAGTGCCTGGAGCGGCTGGAGCCGGGCCCGGTGATGGTCGCCGACAAGAAGATCGCGTGGCCCGCGCAGCTCGCGATGGGTCCCGACGGCCTCGGCAACTCGCTCGACCACATCAAGCAGATCATGGGCACCTCCATGGAGTCCCTCATCCACCACTTCAAGCTGGTGACCGAGGGCTTCCGGGTACCGGCCGGCCAGGCCTACGCGGCCGTGGAGTCGCCCAAGGGCGAGCTCGGCGTGCACGTCGTCTCCGACGGCGGAACCCGCCCCTACCGGGTCCACTTCCGCGACCCGTCCTTCACCAACCTGCAGGCCATGGCGGCGATGTGCGAGGGCGGCCAGATCGCCGACGTCATCGTGGCCGTCGCCTCCATCGACCCCGTGATGGGAGGCGTCGACCGATGACGGCCAATCAGCCCGTATCAGGGGTGAGCCTGGGCATGCCCAAGCTTCCGGCACCCGACTTCCCGGCCGACGTGCGCGCCCGGCTCGAAGCGGACGCGAAGGAGGTCATCGCCCGCTACCCCGACAGCCGCTCCGCGCTGCTGCCGCTGCTCCACCTCATCCAGTCGGAGGAGGGCTACGTCTCGCGCACCGGCATCCGGTTCTGCGCCGAGGTGCTGGGCCTGACGACCGCCGAGGTCACGGCCGTGGCGACCTTCTACACGATGTACCGGCGGGGGCCCTCCGGGGACTACCAGGTCGGCGTGTGCACGAACACCCTGTGCGCGGTCATGGGTGGCGACGCCATCTTCGAGGAGCTCAAGGAGCACCTCGGGGTCGGCAACAACGAGACCACCGCCGACGGCAAGGTCACCCTCGAACACATCGAGTGCAACGCGGCCTGCGACTACGCCCCCGTGGTGATGGTCAACTGGGAGTTCTTCGACAACCAGACCCCCGAGTCCGCCAAGGCCATGGTGGACGACCTGCTGGCCGGCCGCACCGTGGAGCCGACCCGGGGCGCGCCGCTGTGCACGTACAAGGAGACCGCCCGGATCCTGGCGGGCTTCCCGGACGAGCGCGAGGGCGCGGTCGAGGCCAGTGGCGGCGCGGGTCACGCGTCCCTGATCGGCCTGCGCATCGCGCGCGGCGAGGTCCCGCACACCCCGATCGTGCACCCGCGCGGCGAGGCCACCATCGAGGGAGGGGAGTGATGACCGTGTCCACCGAACTGAGTAAGAACGGAACGAGTCCGGAGAAGCTCCTCGCGCCCGTCCTGTCGGCGTTCTGGGACGAGCCGCAGTCGTGGACGCTGGAGACCTACCGGCGCCACGAGGGCTACGAGGGCCTGCGCAAGGCCCTCGCCATGACCCCGGACGATCTGATCGCCTACGTGAAGGACTCCGGTCTGCGCGGACGCGGCGGCGCAGGCTTCCCCACCGGAATGAAGTGGCAGTTCATCCCGCAGGGCGACGGCAAGCCGCACTACCTCGTCGTGAACGCGGACGAGTCGGAGCCGGGAACCTGCAAGGACATCCCCCTCCTCTTCGCCAACCCGCACTCCCTCATCGAGGGAATGATCATCGCCTGCTACGCGATCCGCTCGGAGCACGCCTTCATCTACCTGCGCGGTGAGACCGTGCCGGTCCTGCGGCGCCTGCACGAGGCGGTCCGCGAGGCCTACGAGGCCGGGTACCTCGGAGAAAACATCCTCGGGAGCGGGCTGAAGCTCGACATCACCGTGCACGCGGGCGCGGGCGCCTACATCTGCGGCGAGGAAACGGCCCTTCTGGACTCCCTCGAAGGCCGCCGCGGCCAGCCCCGGCTGCGTCCCCCCTTCCCCGCCGTCGAGGGCCTCTACGCCTGCCCCACTGTCGTGAACAACGTGGAGTCCATCGCCTCGGTTCCCGCGATCCTGAACAAGGGCAAGGACTGGTTCAAGTCGATGGGGACCGAGAAGTCCCCCGGCTTCACGCTGTACTCGCTCTCCGGGCACGTCGTCGGCCCCGGCCAGTACGAGGCCCCGCTCGGGATCACCCTGCGCCAGCTCCTCGACATGAGCGGCGGCATGCGCCCCGGGCACCGGCTGAAGTTCTGGACCCCGGGCGGCTCCTCCACCCCGATGTTCACCGAGGAGCACCTCGACGTCCCCCTCGACTACGAGGGCGTCGGCGCGGCCGGCTCCATGCTCGGCACCAAGGCCCTGCAGTGCTTCGACGAGACGACCTGCGTGGTGCGGGCGGTGACCCGCTGGACCGAGTTCTACGCCCACGAGTCCTGCGGCAAGTGCACACCCTGCCGCGAAGGCACGTACTGGCTGGTCCAGTTGCTCCGCGACATCGAAGCGGGCAAGGGGGTCATGTCCGACCTCGACAAGCTGAACGACATCGCCGACAACATCAACGGCAAGTCGTTCTGCGCGCTCGGCGACGGCGCCGCCAGCCCCATCTTCTCCTCGCTCAAGTACTTCCGCGCGGAGTACGAGCAGCACATCACGGGCAAGGGCTGCCCCTTCGACCCCAAGAAGTCGACCCTCTGGGCCGACACGGAGGTGACCGCATGACCGTGACCACAACAGCGGCCTCCGGCGGCGGGGAAGCGGCGGTCCCGCCCGTGGACCAGATCTCCCTGACCATCGACGGCATCGAACTGTCGGTGCCCAAGGGGACCCTGGTCATCCGGGCCGCCGAACAGCTCGGCATCGAGATCCCCCGGTTCTGCGACCACCCCCTCCTCTCCCCGGTCGGCGCCTGCCGCCAGTGCATCGTCGAGGTCGAGGGCCAGCGCAAGCCGATGGCCTCCTGCACCATCACCTGCACCGACGGCATGGTCGTCAAGACCCAGCTGACCTCCCCGGTCGCCGACAAGGCCCAGCGCGGGGTGATGGAGCTGCTGCTCATCAACCACCCGCTGGACTGCCCGGTCTGCGACAAGGGCGGCGAGTGCCCGCTGCAGAACCAGGCGATGTCCCACGGAAACGCCGAATCGCGTTTCGAGGGCCGGAAGCGGACGTACGAGAAGCCGGTACCGATCTCCACGCAGGTGCTGCTGGACCGCGAGCGGTGCGTGCTGTGCGCGCGCTGCACCCGCTTCTCCAACGAGATCGCCGGCGACCCGATGATCGAGCTGCTGGAACGCGGCGCGCTCCAGCAGGTCGGCATCGGCGAGGG
Source organism: Streptomyces sp. AP-93 (assembly GCF_022808175.1). Classification (GTDB taxonomy): domain Bacteria; phylum Actinomycetota; class Actinomycetes; order Streptomycetales; family Streptomycetaceae; genus Streptomyces. The sequence continues at coordinate 15,271 of NZ_JALGBX010000025.1, read as the reverse complement.
CGACCCCTTCGAGTCGTACTTCTCCGGCAACACCATCCAGATCTGCCCGGTCGGCGCCCTCACCTCGGCCGCCTACCGGTTCCGCTCCCGCCCCTTCGACCTGGTCTCCTCCCCGAGCGTGTGCGAGCACTGCGCGGGCGGCTGCGCCACGCGCACCGACCACCGCCGCGGCAAGGTCCTGCGCCGGATGGCCGCGGACGACCCCGAGGTCAACGAGGAGTGGATCTGCGACAAGGGCCGCTTCGGGTTCCGCTACGCGCAGCGCCCCGACCGGCTCACCACCCCGCTGGTGCGCGGCGCCGACGGGATCCTGGCCCCGGCCAGCTGGCCCGAGGCCCTGGAGGCCGCCGCCAACGGGCTGGCCGCCGCGCGCGGCCGGGCCGGAGTGCTGACCGGCGGACGCCTCACCGTCGAGGACGCCTACGCGTACGCCAAGTTCGCCCGGGTCGTGCTCGACACCAACGACATCGACTTCCGGGCCCGGGTGCACAGCGCGGAGGAGACCGAGTTCCTGGCCGCCACCGTCGCGGGCACCGGCAAGGACCTCGACGGACACGGTGTCACCAACGCCTCGCTGGAGGCGGCCCCGGCCGTGCTCCTCGTCGGCATCGAGGCCGAGGAGGAGGCCCCCGGGGTCTTCCTGCGCCTGCGCAAGGCCCACCGCAAGCACAAGCAGCGGACCTTCGCCCTCGCCCCGTTCGCCACGCGCGGCCTGGAGAAGGCGGGCGGCACCCTGCTGGCCGCCGCCCCCGGCACCGAGCCCGAGTGGCTGAACGCCCTGGCCTCCGACACCGGCCTGGAGGACGGCGGCCAGGCCGCCTCCGACGCGCTGCGCCTGCCCGGCGCGGTCATCGTCGTGGGGGAGCGCCTCGCGGGCGTGCCCGGCGCGCTGACCGCGGCCGTACGGGTCGCGGGCGCCACCGGCGCCACCCTGGTGTGGATCCCGCGCCGGGCCGGGGAGCGGGCCGCAGTCGAGGCGGGCGCGCTGCCGTCCCTGCTGCCGGGCGCCCGTCCCGCCACCGACCCGCGGGCCCGTGACGAGGTCGCCGCCGCCTGGGGCCTGGACGAGCTGCCGCACCGCTACGGCCGCGACACCGGCCAGATCGTCGAGGCCGCCGCCACCCGGGAGCTGTCCGCCCTGCTGGTCGCGGGCGTCGAGCTCGCCGACCTGCCGGATCCGGCCCGCGCCAGGATCGCGCTCCAGGAGGCCTTCGTGGTCTCCCTGGAACTGCGGCCCGGCGAGGTCACCGACCACGCGGACGTGGTCTTCCCGGTCGCGGCCGTCGCCGAGAAGGCGGGCGCGTTCATCAACTGGGAGGGCAGGGTCCGGCCGTTCGAGGCCGCGCTCAAGCCCGAGCAGATGACCCGGCGCCTCGCCCCCGCCGACTCCCGCGTGCTGCACATGCTGGCCGACGCGGCCGACCGGCCGATCGCGCTGCCCGACGTACACGCCGTACGCCGGGAGCTCGACGGGCTCGGCCCGTGGGCCGGGGAGCGCGCCGCCGGACAGTCCGGAGACAGGGAGCTGCTGCCCCGGCCCGGCGCGGGCGAGGCCGTCCTCGCCGGCCATCGGCTCCTCCTCGACCAGGGGCTCCTGCAGGACGGCGACGAGGCCCTGGCCGGCACCCGGCACGAGGCCTCCGCCCGCCTGTCGGCCGCCACGGCAGCCGAGACCGGCGTCAAGAACGGCGACGTCCTCGCGGTCACCGGCCCCGCCGGCTCCGTGGAACTGCCGCTGCGCATCACCGAGATGCCCGACCGGGTGGTCTGGCTCCCGATGAACTCCACCGGCTCCGGGGTCCTCGCCGACACCGGAGCCCGCCCGGGGGCCCTGGTCCGCATCGGCCCGGCCACCCCCGCCGACACCAGCGACTCCCCTGCGGAGGTGGGCGCGTGAACACCGTTCAGATCGCCGCCGAAGACCTCTCCCTGTTCGGCAGGGACGTCTGGTGGCTCGTCGTCGTCAAGGCGGTGTTCTGCTTCGCCTTCCTGATGGTGACCGTGCTCTTCTCCATCGTGTGGGAGCGCAAGGTCGTCGCCTGGATGCAGCTGCGCATCGGCCCCAACCGGCACGGCCCCTGGGGCATGCTCCAGTCGCTCGCCGACGGCGTGAAGCTCATGCTGAAGGAAGACCTGATCGTCAAGCGGGCCGACAAGGTCGTCTACGTCCTGGCCCCGATCATCGCGGCGATCCCGGCCTTCATGGCCATCGCGGTGATCCCCTTCGGCCCGTCGGGCAACGAGGTCTCCATCTTCGGGCAGCGCACCACGATGCAGCTGACCGACCTGCCCATCGCGATGCTCTACATCCTCGCGGTGGCCTCGGTCGGCATCTACGGCATCGTGCTGGCGGGCTGGTCCTCCGGCTCCACGTACCCGCTGCTCGGCGGCCTGCGCTCTTGCGCGCAGATGATCTCGTACGAGATCGCGATGGGCGCGGCCTTCGCCTCGGTCTTCCTCTACTCCGGGTCGATGTCGACCTCGGCGATCGTCGAAGCCCAGGCGGACCGCTGGTACATCATCCTGCTGCCGGTCTCCTTCATCATCTACGTCATCACGATGGTCGGCGAGACGAACCGCGCCCCCTTCGACATGCCGGAGTCCGAAGGCGACCTGGTCGGCGGCTTCAACACCGAGTACTCCTCGATCAAGTTCGCGCTGTTCATGCTCGCCGAGTACGTCAACATGGTCACCGTCTCCGCGGTCTCCGTCACCCTCTTCCTGGGCGGCTGGCGGGCCCCGGCGCCGATCTCCACGTACTGGGAGGGCGCGAACCACGGCTGGTGGCCGATGCTCTGGTTCGTCCTCAAGGTCCAGCTGCTGCTGTTTTTCTTCATCTGGCTGCGCGGCACGCTCCCCCGCGTGCGCTACGACCAGCTGATGAAGCTCGGCTGGAAGGTGCTGATCCCGGTCTCCCTGGTGTGGCTGATGCTGGTCGCCACCGTCCGGGCGCTGCGCAACGAGAACTACGACTTCCAGGAGATCGTGCTCTACGTCGGCGGCGGGGTCATCGCGCTCCTGCTGCTGTCCTTCGTCGCGGACCTGTTCCGCGACAAGAAGGAGAAGACGGCCCTCGCGGATGCCGAACTGGCCTCGGCCGCCGAACCCTTCGACCCCCTGGCGGGCGGGTTCCCCGTACCGCCCAAGCCCGGCCAGCACCTGGCCCCCGTACCGCGCAGGCGGCCCCGCAGTGAGCGGGAGCTCATTGTCAGTGGCGCGGCGAATACTGACAGTGACCGAGAGGAGGGTGCTGAGAATGTCTGACAAGTCTGACGCCGAGCAGGGCGAGAAGTGGCAGAACCCGGTGGCCGGCTTCGGCGTGACCTTCAAGGCCATGTTCAAGAAGCGCCTCACCGAGCAGTACCCGGAGCAGGAAAAGACCACCGCACCCCGCTTCCACGGGCGGCACCAGCTCAACCGCCACCCGGACGGTCTGGAGAAGTGCATCGGGTGCGAGCTGTGCGCCTGGGCCTGTCCCGCCGACGCGATCTACGTCGAGGGCGCGGACAACACCGAGGAGGAGCGCTACTCCCCGGGTGAGCGGTACGGCGCGGTCTACCAGATCAACTACGCCCGCTGCATCCTGTGCGGGCTGTGCGTCGAGGCGTGCCCGACCCGGGCGCTGACCATGACGAACGAGTTCGAACTGGCCGACTCCAGCCGCGAAGCGCTCATCTACACCAAGGAGCAGCTGCTCTCCGGGCTGACCGAGGGCATGGTCGAGGCCCCGCACTCGATCTTCCCCGGCGCCGAGGACACGGACTACTACCGCGGGCTGGTGACCGGGGCGGCTCCCGGCACGGTCCGCCAGGTGGCCGTCTCCAAGGGCGAGACCGCGTCGGAGACCGCGACCTCCGAAAGCGCGTCCGAGGGGGTGGGGGCATGAGCGCCATCGCCGCAGCCGCCACGCTCACCTCCTCCGGTGAGGCAGTGCAGTTCTGGGTCCTCGGTACGGTCGCCGTCATCGGCGCACTGGCCACGATCCTGATGAAGAAGGCCATGCACAGCGCCCTGAGCCTGGCCGGGACGATGATCATCCTGGCGGTCTTCTACCTCGCCAACGGGGCGTACTTCCTCGGCATCGTCCAGGTCGTCGTCTACACCGGCGCGATCATGATGCTCTTCCTCTTCATCGTCATGCTCGTCGGCGTCACCGCCGCGGACTCGCTGACCGAGACCATCAAGGGCCAGCGCTGGCTGGCCGTCCTGTGCGGACTCGGCTTCGGCATCCTGCTGATCGCCGGCATCGGCAACGCCAGGCTCACCCACTTCAACGGACTCGGCCGGATCAACTCCGGCGGGCACGTCGAGGGCCTGGCCACGCTGATCTTCACCAAGTACGTGTTCGCCTTCGAGCTCACCGGCGCCCTGCTGATCACGGCGGCCGTCGGCGCGATGGTGCTCACCCACCGCGAGCGCACCGAGCGGGCCGCCACCCAGCGCGAACTGGCCGAGCGCCGCGTACGCGAGGGCGTACAGCTCCCGCCGCTGCCCGCACCCGGCGTCTACGCCCGGCACAACGCCGTGGACGTCGCGGGCCTGCTGCCGGACGGCACCCCCTCCGAGCTCACCGTCAACCAGACGCTGCGCGCCCGCGGCCAGATCAGGGACGTCTCCGGCCAGGCCCTGGACGACCTGAAGGCCCTGGAGCAGCGGTCGTCCGAGCGGCTCGGCCGTGAGGAGGCCTCGAAGTGAACCCGGTCAACTACCTGTACCTGTCCGCGCTGCTGTTCACCATCGGTGCGGCGGGCGTCCTGATCCGGAAGAACGCGATCGTGCTGTTCATGTGCGTCGAGCTCATGCTCAACGCCTGCAACCTCGCCTTCGTCACCTTCTCCCGGATGCACGGCAACCTCGACGGCCAGATCATCGCGTTCTTCACGATGGTCGTCGCCGCCGCCGAGGTCGTGGTGGGCCTCGCGATCATCGTGTCGCTGTTCCGTACCCGCCACTCGGCCTCGGTCGACGACGCCAGCCTGATGAAGCTGTAAGGGGTCGCTGTGGAGAACATGATCGCGCTGCTGGTAGCAGCGCCCCTGCTCGGAGCGGTGGTGCTGCTCTGCGGCGGCCGCCGTCTCGACAAGACCGGCCACTGGATCGGCACCCTGCTCGCCGCCGTCTCCTTCGGCATCGGCCTCACCCTCTTCGCCGACATGCTCGGCAAGGGCGCCGAGGACCGGACCTTCCACCAGCGGCTGTTCAGCTGGATCCCGGTGGAGGGCTTCCAGGCCGACATCGGCTTCCAGCTCGACCAGCTGTCGATGACCTTCGTCCTGCTGATCTCCGGGGTGGGCACGCTCATCCACGTGTACTCCATCGGGTACATGGAGCACGACGAGCGCCGCCGCCGCTTCTTCGGCTACCTCAACCTCTTCGTCGCCGCGATGCTGCTCCTGGTCATCGCCGACAACTACCTCCTGCTGTACGTCGGCTGGGAGGGCGTGGGCCTCGCCTCGTACCTCCTCATCGGCTTCTGGCAGCACAAGCCCAGCGCGGCCACCGCCGCGAAGAAGGCCTTCCTGGTCAACCGGGTCGGCGACATGGGCCTTTCGATCGCCATCATGCTGATGTTCACCACCTTCGGCACCTTCGCCTTCGGCCCGGTCCTCGGCTCGGTGTCCGAGGCCGGCGAGGGCACGCTGACGGCGATCGCCCTGCTGCTGCTGCTCGCCGCGTGCGGCAAGTCGGCCCAGGTGCCGCTGCAGTCCTGGCTCGGCGACGCGATGGAGGGCCCGACCCCGGTCTCGGCCCTCATCCACGCGGCGACCATGGTCACCGCCGGCGTCTACCTGATCGTCCGCTCGGGCGCCATCTTCAACGGGGCGCCGGACGCGCAGACCGCGGTGGTCGTCGTCGGCGCCGTCACGCTCCTCTTCGGTGCGATCGTCGGTTGCGCCAAGGACGACATCAAGAAGGCCCTCGCCGGCTCGACGATGTCGCAGATCGGCTACATGATCCTGGCGGCCGGCCTCGGCCCCATCGGGTACGTGTTCGCGATCATGCACCTGGTCACGCACGGGTTCTTCAAGGCGGGCCTCTTCCTCGGCGCCGGTTCCGTGATGCACGGGATGAACGACGAGGTCGACATGCGCAAGTACGGCGGCCTGCGGAAGTACATGCCGGTCACCTTCGTGACCTTCGGGCTGGGGTACCTCGCCATCATCGGCTTCCCGGGCCTGTCGGGCTTCTTCTCGAAGGACATGATCATCGAGGCCGCCTTCGCGAAGGGCGGCACCCAGGGCTGGATCCTCGGCGGGGTGACCCTGCTGGGCGCGGCGATCACCGCCTTCTACATGACCCGGGTCATGCTCCTCACCTTCTTCGGCGAGAAGCGCTGGCAGCCGGCGCCGGACCCGGAGACGACGCCCGGCGTGGAGCCCGGCGTCGAGGCGCACCCCGGCGAGATGCCGCACCCGCACGAGTCCCCGAAGTCCATGACCATCCCGATGATCATCCTGGCCTTCGGCTCGGTCTTCGCGGGCGGGTTCTTCGGGATCGGCGACCGGTTCCTGGGCTGGCTGGAGCCCGTCACCGGGTACGAGCACGGCCACCCGCCGGTCAGCGCGCTGACGGTGACGCTGGCCACCATGGTGGTCCTCGTCATCGGTGTCGCCGTCGCCTGGGTGATGTACGGCAGGAAGCCCGTCCCGGTCATCGCCCCGCGCGGCTCGCTCCTCACCCGGGCGGCCCGGCGGGACCTCTGCCAGGACGACTTCAACCACGTGGTCCTGGTCCGCGGCGGGGAGCACCTGACCCGCTCCCTCGTCTACGTCGACCACAGCCTGGTCGACGGCGTGGTCAACGGGACGGCCGCCGGAGTCGGCGGGCTGTCGGGCCGGCTGCGCAAGCTGCAGAACGGCTACGCCCGCAGCTACGCGGTCTCGATGTTCGGGGGCACGGCGATCCTGATCGCCGCGACCCTGCTGATGAGGGCGGTGTGAGATGAGTTTCCCGCTTCTGACGGTGACGGCCGCGGTCCCCGCGGTCGGTGCGATCCTGACGGCGGCCGTCCCGGCCGCCCGCCGGACCGCCGCCAAATGGCTCGCCCTGTTCTTCTCGCTGGCGACCCTGGCCCTGGCCGTGCTCGTCGCGGTCCGCTTCGAGCCGGGTGGCGACCGCTACCAGCTCACCGAATCGCGCTCCTGGATCGCGGACTTCGGCGTCCGCTACGAACTGGGCGTCGACGGCATCGGGGTGGTGCTGATCGCACTCACCGCGCTGCTGATCCCCTTCGTGATCGCGGCCGGCTGGCACGACGCCGACCCCCTGGAGACGCATTCCTCGCGCTGGCGGCCGACCCAGGGCTTCTTCGCCCTGATCCTGCTGGTCGAGGCGATGGTGATCATCTCCTTCGAGGCCACCGACGTCTTCCTCTTCTACATCTTCTTCGAAGCCATGCTCATCCCGATGTACTTCCTCATCGGCGGCTTCGGGGACCGGGCTCACTCCGGGTCGGACGAGAACGCGGCCGCGCAGCGCTCGTACGCGGCGGTCAAGTTCCTCCTCTACAACCTGGTCGGCGGCCTGATCATGCTGGCCGCCGTCATCGGGCTGTACGTGGTCGCCGGGAACTTCTCGCTCCAGGAGATCGCCGCCGCCCGCGCCGCGGGCACGCTCGACATGGCGACCAACACCGAGCGCTGGCTGTTCCTCGGCTTCTTCTTCGCCTTCGCGGTGAAGGCCCCGCTCTGGCCGCTGCACACCTGGTTGCCGAACGCGATGGGCGAGGCCACGGCCCCGGTCGCCGTCCTGATCACCGCCGTCGTCGACAAGGTCGGCACCTTCGCGATGCTGCGCTTCTGCCTCGGGCTCTTCCCCGAGGCCAGCAAGTGGGCCACGCCGGTGATCCTGGTCCTGGCCCTGATCAGCATCATCTACGGCGCGCTGGTCGCGGTCGGGCAGCGGGACATCAAGCGGCTGATCGCCTACGCCTCCATCTCGCACTTCGGCTTCATCATCCTGGGCATCTTCGCGATGACCTCCCAGGGCCAGTCGGGCGCGACGCTGTACATGGTCAACCACGGTCTCTCGACGGCGGCGCTCATGCTGGTCGCCGGCTTCCTGATCTCGCGGCGCGGCTCCCGGCTCATCGCCGACTACGGAGGCGTGCAGAAGGTGGCCCCGGTCCTGGCCGGCACCTTCCTGATCGGCGGCCTGGCCACCCTGTCGCTCCCGGGCCTCGCCCCGTTCGTCAGCGAGTTCCTGGTCCTGGTCGGCACGTTCGCCCGGTACCCGGTCGTCGGCATCATCGCCACCTTCGGCATCGTGCTGGCGGCGCTCTACACGCTGGTCCTCTACCAGCGCACCATGACCGGCCCGGTCAAGGAGGAGGTCCGCACCATGCCGGACCTGCGCCTGCGGGAGGTCCTGGTGGTCGCCCCGCTGATCGCGCTGCTGATCGGACTGGGCGTCTACCCGAAGGTCCTGACCGACATCGTCAACCCGGCGGTGAAGCACACCATGTCGGACGTCAAGCAGACCGACCCGAAGCCCGAGGTGGCTGTCGAGGCGAAGCCCACCAACAAGGGGGAGGAGTCGAAGTGAGCACCCTGACTGCTGCCCAGAACCTGCTGCCGACCCTGGCGGCCGCGGCGCCGATCGACAAGATCCCGGCCCCGCAGATCGAGTACGCCCAGCTGTCGCCCACGCTCATCGTGCTGGGCGCGGCGATCATCGGAGTCCTCGTAGAGGCGTTCGTACCGCGCAAGGCCCGTTACTACACGCAGGTGTTCCTCGCCGTCGCCGCGCTGGCCTCGGCCTTCGCGGCGGTCGTCGGACTCGCCGCCGGCGGGTACGGCGGCTCCAAGGCGCAGATCGCGGCCATGGGCGCCATCGCCGTCGACGGCCCGGCGCTCTTCCTGCAGGGCACGATCATCCTGGCCTCGGTCGTGGCGGTCTTCACCTTCGCCGAGCGGCGCCTGGACCCGGCCGCCCACGGCAACCGGGTGGACTCCTTCGCCGCACAGGCGGCGTCCGTACCGGGCAGCGAGAGCGAGAAGGAAGCCGTCAAGGCGGGCTTCACCACCACCGAGGTCTTCCCGCTCGCCCTGTTCGCGGTCGCCGGCATGCTGATCTTCCCCGCGGCCAACGACCTGCTGACGCTGTTCGTGGCCCTGGAGGTCTTCTCCCTCCCGCTGTACCTGCTCTGCGCCCTCGCCCGCCGCCAGCGGCTGATGTCGCAGGAGGCGGCCGTCAAGTACTTCCTGCTCGGCGCCTTCTCCTCCGCCTTCCTCCTCTTCGGCATCGCACTCGTCTACGGCTACGCGGGCTCCGTCTCGTACGCGACGATCGCGGAGGTCGTCGACGGCACCGTGGCGAACATCGACCCGGCGCTCGCCGACACCATGGGCAACGACGCGCTGCTGCTGATCGGCGGCGCACTGATCCTGATGGGCCTGCTCTTCAAGGTCGGCGCGGTCCCCTTCCACATGTGGACCCCGGACGTCTACCAGGGCGCCCCCACCCCGGTCACCGGCTTCATGGCGGCGGCGACGAAGGTGGCCGCGTTCGGCGCCCTCCTGCGGCTGCTGTACGTGGTGCTGCCCGGCCTGCGCTGGGACTGGCGGCCGGTCATGTGGGGCGTCGCGATCGTCACGATGCTGGCCGGTGCGGTCATCGCGGTCACCCAGACCGACGTCAAGCGGCTCCTCGCCTACTCCTCCATCGCGCACGCCGGCTTCATCCTGGCCGGTGTGATCGCCACCTCGGCGGAGGGCATCCAGTCCGTCCTCTTCTACCTGGCCGCGTACTCCTTCGTGACGATCGGCGCCTTCGCGGTGGTCACGCTGGTGCGCGACGCGGGCGGTGAGGCCACGCACCTGTCCAAGTGGGCGGGCCTGGGGCGCCGTTCACCTCTCACAGCGGCGGTCTTCGCGGTCTTCCTGCTCGCCTTCGCGGGCATCCCGCTGACCTCCGGCTTCTCCGGCAAGTTCGCCGTGTTCAAGGCGGCGGCGGAGGGCGGCGCGGGAGCGCTGGTCGTGGTCGGTGTCATCTCGTCCGCGATCGCCGCGTTCTTCTACATCCGGGTGATCGTCCTGATGTTCTTCAGCGAGCCGAAGGCGGACGGCCCCACGGTCGCCGTCCCGTCCCCGCTGACGATGACGACGATCGCGGTCGGCGTCGCCGTCACGGTGGTGCTGGGCGTGGCCCCGCAGTACTTCCTGGACCTGGCGGGGAGCGCGAGCACGTTCGTGCGCTGACCCTACCGGGTACGGCCTGGGGCCCGGCTTCCCTTCGGGGGAGCCGGGCCCTTCGCCGTACCGGCCGGTTCCGGGGTCAGTGCGGGTGGGGCGCGGGGGTGGTGGTCTTCGGGCAGGTCAGGGCGGGGTTCCAGTTGTGGAAGCGGCCCGCCGGGTTGTCCTCGTACGCCCACATGTGCAGGTCGTAGTGTTTGGGCATGCCCGCCCAGTGGCCCGGCATCGGCCCGTCGAAGGGCAGGCCGAACATGCTCGGCCGGTCGTCGGTGGTCTTCAGGTCCTGGTCCCGGTCGGTGGACATCCACTCCACCGCCTGGAGCTTGCGGCGGCCGTTCCCGTCCTTCTCGGTGCTGTAGAGGAGGGCGGCCGGCCTGCTCGGGTCCGTCGAACCCCAGTTGGCCTGCTTCACGTAGTGGTAGCCCATGGTGCCGACCCCGAACGGGTTGGTCATGCACTCCGTGCCGTGCGGTACGTACCCGTCCTTGAGGGCCTGCCGCTCGTCCACGTACTTGGCCGTCACCCGGATCGCCGTGGCCATGTCGCGCATCGCCTTGGCGTTCCTCGGATCGGGAGCGGGCCCCTCCACGCCGTGGGCCGGGACGGCGGTGGCGGCCAGGCCGAGGGATATCGCGGCCGCGCAGGTCAGGAAGGCTTTCCGGGGGCGGAGGGGCATGGGGACGACTCCTGCCGTTCGGGGGCTTTCGTCCACCATCCAGGCGGGACTGCGGGGCTGCACGCGGCAGGGCTCCGAACGGGGGGTCCGGGGAGCGGGGTCGGGGCCGGACGGGTGGTTCCCGGGCGGCAGCTCACGTCCGGGTTGTAGAGGGCGAAGCGGCCGCCGGGGTTCTCCTTCCACAGCCAGACCCGCAGCTTGTAGTGGGGCGGCTGACCTGGGAACTTTCCGGGGATCGGTCCGTTGAAGGCTGCGCCGAACAGGTTCGGGGGCCGGTCCGCTCCCGTGAAGACCCATTCGAGGGCGGCGAGGCGGCGGGTGCCGCGGGCGTCGTCGACGTAGATGAGGGCGGTGGGCTTCGCCGGGTCGAGGGAATCGTCGTAGGCGTGGTTGAAGTGGGGGTAACCGAGCCCCCCTGCCCCGGCCTTGCCGGGGACGCAGTACGCGTCGGGGACGTAGCCGGCGGCGGTGGCGGCGTGGGGGTCCAGGTAGGGGGCGGTCGCGCGGTACGCGGTGGCGAGGGCGAGGTGGTCGGCGGCTGCCTGGGGCGCGAGGAGGGTGGCGGCGGCCAGCGCGAGGATTCCGGTGCTGGGGATCATGTCCGCAGCGTGCGCTCCGGGTGGGGCCGGTGCCAGACGGGTGGCCCGATCGCGTGGTCCCACGCGCGGCGCGCGGCGCAGCTTTTACAGAGGGTGGTCGCGTGCGTCGGACGCCGCACGCATCGTGACGAGGGACTTGTTCAGCCCGCGCTTCATCAGACCGCTGAGCGGTCGTTCCACGAGTCGGTGGATGAGCCAGGCCGTGAGGAGTGCGACGGCCAGGGAGACGGCGAGCGCGGCGCCCGGTCCGATGCCCAGGGTGCGCAGCCAGTGGATCAAGGTCCAGCCGGCTTCCTGGTGGATGAGGTAGAGGGGGTAGGTGAGGGCGCCGGCGACGGTCAGGCCCTTCCACCGGACCCGGTCGAAGTAGCCCAGGGCCACCGCAATGATCACCAGGTAGGAGAGGGTGACGATGGTGGCGACGACAGTCCAGGAGAGCGGGTGCTGGGTGGCGTCCTCGTAAGTGAGCTTCAGCCGGCGTATCCGGCTGAGCGCGACGAGCCAGGAGAATCCGACGATGCCCCACAGGAGCAGGCTCGGGCCGAAGCGGTGCATCAGGAAGAGGGCGACGCCGGCGATGAAGTACGGGGACTCCTGGGGCATGGCGAAGCTCTCCAGGAGCGGGATCTTCGTCTGCGGGGCGAGGAGTGCGGCGGCGGCCCAGATGCCGCAGAACGCGACGACCCGGCGGTAGGTGAGGCCCATCGTCACGACGATCGCGAAGAGCAGGTAGAACTGCAGCTCCATCCAGAGCGTCCAGTAGACGCCGTCGACGTACTGGGATCCGAGCGGGCTGACGAACATGGTGAAGTTCACCAGCACGGTCTGGACGTCCAGACCGGTGCGAGCACCGGGCCGGCCGAGGTGGGGCACCAGCGTGAGTACGCCCGCGGTCAGCAGGACGGCCGCCCAGTAGGCGGGGAAGACGCGGACGACCCGTGAGACGAAGAAGTCGCCGGGCTTGCGCCCCCAGCAGCTCATGCAGATCACGAAGCCGCTGATGATGAAGAACAGCTGCACGCCGAGCCAGCCGTACGAGGTGTACCTGGCGATGTGCGGCATGAACTCGGACGGGACCTTGCCGCCCCAGATTTCCGGTACGCCCGCGTGGGCGGTCCAGTGGAACGCCAGGACGGCGAGGGCGGCCAGCAGACGCAGCCCGTCGAGCGCGTACAGGCGGGGTGCGGGCCGCGGCCCGGCCGTCTCCGCCAGTGCCGGGCCGGAGGCTGTGAGGGCGGGCGGAATGCGCCCCTCCGTCGGTCTTGCTGCGGCATGGGCCATGAGTCCGTCTCGTCCTTCGGGCGGTCTTTACGCTGTTGCGCACTGCCGCGCCCGTTGAAGACGAGGGGGCCGGGCATCTGCCGCGGCGAGCCTAACCGTGGGTTGAGGGTGTGGGGCGGCTGTGGGGTGGCGGTTGGGTGTCATCGGGGGAAACCTTGCCGATTCCCAAATCCCCTACCGCGTCACCACGCAAGCCCCGGCGCCAAGGACGGGGCGCCGGGGCTTGCGGGTCGGGCACGGTCCGTACGACCGTGCCCGGCGAGTGGGTTCAGCGGCTGCCCACGATGCGGCCGGTGACCTCGCCGAGGCCCACGCGGGTGCCGTCGGCGCCCGGTGCCCACGCGGTGAGCGTGACGGTGTCGCCGTCTTCCAGGAAGGTGCGCTTGCCGTCGGCGAGCTCGATGGCGTCGCGGCCGTTCCAGGTGAGTTCCAGCAGCGAGCCGCGCTGGCCGGTCTCCGGGCCGCTGACCGTGCCCGAGCCGTACACGTCGCCGGTGCGCAGCGAGGCGCCGTTGACGGTCATGTGCGCGAGCTGCTGGGCGGCGGTCCAGTACATCGAGGCGAACGGCGGCGTGGCCACCTCCTGCCCGTTGAGGGAGACGGTGATGCGCAGGTCGAAGCCGCCGGGGCGGTCCGCGGCGGAGTCCTCGAGGTAGGGCAGGAGCGGGAAGTCACGGGCCGGCGGGGCGACCCGGGCCGCATCCAGGGCCTCCAGCGGGGTGACCCAGGCGGAGACGGACGTGGCGAAGGACTTGCCGAGGAAGGGGCCGAGCGGCACGTACTCCCAGGCCTGGATGTCGCGCGCGGACCAGTCGTTGAGCAGGAACAGCCCGAAGACGTGCTCCTCGAAGTCGCCGAGGGCCACGGGGCGGCCCTGCTCCGAGGGGGTGCCGACGACGAAGCCGACCTCGGCCTCGATGTCGAGCTTCACGGAGGGTCCGAAGACGGGCGCCGGGTCGGTGGGGGCCTTGCGCTGGCCGGAGGGGCGCACGACGTCCGTGCCGGAGACCACGATCGTTCCCGCCCGGCCGTGATAACCGATGGGCAGGTGCTTCCAGTTGGGGGTCAGGGCGTCGCCGTCCGGGCGGAACATCCGGCCGACGTTGGTGGCGTGGTGCTCGCTCGCGTAGAAGTCGACGTAGTCGGCGACCTCGTACGGGAGGTGCAGGACGACCTCCTCCAGCGGCAGCAGGTGCGGCTCGACGGAGGGCCGGTGGCCGGGGTCGGTGACCCAGGCGGTCAGCGCGCGGCGCACGTCCTTCCAGGCGGTACGGCCCGCGGCGAGCAGCGGGTTGAGCGAGGGCTGCCCGAGCAGTCCGGCGTACGGGGACCCGAGCGCGGCCGCGGCCGCCCCGGCGTCGAGTACGTGTCCGCCGATGCGGACACCGATGCGGCGGCGCTCCTCCCCGGCACCGGCGGTGGAGAACACGCCGTAGGGGAGGTTGTGCGGCCCGAACGGGTCGCCCTCGGGCACATCGAGGGGGCTCTGCTGGGGCATGGGGTGCTGCCTCGCTTTCGACGCGGCCCGGGGGTGTCCCGGGAGCTGCTTGACAGGTTAAGGGGCTGGTGGGGCGTGCGGGAGGCCGGATTCGGGCACTATTTGTAGGACTTGTCCGAGGAGGTCCGTATCCTGGACGCGTGACTTCCGCCCTCCCCTATGCACTCGTGGCCACCGACCTGGACGGGACTCTGCTGCGCGCCGGAGACACCGTCTCGGCCCGCTCCCACACGGCCCTCGCCGCCGCCCGCGCGGCCGGCGCCCGGCACATCATCGTGACGGGCCGCCCTGTTCCGCAGGTCCGCCACGTCCTGGACGGCCTCGGCTACACGGGACTCGCCGTGTGCGGGCAGGGAGCGCAGGTCTACGACGCGGCGGCCGGGCTGCTCCTGCACTCCGTGGCCATGGACCGGGAGCTGGCCGAAGTCGCCCTCGGGAAGATCGAAGCGGAGGTGGGGGAGGTCTACGCGGCGGTCAACCAGGAGGGCGTCGACGCGGAGATGCTGATGGGGCCGGGCTACCGGATGTGGCACCCGCACCTTCCGGTGGTGTCGGTGGCCCGGCGCTCCGACCTGTGGAGCTCCCCGATCAACAAGGTGCTCCTCCAGCACCCCCGCCTCTCGGACGACGAGCTGACGGAGATCGCCCGGGGCGTGGTCGGGGACCTGGTCAACGTCACGATGGCGGGGGAGCACACGGTCGAACTCCAGCCCCCCGGCATCGACAAGGCGAGCGGTCTGGCGGTGGCGGCGGAGCTCCTGGACGTCTCCGGGTCGTCCACGATCGCCTTCGGCGACATGCCGAACGACATCCCGATGTTCGCCTGGGCGGCGCACGGGGTGGCGATGGCGGGCGCCCACCGGGAACTGTTGGCCGTCGCGGACGAGGTCACCCTCTCGAACGAGGCGGATGGCATTGCGGTGGTCCTGGAGCGGTTGTTCGCTTAGCGTGCGGCGCCGTTGCCGGGGACCAGTCCCCGGGCCCCTGCGCCTCAAACGCCGGCGGGGCTGGGGTGTGGTCGGTG
>NZ_JALGBX010000024.1:112111-165211 GCF_022808175.1 Streptomyces sp. AP-93 | reverse complement strand
GATCAACCAGTCAAGCGGTCACTAACCGCCTACGATCACTGACCGCAACGACACCCCTTGGACTCATTCATCTAGGAGGTCTGCGGGTGGCTGGGCGGCCGGCCTAGAAGGGCCCCGCCGGTGCCTGGGCCGACCGACCTAGGAGGGCTGTGGGTGCCTGGGCGGCCGACGCGGTACGGGTCGGGGTGCCTGGGCGGCCGACGCGGGACGGGTAGGGGTGCCTGGACGTCGGCCTGGGCGCCCCGTCCGGGCGGGGCTGGGCGGCCGGTCCGGGAGGGGTCCGGGGGTGGGCTGTGCGGCCCGTTCGGGAGGGCGTGGGTGTGTGGGCGGGGTTGGGCGGCCCCTCCGGGAGGGTCTGGGGGTGGCTGTGCGGCCCGTTCAGGAGGGGGTGGGTGTGTGGGCGGGGGTCGGGTCGGCTGACGTGGTCTGGGGGTGTCAGGGGGCGATATCAAGCCAATCGCCGGCGGGCCCGTGAGGCTCGAGCTGCCGCCCGGCGGCACCGGGCCGGTCCGGGTGGTTCGGAGGGGCTCAGGGGGTCGTTGGTTGTGTGGGGTCCGGGGATTCCGAGAGGAGGTGGGTGAGGAGGCGGACGGCGCCGCGCTTGTGCAGGGGGTCGTTGCCGTTGCCGCATTTGGGGGACTGGATGCAGGACGGGCAGCCGGCCTCGCACTCGCAGGCGGCGATCGCGTCACGGGTCGCGGTCAGCCAGGCGCGGGCCGTGTGGAAGCCCCGCTCGGCGAAGCCCGCTCCGCCGGGGTGGCCGTCGTAGACGAAGACCGTCGGGAGGAGGGTGTCGGGGTGCAGCGGGACGGAGACCCCGCCGATGTCCCAGCGGTCGCAGGTGGCGAAGAGCGGGAGCAGGCCGATGGAGGCGTGCTCGGCGGCGTGCAGGGCGCCGCCGAGGATCTCCGGGTTGATCCGGGCCTCGTCGAGCTGGTCCTCGGTGACCGTCCACCACACGGCCCGGGTGCGCAGGGTGCGGGGCGGCAGGTCGAGTTTGGCCTCGCCGAGCACCTCGCCGGTGATCAGTTTGCGGCGTAGGTAGGAGACGACCTGGTTGGTGACCTCCACGGAGCCGAAGCAGAGCCTGCCCCGGCCCCAGGCGATCTCCGTGTCGGTCTCCAGGACGGAGATGGCCGTCGTATCGCGGGCCGTGGTGGAGAACGGCGGGTCGGCCTCCTCGACCAGCGCGACGGAGTCCTCCAGGTCCAGGCGCTTCACGAGGTACGTGCGGCCCTGGTGGAGGTGGACCGCCCCGTCGTGGACGGCGGTGTGGGAGGCCTCCTCGTCGACCGTGCCCAGCAGCCGGCCCGTGGCGGCTTCGACGATCTGGACCGGGCGTCCGCCGCCGCCGCGGATGTCTGTGAGGTCCGAGGCCCGTTCCCGGCGGGTCCAGTGCCAGGCCGTGGCCCGGCGGCGCAGCAGTTTCGCCGCTTCGAGCTGGGGCAGGAGGTCGCGTGCCGCCGGGCCGAAGAGGTCGAGGTCGGGCTCCGTGAGCGGTAGCTCGGCCGCGGCCGCGCACAGGTGCGGGGCCAGGACGTACGGGTTGTCGGGGTCCAGGACCGTGGCCTCCACCGGCTGCCGGAAGAGGGCCTCGGGGTGGTGGACCAGGTAGGTGTCCAGCGGGTCGTCGCGGGCGATCAGGACGGCCAGCGCGCCCTGGCCCGAGCGCCCGGCCCGGCCGGCCTGCTGCCACAGGGAGGCGCGGGTGCCGGGGTAGCCGGTGATCAGGACGGCATCGAGGCCGGAGACGTCCACGCCCAGCTCCAGGGCGGTCGTCGCGGCCAGGCCGAGCAGGTCCCCGGAGTGCAGGGCACGCTCCAGGGCCCGGCGCTCCTCGGGCAGGTAGCCGCCGCGGTAGGCCGCGACCCGCCGGGGCAGCGAGCGGTCCACGGCGGCGAGCCGCTCCTGCGCGATCACCGAGATCAGCTCGGCGCCGCGCCGGGAGCGGACGAAGGCGACCGTACGGACGCCCTGGACGACCAGGTCGGTGAGGAGATCGGCGGTCTCGGCCGTGGCCGTACGCCGTACGGGTGCGCCCCGCTCGCCCTTGAGGTCGGTCAGGGGCGGCTCCCACAGGGCGAAGACGACCTCGCCGCGCGGGGAGGCGTCGTCGGAGACCTCCACCACCGGCAGGCCGGTCAGCCGGGTCGCCGCGGCCGCCGGGTCGCTCGCGGTGGCGGAGGCCAGCAGGAACACGGGATCGGACCCGTAGCGGGCGCACAGCCGGCGCAGCCGCCGCAGGACCTGGGCGACGTGGGAGCCGAAGACGCCCCGGTAGGTGTGGCACTCGTCGATGACCACGTAGCGCAGGGCCCGCAGGAAGGAGGACCAGCGCGGGTGGGCCGGGAGGATCCCGCGGTGCAGCATGTCGGGGTTGGTGAGGACGTAATTGGCGTACTGGCGCACCCACTCGCGCTCCTCGACCGGGGTGTCCCCGTCGTACACGGCGGGCCGGACGGCGTTGCCGAGGGGGCCGGTCAGTTCCCGTACGGCGCGGCGCTGGTCGGCGGCCAGGGCCTTGGTCGGGGCCAGGTACAGGGCGGTCGCGCCCCTGCCGTTGGGCGCCTGGGCCCCGTCGGCGAGGGCCGAGAGCACGGGCGCGAGGTAGGCCAGCGACTTGCCCGAGGCGGTGCCCGTGGCGACGATCACGGACTCCCCGTCGAGGGCGTGCTCGGCGACCGCGGCCTGGTGTTCCCACGGATGGTCGATCCCGGCGGCCGCAATCGCGGCTACGACATCAGTTCGGATGCGATCGGGCCAGACCGCATGACGACCCTCCCGAGGGGGCAAGTGCTCCGTATGGGTGATGCGCGCAGCCCGGGAAGGCCCCCGTGACAGCCGGTCCAGGACCGTGCCGGGGGTGGGTCTGACGTCCTCGGGTGCCGTGGGCGGACCGGGACGGTGAGTGTTGGCCATTGGAACCGAGTGTGTCACCGGCGTGCGGGACAATGGTCCGAAGGCGTCGTGCGCGCCTGCCGGTAAGTGATTGAATGCCATCGCGGCAGCCAATCCCTCGCCTACCTTCGGGTGGGGAGGCCCCTGGGGGGCGCCGCTCGATAGCAAGGTGCTGGAGGATCCGTGGACCTGTCCCTGTCGACTCGCACTGTCGGCGACCGTACGGTCGTGGAGGTCGGTGGCGAGATTGATGTGTATACCGCGCCCAAGCTGCGCGAGCAGTTGGTCGAGTTGGTGAACGACGGCAGCTACCACTTGGTTGTCGACATGGAGCGAGTGGACTTCCTCGACTCCACCGGGCTTGGTGTGCTCGTGGGAGGCCTCAAGCGCGTCCGCGCGCACGAGGGCTCGCTGCGTCTGGTGTGCAACCAGGAGCGCATCCTGAAGATCTTCCGAATCACCGGTCTGACCAAGGTGTTTCCGATCCACAACTCGGTGGAAGACGCCGTCAACGCCACCGACTGACGGCGCTCGGCGGCGAAACGGCCGAAGATGGAGCGGGGGGTACCGGGCCACAAGCGGTCCGGGCCCCTGTAAGGCACGCCCGTAGTCCGAGGGGGACGCGCATGGCCACCGTTGAACTGCGCTTCAGCGCCCAGCCCGAACACGTCCGGACGGCCCGCCTGGTCGCGGCCGCCGTGGCGCGGCGGGCCGGTGTGGAGGAAGCCGTCCTCGACGAGGTCCGCCTCGCCGTGGGCGAGGCCTGTTCGCGTGCCGTCGGACTGCATCGCACCAACGGGCTGACCGCGCCCGTCCGGGTGGTGCTGACCGAGGAGGAGAAGGTGTTCTCCATCGAGGTCAGCGACGAAGTACCCGGACCGGCCGGCGGCCCGTCTGCAGCCGTACCCGGAATCGACGCAGTCCTGGACCCCGACATCGACGGCGAGGACGAGATGGGCCTTGCCGTGATCAGCGGCCTGGTCGACGACGTCGACGTCATCAGCGGGGAGGCCGGCGGCACCATCCGGATGAGCTGGCCCGTCTCGGGGACCTCCGAACTGCCGTAGCCGGCCCCGGCTGGGCTTCGGCTCGACCTCGGCTCGGACACGGCTCGACCTCGGCTCGGCCGCCCCACCGCTTCGTGCCCGCCGGATGGCCCTCGTGGCGCCCGGCGTGTTTTCGTGCTGCCCGGGGGGCTGCGTCGCGCTCCGGGGCTTCGTCCTGCCCGGCGGACGGCTCCCGCGCCGCTGTGCGGCTCTTGCGACTCCGGATGGCTCCTGTGCCGCCGGATGGCTCCCGTGCCTCCGTGCGGCTCCCGTGCGGCCCGACGGCTCCCGTACCTCCCTGCAGCTCCTGCGCCGCCCGACGGCTCCCGCGCGGCCCGGTGGCTCCCGTGGCTCCCGACGGGCTTCGTGCCGGCTGGCGGGTTCTCGTGGTGCGCGGCGGGTTCTCGTCCCGACCGGGGGGTTTCGTGGTTCCTGGCCGGTTTCTTGTCCCGGCCGGCCTTCGCCGCGGTCGGTTCTCGGAGCCGGGCCGTCCGGCGACGGGGACCGGGCGGGTGCCGGTAAGGCGTCGGAAGCACCGGATGCGTGGGCACCGATGATGTTCCGCCGCGCGTGCCGACGTATCTTCTGATCTTATTCAAGGCCCTGCCGAGCAGGGCCTTTCGTATGCCCGTAGATCCATTCCGTGATCGTTCTCCGGTGGTTTTCCGGATCCGTGATCAAGCGTCAATGCTTTTGCCCCGTTACCGCTTTCGAGGGTAATGGAGTGACCAGATCTATTGGTGAGGAGCAAGTGCGGGCCAATTCGGTTTCCTGCGTACTGTTTTGATCGGGTCGCGCTCCCTACAATCCGTCCACATCTTGAGCTCATCACGTCAAGGAGGACGAATGACGGGGCTCTTCACCCCTATCGCGCCCGGTCGCACCACTGACCTGGCATCCGCAGTACTCACGGATGACAATCGGCTCATCGTGATCGTCATTGCGGCCGTGGCCGTCGCCGCGCTCGTCGTCGCGCAGATCCTGGTCCGCCAGGTCCTCGCCGCCGACGAGGGAACCGACTCCATGAAGGAGATCGCCGCCGCCGTCCAGGAAGGCGCCAACGCCTATCTCGGCCGGCAGCTCCGCACGCTCGGCGTCTTCGCCGTCGTCGTGTTCTTCCTGCTGTTCCTGCTTCCCGCCGACGACTGGACGCAACGGGCGGGACGTTCCGCCTTCTTCCTCGTCGGCGCCGTCTTCTCGGCCGCCACCGGATACATCGGCATGCGCCTCGCGGTGCGTGCCAACGTCCGCGTCGCCGCCGCCGCGCGCGAGGCCACCCCCGCCGAGGGCGAGCCCGCCAAGGACCTGACCGAGGTCTCCCACAAGGCCATGCGGATCGCGTTCCGCACCGGCGGCGTGGTGGGCATGTTCACCGTCGGCCTCGGCCTGCTCGGCGCGTCCTGCGTCGTGCTCGTCTACGCCGCCGACGCGCCCAAGGTCCTGGAGGGCTTCGGCCTCGGTGCCGCGCTCATCGCGATGTTCATGCGTGTCGGAGGCGGCATCTTCACCAAGGCCGCCGACGTCGGCGCCGACCTGGTCGGCAAGGTCGAGCAGGGCATTCCGGAGGACGACCCGCGCAATGCCGCGACCATCGCCGACAACGTGGGCGACAACGTCGGAGACTGCGCGGGAATGGCCGCCGACCTCTTCGAGTCGTACGCCGTCACCCTCGTGGCGGCACTCATCCTCGGCAAGGCCGCCTTCGGCGACCTGGGTCTGGCCTTCCCGCTGATCGTCCCCGCCATCGGGGTCGTCACCGCGATGATCGGCATCTTCGCGGTCTCCCCGCGGCGTACGGACCGCAGCGGAATGACCGCCATCAACCGCGGCTTCTTCATCTCCGCCGCCATCTCGCTGGTCCTCGTCGCGATCGCCGTCTACGCGTACCTGCCGGGCACGTACAAGGAGCTCGTCGGCGTCGACGACGCCGCGATCTCCGGTCACTCCGGCGACCCGCGGATCCTGGCGCTGGTCGCCGTCGCCATCGGCATCGTGCTCGCGGCCCTGATCCAGCAGCTCACCGGCTACTTCACCGAGACCAACCGCCGTCCCGTCCGGGACATCGGCAAGTCCTCCCTGACGGGCGCCGCCACGGTCGTGCTCGCCGGCATCTCGGTCGGCCTGGAGTCCGCCGTCTACACGGCGCTGCTCATCGGCCTCGGCGTGTACGGGGCGTTCCTGCTCGGCGGCACCTCCATCATGCTGGCGCTCTTCGCCGTGGCACTGGCCGGCACAGGCCTGCTCACCACCGTCGGCGTCATCGTCGCCATGGACACCTTCGGCCCGGTCTCCGACAACGCCCAGGGCATCGCCGAGATGTCCGGGGACGTCGAGGGCGCCGGCGCGCAGGTGCTGACCGACCTGGACGCGGTGGGCAACACCACCAAGGCCATCACCAAGGGCATCGCCATCGCCACGGCCGTGCTCGCCGCGGCCGCGCTCTTCGGCTCGTACAACGACGCCATCGCGAACGCGGTCAAGGAGGTCGGCGCCAAGACCGCGGGGGAGATGAACCTCAGCCTGGACATCGCGCAGCCCAACAACCTGGTCGGGCTGATCCTGGGCGCGGCCGTCGTGTTCCTGTTCTCCGGCCTCGCCATCAACGCCGTGTCCCGCTCGGCGGGCGCGGTGGTCTACGAGGTGCGCCGCCAGTTCCGGGAGCACCCCGGGATCATGGACTACACCGAGAAGCCCGAGTACGGGCGCGTCGTGGACATCTGCACCAAGGACGCGCTGCGCGAACTCGCCACGCCCGGGCTGCTCGCCGTCCTCACCCCGATCGCCGTCGGGTTCACGCTCGGCGTCGGAGCCCTCGGTTCCTTCCTCGCCGGCGCGATCGGCACGGGCACCCTGATGGCGGTCTTCCTCGCCAACTCCGGTGGTGCGTGGGACAACGCGAAGAAGCTCGTCGAGGACGGGCACCACGGCGGCAAGGGCAGCGCGGCCCACGAGGCCGTCGTCATCGGCGACACCGTCGGCGACCCCTTCAAGGACACCGCCGGTCCCGCCATCAACCCGCTGCTCAAGGTCATGAACCTGGTGGCGCTGCTGATCGCCCCCGCGATCGTGCAGTTCAGCTACGGCGACGACGCCAGCCCGATCGTGCGGGCGATCGTCGCGGTCCTCGCGATCGGCGTCATCGTCGGCGCGGTGTACGTCTCCAAGCGCCGCGGCATCGCCGTGGGCGACGAGGGGACGGGCGAGGGCTCGACCGCCGAACGGGTGGGCCAGCAGGCCGACCCGGCGGCGGTGGTTTCTTCCTGAGACGGCTGAGACGGCTGAGACGGCTGAGAGGGCCGTCGCGGGCCTGAACCGGCCCGCCCGGCTCGGCCGGCTCGGCTCGGCTCGGTGCGACTCGGGCCGTACGCCCGAATGGCGGACGGGAGGCGCGGACTGACGCGCCGTCCGTCCGCCTTTGCGTTTACCGGATGGTGGGCGTGTATCTTCCGGGCCGAGAGCCTTCGAAGGGACCAATCCGGTGAACAAGAAGCTTGCGGCCGCGGTATCGGGCGCTGCGGTGCTGATGCTCGTCCTGTCCGGCTGCGGCGGGGACGACGGCGACAAGAAGACCGACGCCTGGGCCAAGAAGGTCTGCGACAGCTGGCAGCCCGAGCTCAAGAAGATCGAGCAGGCGAACGCCGACATCAAGCGGGTGGCGACCGAGAGCAGCAAGCCCGAGGAGGTCCAGTCGACCGACTCGGCGGCCTTCGGGACCATGTCCGAGTCGTATAAGGCGATGGGTACGGCCCTCACGGACGCGGGAGTTCCGCCCGTCAAGGACGGGGAGAAGACCCAGGCCGCCGCGGTCATGGGCTTCGAGTCGACGTCGGCGGGCTACACCGCCCTGAAGACGAAGATGGACGCCCTCGACGCCAAGGACCAGGGCAAGTTCGCCGAGGGCCTCAAGGAGGTGGCGGGCGGCCTGGAGGAAGCGACCAAGGGCGGCAAGGAAGCCCTCGACCAGCTCAAGGCGGGCGGGCTGGACAAGGCGATGAACAGTCAGAGTGGCTGCCAGGTGACGACTCCGTCGCCGGCGCAGTCCTAAGGCCCGTCGCGCAGTCCTAGGGCCTGACGCGCGGACAGCCGCCCTGCCGGCGGCGCCGCACCCACCGGGGGCGGCCGGGATCCTTCGGGATCCCGGCCGCCCCCGGCGCATGTCCCGGCGCATGTCCCGGCGATGTCCGGGCGCACGTCGGGAGACAGGCCGCGGGCAGGTCCGCGGACGGCCCCGGCCGTACGGAGCTGCGCCCGGTCGGGGCCCGTCCCGGGCCGACGCCCCCGGGCGGCAGCTCGCGGGGGGCGACGGGCGCCCGCACCGAAGGCCGTGTGGCGTGGCGCGGGCAACGGCGGCGGCAGCAGCCACAATGGGCGGGTGAGTACCACCAGCCTTCCCCCCGGTCTGCCCGCCCGCCTCCCCTCGTCGGCCCGCGCGGCCGAGCTGCGCGCCGCGTTGCTCGCCGCGGGCTTCACCGCCGACGGGCTGCTCGACCTGCTCGGTGCCCCGGCGTACGCCGCGCTGGCCCGCAGCGAGACGGTCCCCGCCCTGCGTGCCACGCGGAGCCGCGGCGACGGGCCGCTCGCGAGCCTGACCCGGCTGTTCCTGCTGCGGGAGCCGGTGCCGTACGTGCACGCCGCGGCCGCCCTGCCCGTCGACGCGGCGCTGGCCGACGGCTGGCTGCGGCGCGAGGGCGATGAGGTGCACGCCACCGTGGACGTACGCCCGTACGGCGGTCCGGACGGCGAGGACTGGTTCATCGTCTCCGACCTCGGCTGCGCCGTGGGCGGGGCCGGCGGGATCGGCAGCCGCGAGGAGGGCGTGGTCCTCGGGGTCGGCGGCGCCTCCACGACGCTGGCCGGGATCACCATCCGCACGCCGGTCGGCTCGGCCCTCGACGTCGGCACCGGATCCGGGATCCAGGCGCTGCACGCCGCCCAGCACGCGACCCGGGTCACGGCGACCGATGTCAACCCGCGGGCCCTGGAATTCACCCGGTTGACGCTGGCGCTGTCGGGGGCACCCGAGGCGGAACTGCTCGCCGGGTCGCTGTTCGAGCCGGTCGGCGGGGCCACGTACGACCTGATCGTCTCGAATCCGCCCTTCGTGATCTCCCCGAGAGCCCGGCTGACGTACCGGGACGGCGGGATGGGCGGCGACGACCTGTGCCGGACCCTGGTCCAGGAGGCCGGAGCTCGGCTCAACCCGGGCGGGTTCGCACAGTTCCTGGGCAACTGGCAGCACGTGGACGGCGAGGACTGGCACGACCGGGTACGGGCCTGGGTGCCGCGCGGCTGCGATGCCTGGATCGTGCAGCGTGACGTGCAGGACGTGACGCAGTACGCGGAGTTGTGGCTGCGTGACGCGGGCGACCACCGCACCGACCCCGCCGAGTACGAACAGCGGTACGAGGACTGGCTGGACGAGTTCGAAGCCCGCAAGACCAAGGAGGTCGGCTTCGGCTGGATCACGCTGCGGCGCAGCGACGCGGCCGAGCCGTCGATCGTGGTCGAGGAGTGGCCGCACTCGGTGGAACAGCCGCTCGGGGAGGCCGTCCTCGACCACTTCGCGCGCCAGGACTACCTGCGCGACCACGATGACGCGGCCCTGCTCGCGGGCTACTTCCGGCTGACCGAGGAGGTCGTTCAGGAGCAGGTCGGCGCGCCCGGCGCGGAGGATCCGGAACACGTCGTGCTCCGGCAGAACCGGGGCATGCGGCGCGCGACCAAGGTCGACACGGTCGGGGCCGGCTTCGCCGGGGTGTGTGACGGATCACTGAGCGCGGGGCGGATTCTGGACGCCATCGCCCAGTTGGTGGAGGAGGACCCGGTGGTCCTGCGGGACCGGACGCCCGAGGCGATCCGGATGCTGGTGGAGCAGGGGTTCCTGGAGCCGTTGACCGGGGCGGAGGCGGGAGCGGAAGCCGGAACGGGAGCCGCGGGGGAGTAGGGCCGGCGGCCGCCCGTGCGTCGGCGTGCGCCGGAGCCCGGAGCCCGGAGCCCGGAGCCCGGAGCCCCGGCGGGCCTCGGACCCCGGTGGGCCCCGGGCAGTCGGAGCCGGGATGTAACCCCAGGTTCGTCTGCCGTCTCCCCTCGGCTGAAATCCTCCGTTCAGCGGGATCCGGGGGGATCCCGGGAGCGGCCCGGGGGATGAGGTGAACGGCATGGAGCACGGTCCGGCGATCTTCGCGGCGGCCGTGTTCCTGCTGTTCGGGGCCGCTCTGCTGGCTTGGACGGGGGCGCGCGCCCTGACCGGCGCGCCGGTGGCCGAGGGCGTGCGCCCCGTCGTGGCCGTACCGGTGGCACTGCTCGCGGGCGGGGTGTCGCTGGCCCTCGGGGTCTGGTGCCTCGGCCGGCTGTGAGGGCGGGGGCCCGCTGAGGCGAAGCTCACGGTGCCGGGGGCTCCGCGGCATCCCGGCTGCCCGGCCTTCGGGCCCTGCGGCATGCGGGCCCCGGGGCGGCCCGGGGCGGTGTCGCCCCTGGTGGTGAGGGGTGCTTCGGTCCGGCGGGGGTGGGGTCGGGGTTCGCGGCCGGGGAATCGGCCGGATGTCGCTCACGTCCGGCGGCGCGCCGAGTTTCCTCCGCTCGTCCGGAATGCGCGCAGGATCGTAAAGAACGACGTGAAGCGGGGTCCCGGGGCGGGGCCAGACGGCCCTTCGGCCACTCTGCCCGGTGAGTGCGCAGGGCCCGCCGCGGCATCCGGGCGGCAGAAATGGCACTTGTCGGGTTACCGTTCGAGTGGCCGTTGCGGGCTTCTGCCGTTTGACACGGGGGCGGGTTGTACCGTCACACTCCGCAGCGTCGCCGTACTGCGACCGAGTGCCGACCGGAGAGAAGAGCCAAGTTGTCCCCGACTAGCGAGACCGCAAAGGGCGGCCGCCGACTCGTCATCGTCGAGTCCCCTGCCAAGGCGAAGACGATCAAGGGCTACCTCGGCCCCGGATACGTCGTCGAGGCGAGCGTCGGGCACATCCGCGACCTCCCCAGCGGCGCGGCCGAGGTTCCCGACAAGTACACCGGTGAGGTCCGCCGTCTCGGTGTGGACGTCGAGCACGACTTCGCGCCGATCTACGTCGTCAACGCCGACAAGAAGGCCCAGGTCAGGAAGCTCAAGGAGCTGCTGGCCGAGTCCGACGAACTCTTCCTCGCCACCGATGAGGACCGCGAGGGCGAAGCCATCGCGTGGCACCTGCAGGAAGTCCTCAAGCCCAAGGTCCCCGTCCACCGGATGGTCTTCCACGAGATCACCAAGGACGCGATCCGCGACGCCGTCGCCAACCCGCGCGAGCTCAACCAGCGCATGGTCGACGCCCAGGAGACCCGCCGCATCCTCGACCGCCTCTACGGCTACGAGGTCTCGCCGGTCCTGTGGAAGAAGGTCATGCCGAAGCTGTCGGCGGGCCGCGTCCAGTCGGTGGCCACCCGCATGGTCGTCGAGAAGGAGCGCGAGCGCATCGCCTTCCGCTCGGCCGAGTACTGGGACCTGACCGGCACCTTCGCCACCGGCCGCACCGGTGACGCCTCCGACCCGTCCACGCTGGTCGCCCGCCTGAACACGGTGGACGGCAAGCGCGTCGCGCAGGGCCGCGACTTCGGCTCGACCGGGAAGCTCAAGAGCGAGGTGCTGCACCTCGACGAGGCGAACGCGCGGGCGCTGGCCGCCGCGCTGGCCGAGACCTCGTTCGCCGTCAGGTCGGTCGAGTCCAAGCCGTACCGCCGCTCCCCGTACGCCCCGTTCCGTACGACGACGCTCCAGCAGGAGGCCTCGCGCAAGCTCGGCTTCGGGGCGAAGGCGACGATGCAGGTGGCGCAGAAGCTGTACGAGAACGGCTTCATCACCTACATGCGTACCGACTCCACGACGCTCTCCGACACCGCGGTGTCGGCGGCGCGGGCGCAGGTCACGCAGCTCTACGGGGCGGAGTACCTGCCGGAGAAGCCGCGCGTCTACGCGGGCAAGGTCAAGAACGCGCAGGAGGCGCACGAGGCGATCCGCCCTTCGGGTGATCGTTTCCGCACCCCGGCCGAGACCGGTCTGTCCGGCGACCAGTTCCGCCTGTACGAGCTCATCTGGAAGCGCACCGTCGCCTCCCAGATGAAGGACGCGGTCGGCAACTCGGTGACCGTGAAGATCGGCGGCCGGTCGGCGGACGGCCGCGACGCCGAGTTCTCTGCCTCCGGCAAGACGATCACCTTCCACGGGTTCATGAAGGCCTACGTCGAGGGCGCGGACGACCCGAACGCCGAGCTCGACGACCGTGAGAAGCGCCTCCCGCAGGTCACCGAGGGCGACGCGCTGTCGGCCGAGGAGATCACGGTCGACGGCCACTCGACCAAGCCGCCGGCCCGCTACACCGAGGCCTCGCTGGTCAAGGAGCTGGAAGAGCGGGAGATCGGCCGCCCGTCGACGTACGCGTCGATCATCGGCACGATCCTGGACCGCGGGTACGTCTTCAAGAAGGGCACGGCGCTCGTGCCGTCCTTCCTGTCGTTCGCCGTGGTCAACCTGCTGGAGACGCACTTCGGGCGGCTCGTCGACTACGACTTCACCGCCAAGATGGAGGACGACCTCGACCGCATCGCGCGGGGCGAGGCCCAGTCCGTGCCGTGGCTGAAGCGGTTCTACTTCGGCGCGGAGGACGCGACCGAGGTCGTGCCGGCCGACGGTGACGCGCTCGGCGGTCTCAAGGAGCTGGTGACCGACCTGGGCGCGATCGACGCCCGGGAGATCTCCTCCTTCCCCGTCGGCGAGGGCATCGTGCTGCGCGTCGGCCGCTACGGGCCGTACGTGGAGCGCGGTGAGAAGGACGCCGAGGGCCACCAGCGGGCGGACGTCCCCGAGGAGCTGGCCCCCGACGAGCTGACGGTCGAGTACGCGGAGGAGCTCTTCGCGAAGCCGAGCGGCGAGTTCGAACTGGGCAAGGACCCGATCAGCGGGAACGAAATCGTCGCGAAGGACGGTCGCTACGGGCCGTACGTGACGGAGATCCTCCCCGAGGGCACGCCGAAGACGGGCAAGAACGCGGTCAAGCCGCGGACGGCCTCGCTGTTCCAGTCGATGAGCCTGGACACGGTCACGCTCGAAGACGCCCTGCGTCTGATGTCCCTTCCCCGGGTCGTCGGCGTGGACGCGGAGGGTGCGGAGATCACCGCGCAGAACGGCCGCTACGGCCCGTACCTGAAGAAGGGCACGGACTCGCGGTCGCTGGAGACCGAGGACCAGCTCTTCGCCATCACCCTGGAGCAGGCGCTCGCGATCTACGCGCAGCCGAAGCAGCGGGGGCGCGCGGCCGCGAAGCCGCCGCTGAAGGAGCTGGGGACCGACCCGGTGAGCGAGAAGCCGGTGGTCGTCAAGGACGGCCGGTTCGGTCCGTACGTGACGGACGGCGAGACGAACGCGACGCTGCGGCGGGACGACGACGTCGAGACGATCACGCCGGAGCGCGGCTACGAGCTGCTCGCGGAGAAGCGCGCCAAGGGCCCGGTCAAGAAGACGGCCAAGAAGGCGCCCGCGAAGAAGGCGCCCGCGAAGAAGGCCCCGGCGAAGAAGGCGACGGCGACGAAGACGGCTGCCGCCAAGAAGACGACGGTGGCCAAGAAGACGACGGCCAAGAAGGCGGCAGCGAAGAAGACGGCCGCCGTCCCGGCGGACGAGTAGTCGCCAGACCCCGGTCCGCTGATTGCGGACCGGGGTCTGCTCTTCCAGCCGTCCGGGGTTTGAGGACCGGGGTTTGAGGACCGGGGTTTGGGGCGGAGCCCCAGGAGCTTCGGGCGCAGCCCGGGGCAACCGGGTCAGGGCGGAGCCCTGGGAACGGTGGAAGGGCGAGTAGGGGACCCGGCCCCGCGCAGCGGCGACACGGCCGGCGGCACGCCCCGGACGGGTGGGTCGGGGGTCACACCGGACCTTGTCCACAGCCCTCCGCACCCGCACAGCGCAGCGGATAGGCTGGGCGGATGACGCGAGCCGAGCAGCCAACGGTCGTGACCGCCACCACCGACACCGCCCCCGCCTACGACGAAGCCCTCGCCGCGGACTCCCGCGAGCGGGCGGTGCGCGCCCTGCTGCGCACCCCCGGGCTGCGGCGGCTGTGGAGCGCGCAGTTGGTGAGCGGCATCGGTGATGCCCTCGCCCTGCTGGTCCTGGTGCTGCTGGTCTTCCAGACGGCCGTGGAGCAGGACTCCTTCGGTGGCGGCTACACCGGCTGGGCCCTCGCCGT
The DNA here is from genome assembly GCF_022808175.1 of Streptomyces sp. AP-93. GTDB lineage: Bacteria > Actinomycetota > Actinomycetes > Streptomycetales > Streptomycetaceae > Streptomyces. Next base: position 151,056 of record NZ_JALGBX010000024.1, on the reverse strand, counting down.
CGCCGCCGTCTTCGGCGTCCGCGTGGTGTCCACCGTCCTCTTCGGCGCGGTCCTCCTCGGACCCCTGGCCAAGCTCGCCGCCCCCGGCGGCAAGCTGGACCGCCGCTGGACGATGATCGGCGCCGACGGGTTCCGGCTCGGCCTGTTCGTCGTGGCCCCGCTGTGGCTCGACTGGATCGGCCCGCACGCGCTGACCGCCCTGCTCGCCACCGTCTTCGTCTCCGGCGCCGCCGAGCGGCTCTGGGGGCTGGCCAAGGACAGCGCCGCGCCCGGCCTGCTGCCGACGCCACCGCCGGAGGGGGCGACCGTACGGCCGCTGCCCGACCACCTCGACGCACTGCGCCGGCTGAACCTGCGCACCGCCTTCGCGGCCCTGCCGATCGCCGCTGCCGCGCTGCTCGCCGCGACCCTGATCGGCAAGGCCCTCGGCCTCGGCATCGGCTGGTTCGCCGAGAACCAGGCGGCCCTCGGCTCGTACGTGGCCTCCGGCCTCTTCGCGGCGTCCGTATCGCTGCTGCTCCCGCTGGTGCTGCCCGCCGCGAAGACCCCGCGTCCGCGCTCCCCGCTGGAGGGCCTGCGCGCCCCCAAGGCGGGGGACCGGCCGGAGAAGGGGCGTACGGGGGCCATCCCGCTGCTCGTCCTCGTCTGCGCCGCCGTCGCCGGAGCCGTCGCCTCCGCCGCCGCCGTGGCCGTCCTGCACGCCACCGACCTGGGGGGCGGAGCGGCCGCGTTCTCGCTGTTCGTACTGGCCCTGCTCGGCGGCACCGCCCTCGGGATCCGCGCCACCCAGGCCGGCAAGGTCCTCCCCGCCCTGTCCCGGCGGCGCCTGCTGGCGCTGTCCGTCGGGGTGGCCGGGCTGGCGCTGCTGCTGACCGGGCTGGTTCCGGACACCTCGACGGTGGTGTTCCTCTCGCTGCTCGCCGGCAGCGCCGCGGGCGTCGCCGCGAACACCGGGCACACGCTGCTCGACCAGGAGACCGAAGAGTTCCGCAGGGCCCGGGTCACCGAGCACCTGCAGGCCGTCGTCCGGGTCTCCGTGGCCGTCGGGGCCGTGGCCGCCCCGCTGCTGGCCGCCCTGATCGGACCGCACCGGGTGGCCGCCGGCGAGGTCGCCTTCGCGCACGGCGGCGCGGCCTTCACGCTGATGCTGGTCGGCGCCCTGCTGCTGCCGGTCGCCGCCATCGTCCTGGCCAAGGCCGACGACCGCAGCGGCGTACCGCTGCGCCGCGACCTGCGCGAGGCGCTGCGCGGCGGGGAGCCGGTGCAGGCCGCGTCCGACGCCGGGTTCTTCATCGCCCTGGAGGGCGGCGACGGCGCCGGCAAGTCCACCCAGGTGGAGGCGATGGCCGACTGGATACGGGCGAAGGGCCACGAGGTCGTCGTCACGCGCGAGCCCGGGGCCACCCCGGTCGGCAAGCGGCTGCGTTCGATCCTGCTCGACGTGTCCTCCGCCGGCCTGTCGAACCGCGCCGAGGCCCTGCTGTACGCGGCCGACCGCGCCGAGCACGTGGACACCGTCGTACGGCCCGCTCTGGAGCGCGGCGCGGTGGTCATCACCGACCGCTACATCGACTCCTCGGTGGCCTACCAGGGCGCCGGCCGGGACCTGTCCCCGACCGAGATCGCCCGTATCTCACGCTGGGCCACGAGCGGCCTCGTACCGAATCTGACCGTGCTGCTCGACGTGTCGCCGGAGACGGCCCGGGAGCGGTTCACGGAGGCGCCGGACCGGCTGGAATCGGAGCCGGCGGAGTTCCACCAGCGGGTGCGGGCCGGATTCCTGACCCTGGCCGCGGCCGACCCCGGGCGCTACCTGGTGGTCGACGCGGGCCAGGACCCGGAGTCGGTCAGCACCGTCGTGCGCCACCGCCTGGACCGGATGCTCCCGCTGTCCGAGGCCGAGGTGGCCGCGCAGGCGGAGGCCCGCCGGCTCGCCATCGAGGAGGCCGAGCGCAAGGCCGAGGAAGAGGCGGCCCGCAAGGCCGAGGAGGCCCGGCTGCTGGCCGAGGAAGAGGCCCGCAAGGCCCGGGAGGCGGAGGAGGCCCGGCTCGCGGCCGAGGCCGAGGCCGCCCGCAAGGAGCGCGAGGAGCGGCTGCGCGCCGAGGAGGAGGCCCGCGAGCGGGCCGAGGCCGAGCGGCAGCGGCTGGAGGCCGAGGAGAAGGCCCGCGCCGTGGAGGCCGAGCGGCTGCGCAAGCAGGCGGAGGAAGAGGCCCGGCTGCACGCCGAGGCCGAGGAGCGCCGGCTGGAGAAGCAGCGGCGGGCCGAGGAGGCCCTGCTGAAGGCCGAGGAGGCGCGGCGGCTGGCCGAGGTCTCGGCGGCGGAGGCCGCGGCGAAGTCCGCTGCGGCGGCCGCAGCCTCGGTCGCGGCTGCTTCGGCGTCCGTGGCGGCGGCTGCCCCTGTGGCCCCGGCGGCTCCCGCCGCTCCCGCGCCCAAGGCCGATCTGCGCAAGGATCCGCGCCACGACGAGGCCGTGACGGTCGAGACTCCGGTCGTCAAGCGGGTCGCGCGGCCGGACGACGTCACCCAGACGGTCCCGGTCCCGAAGGCCCATCCGGCGGCGGGCCCGGCGGACGAGACGGCGGTTCTGCCGCCCGTGCGCGCGACGGGTCCGGCGGACGAGACGGCGGTCCTGCCGCCCGTACGCCCCACCGGCTCGGGCGAGGCGGCGGCGCGGCCGGCGGCGCCCAGGGCCTCGTACTCGGCGTCGCGGCCGACGGCCCAGCGCCCCGAGGAGAACCCGGTCGACCGGGTCCCGCCGGGCATCTTCCGTGACTCGGGCAACGACGCGACCCGTGAACTGCCGCTCCTCGCCGAGGACGGCCGGCCGCGTCGGCCCCGCTCGGACTGGGCGGAGGAGACTCCGCTGGACGACCTGCCGACCCTGGCGGACGAACTGCTGGGACCGCGCGGGGACGACGAGGACGAGCAGGGCCGGGGGCCGCGCCGCCGCTGACGGCGTGGTGGTGGCGGTGGCGGCTGTGGTCGTCGTGGGGACCGGCTGGCGGGGATTGTCAGTGGGAGCCGCCACACTGGGTGAGCAGACGGCACGGACGGTACGCGAGGCGGAAGGCGGTGGGCGGGATGCCCGTATGGGACGACCTGGTGGGACAGGAGCGGGTCCAGACGCAGCTGGCCGCCGCCGCGGTCGACGCCGACGCTCTGGTCACCGCCATCGAGGCGGGGACCCCGCCGCCTGCCGCCTCCAAGATGACGCACGCCTGGTTGTTCACCGGACCGCCCGGCTCCGGGCGGTCCACCGCCGCCCGCGCCTTCGCGGCCGCGCTCCAGTGCACCAGCCCGGACCGCGCCCTCGGCGGCGAGCCGGGCTGCGGGTTCTGTGACGGCTGCCACACCACCGTGATCGGTACGCACGCCGATGTGGAGATCGTCCGTACCGATCAGCTGTCCATCGGCGTGAAGGACACCCGGGCGCTGGTGCGCCGGGCGCAGCTCTCCCCGGCCGTCGGACGCTGGCAGGTCATCGTCCTGGAGGACGCCGACCGGCTGACGGAGGGCGCAGGCAACGTGCTGCTCAAGGCCGTGGAGGAGCCCGCTCCGCGGACCGTGTGGCTGCTGTGCGCCCCCTCGCTGGAGGACGTGCTGCCCACCATCCGCTCCCGCTGCCGGCACCTTTCGCTGCGCACCCCGCCGGTGTCCGCCGTCGCGGAGGTGCTCGTGCGGCGCGACGGCATCGAGCCGGACGTCGCGCAGGCCGCCGCCCGCGCGACCCAGGGGCACATCGGCCGGGCCCGCCGGCTCGCCACCGACGGGGCGGCCCGCTCACGGCGCGCCACCGTCCTGAAGCTGCCGATGCGCGTGACCGACGTGGGCGACTGCCTGAAGGCGGCGCAGGAGCTGGTCGACGCCGCCGCCGAGGACGCCAAGCAGGTCGCGGAAGAGGTCGACACCAAGGAGACCGAGGAGCTGCGGGCCGCGCTCGGCGCCGGAGCGGGTACGGGCGGGCGGATGCCGCGCGGCACGGCGGGCGTGATGAAGGAGCTGGAGGACCGGCAGAAGCGCCGGCGTACGCGCACGCAGCGCGACAGCCTCGACCTGGCGCTCACCGACCTCACCGGCTTCTACCGGGACGTGCTGGCCCTCCAGCTCGGATCCTCGCTGGCCATCGCGAACGAGGAGATACGCCCAGACCTGGACCGGATCGCCCGGGAGTCGGGCCCCGAGCGCACGTTGCGGCGCATCGAGGCGATCATCGCGTGCCGGCAGGCGCTCGACCGCAACGTCTCCCCGCTGCTCGCCGTCGAGGCGATGACGATGTCGCTGCGCGCGGGCTGACACGCGCGACTCTTCCCGGGCCCGCGACTCCGGTTGACCGCCTCACCCGTTCGAGGGGTCCGCGTGGCGGGCCGCAGACGCCGCCGGTCCGTACGGGGCGGCGCTCCGCGCCCGGGCGGCCGCCCGCCGCCCGGCGCGGGCACCACCGCCCCGGGCGTGCCCGCAGGCCGTAGGCTCCTGGAATGGACACCAGTCGCCTGCTGCGCACCACCGGGACCGTGATCGCCGCTGCGGGGCTACTGCTCTCCGGGTGCACCTCGGGCGGTTCGGGCACACCCCGCGCCGCCGCGTCGTCCGGCGGGGCCTCCGAGGCACCGTCTGCCGAGCCGTCCGCCGTCCCGGCCGCTCTGCGCCCGTACTACGACCAGAAGCTGAGCTGGCGCGAGTGCGGTGTGCCCGGCTTCGACTGCACCACCATGAAGGTCCCGCTGGACTACGGGAACCCCGGGGGCGGGGACATCGACATCGCGGTGGCCCGCCGCAAGGCCACCGACCCCTCCGAGCGGCTCGGCTCGCTGGTGGTGAACCCGGGCGGCCCGGGAGGCTCCGGCATCGGGTACCTCCAGGCGTACGCGGGCATCGGATACCCGGCCCCGGTCCGCGCCGCGTACGACATGGTCTCCTTCGACCCGCGCGGCGTGGACCGCAGCACCCCCGTGGAATGCCTGAACGGCCCGGCCATGGACAAGTACACCCAGGTGGACCAGACGCCCGACACGCCGGCGGAGCGGGCCCTGCTGGTGGCCGCCTTCAAGGAGTTCGCGGCCGCCTGCCGGACGCACTCGCAGCGGATCCTGCCGCACGTGTCCACGGTCGACGCCGCCCGGGACATGGACGTCCTGCGTGCGGCGCTGGGCGACGAGAAGCTGAACTACGTCGGCGCCTCGTACGGCACCTTCCTCGGGGCGACGTACGCCGACCTCTTCCCGGGCCGGACCGGCCGGCTGGTCCTGGACGGGGCGATGGACCCCTCCCGGCCCGCGGTCGAACTGAACCGGGACCAGACGGAGGGCTTCGAGACCGCCTTCCGGGCCTTCGCCGCGGACTGCGCGAAGCAGACCGACTGCCCGCTAGGCCAGGGGAGCCCGGATCAGATCGCGGAACGCCTGAAGGAGTTCTTCCGCAAGGCCGACGCCCAGCCGGTCCCCACGACCGACCGGTCGCGCCCCGCGCTCGGCGAGTCGCTGGCGACGACCGGGGTGATCGCCGCCCTGTACGACGAGAACGCCTGGCCGCAGCTGCGCGAGGCGCTCGGAGCCGCGATCGACGGCGACGACGGCAACGGGCTGCTGGCCCTCGCCGACAGCTACTACGAGCGCGAGCAGGACGGCAAGTACGCCAACCTCATGTCGGCGAACGCCGCCGTCAACTGCCTCGACCAGCCCCCGGCCTTCAACGGGCCCGAGGCGGTCGAGAAGGCGCTGCCCTCCTTCGAGAAGGCCTCTCCGGTCTTCGGCGCGGGCCTGGCCTGGGCCTCGCTGAACTGCGCGTACTGGCTGGCGAAGGCCACCGGCACGGCCAAGGCGCTGCACGCGAAGGGCGCCCCGCCGATCGTGGTGGTCGGCACCACCCGCGACCCCGCGACCCCGTACAAGTGGGCCGAGGCCCTGGCGGGCCAGCTCGACTCGGGTGTCCTGCTGACCTACGACGGCGACGGCCACACGGCGTACGGCCGGGGCAGCGACTGCATCGACTCGGCGATCAACCAGTACCTCCTGGAAGGCACCGCTCCGAAGGACGGAAAGAAGTGCTGACCCCCACCGGCGGAGCCGCCCCGGCACCCTGTTCGGGGCACCCCGTTTAACCCTGTAGACTTGGCGCCGCTGCTGATGAGAGGCTCCCACCAGGGAAATTCTTGTCTTCCCAGCGGTGCCGCCTTAGCTCAGCTGGCCAGAGCAACGCACTCGTAATGCGTAGGTCTCGGGTTCGAATCCCGAAGGCGGCTCGGATTAGCCCCAGGACTCACTCGCCGTGACCTGGGGCTTTTTCATGCCCGTGAACCGTGCGGGAGCGGGCGCTGGTGCGGCTTCGTCGGCCACGTGAGCATCGCGCCATCGCCGAGTTCCAGAGACCGTCGACCGGCGCGCGGTCCGAACTGGCGATGCTTCAGGGGCGTGGCGTGGGATCAGCTCTGCGGGTGCGCGGCGCGTCTTCTTGAGAGGTGGGACTGCCATGCCCAGCGGGCCAGGCCGCCTACGGCGAGCGAGGTGACGATCGCGCCCCAGTCGATGACGTGGGGGAGGCCCGGGAAGAAGGCGAAGAACGCGAAGGACAGTGCCGTGGCGACCACGAAGGCGGCCAGGCCGGCGCGGCGGCGCTTGGATTCCCATGCGGAGTCGTCGGGCGAGGGCTGGGTGGTCATGTGCGGCTCACTTCGTGATGTGGTGGCACTGACTGACCCGGCGCACACTGTTGACGCTGATGTGAGCGCACGCCTTGCCGTAACGAGGCAGTGTCTGGGGTGAGTTGTCGCGCATCGGGTGGATCTCGCACTCGGTGTGCGTCTTGCCCCGGGACGTGCGGTAGGTCTTGTTGTCGGTGTCCGCGTAGGTGAAGTCGATACGCCAGTTGCAGAAGCCTGAATTCAGGGCCCCTACGAAACCACAGTCGACGCAGGCGTTCTGGTACGTGATCTTCTTGCCTTCGCCGCGGACGGCGTGAGTGAACATGCAGCCCGTCGGAACCTTCATGGTGACACCGCCGACTTGGTAGTCGAAGCCGGTGACGGGTGTCGAGCCGATGGCGCCGGCGTGCGCCTCGGCGTGAGGTAAGACGGCCAGCCCGACCGTCGTGGCGGGAGTGGCGAGATCCGGGCTGCCAAGAGCTTGCCCATCGGTGTCCCTTCAGGCGGAGTGTGTCTGCCTGGAGGGAACGCTTGCCGTCGACTCGAAGTTCTGCCCCGAGGGGCAGTCCACTACGAAGAGTGATCAACAGATTGGCATGCTGGCCACCCGTAACCGCCGCCCTCGGATGGTGGTCCTCTCCTGGAGGCTCATGCCAGTGGGAGCCGGCTTCCGGCCCGCTGCTCCAGCCGAGTCGCTCGCTGTCGGCTGTTCTGGCGTCCAGAGTGCTGGACGAGCCGAGACAGTACGCTGAACTCAGCGGGATCGGGCCCGCTCGCATGGCGTCCGGGAGGTGGGTCATGACTGCCGAGATGGCAGCCCCTGCGTGGATGCACGAGCAGATCACGGCCGAGCAGTACGACTCCTGGTCCGAGGAGCAGTGTGCGGGGATCGAGATCGTGGACGGGATGGTCGTGGTGAGTCCCAGCGCGTCCAAGCGGCACAATCGGCTCGCTCGGATCTTGGCGAACGTCTTGGAGGCAGCCGCCGGGCCGGACTGGAATGCCGATACCGACTTTGACGTCAGACTTCAGGATGTCCCCCTCACCAATCGTCGTCCGGATGTCGTTGTGTACCGCGCGGACACGATCGACATCACGCCTACCCGTCCCGAGCACGTGCTGCTGGTCGTGGAGGTTGTCTCACCGGGGTCGGAGACCACCGATCGGATCGTGAAGACGGACCAGTACGCCAAGTCCGGTATCGCCTTCTACTGGCGGGTCGAGCAGGCCGCGACCGGTGTCCCCTTGGTGTACACCTATGTTCTCGACCCTGCGACCAGGGCCTACCGAGACGGGGACGTGTTCACCGGTGTCGTTAAGGTCTCGGCTCCTTTCCCGGTGGAGTTCGACCTCGGCCAGATCTGACCTCATGCTGGGTGCCGCCGTGCTTGCGTGAGCGATGCGTGAGCGGACTGGTTGGCATGAGGTGGATGGGGTGACACGCGGGGTCGTGGACGCAACGTGCCGACCTAGGGATATGGGATTCAGCAGAACGGCTCGGCAGGTTCGGGATGATCTTGTGAGGCCTCGTCATGCGTAGGTCTCGGGTTCGAATCCCGAAGGCGGCTCTGTGGAAGCCTCAGGACTCACTCGTCGTGACCTGGGGCTTTTGCTATTTCCACGGTCGGTCGGCGCATGGGGCGGCGCTTCGGCGGATCCGGGTTCTGGCCCCGTGTTCCGGTGAGGTTCGGCAGATGCGTGAGCACCCGGTGGTTGCCCTTGATAAGGGCGCGATCACCGATTGTCAGATCCCCGTGTCACCGTGTGAAGGATGGTGAAGACAGGGGAGGCGCATCATGGCCGGTACGACGGCAAAACACCTCACGCTCGAAGCGGCACGCCGGGAACTTGACCTGCGGAGAGACGAGTTCACTCTGGGGATCGAACACGGCCTGATCCGTACATGCTGGAGCGGAGATGAGCTGTACGTCAGAGCGGGCGAGGTGGCCCGGTGGCGCGCGAGCCCCGGTGAACTCGCCGAGTTCACGCGCATGGTGCACGCCGCCGAGGCCGCTGAGCTCGCGGGCGTCAGCAGGCACCGCTTCGACCAGCTGGCGCGCGCCGGGGTCATCCGCCCGGTCCGGTCGTACACCAACCGCTATCACGCCGAGGTCTGGCAGTACTCGGCCGCCGACGCCCGCCAGTTGCCTGAGCGCTGTCCCGAGCTGCTCGGTACCCGGATGCCCGGCCCTTTCCTGGCCGGACTGGCCTCCGGCGTCGACCGCCGGGCTGAGAGCTACCGCTCTCGTCTGCGTGCCCAGTCGTTGCTCAAACTGCGTGACCCTTGGACGAGAGCTGCCGCGTGGTCGCACTGGTCGCGTTCCGCACAGCCGTTCGCCGGCCGGATGAAGATCAGTCAGGCCGAGGCCGCCCATCTGGCGAGGCGCGCTGCGGAGGAGAGACTGACGGACGTGCTGGGCGCGCACACGGACCCTGTCACCCTCGAGGAACACGGAGAAGCTGCCCGCGAGTTCACGGCCGCGCTGCGCAGGGCCCGGCGCAGCCGCCCGGCGCCCGAGCTGGTCGCCCCCTCCGACGCGGCGGCACGGCTGGGGTGCGCTGTGGAGCAGATCCCGGACGAGTACCGCGACCGCGGCGTCCCCGCGGATCTACTCGAGAAGAGCGTGGCCGATGGCTCGACCACGGTGCCCACCCCCACGGGAGTCGTGGCGGGGCGTGAACACCGGGCTGCGCAGCACCGGAAGGACGAGCGGGAGGCGGCCCGGAAGGCTGAACAGGCCGCGAAGCTGCGGCGCGAGCAGCGCGAGAGCGCAGCCGCCGCGCGTGCGCGCGCCCATATCCCGGAGAGGACAGCCGACCCAAGAGTGACCCTCCACCTGGGCCCCACCAACTCCGGTAAAACACACGATGCCATCGATCTGCTGGTCGCCCGTGCCGAGGCCGGAGGGACCGGCGTGTACGCAGCGCCACTGCGCATGCTTGCCTTCGAGGTCTACGAACGGCTGCGTACCCGGCTCGGTGCGGAGCGGGTTGGTCTGCGCACGGGCGAGGAGTACGTCAAACCGGACGCGCCGGTTCTGTGCTGCACGGCTGAAGCGGCGCCCACGGTGGGCGACTTCCTGGTCGTTGACGAAGCGCACTGGCTGGCTGACGAAGACCGCGGCCACGCCTGGACCCTCCCCCAAGCTCCTTCGGAGCAGGGGGCACCCCCGGCTGCTGAGTGGATCCCACACAGACGTGCACGTCTGTGCCGCACCGGAGGCCGAAGACCTGCTGCGCAAGCTTTTCGCCCCCGGCGCTGACATCACGGTGGTTCGCCACACCCGGCACGGCACGCTGAGCCGGACGGGGGAGTTCCGTGCTGCGACCCTTCCGCAGGCAAGCGCGGTGGTGGCCTTCTCCCGCAAAGCCGTTCTCGCTCTGCACCGCGAACTGCTCGAGGCGGGCCGGTCGGCGACGGTCCTCTACGGCGCGATGCCGCCCGCGGCCCGCCGCGAGCAGATCCGGCGCCTGTCCGAGGGCGAGGTCGAAGTGATCGTCACCACGGATGTGATCGGGCACGGTGTCAACCTTCCACTGAGTGCTGTGGCATTCGCGGAAACGGGCAAGTACGACGGCAGGTCCCGCCGGGAGTTGCTGATCTGGGAGGCCGGCCAGATCGCGGGACGGGCCGGGCGTCGGGGCCACGACGCAGGGGAAGGGCTCGTGGGCGGCTATCGCAGTCGACTTCCCGGCCTCACTCCGAGGGCCCGCCTCCTGGACCAGGCCGTTCAGGCAGCCAATGGAGCGCGGCCCGGCAGCCTGCGCGTCACGACGGCTCAGCTGCGCCCCACCTGGACCGACCTCGGACAACCGAAGCAGCCCGGAGAGATCCCGCACGCTCTGGCCGGCTGGACCGCTGCAGCTCGTACGGCCGCGCAGGAGCGCTCATGGCTGCGGCCGATGCCCGTGGACGAGATTCACACCAAGCTACTGGCGGCACGCCAGGCCGTCGGGGCTCCGCCGGATGTCAGCGGTCGCTGGCCCCGCGACGGCCACACCGTCTGGAGCCTGATCACCCTGCCCATCGACGCCGACCGCCCGGCCTACCCGGCCGTTTGCCGGGCGGTCCTGAATGGTGCCGCCCTGCACCACCTGATCCGTCCACGCACAATCATCGAGCGGATGTCCTTGTCCCACGCCGAGGAGTACGCCGCGACCATGCGGGACCTGCGTACGGCCGTCCTGGCCTTCGGCCGTGAATGTGGCGGGCTGAGTGCCGAGGAAGTGGCGGTTGGCGAGCAGGCGGCCGCCGAACGGATCAACCAACTGGTTGCTGCTTCCCGGCCACTGGCCACGCACGGCAGCTGTGCCTCCTGTGGCGAACCCTGCGCCCCCTGGTACACACACTGCGATGCCTGCCACTCCGCGCGGTTCTCCTGCAATGACGGTGTCCGGCTCGACTGGTGAGAGCGGGACTGCTCTGACTGTGCCCGCTTCTCCCGCTCTGCTGCGAGCGCCATCAAGGGGCTCCTATAGGGGTCCTACCTGGAGGCGGTGTGCTTCCTCGTCATGTGGGACTGGCGGGCCCAGCGGGCCAGGGCGCCGACGGCGAGGGAGGTGATGACGGCGCCCCAGTCGATGACGTGGGGGAGGCCGGGGAAGAAGGCGAAGAAGGCGAAGAAGGCGAAGGACGCGGCGGTGGCGGCGAGGAAGGCGGCGACGCCGGCGCGGCGGCGTTTGGCTTCCCAGGCGGAGTCGTCGGGCGAGGACTGGGTGGTCATGTGCGGCTCACTTCGTGATGTGGTGGCACTGGCTGACCCGGCGCACGCCGTTGATGTTGAGGTGCGCGCACGCCTTGCCGTAACGGGGCAGCGTCTGGGGTGCGTTGTCGCGCATGGGATGGATCTCACGCGCCGACTTGGTAGTCGAAGCCGGTGACGGGTGTCGAGCCGATGGCGCCGGCGTGCGCCTCGGCGGGGGGTAAGACGGCCAGCCCGACCGTCGTGGCGGGAGCGGCGATGATCCGGGCTGCCAAGAGCTTGCCCATCGGTGTCCCTTCAGGCGGAGTGTGTCGTAACCGCCACCCTCGGATGCCGGTTTCCTGCGCGTGTGGTGCGTGGTCGGGACTTCGGGTGGATGCGCGCGCGAAGCTCCTGGCGGAGCGGGTGGTCTCGGTCGAGAACCCGTCTGCCAGGAGCTTCGTCGTTCTGTGCAGTGCCGACGTCCAACGGTTCGGCACCCCGGCCAGGTCGGAAAGGCTTCAGCGGGGCGTATCGGTGCCGATCGGACCCGTTGGAGCCTGGGTCAGGCTTCCTGTTGTGCCACGGCGGGCGGGAGGAGCAGGGCGGTCAGACCCGCGAGCAGCGGGAGCACCGCGACGACCGCGAGCGCGCTGGTGAGGGCCATGTGCTCGGAGAGCGTTCCGGTGGCGGCGGAGCCGATGCCGCCACCGACGAAGAAGAGAAGGTTGAGGACACCCATGGCACCGCCGCGCTGTGCGGGTTCGAGGCGGCTGGAGAGCACGGCGGTGGTGAGCACCTGAGTGGCCGCGAACGTTGCCATGCCCATGGACGTGCCGATCAGCATGATGACGATGCCGCCCTCGACGACGCCGACCAGCCCGAGGAAGACCGCGGAACTCACGGCCGCCCCGGTCAGCAGCAGGCTGCCGCCCTTGCCGGCGGTGAGTTTGCTGGCCACCCGCGCGGCCACCGCGCCGACGATCGCACCCGGCAGGAGCCAGGCACCGATGGCGAACACATCCCAGCCGTACTTGAAGGTGAGGATCTGCGGCACCGCGTACATGGCGGCGAACAGCCCGGCGTAACCGCCCAGTCCGGCCAGAGCCGCAGTCAGGAAGGTGCGGTCGGTGGCCAGTTGGCGCGGTACGAACCCGTCCGGCCGCTTGCCGATGTGCATCACGAGGCCAACTGCCGACAGCACCAGAAGCGCGGCCAGTGCGATCACCAGCGGGGTGGCCAGGTCCAGTGAGGATGCCTGGATGAGCAGGAGCAGCGAGGTCGCGCCCGTGCCCAGCAGGATCCCGCCGACCAGATCGACGGCCTTGCCGAAGCCGGGGCGGGTGGCCGCGAGGTCCAGGCAGAAGGGCACCAGCAGCAGCGAGAGCGCCGGCAGTACGAGGGTGAGCCGCCAGTGCATCCAGTCCGTGACCATCCCTCCCATGAGGGTGGCGGTGGAGGAGAAGAGCGCCATGGCCGCCCCGAAGATCCCGAGGATCTTGGTGCGTTGTGAGGCGGCCGCCGCGGAGGCGAGCGTGAGTGCGCTGGAGGTCATGGCGCCGGAGCCCGCTGCCTGGACGAACCGGCCCGCGATCAGGGTGCCGAAGTTGGGGGCGATCAGGACCAGCACCGCGCCGACGGCCAGGAACACCGACCCCACCAGGAGCGTGTTGCGCACACCCCACTTCTCCGAGAGTCGCCCGAAGAACGCGGTGCCGACGCCGAGCGCCAGGGCGTGCGCCGTCAGTACCCAGCCCGCGACGGCCGGGCGGACCTCCATCGCCTGGGCGACATCGGGCAACGCCACGCCCGCGGCCGTCACTCCGAAGATCACGGGGCCGAAGAGCGCTCCGAGCCTGAGCCCGGTCAAACCCGCACTGGGTGCGGTCTGCGGCGGGGCTTGGACCGCACTGTTGGTCGTCATCGAGGCTTTTCCTTCCAAAATCTGGTGTGCGCCGGATCTGCTTCTTCGGGTGGTCAGAAGCGCTTCGGGCGCGGCGGAATGTTGTGGTTGAACCGGAAAATGTTGTCGGGGTCGTACCGGGCCTTGATCTCGCCCAGCCGCGCCCAGGTGGCGGGGCCGTAGCCCCGCTCGGCCAGCTGGGCCGTCTGCGGACCTGCGAGGAAGTTGAGGTAGCTGCGGCCCGTCCCCCAGTGCGCCATCCCGTCCACGACGTGCGCCGGGCGTCCGCCGGGCAGCCCGAGAGTGGACAGGCAGAACGCGGCGTCCCGGTGGTCGACCGCGTTCGCCACCGAAGGCGGCTGACTCAGCGCGCCGCCCATGTGCCGCAGCTCGACCATGATGTCCGTGCAGTCGCTGTCGGGGCCCGCGAGGGAGAGCAGGTCATCGGCGGCGCCCTGACCCAGCTCGCGCAGCATGGTGGAGCGTTCGTCGTAAGGGATCGGGAAGGTCGGGTCGTTGTGGATCTCCGCGAAGCGCTTGTAGGGCATCTCCGCGAGCGTGTCCACGAGCGCCGGCGCGATCTTCCGCAGCGGCTTGACCAGCCGGTCCCCTTCGTCGCCCGGCCCCAGGTGGGCGATGCGGATGTGCACCACGAGCTTGCCCCGCAGAAAGGCCGGGATCGGCTCCAGGTCCGGCATCCGCAGCAGGGCCAGTGAGGAGGCCGTCTCCTGCGGAACGGACTCGGTCCACAACCGCCAGGCGTGCAGGACCTCGGCGGCCGTTTCACCGGGGAAGAACAGTCCGCCACCGTAGAACCGGGGCACCGGAAAGAGCCCGAACTCGATGGAGGTCACCACTCCGAAGTTGCCCTTGCCACCGCGCAGCGCCCAGAAGAGGTCCGTGTTCCGCTGCGCGGTGGCGGTCCGGGGCCATCCGTCGGGGGTGACGACGTCCACCGAGGAGACGTGGTCGGCGGCGAAGCCGTACGCGCGGGACAGCAGCGCCAGCCCGCCGCCCAGGGTGTAGCCGACCACCCCCACCAGCGGCGAGGAGCCGTTGAGCGGGGCGAGGCCGTGGACGGCGGCCGCCTCGACGACCTGGTGCCACTGCGCGCCGGCCTCTGCCCGGGCGACCCTGGCGACGGGGTCTATCGTCACCCTGTTCATCCGGCGGGTGTTGATGAGCAGCCCGGCCCCCTCGGCGGCACGCGAGGGTCCGTGGCCGGTCGCCTGGACCGCCGTCGGCATTCCTGTCTCAGCCGCGAAGAGGACGGCTTTGCGTACCTCCGCGGCGTCCTGGGCAGCGACGACCATCGCGGGCCGGTGCTGCACGATCTGGTTGAACCCCGCGACTTCGGCCGCGTAGCCAGCGTCCTCGGGCCCCAGTGCCGGGCCGGAGAGGCGTCCGGAGAGCCCCTGGACCGTTGCGGATATGTACATGCGTCAGCCCTCCAAGGCGGGACCCACTCGGGTCGCTGATCACAGTTCCAGCTGCGGCCTTGGGCGCCCATCCCTCTATTGGGGGGAGGTGGGATTCAGCGGTTCGGGCTCCCCGATTCCGGTCGGCCGGGGCCGGACCCGCCGGGGGAGGGCTGTGCCTGCATGTCGCCCAGGACGCGGAGCATGTCGACCAGTTGCCTCAGTCGGCGCTCGCCCAGCAGTTCCTCCACCTGCGCGTGCAGCTGACCGGCCTCCTTGACCGCCTCGGTCAGATGCCGGTGGCCGGTATCGGTGAGTGCGACGATGCGCCGCTTGCGATTCGCCGGGTCCATCTCCTTGGTCACCAGGCCCCGCGCATTCAGGCGGTCGAGTAGCACCGTGAGCGTGGAACGGTCGACCGCGGCCAGGGCTCCCAGCGCGGACTGATCCATGCTGCCGTGGTCGTCCAGGGTGAGCAGCACCGCGAACTGAGGACTGGTCAGGTCGGGCAGGCGCTGCTGCCACAGCGCCGTCCACGCCTGCCCGGCGCGGCGCAGCTGATGTGGCAGCGCCTCTTCCAGTTGTGGCCGTGGAGGGGGGCTTGTGTTCGTCATGCCGATCAGTATATTCAGTACAAGGATATTCCGTACACGGAAGGTTACGGTGGGGCGCGATGCGGCTGATCGTGGGAATGACCGGCGCCACAGGCGCGGTGCTGGGCGTTCGACTGCTCACCGAGCTGCGCAGGAACCCGCAGGTGGAGACGCACCTGGTGCTCAGCCGCTGGGCGCGCGCCACGGTGGAGCTGGAGACCGGGCTCAGTGGGCACGAGGTGGCCGCGCTGGCGGATGTCACCTACTCGCCCGACGATCAGGGAGCGGCGATCTCCTCCGGGTCCTTCCCCGTCGACGGCATGGTGGTCATCCCGTGCAGCATGAAGACCCTGGCCGGCATCCGGGCCGGGTACGCCGAAGGGCTGATAGCCCGCGCCGCCGACGTCACGCTCAAGGAGCGGCGCCGGTTGGTCATGGTGCCGCGGGAGACCCCGCTCAACGAGATCCATCTCGAGAACATGCTGGCGCTGGCCCGCATGGGCGCCTCGATCGTGCCGCCCATGCCCGCCTTCTACAACCGGCCCGGCACGGTCGACGACATCGTCGACCACATCGTCGCCCGCGTTCTCGACCAGTTCGGGATCGAGGTCCCCGGAGCCCGGCGCTGGGACGGCTTTCCGCGGTCCAGGGCCGGCCGGTTGGGCCCCGCGGCCGGCATTACTCCGGTACGCCACAACGGCACGAAGCAGAGGAGCTCCCGTTCATGACCTCCCCCGAGACCTCCCCCGAGACCAGCCCCGTGACCCGGTTCAGGGACCTTCGCAGTTACATCGACGCGCTGGAAGCCCTCGGCGACCTCAAGCGCGTCAAGCGGACGGTGAGCTCCGACCTGGAGGCCGCCGCCATCAGCCGCCTCTCCTGCGAACGCCAGTCACCCGCCCCGCTGTTCGAGAACGTGGCGGGCGTCGCGCCGGGCTTCCGCCTGTTCGGCGCACCCGCCGCGCTCAGTGCCGCTGCCGGCAAGCCGCTGGCCCGGGTCGCCCTGTCCGTCGGGCTGCCCGCCGAGGCCACCGCGGCCGAGTTGGTCGAGCACCTGGCCCGAACCCGCCACGCGGCGCCCATACCGCCCCGGATCGTCGCCCGTGAGGACGCCCCCTGCAAGCAGAACGTCCTGCTGGGCGACGACGCCACCCTCGACCTCTTCCCGGTGCCCCAGGTCCACGAGTTCGATGGCGGACGCTACGCCAACACCTGGGGGATCATCGTCGCCAGGACTCCGGACGGCCGGTGGACCAACTGGTCCATCGCCCGCATCATGCTGATCGACGGCAAGCACATGACCGGCCTGGTGATACCGGCGCAGCACATCGGCATGATCTGGCAGGAGTGGGTCGAGATCGGCGAGCCCATGCCGTACGCGCTGGTGCAGGGCGGGGACCCGGCGATCCCGTTCGTCGGAGGCATCCCGCTGGAACCGGGAGTCGACGAGGCCGGGTACATCGGGGCGCTGTACGGCGAGGCGGTCGACGTCGTGCGATGCGAGACGGTGGACCTGGAGGTACCCGCGGGCGCGGAGATCGTCATAGAGGGGCACCTGTCCATCGGCCGCGACGCGCGGGAGGGACCGTTCGGCGAGTTCGCGGGCTACGCCTCCACCGAGACCTCGATGCAGCCGGTGTACACGGTCGAAGCGATCACCCACCGGGACGACCCGATCTGGCCGCTGGTGGCCGAGGGCCGACCGGTGGACGAGTTCCACACCGTCACCGGTGTCGGCCAGGCGGCCGAGGTGCTGGCGGAGCTGCGGTCTGCCGGTCTGCCGGTCACCACCGCCTGGTCGCCGCTGCGCGCCGCATCGCACTGGATGGTGGTCACCGTCCCGCAGGACTGGCGCGACCGACTGCCCGGAGTCGACTCGGCCGAGTTCACCCACCGGATCGGCAAAGTGCTCTCCGAATCCCACTCGGGTCGTGCCACGGCGGCCACCTTCGTCCTGGACGACGACATCGACCCGGCCGACGACACCGACCTGCTGTGGGCGCTGGCCACCCGGATCCACCCCCTCGACCGTGCGGAGGCGTGGTACGGCTTCGTCCACCCCCTGCTGAACTGCTACACCCGCGAGGAACGCGCCGCCCAGTCCGGCCCCATCGTGTTCCACGACGGGCTTCTGCCCGCCCCGGGAGGGAGCCGCCTCCCCCACAGCTCCTTCGCCGAGGCGTACCCGGAGCGGATCCGCCGGCAGGTCCTCGATCACTGGGACGACTGACGCGACACCTGGACCAGGGCGGGCCGCGGCGCGAGCATCACGCAGACGCCGGGCCCGCCTTCCGCGAACCTGGACGGAGCACGTGAACACTGACCAGCAGCACGAGGGGCCCGACGGCCTCCCCCGCGCAAGCGCCGTGAGGGCCCTGTCCGAGGACATCGCCCGGTGAAGACCGCCCTCGTCATAGGAACCGGTCTGATCGGCACATCGGCAGCCCTGACCCTCGCCGGACGCGGCGTCGCCGTCCACCTGGTCGACCACGACCCGGACAGGGCCCGGACGGCGGCGGCCCTCGGCGCCGGCAGTGACGAGCCGCCGCCCGGCCGTGTGGACCTCGCGATCGTCGCCGTACCGCCCGCGCACACCGCCGCCGTGCTCGCCGAGGCGATGCGTACGGGGGTCGCGCGCGGCTATATCGACGTCGCCAGTGTCAAGAGCGGTCCCCGGCGCGAGCTGGAGGACCTGGACATCGATCTCAGCGCGTACATCGGTACGCACCCGATGGCGGGCAAGGAGACGTCCGGCCCGCTCGCGGCGACCGCCGATCTCTTCGAGGGCCGCCCCTGGGTGCTCACCCCGGTGTCGGACACCGACACCGAGGTACTGAACCTCGCCCTCGAACTGGTCGCGCTCTGCGGCGCGGTGCCGGTGGTCATGGACGCCGCCGCCCACGACCGGGCCGTCGCCCTCGTCTCGCACACCCCCCAGCTCATTTCCTCGATGGTCGCAGCACGGCTGGAAGGCGCGGACGAGACGTTCGTACGGCTCTGCGGCCAGGGCATCCACGACGTCACCCGGATCGCGGCCTCCGACCCCCGGATGTGGATCGAGATCCTGTCGGCCAACCCGGGCCCCGTCGCCGACGTGCTCGCGGACGTGGCCGCCGACCTCGAGGAGACCGTCGAGTCGCTGCGCGCCCTCCAGTCCGCCGACGAGGCCAAGCGGCGCGGCGGAGCCGCGGGCATCGCGAACGTACTGAGCCGGGGCAACGCGGGCCGGTCGCGGGTGCCCGGCAAGCACGGCGCGGCCCCCGCCGCGTACGAGACGGTGGCGGTCCTCATCAGCGACGAGCCGGGCGAACTGGCACGGATCTTCGCGGACGCCGGACATGCCGGGGTCAACATCGAGGACGTGCGGATCGACCACGCGACCGGGCAGCAGGCGGGTCTTGTGCAGCTCATGGTGGGACCCGCGGCGGCCGACGCCCTGAGCGCCACCCTGCGAGAGCGCGGCTGGTCGATCCGCCGGTGACGCCGGACGGTGACGCCGGGGGTGGAACGCCGAATGGCGCCTGCTCGACCGGCGAACCACGACGACAGCGCGCACGCCGTGTGTCCGATGGTCGAGCAGGCGCCATACCCGGTGATCACGCACACGATGCCCGGCGCCGTGAACGGCGGACTTCGCCGCCATCCACCGGTGGGTTGACGGGGAGGCTCAGGCTCCCGGATTGCACTCCTTCGAGTTCAGCCACAACGACAGGATGTTCCGAAGCCCGTCGCGTTCGACGCGGAGCTGGTCGTTCTCCAGGCGCAGTTGTTCCAGTGGGTCGGATGTGACGGCGTTCGGCGAGGTCCGTGGCAGCAGTGCGACGCCGGCCGGGCGGCCCTGCTGACCGTGTGAACGAGGGGGCGGCGGCGCGAGGACGTCCCTGGGGAGGGACTCGGCTAAGGAGAGTCGCCCGTCCAGGATCGACTGGTGCAGGACGTGCAGATCCTGCGCCGGTTCGATGCCGAGATCCTCGGAGAACCGCATTCTGGTGGTGCGGAAGGTCTCCAGGGCATCGGCCTGGCGGCCCGAGTGGTACAGCGCCAGCATCAGCTGGGCGCAGGCGCGCTCCCGGAAGGGGTTCTCGGCGACGAAGGCGGTCAGATCGCCGATGATCTGCTGATAGCGGCCCAGTTTCAGCGTCACGTCGAAGTACTCCTCTTTCACCGTCAGCCGGTCCTCGTTGAGCCCGACGACGAGAGAGGCCAGCGCCCTGCTGTCGAGGCCGGCCGCGACCGGGCCGCGCCACAGGGCGAGCGCCGACTTCAGCAGCCCTTCGGCGCGCTCCAACTGCTTGTCGCGGACCATGGCCCGCCCCTGGGCGACCAGCGTCTCGAACTTGAAGAGGTCCAGTGACTCGTTGTCACGCACCCTGATGCGGTAACAGGAGGGGTGCGTCTCGATCACGCTGTCCTGCTCTCTCCCCCGGAGCAGGCGGCGAAGGCCGGAGACGCAGATGCGGATCTGTCCATGGGCGGACGCGGGCGGCTTGTCGTCCCACATCGCGTCGACCAGTCGCCCGAGGCTGACCACCTGGTTCGCCTGGAGGAGCAGCGCCGCCAGTAATTTCTGCCTGCGGATCCCGCTTATTTCAATTTGTTCGTCGCCGCGCATCACTTGCAGCGGACCCAGTATTCTGAAAACGTGTTCATAGCGCATATCGATACCCCCGTAATGATGTGCGGAAATGACGTAGGAGCTAACATGTGAGGATTCTTTTGCCCTCCGAGGTGGAATCGATGATTCCCGTGGTCACGTACGCGTGATCGTGGTCGGCGGCGGGCGGCTGAGACCGCTGCGCGGGACTGAGGTCTTCCTTGGTGCGGCACGGGGCTTGTGGCTTGTGGCGGGTGCGGATCGCGTCGCAGATCTGTTTCCGGGTGAGGCGCCGTCGCAGGTCGGCGACGTGGCGCTGGGTGCGTTTCCCGATGCGAAAGGAAGTCTGCGATCATGATAATCTGAGGTGGCGGACGGCCACGCGGCGGGATGGGTGTTCAGTCGGGCGGCGACGCTCTCGGCGTTGCGGCCTTCGCCCCGTCCAGCCCGGCAGTCGTGTCGCCGCCGCGTTGATCTCGGTATCGTCAGTGCCCCTGGTCGGCGTTGCCGGCAGGTCACATCATCACTTCCGCACCCCCGTTGATCTCGAAGAATCAATATGGCTGTCATCGACATGATGGAAATGTCGATGGCAGCCATATTGATGCCATAAAGCGGTCGCTGGTCAGCGATTATCTTCCGGTTCTGCAGGGCACCTATTCGTATCTGTAGAACTTCGAGTGATCCAGCAGATCGGCGGGTGCCATCGAGTACCAGGGCGCGAGCTTCGTATGCAGCGACGGGACATCCGGGTGTTCGGTCAGCGGGAGGTAGTGCGGGACGTCCGGATGCGTCTTCTGCCAGATCGACCAGAGCTTGTCGATGAAGCAGTGGTGCATGAAGAAGATGGGGTCGTTCGGCGACCCGATGTACAGCATGTGGCCGCCCATCCAGGTGTGGCCGGCGCCGTGCAGCTTGCCGAGGTTCGCCTCCCAGGGGAACTTCGCGTACCCCTCCAGGTGATTGCGCAGGGACTGCGTCTCGGTTCCGTAGCCGGAGGTGTAGTTGTAAGGCGGAGTGTCGTAGGTCGTGATCGCGAGCGTGTCCTCCAGCTCCTTGACCGTCGGCAGGGCGGGGTTCACGGTGCCTATGTCACGGACGAGGTAGTCCCGGTCGTCCGCCGTGTAGTTGCCGTTGAACGCCGGATGCTCGTCGCCGACCGGCACCACGCTGACATTGAGCTTCCATCCGTTGCAGCGGGCGAAGGGGCCGGTCATGACCTTCCGGTCACCGGGCCGGCCGTTCCCGCCCATGAAGTCGTCCGCCCACAGCGGCGAGTCCAGGCTCTGGTCCTTGGTCCAGTCCCAGTAAGGAATCGTGACGCTGGGGTCGACCTGCTGGAGCGCCCTTTCGAGGACGAGCAGGTACTGGCGGTGCCACGGGAACAGGCCCGGGCTCATATGACCCCAGCGCTTGCCGACGCCCCCGTCCTTGTCCAGGTAGTCGCCCGAGTTGATCTGGATGTGGATCCGGACCAGCTCGTCGTAGATGCCGAGTTGCTTCACCCTGCGCACCGCGCGGATGAAACGACTCTTCTCCGAGGCGGTCATGTTGAGATGGTTCTTCCGGACGGGAACCATGAGGTCTCCTCCTTCTGGGGTCTCTCGGGGCTGGATCAGGCGTGGTGGGTGCCGGACGGGAGCAGGTTCGCCCCGCGCAGCTCGTCGACGGCCTGGCGGCCGGCGGCCAGCGGGGTGGGCTCGATCCGGTAGTGACACATCGCGCTGAGGTAGGCGTCGTCGCCCAACTTCATGAGGTGCAACGGCTTGTCGTCTATGTGCACCGTTCCGTCGGCCTTGGACACGGTGATCGTCCGGCCCTTGTACGTCTCGGTGTACAGATCCTGCGACCCTTCGGCCGCGTGGCCGTGGGCCGAGTCGTGCGTGGAGCCCGCGCTGTTGCCCGCCTGTATGACAGCGGCCGGCACCGCCACGACGGCGGCGGCACCCGCTATGCCTTTCATCACGTCACGTCGTTTCACTGACTTCCTCCTGGTTGGCAACCCATTGATCAGTCAAACTCCCGCCAAGCCTTTCAACGCGGCCTATCGGCGGGATATCGCGAGGGGGCGGTGCGGCTGCCCGCCTCTGCCCGTTCCCGCGGCCGCGGCTCGCGGCTCGCGGCTCTCCCGACGTCAGGCCCGCGGCGGCCGCGGCACGATGTTGTGGTTGAACCGGAAGAGGTTGTCCGGGTCGACCCGGGCCTTGATCTCGGCCAGCCGGGCGAAGGTGGCCGGCTCGTAGCCGCTCTCGGCGAGATCCGCGGTGTCGGGGCTGGCCAGGAAGTTGAGGTAGCGGCGCCCCGTGCCCCACTGCGCCATGCCGTCCACCACCAGCGGGGGGCGGTCGTCGGGGAGCGAAAGGCTCGACAGCGCGAACGCCGCGTCCCGGTGGTCGACGGAGTTGGGCACCTTCGGCGGCCGGCCGACCGCGCCGCCCAGCTGCCGCAGCTCGACGGCCAGATCGATGCAGTCGGCCCCGGGGCCGGCCAGCTTGAGCAGCCCGTCCACCGCCGCCTCGTCCAGCACGCGGAGCATCATCGATCGCTCGCTGTACGGAATCGGCTCGGTCGGGTCGTTGTGGATCTCCCCGGACCTCGTGTACGGGATCTCGGCCAGGGTGTCGACGACCAGCGGGCCCGCCGCGCGCAGCGGCGCGACCAGCCGCTCCCCGTCCTCGACGGAGCCCAGGTAGGCGATCCGGATGTGCACGGTCAGCCGGCCGCGCAGGAAGGGGGGGATCGCCTCGATGTCCGGCATCCGCAGCAGCGCCAGAGAGGAGGTCAGTTCCTCCGGCACGGACGCGGTCCACTCGCGCCAGGCGTGCAGCACGTCCGCGGACGCCTCGCCCGCGAAGAACAGCCCGCCCCCGTAGAGCCACGACACCGGTACCAGCTCGAACTCGACGGCGGTGACGACGCCGAAGTTGCCCTTGCCGCCGCGCGCGGCCCAGAACAGGTCGGTGTCGTGGTCCGCGGTGGCCCGGTGAGACTGCCCGTCGGCCGTGACGATCTCCAGAGCGGTGACCCGGTCCGCGGCGTAGCCGTACTTGCGAGCCATCAGCCCGAGCCCGCCCCCGAGGGTGTATCCGATCACCCCGGTGAGCGGGGAGGATCCGCTGAGCGGGGCGAGGCCGTACGCCGCGGCCGCCTGGATCACCTCGTACCACTGGGTGCCGCCCTCGACCCTGGCGATCCTCGTGACGGGGTCGATGCTCACACCCCGCAGCCGGCGGGTGCTGATCAGCAACCCGCCGTCCGCGGCGGTGGACGGGCCGTGGCCGGTGGCCTGGATCGAGATCGGCAGCTGCCTGCCGGCAGCGAAGGCGACGGCCTCGCGCACGTCCGCGGCTCCGGTCACGACCGCGATCAGATCCGGGTCGTGTTCGGTGATCGGATTGAACCCCTCCAGCTCCAGGTTGAAGTCCTCGTCTCCCGGTCGCAGGATCCGTCCTTGGAACCGGTCGGAGAGTTCGGCCGCGGCCATCCTCGCGATGCTCTTGCCTGTCGTCATCTTCAGTCCTCCCGGACCCGGTTGTTTGTCGGGATGTGAGGGACTCTGCCAACGGCCGGCGCCGCAGCACATCCCCCGTTTGAGGCGGATGTCGCGACCGGGCGGACGGGCTCGGGGCGCACATGGGGCATGGGGGGACCCCGCACGCACGCCTCCGGGCGGGGGGTCGGAAGACCGCGTAGCGGGTGCGGTCAGGGCCCGGCGGGGCCGGCCGTGGGCACTGGTGCTCCACGCCTGCCCCGCCGGGCCCTGCCGGGCGGTCACCGGACGCCGCGGCTCGGGGGTGCACGCCGGCGTTCCGGTCGGCCGCGTACGCGGCCGCGCAAGAGACTGCTTTCGCGGTGGGCTCCGTCAGGAAGAGGGGACGAAGCCGTCGAGGATCCGTCTCCGCCGCACCGAGTTGTCGCGCATCACCGCCTCGAGTTCTGCCATGTCCTCGTGGACGAGCGCCTGGGGGCCGTCGCACAGAGCCGTCCTCGGGTCGGGATGCACGTCGATGATCACCCCGTCGGCACCGACGGCCAGCGCTGCCCGGGTCAGGGGCAGTACGAGGTCGCGCCGCCCGCCCGAGTGGGACGGGTCGACGATGACGGGCAGGTGCGACAGCCCTTGGACGATGGGCACGGCGGCGATGTCCAGGGTGTTGCGCGTGGCGGTCTCGAACGTCCTGATCCCGCGTTCGCACAGCACGATGTCGAGGTTGCCGCGCTGCGCGACGTATTCGGCGGCCATGAGCCACTCCTCGATCGTCCCGGACATCCCCCGCTTGAGCATGACGGGCTTGCCCACGTCTCCGACGGCCTGCAGCAGCGCGAAGTTCTGCGCGTTGCGGGTGCCGATCTGCAACATGTCGGCGTAGGAGGCGACCAGTTCGACGTCGTGGGCGTCGACCACCTCGGTGACGATGGGGAGCCCGGTCTCGCTGCGCACGTCGGCGAGGATCTTCAGCCCCGCCTCTCCCAAGCCCTGGAAGGCGTAAGGAGAGGTCCTGGGTTTGTAGGCGCCTCCCCGCAGGAGGGTCGCGCCCGCCGCCAGGGCCATCTGTGCCGCCCGCAGCGTCTGATCCGGTGTCTCCACCGCACAAGGCCCCGCGATCAGCGTCGTGGTGCCGGGGCCGATGGACGCCCCGCCCACCCGGACGGTCGAGCGGTCCAGGTGGCCCTGCTTGCTGATCAGCTTGTACGGCACCGAGATGCGCACCACCTGGGCGACCCCGCGCATGGCGCCGAGGTTCAGCGTGTCGAACTGGTCGAGATCGCCGACCAGCCCGACGACGGTACGGCTCATGCCGCGGCTGACGAACGCCTCGCCGCCTGCCGTCTCGACCAGCGCGACGACGCCGGCGAGGTCCGACGCCGTAGCCTGCGGCGACATCACGATCACCATGCTTCACCCCCGGACAATGGCCTGCCCCCAGTCTTCGTCGGGGCCGAAGAGCTTGCGCGGCTTCATGGCGTCCAGCTGCTGCGCCAGCAGCGCGCTCGGCACGAGCGTGCCTTCGGGGACCGCGCTCACCGCGCAGCGCACCCCCAGTTCCGCCTCGATGGACGTGGCGAGCAACGCGGCGGCGTCCCCGCCGTCCCGGCCGGGCACCTCGATCTCGACGACCAGTCGGTCCTGCTCGGCCCTGGCCCGCCAGAACAGCACGCCCCACATCGCCGGAAGCCGGTACACGAGCTCCTCCACCTGGATCTGCCCGAGGCGTTTCCCGCCGACCGTGTACCCCTGGCCGAGCCGGCCCAGGACCCGCACGGTCGGAAGGTTCCAGCCGCACGCGCAGTCCTCGTACCGCAGGTCCACCAGATCCTCGAGGTTGTAGCGCAGCAGCGGCATCGCCTCGCGGTACAGCGGGGTGATGACCAGTTGCCCGGTGCCCTCGGCGGTGATGGCGCCGGTCTGCGGGTCGTAGATCTCGGGGAGCACCCGGTCGGCCCAGAAGTGCATCCGGCCGTACGGGCAGTCGCTGCCCAGCGGTCCGACCTCGGTGCAGCCGTACTCCTCGATGACCGGGGCGCCCCAGATCTCCTCGATGCGGCGGCGGCGCGCGCTGCTGATCGGCTCGCCCGCCACGTACAGCGCCCGCAGCGCGGGAAAGGAGCCGGCGGGGTAGCCGGCGGCCTTGGCCGCCGCGACCCAGAGCAGGCTCTCGCTCGGCGTGGACCAGGTCAGCGTCACCTCGAGATCGCGCAGCAGGCGCACCACCCGCGAGTAGGGAACCGCGAGTGAGCGGCAGTCGCCGGGAACTACGGTCGCGCCGCTGCGCATGGCGGCCCAGTGGGCCATGTGCCCGGCGAGCACCAGCCCGTAGGGGATGCGCACGAGCATGGTGTCCTGGGGACCGATCGGGACGGTCTTGCGGACGAACCGGTCGGCCAGATCGGTCCACTCCGCCTCGGTGAAGTAGGCGGGGGTGGGGTTGCCGGTGCTGCCGCTGGACTCGTGGTAGCTGGCCAGGCGCTCTTTGGGCACGGCGAGCATGCCGAAGGGGTAGCTGTCGCGCAGGTCCGACTTCCCGGTGAGGCCGACCGTCTTGAGTCCGGACAGGGTCTGCCCGGGCTCGGGGCGGTTCGCGTAGAAGGGCGAGTTGCGGGCGTGGTGGAGCGTCGGTGCGATCCGTTCGTTCTGGAGCGCCCGCAGTTCGTCGAAGGTCGTCCAGTCACCGATGGCCGGCAGCCCGCTGCCGGTCGGCACCGAGCCGGCCGGCGCGGAGTCGGCCGGCTCGGTGCTCAGCGAGACGGTCACAGGCCGCCTCCGGCCCGTGCGGCCTCGGTGAGCTCGCCCGATGTGATCATTTCGACGACCGCGGTGATGTCGCCGTCCATCTGCCGGTCCTTGGCGGCGAAGGGCACCTCCTTGCGGATGCGCGTGTACACGGCCTTGGTACGGGGGCTCATCTCGTCGATGCCGCGCAGTTCGACGGCCTGGCAGGCGGCGAGGAGGTGGATGGCCGCGACCTCACGGGTCAGCTCGATGACGTTGCGGGCGTCGCGCGCCGCGATCGGGGCCATGCTGACCTTGTCCTGGTTGTGCGCCTCGGTCGAGCGGGAGAAGGTGCTGGCCGGGCCGGCGTGCTTGAGGGCCTCCGCGGTGAGTGCCGAGCTCGCGATCTGCATCCCCTTGAAACCGTGCTGGAGCCCGGCCTCGAGGTCGTCGTCGTCCACGCGGGCGATCAGATTCGGCGTGAGGCCGTTGTTGAACTTCTCGTCGACCAGGAGCGCGAGCTGACGGTCGAGCAGGTCGGCGATCCCGGCGACGGCGGTCTTCAGCGAGTCCATCGCGGTGACGACGTGCCCGCCGTAGAAGTTGCCACCGCTGTACACGGCGCCCGTGGACGGATCGAAGAGCGGGTTGTCGCTGGAGGAGTTGATCTCCACCGTCATCCACGTGCGGACCCAGTCGAGCATGTCCCGCAGGACTCCGGTGACGTGCGGGGCGCAGCGCAGCGAGTAGCGGTCCTGGATGCTGCGCGTGAGCTTCTGGTAGTGCCGGCCGTCCAGGGGGCCGTTGAGGTCGACGACCTGGTCGTACGTCATCGCGAGGGAGGAACCCTCGAGCAGGTCGTGGATGAGCGCGGCGCTGGCGCCCTGGCCGGAGTGCGGCTTCTCGTTGTGGATGAACGGCGCGTAGTGGCCCCGGTTTCCGAGCATGCCCTCACTGGCCAGCGCGGTGCAGATGTCGGCCACCTCGGCGAGTTCGGCCGCCGCCTCGGTGTTCAGGACGGCGAACGCGGAGCTGAAGGAGGTGCCGTTGATCAGGGCGAGCCCGTCCTTGGCCTCCAGCATCACGGGCTCCAGCCCCAGCTCGGACATCACGTCCGCGGCCTCGCGTATCTCTCCGCGGTAGCGCACCTTTCCCTGGCCCGTCAGTGCGTAGGCGAGGTAGCAGAGCGGGACGAGGTCTCCGCTGGCGCCGACCGAACCACGCTCGGGGATGGTGGGCAGGACGTCGTATCGGAGGAAGTCGAGAAGCCGTTCCACGACGGGGAGGCTGACACCGGAGTTGCCTCGGGCGAGGCAATTGGCGCGGATCAGCAAGGTGGCTCGAACGACCTCGTCGGAGGCCAGCGGGCCGGTTCCGTTCAGGTGGTATCGGATCAGTTCGTTCTGCAGTCGCGCGGTCTTCTCCGGCGAAATCTGCCGGTTGACGCTGTCACCGAAACCCGTCGTCACTCCGTAAATGGGCTTTCCGGTCTGCAGGATCTCCAGCTTCAGGTTCCGTGAAGCGTTCATCGCCTGCAATGCGTCCTCGGAGATGGAGAATTCCGAACCTTCGCGGGACGCGGCAGCAACGGCCTGACCAATGCTCAGGTCGTGCCCGTCAATCTTCATGGTCGTCACTTGTGGACACCTTTCTCACCCGGTTGCCCATGAGTCTTGACGGCCGATGTTCCCCGTCGATATCCGAACGCGCGGTGCGTGATATCCGGATGAGATCCCGAAGATACCCGCCCTCTTCAGGGTTGATTCAAGACCGGCACGGAGAAAGAGGAATCCCTATGATCTCCACTGGCGCGTTCGGCAGGCAACTCCGCCTGCGGCGCCTCTACCGAAACGATTCCGAACGGCTACTGATCGTGCCGCTGGACCATTCGGTGAGCATGGGACCGATCACCGGCGGCGAAGGACTCGACGCGCTCGTGGGCCAGTTGGCCAGCAACCGGGTAGACGGGATCGTCCTGCACAAGGGCAGCCTCCGGCACGTCGATCCCGCCTGGTTCGGCAGCACCGCGCTCATCGTCCACCTGAGCGCCAGCACCGTGCACGCCCCCGACCCGGACGCCAAGTACCTCGTGGCCGGCGTCGAGGAGAGCCTGCGGCTGGGCGCGGACGCGGTGAGCGTGCACGTCAACCTGGGGTCGGACGGCGAACAGCAGCAGATCTCCGATCTGGCCGCGGTCGCCGACGCCTGCGACCGGTGGAACGTGCCGCTGCTGGCGATGATGTACCCCCGCGGTCCCAAGATCCGCGATCCGCGCGACCCGGCGCTGGTGGCGCACGCGGTGACACTGGCCGCCGATCTCGGCGCCGACCTGGTCAAGACCCCGTACGTGGGCTCGGTCGCGGAGATGAAAGAGATCATCGCCGGCGCGCCCATCCCGATCATCACCGTCGGTGGTCCGCGCAACGACGACGAGGGCGAAGTCCTGTCCTACGTCGCCGAAGCGCTGAGTGCGGGCGTCGCGGGCGTGGCCATGGGCCGAAACGTCTTCGAGGCACCCGACCCCGGCGTCATGGCCTCGAAATTGGCCGACCTTATCCATAGTGATTGACCTCTAGGAGCCTTACGCAATGAAGCTCAGTTGGCTGGACATCCGAGACCTCACCGGGGCCAGGAACGCCATCGTCCAGGAGGCGCTGCACCAGCGGCTCGACGGCATCGTCGCCGCGGACCCGGAAGAGCTCGAGGGCCTGCCCCCGACCATTACCAAGGTGCTGTTCCCCCGCGGCAAGGCCCTCCCGGAGGACTTCGGCGAGGCCACCGTGGTCATCGTGGACCCCGCTCACCACGGAACGACCCCCGCCGAGCTGGCGCTCGAACACCCGGGTGTGGAGTTCGGCCGGTTCGTGGAGATCATCGACGCGGAGTCGCTCGAGGATGCCTGCCAGTCGGCGCGCACCGAGCGGTGGAGCCTGCTGCTGTTCCGCGACCCCACCAAGATTCCGCTGGAGATCGTCATCGCGGCGTCCGCCGCGTCCCGTGGCAGCCTGATCACGGTGGCGGCCGACGTGGAGGAAGCCGAGATCATCTTCGGGGTGCTCGAACACGGCTCCGACGGCGTCATGATGGCGCCGCGCGCGGTCGGCGACGCGACGGCACTGAAGAGCGTGGTGAACGCCGATACCCCGGACCTGGCTCTGGTCGAACTCGAGGTCGTCAGCACCGAACACGTCGGCATGGGCGAGCGGGCCTGCGTCGACACCTGCACCTACTTCCGCAAGGACGAGGGCATTCTGGTCGGGTCGCACTCCAAGGGCATGATCCTGTGCGTCAGCGAGACGCATCCGCTGCCGTACATGCCGACCCGTCCGTTCCGGGTGAACGCGGGCGCCATCCACTCCTACACGCTGTCCAAGGACGGGCGCACCAACTACCTCAGCGAGCTGAAGGCGGGCAGCAAGATCGTGGCCTCCGACGTCGAGGGCCGTACCCGGCTCGTCACCGTCGGCCGGGTCAAGATCGAGACCAGGCCGCTGATCTCGGTGAACGCCGTCTCCCAGGACGGCCGAGAGGTCAACCTGATCCTGCAGGACGACTGGCACGTGCGGGTGCTCGGCCCGGGCGGCGCGGTGCTCAACAGCACCGAACTCAAGCCCGGCGACAAGGTTCTCGGCTTCCTGCCGACGGAGGACCGGCACGTGGGCTACCCGCTCGACGAGTTCTGCCTCGAGTCGTGACGTAGTGGATGCGCTCCTGTTCGTCCCGGTACGGGTCAGCGCCCTCGGCGGTGCGTTCGCCGCCGTCCGCACGGCCCGGTCGGGCGCCGGGCAGGAGCGGGTCGGCCTCGCCTTCACCGGCGAGGACCGGCTCCACGCGGCGCTGGGCTCCGGCCAGCGGTGGATCCGGTTGTCCCGGCCCGCTCTCCTGGCGCTGCTCCGGCCGCTGGGGATAGAGGACGTCCGGACCGACCCGCACTACGTCGGACCGGAAATGCCGGTGGTGGACCTCCTCCAGGACGGGCCCGTCCTGGTCGGAATGCGGCGGCACGCGCAGTGGCTGCCGGACGAGGTGTGGTGACGGCCGACGGTGGTGGTCTTCACGGGGCCGGATCCGCCAAGTGACGTACGGTGGAGGCTGTTGTGAGGAGACAAGGCTCGCTTCCTCGTCGTCAGACGACCCCGGAACGGAGTGCCGGAGCATGCCCACTGTGATCGGCCGCGAAGAACTCATCTCACGTGTCGGCCGTGCCGACAGCCCACAAACGATGTTCAGCACGCTCGCAACACAGTTACGCAGGGTGGTCCCCTACGACGCAGCCGTCTGGCGGGCCACGGATCCCGAGACCGGGATGATCACGTCACCGATCCTCGCCGAGAACATCGAGGGTCACAGCTGCGCCGTTTACTGGCAGTACGAACTGTTCACGGAAAAGATCAATGTGTTCCGCGACCTCGCGTTGGCGCCGGTGCCGGTGGCGAGCCTGTGGGAGAGCACCGGTGGCGAGCCGGACCGGAGCGCTGTCTACCGGGGCTTCCTGGCGCCGCGCGGGGTAGTGGACGAGCTGAGGGCCGTCCTGCGGGTGGACGGCCGGCCGCACGGGTACGTCAGCCTGTTCCGCGAGAAGGGCAGGCCCCCCTTCAACAGGGTGGAGCGCCGGTTCATCGAGGAACTGGGCACGCCCATCGCCCGCCAGCTGAGGTCGTACGCCAAACACCGTCCCGAAACCTCCGCAGGCGGTCAGACCGGTACCGGGCTCCTGCTCTTCGACACCCATGGCACCCTCATCTCGGCCAACGACGACGCGCGGCGTTTCCTGGAGGAGATGCCCGACGGCCCCACCTCGGTCACCGCCATGGGCATCCGCATACCGCTGTGGGTGCACGGCACCGCGATGCGGGCCAGAGCGACCGCGGAGAACCACGGGGGCGACACCGCACGGATCAGGATGCGCAGCCGGACCGGCCGCTGGCTGCTCTGCCACGCCTCGTGCCTGCGGGGAGCCGACGGACGGCCGGGTGTCTCCGCGGTGATCATCGAACGGGCTCCGATCTCCGACGTCACGCCGCTCATCGTGCAGGCCTACGAGCTGTCCGAACGGGAGCTGGAGGTCACGGAGTGCGTGGCGCGCGGCCTGTCCACCAGCGGGATCTCCGAGGAACTCCGCCTGTCGCCGCACACCGTGCGCGACCACATCAAGGCGATATTCGAGAAGCTCGGCGTGTCCAGCCGCGGCGAACTGGTGGGCAAGCTGTTCACCGAGTACTACGAGCCGCTCCCCTCGGGCTCCACCGGCCGGCGGGCGTAGCCGCATCACGGGGTGGCACAGGTCGCGCCGTCCTCACGCCCCCCGCCGGTCAGGGGTGGTGGTTGGGGAGGCGGGAGGACGGGAGGAGGGCCAGGGCGAGGAGGAGGGCCGCGATCGCGTACGTGGTGCGGAAGCCCGTCGGGGTCGTGCCCGCCGTGCTCAGGGTCACCGAGAGGAGGGCCGTGCCGATCGAGGCGCCGATCTGGGCGTTGATGCTGATGATGGTGCTCGCCGCGGTCAGGCGGGGCCCGGGAAGGTCCCGGCTCGCGGTGGTCATCGTCGGCATCATGACCATGCCGGAGCCGATGCCCATGACCATCGAAGCGGTGACGAACCGCCAGGGCGCCACGTCCGGCGAGCCGGCCTGGAGGGCGGTCAGGGCCATGCCCAGCGCTCCCACCGCGATGCCGGCTCGGATCAGCCGGCGCGGGGAGACCTTGTCGACGCGGCGCGAGGCGATCTGCATGACCAGGCCGACGGTGAGCCCGGTCGGCGCGCCCAGCAGCCCGGCCGCCGTCGCACTCATGCCGCGGCCCTGCTGCCAGTACATCGGTGCGAGCAGCATGGATCCGAAGTAGCCGCAGGTGAAGAGGGCGAGCGTGGCGATGCCCGCCCGGAAGGTGCGGTCGCGGAGCAGTTTCAGGTCGAGGAGGGGCTCGCGGGCGGTCAGGGCCCTGCGGGCGAAGGCGACGACGAGCGTGGCGCCGGCCAGGGTGGGGAGCAGGGCGCCGGGTGCGGTGAAGGTGCCGCCTTCCCCGCCGCGGGCCAGGCCGTAGAGGAGCAGGGCGAGGCCCGGGGACAGCATCAGCAGGCCGGGTACGTCCAGCCGGGGCGGGGCGGCCGGGGCGCTCGGGGCGTCGGAGCGCAGCAGCTTCGCGGCGAGGATCAGCGCCACCGCCCCGACCGGCAGGTTGACCAGGAAGATCCACTGCCAGGACGCCGAGTCGACCAGCCAGCCGCCCAGCACCGGCCCGGCCACCGGCCCGACGATGATGGGCAGCCCGAGCAGGGCCATCACCCGCCCGAGCCGTGCCGGGTCGGCCGTGCGCATCACCATGGCCATGCCGACGGGCAGGAGCAGCCCACCGCCCAGGCCCTGTACCGCGCGGAAGGCGATCAGGCTCCCGGCGCTCCAGGCGCACGCGGCGAGCAGCGATCCGAGCGAGAACAGGGCGAGGGCGCCGAGGTAGGTGCGTTTGGCGCCGAAGCGGCCCATCGCCCAGGCCGAGGCCGGGATGACGGCGGCCAGCGCGAGCGTGTACGCGCTAGCCGCCCACTGGATCGTCGCGAGTGGCGCCTGGAAGGCTTCGGAGAGGCGGTGCAGGGCGACGTTGACGATCGTCATGTCGAGCACCGACATGACCGAGCCGACGATGACGACTCCGACGGTGCGGTGGAGCTGACGCGCCGACGGGGTGGGGTCCGGCCCGCCCCGCGCCGATGAGGCGGGCTCCGGCCCGGCCGCCCGGCCGGCGCGGGTCGCGGGGTGCGCCGGGTCAGTCGGGTTCGACGGGTCTGTGGGGTCCGCCGGGTCAGTCGGGTCCGTGGGGTCTGTCAGGCCCGCCGGGTCAGTCAGGTCCGTCAGGTCCGTAAGGCCCGACGGATCCGCCGGGTCCGCCGGGTCCGCCGGGTCCACGGGGCCGGCGGAGTGCGTGCGGCCGGTCGTGACGGTCGGACCGGGGGAGACAGGGAGGGGCATGGTGTCCGCGGGAGGCGTTGCCGGCGGGGTCGCGCCTCGGGGGTTCCGGGGCGTACGCATCCTCCTGCCGCCCTCAGCCCTGGTACGGGCGGCTCGCGCGGGCGTCGCGCAGCGCGCGGCCCCACCAGGCCAGCTGGCCGACCATGCCCTTGACCGCGCCCTCGGCCACGGCGATGTCGCGCGGTACGCCGTCCTGGCCGAGCCCGGACCAGGGCCCGTGCAGGCTGACGGAGTCGCGCACGGTCACGGAGTGCAGCTCGGCGAAGACCAGCCGGAGCTGCTCGACGGCACGCAGGCCGCCGCCGAGGCCGCCGTAGGAGACGAAGCCGGCCGGCTTGGCGCGCCACTCCTCGCCGTGCCAGTCGATGAGGTTCTTCAGTACGGCCGGGAAGCTGTGGTTGTACTCGGGCGTGACGATGATGAAGGCCTCGGCGGCCGCCAGCCGCGGGCTGACCTCCGCGAGGGCGGCGGCCGTCTGAGGGTCCGGGGAGCCGCCCCAGCCGGGCATGACGAGCGGCAGGTCGACGTCGGCGAGGTCGATGAGGTCGAGGTCGAGGCCGCCGAGGGCGGTCGCGGCGCCGAGGAACCAGTCGGCGACGGCGCGGCCCTGACGGCCCTCGCGGACGCTGCCGAGGATGACGGCGACGCGCAGCGGCGCGTCCTCGCCGGGGGCGGAGGCGGGGGTGGAAGCGTGGGCGGCGGTCATGGCGGTCCCCTCGTCGGTGGGGCGACCGCTCTTTGCGATCGCTCCTCCGCTAAACTACAACGACCGTTGTGAAAAGTGCAACGGTCGTTGTACTTCTTGTTCGGAGGCGAAGTGAGCACCGGCGCCAACGCCCATGCCAGGAAGCTGGAGAAGCAGGCCGCCATCGCGAGCGCGACCTGCGGGCTCTTCGGCCGTGAGGGCTACGCCCGGGCCACGGTCGACGGGCTCGCCGCCGCGGCCGGCATCTCGACCCGCACGCTCTACAACCACTTCCCGGGCGGCAAGGCGATGCTCTTCGCCGCCGTCGTCACCTGGACCTCGGGACAGGTGCGCGACGCCCAGATCGCCCAGATCGAAGCCGCCCTCAACCCTGAACGCCCGCCCCGCCCCGAGGATCTGGAGCGGGACCTGGTCGACTTCGCCCACCGGGTCATCGGGCTCATGACCGACTACGCCGACCACTTCGCGCTCGTCCGCCACATCCACGCCGAGGCCGACCACGTGCCGCCGGAGGTGCTGGAGGCCTGGGTGAACGCAGGCCCCGGACCGGTCTCCCGCGCGCTCGCGGACGCGCTGGCGGGCCTCGACGCCGCCGGGCTGATCGACGTGCGCGGTGACGCGATGCTGGCGGGCGCCCACTTCATGGCGCTGACCTCGCACTCCATCTCGCAGCTCTCGCACTACGGGGTGGTCCCCCTGCCCAAGGAGCGGACCGACCACCTGATCGCGGGCGGCGTGGGCGCCTTCCTGCGGGCCTATCGGGCCAATTGAGCCCGAAACCGGGGCGGCGCGCCCGGCGGTGGGCTATGCAGGGGCGGGGCCGGGCGATCTCCTTACCGTAGGGGCAGCCGATGGCGACGCGTGAGGGGGGCTCTGTGGAGGAGTTGGCGGCGCTGGCCGCGGCGGCGGCCGCGCAGTTCGTGGGACTGGCGGTCTCCGACGGCTGGGAGTCGGCCAAGGGACGGCTGGCGGGCTTCTTCGGCCGGCGGGGCGCGGAGGCGCCGGACGCGGCAGCCGGGGGCGCCGAAGCGGTGGCCGATGGGGCGGCGGAGGCCGATGGGGCGGCGGAGGTCGATGGGGCGGCGGAGGTCGCCCTCGTCACCGAGCTCGCCGAGGGCGGCCGGGACGCATGGCGCGACGGACTGCTGCGCGTACTCCTGGAACGGCCCGGCGCCGAAGCCGAACTGCGCGCACT
This sequence comes from Streptomyces sp. AP-93, assembly GCF_022808175.1. Classification (GTDB taxonomy): domain Bacteria; phylum Actinomycetota; class Actinomycetes; order Streptomycetales; family Streptomycetaceae; genus Streptomyces. The sequence continues at coordinate 116,155 of NZ_JALGBX010000024.1, read as the reverse complement.
CCTCGCCGAACTCGGCCAGCTCGGCGAACTGGGCGGTCAGCCGGCCCTCGTGGTCAACTCCGGTGCGCAGTACGGCGTGTACCAGGGCGCCGTGATCAACGGCGGCGTGAACTACCACGTGACGGCGCCGGAAGCCGCCGAGGTGCCCGACGAGATCCCCGCGCTGCGCACCCGGTTCCACAACCGCACCGGCGAACTGGCCGCCATCGACGGGCTGATCCCCGAAGGCGCCGACCACGTCGGCGTGCTCCTGCTCGGCGGCACGCCCGGCGTCGGCAAGACCGCGACGGCGACCCGCTGGGCGCACCGGTCGCGGCCCCGGTTCCCGGACGGGCAGCTCTACGTGGACTTCGCCGCCCTGCGCGGCCCCTCCGGCGGCGCGGACGTCTCCGCCGCCGTCGGGATGTGCCTGCGGTCCCTGGGGGTCGGGGAGGAGTACCTCCCGCACTCCCTGGCCGAGCGCACGCGGCTGTACCAGAAGCGCTCCCAAGGCCGCCGGATGCTGCTCATGCTCGACGACGTCAGCGACCCCGCGCAGGTCAGGGCCCTGATGCCACAGGGCGCGGGCAGCGCCCTGCTGGTCACGAGCAGCAGCGCCCGGCTCACGGAGCTGTTCGCCGACGGGGCCGTACCGCTGGACCTGGAGCCGCTGGACACCCGGAGCGCGCTGCTGATCCTCGCCGACCGCTGCGGGGAGCGGGTGATCGCCGCCGAGCCCGAGGCGGCCGAGCGGCTCGTCGCGCTGTGCGGCGGGCTGCCCGTCGCCCTGCACATCGTGGCGGCCCGGCTGCTGACCACCCGCCGGCTGACCCTGGCGGGTCTCGCCGGGGAACTGGCCGACGACTCCCGCCGGCTGACCGCGATGTCCCTCCGAGGGGAGCGCACGGTGTCCGTCTCCGCCGTCTTCGATTCCGCCTACCGCCAACTGGACCCCGCGGTAGCCCGGCTGTACCGGCTGCTGGGCCTGCTGCCCGGCCGGACCTTCGACGCCTCCGCGGCGGCCGCCGCCGCGGAGCTCGGCGTGGAGGAGACCGAGGCACTGCTCGACGTACTCCAGGACGCGCGCCTCCTGGAGTACGGGCCGGTCGGGCAGAGCCGCTACCACCTGCACGATCTCGTACGGCTGCACGCGCGCGAGCGCGCAGCGGCCGAGGAGGGGCCCGGGGGCCACCGGGACCTCGTGGAGCGGGTCGCGCGCCACTACGTCGTCCGCGTCGGGCACGCCGACCGGGCCGTGCGCGCCGAGCGGCTGCGGATCGCGGACTTCGACCCCGGGCCGCAGCCGAGCCCCTTCCCCGGCGGGGCGGAGGGCCGGGCGCGGGCGCTGGAGTGGCTGGAGGCGGAGCGGGCCGGCGTCCTCGCCCTGCTCCGCGAGGCCTCAGGGCTCGGGCTGCGCACGCCCGTGTGGCAGCTCGCGGAGGGTTTCACGGCGCTGTTCCTGTACCGCCGCCACCTGGGGGACTGGCGGGAATCCCTCGAACTGGGCGCCGCGGCCGCCGCCGGGGACCTCGTACCGGCCGCCGAGGCGCGGCTGCGCAGCATGCTGTCGCGGCCGCTGATGGACCTGGGCGAGCTCGGGCAGGCCCGCACCGAGCTGGACAAGGCCGTGGCCTGCGCCGAAGTCGCCGGCCGGACCGTGCTGCGGGCCTCCGTCATGGAGTTCCTCGGCCGGTACCTGGACCGCGTCGAGCCGGCCCGCGCCATCGAGGCGTACGAGCGCTCGCTGGCGCTGAACACCGAGGCGGGCGAGGCCCGGGGCGCGGCCATCGCCCTGCTCTTCCTCGGCTGCGCCCAGGACGCCGCGGGGGATCCGGCCCGTGCGCTCGGAACCCTGACCCGGGCGCAGGAGGCGTTCCTCGCCGGAGCGGAACCGGACCGGCGGATGGCGGCCCGGGCGGCCGTCGCCCTGGGCCGCGCCCACGACCGGCTCGGGGAGACCTCGCGGGCGGTGGCCGTCCTGCGCCGGGCGGTACGGGCGCTGGCGGATCAGGGGGCCGCGCACTACGAGGCCGAGGCGCGCCTGGTCCTCGCGGACATCGCGGAGCGGCCGGGCGGCGACCGGGCGGACCTCGCGGCGGACCTGGCACGGGCGCTGGAGATCCACGAGGCGGGCGGCAGCCCGCTCGCGGAATCGCTACGGGAGCGGCTGCGCGCCCTGGAGCCGTAGGCGCAGTCGTACGAAGCCCTGCGCCGGGGCCGTCCCCAGCCGCAGGGTGACCTCCGCGTCGGCGAGGGGCCGGCCCGAGCGCAGGCAGGCGTACACGGCGGCCGCGGCGAGCCCCGGGTCGCCGGAGCCTTCGACGGCCAGGGTCCGGCCGTCGCGCAGTCCGACGAGCACGACACCGGACCCGGCGGCTCCGCCGCCCGTGCCGGTGCCCCCGCACGCCTCCACCGTGACCGCCGCCAACACGGCGCCGGGCCAGGCCGCCAGGGTGTCCGCGACCCACCCCGCCGGGTCCCCCGCCGCGCGGCCGAGCACGACGGACGCACTCTCGGTCAGGCGCCGGTCCGGCTCGGTGTCCTCGCAGGCGAGATGGGTGAAGCCGTCCCCGGAACCGTCCCCGGAGCCGTCCCCGGCGGCCGGTTCCCCGGCCGCCGCCGGGAAGCGGCGTACCGCGATCGGCCCGGTGCCGGGCCCGGTGGCACCGGAGCCCGCCCCGGTGGTCACCCACCAGGCGGTGCAGGGTGTGGCCCGGGGTGGCTCGGGGAGCGGGAGGGCCGGCGCGTACGGCGGGGCGGAGTCCGGCTCGGCCAGCCGGAGCAGCCGGTACAGGGCGCCGCGCAGCCGGGCATGGGCCCGCCCCGGCTCGGCGAAGGCCTCGCGGGCGACGGGGGCGTAGCGCCCGGGCTCGTACCCGTCGACGGCGGCTGCGACCCGCGCCGCCAGCTCCGTACCCTGCGCGCCGGGCTCCAGCCGGGGCGCGAGCCCGGCGAGCGAGGCGGCGGCGGTGCCGGGGACGGACTCCTCGCCGAAGGCGCCGAGCAGGACGGGCGCGCCGAGGGCGGCTCCGTACAGGGTCACGGAGCCGTGGTCGCCGATCACCAGGTCGGCGGCGACGAGGGCGGACCGCCAGTCGTGGACGGGCGGGACCAGGATCAGACCGGCGGCGAGGGCGGAGGCCAGCTGGGAGGTGCGGAGCTGCCAGGCGCCGTGCCGGGACCAGACGTTCGGGTGGAGGATCAGGGCGACCCGGTACTCGTCGTACGGCAGGGCGGCGAGCAGCCGCGCGGGCAGCTTCGGGTCCTGGCCGATGAGGGAGGACCGGGCCCAGGTGGAGCTGACCACGACGAGCCGGCGGTCGTCCGGCACCCCGAGGGCCCGCCGGTGGGCGGGGCGGTGGGCCAGGGCGGCGAGGAGCTCGTCGAAGCAGGGGTCGCCGACGAGCAGGGTGTGGCCGGCGGTCTTGGGATGCGCGGCGAGGAGCTGTTCCTCCTGGCCGGGGTGGGAGACGGCGAGCCAGGCCCGGCCGGCTTCGAGGAGCGCGTCCGGGACGAGTCCGGACAGGCGGACGCGGGCGGCGCGGGAATCGGGGACCAGCTTCTGGAAGCCGACGCCGTGCGGGAGGACGAGGACGGGGCAGTCGCCCGCCGGGACCTCGATGTTCTCGCTGGCGGAGAGGATCAGGTCGGGGGAGGCTTCGGAGATCCGGTCCCAGGGGATCACACGGCAGCCGGCGTCGTGGAGGAGGTCGAGGACCCCTTCGCCGAAGGCGGAGGTGGGGTCGTGGGCGAACACCACGGAGATCCGGCCGTCGTCGCGGACGAGGGCGGGCAGGCATTCCAGGACGCGGACGGTCGAAGTGACCGTGCGGGCGGCGACGACCAGGGTGCGGTCGGCGTGGAACGTGGCCCAGCGGTCGGAGGCGGCTTCGGCGCCGGCGCCGGCCGGGCCGGCCGGGCTAGGCGGGGTGGTGTGCATGGCCACCCCGGAAAACTACGTGCCCGACGCCCGATTCACCGTCGCGGATCGCGGATCGCGGATCGCGGATCGCGGATCGCGGATCGCGGATCGCGGATCGCGGATCGCGGATCGCGGATCGCGGA
>NZ_JALGBX010000024.1:0-112011 GCF_022808175.1 Streptomyces sp. AP-93 | reverse complement strand
TCGCTCCAGCATGCGCGTATCGCATCCCATGCCGGCAAACAATCCTTTCCCGTCGGTGAAAGCCCAGTTGGGCCGGGGGCCGGTCACACCGTACTGGGGTACCCCGGCCTTCCGGTCGCCCGGCCCCCGGCGCGGGGCTACGTTGGACGGGTGAGCACGACACGGTTGCGCAGGGCGGCTGTGGGAGCGGCCGCAGCGGGGCTCCTGATGGTGCCCGTGGGGGCCGGTGCCGGGTACGCAGTGGATGCGCCGACACCTCCGGCGGCGAGCAGTCCGGCCGTCTCCGATGAGTTTGCGCAGCTCACCCCCGCCGTGGCGCGGCAGTTGGACGACGCCATCCGGAAGGTGATGGACGAGGCCAAGGTGCCCGGGGTCCAAGTGGCCCTGTCGGCGCCGGGCAAGGGAGCGTACGTACGGGCCTTCGGCGTGGCCGACAAGGCCACCGGGGCGCCCATGACCGACGCCCTCAACATGCGGATCGGCAGCGAGACCAAGACCTTCACCGTGACCGCGATGCTGAAGCTGGTCGACGAGGGCAAGATCGGGCTGGACGACCCCATAGGGAAGTACGTCGACGGCGTGCCGGGCGGTGACCGCATCACGCTGCGCGAGCTGGCCGGCATGCGCAGCGGGCTGTTCAACTACTCCGCCGACGAGGACTTCTTCAAGGCGCTGACCAGCGATCCCCAGCGGCCCTTCACCCCGCAGGAACTGCTCGCGTACTCCTTCAAGCACCCGGTGCTCTTCGAGCCGAACGCGGAGTTCTCCTACTGCAACACCAACCTGATCCTGATCGGGCTCGTCGTGGAGAAGGTCAGCGGGCAGACGCTCGCCGACTACATCAACGAGGAGGTCAGCGAGCCCGCCGGGCTGAAGAACACCCTCTTCCCGACGGGCGCCGAGTTCCCGACCCCGCACGCCCAGGGCTACACGGACCAGACGGCTTCGGGGAAGACCGAGGACTCGGCGGACTGGAACCCCTCCTGGGGATGGGCCGCCGGAGCGATGATCTCCGACCTCACGGACCTGCGGCGGTGGGCCGAGGTGCTGGCCACCGGTGAGCTGCTCACCCCCGCCACCCAGGCCGAGCGCCTCGACGTCGTACCGGCCCTGCCGGGCACCGGCTACGGGCTGGGCATCTTCAACGTCCAGGGGTGGATCGGGCACAACGGTTCGCTGCCCGGCTACCAGTCGCTGACCGTCTACGCCCCGCAGCTGTCGAAGGCCACCCTGGTGGTGCTGCTCAACACCGACATCTCCGCCGAAGGCGAGGAGCCCAGCACTCTGTTCGGCGAGGCGATCACCAAGATCGTGACCCCGCAGCACGTCTTCACCCTCCCGGCCCAGCCCGTCACCGGGGACGAGAACCACTGACCATCCGGCGGGCCGCCGCCTCGGCGAGCGCCGGCAGGGCCGACGGGTCGGCGCCGTGCGGCAGTTCGAGCATCAGGACGTGCTCGCCGCGCCGCAGCACCAGCCGCCGCCCCCGTGCGTAGGCGACGTCGGCCTCACCCGCGCCGACCGGGGCGGCACGCCGCTTGTGGGTGGCGAGGAGCCGTCGGCCGAGGGCCCCCGAAGCGGTCTGCAGCAGCAGGGCGGTGCGGCCGTCCGGGGTGACGTAGGTACGGATGCCGAGGCCGGGCAGCGTGTCGGACGCCCGTAGCTCTGCGCGCAGGATCCGGGCGGCTTCGGCGACCGGGAGGAACTCCTCCGGATCGCCCCGCCGCAGGAGCGTGGAGAGGGCGGAGGGGACGGTGAGCCCGGGCAGCCCGGGAGCCTCCCCGGACCCGGAGTCCTGCGCGTCGTAGAGCTCGGACGGGTCCGCCGCCGGGAACAGCTCGCCCTGCGGTGAAGGCGTCACCAGCACGACGTCGTAGACGTGCCCGAGCACCGGTCCCCGCAGCACCCGTACGACGGCCCCCTCGCGCAGGGCCCCGTACAGCTCGCTGCGTACGGGCCAGGCCGTGACCGTGGTCCGGCCGCCCGGGTCGAGCGCCAGGTGGCGGACCTGCTTCCCGGTGCGCAGCCGCACCACCTCGCCCTCGCTCCAGGCCCGCCGGGACAGGTCCAGCAGGGCGGCGGCGAGGAGGAAGAGGTACCAGAGCAGCGCGGGACCGGTGATCAGCACCGGAGGCAGCTGCGCCCACGCCGCCTGCGGCGGCACCTCCCAGCTCCCGGAGGCCTGGAGCCCCCAGGTGGAGCCGACGAAGGCGAGGAGGCCGCCGTACACGTATGCCGCGAGCGGGATCACGGGCCGTCGGCCGGTCCACAGCCAGCGGGCGCCCATCAGCACGCCGGTCAGCAGGACCAGCTCCACGACCAGCAGCGGGACGCTCGGGACCGGGAGCCGGATCTCGCCCGGCGGATGCGTGTGCCACCAGGCCACCAGCAGCAGCACGATCGACGCGGATCCGGCCCGCCGCAGGGCGAGCCGCACGCTGTCGCGCGGCGGGCGCAGGGCGCGCGCCGGGGCGGGGGCGTAGCGCAGCCGGACCTCGTGCCAGCCGCCGCCGTACGTGGACCAGGCGCGCCGCTCGTCGCGCGGGCCGAGCGGGAGCACGGCGAGCGCGGAACGGGCCACCCCGGTGGCGGCGCCGTAGGCGACGTAGCGGTCCCAGACGGCCACCGCCGCCGGGGGCAGCCCGGGGAAGGACTCGTCGCGGGCCATCCACTCCCGTACGCCGAGCCAGTGCGCGCAGGCCCCGGTCCCGGCGGGCGTCTCGCGCTCCCCGGTGAGGCGGGCGACCAGCACCGAGCCGCAGGCCCAGACGGCCAGGCCGGTGGCCAGGGACATGAACCAGCCGCCGGGCCCGGCCAGCGACACGAACAGGACGGCCGCCAGGGCCCCGGGAGGCACCGCCGCCAGCGTCAGCCCGGCCTTCAGCGGCGCCGGGTAGCGGTCCCGGGCCAGTCCGCGGGACCGGGCATCGGCGGCCACCGCCCGGCGGAAGGCACGCCACCAGCCCCGGTCCTCGTCCTCGGTGCCCCGGGCCAGGGCGCCGACGGGCAGCACCCCGCCGGAGGCCAGGGCCGTGACCCGGGCCAGCACCAGGGCCTCGTAGGGGAGCAGGTCCTCCGCGGCCGTACCGGTGGCACCGGTGGCACCGGCCGTACCGGTGGCACCGGTGGGCTTCCCCCGGGGCGGCCGGATGCGGACGAGGGTGTCGCGCGGATCGGGGCCGGTCTGCTCCAGGGCGAGGAACCCGCGCGCGGCCAGGTCCAGGAGCGTGGCGCGCGGGGCGCCGCGACCGGACTCCCAGCCGCCCGTCAGGAACTCCACCAGCGCGGGCGGCTCAGGCCGCAGCTCCATCGTCGGCCCGTCGGCGGCCAAGGGCGCGGGCCGGGTGGCGGCCACCGCCCAGCCGAAGGCGGACAGCCACAGCAGCGTGCTCACCAGGGTGGCCGCCGCGACGAACCAGGTCCAGGTCACCTAGAACCTGACCTGGACCGGGCCGGTTTCGCCCTCTCCCGCGCCGAAGAACGCGCGGACGCGGAAGCCCAGGGGTCCGGCGATCAGCAGGGTCGGGAAGGCGGAGACGGAGGTGTTGTAGGCCAGCACGGCGTCGTTGTAGTACTGCCGGGCGTACGCGGCGCGGTCCTCGGTGGTCGCCAGCTCCTGTTGCAGGGAGTCGAAGGTGCCGGCGGCGCGCAGCGCCGGATAGGCCTCGGCGAGGGCGAACAGCCCGGTCAGGCCGGTGCGCAGGACGGCCTCGGCCCGCTCCTTGTTGGCGGGACCGCTCGCGGCGGCAGCCGCGTCGCGGGCCCGGACGACGGCCTCGAAGGTGCCGCGCTCGTGGGCGGCGTAGCCCTTGACGGTCTCGACGAGGTTGGGGATCAGGTCGTAGCGGCGCTTGAGCTGGACGTCGACCTGGGCCCAGGCGTTGTCGACCTGGTTGCGGCGCCGGACGAGCCCGTTGTAGGTGACGGTCAGCCAGACCGGAACCAGCAGGACGATCACGACGCAGACGATGACGATGGTGCCGAGCGGTGTCATGTGTGGCCCCCGTTGCGGGGCCGGTCCCCTGCCGGCCCGGCCGTAGCGTAGGGCGACGCAGGTGGATTGGGACCCCCCGCGCACAATGGAATCGGCGCGCGGAGTGGACGAGGGAGAGCGATATGAACGGTCGGACGACACAGGGTGAAGTCCTGGGGGCGGGAAACCCGGACAAGGTGCTCCTGCGCGAGGCGGGCGAGGCGGATCTGGACACCGCCGCCGAGCTCTTCCGCGGCTACCTGGAGTTCTACGAGGTGGAGGTCGAGGACCCGGAGCGCCCGCGCGCCTTCCTGGCGGAGCGGCTGGCGGGCGGGGACTCCTTCATCCTGCTCGCCGAGGTTCCGGGGGCGGGCACGGTCGGCTTCACGCAGGTCTACCCGATGTTCTCCTCGTTGGCCATGAAGCCCGCGTGGCTGCTGGGCGACCTGTACGTGGCCCCCGCCGGCCGCCGTACGGGCGCGGGCCGCGCGCTGCTGCGCGAGGTGCTGCGCCGGGCGCGGGAGGCCGGGGTCTCGGGCGTGCAGCTGGAGACGGCGTACGACAACCTCGTCGCGCAGGGGCTGTACGAGGCGGAGGGGTTCGTCCGCGAGGAGTTCCACATGTACTTCCACGACCTCTCGGAGAACGGGTCCGGGACCGGGTCCGAGACCGGATCCGCATCAGTTTGAGATCGGCTGAAACATTCCCGGTCCTCGTCGCGTCATTGGTGTGAGACGGGCACGAGGGGGAGCGGATGGCGTACGGACGCAGAGATGGGTTCCGTGAGTTCGCGGTGGGCAGATCGGCGCATTTGTACCGGTCGGCCTGTCTGCTGACGAGCGGTGACACCCACCTCGCGGGGGATCTCGTACAGGAGACCCTCAGGCGGATGTACCTGCTCTGGGGGCGCGTCGCCCGGATAGACAATCCGGCGGCGTACGCGCAAACCGTCCTGGTGCGCGCCTTCCTGACGCACCAGCGCCGCCGGTCGGCGGGGGAGCGTCCGGTCGGGGAGTTCCCCGACGCGGGCGCCCCGGCCGGCGGCGATCCCGCGCTGCGGCTGACGCTGCTGGAGGCGCTCGGGCGGCTGGCACCGAAGGACCGGGCGGTCCTGGTGCTGCGGTACTGGGAGGACCGCAGTGTCGAGGAGACCGCCGACGCGATGAACGTCAGCTCGGCGGCCGTACGGACCCGCAGCTCGCGGGCGCTGACCCGGCTGCGGGAGCAACTGGGCGGCTCGCTCGTGGAGTTCGCGGGGCGCTGAGCCCCTCTCTCCCGTATGCACCTCTGTTCTTTCCGCTTCTCCTCATTCCACGACCCCTGTGAACGGAAGGCTTGATTCCGCATGCCCCTTGAAGATGAGCTCGGTGAAGCCCTCCGGCGTACGGGCGAAGGCTTCACGGCCGAGGGCCGCGACCTCGTGGACGCCGGGGAGCGGCGCGGGCGGCGGATGGTGGCCCGTCGCCGGGCCGCCGTGGCCGGCGGCTCGGCGCTCGCCCTGGCCTTGATCGGCTCCTTCGGGGCCTACGCGAACGGGCTGCTCGGCCCGGGCGGCGGAGGCGACCGGGGTGACGTCGTGGCGAACTCGCCGGAGCCGCCCGCGCCCCTGACGCCGCCGCCGGGCATGGACCGCACCGGCAGCGGGGCCGTCTCCGCCAAGGAGATGGCCGGGGTGTTCAAGCAGCTGCTGCCGCAGGGCCGGCTCAGCGGCATCGAGTCGAGGGGCACGGGTGACCGGATGGGCGCCCCCATGGTGTCCGGGGTCTTCGATGACGGCGAGGGCAAGGGCCGCATCGGCTTCGGCCTCAGCCGGGTGGACCCCAAGGGCGAGATGGCCGACGACATGGTGAAGTGCCCCTCCAAGGTCAATGTGAAGTACGACAGTTGCAGCTCGGAGAAGCTCCCGGACGGCTCGCGGCTGCTGCTCTTCAAGGGGTACGAGTACCCCGACCGACGGGCGGACACGAAGTGCTGGCGCGCCACGGTGGTGACCCCCCAGGGGTTCCTCGTGGACGTCCAGGAGTGGAACGCGGAGGAACAGAAGGGCGCGCCCGTCTCCCGTCCGACGCCGCCGCTGACGCTCGCGCAGCTCAAGGCACTCGTGACCTCCCCGCTGTGGCACCCCGCCCTCAACGACCTGCCGGCCGCCGGCCAGTCGCCGCAGAGGGAGCCCGTCCGCACGGGGTCGAAGGCCGTGGACATCCTGGAGGCCATGCTGAGCAAGGACGGGATCCCGGTCGTGAGCCGGGACGAGGACGGGTCCGATCTGGGCTACCTGGTGCTCGACGAGGGCAAGGGCAAGTCGCTGGTCAGCCTTCAGATCCAGCCGGACAGTGCCAAGCGCCCGGGGATGTGGGCCGACCTGTTCACATCCGCCGAGACGCTGCCGGACGGAACGAAGGTCCTGACCCGCCAGCAGGCGGGGGAGAAGGGCGGGGCCGGCGTGGTCTGGTGGAGCGCCGAGGCGCTGCGGCCGAACGGGACCCGGGTGATCGTGTCCGCGTTCAACGCCGAGAGCCAGTCGTCGGCGGCGACCCGCAAGGAGCCGGCGCTGACGCTGGCGCGGATGAAGGAGCTCGCGACGAGCTCGAAGTGGGCCTCGGAGTACGGACAGTAGGAGAAACCGGCGGGCCGGCCGCTCCTCCCTGGTTGGCGTCCCTACTTCGGGTCCCTGCTTCGGTTCCCTGCTTCGGGTCCCTACTTCGCGTCCGCGTAGCACTCCACGACGGCCGTGGTGAAGGGGAAGCGGACCGGGGTCTCGCCGAAGGTGAGGCGGCCGGCCAGGTCGCCCGCCTCGCGGATCGCCGCGGCCACGGCCTGCGCCTCCTCCTCGGGGCAGTGGACGATGACCTCGTCGTGCTGGAAGAAGACCAGCTCGGCCCGCATCCCCGCCTCCGCGAGGGACCGGCGCAGGGCGGCGAGCAGGAGCAGCGCCCAGTCCGCGGCGCTGCCCTGCACGACGAAGTTGCGGGTGAAGCGGCCGCGCGCCCGGGCGTCGGTGGAGGCGTAGCTCGGGACCCAGCCGTCGGGGGCCTCCTCGGCCTCCTCCGGATCGGCCGCCGGCGGGCAGGTCCGGCCCAGCCAGGTCCGTACGAGCCTCCCCTCCTCGCCCGCCTTCGCGGCGTCGTCCACGTAGGCGACGGCCCGGGGGAAGCGGCGGCGCAGCGCGGCCAGGTTCTTCAGGCCGTCCCCGGAGGTCTGCCCGTACACCGCGCCGAGCACGGCGATCTTCGCCATGTCGCGGTCGCCGGAGAAGCCCTGGCGGGAGATGGAGGTGTACAGGTCCTCGGGGCGGCCGGCCACCTCCATGAAGGCGGGGTCGCGGGAGATCGCGGCGAGCACCCGGGGCTCCATCTGGTCGGCGTCGGCCACCACGAGCCGCCAGCCGGGGTCGGCGACGACCGCGCGGCGGATGACCTTGGGGATCTGCAGGGCCCCGCCGCCGTTGGTGACCCAGCGGCCGGTGTAGGTGCCGCCGGGGATGAACTCGGGGCGGAAGCGGCCGTCGTGCACCCAGTCGGCGAGCCAGGACCAGCCGTGGGCGGTGTAGATCCGGTACAGCTTCTTGAACGCGAGCAGCGGCTCCACCGCGGGGTGTTCCAGGTCCTGGATCTCCCAGCGGCGGGTGGACTTGAGCTTGATCCCGGCCTCCGCGAAGGCCTTGATGACGTCGGCGGCCAGCTCGGGCCGTACGCGCCGCCCGAACGCGGCCGAGACCTCGTCCGCCAGCTCCGCGAGCCGGCGGGGCTGGCCGCGGCCCGCGTACCGCTCGCCGAGCAGCTCGGTGAGCAGGGCCCGGTGGACGTCGGCCCGCCAGGGCAGGCCCGCACGGTTCATCTCGGCGGCGACGAGGAAGGCCGCCGACTCGGAGGCCACGAGCAGCCGCATCCGGTCGGGGTGGGCGGTGGCCTCCAGCCGCTTCGCCTGGTCGGCGTGGACGGCGACGAGGGCGTCGAGCGGTACGGGGGCGGGCTGGGGGTCGAAGAGGGAGTGCTGGCTGCCGGGCTCCGCCGCGCGCTGCGGGGGATCGGGCGGTACGGGGGCGTTCGTCAGCCGGGCCCAGGCGGCGGCCGCCGAGCGGGGTTCGCCGAGGCGGCCCTCGTGGGCGAGCAGGAGCAGCTCGGCGTCCTCGATGTCGTGGCAGCGGTCTACGCGGGCGCCGGCGGCGAGGAGTCGGGGATAGACGGCCGGGGTGGACCGCCAGACCCAGCGGGTGCCGGCGGGGGCGGCGCGGATCGCTTCGGCGGGGTCGGTGGTGGTGACACGGGCTCCGCCCGTGGGCCCGTCCAGTGGCGTGGCGTGCCACCGGCCGTCGCCGTCCTCGGCGAGGGCCCACCGGGGGGTGTGCTCGCTCATGAGTGCGAGTGTCCCACCGGGGTCCGACAGTGCCGGTGCGCGCCGCGCTCGCACAGGCGTGCGCGCGCCGCTGGGTGGGGCGAAGTCCCCTACCCCCCTTCCTCCGTTCCCCGGGGCTCGGCCCCGGACCGCGTTCCTCAAACGCCGGACGGGCTGGAGGTGTACCGGGCTGCGCCCGGACCCCCTGGGGCTCCGCCCCAGACCCCGCGCCTCAAACGCCGGACGGGCTGGAAACGCGGGCATGCCAAGCTGAAGGGGTGAGAGACATCGTCGACCGGGCCTGTGAGGCCGCGCTGTACAACCAGGACGACGCCGGGCTGGATGCCGGGGCGTCGGTGCTCGTCGCCGAGGGGGACCGGTGGGGCGGGGTCGGGCAGGCGCTGCTCGCGCGCGGGGAGGCGTACCTGCGCCAGGCCTGGGAGCGCGGGTGGCGGCCTGCCGACGTGCTGCGGCTCGTGCGCCGGGACCTGGAGCAGCCGCACCTGCGGATCACCGAGGACCTGATCGCCGCCGAGGCCCGGCGGTACGCGCGGCTGCCCGAGCGGTGGACCGAGGCCGAGGTGTGGTGGGGGGACGACCCCCAGTACGGGGAGCGGCTGGTCCAGCGGGAGCGCACCGACCGCTTCAGCCTGGCCGGGACCGTCCTGGAGGTGTTCCGGCTGCTGATCCGGCTGCCGTCCATCGAGCCGGTCGGCCCGCTGCCGGGGGACCCCGCCGACGTCCTCGAACACGCGCACATCGAGCCCCGCATGCTCGGCCGGATCCGGGCGCTCCTCGCGAAGGCCGAGGCGACCACCTTCCCGGAGGAGGCGGAGGCGCTGAGCGCCAAGGCGCAGGAGCTCATGGCCCGGCACACCGTGGACGCGGCCCTGCTCGCGGTGAAGTCCGGCACGGTCCAGATACCCGGCGCCTGCCGGATCGGTGTCGAGGCCCCGTACGAGGAGGCCAAGGCGGTGCTGCTCGACGCGGTGGCGAGCGCGAACCGCTGCCGGTCCGTGTGGAACAGCGCCTACGAGTTCTCCACCGTCGTCGGCTTCGAGAGCGACCTGGAGGCGGTGGAGCTGCTGTACACCTCCCTGCTGGTCCAGGGCACCGCGGCCATGACCCGCGCGGAGGCCGGGCAGCGGGCGGGCGGGCGCAAGCGCACCAAGACCTTCCGGCAGTCCTTCCTCCTGGCCTACGCGAGCCGGCTCGGCCAGCGGCTCGCCGAGACGGCCGAGCACACGGTGGCCGACACCGTCGCCGAGGCCCCCGGCAACCTGCCGGCCCTGGTCGCCCGGGACGTGGCCGTCACCTCGCGGGCCGAGGAGATGTTCCCCCGGACCACGACGACCCGGCTGCGCGGGGCGACCGACCTCGCGGGGTGGGAGGACGGCACGGCCGCGGCCGACCGGGCACACATGGCTGACGCCCGCCGCGCCTCCCTCAGGCAGTAACCCGCCCGGGCCGCGCGCCCCGGTCGCCCTGCGGTAGCACCGGCCCGGGCCGCGCGCCCCGGCTGCCCTGCGGGGGGCTGTCCCCTACCCGCCCTTCGCCCGTTCCCCCGGCGCTGCCCGGACCCGGTCCTCAAACGCCGGACGGGCTGAATACATCCAGCCTCGCCGGCGTTTGAGGCGCGGGGTCCGGGGCGGAGCCCCGGGGAACGGGCGAAGGGCGGGGAGGGGACTTCGCCCCGCGCAGCGGGAAGGGTCGCTGCGGGACTTCGCCCCGCGCAGCGGGATGCACCCGGGGCCGGGCCCCGACGCGCAGGCGGCGCCGGGCCCGGGCTCCCGGGTTCCGCCCCCGCCAGGGCTACGCTCGGGGCATGAGCTGGGTCCGGGCACTGAAGGACACCGCCCGGGCCGGGCTGAGGGTCGAGCGGACCCGGCTCCAGCCCCTCGTCGCGCTCCGCGCCGCCGTCGGCCTGGCCATCGTCATCGGCGCGGGCCTCGCCTTCCTCGGGCCCGGCTCCGCCGCCAGCTCCGCCTTCGGCGCGTACATGGCGGCCGTCGCCACCTTCCAGAAGAGCTGGCGGCCCCGGCCCGTCCTCGCGCTCGCCGCCGGACTGACCCTGGCCGTGTCCACCTTCATCGGCTACCTCGTCGGGTCCTCGCACACCCTGGCCTTCATGCTGCTGCTCGCCGTGTGGAGCTTCGCGGCGGGCCTGATGTGGGCGGCCGGCCCCACCGCCGGCATCATCGCCTCCGGCAACGTCGCGATCATGCTGGTCACCGTCACCCTGCCCACCTCCGTGCCCCAGGCCGCCGGACACGCCGCGATGATCGCCGCCGGCGGGGTGGTCCAGGCCCTGCTGATCGTCCTGTTCCCCGTCCGGCGGTGGGGCGCCCAGCGCGACGCCCTGGCCGACGCGCTGGCCGCCGAGGCCGACTACGCGCGCCGCCTGCGCCAGGACCCGGTCGCCTCCTTCGACCCGCAGCCGCTGATGAGGGCGCGCGACGCCGCGACGGTGACGGTGCGCCAGGCCCGCCGCCGCCCCGCCGAGCTGCACGGTGCGCGGGGGCTCGCGGAGCGGATCCGGCCGGTGCTGGCCCTGCTGGCCGACCCGGCGGTCGGGGCTCCGGCCGAGGGCCCGGCGCGGGACCGGGTCCGGGAACTGCTCGCCGCGGCCGGGTCGGTGCTGGACGCCGCCGCGTCCGCGATCCGGCACGGGGAGGCGGTACGGCTGCCCGCCCCGGCCCTCGCGGTGCTGGGGGCCCCCGACACCGCCGATCTGTTCCAGGGCGCGGCGCTGCGCGCCGCGCGCAGGCTCGCCGCCCTGCTGGACGACGTACTCGAGACCGCCGAGCCGGGCTCCGGGCGCACCGCCGATCCCGGCGAGTCGATGCTGCGGCCCACCCTGCCGGCGCTCGCGCCGATGGTGCTGGCCGCCGCACGGGCCGAGCTGCGCCCCGGGTCGCCGATCCTGCGGCACGCCGTGCGGGTCACCGCCGTGGCCTGCGCCGGCTACGGCATCGGCCACGCGCTGCCGCTCGGCCACGCCTACTGGGCCCCGATGACCTCCGTCATGGTCATGCGGCCCGATTTCACGCAGACCTACACCCGCGCCGTCGCCCGCTTCGGCGGCACCCTGGTCGGGGTCGCCCTCGCGACGGCCGTGGTCCAGCTCGCGCACCCGGGGATGTACGTGTCCGGGCTGCTCGCCGTCATCAGCGCGGGCCTGATGTACACCTTCATGCGCACCGGGTACGCCGTCTCGATGGTCTTCGTCTCCGCCTACGTCGTCTTCCTGCTCGGCATGGGCGGCCTGCGCTGGGACCAGACCGTGCCGGACCGCGTCACCCTCACCCTGGTCGGCGGAGTCCTCGCGATGATCTCCTACGCCGTCTACCCGGCCTGGGAGACCCCTCGGCTGCGGACCCGCCTGGCGGACTGGGTGGCGGCCAACGGGCGGTACGCGGCAGCCGTGCTCGGGCAGTACGCCGACCCGGCCGGAGCCCGGCGGGGCGACGTACGGGCCACCCTGCTGGAGGTGCGCGACGCCCGGGTCGCCTGGCAGGAGGCGGTGGACCGGGCCGCCGGGGAGCCGGTGCGCCACCGCGGGATCTCCCAGGCGGCAGCCGAGGAGGCGGGCCGGGCCCTGGCCGCGCTGGGCCGCCACGCGATGCTGCTGGAGGCGCACTTCCCCGACCGGTCCCGGCCTCCGGTGCCGGGCGCGGCCGAGCTGGCCCGGGCGCTGCGCGAGGCGACGGAGGCGGGCGCGAAGGCGGTACGGGAGCGCCGGGTGCCCGACTGGGAGGGGGTCCGCGCGGCCCTGGCCGACGGGGACACCCCCGGCCCGGGCGTGCTGCGCGGGGCGGCGCTCCAGCTGCTGGAGTCCCTGGAGGAGGTCTCCGACGCCCTGCGCGCCCCACCCCGCCCGGAGCCCCGCCCGGAGCCCCGCCCGGAGCCCCGCCGGGAGTCCGGGGAAGGCCGTCACCCTTAGTGGTGCCTTGCGTCCGTTCGTGCACGTGCATCTGCCCATGCAGGCGTTCATGAACACAGCTATGATCCGGTGCAGTTGACATCTGCACTATCGGGGGCTTCCTGTGGACCACGCGTACAACGGGATGGCAGCTGCAGAGCTTGACGGGGTGACCTGGCAGAAGAGCAGACACAGCAACTCGCAAGGTTCCTGTGTGGAGTTCGCGAAACTGCCCGGAGGCGACGTTGCCATGCGCAACTCGCGGTTTCCGGACGGACCGGCGCTCGTCTACACGCCGGCCGAGATAGAAGCGCTGCTGCTGGGTGTCAAGGACGGCGAGTTCGACCACCTGATCAGCTGAAACCAGCTGAAGATCAGCCATGCACGTGCAGCGGCCGGGAATGATCGCCATGATCAGTCCCGGCCGCTTGCTGCATGTGTGCCGTCTATGTGGTGATTCAGTCCTGGAGCGTGAACAGCGCCCAGACCACCTTGCCGGTCAGCCGTCCCGCGAGCGGATGCCAGCCCCAGCTGTCGCTGTAGGAGTCGACGAGGAAGAGCCCGCGCCCCGACTCCAGGTCGCAGTTGCGCTCCGTCGCGTCCGGCGCGAAGTTCCCGCCGGGCCGGTCCTCGCTGGGGTCCCGCACCGCGCACACCAGCCGGGTGCTCCACCGCATCAGGTGCAGGCGCACCGGCGGCTCGCTCTCGCCCGCGGCCGGGCGGGAGTCGTCCGGGAGGGCATGGCGCAGCGCGTTGGTGACGAGTTCGGAGACGACCAGGGCCACGTCGTCGAACCGGTCGTCGAGGCCCCACTGGGCCAGGGTGGAACGCGTGAAGGTGCGTGCTCCGCGCACCGCTTCGAAGCGGGCGGGCAGGGCGCAGGACGCGGACCCGGAGACAGCCGTGGGGTCGACCGGGGGAAGCCCCTGCCGTAACGGCTCGAGCATGGTCGATCCATTCGTCCCCATGCGAGGCACTCCCGGGATTCGAAAGAACTGCGGGGCACGCAGGTGCGCGGGACCATGGTTCCGAATGGCGGAGCCGGATGCAAGGGCAGATGCACGTGCACGCGCCGGACCTGTCCGGTCCCGTGATGGTTCTTGCTCATTTCTTCCTACGCAGACTTACGGACTTCTTTTACAGCGCGGCCAAATCCGTTACAGAACGAGTACGGGCGGATGCGTTTTGGTGGCAGACTGCGGGCTTTGAGGGGCGCGGGGGCCCCTGCGACGCAGCCATCACGCGTATCCGTACGCATCCATCCACGGCATGGGGAGGGGCAGGACTCGTGACCGCAGAAGCCAGTGGTTCTGTGGTGCGCCGCATCCTCCTGGGCTCCCAGCTCAGGCGACTCCGAGAATCCCGCGGCATCACCCGTGAGGCGGCCGGTTACTCGATCCGCGCATCCGAATCGAAGATCAGCCGCTTGGAGTTGGGAAGGGTGAGCTTCAAGGCCAGAGACGTAGAGGACCTCCTCACGCTCTACGGAGTCACGGACGGCACGGAGCGGGAGTCCCTCCTGGGGCTGGTCCGCGAGGCCAACGTGGCCGGCTGGTGGCACAGTTACGGCGATGTCCTGCCGGGCTGGTTCCAGACGTACGTGGGCCTGGAAGGCGCCGCCTCCCTCATCCGCATCTACGAGGTCCAGTTCGTGCACGGCCTGCTGCAGACCGAGGCCTACGCCCAGGCCGTGGTCAGCCGCGGCATGCCCGGCGCCGGCCGCGCCGAGATCGACCGCCGGGTCGCGCTGCGCCTGGAACGCCAGAAGGTGCTGGTCTCCGAGAACGCCCCCGTCTTCCACGCCGTCCTCGACGAGGCCGCGCTGCGCCGCCCGTACGGCGACCGGGACGTGATGCGCGGTCAGCTGGAGCACCTCATCGAGATCTCGCAGCGGCCCAACGTGCACCTGCAGGTCATGCCCTTCTCCTTCGGCGGCCACGCCGGTGAGAGCGGCGCCTTCACCCTGCTGCGCTTCCCCGAGTCCGACCTCCAGGACGTCGTCTATCTGGAACAGCTCACCAGCGCCCTCTACCTCGACAAAGAAGAGGAAGTGGGGCAGTACGAGCGGGCGATGCTGCGCCTCCAGAGCGACTGCCCGGACCCCGACAAGACCCGGGATCTCCTGCGCGGTCTGCTTCAACTGTCTTGATTCACACGTACTATGACGTCTGATCAGGCCGTGATGCTTGATCGGAGCATGACGACGACCCACGGGTCTCCGGTGCAGCGCAAGGACGCGCGTTCGACGTAAGGGATGGCATGTCCATATTCGAGGACCTGGCTCACCAGTACATCGACGGCGAATGGCTGGCCGGAACCGGGTCGTGGGACATCATCGACGTCAACCCGTACAACGGGGAGAAGCTCGCGGCCATCACCGTGGCCACCGTCGAGCAGGTCGACCAGGCCTACCGGGCCGCCGAGCGGGCCCAGAAGGACTGGGCCGCCACCAGCCCCTACACCAGACGAGCCGTCCTGGAACGCGCCCTGCGGATCACCGAGGAGCGCGAGAAGGAGATCGTCGAGGCGATGATCGACGAGCTCGGCGGGACCCGTCCCAAGGCCGAGTACGAGGTCCACCTCGCCAAGGAGTTCATCCGCGAGGCCATGCAGCTGGCCGTCCGCCCCGAGGGCCGCATCCTGCCCTCGCCGGTCGAGGGCAAGGAGAACCGGGTCCAGCGCCTGCCCGTCGGGGTCGTCGCCGTGATCAGCCCCTTCAACTTCCCCTTCCTGGTCACCCTGAAGTCCGTCGCCCCGGCCCTCGCGCTGGGCAACGCGGTGGTCATCAAGCCGAACCAGAACGCGCCCGTCGTCGGCGGCGGGGTCATCGCCAGGATCTTCGAGGACGCGGGCCTGCCGGCCGGCCTGCTCAACGTCCTGGTCACCGACATAGCCGAGATAGGCGACGCGCTCCTGACCCACCCCGTCCCCAAGGTCATCTCCTTCGCCGGCTCCGACCGGGTCGGCCGGCACGTCGGCGCGGTCGCCGCCCGCCACTTCAAGCGGACCGTCCTGGAACTGAGCGGCAACAGCGCCCTGGTCGTCCTCGACGACGCCGACCTCGACTACGCGGTGGACGCGGCCGTCTTCAGCCGCTTCGTCTACCAGGGCCAGGTCTGCATGGCCGCCAACCGGATCCTGGTCGACGCCTCCGTCGCCGAGGAGTTCACCGAGAAGTTCACCACCCGCGTGCGCGCCCTGAACACCGGCGACCCGCACGACGCCGACACCCACATCGGCCCGCTGATCAACTCCTTCCAGGCCGACGCCCTCACCGCGCTCGTCGACCGCGCCGTCGACTCCGGCGCGCAGGCCCTCGTACGGGGGTCCACGCGCGGCAACCTGGTCGAGCCCACCGTGCTCGCCGGGCTCCCCGAGGACTCCCCGCTGCTCGGTCAGGAGATCTTCGGCCCCGTCGCCCTCCTCGTCGTCTTCGACGGCGAGGACGAGGCGGTCCGCCTCACCAACGCGACCCCGTACGGACTGAGCGGCGCCGTCCACACCCGGGACGTGGAGCGCGGGGTCCGCTTCGCGCAGCGCATCGAGACGGGCATGATCCACGTCAACGACTCCACCATCGGCGACGAGCCGCTCGCGGCGTTCGGCGGGGAGAAGGCCTCCGGCATGGGCCGCCTGGGCGGCGAGGCCACCGTCGAGGCGTTCACCACCCAGAAATGGATCTCGGTCCAGCACGGCCGGACACGGTTCCCGTTCTAGTCCCCGCGGGGATCTAGACTCGGGCGGGTCAGGCGATGACCAGTCCGGGGGAGAGCCGAGTTGAGCAACATACCGGAGACCGGGCGCACACCCCGGGTCCAGAACCGGCTCGTCATGATCCAGATCGTGGTGTTCTCGCTGCTGCTGACCCTCGGCGGGCGTCTGTGGTACCTCCAGATACGCAACGGCCAGGAGTACACGGACGAGGCGAAGAACAACCACACCCAGCAGGTGGTCCAGCCCGCCGTGCGCGGCTCGATCCTCGATTCCCGCGGGATCCCGCTCGCCGACAACGAGACCCGCATGGTGGTCTCCGCCAGCCGCACCGAGCTCTCCAAGATGAAGGACCGCGGCAAGGGCGTCCTCACCGAGCTCGCCGGAGTCCTGGGCCTCAGCCCCGAGGACGTGGTCAACGGCGTGCGGCTGTGCGACGCCAAGACCCCCAAGCCCTGCTGGAACGGCTCCCCGTACCAGCCGATCCCCATCACCGACGAGGCCACCACCGACCAGGTCCTGGAGATACGGGAGCACGCCGAGCAGTTCCCCGGCATCACCGCCGAGCCCACCGCCCTGCGCCGCTACGCCGGCCCCGACGGCGCCAACACCTCCCAGGTGCTCGGCTACCTCTCCCCGGTGACCGACGAGGAGATCACCAAGGCGAAGGGCTCCGACTCCCCGTACCTGCGCTCCGACCAGGTGGGCCGCAGCGGCCTGGAGCGCACCTACGACAAGGACCTGCGCGGCAAGGCGGGCATCACCCGCTACGAGGTGGACAACCTCGGCCGGATCATCGGCGAGGGAGTGAGCGACAAGCCGCAGCCGGGCGCCAACATCGTGACCTCGATCGACTCGCGCGTGCAGGCCGTGGCCGAGCGCGAGCTGAACAACGCGATGATCGAGGCCCGCAAGGGCATCGACAAGAACAACACGGGCCGCCACTACGAGGCCGACTCGGGCGCCGTCGTGGTCATGGAGTCCAAGACCGGCCGGGTCGTCGCGATGGCGTCGAACCCGACCTACGACCCGAACGCCTGGGTCGGCGGGATCTCCGCGAAGGACTACGCCTCCCTCACCGACAAGGCGTCGAACTACCCGCTGCTGAACCGCGCCATCCAGGGCCAGGCGGCCCCCGGCTCGATCTTCAAGGTGGTCTCCTCGGCGGCCGCGGTCAACGCCGGCTACCCCTTCAACCGGCTCTACGGCTGCCCGAGCTCGTACTCGGTCGGCAGCCAGGTCTTCACCAACTTCGAGTCCCAGGGCTACGGCGACATCACCATCGGCAAGGCCCTGGAAGTCTCCTGCGACACCGTCTACTACGCCATCGCCGACCAGGAGTGGAAGAAGGACGGCGGCATCAAGCCCAAGGCCAAGCCGAGCGACTGGTTCTTCAAGACCGCCCACGAGTTCGGCCTCGGCAAGCGCACCGGCATCGACCTGCCCAGCGAGGTCCCGGGCCGGGTCCCCGACCGCCAGTGGAAGAAGGACTTCTTCGAGGCGAACAAGGCCGCCTGGTGCCGCGACGGCAAGAAGAACGGCTCGTACGCCGAGAAGATCGCCTACGAGAACTGCCGCCAGGGCAACCAGCTCCGCGAGGGCGACGCGATCAACTACTCCATCGGCCAGGGCGACACCCTCGTCACCCCGATCCAGATGGCCTCCGTCTACGCCGCCATCGCCAACGGCGGCACCCTGCACCAGCCCAGCATCGGCAAGGCCGTGGTCAGCGCCGACGGCACCTCGGTCAAGGAGATCGCCCCGAAGGAACAGGGCAGGCTCCCGATGAACGCCAAGCTCCGCAAGGACATCGACGGCGCCCTCGCCGACGTGGCCACCACCGGCAGCGCGGCCTGGCGGTTCGGCGGCTGGCCGCAGAAGCAGATCCCGATGCACGCGAAGACCGGTACGGCCGAGGTCCAGGGCAAGCAGACCACCTCGTGGTTCGCCTCCTACACCGAGGACTACGCGATCGTGATGACCATCTCCCAGGGCGGCACCGGCTCCGGAGCCTCGGGACCGGCCGTCCGCAAGATCTACGAGGCGATGTACGGCCTGGACGCGAAGGGCGCCCAGGACCTGAAGAAGGCCCTGCTGCCCAAGCCGCAGACGGAGCTCCCGCCGGTCCGGCAGGAAAACCAGTGATTCCCGCCATTCCCGTGATTGCGGACGGAAGCTGACCGCAAGGGTTCGTAACGTGGTTCTCGTCAGCAGGAGAGACACGCAGGACACACGGAACAGAAGGCGGTCAGGTCATGGCTCAGATTTCCATGGAGGTCCCCGGTGACGAGCGCGGCACGCTCCTCGCCTTCGTCGAGGCCCAGCGCACGGCGCTGCGCGAGGCCGCGCAGGGGCTGACCGAGGAGCAGGCGGCGAGCCGGCCCAGTGTCAGCGAGCTCTCCCTGTCCGGGCTGCTCAAGCACGCGGCGCAGTGCGAGGAGGGCTGGCTGCGGATGGCGCAGGGCGAGACCGAGCCCCCGGAGGGCGACTGGGCCGACGGCTTCCGGCTGGTCGGGGACGAGTCCATGCCTTCGGTGCTGGCCTACTGGGACGGGATCAGGCAGGAGACGGAGGCGTTCATCACCGCCGTACCCAGCCTCGACGAGAGCTTCCCGCTGCCTCCGGCCCCGTGGTTCCCGGCGGACGCCAAGGTCTCGATGCGCTGGATGCTCCTGCACCTGGTGGAGGAGTTCGCCCGGCACGCGGGTCACGCCGACATCATCCGCGAGTCAATCGACGGCACCCGCGCCATGGGCTAGTAGTGCTGTGACCGGCAACAGCACGGGCCACGGCGCGCGGGGGTGTACCCGGCGGCGGCACCGGTGCCGCCGCCGGGGTGCGCCGCTAGCGGAGGTCCTCGGGATGCGGACCCGTCGCGAACGGGTTCGGCTCGTCGTCCGCGAGCACCCCCACGAAGGGTTCGCCCTCCCCCGCGAAGGTGTACGCGCCGCCCTCGATCCGCCCGATCAGACTGCGTGTCCACGCGGCCTCGCTGTCGGCCGAGTGCACCCACATGTTCATGATCTCGCCGATGTGCCCGAGCTGTTCGGGCCCCTCCTCCGGCGTGTAGTACGCGGTGACCCCGGCCCGCCACTGCTCGAGACCGCTGATGCGCTCCTTGAGGAGTGCGACGGCCTCGGCCCGCGGCAGGTCGACGATGAATCCGATGCCGGCCGAGAGCATGTCCATCTTCTGGTCGTACGAAGTCAGGGCCTGGCGCAGCAACGTGAGGTACTCCGCGGTGCCCTGGTCGGTGATCTCGTACTCGACGCGCGGCGGGCCGCCGACGGCGCTCGGCGCGACCTCGTGCGCGAGGAGCAGTCCCTGCTTCGCCATCTGCTTGAGCGCGTGGTAGATCGAACCGGGCTTGGCGTTGGACCACTCGTGGGCGCCCCAGAATTCCAGGTCGTTGCGCACCTGGTAGCCGTGCGCCCGTCCGTGCATGCGGACCGCGCCCAGGACCAGCAGCCGGATCGCTGACACGGGCCTCTCCCTCCTAGCTCATTTTGACTACCCTATCTCTAATCAAGTTTGACTAACCAATGAAGGCGGCCTACCTTGAGGGGGCTAGTCAAGTTTGACCATCAAGCGAGGAGAGCGATTTGTCTGACCACGATCCGGCGATCGTCGTCGAAGGACTGCGGAAGAGGTACCGGGACAAGCGGGCCCTCGACGGCCTCGATCTCACCGTCCGGGCCGGTACCGTCCAGGGAATCCTCGGCCCGAACGGTGCCGGCAAGACCACGGCCGTCCGCATCATGTCCACGCTGCTGCGCCCCGACGAGGGACGCGTGGAGGTGGCGGGCATCGACGCGAGGACCCGGGCCGACGAGGTGCGCTCGCGGATCGGACTGCTCGGCCAGAGCGCCGCCGTCGACGAGGAGCTCAGCGGCCGCCAGAACCTGGAGATGTTCGGCCGCCTCTACCACCTCGGCGCCCGCAGGGCGGGGGTCCGGGCCGATGAACTCCTGCGCCAGTTCGGGCTCGAGGACACCGGAACGAAGGCAGTCAAGCAGTACAGCGGTGGCATGCGGCGGCGGCTCGACCTCGCGGCCTCCCTCATCTCCCGGCCGCAGGTCCTTTTCCTGGACGAGCCCACGACCGGGCTCGACCCCCGCGGCCGCACCGAGGTGTGGAGTGCCGTGCGCTCCCTGGTCGGCGGCGGCACGACCGTTCTGCTGACCACGCAGTACCTCGAGGAGGCCGACCAGCTGGCCGACCAGATCGCGGTGATCAACCACGGCAAGGTCATCGCGGAAGGCACGGCCGACGAGCTGAAGACCAAGACGGGCGGCGACCGCATCGACGTGGTCCTGCACGACGCGGCCCAGCTGGCGCGCGCGGCCTCCCTGCTGCCCGGCGCAGCGACGGTGGACGAGGACCGGCGGATGGTCAGCGCCGCGGTGAGCAACCGGATGGCCGCCCTGACCGCGACCGTACGGGCGCTGGAGGCGGCCGGGATCGAGGCCGAGGACATCGCGGTGCGCCGGCCCACCCTCGACGAAGTCTTCATACACCTGACGAAGGAGGATGCCGCATGAGCGCGACGCACCCCGTGAACACGGCGCTCCCCGTGGATACGGTGTACGACACCGGCTCGAAGCTGCGCTGGGCGGCCGCCGACTCGTGGACGATGACCCGTCGCGAACTGGCGCACTGGACGCGCCAGCCCGTGCAGGTGGTCGTCGGGCTGGTCTTCCCCGTGATGATGCTGCTGATGTTCAGCTACCTGATCGGCGGTGGAGCGGGCGTCCAGGGAGACTTCAAGGCCTACCTCGTCCCCGGCATGCTCACCATGACCATGGCCTTCGGCCTCGAGGGGACCATGCTCTCGGTCACCCAGGACCTCGGAAAGGGGGTCATCGACCGGTTCCGCTCGATGCCCATGCACTCCGGCGCGGTCCTGGTCGGCCGGAGCGTCGCGGACATGCTGCAGTCGGTGGTCGGCCTGACGGTGATGCTCGCGGTCGGCTACGCGATCGGCTGGCGCTGGCACGAGGGATTCGCCTCCTTCATGGGAGCGGTGGGGCTGCTGTTGCTGTTGCGGTTCGCGATGCTGTGGATCGGCATCCACCTGGCGATGGTCGCGGGCAAGCCGGAGCTGGTGCAGGCGGTGCAGATCCTGGTCTGGCCGGTCAGCTTCCTCTCCAACGCCATCGCCTCGCCCGAATCGATGCCGTCCTGGCTGGGCGCGATCGTGGAGTGGAACCCGATGTCGGCGACGGCCTCCGCGGTACGCGGCCTGTTCGGCAACCCGGGCGCCGCAGGCGACTCGTGGGCCGCTATCCATGCGGAACTGCTCGCGGTGGCCTGGCCGGTGGCCCTGATCGCGGTGTTCTTCCCGCTGGCGGTGAAGCGGTTCAGGGAACTGAGCCGCTAGCGGACCCGGCTCCGGCTTCCGGTTCGGGTCGTTGAACCACCGGGTCCGGCGTCCGGGCCCGGTACCGGGGCTTGCACCTCACGCGGCGTGAGGGACCAGGCTGGGCCGCGTACCCGAGAAGAGGAGCGGAAAGCGATGGGCTACTCCGTGGGCCAGGTCGCCGGATTCGCCGGAGTCACGGTGCGCACGCTGCACCACTACGACGAGATCGGGCTGCTCTCCCCGAGCGGCCGCAGCCATGCGGGACACCGGCGGTACGACGACGCCGACCTCGACCGGCTGCAGCGGGTCCTGTTCTACCGGGAGCTCGGCTTTCCGCTCGAAGAGGTCGCGGTCCTGCTGGACGACCCGGAATCGGACCCGGGGGAGCACCTGCGCCGGCAGCACGCTCTCCTGACCGACCGGATCGCCCGGCTCCAGCAGATGGCCGCGGCCGTCGAGCACGCCATGGAGGCGAAGAAGATGGGCATCAACCTCACGCCCGAGGAGCGGTTCGAGGTCTTCGGCGATTTCGATCCCGGGGAGCACGCCGAGGAGGCAGAACGCCGCTGGGGCGACACCTACCGGGAGTCCGCCCGCCGGACCGCCTCCTGCACCAAGGAGGACTGGCTGCGGATCCAGGCCCTGGCCGAGGACATCAACCGGCGGTTCGCCGCCCTGCTGGACTCCGGGACATCCGCGGAGTCCGAGGAGGCCATGGACCTGGCCGAGGAACACCGCGGCTGGATCAACGGCAGCCACTACTTCTGCACGTACGAGATCCACACCGGCCTCGGCGAGATGTACGTCGCGGACGAGCGGTTCACGGCGTACTACGACGCCGTGCGGCCGGGGCTGGCGGTGTTCGTGCGGGACGCGATCCTGGCCAACGCCGTCTGCAAGGTCTAGCCGCCCGTCCCTGGAACCAGGAGGGGGTGGTGTGCGTTCATAATTGGACGGACACCCCCCACCTGATCCAGGAGAGCCCGGAACCCGTGAATACGCTTGCGCTCGGCCCCGAGTGGATCTCCCCGGAGTATCTGATCGGGCAATTCGGCCTGGTCGGCACCCTGGTCATCGTGTTCGCCGAATCGGGGCTCTTCGCCTTCCTGCCCGGCGACTCCCTGCTCTTCACGATGGGCCTGTTCATCGCGAGCGGCACCATCAGCCAGCCGCTGTGGCTGGTGTGCACCCTGATCGTGATCGCCGCGATCCTCGGCGACCAGGTCGGATACATGATCGGCAAGGTCTTCGGCCCGAAGATCTTCAACAGGCCGAACTCCAAGCTCTTCAAGCGCGAGAACCTCGACGCGGCGCACGAATTCATGGAGAAGCACGGCCCCAAGGCCATCGTCCTCGCGCGGTTCGTGCCGATCATCCGCACCTTCGCGCCGATGGTCGCGGGCGCCACTGCGATGAAGTACCGCACGTTCCTGACGTTCAACATCATCGGCGGCGTCCTGTGGGGCGCGGGCGTCACGATCCTGGGCTACCAGCTCGGCCAGTTCGAGATCATCAAGAACAACGTCGAGCCGATCTTCATCGGCATCGTCCTGATCTCGGTCATCCCGGTGATCATCGAGGTGCTGAAGTCCCGCAAGCAGAAGAAGGCGGCGGCGGAGGCCGGCACGGAGCCCGGCGCCGGCGAGGACCCGCAGGCCCCCGGCCAGCAGCGCAGCGGCCGCCACGCGAAGCGCTAGAGCTGCCCGAAGCCTCGTACGATGCCCCGCCGACCAGGACTACCGGTCGGCGGGGCATCGGCGTTCCAGGCCCTAGAACCCGCGGGTGCGCTTCGCCGCGCTGCGCTTGGCCGCACTGGCCGCGCCGGGGATGCGCATGAACAGGCGGGACGTCTCGGAGCCGAGGTTGACGCCGATCGCGATGGCGAGGGCGATGGCCGCGGCGTTCGTCAGCGAGGCCAGCCCCTCGTTCAGCCGGTTCTCGGCGATCAGCAGGAGCCCGTAGTAGGTGGCCGAGCCGGGCAGCAGCGGGCCGATGGCGGCCGTGACGAAGGGGAGGGCCGAGGAGAACCGGTGCCGGGCGAGGAGCTGTCCGAAGAGGCCGACCAGTCCGGCGGCGATCGCGGTGGACGGCACCGGCGGCATCTTGGCGGCGTAGTGCAGGGCCCCGTAGATCACCCAGGCGATCCCGCCGTTCAGGGTCACGAACCACACGGTGGAACGTTCCTGCTGGAGCAGGATCGCGAACGTGAACACCAGAACCATCGAGGCGGCGATCTGGAGAAGCGGCCGCTGCTCGATCTGGAGGACGTCCTCCGGCTGCGGATTGGAGCCGAACTGGACGCCGACGTAGAGCACCACCAGGACGCCCATGATGATGCCGATGAAGAGGTACATGACCTCCAGCAGCCGGGCGGAGGCGGTGATGTAATACCCGGTCAGACCGTCCTGCACGGCTGCCACCAGGGCCCGCCCCGGCAGCAGGGCGAACAGCCCGCCGGTGATGACGGCCGAGGAGCGCACGTCCAGGTCGGTCATCTTCAGGGCCACGCCCATCGCGGCCGGGGGCATCGCCGCGACCACGAACTGGTAGAACTCCGGCAGCCCGCGCCCGGCGCACAGCCAGGCCAGCCGGTCGCCGAGCACCGCCCCGAGTGCGGCTGCGAAGAACACCAGCACGCCACCGCCGACCAGCGTGGAGGCCGCGCCGGCGAGCAGGCCGGCGGCGCCGGTGAGCACCCAGCCGGGGTACGGGTGCCGGTTGCGGCGGATCTCGGCGAGCCGGCGGTAGGCGTCCTCCAGCGAGATGTCGACCTCGTGCGCGGTGATGTCGCTGACGAGGGCGAACACGGCCGAGAGCCGGGTGTAGTCCGTGCCGCGGCGGCGGACGGTGCGGTTCGCCGACACGGGGTCGTCCACCAGGGAGGGCTGGTGGGTGATCGACAGCAGGGTGAAGGTGACGGTGGGCTCGCAGCGGTCCAGGCCGTAGCTGCGGGCCACGGCGAACATCGCGGCCTCCACGTCCTCGGCGCCCTCGCCGCCCGAGAGCAGCAGCTCGCCGATGCGCAGCGTCAGGTCGAGCACGCGCCCCACGGCGGGCCCGGTCTCCACGGCCAGCCGCTGCGAGGGCTCCGGCACCGGCCGGACGTCGACCGGCATGCGCAGCACCGTGCGCATGCGGTCCTGCCAGGGGGACTCCTTCAACCGGGTGACGGGCAAGCCCGGAGGGCCGGTGTAGGCCGGTGGGGAGTGGGCGGCACTGTAGGTGTGCGGCGTGGCGAACGCGGACCCCTCTGGCTCCACGGCCACCGACGCGAGCCCGTCGGGGACGGCGAACTCCGAGGTCGGCTGGTCCTCCTCGACCGCCTCCGGCTCCACCCCGACCCCGTGCGGCACGGCGAACGCGCTGCGCGCCTCGTCCGACTTCGGCTTCCGGTCCTCTGCCCCGGATCCCTCGCCCTCCGCCACGCGTCCTCCAGTCCCTGGCCCGGCCGTATCAGTATGCGGAACGCATGGATCCCCCGCTCAGGCGGGCCGAATCCATCCCTGCCGGGCCAAATCCGGCTTCGCCGGGCGGATCCCGGCACCCCGGGCCGAATCCAGCACCTCCGGGCCGAAATCAGCCCCTCCGGCGTTTGAGGAGCGGGGGTCCGGGGGCCGGCCCCCGGCAACGCACCCGCACCCGGACACGACGACGGGCGGCACCCCGTTCAAGGGATACCGCCCGCGGCGTCAATGGGGTCGGAGGGGCCTCAGGCCCGCCCCGTCACCGAGCGGAGCTCAGTGGTGGCCGCCCTGGGCCTCGAGGCGCTTGAACGAGGCCTCGATCTCGGCCTCGGCCTCGGTGCGGCCGACCCAGTTCGCGCCCTCGACCGACTTGCCCGGCTCCAGGTCCTTGTAGACCTCGAAGAAGTGCTGGATCTCCAGGCGGTCGAACTCCGACACGTGGTGGATGTCGCGCAGGTGCTCCACGCGCGGGTCGGAGGCCGGCACGCACAGCAGCTTGGCGTCGCCGCCCGCCTCGTCGGTCATGTTGAACATGCCGATCGCGCGGCACTTGATCAGGCAGCCCGGGAAGGTCGGCTCGTCAAGGATGACCAGCGCGTCCAGCGGGTCGCCGTCCTCGCCGAGGGTGTTCTCGACGAAGCCGTAGTCGGCCGGGTAGCTGGTCGAGGTGAAGAGACGACGGTCCAGACGGATCCGGCCGGTCTCGTGGTCCACCTCGTACTTGTTCCGCGAACCCTTGGGGATCTCGATGGTGACGTCGAACTCCACGTCCTGCTCCTCCATGATCAGCTTCAGCAGCTTGATTGCTTCGAGACTGCGTTGATTCGCCTGCGTGCGTGGCCGACCCGGCCCTGCCGGGTGGGGTGCCATGCTCGCGGCAAGACGCAATGGTTAAGTGTCCCTCACGCATGTGTGTGATCGCGAAAGGGGCTGGTCCGAGGTGCCATTGGTCAAGACCTGGCAGCTCATCGCGGTGTCGGCCGTCGCCGGCCTCGCCCTGTCGGCCGCGACGGTGGCCGCCGCGGGTCCCTGGGACTCCGGCCAGCGTAAGGCCGAGCGGGACAAGGCCGCCTCCTGGGGCCGTACGGGTGGCGCAGATCACGGTACGGACGCCCCCGCGGCGCTCCCGCAGGCCGCCCCCAGCGCCCCCGGAGTGCTCGCCGGCGTGCGCCCGGCCGGAGCCGGATCCGGCGACCAGGCCGGAGCCGTGGACTCCGCCGCCCTCGCCGCCGCCCTGCGGCCGCTGCTCGCCGACCCCGCCCTCGGCACCGTCCGCGGCGCCTCCGTGATCGACACCGCCACCGGGCAGGTCCTCTTCGAGGCCGGGGCCCGGGAAGCCATGACCCCCGCCTCCACCATCAAGATCGCCACTGCGGCGGCCTCCCTCGCGGCCCTCGGCCCCGACCACCGGATCCGCACCACCGTGACCCCCGGCGCCGAACCCGGCCGGATCATCCTGGTCGGCGGCGGCGACCCCTCGCTCACCGCCAAGAAGAAGGCCCCCGCCGGCTCCGGCGGCAGCCTCGTCGCGCTGGCCGCGGACACCGCGCAGGCCCTCAAGGCCGCCGGCACCGACTCCGTGGCCCTCGGCTACGACGACTCGCTCTACACCGGCCCCGTCCTCCACCAGATCGGCAACAACCCCAACCTCGCGCCCGTCACGGCCCTGACCGCCGACGAAGGACGCCCCGACAACTCCTTCTCCGGCCCGGTCAAGCGCAGCCAGGACCCCTCCCGCGACACCGCCCGGGCCTTCGCCGCCCTGCTGGGGGAACGCGGGGTCAAGGTCACCGGCGAGCCCGCCAGGGCCAAGGCCGCCACGGGGGCCGTCCCGCTCGCCACCACCCTCTCGCCGCCGCTCGCCGGCCTCGTCGAGCGGATGCTGACCCACAGCGACAACGACATCGCCGAAGCCCTGGCCCGCCACACCGCCCTCGCCTCCGGAGCACCCGCGAGCTTCGACGGGGTCGCCCGGGCCGTCGGCGCCAGACTCGCCGCCCTCGGCGTCGACACCGCCGGCTCCCGCTTCGCCGACGGCAGCGGCCTGGCCCGCGCCGACAAGGTCAGCGCCGGCCTCCTCACCGCCCTCCTCGCCAAGGCCGCCGATCCGCAGCGCCCCGAACTGCGGCCCGTCCTCACCGGACTGCCCGTCGCCGGATTCACCGGCACCCTGCGCACCCGCAACTCCGGCGCCTCCCCGGCGGCCGGCCTGCTGCGGGCCAAGACGGGCACCCTGAGCGGTGTGAACTCCCTCGCCGGCACCGTCGTCGACCCCACCGGCCGACTGCTCGCCTTCGCGTTCCTGACCGCGAACACCCCGGAGCCCGGCCCCGCCGAGAAGGGCCTCGACAAGCTCGCGGCGGCCGTGGCCACCGCTTCCTGAGGATCCCGCCCGCCCCTTGGGGATCCCGCACGCGCGCAGGTCCACGTACGGTTGACGCATGACGAGCTTCGGTGGTGCGGAGATGGTCGACTGGAACCTCGCGGTGGCGACCGCGACCAGGCTCGTGCGGCCCGGTCCGGAGGTGAGCCGGGACGAGGCGCGGGCCGTCGTCGCCGAACTGCGCAGGCACGCCAAGACCTCGGAACGGCACGTACGCGAGTTCACGCGGATGATGCCCGACGGCATGGCCCCGGCCGACACCCCCGTCCTCGTCGTGGACCGGGCCGGCTGGGTCAAGGCCAACGTGGCGGGCTTCCGCGAGCTCCTGTCCCCCCTCCTCGGCAAGATGCAGGACCGCCGCGCCGGCACCCCCGGCGGCGCCGTGCTCGGCGCGGTCGGCGGCAAGGTCACCGGCGTCGAGCTGGGCATGCTGCTCAGCTTCCTGGCCTCCCGCGTGCTCGGCCAGTACGAGACCTTCGCGCCCCCGGGCCTGGACCTCCCGGGCTCCGCCACGGGCGGCCGGCTCCTGCTCGTCGCGCCGAACATCGTCCACGTCGAGCGGGAGCTTGAGGTCGACCCGCACGACTTCCGGCTCTGGGTCTGCCTGCACGAGGAGACGCACCGTACCCAGTTCACGGCCGTCCCGTGGCTCCGCGAACACCTGGAGGGCGAAATCCAGACGTTCCTGGGCGCCACCGAAATGGACCCGATGACCGTTCTGGAGCGCTTGCGCGAGGCCGCCCAGTCCTTCGCCGGCGCCCGCCCCGACGCGGAACGCGGGGACGAGGGCCGCTCCCTCGTCGAGCTCGTCCAGACCCCCGAGCAGCGCGAGGTGCTGGCCCGGCTCACCGCCGTCATGTCCCTGCTGGAGGGCCACGCCGACTTCGTCATGGACGGGGTCGGCCCCGAGGTCGTCCCCTCGGTCGCCGAGATCCGCGAGAAGTTCCAGCAGCGCAGGGCCAGCGGAGCCGGCCGGCTCGACGCCGCGCTGCGCAAACTCCTCGGCCTCGACGCGAAGCTGCGCCAGTACCGCGACGGGGAACGCTTCGTGCGCGCCGTCGTCGGCCAGGTCGGCATGGACGGCTTCAACCGGGTCTGGACCTCCCCGAACACACTGCCGACCAAGGCCGAGATCGCCAGCCCCGGGGACTGGGTGGCCCGGGTCCACCGCAAGGGGAGCGAGCAGAGCGAGGCAAGCGAAGAGGTGTGACCGGAGAGGCGTCAACTTCCTGGCCCTGAGGGACCGAGCTTGTCGGCTCGGTCGGGCGGGCTGGGATTGCAAGTGGAGTGCGGCTGGCTGCTGCGTGGTTCCCCTGCGTCCGGAATCAGCTTGTGCTGGTTCTGGGGCGGTTGACTGCGCCCCGCTGCCACGCAGCCTCGCCACGGTGGGCGATGTTGCGGGAGCCGTTGTGGTCCGCGTGCATCACGGTCCCGCAGGACCGGCAGACGAACCTTGCTTGAGCCACTCTGTTGGAGCGGTGGGTGTGCCGGCATTCCGAGCACTGCCGGGACGTGTTGCGCGGGTCTACGAAGACCACGGGCACACCCGCCCGTCGTGCCTTGTACTCCACGAAGGAGCCGAGCTGGGCGAACGCCCAGGAATGCAGTCGTGCCCGCTGGTCCTTCTTGGCCGTAACCCTCTGCCGGATACCACCCAGGTCTTCCAGGGCGATCCCGCGAGAGGTGCGTTCAGCGGTGGTGACGAGCTTCTTGGCAATGATGTGGTTGGTGTTCGCGGCGTGCCGGGCCTCACGGCGTCCGACGCGTTTGAGGACCCGCTTGGCGGACTTGGTCCGCTTGGCCTGCAACTTGCGTCGCAGGTCGCGGTGGCGCTGCCGGTACCGGTTGAGCGCGCGCCCGGCCAGGATGTCGCCGTCGCTGGTGGTGGCGATGTTGACGATGCCGAGGTCCACGCCGAGGAAGCCCGCCGGCGCGTACGCCTCGGGCTCGGGCACCTCGATCGTGGCGATCAGGAAGAACATTCCGTCGCGCATCACCAGGTCCGACTCCCCCTTACGGGAAGTCAGCAGCTTCATCGCGTTCGGGGAGCAGACGAACGTGATGCCTTTCAACCGGCCCGCGACCGTCCAGATCGACACGGTCTGCCGGTCGAGGTTCCACGTCAGGATCCGGTCATCGAACGGCTGGGCCGCGTCCTCACGGAAGACGATCGGCTTCGACTCCGCCCGCAGGCGCCGCCTCGATCCCTCTGGCCCGAGGCTCCCGGCCTTGACGTTTCCTTTCAGGGTGGCGTAGGCGTCGCACACCTTCTTCACTACCCGTACAGCGGGCTGGGCCCCCAGGTCGTAGTCCGCCTTGAGAGCGAAGTACACCTTCTCCTGCAACACGTTGCGCCGCTTGAGACCTTCGGCGAACGCCACCGCGGAAGCATGGTTCGCGGCCCGGTTGCAGGCACGCAGGGTCGCCGCCAGCGCGTCCGCGTCATACACAGACGCAGGCAACAACTTCACCTGCGCAACAATCTTCACGCAGAACACGCTAGAAGGACCGGCCGGAGCAGATCAAGCCGAGGCCAGAGCGCTACGCAGAGCACTCGGCTGCGACGCCCCAAGGACTCATTCCTCCCCAGGCTGAAGCCTGGGGCATCCTGGGAGAAGCCCGGTGAAGATGTCCCTCTGGGGGAAGCAGCGTCACCCGTCCGAGGGACCGTGGGGCGTGGAAGGGCGTGCAATGCTCGGGGAACGGCTCGGTTCTGTCACCATCGACGCACTCTGAGTGACAGCCCCCCGCACGCGGGGGAGCCGGGCAGCACACCGGCACACCACCTCCCCCAACGCCTCCCCAGCGCCTCCGAGGCATCCGAACTCCACGAAGGGCACCGGACATGGGTCCCCATCCTGCGGTCGCGGCGATACGCCTGGCGGTCCGCCGCGTACTCCACGACGTCCTCACCGACCTCACCGACCGTCCCGCCACCACCCCCGCACCCCGGGTCGGCCGCCCCGGCCGCACCGTCGGATCCTCGGCCGGTGCCGCCCCCCACGACCCCCTCCCCGACACCGCCCCGCTCGTCCTCGTCGCCTGCTCCGGCGGCGCGGACTCCATGGCGCTCGCCTCCGCCCTCGCCTTCGAGGCCCCCAAACTCGGAATCCGGGCCGGCGGCATCACCGTCGACCACGGCCTCCAGGACGGCTCCGCCCTGCGCGCCGCCGAGGTCGTCACCCGCATGACCGCGCTGGGCCTGGACCCCGCCCTGTCCGTCGCCGTGCGCGTCGGCCGCGACGGAGGCCCCGAAGCCGCCGCCCGCGACGCCCGCTACGCGGCCCTGGACGAGGCCGCCGACCGGCTGGGCGCCGTCGCCGTGCTGCTCGGCCACACCCGCGACGACCAAGCCGAAACCGTCCTGCTGGGCCTCGCCCGCGGCTCCGGCATCCGCTCGCTCTCCGGCATGGCCGAAGTCTCCGGCGGCCCCGGCGACCCCGGAGCCCGCGGCCGCAGCCACCGCTACCGCCGGCCCTTCCTCCAGGTCGACCGGCAGACCGCCCGCAAGGCCTGCATGGTCCAGTCCCTGTCGGTCTGGGACGACCCGCACAACCTCGACCCCGCCTACACCCGCTCCCGGCTGCGCCACGAGGGACTGCCCGCCCTGGAGAAGGCGCTCGGCAAGGGGGTCGTGGAGGCGCTCGCCCGCACCGCCCAGCTCTCCCGCGACGACGCCGACGCCCTGGACGCCTGGGCCGCCGAGGCCGATCGCGGCGTTCGCGACGAAGACGGCCGTCTGGAATGCGCCAAGCTGTACGCACTGCCCCCCGCGGTCCGCCGCCGCGTGCTGCGCCGGGCCGTCGTCGCCGCCGGTTCCCCCGCAGGCTCCCTCTTCGCCCGCCACATCGAGGAAGTCGACCGGCTCATCACCGGATGGCGCGGTCAGGGAGCCATCAACCTGCCCGGCCGGGTCGAGGCCCAGCGGCAGGGTGGCAGACTGGTCATCCGGCAGGGCTGATTGGTGCTGAAACACGGCTGAGACCTCCGGGGTCACCCCCCGGAGCCCCAGCCGACAACGAAAGTGATGCGGGTGGACGAGAAGGACATGGGCAACGACCTCCAGTCGGTGCTCATCACCAAGGAAGAGATCGACGCGAAGCTGGCAGAGCTGGCCGCGAAGATCGACGCGGAGTACGCGGGCAAGGACCTGCTCATCGTCGGCGTCCTCAAGGGCGCGGTGATGGTGATGGCGGACCTGGCGCGCGCCTTGTCCACCCCGCTCACCATGGACTGGATGGCGGTGTCCTCGTACGGCGCCGGGACCCAGTCCTCGGGCGTGGTGCGGATCCTCAAGGACCTGGACACCGACATCAAGGACAAGCACGTCCTGATCGTCGAGGACATCATCGACTCGGGCCTGACCCTGTCGTGGCTGCTGTCGAACCTCGGCTCCCGCCAGCCGGCCTCCCTGGAGGTCGTCACGCTGCTGCGCAAGCCCGACGCCGCCAAGGTCGCGATCGACGTGAAGTGGGTCGGCTTCGACATCCCCAACGAGTTCGTCGTCGGCTACGGCCTCGACTACGCCGAGAAGTACCGCAACCTGCCGTTCGTCGGCACCCTCGCCCCCCACGTCTACGGCGGCTGATCCAGCACCCGACAGGGGAACCCTGGAGCGTTTCCCGCCGTTGGAGCATGGAAAGGCGGGTCTGTCAGCCGTCCCATGAGGCCACGGGTGACAATGCAGGGGTACATTCCGAAGAACAGTCTTTACTCACAGCAGCATTTACCTACGGGCAGGAGGGACGGGGTGCCTAGCGCCCCGTATGGATGGACGTGAAGCGATACTTCCGTGGGCCGGTTATGTGGATCGTGCTGGCCGTCCTCGCCGTGGTCGTGTTGATGAACGTCGTCGGCTCCGGCGGCGGCTACAAGTCGGTGGAGACCAGCGAGGTCATCAAGGCGATCAACAGTGGCCAGGTGGACAGCGCCAAGCTCACCACCGGTGACAGCCAGATGATCAAGATCGAGCTGAAGAAGGACCAGAAGCTCGGCGACAACGACGGCACCAAGTTCCAGGCCAACTACATCGGGGACCAGGGCGTACAGCTCGCCCAGAACCTCCAGACCAAGTACGAAGCCGGTCAGATCCCTGACGGATACTCCGTCACGCCGGACAAGACCAGCCCGTTCCTGAGCGTGCTGCTCTCGCTGCTGCCGTTCGTCCTCATCGTCGTCGTCTTCCTGTTCCTGATGAACCAGATGCAGGGCGGTGGTTCCCGGGTCATGCAGTTCGGGAAGTCCAAGGCCAAGCTCATCACCAAGGACACCCCGAAGACGACGTTCGCCGATGTCGCGGGCTCGGACGAGGCCGTCGAGGAACTCCACGAGATCAAGGAGTTCCTCCAGGAGCCGGCGAAGTTCCAGGCCGTCGGCGCCAAGATCCCCAAGGGCGTGCTGCTGTACGGCCCGCCCGGCACCGGTAAGACCCTGCTCGCGCGTGCCGTCGCGGGCGAAGCCGGTGTCCCCTTCTACTCGATCTCCGGATCCGACTTCGTCGAGATGTTCGTCGGTGTCGGTGCCTCGCGTGTCCGCGACCTGTTCGAGCAGGCCAAGGCCAACGCCCCGGCGATCGTCTTCGTCGACGAGATCGACGCAGTGGGCCGGCACCGCGGTGCGGGCCTGGGCGGCGGTCACGACGAGCGCGAGCAGACCCTCAACCAGCTGCTCGTCGAGATGGACGGCTTCGACGTGAAGGGCGGGGTCATCCTGATCGCCGCCACGAACCGTCCCGACATCCTCGACCCGGCCCTCCTGCGCCCCGGCCGCTTCGACCGCCAGATCGCGGTCGACCGTCCGGACATGCAGGGCCGTCTGGAGATCCTCAAGGTTCACCAGAAGGGCAAGCCGACCGCACCGGACGTCGATCTGGGCGCTGTCGCCCGCCGCACGCCCGGCTTCACGGGTGCCGATCTCGCCAACGTCCTGAACGAGGCCGCGCTGCTCACGGCCCGCTCGGACGGGAAGCTGATCGACAACCACGCGCTGGACGAGGCGATCGACCGCGTCGTGGCGGGTCCGCAGAAGCGGACCCGGATCATGTCGGACCGGGAAAAGAAGATCACCGCGTACCACGAGGGCGGACACGCCCTGGTCGCGGCGGCCTCCCCGAACTCCGACCCGGTGCACAAGATCACGATCCTGTCCCGCGGCCGGGCCCTGGGTTACACCATGGTCCTGCCCGACGAGGACAGGTACTCGACCACGCGCAACGAGATGCTCGACCAGCTCGCGTACATGCTGGGCGGGCGCGCGGCCGAGGAGCTGGTCTTCCACGACCCGACCACGGGCGCGGCGAACGACATCGAGAAGGCCACGGCAACGGCCCGCGCGATGGTCACCCAGTACGGCATGACCGAGCGTCTCGGCGCGATCAAGTTCGGCGGAGACGCCACCGAGCCGTTCCTGGGCCGCGAGATGTCGCACCCGAGGGACTACTCGGAAGAGGTCGCGGCACTGGTCGACGAAGAGGTCAAGAAGCTCATCGAGACCGCGCACAACGAGGCCTGGGAAATCCTGGTCGAGAACCGCGACGTCCTCGACAACCTCGTCCTCGCCCTCCTCGAGAAGGAGACGCTCAACAAGGAGCAGATCGCCGAGGTCTTCTCGACGATCGTGAAGCGCCCGGCCCGCCCGGCGTGGACCGGCTCCTCCCACCGCACGCCGTCCACCCGTCCGCCGGTGCTCTCTCCCAAGGAGCTCCAGCTGACGAACGCGGCGAACGGCACGTCGGCGATCTCCTCGCCGGCCGTCTCGGTGGAGAAGTCCCCGGAGCCCTCCCCGGAGGAGCTCCCGGAGGCCTGACCCTCCCGGAATGGATGCCGCGCCCCCCAGGTTCTAGCCTGGGGGGCGCGGCACTTTCACATGCCGGCGACTGCACAGACAGGAACGAGGAAGAGATGACCGACCCAGTGACCCTGACCGGTGGCGAGGGCACGATCGGCGAGTTCGACGAGAAGCGCGCCGAGGCGGCGGTCCGCGAGCTCCTGATCGCGGTCGGCGAGGACCCGGACCGCGAGGGGCTGCTTGAGACGCCGGGGCGCGTGGCGCGGGCGTACAGGGAGATTCTGGCCGGTCTGTGGCAGAAGCCCGAGGACGTCCTGACGACGGTGTTCGACTTGGGACACGATGAGCTGGTCCTGGTAAAGGACATCGAAATCGTATCTTTGTGCGAGCATCATCTGCTGCCGTTCCACGGCGTCGCTCACGTCGGCTACATCCCGGCGGAGAACGGCAAGATCACGGGCCTGTCGAAGCTGGCCCGCCTCGTGGACGTCTACGCCCGCCGCCCGCAGGTGCAGGAACGTCTCACGACGCAGATAGCCGACTCGCTGATGGAGATCCTCGATGCGCGCGGCGCCATCGTGGTGGTCGAGGCCGAGCACATGTGCATGTCGGTCCGAGGCATCCGCAAGCCGGGAGCCAAGACCACCACGTCCGCGGTCCGCGGCCAGCTCCGTGCCACGGCCACCCGAGCCGAGGCGATGAGCCTCATCCTGGCGCGCTAACCGGATTGTCAGTGCTGTCCGCTACGGTCCCCCTCCACGACTTCGAGGAGGGGGACCGATGCTTTGGGGTCTACCGAGCAGGCAGACGGTCAACGCAGTGGGAGGGCGCCTTCGAGCATGCGATGTCCAGCCGGGAACTCGGTTATGGACGCTCCGGGACGGACGCACCGAGCAGACGGAGGTCGTCGACGTGGTCGTGGCCCAAACGCGTGCCCTCGTCGACGTGAGCACGGACCACGCGACCTTCGCCGTGACTCCGGACCAGCTTCGCCGGACGCCCGACGGATGGACGCACGCACGTGATGCCGTCGGGACCGTGGTGGCCTGGGCTCACGCGCGCAAGCTGCGTCGGGAACGGCTTTCGATCCAGCCGGGATACCAGCTCGGCTACCTGATCGGGGCGACGTGCTCCGACGGCACGGTGGGTAAGAACTACGTGTCCCTGGTGGTCAATGACGAGGCTTTCGCCGCGAAGTATGCGCGATCTATGACCGGCGCCACGGGTCTTCCCGCGCGGCTGGAAGCCGTGACGAGGCCTTCCGGCTACCTCGGGCGGGACGTACCCGGCTTCCGGGTTCGTGTCGTCTCTTCGTACCTCGCCGACCTCATGCGGCAGTACACGGGCGGCGACGCCCACCACATGCGTCAGAGCTTTCCTCGGGTGGTACTCAAAGACGAGGAGACCTTCGGTGGCTTCCTCGACGGCTACGAGGATGGCGACGGGTACAGGATCACTCGATGGCCGGCGAGAGTCTTCGTCAGCTCGAACGCTCCGTTTCTCGCCGATATCGCGGAGATCATCGGTGCACGGTTCACGCCACGGACTGATGGCTTGTCATCGCACCTTGTGGTCGCGGACAGCTGGCCGAAGCGCGGCACGTTCCGGGCGGAAGAGCACGACATAGAACTCGATGAGTCGGCGTGGGTCGACGTCAGCACGGTCACGCCACGAGCGCCGAGCGCCAAGCCGTACACGCTGTACGGCTTCCGGGTGTCGCCTCACCCGGACTTCCTGGTGAACGGGCACCTCGTCAGGACGCCTTGGGAAGCCTAGGCGGCGGTGGCCGTGGCCTTGCCGGGGTCTTCGTCGTCCGGGAGTTTGAGGACGTGTTCCAGGAAGAGGGCCGCCGCCACGACCGCCGCGCCCGCCAGGACCGAGAAGCTGGCGTACCAGGTCTGGTCGCGGCGGGCGGGGACGTCCATGGCGGTGGTGAGCAGGAAGACGCCGACGCCGCCGTAGGCGCCCGCGACCAGGGCCGCCACCAGGGCGCTGGCCTGGCCGAAGACCACCGCGCGGGCCGCCATCAGCGGGTCCACGCCCTTGGCGCCGGGCACGCGGTCGCGCTGGGCCTTCAGGCGGGAGCGCAGCGACAGGGCCGTCGCCAGCAGGACCACCGCGATGGCGCCGAGCACGATGGGCGCGGCCACCGGGACGCCGGGGAGCGTGCCGTAGGCGTTCCACAGCCGGGCTCCGGCCCAGGACAGCACCGCCGCGATCGCGAAAATGCCCGCCAGGACCGCCGGCCTCAGTTGCTTCACGTGCGCTTCTCCCGCCATTCCCGCAGCGCCCGCTGTCCGTGCGTGCGTATCCGGTGATCCTAAGTGTTCGACGGCCCCGCCCCGCGGGCGCGGCTCACTCGGGGAGGCGCAGTTCCAGGTCCGTGCGCTGGGTGAGCCCCTCGTGGCCGACTGCGGCCAGGAGCGCGGCGACGGGCCCGTGGCCCGGGATCTGCGCTTCGGGGTCGATGTCGTTCCAGGGGGCCAGCACGAAGGCGCGCTGGTGGGCGCGCGGGTGCGGGAGGGTGAGGACGGGGTCGGCGGAGACCACGTCGGCGTAGGCGATGATGTCGACGTCGATCGTCCGGGGCCCCCAGCGCTCCTCGCGGACGCGGTCGAAGGCTTCTTCGATGGCGTGACCGCGCTCCAGCAGCGAGCCGGGGGGCAGGGTGGTCTTCACGGAGATGACGGCGTTGAGGTACGAGGGCTGCGAGCCCGGCTCGACGCCCCACGGCTCCGTCTCGTAGACGGGGGAGACGGCCTTGACCCGCAGGCCCGGGGTGTCGCCGAGGGCGTCGATGGCGCCCTGGAGGGTCTCCAGGCGGTTGCCCAGGTTCGCGCCGAGCGCGACGACGGCCCACTTGGGGTTGGACAGGGTGACGTCCGCCGCGTCGACGGCCTCGACCACGGAGGCGGGTACGGGCTGGACCGTGGGGTCGCTCTGGGCGTTCATTCCGTTGTTCACGCGCGGCTCCGGGTGATCGTGATGGTCACGTCGTCGAAGGGGACGGTGATCGGCGCGTCCGGTTTGTGGACGACGACCTCCACCTGGGCGACCGCCTCGTGCTTCAGGCACTGCTGGGCGATCCGTTCGGCGAGGGTCTCGATCAGGTCCACGGGCTCGCCCTGGACGACGTCGACGACTTCTTCCGCGACTACCCCGTAGTGCACGGTCTTAGCCAGGTCGTCGCCCGCCGCCGCGGGACGGGTGTCGAGGTGGAGCACCAGGTCGACGATGAAGGTCTGGCCTTCCTCGCGTTCCCGGGGGAAGACGCCATGGTGCCCGCGAGCCTTGAGGCCGCGCAGCGCGACACGATCCACGCGAATCACTCCTGCTTTTCGTAGGTGCTTCCGGTCCGGGACTCCCCGGATCCATGGCCGGAGCCGAGTGCGGTCGGCGTCGTCCATCTTCGAATTTACCTGCGAAATACCTCGGACCCCGACGGAGGGGTCAGGAGGGCTCCTCGTCCTCGTCCTCGTCGGAGTCCGTGAGGACGGGAGAACCGTGGTGCGACCAGAGCCGCCAGCCCTCCGGTGTGCGTCGGAACACATTCGTGGCGACGACGAGCTGGCCGACGAGCGGGCCCAGTTCTCCGCCGTCCTCGGCCGGTCCGCCGCTGAGGATGTTCTCGGTGCAGGTCACCAGGGCGGTGTCGCCTATGACGGTGACCTTGGTGTCGGTGAGGAAGAACTGGATGTACTCCGTGTGCGACATGATCAGCGCGTAGGAGCGCAGCACTTCGCCGCGTCCCGACAGCACCGGCCAGCCCGGGTGCACGCAGGAGATCTCGTCCTCGAGCCAGAGCGCCGACAGCGTGTCGAAGTCCCCCTGCTCCATGGCCTCGTAGAAGGCCGTGTTGACCTCTTCGACGGATTCGATGTCGGTACGGCTCACCGTGCCCCTTCCTCGTTGCTACGGGTGGTACGCAGTGCCCCTTCCACGGCGCGGGCCACCCGAACCGCGTCGGCGCTCGCCCGTACCTCGTGGACCCGTACGGCCCAGGCGCCCTGCGCGGCGGCGAGGGCGGAGACGGCGGCGGTGGCGGCGTCGCGTTCGCGGGCCGGCGGCGGGGAGGCGTCGCCGGCGCCGGCCAGCACCCGGCCGAGGAAACGCTTCCGCGAGGCGGCCACCAGCAGCGGGAAGCCCAGCGCGCGCAGCTCGGAGAGGTGGGCGACCAGGGCGAGGTCGTGCTCGGCGTTCTTGGCGAAGCCGAGGCCCGGGTCGACCAGGAGCCGTTCGGGGGCGATGCCGCCGGCGACGACGGCGTCGATGCGGGTGCGCAGCTCGGCGGTGACTTCGGCGAGGACGTCCTCGTAGACGGCGAGGCTGTTCATGCCGTCGCTGAAGCCGCGCCAGTGCATGACGACGAAGGGCACCTCGGCGGCGGCGACGGCCGGGATCATGCCGGGGTCGGCGAGGCCGCCGCTGACGTCGTTGACCAGGGTGGCGCCGGCGGCCACCGCTCGGGCGGCGACGGAGGCGCGCATGGTGTCGACGGAGACGACGACCCCTTCGGAGGCGAGGCCTCGGACGACGGGGACGACCCGGCGCAGCTCCTCCTCCTCGTCGACGCGGGAGGCGCCGGGGCGGGTGGACTCGCCGCCGACGTCCACGAGGTCGGCGCCCTGGGCGACGAGGTCGAGGCCGCGCTTGACGGCGGCGGTGGTGTCGAACCAGCGGCCGCCGTCGGAGAAGGAGTCGGGGGTGACGTTGACTACGCCCATGACCGCGCAGCGGTCCCAGTCGGGGAGGCCTGTCACCAGGCCCCTGGGGGCGGGGCCGCGGTTCGTGTCCATGGTTCCCAGGGTAGGGCCCGGGGCCCTGCCCTTGCCCTGGCCGGGGCCGAGCGGTGGCCGGCCGGGGTGCCGCTGCGCGGGCTGCTCCCCGCCCCGCCCTTCCTCCGTTCCCCGGGCTGCGCCCGGACCGCCTTCGGGGCTGCGCCCCGACCCCCTTCGGGGGCTCCGCCCCCGGACCCCCGCGCCAAACGCCGGCGGGGCTGGATATTTGGCCCCGGAGAGGGCTCAGGCGGCCTGGGCTTCGCGTTCTGCCTGGGTGGGGAGGGCTGCGGGGTGGACGCGGTGATGGGCGCAGGTGCGGACCGGCTTGGGGCGGCGGCGGCCGGCGAACAGGCGGGGCAGGGCGAGGGTGACGAAGCCCTCGGCCTGCATCGCGGCGAAGCCGATGCGGGGCAGGTCCCGGGTGGTGCGGAAGACCACGAAGCGGGGCTCCCAGCGGGGGCGGAACTTCGCGTTGAACTTGTACAGCGACTCGATCTGGAACCAGCGCGAGAGGAACACCAGCAGGCTGCGCCACATCCGCAGGACCGGGCCGGCGCCGATCTTCTCGCCGCGGGCCAGGGCCGAGCGGAACATCGCGAAGTTCAGGGAGACCTTTTCGATGCCGAGCGCCGGGGCGGCCTCCAGGGAGGCGACGATCAGCAGCTCGTTCATGCCGGGGTCGGCGGCGCGGTCGCGGCGCATCAGCTCCAGCGACATGCCGTCCTTGCCCCACGGGACGAAGTGCAGGACGGCTTTGAGGTCGCCGAAGGGGGAGGTGTCGCCCTCCTCGACGCGGTGCGCGGTGGCGATGTAGCAGTCGCCGTCGCCGGGGTCGCCGACGCGGCCGAGCGCCATGGAGAAGCCGCGTTCGGTGTCGGTGCCGCGCCAGGCGTCGGCGGCGCCGCGCACCCGCTCCAGCTCGGTCTCGGTCAGCTCGCTGACCCGGCGGACCTTGGTGGTGTAGCCGTTGCGTTCGATGCGCTTCACCATCTGCCGGACGTTGCGCATCGCCCGGCCCGAGAGGGAGAAGTCTTTGACGTCGACGATCGCCTCGTCCCCGAGCTCCAGGGCGTCGAGACCGGTCTCGCGGGTCCAGACCTCGCCGCCGGTCTCGCTGCAGCCCATGACGGCGGGGGTCCAGGAGTGGGTCTTGGCCTCCTCCATGAACCGCTCGATGGCGCCGGGCCAGGCCTCGACGTCGCCGACCGGGTCGCCGGAGGCGAGCATCACGCCGGAGACGACGCGGTAGGTGACGGCGGCCTTGCCGCTGGGGGAGAAGACGACGGCCTTGTCGC
Source organism: Streptomyces sp. AP-93 (assembly GCF_022808175.1). GTDB lineage: Bacteria > Actinomycetota > Actinomycetes > Streptomycetales > Streptomycetaceae > Streptomyces. The sequence continues at coordinate 72,002 of NZ_JALGBX010000024.1, read as the reverse complement.
GGCGGAGCGCGAAGTGGCCCAGCGAGTCGCGGCCGCCGTGCCGGGCGAGCAGCTCGCGGAGCTTGACCTCGTCGTCGGCGGTGAGCCGGGCGGCCGGGTGCTCGGGGCGGAAGGCCAGGTAGATGGTGGTGACGGCGGTCAGCATGCCGAGGGCGCCCAGCGAGTAGCCGACGGTCCAGGAGACCCGGCCGGCGTAGTCGACGGGGCCCTCGAAGCCGAAGAGGCCGTAGACGACGTGGCTGATCTGTTCATAAACACCCGGATTGCCTACAACGCGGCCGGGGTGCGAGTTGACGATGACCAGACCGAGGCCGATGGAGCCCGCGCTCATCAGCACGAAGTTGGCGAGCGCCTTCCAGCGGCTGCGCGGGTCGGGCAGTGCCTTGAATTCATTCTGGTGGCGCAGCAGGAGCGCCAGGAGCACCGCCGCGATGACCACGCCGAGGATCGAGTGGCGGTACGTGAACTGCGCGACGGCGCCGGCCGGCAGCAGTACCACCGCGGCCCGCCAGGCGCGGCGCTTGCGGCGCTTGAGCCCGTGGGCGAGCAGCAGCAGCAGGACGCCGGCGCTGAGGGCCAGGGCGGCCGCGAACGGGCCGACGGAGCCGGGCAGCACTTCGGTGACCGCGTGGATGCGGCTGTGCCGGAAGCGCGGGAAGACTCCCGCGGCGATGTCCAGCAGGCCGACGACCGTGACGGCGGTGCCGACGATTCCGGGGACGGACTCCGGTCGTGGGCCTCGGAGGATTCGGCTGACAGGCTTCGGAACCTGTCCCGACTTATCGCCATCTATCCTGCTAGACATCGCTTCCCGTTGCTCCGCGAGAGATCATGTGGCCGAAGGCCGCTGGGCCTTCGTTGGGTGGTGCGTCCACTAGGACGACATCGAAGGGGAGCGGGTTCACTCTTCCTCGAGAAAAAAAATAGTCCTGCCATAGAAAGTCGACTGACTGCTCATGGGTCTCACCAGTAATACGGTTCTGGCGCTGGCCGTCCTTGTCGGTGTGCTGCTGTTCGCGGCCACGGTGTGGTTCTGGCCGAAGCTCTCGGGCCGCTCCTGGCGCTCGGTCCTCGGCCGGATCGCCCTCCTGCTGGCGACGCAGCTGGCGCTGTTCGCGGCGATCGGTCTCGGCGCGAACAAGTCGTTCCTGTTCTACGGGTCCTGGGCCGACCTCTTCGGCCAGGAGACCTCGATCGGCAAGGTCGTCGACCACTCGATGAGCAGTGCCGACATCAAGGTCGTCGACAAGCAGCAGCTCGACGTGCCCGGCGGCGCCAAGCCGCCCGTCGGCGGGCAGATCCTGAAAGTGGCGATAACCGGCCAGAAGTCGAAGATAACGACGACCGGCTTCGTGTGGCTGCCGCCGGAGTACTTCCAGCCGCAGCACAAGGACCAGAACTTCCCGGCCTCCATCGTCCTCACGGGCTACCCGGGCATGGCGGAGAACCTGATCAAAGGGCTCGACTACCCGATGACGGCCTTCAGGCAGGCCAAGACGGGCAAGATGAAGCCGATGATCCTGGTCATGCTCCGTCCGACCCCGGGCTCGCGCGACACCGAGTGCGTGGACATACCCGGTGGCCCGCAGACCGAGACCTTCTACGGCCAGGACCTTCCCCGCGCCATCCAGAACACCTTCCGGGTCGGCAAGAAGCCCGAGAACATGGGCTTCATCGGCAACTCCACGGGCGGTTACTGCGCCCTGAAGATCGCCGCGCTCTACCCGAAGACCTTCGGTGCCGCCGCGGGGCTGTCCGCGTACTACGAGGCCGCGGACGACCCGACGACCGGTGACCTCTTCCACGGGGACGCGAAGCTGAAGGCGCGTGCGAACGTGCTGGAGTCGGTGAAGGCCAAGCAGCCGTCCGGTACGTCGTTCCTGGTCACCAGCAGCGAGAAGGGCGAGCCGAACCTCGCCGGCACGAAGAAGTTCATCAAGCTGGTCAAGGGCCCGGACCGGGTCTCCTCGATCATCCTCGACAGCGGTGGCCACAACTTCAACACCTGGCGCCGCGAGATCCCGCCGATGCTGGTGTGGATGAGCGGCAGGATCCAGGCGTAAGGCGGCAGAGAGGTCAGGCCTCCTGCAACCGGGCCCGGCGCAGGGCCCGGTGCACCCCTTCCGGGGTGAGTACGCCGATCAGCTCGCCGGAGTCGGGATCCGTGACCCCGATCCGCCCCGAGTCCTCCTGGAGCAGCAGCGCGAGCGCCTCGCGCAGACTGGCCCCCAGCGCCACTCCGGCGGTGGGGGCCTTTCCGTCGGCGGAGGCCGGGTCGGCCGGGTCGGCCGGGTCGGTCAGGTCGGCCGGGTCGGCCAGGTCCGCCTGCGCCACCGGTGTGACCGCGAGCCGCTTCAGCCCGCGGTCGGCGCCGACGAACCCGGCCACGTAGTCGGTCGCCGGGGCGCCCAGCACCTGCGCCGGGCGGGCGAACTGCTCGATGGTGCCCGCTCCGTAGACCGCGATGCGGTCCCCGAGCCGGACCGCCTCCTCCAGGTCGTGCGTGACCAGCAGGATCGTTTTGCGCACGGTCCGCTGGAGCGTCAGGAACTCGTTCTGCAGCCGCTCGCGCACCACCGGGTCCACCGCGCCGAACGGCTCGTCCATCAGCAGCACCGGCGGGTCCGCGGCGAGCGCCCGGGCCACGCCGACGCGCTGGCGCTGCCCGCCGGAGAGCTGCTCCGGGTAGCGGCCCCCGTAGACGGCCGGGTCCAGTCCGACCAGTTCGAGGAGCTCCGCGGCCCGCGCGCGGGCCTTGGCCTTCGGGGTGCCGATGAGCTGCGGCACGGTGGCCGTGTTCTCCAGCACCGTCTTGTGGGGGAAGAGCCCGACCTGCTGGATGACGTAGCCGATGCGGCGGCGCAGTTCGACCGGGTCGGCGGCGGCGATGTCCTCGCCGTTCAGGAGGATCCGGCCGGAGGTCGGCTCGATGAGCCGGTTGACCATCTTCATGGTGGTCGTCTTGCCGCAGCCGGACGGCCCCACCAGGGTGACCAGTTCGCCCTCGGCGACCTCGAAGGACAGGTCTGCGACGGCCGTGGTCCCGTCGGGGTAGCGCTTGGTCACGTGCTCGAATCGGATCACCCGGCCATCTTTCCCTACCCGCGGGGTCCGTTTTTGACATCCTCCCCTCCCTGAAGGGAGGGGATTCCTCGCCCTTCAGGGCTGATCGGGGATTTCTAGCTCACGCTGCCAGATGGGGCAGCGCCCCACCTGGTCTTCCACGATCAGCACTAGCCGGGTTGAGACCAGCCCGGACCAGCATCACGCGGGCGGAGTTCTTGTCCCTGGGGGACACGGCTCCGCACGCGGTGCAGGCGTAGGTTCGTTCCGAGAGAGGTAGTGCGTGCTTGGTTCTCGCTCCGCACTGCGCGCAGTCCATCGTGGTGTGCGCGGGGTGTACCAGGTGCACGGCACGACCGTGCTTTCGGCCCATCTCGATCAGAGCCGTCTTAGTGGCGCCGATGGCGGCGTCGGCGGCCTTGCGGGCCATGGTGGACTTGGCGAGGAACTTCGGCCGGAAGTCCTCCACCGCCAGGGCGTCGTGGTCGCGGACCACCCGCTTGGCCCACTTACGGCCGGCGTCCTGCCGCTGCCGGGCCACCTTCTTGTACAGCTTCGCCGCCTGCCGCTTCGCCGCCTGGTATCCCTTCGACCCGGGCTTGCCCTTCGGCGGCTTACGGCGGGCCATCATCCGCTGATAGCACGCGAGTTTCCGCGCCGCGCTCTTGCCGTGCTCGGCGTGCGGCAGGTCGTGGTCGTCGGATGTGGTGGTCGCGGTCTCCTTCACACCCCAGTCGATACCGATCACGCGGCCCGTCTCCGGGAGCGGCTGCACCTCGGTGGGAACAACGAAACTCGCGTACCAGTGGCCGAGGCTGTCCTGGTAGACACGCACGCTGGACGGATCGGCGGGCAGCCGGCGCGACCACACCACGGTCAAGGCGATGCCGCCCGCCAGGTGCAGGCGCCCGTCCTTCAACCGGAAGCCACGCTGGGTGTAGTTCAGGGACGGCAGCGCCTCGCGCTTCTTCTTCCACTTGGGCATCCCGGCCCGCTGCCGCATCGGCAGGCGTTCCCGGATGTCCTTGTGCGCCTTGGCCTTGGACTTGCCGAAATCCCGGATCAACTGCTGCTGCGGAACCGAACTTCCCTCACGCAGCCACCCGTTCGTCTTCCGGGCTTCGGTCAGCATCTTGTCGAGCTGTGCCGGACCACACGTCCGCTGGTCCGCGCCTTCGGGACGGTTCTTGTTCCACACGTGCGTCTGCTTCGACTTCGCACAGCACTCGTTCCACACCCACCGGCACCGAGCCCACTCGCCCAGCAGCGCGGCGAGCCCGGTGGACGACACACGCACACGGAACGTCCACCGCGCATGCCCGGCCGCCTCCGCAATTGGTGTCATCGTCACCCCAACAACCTATCCCCGACCGCTGACAACAGCCGAAAGATCAGGTCAGACCAGCTACGAACCGAACTCCGGCGCTCCGCGCCTCCGCCCCAAGGACCCATTCCTCCCCGGGCTCCCGGGGGCACCCTGGGGGAAATCAGGTGAAGGGCATGTTGCCCGCGTGCGAAGGATTCCGGCCATTGTCGGTGCCGGGGGTTATGGTCGCTCCTACGTACGGTCGGTGACGGGGGGTGAGGAGCGATGGCCGGGCAGAGCTGCCTGGTGGCGAACGACTGGATCTGCTGGGAGTACGTCACGTCCCGCTCCCAGGAGCTCACCGACGCCACCCTCGAACATGTGTGGATCACGGGCGTGTCGGTGCTGATCGGCATCGCCGTGTCCGTCCCGCTCGCGCTGCTGGCCCGCCGCGGCCGCCGCTGGGCGGCCCCCGTGCTGGGCATCACCACGCTGCTCTACACGGTGCCCTCGCTCGCCATGTTCTCCCTGCTGCTGCCGGTCTTCGGGCTCTCGGCGGCGCTGGTGGTGACCGGCCTGGTGCTGTATTCGCTGACCATCCTCGTGCGCAACGTGCTGGCCGGTCTCGAAGCCGTGCCCGAGGAGGTACGGGAAGCCGCGCGCGGGATGGGGTACGGCCCGGGCCGGCTGCTGTGGCAGGTCGAGCTGCCGCTGGCGCTGCCCGCCCTGTTGGCCGGCGTGCGGATCGCGACCGTCTCCACGGTCGCGCTGACGACCGTGGGCTCCATCGTGGGCAAGGGCGGCCTCGGCAATCTCATCGCACCCGCCGTGAACAGCTCCTTCAAGGCCCAGGTGCTCACCGCCTCGGTCCTGTGCGTGCTCCTCGCGCTCGTCGCCGACCTGGCTCTGCTGGGCCTCCAGCGGCTGCTGACGCCCTGGACCCGTGTGACCCGGGCGCCCCGCGCCCCGCGTGCCACCCGCGGCGCCGACGTCACTGCGGGAGCCGTCTGATGGGAGTGCTGGGACAGGCCTGGGACTGGCTGGCCGACGGGGCCAACTGGTCCGGGGAGAGCGGGGTCTGGCACCGGCTCGGGGAGCACGTGTACGTCAGCGGGGTCGCCCTGGCCCTGGCCTGCGCGGTGGCCCTGCCGGTCGGACTGCTGCTGGGCCACCTCGGCAAGGGCGGCGGCCTCGCCGTCAACGTCTCCAACATCGGGCGGGCCGTCCCGGTCTTCGCGGTGCTGGCGCTGTTCATGGTCTCCCCGCTGCGCAATGCCGGGTACGTGCCCACCATCGCCGCGCTGGTGCTCTTCGCGATCCCGCCGCTGCTGACCAACGCCTACGTCGGCATGCGCGAGGTCGACCGATCGGTCGTGGAGGCCGCGCGGGGCATGGGCATGTCCGGCCGCCAGCTCTTCTGGAGGGTGGAACTGCCCCTCGCCCGCGGACTGGTGATGACGGGTCTGCGCTCCGGAGCCGTCCAGGTCATCGCCACGGCCACCATCGCCGCCATGGTCGGCCAGGGCGGCCTGGGCCGGATCATCACCGCCGGCTTCAACACGTACAACACCCCGCAGGTCGTCGCGGGCGCCCTGCTGGTCGCGGCGCTGGCCCTGCTCGTAGAGGGCGCGCTGGTGGCGGCCGACCGGCTGCTGCCGGGTGCCGCCACCCGCTGAGCGGTGCTGCCCCGACACGTTCGCCCACCCCTTGAAGGAGATTGAGATGAGCAAGTCCACGCGCGCCCTCGGCGCGGCCCTGGGTGCGGTCGCCCTGACCGCATCGCTCGCCGCGTGCGGCGGCGACAGCCTGGAGAAGACCAAGGACGGGGGCTCCTCCGCCGCCGCCTCCGGGTCGTCCGAGGGCGGCAAGGGCGGCAAGCTGGTGATCGGCGCCGCCGGCTTCACCGAGTCCAACGTGCTGGCCGAGCTGTACGCGCAGATCCTGAAGGACGCCGGCTACAGCACCTCCATCACCACGGTCAACAACCGCGAGCTGTACGAGCCGTCGCTGGAGAAGGGCGAGATCGACATCGTCCCGGAGTACGCGGCGACCCTCGCGGAGTTCCTCAACGCCAAGGTGAACGGCTCCAAGGCGCCGACGGACAAGCCGGTGGCGTCGAGCGATGTGACGGCGACGGTGGCGGCCCTGGAGAAGCTTGCGGCCCCGCTGGGGCTGAAGGCGCTTCCCGCGGGCTCGGCGGTCGATCAGAACGCCTTCGCGGTGAGCAAGGAATTCGCCACGAAGAACAATCTCAAGACCCTTTCCGATCTGGGCACGTCCGGTCTGAAGGTGAAGATCGCGGCCGGTGACGAATGCGCGGTGCGGCCCTTCTGCGCACCCGGATTGAAGTCGGCATACGGAATCGACGTTTCCGGTATTGACCCCAAGGGCGTCGGAACCCCGCAGGCCAAGCAGGCGGTGAAGGACGGCGCCGACCAGCTCGTCCTCACCACCACCACGGACGCCACCCTGGACAGCTTCGGCCTGGTCCTGCTGGAGGACGACAAGAAGCTCCAGAACGCCGACAACGTGCTCCCGGTGGTCAACGCCAAGGACGCCGGCGCCCCCGAGATCGCGGCCGCCCTCGACAAGATCACCAAGGCGCTCACCACGGCCGACCTGATCGAGCTGAACCGCAAGGTCGACGCCGAGCGCGCCAAGCCGGCGGATGTCGCCAAGGCCTATCTGGAGTCCAAGGGGCTGGTCAACTTGACCCGGCCCTGAAGGGCCGGGCTTGGAGGGCCGGGCTTGGAGGTAGGGCATCACTGGCTGTGGTGTGGCCTCCTCCGTCCGGACCACCCTTATGGGGTGGCTGGGACGCGTGACTCACGCCCCGCGGTCCACACGGCTCCGGCCTTGCGGTCGATGTTGTGGGACGCGTTGTCGTCCGCGTGCATGATGACGCCGCAGGCGCGGCACGCGAACGTTGCTTGATCGACTCGGTTCTTCCGGTCGATGTGTCCGCACTCGGAGCATTGCCGGCTCGTGTACGCCGGATCGACGTACACGAGCGGCACCCCGGCCCGCTTCGCCTTGTAGGCGATGAACTGGCCGAGCTGGTGGAAGCTCCACGAATGCAGTGGTGTCCGCTGGTCCTTGCGGAGCCGTACCCGTTCGCGGATGCCCGTGAGGTCTTCGAGGGCGATACCGCGACCGGTGCGTTCAGCGGTGGTGACGATCTTCTTCGAGATGATGTGGTTGATGTTCGCGGCGTGCCGCGCCTCTTTGCGGCTGCGGTGCTTCAGGCGCCGCTTCGCGGACTGGGTGCCCTTGGCCTGGAGCTTGCGGCGGAGTTCCAGCTGGCGCTTTCGGTGCCGGTTCATACCGCGCCCGGAGGCCCGGTAGCCGGTGGAGGTGGTGGCGATGTTGACGATGCCGAGGTCCACACCGATGAACCCGGACGGGTTCTCGTTGACCGGGTCTTCTGGGATCTCGCACACTGCGATCAGGTAGAACACGCCGTCGCGTTCGATCAGGTCAGACTCACCTTTACGGTACTCGCGGAGCATCTTGAGCGCGTTCGCGGAGCAGGCGAAGCGGACGTTCTTGAGCCGCCCCGCCGTGGTCCAGATACTGACGGTCCGCGCGTCGTACTGCCAGGACAGGCACCGGTCGTCGTACGGGTGCGCGGCCTCGGGGCGGAAGACGATCGGTTTCGACTCCGCTTTGACCCTGCGCTTCGATCCGGGCCTGCCCAGGTTCCCCGCCCTGATGTTCGCCTTCAACGTGGTGTAGGCGTCACGGGTCTTCTTGATCACGTGTTGGGCCGCCTGCGCCCCGAGACCGGAGGCTTTCAGCTCGGCGTAGGTGTGCTTCCGCAGTTCGTACTGACGTGGGGCTCCGTGTTCGAACGCCACCGAGGACACCCAGTTGGCCCGTTCGTTGACCATGCGCAGGGTCGCTGACAGCGCGGGTGCCTGCACGGCATCCGGCATCAACTTCACCTGCGCAACAATCTTCACGCAGAACACGCTAGAAGGACCGGCCAAAGCGGATCAAGCTGAGGCCAGAACGGTCACTCAGAGCACTCCGGCCCTCCGCGCCTCCGGGTCAGGGATCGATTCCTCCCAGGCATAAAGGCCCGGGGTCCACGCAGAGTCCGCTGAAGAAGTAGGAGTTGCGCCTTTCGTGCGTCAAGGGCGGTAACTGCTCGGGAACAGATTTCCGGGCGGCTACCCCACATCCTGTCCACGCCCTGTAAATTTCAGGCCATGCCCCGTGGACGCCACCGCAATCCCGAACCCCTTCACCGGCTGCTCACGCCGTCGGCCGTCGCCGGTGTGTCCGTAGCCGGCGCCGGCGCCGCCTGGCTGCTCGCGGAACCGATGGCGCTGCGCCTGCTCGTGGCCCTCACCGCGGCCGCCGGCCTGGTCGGCGCCGTCGTCATGCGCTCGTGGGACCTGTCGGCCGGCCGCCGGGTCAACGAGCTCGGGCGCGAGCGGGTCAAGGACGAGTGGCGCACGGACGAACGGATAGCCGAGCTCGAGTCCGACCTCGAAGAGGCCCGGGTGCTGCGCGGCAAGCTCGACGCCAAACTGCGCGCCAAGCGGGTCGAACTCGCGGGCCTGCGCGGGGAGCACGCGTCGCTGCTGCGCCGGTACGCCACCGCCGAGACCGAGCGGGCGAGTGCCCTGGAGGGACGCAGGCTGCTGGCCATCGAGGCCGCGGCCCCGGCCGCATCCGCCGCCGCGGGTCCGAAGGAACTTCCCGCGGTCTCCGAGGAGCGCACCAGCGCCGGCGCCGCCACCTCGGTGGGCTTCGCCCGCGCCCACGCCGCGCTCGCGGCCCTGGCCGACACGGCGGCGAAGGCCGCCGAGCCCGCCCCGGAGGCCCGGAGCGGCCCGCCCGGCCTCCCGGCCGCCCCTGCCCTTCCGCTGGGCTCCGCTGCCCCGGCCGCCCCGGCCGCCCCGGCGAAGCCCGCCGAGCTGGAGTCGCACGCCCGCCCCGCGCTCACCGGTCCCGCGCCCACCGGCCCGGTGCCCGTGGGCCCGGTGGCCGCCGTCCCCGCGCGCAGGCGCGCGGCCGCGGTGGCCCCGTACGCCGCCCAGCGCCGGCCGGCCTCCCGCGTCGAGGGCGGCTTCGACTTCTTCGGTACGAAGACCGCGGCGCAGGCCCGCACGGTCATCGAGTCCGTCCAGAACGAGGACCTCGCCGATGTCGTCGGCGAGGAGGCCCTCGCGCTCCACAAGGCGGAGTCCGCCCGGGGCGGGGCGGAGCCGGCGGCCCTCGTCGGCACCGTCAAGGCGACTGCGGACCGCGCCGTGGGCCAGGTCATCGACCTCACCGCTCACGACGAGACCGAGCCGATCGACGTGGTGCAGCTGCGCACCGCGATTTCCTAGCGCACCGAACCGAACCGGCGGACCGCCCGGGCTGCCGGGCGGACCGTCGGCGTGACGTGGCCGGCGTCCGGCTCCGGCTTCGGCTTTCCACAGCCTGTGCACAAGCGCGGCACACCGTCCCGTCCGGACCGGGGCAACAGCTCTAGAACAGCGGTAGTTGGCCCGGCAGCGGGGACAGGGTGAAGCCGTCCAGCGTGGGGGCGGCGGCGCCGAGGGTCACGCGGGCGCGGGAGCCGGGGCAGGAGACGAGGTCCCCGCGGACCCGCCCGGCGGGCGGGTCGTGGCGGGCGATCCGCCCGGCGGTGACGGCGCAGTCGCGGCCGCAGGTGGGGCAGGCCCGGCGGGGTGAAAGGGACGGCATCCCCCAAGTCTGCCCTGCCCCGCGGACATCGGCCCGCCCGGCCGCTCCCGGGTCAGTGGCCCCGGCTGGCGGCCCAGCTCTGGTGGGCCCGGTCCACCCGGGTCCACAGGGCCGTGCGGTCGGTCGGGGTCAGGTCGTCGAGCGCGCGGCCGAAGACGCCCTCCAGGGCGGCGTAGAACTCCTGCGGGCCGTCCAGTACGCGCTCCGTGTTCCCCCGTACCGGGTCGGTCCGGCTCAGCACCCGCCCCCGCAGGGCGTCGATGCCGTCCGCGTCGCGCCGCAGGGCCGCGAAGGTGCGTACGAAACCGGATTCCCCGGAGGTCGACAGCCGGACGTGCTCGGCCTCGAAGCCGGCCGCTCCCGCCGCCCCGGCGGGCTCGGTGCGGAAGTTCACGAGCGGGGTGGAGCTGCCCGGGTGGCGGTAGAGCCAGCCCGTTCCGGGCAGCCGCTCAAGGGAGTAGGTGAAGGCCCCCTGCCGGTACGAGCCTTCGCGCAGCGGCAGCGGCTCGTACGGGCCGTCGCCGAGCCCGGCATCCACGAAGAAGTCATCGGTTGCGGCGGTCCCGGGCACGCGGACGGTGAGCGCCAGGTGGTCGCCGCTCACGCCCTGGGCGGCGGCTTCGGACTGGGACTCCTTGTACACGCCGCCGACATGGCGGGTGACCTCGTAGCCGAGGTGGTCGAGGAGCGCCGCGAAGGCCCCGTTGAGGTGGAAGCAGTAGCCGCCGCGCCCGGCGGCGAAGCGGCGTGCCGACAGCTCGGGGTCGATGCCGGGGGCGCGGCCGAGCTGGATGTCGACGTTCTCGTACGGGACGCGCTCCAGGTGCGCCCGCTGGAGGGCGAACAGCCCCTCCACGGACGGCGCACCGGGCTCCTCGATGCCGAGTCGCCGCAGGTAGGCGGCGTATATGCCGGGGGACGCAGAGCCTGCTGAGGTGCCGGGGGTCATGCGATCACCCTAGGCCGTGCGTCCGGTCACTTGTCGATGTCGCCGACGACGAAGAACAGCGAGCCGAGGATCGCGACCATGTCCGCGACGAGCTGCCCGGGGAGCAGGACCGCCAGCGCCTGGATGTTGTTGTACGACGCCGAGCGCAGCTTGAGCCGGTACGGGGTCTTCTCGCCCTTGGAGACCAGGTAGTAGCCGTTGATGCCGAGGGGGTTCTCGGTCCACGCGTACGTCTCGCCCTCGGGCGCCTTCAGTACCTTCGGCAGCCGCTGGTTGATCGGGCCGGGTGCCAGCTCCGCCATCCGGTCCAGGCAGGCGACCGCGATGTCCAGCGCGTTGTGGGTCTGCTCCAGCAGCACCTCGAAGCGGGCCAGGCAGTCGCCCTCGGTGCGGGTGACGACCTTCAGGACGTCCTGGAGCTCGCCGTAGGCGAGGTACGGCTCGTCGCGGCGCAGGTCGAAGTCGACGCCGGAGGCGCGGGCGATCGGGCCGGAGACCCCGTACGCGTGCACGGCCTCGGCGGACAGGACGCCGACGCCGCGGGTGCGGGCGCGGAAGATCTCGTTGCCGCGCACCAGGTCGTCGTAGACGTGCATGCGCGTGTTGACGTCGGCGATGGCGGCGCGGGCCCGGCCCAGCCAGCCGGCCGGGAGGTCCTCCTTGAGGCCGCCGACCCGGTTGAACATGTAGTGCATGCGGCCGCCGGAGATCTCCTCCATGACGGCCTGGAGCTCCTCGCGCTCGCGGAACGCGTGGAAGATCGGGGTGATGCCGCCCAGCTCCAGGGGGTACGAGCCGAGGAACATCAGGTGGTTCAGGACCCGGTTCAGCTCGGCGAGCAGGGTCCGCATCCACACGGCCCGCTCGGGCACCTCCATGCCGAGCATCCGCTCGACGGCCATGACCACGCCCAGCTCGTTGGAGAACGCGGACAGCCAGTCGTGGCGGTTCGCGAGCATCACGATCTGGCGGTAGTCGCGGGCCTCGAAGAGCTTCTCGGCTCCCCGGTGCATGTAGCCGACCACCGGCTCGGCGCTGACGATGCGCTCGCCGTCCAGGACGAGGCGCAGGCGCAGCACGCCGTGCGTGGAAGGGTGCTGGGGGCCGATGTTGAGCACCATGTCGGTGCTCTCCGCCGCGCCGCCGATGCCGACCGTGGTCTCCGTCATGGCGGCATTGTCTCAGCCGGCGGGGGTGGCTCGTAGCTCGGTCCGGATCGCGGATCGGGCGCGGCGGCCGACGGGTGGTGCGAGCCCCGCCCGCAGAACGGGCCACCGCCCTAGGGTGGGGGGATGGACACGGGGACAGAGGGTGGGACGGGTCTGCCCGAGTGGGTGGGGCTGCAGGGAGAGCTGCTGACTCTGCGCAGGCTCTTGCTGGCGCTGTGGATGTCCCTCTTCACGGTGGTGACGGCCGTCGTCCTGGGGATGGCGGTCGGCCCGGGGTGGGCGGCGGTCGGCGGGTTCTGGCTGGTGGTGCTGGCCTGGGGCTGGGTGATGCTCGGACGGAACTGGCGGTCCTGGCGGTACGCGGAGCGCGCGGACGACCTGCTGATCAGCCGGGGCGTGATGTGGCGGGAGCAGACCGTGGTGCCGTACGGGCGGATGCAGCTGGTGGAGGTGACCTCGGGGCCCCTGGAGCGCCGCTTCGGGCTGGCCACCGTGCAGCTCCACACGGCCGCGGCGGCGACCGACGCCACGATCCCCGGACTCGCGCCCGAGGAGGCGGAACGGCTGCGCGACCGGCTGACGGAGCTCGGCGAGGCAAGGTCGGCGGGGCTGTGACTCCGTCGGCGGGTGCGGGTGCGGGTGCAGGGGCGGGTACGGGTGCGGGTACGGGCACGGGTACGGCGGCCGCGGCCGGTCAGGAGCGGCGGCTGCATTTCCTCACTCCGCTGCGCCGTGCCTGGGTGCCGATCGCCGCGACCATCGGCATCGTCGCCCAGCAGGGCGAGAACGTCGCCGAGTGGGTGTCGGCCGTCTCCACCGTGCTGCGGGTCCTCGCGCTGGCCGCGCTGGTCCTGGTCTTCGGCCTGTACGGGTTCCTCAGCTGGTGGTTCACGCACTACGCCGTCACCGACACCGAACTGCGCATCCGCAGCGGGCTCCTCTTCCGCCGCACCGCGCACATCCGCCTCGACCGGATCCAGGCGGTCGACGTCACCCGCCCCCTGCTGGGCCGCATCGCGGGCGTCGCCAAGCTGCGGCTCGACGTCATCGGCACCGAGGCCAAGGACGAGCTGGCCTTCCTCTCGGAGAAGGACGCCGTCTCGCTCCGCGCCGAGCTGCTGGCCCGCGCGGCCGGTTTCACCCCGGCCGAGGCACCGCTCCTGGGCGAGGCTCCCGAGCGGGAGCTGCTCCGGGTGGGGCCGCGCGATCTGGCGGTGTCCCTGCTGCTCACCCTGACCACCTGGGCGATCCTCGCCGGCGGGATCGTCGGGCCCCTGCTGGTGTGGTGGTTCAGCTCCAGCCCGTGGGTGGCCATCGTCGCCCTGCTCCCGGTCCTGGGCGCGATGTGGGCGGCGAGCGCCGGCCGGTTCCTCGCCGAGTACGACTGGCGGGTCGCCGAGTCCCCGGACGGGCTCCGGCTCGACCACGGGATGCTCGACCGCGCCCACGAGACGGTGCCGCCGGGGCGCGTGCAGACCGTACGGATCGTCGAGCCGCTGCTGTGGCGCCGGCGCGGCTGGGTCCGGGTGGAGCTGGAGGTGGCCGGCTCGAAGAACGACGTCCTGGTCCCGGTGGCCACCCTGGCCGACGCCCACGCCGTCGTCGAGCGGGTGCTGCCCGGCGTCGACCTCGGGGGCCTCGTCTTCGAGCCCTCGCCCCGGAGCGGGTCGCGCTGGGTGGTCCCGGTGTGGTGGAAGGGGTACGGCCTGGCCGTCTCCGCGGACGTGTTCGCCGCCCGCCACGGCCGGCTGTGCCGGCGAACGGAGATCGTCCCGCACGCCAAGGTGCAGAGCGTGCGCCGCTCCCAGGGCCCCTGGCAGCGCGCCCGCGGCCTGGCCGACGTCCACGTCGACACCGGCGCGAACGGTACGGTCACGGCCCACCTGCGCGGCGCGGCCCAGGCCGCCGAACTGCTCCACGCCCAGGCGGCCCGCTCCCGCACCTCCCGGGCCGCGGCCCGCCCGGACCGCTGGATGACCTGAGACCGGGCCGGTCCGGTCTGATCCGGTCTGATCCGGTCTGATCCGGGCCGGCGGCTCCCGGGGCTCAGCCCGTGGGGACCCGGAGCGTGGCGCGGCCCGTCAGGACGCGGTGGTCGGAGCAGTTGACCCGGGTCACCGGCCGGGCGATCCGGTCGTCCCGCCCGACGGCCTCGCAGTCGCCCGGGATGTTCTGCGCCCGCGCCGAGTAGGTGCCATCGGGCAGGTTGCCGCGGGCGAGGATCAGGTCGATCTTCGGGTGCGGACCGCACGCGGGGGGCCCGTTGACCTCGCGCGGGGGCAGCGCCGTCCACGTGCCGTAGCCCGGACAGTGGGCGGGGTTCGCGTCGTCGAGCTCGGTGTGCTTCCTCATCAGGGGCTTCAGCCGGGTGTACTGGTCGAGGTCGGGCTGGGCGTTGAAGTCGCCCGCGACGAGGTACACCTGCCTGTTCCTGGCGAAGGAGTCGAGCACCCGGCCCACTTCGGCCAGCTGCAGCCCGTTGATCTTCTTCTTCGCCGAGCCGCCGCCCCCGCTGGGCATGGGACGGTTCGATCCGGTGATGTGGACCGTGCAGAACTTCATCCGCGGCTGGTCCCGTAGCGGGGCGCAGAGCATTTTGCGGTCCTCGACGCCCCGGCCCGCGGCCGTCAGCCGGGTCTTCTCGGCCGGCGTGTAGTCCTTGGGCAGGAGGTAGTCCTTGGACGGCCCGAGCTCGTGGCTGCTGAGCAGCGCGTTCCCGAAGCCGCCGCCCTCGCAGATGCCGGTGCCGGGGGCCCGGGTCAGGGTGAACCGGGCGTGGGCGTACGGCACCGTCCACCCCTCGGCCTTGGCGAGCCGCTTGACGAGCGCCTCGTACTGGCCCTGGCAGATCTCGTTGAAGGAGACGAAGTCGGGCCGTTCCGCCGTGATGGACCGGGCGGCGTTCTCGATCAGGCCGGTGTCGGTCCGGCCGTGATGGATGGCGCTCCCCGCCACGTTCCAGTGCCACACCGAGTAGGCCCGTGTCTCGGTGGTCCCCAGGTCCGGATCCGAGCCCGTGTCCAGCCCGGTTCCCGGGTCGTGTCCGGTGGACCGGCAGCCGGCCGCGTACAGGATCGCCAGGGCCAGGACGGCCGCCCCCAGCACGGTGACGAGGGGCCACCGTCGGCGGCGGCGGCCCCCGGGTATGGAGCCGTCCCGTGCGAAGGACGGCTTAGAGGTGCGCACGGTCTACAGAGTCCCGCCGCCGCCCGCGCGGACCAGCCCGGTCTCGTACGCCAGGACCACGACCTGCACCCGGTCGCGCAGGTCCAGCTTGGTCAGGATGCGGCCCACGTGGGTCTTGACCGTGGCCTCCGACAGGACCAGGCGGGCGGCGATCTCGCCGTTCGACAGGCCCTGGGCGACCAGCAGCATGACCTCGCGCTCGCGCTCCGTCAGCCGCTCGACGTCCTTGTTCCGCGGCTCCGCCGAGGTCGACGGCAGCATCGGCGCGAACCGGTCCAGCAGCCGGCGCGTCGTGGACGGGGCGACGACCGCGTCCCCGCTGTGCACCGAGCGGATCGCGGCCAGCAGCTCGCCCGGCGGGACGTCCTTGAGCATGAACCCGCTCGCGCCCGCCTTCAGGCCGGAGAAGGCGTACTCGTCGAGGTCGAAGGTGGTCAGGATGATGACCTTGGGGTGTTCCTCGGGCTCGCAGATGCGGCGCGTCGCCTCGACCCCGTCGAGGCGGGGCATGCGGACGTCCATCAGCACCACGTCCACCTTGGTGGCGCGCAGCACCTCCAGCGCCTCCAGGCCGTCGCCGGCCTCGGCGACGACCTCCATGTCGGGCTGTGCGGCGAGCACCATCCGGAAACCGGTGCGCAGCAGTACTTGGTCGTCGACCAGCATCACGCGGATGGAGGGGCCGGTGGGGAAGGACATGGTCACCTTTTCTTCAGGGGGAGCAGGGCGCTGATCCGGAAGCCGCCACCGGGCCGGGGGCCCGCGTCGAGGGTCCCTCCGACCATACCGATGCGTTCGCGCATGCCGATCAGCCCGTGTCCGGCGCCGTCCGCGCCGCCGTCCGTGTACAGCTCGCGGGCCGCGCCCCGGCCGTCGTCCTCGACGAGCAGGCCGAGCCCGTCGTCGAAGTAGACGAGCCGCACGCTGGCCTTCGCGTCGGGGCCGCCGTGCTTGCGCGTGTTCGTCAGCGCCTCCTGGACGATCCGGTACGCCGTCAGCTCCAGGCCGCTGGGCAGCTTGCGCGGGGCGCCCTCGACCTCGAAGTCCACCGCGAGCCCGGCCGCCCGTACCTGCTCGACGAGCACTTCGATCTGCTCCACGTCGGGCTGCGGCACGTAGTCCTCGGACTCCTGCGGCTCGCCGGTGCGCAGCACGCCCAGCAGCCGGCGCATCTCGGCCAGGGCCAGGCGGCCGGTGCCGGAGATCGTCTGCAGGGCCTCCTTGGCCTGCTCGGGGGCCGCGTCCATCACGTAGGCGGCGCCGTCGGCCTGGACCACCATCACCGAGACGTTGTGCGCGACGACGTCGTGCAGCTCGCGGGCGATCCGGGCCCGCTCGGCGGCGACGGCCACCTTGGCCTGCGCCGCGCGCTCCTGCTCCAGGCGCTGGTTGCGCTCGACGAGCTGGGCGTAATAGGCCCGGCGGGTGCGCAGGGAGTCGCCCATCACCCAGGCGAGGGCGAAGGGGACCATCAGGAACATGACGAAGAGGACGCTCTCGAAGGTCGTGGCGCCCTTGTCCACGCCGATGCGCAGGAAGTAGAGGGGGGACGCGAGCAGCCCCCAGCCGAGGGCGGTGCGCGAGACCCAGCGCGGCACGTCGGAGGCGGCGACCGTGAAGAGGACGACGAGCATCGCGAAGTCGTAGAAGTTCGCCTCCGCGCCGATGGCCAGCTGGTAGAGGCCGGTGGCGACGGTGAGCCAGAAGACCGGGACGGTCCACTTGCGGCGCAGCGCGACGGCGCTGCTCAGCGCCACCACACAGGGGGTGGCGAGCAGCGCGGAGGCGGTGGTCTGGTGCATCGAGGCGACGACGGCCATCGAGAACCCGAAGAAGAGGACAGCCCAGAAGCTGTCGACGCCCGTCGGGTGTCTGCGGAGGAAATCGTAGAGGCGCTGCACGTAACCCAGAGTAGGGACAGCCGATAGGTGCTGGAGTCAACCAGAGGGGCGATCCATGCGACGGGCGAGTACTACCGGAGGTGGAGGCGACCATAACCTTTCAGTGATGAGTACTCAGGGTGAAGGCACGGCGCAGGCGGGTCCGGTCCGCTGGCGGACCGCGATGGAGCGGGCGCTGTACGGCCCCGACGGCTTCTACGTCCGCCCCGGCGGCCCCGGCCCCGCGGGGCACTTCCGCACGTCCGTGCACGCCTCGCCGCTCTACGCGCGGGCCGTGGCCCGGCTCCTCCTGTGGGTGGACGGGGAGCTCGGCCGTCCGGAGGAGCTGGACCTGGTCGACGTAGGGGCCGGACGAGGGGAGCTGCTGGCCGGGGTGCTGGCGGCGCTGCCGCCGGAGACGGCCGCGCGGGTGCGGCCGTACGGGGTGGAGCGCGCGGGGCGGCCCGCCGGGCTCGACGGGCGGATCCGGTGGGTGAGCGAGCCGCCCCGGGGGACCCGGGGGCTGCTCTTCGCCAACGAGTGGCTCGACAACGTCCCGCTGGACCTCGCCGAGGACGGCCGCTACGTGGAGGTCGCGCGGGACGGTACGCAGAGCCCGGGCGGCGCCCTGGACGGGCCGGACCGGGCCTGGCTGGAGCGGTGGTGGCCGGACGCGGGCGGGGATGCGGGCGGGCATGCGGGCGGGCTTGCGGGCGGGGGCCGGGCGGAGATCGGGAGGCTGCGCGACGAGGCCTGGGCGGCGGCAGCCGGGAGCGTGGAGCGCGGGCTCGCGGTCGCCGTCGACTACGCCCACACCCGGGACGCCCGGCCGCCCTTCGGGACGCTGACCGGGTTCCGCGCCGGGCGGGAGACCGCCCCGGTGCCGGACGGGAGCTGCGACGTCACCGCGCACGTGGCGCTCGACGCGTGCGCGGGGCCGGGCGCGGTGCTGCTGACGCAGCGGGACGCGCTGGCCGCCCTCGGTGTCTCGGGGGCCAGGCCCCCGCTGGCCCTGGCCTCCACCGACCCGGCGGCGTACGTCCGGGCGCTGTCTCTGGCCGGGGAAGCTGCGGAACTCACCGCCCGGGGTGGGCTGGGCGACTTCGGCTGGCTGGTCCAGCCGGTCGGCGTGGCCCCCTGGCCGGGATGACGGCAGCCGCTGCGCGGGGCCTGTCCCCTACCCGCCCTTCCACCATCCCCCAGACTCCGTCCGGGGGACCCCCAGCTGGGGCTCCGCCCCAGACCCCGCTCCTCAAACGCCGGAGGGGCTGGATATGGCCGACGTCGGCGACAATCCAGCCCCTCCGGCGTTTGAGGAGCGGGGGTCCGGGCGAAGCCCGGGGAACGGAGGAAGGGCGGGTAGGGGACTCGGCGCCGCGCAGCGGCTGCACCGGCCCCGACCCGCCCCCCGGACGGACTACTCCGTGGCGTGGTCGTGGTCGTGGCCCTCGTGGAGGCCACCCCCACTGCCCCCGCCGTTGGTCGGCTCGGAGACGACCGGCCGGCCCAGCGGCGCCAGGTCGAACGCGTAGTGCCCCACCGCGTCCGCGATGACGTCGACGTTGATGTCGAGCGCCTTCTGGTCGATGTTCGCGATCGTGTCGCCCTTGCCGTGGTAGTTCACGTCGTACGCGACCCCGGCCTGACCGCCGAACTTCGCCGCCTGCTCCGGCGTCTTGATGCCCTCGGCGCCCGTGAACGTACCGCCCGAGGGGATGCCGACCTCGATGAACGGGCCGTAGTCGGAGCGGCCCGAGAAGTCGGTGCCCTCGCGCGGGATGTTCTTGGAGTCGAGGAAGTCGTTGATCCCCTTCTCCAGCTGAGCCGAGCCCTCGGGGCCGGGGCCCGCGCCGACCTTGTCCGAGTCGTCGCCGTCGTAGACGAAGTACGCGGCGTTCGGCGAGGCGATCATGTCGAAGTTCAAGTAGAGCTTGATCTGCTTCTTCTGCTCCTCCGTCAGCCCGGCGACGTACGCCTCGGAGCCGAGCAGGCCGAACTCCTCCGCCGACCACCAGGCGAACTTGACCTTGTTCTTGATCTTGCCCTGGCTGCTCGCGAGCCTCTGCGCGACCTGGAGGATGCCGGCCGAGCCGGAGCCGTTGTCGTTGATGCCAGGGCCATCCGTGACGGAGTCGAGGTGCGCGCCGAGGAAGACGGTGTTGTTCTCGTCGCCGCCCCGCGTCTCCGCGACGACGTTGTACGTCTTGCGGTTCTCCCGGAACTCGCGGATGTCGAGGGTGACCTCGACCGGTCCCGCGGCGGCGTCGGCGGCGAGCCGCTCGCCCTCGGCCCGCGTGACGCCACCGGTCGGGATCTTCCCCGCGTCCGCCGAACCTATGGTGCCGTTCAGGGCGCCCTCGACGTTGTTGTAGATCACCGCGCCGACCGCGCCGGCCGTCGCCGCGTTCTGCTGCTTGACCGCGAAGGCGCAGCCGCCGCGCTTGATCAGCGCGACCTTGCCGGTGAAGGCGCCCGCGGCGAAGTCGGCGGGCTCGCAGCCGTTGGTGCCGTCGGCGTCGACCGGGGCGGCGGCGATCTGCGCCGTCACGCCGTCCGCCGGGCCGCTGGCGGTGTACGTCATCAGCTTGATCGGGACGTCGCGGCCGGCCGCGCCGTTGACCTTCAGGGTCTCGGCGACCGCATCGACGTACACGAACTCGAACTCGTTCTTGGTGACCTTGTATCCGGCCGCGCGCATGACGGCCTCGACGTACTGGGCCGATTGGACGTGGCCCTTGGAACCCGCCACACGGGTGCCGTTGTTGTAGTCGGCGATGGCCTGGAAGACCTTCAGGTGGTTGTTGGCACCCTTGCCGGTGGAGTCCTTGACCAGCTTTCGGGCCAGCGCGTCACCCCGGGCGGCGTCGCTCTGCGGGCTGCCGGTGGCTCCGGCGGGTCCGGCGAGGAGCAGGGGGGAGACGAGGGCCGCGGCTGCCAGGGCGGCGGTGGCTGCGGCTATACGGCGTGAGGGCATGAAAGTCCTTCCACGGCAGATGCGCGTGCGCATGCGTAGGGCGTACTGCGTTCGGGCTGTGGCGTGCGGGGGTGCGAGGGTGCGAGGGTGCGGGGACGCGGTGCAGACGCAGGTCGGGTGCGTTGCACCGAGTGGGAGGAGCGGAGCGTGGACGCACGTTAGACATCAAGTGGCGGCCATGGCCAGAGTTTTCACTGATTCCGGTTTGTGAAATCCGTATATCGGATCATCTGAGCCGTCGAAAACAGGCCAGTGCCCGCTCTTCGCTCCCGCGGTGCTTCCGCTGCTACCGCAGGATGCCCTCGATGAAGTCGGAGCCGATCCGCGCGACCGCCGCCAGGTCCAGCTGGTGCTGGACGTACCGCCCTTGGCGGCGGGTCTGGATCAGCCCGGCCTTCTTCAGCACCGCCAGGTGGCGGGACACCTCCGGGGCGGTGATCCCGTGCGCGGCCGCCAACTCGCCGGTCGTGTAGGGAGCCCGCGCCAGATTGCGGCACAGCATCATCCGCATCGGATGGGCCAGTGCCTCCATGCGCCGCTGCATCAGCTCCAACGACCCCGGGGAGGAGGCCAGTTCGGGTGAGCCGAGCGGGTAGTGGATCACCGGGCGCCAGCCGGGGGCGTGCAGCACCAGCAGGTGGGGCCAGCCGAAGTTCGTGGGCACGAACAGCAGGCCGTCGCCTATTCGGGGATCGGTGGCGGTCGTGGACCCGTGGACCATCTTGTCCACCGTGACCGTGGTCAGCCGCTCGTCGACGCTCAGCGCCGAGGAGACCTCCTTCAGCACGGCAGGCAGCCCCTTGCGCCGGAGCACCTCCGTCTTGTGCCGGACGTCCGCGCTCTGACGGGGCTCGACCCGGCGCCAGGTCTCCGCGAAGAAGGCGTCGTCGCAGTCCTCCAGCAGCCGGCGCAGCCAGACCCGGACACCGGCGGTGTCGTCGAGCACGCGTACGGCGAAGGCCAGCTGCTGCGGACCGCGCGCGGAGGCCGTCTCCAGGGCCTTGGCCCGGGCGAGCGGATCCGAGAGAGGGGACGGGCCGCCGTCGTCGTTGTAGAGGGCCAGCCGGCAGTGTTCCAGGGCGGCCGTCACGAACCGCTCGTCGTCCAGCCGGTCGAGTACGTCGAGCTCGGCGGCCAGCGTGGCGGCCGGCAGGCCGGAGCCGCCGGGAATCCCGGCGAAGGCCATGAACAGGTCGGCGAAGGAGCTGCGCCACATGAAATCGCCCTCCAGCAGCCGGTCCGCGAGGCCGGGGTCGAGGGCGGCGGTGGTGGTGGAGCTCCAGGAGGCGAGCCCGGGGTGATGGCCGGGCTGGGAGAGCGCGTGCAACGCCATGCAGAGCTCTGCGAGGGGGGACGGCGCGAAGCCGATCCGCTCCGCGGGGAGCCCGGTGATGTCGATGGTGACGCTCATCGGATCATTCTGCCGCCGCGGTGGGGCTGCGGCTGGCAGGCCACGCGGCCTTCGCCCGGGCGGCCGATGCGGGGGCGGTCCGGGGGCGGCCGCCTCGTGCGGCGCCGTTGCCGGGGACCAGTCCCCGGGCCCCTGCGCCTCAAACGCCGGCGGGGCTGGGGTGTGGTCGGTGGGGGCGTGGCTGCGGGTGGGGGCCGGTGCCGGGGTCGGGGTGGGGTGTCGGCCTGGACTGCATGATTTAGGCGCCCTGTGCTCTGCTTCGACAGTTGTGGGGTGTGCTTGCGCCACAAATCACGCTTTACGTCCAGGCCGACACCCCACCCCGCCCCCGTCCCCGGCCCGGGCCGCTCCCGGCCCCGCCGACGGGGGTGGCAGAGGGGGTTTCCAATCGTCCGGAGTAGAGGGCGGGGGTTGGCTACCGGGCTACAGGCGGGCCACGAAGTTTGTGACTGCCGTGGTGACTTCGGCGGGTGTCCAGGACAGGCCCGGGCGGGTGACTTCGACCTCCGTCACCGACAGGCCCGGCGGGCCGTCGGGGGACCAGCGGCGGAAGAGGACCGTGCCCGTCTCCTCCGCCAGCCGGACGCCCGCCTCCGTGAGGCGGTCCGCGTCGTAGGGGAGCCACACCTGGAACTGGTGGGTGTGCGGGACCTCCGGGTGGACCCGGAACCAGGGCACCTCCGGGGCCGCGGCGAACGCCGAGGACATCGCGGACGCCACCGTCCGCGCCTTGGCCACGTAGGAGGGCAGCTCCGGCAGCTCCCGTTCCAGCCCGGCCAGGGCGGACAGAGCGGCCGGGAACTGGCGGAAGATCTGGCCCCCGTACCGGTGGCGCCAGACCCTCGCCTCCGCCACGAGCGACGCCGATCCGGCGAGGGCGGCCCCGCTGAGGCCCCCGAGGGACTTGTAGAAGGAGACGTACACCGAGTCCGCCAGCGCCGCGATCTCCGGCAGCGACCGGCCGAAGTGGACCGTCGACTCCCAGAGCCGGGCCCCGTCGAAGTGGACCACCGCGTCCCGGTCGCGGGCGGTGTCCACCAGGGCCGACAGCTCCTCCCAGGTCGGGAGCAGGAAGCCCGCGTCGCGGAGCGGAAGCTCCAGCATCAGCGTCCCGAACGGCTCCGGCAGCTCGGCGAGCTCCGACGCGGTCGGCTGGCGCGGTTCGCCCGTCGGGTGGACGGTCCGCAGCCCCGAGACGACGGACAGCGCGCCGCCCTCCCACCGCTCCGGATGGCTCATCGGGTGCAGGGCGACCACCGGGTTCCCGGTCCGGCCGGCCCAGCAGCGCAGCGCGATCTGCTGGGCCATGGTCCCGGAAGGGAAGAACGCCGCGTCCTCGGTGCCGAGCAGCTCCGTGACCCGCTGCTCCAGCCGCTCCACGACGCCGTTGCCGTAGATGTCGCCCGGCTCGTCGGGGTCCGGGGCCAGCCCGCCCAGCTCCGCGAGCAGCTCGCCGACCGTGGCCTCCCGCAGACTGTCCGACAGCTTTCGCTGGGCCGCCCGCCCGGCAACCACCATCCGCGCCGTAACGTCGTCGGCGGCCTGCGCCGTAACGTCGTTGGCAGTCTGCGCCGTAACGTCGTCGGCGGTCTGCGCCGTAACGTCGTCCGCGGTCTGCGCCGCAACGTCGTCGGGGGCCCGCGCCGCAACGTCGTCCGCGGCCTGCTCCGCGGCCTGCTTCGCTTCCGCGGCCTGCTCCGCTTCCGTGACCCTGCGTGTGACCGCGTCCGTTTCCGTGTCCGTACCTGCACCCGTGCCCGTTACCGCGTCCGCTGCGGTGTCCGTGTCCGCACCCGCTGCCGTGCTCTGCCGCGTCACCTGGTCCGCGGCCTCGTCCGCGCTCTGTGCCTCCGCCCGTTCTGCGGCTGCCTGTGCCGCCACCGGGTCTGCGGCCCGCTCTGCTACGTCATCCCCGCCGGGTGCCCCGGCCTCGTTCGGTACCGGCGCCGCGTCGGGTTCGGCGGCCTCGCCCGCGTCTGCCACCTCCCCGGCCCCGTCCGGGACCCGCTGTGCGTCCGGGTTCGCGGCTGTGGTCCGGTCGGCTGCCGCGTTGGGTTCCGCGACCCGCTCCGCGTCGGGTTCCGGGATCCGCTCGGCGTCCGCGCTCGTCACCTGCCCGGCCGCCCGCTCCCCGGCCCCATCTGGGACCCGCTGTGCGTCCGGGTTCGCGGCTGTGGTCCGGTCGGCCGCCGCGTCGGGTTCTGCGACACGGTCGGCGTCGGGTTCCGGGATCCGCTCGGGGTCCGCCTCCGTCATCTGCCCGGCCTCCGGTTCCCCGTTGACGTCCGTCACCCGCCCGGACGTCTGTTCCCAGGTCCCGTCCGGGACTCGCGCGGCTGCGGCCCGTTCCGCCGCCGCGTCCGGCTCCGCGATCCGCTCCGGGCCCGCGACACGTTCCGCTGCTGCGTCCGGTTCCGCGATCCGCTGCTTGCCCCTGCTGCCACCCGTACCCGGGTGTGGCTCCGCACTCGTCCCAGGGTGTGGCTCCGCCCCCGCGGCCGCCCCCGTACCCGCGCCCGGCTCCGCTCCCGCGCCCGGCCCCGCCCCCGGGCCGGAGCCCGACCCCGCGGCTGCCCCCGTACCCAGCCCCGCCCCCGGGCCGGAGCCCGACCCCGCGGCTGCCCCCGTACCCAGCCCCGCCCCCGGGCCGGAGCCCGACCCCGCGGCCGCCCCCGACCCCGCGGCCGCCCCCGCCCCCGGGCCGGAGTCCGACCCCGAGCTTGCCCCCGTACCCGTGCCGGGCTCCGAGTCCGGCCCCGGGGCCGCCGCCCGCTCCGTGTCCTGGTTCATGCCCCGATCATCGCCGACCGGCCCACACACCAGGGGCTAGCATGGCGACGTATCGTCCGGTACCCCCCGCGGACCGGAACGGAACGGAAGGCCTCCCCCGCGTGAACACAGCCCCCCAGGCGGAGCGCCCCGCCCGGCTCTCCGTCGGTGTCGTCGGAGCCGGCCGGGTCGGCCCGGCGCTGGCCTGTGCCCTGCAGCAGACCGGGCACCGGCCCGTCGCCGTGTCCGGTGTCTCCGATGCCTCGCGCCGTCGCGCCGCGCGGATGCTGCCCGACGTGCCCGTCGTGTCCCCCGCGCAGGTCCTGCAGGTCTCCGACCTCGTGCTGCTGACCGTCCCCGACGACGCCCTGCCGTCCCTGGTGGAGGGCCTCGCCGAGACCGGTGCGGTCCGCCCCGGACAGCTCCTGGTGCACACCTCCGGGCGGTACGGGGTCTCCGTGCTGGACCCCGCGCGCCGCGCGGGCGCGCTCCCGCTGGCCCTGCACCCCGCGATGACCTTCACCGGCACCGAGGTCGACGTGCAGCGCCTCGCGGGCTGCTCCTTCGGGGTGACCGCCCCCGACGAGCTGCGGCTCGCCGCCGAGGCCCTGGTCATCGAGATGGGCGGGGAGCCCGAGTGGATCGCCGAGGCGAACCGCCCGCTCTACCACGCGGCCCTCGCCCTCGGCGCGAACCACCTGGTCACCCTGGTCGCCCAGTCGATGGAACTGCTGGCCAAGGCGGGCGTCGAACACCCGAACCGGATGCTCGGCCCGCTCCTCGGCGCGGCCCTCGACAACGCCCTGCGCTCCGGTGACGCCGCCCTGACCGGCCCGGTGGCCCGCGGTGACGCCGGTACCGTCGCCGCGCACGTCTCGGAGCTGCGCAAGCACGCCCCGAGCACGGTCGCCGGGTACCTCGCGATGGCCCGTACGACCGCCGACCGGGCCCTCGCGCACGGTCTGCTCAAGCCCGAACTGGCCGAGGACCTCCTCGGTGTACTCGCCGATGGCGCGGACGGCATCGGCCCCGGTCCCGGCACCATCCCCGGCCCCGGCCCCGAGGGACGCGAAGGCGGCGACCTGTGATCCTCCTCGACACCGCAGACGCATTGCACGCCCTGCCCCGCGCCGCGGCGGCCGGCCGCCGCGGCGTCGTCATGACCATGGGCGCCCTCCACGAGGGCCACGCCACCCTGGTCCGCACCGCCCGCGAGCACGTCGGCCCCACCGGCCAGGTCGTGGTCACGGTCTTCGTCAACCCCCTCCAGTTCGGGGCGAACGAGGACCTCGACCGCTACCCCCGCACCCTCGACGCCGACCTGGCGATCGCCGAAGAGGCCGGCGCCGACGCCGTGTTCGCCCCGGCCGTCGACGAGGTCTACCCCGGCGGCGACCCCCAGGTCCGGATCACCGCCGGCCCGATGGGCGGCCGCCTCGAAGGCGCCACCCGACCCGGCCACTTCGACGGCATGCTGACGGTCGTCGCCAAGCTGCTCCACCTCACCCGCCCCGACCTGGCCTTCTTCGGCCAGAAGGACGCGCAGCAACTGGCCTTGATCCGGCGCATGGTGACCGACCTGAACTTCCCGGTGGAGGTGGTCGGCGTACCGACCGTCCGCGAGACGGACGGGCTCGCGCTGTCCTCCCGCAACCGCTACCTCTCCGCCAAGGAGCGCGGCACCGCCCTCGCCCTGTCCCGCGCCCTGTTCGCCGGGCGCGACCGGCTCGCCGCGCAGGCCGCGCTGCGGGCCCGCGCCGAGGCGCAGGCCCCGCCGGCCGGCGACGAGCGGGCCACCGGCCTGGCCCGGCTCGGCGAGATCCGCGCCTCCGCCGACGCGCACGCCGTCGCCGCGGCGGGCGCCGGGCTGCCGGAGGCCGTACGGGCCGCCGCGCGGCACGTCCTGGAGGAGGCGGGCCGTCACGATCCGCCGCTCGTCCTGGACTACCTGGCGCTGGTGGACCCACAGGACTTCACCGAGGCCGGTCACGGCTTCACCGGTCAGGCCGTGCTGGCCGTCGCCGCGAAAGTGGGCGCGACCCGGCTGATCGACAACATCCCATTGGAGTTCGGAGCACAACCGTGAGCACCCCAGGCAGAGGCCCCGCAGCAGCGGGCACCAGCACCGGCATACGGCTCCACGCCCCGGCGCCCGGCTGGTCCGTGGACGCCGATGTCGTGGTCGTCGGATCCGGAGTCGCCGGACTGACCGCCGCACTGCGCTGCGCCGCCGCGGGCCGCCGTACCGTCGTGGTCACCAAGGCCCGGCTCGACGACGGCTCCACCCGCTGGGCCCAGGGCGGCATCGCCGCCGCCCTCGGCGACGGGGACACCCCCGAGCAGCACCTCGACGACACCCTCGTCGCGGGCGCGGGCCTGTGCGACGAGGCCGCCGTCCGGCTCCTGGTCACCGAGGGCCCCGACGCCGTACGCCGCCTCATCGAGACCGGCGCCGTCTTCGACACCTCCGCCGAGACCGGCGAGATCGAGCTGACCCGCGAGGGCGGCCACCACCGCCGCCGCATCGCGCACGCCGGCGGGGACGCCACCGGCGCCGAGATCTCCCGGGCGCTCGTCGAGGCCGTCCAGGCCGCGGGCATCGAGACCGTCGAGAACGCCCTGGTCCTGGACCTGCTCCTGGACGCCGAGGGCCGTACCGCGGGCGTCACCCTGCACGTCATGGGCGAGGGCCAGCACGACGGGGTCGGCGCCGTCCACGCGCCCGCCGTGATCCTCGCGACCGGCGGCATGGGCCAGGTCTTCTCCGCGACCACCAACCCGTCGGTCTCCACCGGCGACGGGGTGGCCCTCGCGCTGCGCGCCGGCGCCGAGGTCTCCGACCTCGAATTCGTGCAGTTCCACCCCACCGTGCTCTTCCTCGGCGCCGACGCCGAGGGCCAGCAGCCCCTGGTGTCGGAGGCCGTCCGCGGCGAGGGCGCGTACCTCGTCGACGCCGGCGGGGTCCGCTTCATGACCGGCCAGCACGAGCTCGCCGAGCTCGCCCCCCGCGACATCGTCGCCAAGGGCATCATGCGCCGCATGCAGGAGCAGGGCACGCAGCACATGTACCTGGACGCCCGGCACTTCGGCGCCGAGATGTGGGAGCAGCGCTTCCCCACCATCCTGGCCGCCTGCCGCTCGCACGGCATCGACCCGGTCACCGAGCCGATCCCGGTCGCCCCGGCCGCGCACTACGCCTCCGGCGGCGTACGGACCGACCTGCACGGCCGCACCACCGTCCCCGGGCTGTACGCCTGCGGCGAGGTCGCCTGCACCGGAGTGCACGGCGCGAACCGGCTGGCCTCCAACTCCCTCCTGGAGGGCCTGGTCTTCGCCGAGCGCATCGCCGACGACATCATCGGGAACCCGCCCGCGGGCACCGGCCCCGGCATACCCGTCCCGGCCACCGGCCCCCTCCAGCCCGCCGAGGCGCGCTACGAGATCCAGCGCATCATGACCGACGGCGCGGGCGTGCTCCGCTCCGCCGAGTCGCTGCGCCGGGCCGCCGCCGCGCTCGAAGCCCTGTACGCGACGGCGCTGACGGAGCTGGAGACCCGGGGCAAGACGGCCGTCCCCGGTACCGAGACCTGGGAGGCCACCAACCTCCTGTGCGTGGCCCGGGTGCTGGTCGCCGCCGCCCAGCGGCGCGCGGAGACCCGCGGCTGCCACTGGCGCGAGGACCACCCGGACCGGGACGACACCGAGTGGCGGCGCCACCTGGTCGTGCGCCTGTCGGAGACCGAGCGCCGGGCCCTGGTCGTCACCCCGACGGACTCGGCGGACTTCCCGTCCGTACGGATCCCCTTGAGCAGCAACAGCAACAGCAGCGACACCAGCAACACCAGCAGCAACGCCAGCAGCAACAGCACCCGCAGCACCGACAGCCTGGAGCGGTAACCGTGAGCACGCACGAGCACGACCACACCCACCCGCACGAAGAGCTCCCGATCCTCGACCAGAGCGAGGGCGGCGGCTGCGGCGACGACTGCGCCTGCGGCGAGGGCGAGGAGACCGGCCTGGACCCGGCGCTCGCCCAGCTCCTGGTGGACGCGGGCCTGGACCCGATCGAGGTCGAGGACATCGCGCACATGGCGATCTCCGAGGACCTCGACGGCGGGGTCGACGTCACCACCGTCGCCACCGTCCCCGAGGACGCCGTCGCCACGGCCGACTTCACCGCGCGCGAGGCCGGCACGGTCGCCGGCCTGCGCGTCGCCGAGGCCGTGCTCTCCGTCGTCTGCACCGACACCTTCGAGGTGGAGCGGCACGTCGAGGACGGCGACCGCGTCGAGGCCGGCCAGGTGCTGCTGTCCGTACGGGCCCGTACCCGGGACCTGCTCACCGGCGAGCGCAGCGCGCTGAACCTGCTCTGCCTGATGTCGGGCATCGCCACGGCCACCCGCACCTGGGCCGACGAGCTGGAGGGCACCAAGGCCAAGGTCCGCGACACCCGCAAGACCACCCCGGGCCTGCGCTGCCTGGAGAAGTACGCGGTCCGCTGCGGCGGCGGCGTCAACCACCGGATGTCGCTGTCCGACGCGGCGCTGGTGAAGGACAACCACGTGATCGCGGCGGGCGGCGTCCGCGAGGCGTTCAAGGCCGTGCGCGAGCAGTTCCCCGACCTCTCCATCGAGGTCGAGGTGGACACCCTCCAGCAGGTCCGCGAGGCCCTGGACGCGGGCGCGGACCTGATCCTGCTCGACAACTTCACGCCCATCGAGACCGAGGAGGCGGTGGCGCTGGTCCACGGCCGCGCGGTCCTGGAGTCCTCGGGCCGCCTCACCATGCACAACGCCCGCGCCTACGCCGAGACCGGCGTCGACTACCTCGCGGTCGGCGGGCTCACCCACTCCTCCCCGATCCTGGACATCGGCCTCGATCTGCGCGAGGCGGTGTAACCGATGCTCCTCACCATCGACGTGGGCAACTCCCATACGGTCCTTGGCCTGTTCGACGGTGACGAGATCGTCGAGCACTGGCGCGTCTCGACCGACCCGCGCCGCACGGCCGACGAGATGGCCGTGCTGATGCAGGGCCTGATGGGCATGCACCCGATGCTCGGCAACGAACTGGGCGACGGCATCCACGGCATCGCGATCTGCTCGACGGTGCCGGCGGTGCTGCACGAGCTCCGCGAGGTGACCCGCCGCTACTACGGGGACGTTCCGGCGGTGATCGTGGAGCCCGGCACCAAGACGGGCGTACCGATCCTGATGGACAACCCGAAGGAGGTCGGCGCGGACCGCATCGTCAACGCGGTCGCCGCCGCCGAGCTCTACGGCGGCCCCGCGATCGTCGTCGACTTCGGTACGGCGACCACCTTCGACGCGGTCTCCGCCAAGGGCGAGTACGTCGGCGGCGTCATCTCCCCGGGCATCGAGATCTCCATGGAGGCCCTCGGCGTACGGGGCGCCCAGCTCCGCAAGATCGAGCTGGCCCGCCCGCGCAACGTCATCGGCAAGTCCACGGTCGAGGCGATGCAGTCGGGCGTGGTCTACGGGTTCGCGGGCCAGGTCGACGGGATCGTGAACCGCATGGCCAAGGAGCTGGCCGGCCCGAACGGCGTCCCGGACGACGTCCGCGTCATCGCCACGGGCGGCCTGGCCCCGATCGTCCTCGGCGAGGCCGCGGCCATCGACGACCACGAACCCTGGCTCACCCTGATCGGCCTGCGGCTGGTCTACGAGCGCAACGCACCCGCCTTCGGCTGACCCGATCGCACCGGGTGCCCTGATCGAACCGGCCGCCCCGACGGCCCCCGCCCTCCCTCCGGAGGCGGGGGCCGCTCGCGTCCCACGGGCGGCCAGGCCCCCCAGGGGACCGCCCGGCGCTTACCGCGTCCTGACGCCCGCCATGACAATTTCCCCGGAAATGGCCGGACCACGGCCACCGCGGGGATACCTTCGCCCCACGACATGTACCGCGAGCCCGTCCCCGGCGCTACAGCGCCTGTGTCCGGAGGAGACGTCATGACCGCTCGGCCCGCCTGGCAGAAGTCCTCGTTCTGCGGCGAGGGGGACAACTGCGTGTACGTCAGCGCCGCCCCCGGCACCCTGGTCCGCGTGGCCGACCGCGCCGACCCGGCCCACCTCGTCCTCGCCACCACCCAGGCCGCCTGGGCCGATTTCCTGCGCGTGGTCAAAGCCTCGGGCTGAGTCCTTCCCCGGTCCTTTCCCGGTTCGTTCCCACGGGGACACGCGCCGTGTACGTGTCCCCCTCAGGGGATTTTGTCCGATTAGCGCGTATCTTCGGCCCATGCCCACGCCCTACGGATCCCGCGGCGGCATGGCGTTCGGCGCCGATGAGCTTCACGTGCTCAGGCGCTCGCTCGCTCACGCCCTTCAGTCCTCTACGGCCCCACTGACGGCCGTCGAGGTCCAGGACTGCCTGCGCCTCGCGGCGTCGGTGGACGACGCGGTCCAGGAGGCGGGGAGGCTCAGAGCGTTCCTCCTGGCCGACCTGGCGCGGTACAGAGCCGCCCTGCCCGGCAGCCTCTCCGGCTACCTGGAGCTGCTCCAGGACGCCCTGGCCGCCGGCTACGAACCGGTGCCGGACGACCTCGCGGCCCTGCGGGCGCTGCGCGCCAACCCGGTCGCCGCCGCGCTGTTGGAGCGGGCCCAGACCATCGCGGAGCGCTCCGTACGCCGCAGGCTGTCCACGGCGCCCGCGCCGCGCACGCGGCTGCTGACCCTCGCGGGCGGCACGGACGCGGGCGGCACCGGCAAGGGCGGCACCGAGAAGGAGAACGACCCGGCGCGCCCGCAGCCCGAACCGCGCCCCGACGACCGCCCCGCGCGGCCCATCCCGACCCCGGGCGAGGTCTTCCCGCCGCGCCGCAAGCCCAGTGCGCCCCCGGAGGCCGGGCGCGCGGTCGGGTAGCTAGGGTCGCGCGCGCAGTCGTTGGACTGGTCGGGTTTTCCTGGGTGTCGCACGGGATCTCGTCGGGTTGCGTGTCCTTGCCGGGTTGGGCTCGTTTCGTATGTGGGTCCGATGATCGGACAGTAGGTCGCGAGCGGGGCGGGGGTGTGGCTGTGCGGCGGAAGATCGCGCTAGGTGAGGGCGAGACCGGCCGGGTGGCGTGCGCACCCGCGATGGCGTTCCGGGGCCTGGACACGATCAGTGGTGAGGTGCTGAATACTGCCGCGCTGGGTGAGCGGGTGGGCTGGCTGACCGGACTGGTGGAGTCGATGGCCGCCGGGGTGATCGGCGGTCACTGGTCTCGGTCGGAGCTGATCCTGCTCTCCTCGGGCATCGCGCCGTCGGGTGAGCGGTTGCCGTCGAACGCGTGGATGGCCTTGCGGACTCTGGGTTGGACCGCGACCGTTCCTGAGGGCCTGTATGCGCCTGACCGGGTCCGGCGGGTCGCGGAGGAGCAGGCCGGGCGGGTGCTGCGCTCGGCCCAATGGCGGGCCGAGCTGGTGGACGCGGTCCTGACCACCTGGCCGGCTGGCGCTGACCCGATGAAACGCACCGAGGAGGAGTGGGCGGCCCTGCGGGACACCTGCCCGCAGGGGGCTGCGGTGCCCGCTTCCGTCTTCCGTTCCTGCACCCGGCAGGTACTGCGTTTCGAAACCGCGCACCGGCGTCTGCCCGCAGATCTGTGTGAGCTCGAGGCGGCGCCGGGCGGCGGCCGTCAGGTGGTGCTGGCCGCCGCCGACAAGCAGCTCGCCACCCTCGTCCGGTGCGAGGACGACCCCGCCCGCTACGCGGTCCTCACCGTACGGCTCCCGGTACGCCCCGACCCGCGCACCCGTGCCGACTGGCGTCCGGTACGGATCCGGTTCCGCCTGCCGCCCACCATCGACGCCACCGCTGCCCTGCATGCCCCGACCCTGCGCCTGCGCGGCGGGCGGCTGCGACTGGATATCGCCCACACCACCGCCGTCCCCGCGACCCGGCGCTCCGGGCACAGCCGGGCGGTGGCCTTCGACTACGGTCTGAACACCCTGCTTACCGGCGGCACCCTCACCCCGACCGGCGGCATCCAACCGGGCGTCCTGACCGACGGGCAGCCCGTCTTCCTCCGCATGAACGGGGTACTGGCCAAAGCCGACCGGCTCCGCATCCTCGCCGAGCAGTTGTGGGCGAAGGCCGCACACCTGGAGACACTCCTGGACGGCCAACGGGCTCTGGGTCGGTGCCTCGACCCGGCGACCGCCGCCAAGCTCGCCTTGCTGCGCACCGAACACGCCCGGGTCAGTAAGCGACGCCAGCACCTGAACATGCAGATCGCCAAGGCAGCCGCACGGTTCATGGTCGATCACGCCCGCGCCACGGGGGCGTCTGTGATCTATCTGGAGGACCTGCGGGACATGGAGGCCCGTGGCAAGGGCCGCACGCTCAACACCCGCCTCTCCGGCTCGGTGCGCGGGCAGATCGTTGCCGATGTACGGCATCAGGCCGCCCGGCACGGCATCGCCGTGGTCATCGTCCCCGCGCGTGGCACCTCCAAGTACTGTCCCCGCTGCCTGACCGCTTTCCGTCACCACACCGCCCCCGACTCCACCCGGCCGGGCTGGAAATGGGCCACCTGCCCCCACCCCGACTGCGGTTACAGCGCGGACCGGGACGTCGCCGCCTGGCAGCGCATCGGCGCCCGCGGCCTGCAACATCAGCACCTGACCGTCCTGGACCGGACCACCGGCACCTATCTGATCCGGCGCACCGTCCAGGAACTGGACCAACCGGTCCGGCACCCCAAGCCCACCCACCCCGGCCCCTCCGAGCTCGGCCCGCGCAGTGTCTTTGCGGACCGGACGAAGGCGGGCCCGATGAGAAGCAGCCCTGTGCCCAGGCAGCGACGCAGGGTCCCCGCCCCACCGGGAACACCGGCATCGACCGGCCCGGGTGGAAAGCGTCCGGCGGGGCGACCGCCCCAGTCACCCACCCACCGCACCCGGCGGCGAGGCGGGCGGCAGGCACCGCACACGATGAGCACCCCCAACCGGCACACGCCACGCGGGGCCAGACTCGGCGCAGGCTTCCACCTGCACACCCACGCCACCCCGCTCAAACAGCGGCCACGGCGCGACCCGAGACTATTTTCCCACCGGGGCGAACACCCACCCCCGCGCAGGAAAACCTAAGCTCATCTGAGACGCTGGGGGCATGGACTACGTTTCCGCGCTCGTGCCCCCCTTCGTGATGGCCGTGTTCTTCATCGCGCTCGTCGTGACGATCGTGAAGAGCCAGGGCGGCGCCAACAAGGCCAAGGAGGACGCGGCCGTGGACGCCGTGCTCGCCCGCGCCGAGGCCGCTCAGCAGTCCCAGCCCCAGTAGTAGGCCCCCTCGAGGGGGACGGGCGTACGGCTCCCCGGCCGTGCGCCCGATTTTGTTGCGCCTTGCCGCCCCGATAGCCGCGCAATTCACCACAACCCGCACTATCGTGCTGCTGTGCCTCGCCCCTTGGGAGAACTCGAAGACGCAGTCATGACGCGGGTGTGGCAGTGGAACCGCCCGGTCACCGTTCGCGAAGTCCTGGAAGACCTCCAGCAGGAACGGTCCATCGCGTACACCACGGTCATGACCGTTATGGACAATCTTCATCAGAAGGGCTGGGTCCGCCGCGAGGCGGAAGGCCGCGCCTATCGATATACGGCGGTCTCCACCCGGGCCGCTTACTCGGCCGCACTGATGAACGAAGCCTGGTCGACGAGCGACAACCCCGCAGCCGCCCTCGTGGCCTTCTTCGGCATGATGTCGGCGGAACAGCGCGAGGCACTCAGGGACGCCGTACGCATCGTGCAGCCGGCTGAACCCGAAGGCTCCGGGGACGCTCCGGAGACCGCCGGCTCCCCGGCGGCGCCGCCCGATGCCGGAGGCGACTCCGCGGCGCCGGGCACCGAGCCGGGGCGATAACGTCCGGGCATGGGTGAGTTTTCCGCTGCACATGCAAAAACAGTGACGATCCGCCGAGCGCGCACCGGTGATGTTCCCGCGCTGCGCCGCCTGCTCGACCAGTACGTGCAGCAGCGGATCCTGCTGGACAAAGCGCCGGTCGTCCTTTACGAGGACATCCAGGAGTTCTGGGTCGCCGAACGCGACTCCGATGGCCAGGTGGTCGGCTGCGGTGCGCTCCACGTGATGTGGGAAGACCTGGCCGAAGTCCGCACTCTTGCAGTCGACCGGGACTTGAAGGGCGTCGGAGTCGGTCATCTGGTGCTCGACAAGTTGCTGGAGACCGCCCGGAGGCTGGGTGTCAGCCGGGTTTTCTGCCTGACCTTCGAAGTGGACTTCTTCGCGAAGCACGGCTTCACCGAGATCGGCGAGACCCCGGTCGAGACCGATGTGTACATGGAGCTGCTGCGTTCCTATGACGAGGGCGTCGCCGAGTTCCTCGGTCTCGAACGAGTGAAGCCGAACACCTTGGGCAACAGCCGGATGCTTCTGCACCTCTGATCGATCGCGGCGGGGATTTCACGGAGCCCCCGCTCCGTGGCCTATGTCCGAATCGCGCACGTTTCCCGACCCGTTGCGGACCCGAACCCGTGACGGGGGGTTTGTGTTTTCCAGGCAAAAGCGGTTTCCTTTCCGCGTACTGCTTTTCGATGAAAGGAAATCCCGGTGGCACAGAAGGTTCAGGTCCTTCTTGTCGACGACCTCGACGGCGGCGAGGCGGACGAGACGGTGACGTTCGCTCTGGATGGCAAGACCTACGAGATCGACCTCACCACCGCCAACGCTGAAAAGCTCCGCGGCCTCCTCGACCCGTTCACCAAGGGCGGTCGCCGCACCGGTGGCCGTGCCGCGGCGGGTCGTACCAAGGGCGGCCGCGCCGCCGCGACGTCCGGCAACCCGGACACCGCGGAGATCCGCGCCTGGGCCAAGGCCCAGGGCATGAGCGTCAACGATCGCGGCCGCGTTCCGCAGGACATCCGCGAGGCTTACGAGAACCGCGGCTGACCTCCGGTCACCACCGCGGTGCCGATGCGATGTGCAGAGGCCGTACGCCGCCGCAGCCGCGCCCGGTGGCATTCCGTCGCCGCCGCCGCGACCAGGCGTACGAGACCGGGCCCGGCGGCGTCTTCGCCACGACCGGGCCCGGAGCCCCGCCCCGCAGCGGGCAGGGCGGGCAGCAGTGCCTCACACCCCTGCTCGGGGGGCCGCAGCCACACGGCGGCCCCCCGAGGGTTTTCCCCGGGCCCCACCAGGTGTCCCGGCGGCGTCGGAGCGGTGATCCGGCCACCCGCACCCAGGGCGGCGAGATCCAGGGCCACCCCGCCCCACTCCAGCCAGTCGAGCAGCCCCTCCAGCTCGTCGGCGCTCCCCGGGGCCACCAGGAACCGCATCCTGCGCCCCATGAGGGCCACCGGACCCGTGGCGCCGCGGCAGGGGCCGCGCAGCACCGCGGCACCGGCATCGGCCGGCAGCTCCAGTACGTCGAACCGCACCCCGGTCACCAGCTGCGCGGGCGGTCCGCCGGCCACGGGCCAGCCGAGCACGCGGGCGTACCAGTCCGCCGGCGCACCGGTGGCTTCCACGGCTTCGGCCTCGGGGGTTCCGATCGGAGCGCGGGGGACCGGGACGGTGACGGGCGGCGCGGTGAGTGCCATGTCCGGAGCAACTGCGGAAACGCTCCGGAGTTACGCGTGAGGTGACGCGCGAGGTGACGCAGGGCACCCGTATCAATGCGGAACGTAAACGTCCGAGCGGCCGGAGTCTCACATTCAGGACGGAACCGTGTTCGCCCGTAGCGGAGGGAACAGTCGTCCATCGGCGTGAGCCGTCCGCCCTTACGGGTAAGACATTCCTAGTGGATCGGGGCGACACGCTGATTTGCAGGGTCCGAGACCGGCTTCCGTTCGCCATCGGCGTAGACGTGTGACGGGTATCTGCCTGGCCTGCGGGAACATCGTCTCGCACCATCGGGTTGGAGCAGTTGTCGGCACTTACAGCCGGGTTTTCCCACGGACGTGAGGGTGAGCCGCGGACGGATGTCGGCAGTTGGAATGAGCTGTCCCGCCCCGCGGGACTAGCATGCGGAAGGACAGGGCGGGGACCGACCCCGAACTGCCCGACCGCTCTGAGGAGCGATAAACGATGTTCGAGAGGTTCACCGACCGCGCGCGGCGGGTTGTCGTCCTGGCTCAGGAAGAAGCCCGGATGCTCAACCACAACTACATCGGCACCGAGCACATCCTCCTGGGCTTGATCCACGAGGGTGAGGGTGTCGCCGCTAAGGCCTTGGAGAGCCTCGGGATTTCGCTCGAGGCTGTTCGCCAGCAGGTTGAGGAGATCATCGGACAGGGGCAGCAGGCCCCTTCCGGCCACATCCCCTTCACCCCGCGGGCGAAGAAGGTCCTGGAGCTTTCGCTCCGAGAGGCCCTCCAGCTCGGCCACAACTACATCGGCACCGAGCACATCCTGCTCGGCCTCATTCGCGAGGGCGAGGGCGTCGCCGCCCAGGTCCTGGTGAAGCTGGGCGCCGATCTCAACCGAGTCCGGCAGCAGGTCATCCAGCTGCTCTCCGGCTACTCCGGCGGAGGCAAGGAGTCGGCCACGGCCGGCGGCCCGGCCGAGGGCACGCCCTCGACCTCGCTCGTCCTGGACCAGTTCGGCCGCAACCTCACGCAGGCTGCCCGCGAATCCAAGCTCGACCCGGTCATCGGGCGCGAGAAGGAGATCGAGCGGGTCATGCAGGTGCTGTCCCGCCGGACCAAGAACAACCCGGTCCTCATCGGCGAGCCCGGCGTCGGCAAGACCGCCGTCGTCGAGGGCCTGGCCCAGGCGATCGTCAAGGGCGAGGTCCCCGAGACCCTCAAGGACAAGCACCTCTACACGCTTGACCTGGGTGCCCTGGTCGCCGGTTCCCGCTACCGCGGTGACTTCGAAGAGCGCCTCAAGAAGGTGCTCAAGGAGATCCGCACCCGCGGCGACATCATCCTGTTCATCGACGAGCTCCACACCCTCGTGGGTGCGGGTGCCGCCGAGGGCGCGATCGACGCCGCCAGCATCCTGAAGCCCATGCTGGCCCGTGGTGAGCTCCAGACCATCGGTGCCACGACGCTGGACGAGTACCGCAAGCACCTTGAGAAGGACGCCGCTCTCGAGCGGCGCTTCCAGCCGATCCAGGTGGCGGAGCCTTCCCTCCAGCACACCATCGAGATCCTCAAGGGCCTGCGCGACCGCTACGAGGCCCACCACCGCGTCTCCATCACGGACGAGGCCCTCGTGCAGGCGGCCACCCTGGCCGACCGGTACATCTCGGACCGCTTCCTCCCGGACAAGGCGATCGACCTGATCGACGAGGCCGGCTCCCGGATGCGCATCCGCCGGATGACCGCGCCGCCGGACCTCCGCGAGTTCGACGAGAAGATCGCGAACGTGCGTCGCGACAAGGAGTCGGCCATCGACTCCCAGGACTTCGAGAAGGCGGCTTCCCTCCGTGATTCGGAGAAGCAGCTGCTGGCGGCGAAGGCCAAGCGCGAGAAGGAATGGAAGGCCGGCGACATGGACGTCGTCGCCGAGGTCGACGGCGAGCTCATCGCCGAAGTCCTGGCGACCGCGACCGGCATTCCGGTGTTCAAGCTGACCGAGGAGGAGTCCTCGCGGCTCCTGCGCATGGAGGACGAGCTCCACCGTCGCGTCATCGGCCAGAAGGACGCCATCAAGGCGCTCTCCCAGGCGATCCGCCGTACCCGTGCGGGTCTGAAGGACCCGAAGCGCCCCGGCGGCTCGTTCATCTTCGCCGGTCCGTCCGGTGTCGGTAAGACCGAGCTCTCCAAGACGCTCGCCGAATTCCTCTTCGGCGACGAGGACGCGCTGATCTCCCTCGACATGTCGGAGTTCAGCGAGAAGCACACGGTTTCCCGTCTCTTCGGTTCGCCCCCCGGCTACGTGGGCTACGAAGAGGGCGGCCAGCTGACCGAGAAGGTCCGCCGGAAGCCGTTCTCCGTCGTCCTCTTCGACGAGGTCGAGAAGGCGCACCCGGATATCTTCAATTCCCTTCTCCAGATCCTGGAAGACGGTCGCCTGACCGACTCCCAGGGCCGGGTCGTGGACTTCAAGAACACGGTCATCATCATGACGACCAACCTGGGTACGCGGGACATCTCGAAGGGCTTCAACCTCGGCTTCGCGGCCCAGGGAGACACCAAGACCGGATACGACCGGATGAAGGCGAAGGTCAACGAAGAGCTCAAGCAGCACTTCCGGCCCGAGTTCCTCAACCGTGTCGACGACACGGTCGTCTTCCACCAGCTCACCGAGGAAGACATCGTCCAGATCGTCGACCTGATGATCGCCAAGGTGGACGACCGCCTGAAGGACCGCGACATGGGCATCGAGCTCAGCGCGGACGCGAAGGCACTGCTGGCCAAGAAGGGCTACGACCCGATCATGGGTGCCCGCCCGCTGCGCCGCACGATCCAGCGCGAGATCGAGGACATCCTGTCGGAGAAGATCCTCTTCGGCGAGCTGCGCCCCGGTCACATCGTGGTCGTCGGCAAGGAGGGTGAGGGCGACGAAGCCAAGTTCACCTTCCGCGGTGAGGAGAAGACTCCGATCTCGGACCTTCCCCCCATCGAGGCGACGGGCTCCGGCCCGGACCTCACCAAGGGTGCGTAAGCGCTAGCCGCTCACAGCGGTACGAAGGGGCGGCCCCGGGACCGAGAGGTTCCGGGGCCGCCCCTTCGCCGTGGGCGGCGGGCGGTCAGATGTCGTACATCGCGGCGAGGAAGTGCATCCGCGCCCGCGGGAAGCGGCGGAGCACCCGCTCCTCGACCTCCGGATCGAGCTCCTTGTCGTCGTCGTAGTAGCGCACCTCCCGCAGTGAGGGCAGGTCCGCGAACTCGGCGAGGCCCTCCAGCACGTCGGGGTGCAGCTCGATGACCTCCAGATCCCGCAGGGCCGAGAGCTCCGTCCACGCGGCCGCCCCGGAGGGCCGCCAGTCGAAGCCCAGTGCCAGGACCCGCAGGCTCCGCAGGCGTCCCAGGCCGGCCAGGTCCGGGGCGACACCGGTCAGTTCGAGGCGCTCCGGCCGGCACTCCCCGGAGAAGTCCCGGAAGGACCAGGGGCCGTTGCTGCCGGTCAGGACGAGCATGCGCAGCCGGGGCCAGCTCGCGATGGCCGGGCCGAGCGGGGTGGAGTTTCCCAGGTAGAGGGAGACCTCCTCCACGGGCAGCCCGTACAGGGGGCTCAGGTCGGCCAGCTCCGGCCAGCCGTTGATCTGGAGCCGCCGCAGCGAGGTGTGCCCGCGCAGGAACTCCGCGTCGGTCCCGCCGTCGAAGCTCCACAGGGTCAGCCCCGACACCGGCTGGCGGGCCAGGAAGCCCGCCAGGGCCTCCCTGCCGACGTCGCGGCCGAAGAACAGGCCGGGCGGGCCGGTGAAGGAGGTCAGCGCGGCCAGCCGGGCTTCG
Organism: Streptomyces sp. AP-93; assembly: GCF_022808175.1. Taxonomy (GTDB): domain Bacteria; phylum Actinomycetota; class Actinomycetes; order Streptomycetales; family Streptomycetaceae; genus Streptomyces. The sequence goes on along the minus strand of NZ_JALGBX010000024.1, from coordinate 32,236 downwards.
GAGTCGACGACGACGTGGTCGGGCGGCGGTTCCATGTGGGCGAGCACCTGGGCGGCGTACAGGTGGGCGTCGAACCTCCTCCATCCCCGGACCAGTGCTTCCCGGACCCGTTCGTCGCTATGCCGGCAGTATCCGGCGAGGTAGCCGAGGGCCTCCTCGGCCCCCGTCTCCACGGCCGCGGTCACCGACAGGGCGGCACTGTCGCCGTGAGCGTCCTCGCCGGGGGGCAGCAGGTCCAGGATGAGCGGCCCGATCCGGCCGAGCATGTCGGCCGCGTCCTTGTTCACGGGCGGTATGAGCCGCTGGGCGGCCGTCCGGACGTCCTCGCGCAGCTCGGGCTCCAGCTCCGCGGCGTACTCCAGGGAGGCGAGGGCGAGCAGCACGGCCCGGTCGGAGCCGCGGACCAGCAGGTCGCCGATGATCGCCGCCCGGTCGCGGGGGCGGCCCTGGGCGACGGCCATGCGGATGACGTCCTCCCACTGGTCGTCGTCCGCCTGCCGGGTCAGTTCGCCGAGGCTGCCCTCGTCCAGGGCCGCCCGGGCCCCCAGGAAGTCCTGGAAGGTGCGGTGGATGAACTCCAGGGTGTCCTCCGTGGGGGCTCGCAGGAGGCCGGTCCGCTCCAGGAAGTGCCGCAGGACGGCCTCGGCGTCACCCAACGCCTGCGCGGCCGGTACGGCGGGCAGTGCGTCGGCGATCAGTGCGGTGGCCCGGTCCCAGCCGATCTCGGTGCGGCCGTTGCGGATGAGCCAGTACGCGAGCCGTTGCAGGAGCTGGAGCTGCGGCTCCTCGGCCAGCAGGGTCAGGCGCAGCTCCCGCTCCCGGTCGCGGCCGTGCAGCATCATCGACAGGGCGGCCGTGTAGAGCTCCTTGCGGCCCGCGGGCAGGAAGCCCCGGCGCTCGCGGTGCAGGGCGCAGATCAGCCCGCACAGCAGCGGGCTGGTGGCGAGCCGGGCCAGCTCCGGTTTGGCGGCCAGGGAGGCCAGCAGCTGGTTGCGGAGCTCCTCACCGGCCTCGGCCGCACGGTGCCAGCGGGTGACGAAGGCTGCCACATCGGCCCGGCTCATGGGGACGAGGGCCACCTCGGTGAACTCCTCGTCGGCGAGCCAGTCCTGCCGGACGGCCGAGGGGCGGGAGGTGACCAGCCAGCGGTTGCCGGGGTAGGCGGCGAGCAGATCGGTGAGCCAGCCACGGGCGAGGGCCCGCTCGCCCTCCGGGATCTCGTCGATGCCGTCGATCAGGATCAGGCCGCGCCCCGCGCTCAGGACCCGGTCCTCCCAACCCTCCGGCGACTGCCCACTGAGCGCTGTGGCGGCCAGGAAGTCCTTGGCGGCGGGCAGCCGCTCCCCGTGCCGGGTCAGCGTCCGCAGGGGCAGTACGTACGGGACGGCGTCGGCCAGGTCCCGGGAGGCGGAGACGGCGAGCCACTTGATCAGGGTGGTCTTGCCGGAGCCGGCCTCGCCGCGCAGCAGCGCGCGGGGCATGTACCCCAGCACTTCGTCGCCCGTGAGGAAGGCATGGGCCTGTTGCGCCGGGACCGGGGCGCCGCCGTCGGGGCCGCCCCGGCCGGTGCCTCCCGCCTGCCGGGGACGGGAGACCGCCTCCAGGCTCACGTACGCCGCCTCCAGCGGCCAGCGCGCCGAGCCGGGCGGCAGGTCGAGCCCGAAGATCGTCAGGGTGCTGTGCCGCTTGACCAGGTACTGCAGGTACCTCGCCTCGAACTCCGCGTCCCGGCCGTCCTGGCGGGGGATCCGGGCGAGCAGGGCGTCGATCTTGGCGATCGTCTCGGCCTGGCGGTGGGCCTGCCCGACCAGGGCCGCCGGGATGTAGGTGGAGCGGGTCGTGAAGAAGTGCAGGACGTGCAGGCAGGTCGTCTCCAGCAGCCGGTCGTGGAAGAGCTCCGCGTCCCGCCCCAGGCCCGTGGCCGGCGCGGCCTTGCGCAGTTCGGCGGCGAAGGCGCGCGCACCCATCTCGACCGCCTGGGCGTCCTCCAGGGCGAGGTCTCCGAGGGAGTACAGGGTGACGGCCAGCGCCGTGGCCACGCCCACCTCTTCGCCCGGCGGCAGGGGCCGCTCGCCGGGGGCGCGTAAGGCCTCCTCGACCAGCTTGTCGGCGAGCCGGCGCAGGTCGTCCCGGGACAGCACGCGCTGCTCGCGCAGGGAGACGTACGACGAGATCCGCACGGGCCGGTCGACGAGGCCGGCGCCCGCTCCCTCCCCGCGGAAGAGCTTCTTCACGAGGGGGGTCACGACCCCCGAGGCCAGCCGGATCCCCACCACGGATGCGTCCACCGGGCGGAGCGTAGCTCCCCTGTGACGCCGGTCGCAGGACTTTGGTCCCGGCCGGGGTCGGCAGAGGTCCCGAGCCGGTGACAAGCCGCACAGGGCAAATCGGACCTACTAGGAACATTCGTAGAGATCCATGTCCGATTTGCCCCACCGCCGGCCCAGTGGTGGGGCGGTCAACAGGGCTGACAGCCCCCTCCTCACCTACGAGCCCGGGTAGTAACGGGGAGGTTTGGGGAAGCCGGGGTGCCCGGGTTACCAAGGATGAGCAAGCAAGCCCGGCACCTGCTCAGCGTGCCGGGTCCTTTCTTGCCCGCAGCACTCTCCCCGTCCCCGGCCCGGAGGTTTCCTTCATGTCCGCGAAGCGCGTCAGCATCCGTCGTACCCGTATAGCCATCGGCGCCACCGCCCTCGGTGCCGCCCTGGCCCTCGGTGCCGGAACGACCGCCGCCTTCGCCGACGAGGTGCCCCAGGCCGAGCTGACCGGTACCGTCCAGCTGGTCTCCGAGCAGGCCGCCGCCCAGGCCGCGGCCGTCGCCGCGAAGCCGGCCGCGGCCCCCCTGTGGGAGAAGCCGGTGTCGAAGTACACGCTCTCCGCGACCTTCGGCAAGGGCGGCAGCATGTGGTCGCACAAGCACTCCGGCCAGGACTTCGCCGTCCCGGTCGGCACCCCGGTCGATGCCGTCTCGGCGGGCACCGTGGTCAAGGCCGGCCCCAACGGCGGCGGCGACGGCCCGGCCTACGGCAACGCCATCGTGATCAAGCACGCGAACAACACGTACTCGCAGTACGCGCACCTCTCGAAGATCCAGGTCAAGATCGGCGAGAAGGTCACCAAGGGCGAGCAGATCGCCCTCTCCGGCAACACCGGCAATTCGAGCGGCCCGCACCTCCACTTCGAGATCCGGACCACCCCGAACTACGGCTCGGCCGTGAACCCGGTGTCCTTCCTGCGCACGGTCGGCGTCACCATCTGATCAGCCGATCACCCAGGCGTGGGTCGCGCTCGCGCGGCCCGCGGGATCCAGCTCCCCCTTGCGGTAGGCGGCGGCCTGCTCGGCCGTGAAGGCCGATTCGTAGATCCGGATGTCGTTCATCGCGCCCTTGAACGCGCCGGCCCACGCGTCCTGGTGGCGGGCCCGGCCGAGGTTCAGGGGGCCGGTGCTCTTCCCGATCCCCGGGATCGGGGCCTCGCCGGCCTTCTCGCCCTCCACGTAGAGGGAGATCATCTTCTTTTCGGCGTCGTGGACGGCCGTCAGCATCGTCCAGTTCTTGACCGTCTTCTTCCCCTCGGCGGCGACCGTCACGATCGTGGGCGTGGCGCCCTTCTCGTTGGTCCGTACGCGGAACACCCAGGCCTGCGAGCCGTTCACCTCGTCGGCGCCGAGCTCCAGGGCGAACGAATCCCCGGTGCCCTGGCTCATCACGACGTGCGGGCCCTTGGCCGTGGAGTTGTTCTTGACGCGGGCCGCGAGGGTGAAGCTCTTGGTCGGGTCCACGCCCTGCTCGGTGGCCTGGGCGTACGAGTTCGGAGTGCCCCTGAAGGTCAGCTCGTAGCGCGTCTTCGCCTTGGGCACCGAGGCATCGGGGCCCATGCGGATGCTGGTGCTGCCGACGCTGTCCCTGAGCAGGGAGACGTCGCTCGACACGGTGGGGGAGTAGCTCTTCGACGGGGAGTTGTCGGGGCCGGGCGACCCCGACGGGGACGCGGACGTGGAGGGGGCGTTGTCGGCCACGTCGTTCGTGCCCGGCTTGCCGTCCCGCAGCAGGAAGAACGTTCCGCCGCCGGCGAGCAGCAGGACGAGGGTCACCGCTCCGCCCACCATCCACAGCCGCTTCCTGCGCCGCTCCGAGGCCGTCCGGTCGGCCAACGCCTGCCAGTCGGGCTGCTCGCCGAAGGCCACGGGCGGCAGGTCCGGGCCGGGTCCGTGCGGGCCCGGTCCGTGCGGGCCGGGCTCCTCGGGGAACGGCATCGGGGGGCCGAAGACGCCGGCCTCGGGCGGGCTCGGCGGGTAGCCGTAGCCGCCGCCCTGCGGATAGCCGTAGCCACCACCGCCCTGCGGGTAGCCGTAGCCACCGCCCTGCGGGGAGCCGGAGCCGGAGCCGTGGTCGTCGCCCGACGCGGTCTGGTCGTGCTGTTCGGGCCGGCCCGGCGGGAACCCGTAGCCGCCCGGCGCGGGTATCCCCGGCGGGAACCCGTAGCCACCGCTCTCCGGGGCGGGCTCGGGCTGGGGGCTGTGCGGGCGATCCGTACCGTCAGTCATGGTTCGGATGCTAAAACATCGGCGTCCGCGATCGAACAGCCGAGGGTCGCGATACGACACCGATACCGATCGCGGGCGGTACGGAGGCCGGCCCCGGGCCGGTCCGGTCCCCCCGCCCGGGCCGGTCCGGTCCCCCCTTCCCCCCGCCCGGAACCGCTCAGTCCTCCCGGCGGACGGTCGGGAAGCTCCCCGTCGCCGTCGGCGCGTGCTCCGGCAGCCACAGCACCGCCACCGCCCCCGCCGCCGCGCCGCCGTGGACGGAGCCGCCGGGCCCCGCCACGTTGCGGAACGTCAGCCGGGCGCCCAGCACCCGCGCCTGCCCCTCCGCGATGGTCAGCCCCAGCCCGTGCCCCACCCCGGCCCGGTCCGTCGACCCGGTCCGGAACCGGCTCGGGCCCTCCTTGAGCAGGGCTTCGGGGAAGCCCGGCCCGTGGTCCCGGACCCGTACGACCCGGCCTTCGACATCGACCTGGACCGGCGCCCGCCCGTACCGCGCGGCGTTCGCGAGGAGGTTGCCGAGGATCCGCTCGAGGCGGCGCGGGTCGGTGCTGACGATCTCGTCCGCGACGATCCGTACGCTCGCCTCCGGCATCAGCGAGCTGACCCGGCGGTGCACGAACTCGCCCAGCGCCACCTCCTGGAGCTCGGCCCGCTCGGACGCGCTGTCCAGCCGGGCCACCTCCAGCACGTCCTCGACCAGCGCACGCAGCGCCTGCGCGCGGTCCCGTACGAGCTCGGTCGGCCGGCCCGGCGGCAGCAGTTCCGCGGCCGTGAGCAGGCCCGTCACCGGTGTGCGCAGCTCGTGCGCGATATCGGCGGTCACCCGCCGCTCCGCCTCCAGCCGCTGCTGGAGCGCGTCCGCCATCGCGTCGACCGCCCGCGCGAGGTCGTCGGTCTCGTCGCGTACGACGCCCCCGACCGCGTCCCGCACCCGTACGCCGGGATCCCCGTGCGCCACCCGCTGCGCGGCTGCCGCGGCCTTGCGCAGCCGGCGCGAGATCTGGCCGCCGATCAGCACGCCGAGCGCGGAGCCGCCGACCACCACCGCCAGGGAGCCGACGACCAGGGCCCGGTCCAGGTCGCGCACCATGTTGGCGCTCTCCCGGAACTGCGTGTGCAGCGACAGCACCTGCCCGTTGCCGAGCGGTACGGCCGCCCACACCTCGGGGAGCCCGCGCGGGTTGTCCTGGATGTAGGTGCCGCGCCGTCCCGACCGCGCCTTCTCGCGCAGCTCACCGGGCAGGTCCGGGTCGTTGAGCTTGGCGCCCATGGGGGGCTTGCGGCCGGCCTCGGCGTTGCGGGAGATGAACTGCACCCGGTCGAGCTGCACCTCGCGCGCACTCTCCAGCATCGAGACGCGGGCAGCGCTGTGCACCACCAGGCTCAGTGCGATGGCGGTCAGCGCGCCCACGGACGCGATGGCGAGCGTGATCTTCCAGCGGATCCCGGTCCGCAGGGTGAACCGCTTCATTCAGCTTTCATTCCCGCGCTCGTCCCCCGTGCTCGTTCCTCTCAAGGCATCAGGCCTTGAGCTTGTATCCGAATCCCCGGACCGTTTCGATCCGGTCCTGTCCGATCTTGGTGCGCAGCCGCTGGACGTGGACGTCCACGACGCGGGTGTCGCCGCCCCAGTCGTAGTCCCAGACCCGCTCCAGCAGCCGGTCGCGCGAGAGCACGGTGCCGGGGGAGGTGGAGAACTCCAGCAGCAGCCGCATCTCGGTGGGGGTCAGGGCCACCGAGGTACCCGCCTTGCGCACCTCCATGCCTTCGGTGTCGACCTCCAGGTCGCCGAAGAGCAGCACCCCGCGCTCGCCGGAGGCGTCGTCCTCGGACCCCCCGCCCTGCGGGCCGCCGGCGTGGCCGAAGCGGCGCAGCACCGCGCGGATGCGGGCGACGAGGACGGAGCCGTCGAAGGGCTTGGTGACGTAGTCGTCGGCGCCCGCCTCCAGGCCCAGCACCACGTCGATGCTGTCGGCGCGCGCCGACAGCATGATGACGGGAACGGTGGACTCGTCGCGGATGCGGCGGCACAGGCTCACGCCGTCCATCCCCGGCACCATCACGTCGAGCAGCGCGATGTCGGGCCGGTCCGCCCGGAAGGACTCCAGGCCGGACAGCCCGTCGGGCATGGCCGTGACCACGAACCCGTCGCGTTCCAGCGCCAGGGTCGTGGCCTCACGGATGACGTCGTCGTCCTCCACGAACAGCACATGGGTCTCGGCCATCGGGAGCCTCGCCTCGCCTCGGTACTCGGTGCTTCGGTCTTTCGGGTGCTCAGTTCTTCGGGCTGACGGCCGGGGCGGGGGCAGTCCCGCCGTCGACCACGCTGCTGTAGTCGGTGTGCACCCGGTCCTGCTCGGTGAACCGCTCCCCGTTCCAGCGGTACGTGATCAGGTCCTCGCCCGAGGGATAGGAGAGCGCGTCGCTCTTCCCGTAGACCGGCTTGGTGACGATCAGGTCGCCCCGGTCGATCTCGGCGTAGACGGGCGGCTGCTCGTCCGAGAACACATTCTCGTACGAGCTCCCGTCCGCGCGGTACACGAACGAACCGCGGCCCAGCGCGTCGGCGCAGGACAGGACGTTGACCACGATGTCGACCGCCGGGCCGCCGGTGACCTTCCCGTAGCTGACGTCCACCGGGTACTCCTTGCCGGAGCAGGGCTTCAGGTCCCGCTTGATCTCGGCGCTGACCTTGGGGTCCGCCTTGATCAGGGCGATCGGGTCGACCTTGGCCGACGGCTTGCCGGAGGCCTGGGGGGTGAGGGGAGCGGCGCTGTCCGCGTCGTGCTGGGACGGCGCCGAGGAGGGTGGTCCGGTCTTGGCCACCGACTCGGTACGGGCCGGGCCGCCGTCCCGCAGCCCCGTGCCCCCCGTCGAGCATCCGACCGCGAACAGCACGGTGCCGACGAGGACGACCGTCCCCGCCGACATCAGTACCACCGAGCTCTTGCCGCTCAGTCTTTGGCCAATCAGGCCGCGCACCGCTCACGCCCCTCGTACCGGATGGTGTGGTCCCCACGCTCCAGCGCGCGCATGTCCAGATCCCGGTTCTCCAGTTCCTGCCGGAGGCGGGCCAGCGCGCGGTGCAGAGTGCTCTTCACGGTTCCCGCCGACATGCCGAGCGCCGCGGCCGTCTCCTCGGTGCTCATCTGCTCCCAGTGTCGCAGCACCACCACACTGCGCTGCTTGGGCGCGAGCACCTTGAGGATGTCCATGAGCAGGGCGCGGTCGGCGCGCTGGTCCGAGCCGTCCTCGACGGAGGCGTCGGGGAGCTGCTCGGTGGGAACCTCGTCGAGCTTGCGGGCCCGCCACCATTCGGTGCGGGTGTTGATCATGACACGGCGCAGGTAGGCGTCGGCGAGGGACTTGTCGGCGATGCCGTCCCAGCGGCCGTAGGTGCGGACGAGCGCGGTCTGCAGGAGGTCCTGTGCGTCGGTCGGGTCCGGAACCAGGCGACGGGCACTGCGCAGCAGCGCGTCCTGCCGGGTGCGTACGTACTCTTCGAATTCGAGTACCTCGCCGTGCGCCATCTCAGACCGCCTCCGTTCCGACCAACCGCTCATCCGCTGCCTTACGGATTCGACGGTACGGAGGCGTTGTCACGGCCCTGTGCGGGTCAGCCTTCGGTGGGCGCACGGACACCCATAGGTTGTGTAACAGCGCCCGTGAGCTGCGGTTTCTCCGGACAAGCGGAATTCCTGAGTCAGCTTCAGGGGGTGTTGGACGCGGTGTCGGTGGCGGCCTTCGCGGGGGCGGCCGGAAGCCGGTACATGAGTCCGGGCAGCGGCTCCACGAGCCCGTCCGACACCAGCCCGTCGAGCGCGCGGGCCCGCTGCACGGGCTCCTCCCAGACGGTGTCGAGGAGGGAATGCGGCACGGCGCCGACCGCCTCGCGCAGCACCGCGAGGAGTCTGCCGCGCACCTGCCGGTCCGTCCCGGCGTACGTCTGCCCGCGCCGCGGAGGTCCCTCGTGAGCGGGTTTCCCGGCCAGCCGCCACGCGCACAGCCCCGCCACCGGACAGCTCCCGCAGTCCGGGCTCTTGGCCGTGCACACCAGCGCCCCGAGCTCCATGGAGGCCGCCGCCCAGCGGGCCGCGGTGTCCTCGTCCTCAGGCAGCAGGGCCCGCGCCAGACGGCGTTCGGCGGCGGTCGTGGCGTTCGGCGGGTACTCGACCCCGGTCGCGGTGCGCGCGAAGACCCGGCGCACGTTGGTGTCGAGGACCGCGTGCCGCTGCCCGTACGCGAAGGAGGCCACGGCGGCCGCCGTGTACTCCCCGATCCCGGGCAGGGCCAGCAACTGCGCGTGCTCGCGCGGTACGTCGCCCCCGTGCCGCTCCGTTATGGCGACGGCCGCGCCGTGCAGGCGCAGGGCCCGGCGCGGGTAACCGAGGCGGCCCCAGGCGCGGACGGCCTCGCCCGGGGCGTCGGCGGCGAGGTCGGCGGGCCGGGGCCAGCGGGCGAGCCACTGCTCGTAGACCGGCAGCACCCTGTTGACGGGGGTCTGCTGGAGCATGAACTCGCTGACCATCACCCCCCAGGGGCCGGCCTCGGGGCGGCGCCAGGGCAGGTCACGGGCGTGTGCTTCGAACCACGCGATGACGGGGGAGTGCAGCGCGGTGGCGGGAATGGTTGCAGTCATGGCAGACGGCATCCTGGCACGTTTCGGGCCCGCGGGGTGCCGTGTCGATCCCCGGCGCCCAGGCCGTCTCTTTCGGATCTTGCCTGGCCCGGGCGGCGCGGATGTCAGCGGGCGGGGTCCGGGCCGGTGATCAGGACGGCCGTGCGGCCGCCGCTCGTCCGTACGGCGGCGACGACCCTGGTCGCCGGGCCTGCGAGCGCGAGGACGGCGAGCGCGGCCAGGCTCGCGCCCAGCAGCAGGCCCATGGCCACGTCGTGCGGGTAGTGGACGCCGACGAAGACGCGGGAGAAGGCCATCAGGAGGGCCAGCGGAAGGGTCAGCAGCACCAGCGTGCGGGCGGCGAGCGCCAGAGCCACGGCCGCGGCGCCCGCGATGGCGGCGTGATTGCTGGGGAAGGACCAGTCGCCGGTGGGCGGGCACGTGATCAGCGAGGCCGCGGCTCCGGCCACGGCCCGGCAGGGGCGCTCCTCGTCGACGCTGGACTTCACCAGCTCGGAGGCGACGTAGGCCAGGGCGGTGACGAAGGGGGCGAGCACCGCGAGGGCCACCGTGCGGGGGTCGCGGGCGCCGCGTGATCGCCACCACACGGCTATGAAGAGGGCGCCGAAGACGAGCAGCCCGTACTCGGTCCAGAACTCGAACGCCGATTGCACCCAGGCGGGGGTCGAGTGGGCGAAATCGGTGACGTCGAGGTAGAGGCCGGAGCTGTCCATGGTGACTGAAGGTACCTAAATCGGAATAACGTCCTCATCAGCCTCCCGGCCGATTTCCGGCGCCCCGGATCACCCCGCAGGATGATCATCGGCAAAACAAGCCGAGTGCGCGGCATGTGGGGCACTGATCGTGCCGGGAACTCTCGTAAGGTTCCGTCCGTGGGATCTCTGCGCAATCCGGTCGGGCCGCTCCCCTCCTCCATCTACTGGCGACGGAGGGCCGTGCTGGCGTCCGTTGCCGCGCTCCTCGCGATGCTCGCCGTATGGACCGTCAGTTCCGGTGCGGGCAAGTCGAGTACCAACGGCAAGGGTCAGGGCGGCTCCGGTCCCGTCACCCAGATCACCCCGGGGCCCTCGGGCTCCGGCCCGGCGATCAGTCAGGCCCCGGGCGGGCGCGGGGAGTCGGGCTCGGGCGGCTCCGGTGGCTCCGGCGGCTCCGGCGCGAGCGCCGGCACCGGCACGGGCTCCGATCCCGGTGCCAGCCCCGGCACCGGCAAGAACGGCGAACCGGGCGCCGAGCCCGGCGCCGCGGACCAGGGCGGGACGAACGGCTCCGGCGGTTCGGGTGCTTCCGGTGCGGGCCAGATCGTCCCGGGGGACTCGCCGGTGCCCACGTGCGCGCCCGGTGCGCTGCAGTGGGAGGTCAAGAGCGTGAAGAACGAGTACGAGGCGAGCGAGAAGCCGCGCCTCGAACTCGTCGCGCGCAATGTCTCGGGCACGACCTGCAAGGTCGATCTCGGCCCGAAGCAGGCGGTGCTGACGATTACTCAGGCCAGCAACGCCAAGCCGGTCTGGTCCTCGGCGGACTGCCCGGAGGGCGCGGGCAACGTCTTCTACCGCGTGCCCTCGCAGGGCGAGACCAAGCAAGCCCTGGAGTGGGACCGCCACTTCAGCGAGGCGACCCAGTGCCAGTCGCCTCCGGCGGGGGTGGCGGCGGCGGACACGTACGTGGTCGAGGTCAAGTCCCCCGGCATGCCGGTGGCGCGAACCTCGTTCGTGCTCAAGCCGGAGTAGTCGGCGCGGCGCCGTTGCCGGGGGCACTGCCCCCGGACCCCCGCGCCTCAAACGCCGGTGGGGCTGGATTTTGGCCGACGTGGGCCTGCACGTGCGCGCAGCGCACTGTGCGGATCGGAGCGGCTGGGTTGCCCGCAGGGCAAATCCATTGCCCGCGCAGCGCACCAGGGCAAATCCAGCCCCTCCGGCGTTTGAGGAGCGGGGTCTGGGGCTGAGCCCCAGGAGCGGCGCTCAGCCAGACCCCCGGAGCCGCGGCGCAGCTTAGACGTACCGCTCCAGGATGGAGGACTCCGCCAGGCGGGACAGGCCCTCGCGCACGCTGCGCGCCCGCGCCTCGCCGACGCCGTCGACCGTCTGGAGGTCGTCCACCGACGCCGCGAGCAGCTTCTGCAGCCCGCCGAAGTGCTCGACCAGCCGCTCGATGATCGCCCCCGGCAGCCTCGGCACCTTCGCCAGCAGCCGGTACCCGCGCGGGGACACCGCCGAGTCCAGGGTCTCCGGCGAGCCCGTGTACCCCAGGGCCTTCGCCACGATCGCCAGCTCCAGCAGCTCCGGATGCGTCAGCGCGTCCAGCGCCGGCAGCGCCTCGTCCACCGTGCGGGAACGCTTCGCCGTCGGCTCCGGCACGTAGTCCCGGATGACGAGCTCCCGCTCCTGCTCGATCCCGACCGTCAGCTCGTCGAGCTGGAGCGAGAGCAGCCGGCCGTCCGTGCCGAGCTCCACCACGTACTCCGCGATCTCCGTCGCGATGCGCCGCACCATTTCCAGCCGCTGCGCCACCGCCGTGACGTCGCGGACCGTCACCAGGTCCTCGATCTCCAGCGCGGACAGCGTCCCGGCGACCTCGTCCAGGCGGAGCTTGTACCGCTCCAGCGTGGCCAGCGCCTGGTTCGCCCGCGACAGGATCGCCCCGGACTCCTCCAGCACGCGCCGCTCGCCGTCCACGTACAGCGCGATCAGCCGCATCGACTGCGAGACCGACACCACCGGGAAACCGCACTGCTTCGAGACCCGGTCCGCGGTCCGGTGCCGGGTGCCCGTCTCCTCCGTGTGGATCGACGCGTCGGGCACCAGCTGGACGCCCGCCCGCAGGATCTTGGTGATGTCCTTGTCCAGGATCAGCGCGCCGTCGAGCTTGCACAGCTCGCGCAGCCGGGTCGCGGTGAACTCCACGTCCAGGACGAAACCGCCCGTGCACATGGCCTCGACCGACTTGTCCATGCCGAGGACGATGAGCCCTCCGGTGTTGCCGCGAACGATCCGTTCGAGCCCGTCGCGCAGGGGCTGACCAGGTGCGACCGCGCTCAGCGAGGCGCGCATCATGGCCTCCTGCTTGGAGCTCGCGCCCGACTTTCCGGATGCTGCTGCCCCGTCCTTGGCTGCCACTGCACTCCTCCGGTCGCGGGATGTACCGCCTGCGTACGGCCGGGCGGACCATCCCGAAGTCTACCGGCGCGGCCCCGGCGCCCGACGTGCCTTGGCCCGGCCGGGCCGGGGAGCACCCCGTCCGGGCCCGCTGACCTGCGGCTGGGCCGTCCTAGTCGGTGGGCTGCTGCCCCTTCGCCGGCGTCCGCGACCGCCCGCGCGGCAGGGCCCGCAGGGCGTCGCCCATGTCGGCGACCTCGGTCACCTTCATGCCCGCCGGGACCTTCCCCGGGTCCACCGGGACCAGCGCGTGCGTGAAGCCCAGCCGGTACGCCTCCGCGAGCCGCCGCTGTACGCCCGTCACGCGCCGGACCTCGCCCGCGAGCCCGACCTCCCCGATGGCGACCAGGTTCTTCGGGAGCGGTACGTCGCTGGCGGCCGAGGCCAGGGCCAGCGCGACGGCCAGGTCGGCGGCCGGCTCGGTCAGCTTCACCCCGCCCACGGTGGCGGTGTAGATGTCCCGCTTGCCGAGCGCCGTGATCCGCCCGCGCTGCTCCAGCACCGCCAGCATCATCGAGACGCGCGAGGTCTCCAGCCCGGAGGTGGTGCGGCGGGGCGAGGGGATCTGCGAGTCCACCGTCAGCGCCTGCACCTCGGCGACCAGCGGGCGCTTGCCCTCCAGGGTCACCGTCAGGCAGGTGCCGGGGACGGCCTCGGCGCGGCGGGTCAGGAACAGCCCGCTCGGGTCGGCGAGTCCGTTGATGCCCTCGTCGGTGAGCTCGAAACAGCCGACCTCGTCCGTGGTGCCGTACCGGTTCTTCACCCCGCGTACGAGGCGCAGCCGCGCGTGCCGGTCGCCCTCGAAGCTCAGGACCACGTCGACCAGGTGCTCCAGCAGCCGGGGACCGGCGATCGCCCCGTCCTTGGTGACGTGGCCGACCAGCAGCGTGGACATCCCGCGCTCCTTGGAGGCGCGGATCAGCGCCCCGGCGACCTCCCGGACCTGCGCCATGCCGCCGGGCGCACCGTCGATCTCGGGGGAGGCGACCGTCTGTACGGAGTCCATGATCAGCAGCGACGGCTTCACGGCGTCGAGGTGCCCGAGCACGGCGGACAGATCGGTCTCGGCGGCCAGGTAGAGGTGCTCGCTGATCGCGCTGATCCGGTCGGCCCGCAGCCGCACCTGGCTCGCCGACTCCTCGCCCGTGACGTAGAGCGTGCGGTGCTCGTCGGAGGCGGCCTTCGCCGCGACGTCGAGCAGCAGCGTCGACTTGCCGACGCCCGGCTCGCCCGCGAGCAGGACGACCGCGCCGGGGACGAGCCCGCCGCCGAGCACCCGGTCCAGCTCGCTCACACCGGTGCTGCGCGCGGTCGCCGTCCGGACGTCGACCTGCCCGATCGGCACGGCGGCCGTGGTGACCCGGCCCGCCGCGGTGGTCCGCACGGCGGGGGCGCCGCCGAGCTCCTCGACGGTGCCCCAGGCCTGGCACTCGGGGCACCGGCCGAGCCACTTGGCGGTGGAGTACCCGCACTCGGTACAGCGGTAGGACGGCCGGTCCTTTGCGGATGAACGAGATGTACGGGCAGCCATGCGGCCCACGGTAGCCGCCGCCACCGACAGCCCTCACCGGACGGCCTCGCGACGGCCTCGCGACGGCCTCGCGATGGCCTCGGGACGATCCCGCGACCGGTCCCGCGATCGGTCCTGCGCGCACGCCGTGGCGTGCACCGTCAGGGCCGCCGTCAGCACGGCGCCGATCTGTTCACCCGTAAGGGCTAAAAGTGGTGAAGGCTTCCGGAGCGCCACCGGCGCGCCGCCTACGGTCACCGAGTGACCAGCAGCAACCAGGGACACCCCGCACCGCGCACCGGCGCACACCGGGCGCACGGGCGCACGCCCCCCGAGGGGACCAGGGTGGAGCAGCCGCCACCGTTCCGGTACGAGCCCTACCTGGACGGGCTGTTCACGTACTGCCTCTCGGTCCTGTGCGACCACGACACCGCCACCGATGTGCTCGGCGACGTCCTCGCCGTCGCCGACCGGCACCCCGGCCGCTGCCCCGACGAGGGGGACCGGCGGGCCTGGCTGTACGCCCTCGCGCGCTGGGCCTGCCTGCGCAGGCTGGCCGAGCGACGGCGTACGCGCTACGGGTACGGGGGAGCGCATTCCGCCCGGCGTGCACCGGAGCACACGGACGCCGGCCGTGCGCCGGATCCCGTGACGGCGAGCGCCGCCGCAAACGCCGCGGCTGCGGGCAGCTCGGGCGGCCCCGGGGGTCCCGGCGGCCCCGATGGCCCCACCGGCCACAGCAGCCCCACCGGCCCCGCCGGCCCCGGCGGTCTTGACGTGTACGCCTACCGCCGCACCGAGCTCGCCCGCCTCGCCTGGCCGGAGGCCGCCGGAACCACCCCCGAGCAGCGTGAAGCACTCGAACTCGCCGTCCGCCACCGCCTCGGCGTCCCCGAACTCGCCGCCGTCCTCGGTACGCCCCCGGCCGCCGCCCGCGAGCTGCTCACCGGCGCCGCCTGCGAGGTGGAGCGCACCCGCGCCGCCCTCGCCGTCGTGGAGACGGGCAACTGCCCGACCGTGTCCCGGCTCACCGGAGACGACGGGGAGGGCGGAGGAGGAGACGGGAACCTCCTCCTCTCCTCCTCCCTGCGCGCCGAGCTCGTCCGCCACGTCGACGACTGCCCGCGCTGCCGCCGCGTCGCCGAACGCGTCGGGGCCGGCGGCCCCTGGCCCGGCTCGGGCGGCGTCAACACCGCCGCCCTCCCGCTGGTCCCGGCCCCGCGCACCGCCGTGCACGCCGCGATGCTGCGCTCCGGCGGCCGTCGGGGCGCCGGCACCGGCCCGCGCTTCGACCGCACCGGCTTCCCGATGGACCCCAAGGACCGCGCCGCCCGCCGCGAGCGGCTGCGCGCCCGCGCCGTGACCACCACCGTCGTCGCCACCGTCGTCGCGGCCCCGGTGCTGGCACTGTGGGCGGCCTACCGGGGCGCCCCGAGCACCGGGGAACCCGTCGGCAACGGCTCCACGCGCATCTCGGCGAGCGAAGCGGAGCTCCCGCAGGCCCGTACCGACGGCCGCCCGCTGACGGCGTACGAGAACGCGGGCAACGCCGCCGTCACCACCGACGGCCCCGGCTTCGCCCCGTCCGCCGCCGCCCCCGACGTCTCCGTGGAGGTCATCAGCAGCGGCGCGCCGCCGAGCTCCGCACCCGGCGCCCCGGGCCGGCTGACCGCGGCCGCCTCCACCCACGGAACGACCACCCTGCTCACCCTCACCGCGTCGGGCGGCGCCCCGGTCGACTGGCGGCTGTGGTCCGACGCCCCGTGGCTCCGCGCCAGTACGACCTCGGGCCGGCTGGCGCCAGGAGAATCGGTCACCCTACGGATCACCGTGGACTCCGGAGCCCAGCCCGTAGGGGCCTGGAGAGCCCGGGTCGGGGTGGACCCGGGCGGCGCGGTGATCTCCATCCGCGGCCGGGGCCGCCCGGCACCCACCCCGCCCGGCCCGCCGCCGACTCCGACGCCGCCCCCCACGCCGACACCCACCCCGACGCCGACGCCGACCCCGGAGCCCACCCCGACTCCCACACCCACACCCACGCCCACTCCGACGCCGACTCCGAGCCCCTCGGACGGAGCCACGCCGGAGCCGACCCAGGCGCCGGCCGAGTAGCCCGGTGCGGCATACGGCCTTCGGCCTACTGCTTACGCCACGGGGCCGGGGTCGGGGTCGGCCGGGTGCGGGGCCATCGGCAGCAGCGAGGAGAGCCGCGCCTCGCAGAGCCGTACGAGCTCCTCGTACCCCTCCTTGCCCATCAGCTCCGTCAGCTCGGCGCGGTACGACACGTACACCGGCTTGCCGGCGCCGTGTGCGGACGTGGCCGAGGTGCACCACCAGTGCAGGTCGTGGCCGCCCGGGCCCCAGCCGCGCCGGTCGTACTCGCCGATCGACACCTGGAGGACGCGGGTGTCGTCGGGCCGGTCGATCCACTCGTAGGTCCGCCGGATGGGGAGCTGCCAGCACACGTCCGGCTTGGTCTCCAGCGGCTCCTGGCCGGCGCGGACCGCCAGGATGTGAAGGGAACAGCCGGCCCCCGCCGGGAAACCGGGCCGGTTCAGGAAGATGCAGGCACCGTCCCAGCGGCGGGTCTGCTTCTCCCCGTCGTCGTCGTGCTGCGTCCACCCGGTCTCGCTGCCGACGTCGTGGAACTGCCACAGCTCCGGCGTCAGCCGCGCCACGTTCTCGGCGACCCGCTTCTCGTCGTCCTCGTCGGAGAAGTGCGCGCCGAGCGTGCAGCAGCCGTCGTCCGCGCGGCCGGCCGCAATGCCCTGGCAGCCGCTGCCGAAGATGCAGGTCCAGCGGGAAGTGAGCCAGGTCAGGTCGCAGCGGAAGACCTGCTCCTCGTCGGCGGGGTCCGGGAACTCCACCCAGGCCCGCGGAAAGTCGAGCCCCTTCTCGTCCGCCGGGGCGGCCTTGGCACCCTTGGCGCCCTTGGCGTCCTTGCCGGCTTTGGTCTTGGACTTGTTGGCCTTCTTCGTATTTGGCACAAACCCCAGCCTAAGCGCCCCTTACTCCACCCCTACGCCTTTGGACCAGTAGCGTTTCCCCTCATGAGACTCGGTGTCCTTGATGTGGGTTCGAACACGATCCATCTGCTGGTGGTGGACGCGCACCCCGGTGCGCGCCCCCTGCCCGCGCACTCGCACAAGGTGGAGCTGCGGCTGGCGGAGCTGCTCGACGAATACGGCGCGGTGACGCCCGAGGGCGTCGAGCGGCTGGTTTCCGTCATCGGGGACGCGGTGCAGGCCGCCGAGGACAAGGGGTGCGAGGACGTACTCCCCTTCGCGACGAGCGCGGTACGCGAGGCCACGAACGCCGACGATGTCCTCGCCCGGGTCAAGGCGGAGACGGGTGTGGACCTCCCCGTCCTCAGCGGCGACGACGAGGCCCGCCTGACGTTCCTCGCGGCGCGGCGCTGGTTCGGCTGGTCGGCGGGCAAGCTCCTGCTCCTCGACATCGGCGGGGGCTCGCTGGAGATCGCGTACGGCATCGACGAGGACCCGGACGCGGCCGTCTCGCTCCCCCTGGGCGCCGGACGCCTGACGGCGGGCTGGCTCCCGGGCGACCCGCCGGACCAGGCGGACGTACGGGCCCTGCGCCGCCACGTACGGGCCCAGATCGCCCGCACGGTCGGCGAGTTCAGCCGCTTCGGCGCGCCGGACCGGGTGGTGGCCACCTCGAAAACCTTCAAACAACTGGCCCGGATCGCGGGCGCGGCCCGCTCCGGTGAAGGCCTCTACATCCAGCGGGACCTGACCCGTAAGTCCCTGGAGGAGTGGGTCCCGAGACTGGCGGCGATGACCACCGCCCAGCGCTCCGCCCTCCCCGGCGTCTCGGAGGGCCGCTCCAACCAGCTCCTCGCCGGAGCGCTGGTCGCGGAGGGAGCGATGGACCTCCTCGGCGTGGACTCCCTGGAAGTCTGCCCCTGGGCCCTTCGCGAAGGCGTCATCCTCCGCCGCCTGGACCACCTCGGAAAGTCCAGCCCCGCGGGCGTGTGAGAAGCGGCCCGCCCCGACCGCCGGGACCGGCCGTCCACTCGAAGCCCGGCGCACGCCCTGACCGCCCCTCGCGCGCCGCCGTTGCCGGGGACCAGCCCCCGGACCCCCGCTCCTCAAACGCCGGAGGGGCTGGATTCGCCCCAGGGGGTCCGGGCGCAGCCGGTACCCGTTCCCAGCCCGTCCGGCGTTTGAGGACCGGGGGTCCGGGCCGGCCCGGGGAACGGTGGAAGGGCGGGTAGGGGACTTCGCCCCGCGCAGCGGCATCCCCCGGGGCGGCCGCCCCACGTCCCAGGTCCGCCGCTCCCGCCGGGCCGGGGCTTCGTAGGACGGCTGGCTCCGCCCGCCGGGCCGGGGCTTCGTAGGACGGCTGGCTCCGCCCGCCGGGCCGGGGCTTCGTAGGACGGCCGGCTCCGCCCCCGGCCCGGGCCTTCGTAGGGACGGCCCGCTCCGCGCCCCCCGGCCCGGGGCTTCGCAGGGACGGCCCGCGCCCCGCCCGGCCAGGGCCACGCAGGGTGGCCCGCCCCCGCCAGGCCAGGGCTTCGTAGGACGCCACGCCCCCACGGCGACCCCGATACCCTGTCCCCGTGGCAAAACCAGTCCGGATCCCGACCGCGAAAGTCGCCCTCTCCACCGCCTCCGTCTACCCGGAGTCAACGGCGACCGCCTTCGAGATCGCCGCGCGCCTCGGCTACGACGGCGTCGAGGTCATGGTCTGGACGGACCCGGTCAGCCAGGACATCGACGCCCTGCGCCGCCTCTCCGACCACCACCAGGTCCCGATCCTGGCGATCCACGCCCCCTGCCTCCTCATCACGCAGCGCGTCTGGTCCACCGACCCGTGGACCAAACTCCAGCGCGCCCAGGCGGCAGCCGAGAAGCTCGGCGCGTCCACGGTCGTCGTCCACCCGCCCTTCCGCTGGCAGCGCCAGTACTCCCGCGACTTCGTGACCGGGATCTGGCGGATGGCGGACGAGACGGACATCCGCTTCGCCGTCGAGAACATGTATCCCTGGCGCTACCGCGACCGCGAGGTGCTCGCGTACGCGCCCGAGTGGGACGTCACCAAGGACGACTACCGCCACTTCACGGTCGACCTCTCCCACACCGCGACCGCCCGGACCGACGCGACCGCGATGATCGACCGGATGGGCGACCGCCTCGCCCACATCCACCTCGCCGACGGAAACGGTTCCGCGAAGGACGAGCACCTCGTCCCCGGCCGCGGCACCCAGCCCTGCGCCGAGCTGCTGGAGCGGCTCGCCGCCACCTCCTTCGACGGGCACGTCGTCATCGAGGTCAACACCCGCCGTGCGATGTCCTCCGCCGAGCGCGAGGCCGACCTCGCCGAGGCCCTGGCCTTCACCCGCCTCCACCTCGCGACCGCCCCCGGCCCGCTACCCGGAACCCCGCACCCGTGACCGAGCCCCTGCCGGACCCCGTCCCGGACCCCACACCGGCCCAGGCCCAGGCCCCCGCCCAGGCCCAGGCCCCCGCCCCCGCCCCCGCGAAGCCCCGCCGCGGCCCCGGCCGCCCCCGCCAGGACGAGGCCGACGACGGCCCCGGCACCCAGGAGCGCATCCGCCTCGCGGCCCGCGCCGAGTTCGCCGCGCGCGGCTACGACAAGACCTCCGTCCGCGGGATCGCCAAGGCCGCCGGCGTGGACCCGGCCCTGGTGCACCACTACTTCGGCAGCAAGGACGACCTCTTCGCCGCCGCGATCGAGCTCAGCATGGAGCCCGCCCTCGTCCTCCCGAAGATCCTCGGCGCGGGCCCCGACGGCATCGGCGAGCGCCTGGCCCGCTACTTCCTTGGCGTCTGGGAGAACCCGGTCACCCGGACCCCGCTGCTCGCCGTGATCCGCTCGGCCCTCACCCACGAGGCCGCCGCGAAAGTGCTCCGGCGGCTGATCCTGCACCGCCTGCTGGAACGGATCGCGGCCGACCTCAACGTCCCCGACCCGACCTTCCGCGCCGAGCTCGCCGCCTCCCACATGGTCGGCATCGCGATCCTGCGCTACGTCGTCCAGGTCGAGCCCCTCGCATCCGCGGACCCGGAGACCATCATCGAGCTGGTGGCCCCCACCCTCCAGCGCTACCTCACCGAGGAATGACGGCACCCGCGCGCGCAGCCCCGTAGCCCCGCACCCCTCCGCACCCCCCCCCGCACCCGTGCTCAATTACTGAGCCACCCGTCCCGGGATCCGGACAGCGCGTCCGGATCCCGGGCAGGGGGCGTAGCCTCGTAACCGAGCCATATCCACAGTCGCGGCCGGCGCTCGCGCCACCGCACACATGGGGAGAGAACCCGATGCCCGAGCTGAGGTCCCGCACCGTCACCCACGGCCGCAACATGGCAGGCGCACGTGCGCTGATGCGCGCCTCGGGCGTAGCGAGCGCGGACATCGGGAAGCCGATCATCGCGGTCGCCAACTCCTTCACGGAGTTCGTCCCCGGCCACACCCACCTGGCCCCGGTCGGCCGCATCGTCTCCGACGCGATCCTGGCCGCCGGCGCCGTCCCCCGCGAGTTCAACACCATCGCGGTCGACGACGGCATCGCCATGGGCCACGGCGGCATGCTGTACTCCCTCCCCTCCCGCGACCTGATCGCGGACTCGGTCGAGTACATGGTCGAGGCGCACTGCGCCGACGCGCTGATCTGCATCTCCAACTGCGACAAGATCACCCCCGGCATGCTGATGGCCGCCATGCGCCTCAACATCCCGGTCGTCTTCGTCTCCGGCGGCCCGATGGAGGCCGGTCAGGCCACCCTCGTCGACGGCACCGTCCGCAAGCTCGACCTGATCGACGCGATGGTGGACGCCTCCAACGACAGCGTCTCCGACGAAGACGTCCTGCGCATCGAAGAGAACGCCTGTCCCACCTGCGGCAGCTGTTCCGGCATGTTCACCGCCAACTCGATGAACTGCCTCGCCGAGGCCATCGGCCTGGCCCTCCCCGGCAACGGCTCGGTCCTCGCGACGCACACCGCCCGCCGCGCCCTGTACGAGGACGCCGGCCGCACGATCGTCGAGATCACCAAGCGCTACTACGAGCAGGACGACGAGTCGGTCCTGCCCCGCAACATCGCGACCCGCCAGGCCTTCGAGAACGCCATGGCCCTCGACATCGCCATGGGCGGCTCCACCAACACGATCCTGCACCTCCTCGCCGCCGCGCAGGAAGCCGGTCTGAAGTACGACCTCACGGACATCGACGAGATCTCCCGCCGGGTCCCGTGCCTGGCCAAGGTCGCGCCGAACGTGGCGCCCGGCGGCACGTACTACATGGAGGACATCCACCGGGCCGGCGGCATCCCCGCCCTGCTCGGCGAGCTCCACCGCGGCGGCCTGCTGAACAAGGACGTCACCACGGTCCACTCCGCCAACCTGGAGGACTGGCTCGCGAAGTGGGACGCCCGCTCCGGCACGGCCCCGGACGAGGTCATGGAGCTGTGGCACGCGGGCCCCGGCTGCCAGCGCTCCGCCTCCGCCTTCTCCCAGTCCGAGCGCTGGGACACCCTCGACCTCGACGCCGAGGGCGGCTGCATCCGCTCCGTCCAGCACGCCTACTCCAAGGACGGCGGCCTCGCCGTCCTGCGCGGCAACATCGCGCTCGACGGCTGCGTCGTGAAGACCGCCGGTGTCGACGAGTCGATCTGGACCTTCGAGGGCCCGGCCGTGGTCTGCGAATCGCAGGACGAGGCCGTCGACAAGATCCTCCGCAAGGAGATCAAGGCCGGCGACGTGGTCGTCATCCGCTACGAGGGCCCGCGCGGCGGTCCCGGCATGCAGGAGATGCTCTACCCGACGTCGTTCCTCAAGGGCCGCGGCCTCGGCAAGGTCTGCGCCCTGGTCACGGACGGCCGCTTCTCCGGCGGCACCTCGGGCCTCTCCATCGGCCACGCCTCCCCGGAGGCGGCCTCGGGCGGCTCCATCGCGGTCGTGGAGGACGGCGACCGCATCCGCATCGACATCCCGAACCGCTCCATCGAGCTCCTGGTCGACGAAGCCACGCTGGCCGCCCGCCACGAGGCCCTGGGCGGCGTCTACGCCCCGAAGAACCGCGAGCGCAAGGTCTCCGCGGCCCTGCGCGCCTACGCGGCGATGGCCACCAGCGCCGACAAGGGCGCGGTCCGCGACGTCAGCCTCCTGGAGCGCTGACCCCAGCACTTCTGGCACCGGCCCCGCCCGACACCCTCGGGCGGGGCCGTCCGCGTCTCACCACCCGGCGGGATCCCCCGCCGCCACGGCGAACACACTCCCGTCCGGCGCCGACGCGTACACCCGCCCGTCCCCGACCACGGGCGCGGGCAGACTCGCGGCGAAGGTGTCCTTCCCGGTGCCCATCCGGGGTTTGGTCTGTCCCAGCAGCCGCCCCGCACCCGCGTCGACGGCGAGCAGCCGCCCGTCGGAGGCGCTCAGGTAGACACGCCCGTCGGCGAACACGGGCCGGGAGGCCACCGCCACACCCGTCTCCAGTCGCCACTCCTCCTTGGCCGCGCCGATCGCCGCCAGCGCGCCCGAGGCCCCGAACGCGTACACGATCCCGTCCGGCCCCACGGTCGCCTGGGCCTCGTACAGCGGCGAGGCCAGCCGCACCCGCCCTACGGCACGCGTGGCCAGGTCCACCCGTACGACCGTGTCCGTTCTGGCCCCTACGTCGCTGTCCAGCAGGTACATTCCGCCGCCCGCCGCACCGACGGGATGGAGCACCCCCGGAGACCGGACCTGCCAGCGGGGCACCCCGGTCGCCGGGTCCACCGCCGAGAGCCGCGTCGCTCTGCCGTCCTTGTCGGGCGTCGACACGTACAGCGCGGCGGGCTCCCCCGACTCCTCTGGGCCGCTCCACCACTCGGAGCCGACCCCGCCGATCTTCTTCGTCCAGCGCGGGGCACCGGTCGCGGAATCCAGCGCGGTGACCGTTCCGTCCACCGCCGTGATCAGTACGCTCCCGCCGGCGGGCAGGGCATGCGCGCCACTCGGCAGGGTCCGCTTCCAGCGCTCCGTGCCCGTCGCCGGATCCAGTGCCCGGAGCAGTTCGCTCTTGCTTCCCGGTGCCACCGCGAGCACCAGCCCACTCCCGGGCAGGGGTGCGCTGTCGGCCGCGGGCCGGGAGCCCGGGACGGCCGCCCGTACGGACCACAGCGTCGACCCGTCCTTGGGGCTGAGCCGCATCGCGGCCGACTCGGGCCCCGAGCAGTACAGGGCCGAGGCCTGCCAGGAGCATGCCGCGCCGTATGCGCCCAGCGGCACTGTCCACGGCAGGACCCGCTGTGGCGTGGGTACCCCCGGAGAGACGGCCTGTTTCGCAGGCTTGTCGCCGCCGGATGCGGACCATAGGTAGCCGCCTACGGACCCACCCGCCAGCAGCAGACCGACCCCCGCCGCGACGGCCGCGCGGGTCCGCCGTCTGCGTTCCGGAGCCTTGGCCGGGGTGGCGACTCGCTCCCGCCGATGCGTGACCTCCTCGTCGGCCACCGGCTGCCGCGGCCGCGGGATGAAGGCCTGGGTATCCAGATCCGTCGGGTACGCCACCGCCCGCAGCGCCACGATCAGCGCGTCCGCGCTCGGCCGCTCCGCCGGATCCTTCGCCAGGCACTGCGCGACCAGCGGCACGAGCCGCTCCGGCAGACCGGTCAGGTCGGGCTCGCTGTGCACCACCTGGTACGCCACGAGGTAGTGGCTGTCGGAGTCGAAGGGCCCCCGCCCGGTCGCCGCGTACACGAGCACCGCGCCCAGGGCGAACACATCGGCCGCGGTCCCCACCTCCCGCGGCCGCTGGAACTGCTCCGGCGCCATGAACGGCGGGGTCCCGATCAGCTTCCCCGTCTCGGTGCGCAGATCGCTGTCGGCCGGCCGCGAGATCCCGAAGTCGATGACCCGCACCCCGTCCGGGGCCATCAGCACGTTGCTGGGCTTCAGGTCCCGGTGCACGACGCCCGCCCGGTGGATGTCCCGCAGGGCCTCCGCCAGCCCGGCGGCGAGCCGCGCCAGCTCCCGGGCCTCCAGCACCTCGTCCCGTACCCGCTCGGAGAGCGTCGGGGCATCGATGAACAGGGTGGCCATCCAGGGCCGTTCGGCATCGGGATCGGCGTCGACAACGGGCGCGGTGAACGCTCCGCTCACCCGCCGGGCGGCCGCGACCTCCTGCCGGAACCGCGCCCGGAACTCCGGGTCCACGGCGTGCTGCGGATGCACGATCTTGACGGCGAGTTTCAGCCCCGACTCGGAGGTGGCCAGATGGACGACACCCATGCCGCCCGAACCGAGCACGGACTCAAGCCGGTACTGCCCGGCGTACTCCGGAAAACCCGCGTAGTCCGCCCGCGCTGAACGCACCGCTCACCACCCCCGCCGGAGCCTAGTCGATGGCCCGTGCGAATCTCCAAGGTCTTGCTACCCTGCGCGGGTTGCGCACGGCAACGTCCAAGGGGGGAGTTTTCACATGTCCGTTGAGAACGATTCAAGCCAAGTAGAGAGCCTGACCTCGGGGTCGGGATTCCCGACGTTCCCGGTCGCGCCCGGCTATCGCGTGAACGTCCGCAGAGGTCCCGGTACCAATTACTCGGTCATCCGAGTCCTGCCGCTCGGCGCGTACGTCTCGATTCGCTGCCAGTGCGAGGGAACGAACGTCTCGGGCCCTTACGGCACGTCGGACATCTGGGACTGCATCGGCAACGGCGAGTTCGTCGCCGACGCCTACGTGAAGACGGGCAGCGACGGCTACGTCGCCACCCGCTGCGCCTGACCAGGAACAAGGGGAACGACATGATCACCAGACGCCGCATGCTCGGTCTGGGCAGCTCCATAGTCGCCGCAGTGCCGGCGATCATGCTCGCGGGGGCGAGCGAGGCAGCCGCCGCAGGGGGGTCGGGATTCCCGACGTTCCCGGTCGCGCCCGGCTACAACGTGAACGTCCGCCGCGGTCCCGGCACCAGTTACGCGGTCCTCCGGGTCCTGCCGCTCGGCGCCTCCGTCGGCGTTCGCTGCCAGACCGAGGGGACGACCGTCACCGGCCCGTACGGCACGACGTCCATCTGGGACAACATCGGCAACGGTGAGTTCATCTCCGACGCCTACGTGAAGACGGGCAGCGACGGCTACATCACCAGCCGCTGCGGCTGACGCCATCCGGCCCATCCCGCGGCCCCGCCCCGTGAGACACCCCGGGCCGACCCCGCCCGGCGGGGGATAATCGCTGGTGTGAGCGACGACCAGCGAGACCAGACCCCCGCCGAGGCGACCCCCGTGCAGCCCACCGGCCCCGAGCCCGAGCCGATCCGGTTCTTCGGCACCACCTGGGTGAACCACGACGGCGGCTACGGCGCACGCCGCGTCGGCGCGGCCCTCATCGCGCTGACCCTTGCCGTCCTCAGCGCCTTCCTGCTCCGGTTCTCCTACGAGGGCCTGGAGATCGGCAACGTCGGCCCCTTCCTCAGCATCTCGGTCGTCATCCTCTTCGCGATCGCCAGCTCCATCGCCTTCGTCAAGACCTGGGAGTCCTTCAGCCGCCGGCCGGCCCCGTCCTCCGACGAGACCGCCCTCAAGGGCCTGAAGGCGATCGGTTTCATCGGCAGCCTCATCGCGTACTTCCTGCGCTGCTTCGTCGAGGCCCCCGGCGAGAGGCGGCTCCGCACCGAGTACGAGCGCGCCTCGGCCGAATTCAACCGCCGGCGCAGCTCCCGCACCGGCAACCCGTCTGCCCGACGCCCCAAGCGCAAGAAGTAGCCCCCCCGGCACCGGCCCCCGCACGCACCGCCCCCTGCCCCCGCCCCCGCCCCACCTCCGCGAGCCTTGCGCCGCGGCAAAGCCGGGAGCATTATTCATCACATGATGAATAACCGAGCGGCCGCCGCCGTCCACGCCGACGGCCTCACCGTCCGCCGAGGCACCGGCCGCAGCCCCCGCACCGTCCTCGAGGCCCTCTCCTTCGACGTCCCCACCGGCCGCATCACCGGCCTCCTCGGCCCCTCCGGCTGCGGAAAGTCCACCCTGATGCGCGCCGTCGTCGGCACCCAGGCCCACGTCACCGGCACCCTCGACGTCCTCGGCCGACCCGCCGGCCACCCCGAGCTCCGCTCCCGCATCGGCTACGTCACCCAGGCGCCATCCGTCTACGACGACCTCACCGTCCGGCAGAACCTCGACTACTTCGCCGCGATCCTCGACCCCGGTCGCGCCGCCGCCGCCGAGCGCCGCCGCGAGACCGTCACCCGGGCCATCGCCGACGTCGACCTCACCACCCACGCCACCGCCCTCGCCGGAAACCTCTCCGGCGGCCAGCGCAGCAGGGTCTCCCTCGCGGTCGCCCTGCTCGGCAGCCCCGAGCTCCTGGTCCTCGACGAGCCGACCGTCGGCCTCGACCCGGTCCTGCGCCGCGACCTGTGGAAGCTCTTCCACGAGATCGCCGCCACCCGCGGCGCCACCCTCCTCGTCTCCTCCCACGTCATGGACGAAGCCGAGCGCTGCCACGACCTCCTCCTCATGCGCGAGGGCCGCATCCTCGCGCAGGACACCCCCGACGCCCTGCTCACCCGCACCCACACCGACACCGTCGAAGAGGCCTTCCTCCACCTCGTCGACGCCGCCGACGCCGAAGCCAAGGCCGCCGACGCGGCCACCACCCCGGCCACGACCCCGGCCACGACCCCGGCCCCCCACGGGAGCACCCGATGAGCGCCGCCCGCACCACCGCCACCGCCGCCCGCGTCCTGCGCCAGCTCCGCCACGACCCGCGTTCCATCGCGCTGATGCTGCTGGTCCCCGTACTGATGCTGGTCCTGCTCCGCTATGTCTTCGACGGCGACCCGCGGACCTTCAACAGCATCGGCGCGTCCCTCCTCGGGATCTTCCCCCTCATCACGATGTTCCTGATCACCTCCATCGCGACCCTGCGCGAACGCACCTCCGGCACCCTCGAACGCCTCCTCGCCATGCCGCTCGGCAAGGGCGACCTCATCGCCGGCTACGCCCTCGCCTTCGGCGCCATGGCGGTCGTCCAGTCCCTGCTCGCCACCGGCGTCGCCCTCTGGGTCCTCGGCCTCGACGTCATCGGCTCCCCGTGGCTGCTCCTGCTCGTCGCCCTCCTCGACGCCCTGCTCGGCACCGCGCTCGGCCTCTTCGTCTCCGCCTTCGCGGCGTCCGAGTTCCAGGCCGTCCAGTTCATGCCGGCCGTGATCTTCCCCCAGCTCCTGCTGTGCGGCCTCTTCGCCGCCCGCGACACCATGCAGCCCGTCCTCGAAGCGATCTCGAACGTCCTGCCCATGTCCTACGCCGTCGACGGCATGAGCCAGGTCCTCACCCACACCGACATGACCGCCGACTTCGTCCGCGACGCCGTCATCGTCGCCGGATGCGCCCTCCTGGTCCTCACCCTCGGCGCCGCCACCCTCCGCCGCCGCACGCCCTGACCGGAGCCGCCTGACCGCAGTCCGGACACGACACCGCCACTCCCCGCGCGGGTGCAAGGATGGCCACGCAGACGACGTATACGCACGAACAGTTCGGCGAGGTGAATCGGGCATGACCCAGACAGTCGCAGTCCTCGGTACCGGCAAGATCGGTGAGGCCCTGCTCAGCGGGATGATCCGCGGCGGCTGGCCCGCCTCCAAACTCCTCGTCACCGCCCGCCGCCCGGAACGCGCCGAGGAACTGCGCACCCGCTACGGCGTCGAGGCCGTCACCAACGCCGAGGCCGCCAAGCGCGCCGACACCCTCATCCTCACCGTGAAGCCGCAGGACATGGGCAAGCTCCTCGAAGAGCTCGCCCCGCACGTCCCCGCCGACCGCCTGGTCATCAGCGGCGCGGCCGGCATCCCGACCTCCTTCTTCGAGGAGCGCCTCGCCCCGGGCACCCCCGTCGTCCGCGTCATGACGAACACCCCCGCCCTCGTCGACGAGGCCATGTCCGTCATCTCGGCCGGCAGCCACGCCACCGCCGAGCACCTCGCGCACACCGAGGAGATCTTCGGCGGCGTCGGCAAGACCCTGCGCGTCCCGGAATCCCAGCAGGACGCGGCCACCGCCCTCTCCGGCTCCGGCCCGGCCTACTTCTACTACCTCGTCGAAGCCATGACCGACGCCGGCATCCTCCTCGGACTGCCCCGCGCCCAGGCCCACGACCTCATCGTCCAGGCCGCCGTCGGCGCCGCCGTCATGCTCCGCGACAGCGGCGAGCACCCGGTCAAGCTCCGCGAGGCCGTCACCTCCCCGGCCGGCACCACCATCAACGCGATCGTGGAGCTGGAGAAGCACGGCGTACGAGCGGCCCTGATCGCCGCCCTCGAAGCGGCCCGCGACCGCAGCCGCGAACTCGCCTCCGGCAACAGCTGACACCCGCCGGCCGTTACGGGGCTGCGCGCGCAGCCCCGTAACGACGGCCCGGCCCTCTCCCCTCAGGGCTCCAGCAGCCCGATGGCCCGGTACGCCGAATCGACGACGGGCCGCGCGATCGCACGCGCCCGCCCGGCCCCCGCACGCAGCACCGCCTCCACCGTCCCCGGATCGGCCGCCAGCTCCGCATGCCGTACGCGGACCGGCCGCAGCAGCTCCACGACGGCGTCGGCCACGTCCCGCTTGAGCGCCCCGTACCCGGTGTACCCGTCGGCGAGCGCGGCCGGCTCACCCCCGGTGCAGGCGGCGAGGATGTCCAGCAGGTTCGCGACCCCGGGACGCGCGGCGGGTTCGTAGACGACCCCGCCGTCACTGTCGGTGACGGCCCGCATCACCTTCTTCCGCACCGCCTCGGGCTCGTCGAGGATGAACACCACCCCGGGCCCCGCGTCGCCCGACTTCCCCATCTTCGATCGCGGGTCCTGCAGGTCCATGACCCGCGCCGCCACCACCGGATGCGTGGCCTTGGGCACGGTGAAGGTGTACCCGTACCGCTGGTTGAACCGCACCGCCAGATCCCGGGTCAACTCGACGTGCTGCCGCTGGTCCTCCCCGACCGGCACCTCACCGGTCCGGTACGCCAAGATGTCGGCGGCCATCAGCACGGGATAGGTGAGCAGCGACAGCCGCACGCCTTCCCCCGAGCCCTGCGCCTTCGCCGCCTTCTCCTTGTACTGCACCATCCGCCGCAGCTCCCCGTCCGAAGCCGTGCACTCCAGCAGGTACGAGAGCCGGGCGTGCTCGTCCACGTGGCTCTGCACGAACAGCGTGCACTTCTCGGGAGTCAGCCCGGCGGCGAGCAACAGCGTCGCCGCCTGCCGACTGAGCCGGCGCACCCGGGCCGGATCGTGCTCGACGGTCAGGGCGTGCAGATCGACCACGCAGAACAGCGCCTCGTCGGGCTCCTGCTCGGCGGCGACCCACTGCCGTACGGCCCCCAGGTAGTTCCCCAGCGTCAGATGCCCCGTCGGCTTGACCCCACTGAAGATCCTCGTCATGTCCCTGCTCCCTGCTCGTGTCGGTGTGGGCGTCGACGCCACCGCGTCGGGCGACCGAGCCACTCCCGGGAGGGGAGAAACAGAAACGGCCGCCGAGATCGGCGGCCGTCGAGCGCGTGCGTGCTCGCGTGGATGGTCGGCCGCCGTCAGGCGGCCCACCAGCGAAGGTCGAGCGTGAGCGCACGCGTAGTCATGGAGTAGAGATTACGCCTTTCCTTGGGTGGAGTTGCGCTCTGGTCGGGGTGTCCGTCTGGAGCACATACCGGATGGGAGTTCGTGGTACGAAAGGGTGACTTTTCGCCTCGGGTGTCGTGGATCGGATGACAGGACCGGGCGGTAAGGGGGTGGGGCGTGAGTCGGAAGGTGTCGCTCGCTGAGGGGCAGAGCGCTCGGACTGCTTGTGCCCGTGGCCCATTGCGGTCCGGTGTGGATGAGGAGACCGGCGAACTTCTGTCCGGCGCTGTGCTGGCGGATCGGATCGGGTCGGTTGGGCCGTGGCTCTGGTGGCCGCCATGGCCTCCTCGCTGGTGGCCGAGCACTGGAATGCCGCTGATGTGGATGTGCTTACCTCCGGTCAGGATGGCGGGGGCCGCAAGCTGCGTCGAACGCGTGGATGGCACTGCGCCGCCTTGGCTGGACCGCCGCGGCCCCCGAGGGTGTCAAGGTCAACGACCGGATCGTCCGGATGGCGCAAGAGGCGGCTGGGCGGACGTTGCGGTCGGTGAAGTGGCGGGCGGATCTGACTGCTGGGGTCCTCGCGTCCTGGCCCGCCGATCCCGGCAAACGCACACCCGAGGAATGGGAACGGGTCCGCGAAGCCGTCCCAGGCGGACAGTTCCTGCCGGCCAGTGTGATCAAAGCCCGGACCCGGCAGATAGCCGCGTTCCTCCGGAAGCATGGCCGTCTTCCGGCCGACGTCTTCGAGCTGGAAGCCGCACCCCACACGGGCCGGATGCTGCTGCTGTCGGCATGCGACGGGCAGCAGGCCACCATCGAGCGGGCGGATGGCCCGGGCCGGGCGATGCTGAGGTTGCAGCTCCCCACCCGGCCCGACCCCCGGTCGTACCGGGACTGGACGTGGGTGGCCTGCCCGATCACGTTGTCGCCCACGATCCCCGCCGGCGCGGTACTGCACCTGCCCACCCTGCGCATCCACCAGGGAAGGGTGCGGGCCGATCTCGCCTACACCCATTCCGTTCCCAAGGCCCGGCTGGCCGGACATGCGGTCGCGCTCGGTGTGGACTGGGGCCTGAACACCCTGCTGTCCGCCGGGGCCGCCCGGCTGCACGATGACGGGCGGATCACCGCCCTCGGAACCGGTGCCATGTTCCGTACCGGCGGGGTCCTGGCCAAACAGCACCGGCTGCGGCGTCTGTCGGAGCACCTGCACACCAAAGCGGACCACTACGAGAGGCTCACCGGGTGCGGCACCGGACACCCCCTGACAGCCAAGCACGCGGTGCTGGCCGAGGAGATCCGGCGCGTCAGCGCCCGGCGGTCGAACCTCAACGACGCGCTCGCCCGGGCGGCCGCACGCTGGGCTGTCGATCAGGCCATGGCCGCCGGAGCATCCGTCATCTACGTCGAGGACCTCCGCTCGATGGAAGCCCGAGGCATGGGCCGCACGATGAACACCCGCCTCTCCCAGGCGGTGCGCGGGCGGATCGTGGACCGGATGCGGCACCTCGCCGCCGAGAGCGGCATCGCTGTCGTCACCGTGCCCGCGAGGAACACCTCCAAGCACTGCCCGCGGTGTCTTCTCCCATTGCGGCACCGCACGGCCCCGGACAGGCCCACCACCCCGGGATGGAAATGGGCCATCTGCGGATCCTGCGGATACCAGGGTGACCGCGACCACGGCGCGTGGCAGCGCATCGCCGCACGCGGCCTCACCCACCAGGCCAGGACCGTCACCGACCGCACCACCGGCACCATGGCCATCCGCACGGTCGTGGACATCCTCGAAACCCGCGCCGTGATCACAGCGACGGCCACCACCAGCCGGTGGGACCGGTCCAAGACCGGGCCCACCCGGCCGTCAACCACACGCCCCGCGCCCAGGCGACGCAGGGCACCCTCCCCCGCCGGCTCCCAGGGGCCGACGGGCAAGCGTCCGGAGGGACACGTACCAACGGGCCGGACCTGGCTGCCCCGCGCAGCCCACCGGCACCAGGACGTGACGACGATCAGCGCACCCACCACCTGCCGACACCGGCCACGAGGAGCAGCACTGGGCGCAGGCTTCCACCTGCACACCCACGCCACCCCTCCACGATGGGAAGCACTTATGCAAGACACCACGTCTTACGTGGGATCGCTATGCCGATCAGAGACGCTAGACCCTGAGGGATGAAGACGGGGTGAGGCCGGTCAGCCTGGGGTTGACACACCTGTGCCGGATCCGTAAGGTTCTTCGAGTTGTCCGAAGTGAGCAACCGACCCCGGTCGGTCCCCGGACAGCCATCCCGCACTACACATTCGAACGAACGACTCACTTTGTCGTCCCGTTTTCATGCGTATTTGCGAATGAGGAATCCGCGTCCACGGACGCGGCCGCCGATTAGGTTCGGGGGCAAGGAATCCGCTACTGTCTCACTCGTCGCAAGGGCCCAACAGCCCAAACGGCAAATCCCGTTGACTGGGAGTCAGGCCCGAAAGGATCTGATAGAGTCGGAATCGCCGGAAAGGGAAAACGCGAAAGCGGATGACCCGGAAGGCGAAAAACAAGCGAGACAGACTCTGATAGAGTCTGAAACGCAAGAACAGAACAGAACGAAAGCCCGGAGGAAAGCCCGAGAGGGTGAGTACAAAGGAAGCGTCCGTTCCTTGAGAACTCAACAGCGTGCCAAAAATCAACGCCAAAAGTTGATACCCCGTCCATTTCGGTGGATGAGGTTCCTTTGAAAAAGACCTGTGAGGTCGCGGCTTCGGCTGTGGTGCTTGCAGGCAATTACACAGCGAGGACGCAGTGGACGGTCGGTCTTATTCCGACATGACTGTC
>NZ_JALGBX010000023.1 GCF_022808175.1 Streptomyces sp. AP-93 | reverse complement strand
CGGCCTCTACGCCGCTACAGCATGGACGCCAACACCCCTTGCGTGACCTGCGAAAACGCTAACTACCCGGCCTTGGGCCATGACCCTGCGGGCCCGGCTGCTCGGGCGGCGCGGGACCGGCGGGGACCCGCTGGTCACCACCGTCTGGTCGGTGGGGGTGGGCACGGTGTGCCTCTTGCCGTTCGCCCTGGTGGAGGGGCTTGTGCCGCATGCCGCGGAGCCCGTCCGGGTGCTCTGGCTGCTCGCCTACATGGCCACCGTGCCGACCGCGCTGGCCTACGCGCTCTACTTCAGCGGGGCCGCCGCGGTACGGGCCGCGACGGTGTCCGTGATCATGCTGATCGAGCCCGTCGGTGCGGCGGCGATCGCCGTCCTGGTGCTCGGGGAGCGGCTGACCGGGCCGGTCGTGCTGGGCACCGTACTCCTGCTGACGGCGGTGGGAGCCCTGATCGCCGCCGAGTCGCGGCGGCCGGCGGACGCGCAGGAGGGGGTCGCGCAGGAGTCGGACGCGCAGGAAGCGGACGCGCAGGAGGGCGGGCCGGAGGTCCGGCCCGCCCTTGCCGGATGAGCGGCCGTCAGAGTGCGGTGATGTAGTCCGGGACGGGGATGCCCGGGGCGAGGTCGGAGGCCGGGACCGGGGTCCCGTACGCCGGCGCGACCGGGACCACGCCCGACCAGAACGGCAGGTCGAGGTCTTCGGCGTCGTCGCCCGGGCCGCCGCTGCGGACCTTGGCGGACACCTCGCCCAGGTCCAGGCGGATCACGGCGGTGGCCGCGAGCTCCTTGGCGTTCGCCGGCCGGGAGTCGGCCGAGCGGCCCGGGACGACCTGGTCGACGAGGGCGTCGAGCGCGATCCGGCGTTCCTCGGGATCGGTCACCTCGTAGGCGGTGCCGTGCACGACCACCGAGCGGTAGTTGAGCGAGTGGTGGAAGGCGGAGCGGGCCAGGACCAGGCCGTCGAGGTGCGTCACGGTGAGGCAGACCGGCATCCCCGGGTCGGCCTTGCCGGCTGCGAGGAGCGGGCGCGAGCCCGTGGATCCGTGCACGTAGAGGGTCTGGCCGACCCGGCCGAAGAGGGTCGGCAGGACCACCGGAGCGCCGTCGCGGATGAAGCCGAGGTGGCAGAGGTAGGCCGCGTCCAGTATCGAGTGCACCGTCTCGTGGTCGTAGTGCGCGCGGTCGCGGTACCGGCTGGGGACGGTACGGTCGGTGGGCGCGTACCCGGCGGCCGATGCCTCCGAGGGTGCGGTCTCGGCCGCTGTCGTCGACGTCTCCGTGGTGGTCTCGGGGGCAGGCGTGACGCTCATGGCGCGGACTCCGTTGTACTAGTGCATACTTGGCTTTGTGCTAGGAGAGTATCTGATCAGCGGGCGGCGCGCATCGGAAATCGCCGCGAGTGTGGAAGCGGGCGTCGCATCGGGCGCGCTCGCGCCGGGAGCGCTGTTGCCGCCGATGCGGGAGCTCGCGGGCGTGCTGGGGGTGAACCCCAACACCGTGGCCGCCGCGTACCGCACGCTGCGCGAGCGCGGGGTCATCGAGACCGACGGGCGGCGCGGCAGCCGGGTGCGGGCCCGCCCGGCGACCGCACCGCGCGACGAACTGCGGATGGCCGTCACGGCGGGGGTGCGCGACATCGCCTCCGGAAACCCGGACGTGCGGCTGCTGCCCGCGCTGGACGCCGCACTGGCGGGCGCGGCGCGCCGGTACGCCGCGGACCCGACGCTCTACGGCCGCGACCCGGTCGTTCCCGAGCTGGCGCGGCTCGCCCGGGCCGCCTTCGACGCGGACGGGGTGCCGGCCGGAGAGGTGGCGGTGACCTCGGGCGCGCTGGACGGCATCGAACGGGTCCTGGCCGCGCACCTGCGGCCAGGGGACGCGGTGGCGGTCGAGGATCCGGGCTGGGGGAGCGTGCTCGACCTCGTCCCGGCGCTGGGGCTACGGGTGGTGCCGATGGCCGTGGACGACGACGGACCGCTGCCCGGCTCGGTGGAACGGGCGCTGGCGCAGGGGGTGCGCGCGCTGCTCGTGACGGCCCGGGCGCAGAACCCGACCGGGGCGGTGGTGAGCGCGGAGCGGGCCGCGGAACTGCGAGCCGTGCTCGCCCGGTACCCGAACGTGCTGGTCATCGACGACGACCACGGACACGGCATCGTGGACCTGCCGCTGAACGCGCTGGGCGGGGCGACCCGCCACTGGGTGCTGATCCGCTCCACCGCGAAGGCGTACGCACCGGACCTGCGGCTCGCCGTGCTGACCGGGGACGGTGTCACCCTCG
Organism: Streptomyces sp. AP-93; assembly: GCF_022808175.1. Lineage (GTDB taxonomy): Bacteria > Actinomycetota > Actinomycetes > Streptomycetales > Streptomycetaceae > Streptomyces. Next base: position 163,516 of record NZ_JALGBX010000023.1, on the reverse strand, counting down.
ACCGGGTCCGGGGGCGGCAACGGCTCGGCCCGGGCTGGGTGAGCAGGCTGCTGCAGTACACGACGGTGGAACTGTGGAAGGCCGGAGCGGTCGACCACGCGGCCGTCGCCCGGTCCTACGGGGAGCGCAGGGACGGACTGGTCGCGGCGCTGGCCCGGCGCGGGGTGCGCGCGCAGGGGCGGAGCGGGATGAACGTGTGGGTGCCCGTCGCCGAGGAGACGGCGGTGGTCACGCGCCTGCTGGGCTCGGGCTGGGCGGTCGCTCCGGGGGCCCGCTTCCGGACGGAATCGGGGCCCGCGGTGCGGATGACGGTGTCGGCGCTGTCCCTGGCGGACGTACCGGGGCTGGCGGAGGCGGTGGCGTCGGCGGTCCGCCCGGCGGCAGGGGGGCGGCTGGACTGACGGGGGCCGCCCGGCGGCCGGGCGGCTCGACCGGCCGCCGGGCGGCCGGGGCGTGAGAACGGGTCTCAGCGGCGTCGGGTCTGGGTGAGGGCCGCGCCGGCCAGGACGACGGCCGCGCCCACCGGGGTGTTCCAGTGGAGCTGTTCGTCCAGGAGGAGGACGCCCGCCGTCGTCGCGATGACCGGGATGAAGTACGTGACCATCTGCGCGGTGGTCGGGCCGATCTCCGTGACCAGGCCGTACTGCATCTGGAGGGCCATGCCCGTGCCCAGGGCCCCCAGGGCGATCACCGACAGGGTCGGCCAGAGCGGGAACGAAGTCGGGGCCGAGGTGAACAGGAGGCTGACCGCCGCCAGTTGGAGGGTGGAGACCAGGAGCTGGGCTCCGGTCAGGGCCACCGGGGAGCCCGGCGTGGAGGCCAGGGTGCGGCGTACGTAGATCCAGCCGATCGGGTAGCAGAGCGCGGCCAGCAGGGCGAGTGCGGTGCCCTTGGCGTCGAGACCCGAGAAGCCCTGCCAGGCGCCGAGGACGGTCAGGACGCCGAGGAAGCCGAGGCCCAGGCCCGCGAAGCGGCGGCGCGTCGGGCGGTCCTCGGAGAGCGCGACCAGGGAGAGGGCCATGCCCCACAGCGGCGACGTGGCGTTGCAGATGCCCGCCAGGCTGGAGGGGATGCTCAGTTCCGCGTACGCGAAGAGGGAGAACGGGGCGGTGTTGAGCAGCAGCGCCGCCACCGACAGGTGGGCCCAGGTGCGCCGACCCCGGGGGAGCGGTTCGCGGCGGATCAGGAGCACCGTGAGCAGGGCGAGCGCGCCGAAGAAGACCCGGCCGAGGGCGACCTGGAACGGGGCGTACGCCTCCGTGCCCACCTTGATCAGCAGGAAGCTGAAGCCCCAGATCACCGAGAGGATCGCGAAGCGCAGGCGCCAGTCCAGGCGGGCGGTGGCGGGAGCCTTCGCGGTGGGGCCGGGGCCGGGGCCCGGGGTGTGGGCCTGGGTCTGGGGCTGGGGCTGGGAGGCGGCCGGGGAGAGGGGTGGGACCGGGGTGCTGGGGGCGCTCATGACAGCAACTTTGGCCCTCGCGACCTCGTAGGACAAGCGAAAGTTGTTTGGGGTGACGTCGTAGGATTGCTTACATGTTGAACCTGGAGCGGCTGCGCACCCTCGATGCCCTCGCCCGCCACGGGTCCGTCAGCGGCGCCGCCGACGGGCTCCATGTCACCACCTCCGCCGTGTCCCAGCAGATGGCCAAACTGGAACGGGAGGTCGGGCAGCCGCTGCTGGCCAAGAACGGGCGCGGGGTCCGGCTCACCGACGCCGGACGGCTCCTCGCCGAGCACGCGGCCCGGATCATCTCCCAGGTCGAGCTCGCCCAGGCCGATGTCGAGGCCCGGCGCGGGTGTGCGGTCGGCGAGCTGCGGATCGGCGCCTTCCCGACCGCCATGCGCGGGCTGCTGCCGCAGGTCCTGGCGGAGTTGCGCGCGGAGCACCCCGAACTGCGGCCCCGGGTACGGGAGCAGGAGCCGGAGGAGAGCATGACCGCCGTGGTGCGGGGCGACCTGGACATGGCCCTCGCCATCGACTGGCACAACAAGCGGATGCCCGTACCGGTCGAGCTCACGCGGACCCATCTCCTGGACGATTCCATGGACATCGCGGTGCCGGCGGGGCATCCGCTGGCCGGCCGCGCCGGGATCTCCCTGGCCGAGTTCGGCGAGGACGACTGGATCTCCTGGACCGAGGGGCAGTTCTGCCACGAGTGGCTCGTCTCCACCCTGCGCGGTACCGGCATCGAGCCCCGGATCGCGCACATCGCCGAGGAGCACCACACCCAACTGGCCTTCGTGGAGGCCGGGCTGGGTGTGTGCGTGGCCCCCCGGCTGGGGCGCGGACCCGTGCCGCCGGGGGTCCGGCTGCTGCCGGTGCGCGACAGCGTCCGGCGTCACGTGTACGTCGTCTGGCGGGCGGACGCCGATCGCCGGCCGTCGATCCGGGCCGCCGTCGAGGCCTTGAGAAGGGCGGCCTCGGCCTTGGCCGCCGCCTCGGCCGCTGCGGGGGAGGGCCGGGCGGCGCGGGCCAGGCAAGATCCGAAAGAGACGGCCTAGATCTTGCGGAAGTCCCAGGACACGATCGAGTCCGGTGTCAGCCGGATCCAGGCGTGCCGTCCGTCGTGCGGCATCTCCGTGATGCCGAAGTTCTTGACGGGGAAGAGCCGCTCCGGCTCCGCCAGTTCCTCGCACGGCTCGCCCGTACGGGGAGCCTCGCCCACGAAGACGGCCGTGCCGGACAGTTCCACCCCGCGCAGTTCGTCGTAGGCCTCGCCGGCGTCCACGACCACCGATATGCGGGGGTCCTTGCGGAGGTCGGACCAGCGGCGGCTGCGGGTGATCGAGTACAGCCACAGGGAGGTGCCGTCCCAGGCGAACCAGAGCGCGCCCACGTGCGGGCGCCCGTCGGGGGAGACCGTGGCCACCCGGCAGGTGCGCTGCTCGCGCAGGAAGGCGTGCGTCTCCTCGTCGGTCATCATGATGCGGCGGCCCCGCCGCTGCGCCCTGTCCGCGGGTGTGCTGTCTGCGGGTGTGCCGTCCGCGGGTGTCCTGTCCATATGGTCCGCGCCCCTTCACATCTGACTGTGTGTCAGGAATCATGCGTGCTCTTCCGTCGCCACGCCAGGGGGAGCCATGGCCGATCTCGATCCCGCCACCACCGCACTGCTCACCGTGGAGTGTCAGAACGGTGTCGTCGGCGAGGAGAGCGCCCTGCCGGAGCTGGCGAAGGAGGCGCGGGACTCCGGCATGCTGGACCGGGTCGCCGCGCTGGTCGAGGCCGCGCGCGGGGCCGGGGTGCAGGTACTGCACGCGGTCGCCGAGCGGCGGCCGGACGGGCTCGGGGCCAACAGCAACGCCCGGCTGTTCCGGGCCGCGGGGCGGCTGCCGGTGCGTCAGCTGACCGGCAGCCCGGCCGTGGAGGTCGCCGCACCCCTCACCGTCGCCGAGCAGGACCTCGTGGTGCGCCGGCTGCACGGGCTCTCCCCGATGGCAGGCACCGACCTGGACGCCCTGCTGCGCAACCTCGGCATCCGCACCCTCATCGTCACCGGGGTCTCTTCCAACATCGCGATCCCGAACACCGTCTTCGACGCGGTGAACCTCGGCTATCAGGTCGTGGTCCCGTCCGACGCCATCGCCGGGGTGCCCGCCGCCTGTACCGCCGAGGTGATCCGCAACTCCCTCTCCCTCGTCGCGGCCATCACCACGACCGAAGCCCTCCTGGCGCAGTGGGCCCCGGCGCGCTGATCTCCGTACTCCCCGGGGGGCGCGGCAGGGCGCGGCCTCGTGCGACTGCCCGCCGATCGCCCGGCGCGGAGCGCTCGTAGGGGATCCGGTGGAGGGGCTGCGCTTCCCGGCGGCCGGTCCCGGCGACCGGCCGGGACCGGCGGGCATCGTCATCGACGCCACCGTCGTCCGGGGCCTGCTCACCCCGGCTCTGGTCACCCTCCTCGGGCGGTCCAACTGGTGGTTCCCGAACGCCTTGGGGCGATTGCTCGTGACCTCCCCCGGGCGGGCGGCCGACCCGAGGCCGGACCCCGCCGGCAACGCGGCGCCAGAGGGTAGGTGCGGGGCGGCGAGGCCGGCCGTCGTTCCCCCCGCGTCGACGACGGGCCCGCGCGGCCGCGGCTGAACGGGGCACCTGGGGCACCCGGGGTGCCTGGGGCGCCTGCTGAGGGTCGCCGGTCCGCCGCCCACGTCGTTGGCGAGGCCGTTCGCCATGCCGTTCGCCAGGTCGTCGGGCATCCGTCACGGCGGATGCCTACCACTCGAAGCCTCCTCGCCCGATCATGACCGCACGGTCCTGCCCCGGGCCGCGGCAGACGGGGATCGCGGGTCACGCGAAGGCCCCCGGCGCAGAGGAGTGGCACGTCATGGAAGACGAGGCGGCGGACGCGGTGGCCACGGCCATGGCGATCGTGCATGCGGCGGCGGTCAGGCGGGCGCGGCAGGAGCAGGTCGTACGGGCGGGGGCATGGCTCTCGGCCGGGGTGTTCCTGACCGGCTGCCCGTCCGGTCTGTGGTGGCGAGGGGACCGGGCCAACATCCCGCTCGTCGGAGAGGTGCTCGCCGCCTGGGGCCCTGGCGCGATGCCCTATCCGACCGACCTGATCGGGCTGCTGCTCCTGGTGTGCGCGGCCCTCTCCGGGGCCGCCGGAGCCGGCGCCCTGTGGTGCGGCGCGGCAGACGTCGCCCGCCGCGTGAACCCGCTCGCGCGGTACGACCGGCCTCACGGGCTTTCGGGCTTACGCGGCTAGAACTCCCCAGAGGCTCCCCGCGAGGCCCCAGAACTCCCCAGGCGCTCCCCAGGGGGGCTGGGAAGGGGCAGGGGCAGGGTGGAACCATGTCGCGTGGGCGGTAGGCGTGATCTGAGTACCCGCCCGAGGGCTGTGTGAGGTGTCCGGCATGTTGGTGCTTGCCTGATGGTCTTGATTCGTAGACCGCGGGAGGCTTGGGCGGCCGTCGCCGGAGCCGGCCGGATGTGCCGGTCTGTCGAGAGCTCTCCGCGAGCCACTCAGCGTGGTCCGGCCAGGGCCAGGGCCAGGGCCAGGGCCAGGGCGGGGACGGCGACGGCGACGGCGATGGCCCTCCGACCGGCCGGGCATTCCGGCCGGTCGGAGGGCGTGCGTCCCGGGTGCCGCCCGGTGGGCGGCTCGGGTTCAGTTGTTCAGGGCGGACTCGACGAAGTCCCTGAGGGCGGTGACGTCGGTGTAGATCGACGGCGCCTCGGCGCATGTCAGGCTGTCGTTCCCGCCGCGGCTGGTGGCGCCGATCAGCTGCCACTGGTCTGCGACCCGGACGATGGCGGGCCCCCCGGAATCGCCGTAGCAGGCGCCCTGCGGGTCGCCGTTCTCATCGAGTGGGCTGTCCACACACAGTTCGCCCTGGGGGCTGATGCTGGTGCATCCGGAGTCCACGAGCGTGGTGTCGAGCTCTTTGAGGGACTCCGAGCCCTCGTCGGCGCCCCTCTCCGGTGTGACCTGACCCCAGCCGAGGAGGCGGGTGGGAGTTCCCGCGGGCGCCTCGTCGGCGATGGTGATCGGCTGGGCCTGGACCGGTTCGGTCAGCCGGAGTACCGCGAAGTCGTACTCGGGGTGGACGAGGACCTCGCCGACGGTGCTGGTCTCTCCGCCTGAAGACCGGTGTGCGGACCCGACCCGGACCGCGTATTCGACGGCGCCCTCGACGCAGTGGGCAGCGGTCACCGCGACGTCGGGCGAGACCAGGGAGGCACCGCAGTGGAACCCGCCGTTCGCGTGGAGGGACGCCATGAACGCGTAGTCCTCGGATGCCTGGCCGCCACCGACGATGTACGGCGAGACGGGGGCGGGGCTGCTGCCGGCGGACGCCGCCGTCGAGCCGACGAGGGTGAGTACGGTTGCGGCGGCGGTCGCGCCCAGGGCCTTGAGCAGGGATGAGCTGTTCACGGTGTACTCCAGATTCCGGAACTCGGTCCGGACGGTGGGGGATGTGACAGCCCTGGAGTTTTGACGCTGCCATGTCAGTCGACAATGTCTGTTGCGCCGGGGTGGCCTGTCGGATCGCCAAACCCCCCAACCGGCGGAAGGATTACCGCATCCGAGCGGACGGGCCCCGAATTCGAAGGCCGGGACGGCGCCAGTCGGAATCACCGCCGACCGCCTCGCCGGCCTCGACGACGCCTTCCAGGAGGTAGGCGTCGACGCGCGCGTTGACACACGAGTTCGTCCCGCCGGGCACACCGTGCGAGCCGGCGTCCAGCTCGACGACCAGGCCGGATCCCGGCAGCCGCCGCTGGTGCGGCTCAACGCCGCCCAAGTAGGGCGTGGCGGCGTCGCGTTCGGCCTGCAGGATGAGCGTGGGCGGCAGTTCTTCGCCCGGGTCACATCGACCGGTTCGCCCTGGGGCAGCGGCCAGGTGGCGCAGGGCAGGTTCATCCAGGCGTTGGACCAGGCCGTGAAGGGGTGCTCGGCGTGCAGCCGGACGCTGTCGGCGTCCCATTTCGCCCAGTCAGTGGGCCGCTTGGTGTCGTTGCACTCACGGCTGTGTACACGGCGTTGCCGTTCTCGTCCTTCGCGGCGTCGCGCAGCCTGCCCCACGCGGTCTGTACCTCTTCGGGGGTCGTGCCGAGGCCCTAGACCTCGTCGTGCTCGGCCACCCGTGCCTTCCAGTCGGCCCAGCGCATCTCGAAGGCCACGTTCTGGTCGAGGTTGGCCTCGTACCAGACCTTGTCCCGGGAGGGGTTGAGGGGTTGAGCACGCTGTCGAGGATCAGCCGGCGCACATGGCCGGGGACGGCTCGGCGTAGACGGCGCCCAGGTACGTGCCGTAGGACACGCCGAGGTAGTTGAGCTTCTCGTCACCGAGCGCCGCGCGGATCACGTCCAGATCGCGGGCGGTGTCGGGCGTGTTCTTGTGTGCCGGCAGATCACCGCCGCGCTCCTGGCAGCCTTGTGCGTACTCCTGGGCCAGTTCGCGCTGCGCGTCCCTGTCAGCCTGGTAGCCCGGCGCCGGATCCGGGCAGTCCTCCCAGTCGACGCCCCTCCTGCGGCCCGATCGGCGCCGATCCGGACACCCTGGACCCTTGCCGCCCGCAGCCGCCCGTCCGTGGCGGTTGCGGTGGAGGCCAAGGCCGAGGGCATGAATATCGCACCCACGACGAGCGCGGAGGCGGTGAGCGCGGTCGCGGTGGCGAGCGCGGTGGTACGTCGGGTCAATGAAGCCCCCTGATCGACGGTGACGCCAGGCGAGGCGACACCTCTGTGCGTGTGCGGTCGGGGAAAGCCCGGTTTGCAGGCGGGCGGCCGCAACAGTCCCATTCGGCGGTATCTCCGCCTTTGCGTGCAGAGATCCGGCCGGCAGGCGTGCGAGTCCCCCCGCCCGGCGGGGGACGGCAGCCGGTTGGGGGTTCATATGGGGAGACCGGGCACCGCAGACTGGCGGGTCACCATGTGACGTCCACTACAGCGGGTGGCCTGCCCGCACTTTCCTCCCGCACTGTGTTCGAAGTCCGCAGCGAGCCGTCCGAATACCGGAGGAACCCCGTGCCCACCCACCCGGAATCGGTACCCCGGATCCGGCTGCTCGTCGTGGACGACGAGGCGCTGATCCGGTCCGGCCTGACCCTGATACTGGGGAGCGCGGGCGGCATCGACGTCGTGGCCGCCTGCGAGGGTGCAGCCGCCCCGGCGGCCGTACGGGAGCATCGTCCGGACGTCGTACTGCTGGACATCCGGATGCCGGACGTCGACGGGCTGACGGTGCTGCGCCGGATCCGCGACCTGCCCGAGCCCCCGCAGGTGGCGATGCTCACCACCTTCGACACCGACGAGTACCTCGGGGAGGCGCTCGCGCTCGGCGCGCGGGGGTTCCTGCTCAAGGACACCGAACCGGAGGTGCTGATCCGATCGGTGCGCGCGATGGCGACCGGCGCCGGATGCCTGTCGCCCCCCGTCGTGCGGCGGCTCGGGGGAGCCAAGGGGGCAGGCGGGGAAGCGCTGTCCGCGACCCGGGCGGTGGAGGGGCTCTCTGAGCGTGAGCGCCAGGTGCTCACCTACATCGGACTGGGGCTCTCGAACGGAGAGATCGGCGCCCGCATGTTCTTCTCCGTGGCCACGGCGAAGGACGACGTAAGCGTCGTGCTGACAAAGCTCGGGGTGACCAACCGGGTCCAGGCCGCCGTGCTCGCCGAGCGCGCGGGGCTCCTCGCCGCGCACCGCACGGCCCGCCCTGATGCCGGCAACGGCAGGGGATCCAGACCCGGGTTCGGACGGCGGAGCGAGTCCCGGTGAGCCGCCACTCCATCCGTGAATCGGTGTCCGCGGCGGCGTTCGCCCGGATTCGCCCGCGAGGCCGAGGCAGGCGGGCCCCCGCCCCAGGTCCGTCGAGGCGGTACGTGGGAGCGCCGGTCGACCTCGCGTTGGCGGGGCTCGCCGCCCTGGACGTCGCCTTGGCGTTGCCCACTCCGCAGTCGTGGCAGACCGCGGTGTCCTTTCTGGCCGCCCCCGCGCTCCTCTTGCGTCGCCGCCTGCCGCGCCTTGCCCTCCTTCTGACGATCCCCGGCCTCTACGCGGGTGCCGCGCTCTTCGCCGCGGTCCTGGCCCTGGGCACGCTCGCCCACCGGCGTCGCTTCGACTGGCAGGTCGAACTCGCCGCCGTCGCGGTGGTCACGGGCAGCTTCCTGCCCTGGCCGGTCGCCCTTGTCGCCGAGACGCCGAGGGGCGAGCTCATCCATACCCTTCTCTACGCCCTCCTGCTGGGCATCGGCCCGACCGCCCTGGGGCTCCTCGTCCAGACCCGGCAGGACCTTTCGGAGCGGATCGTGGAGCTGGGAGAGGTTCGGGACCACGAACGCGAGCTGCACGCCCGGACGGTCATCGCCCGCGAACACGCCCGGCTGGCACGGGAGATGCACGACGTCGTGTCCCATCAGGCAAGTCTGATGGCCGTGCAGGCCGGCGCCCTGGAGGTCACCACCCGTGATCCCCAGGTCAAGGCGGCGGCGGCGATACTGCGCAAGCTGGCCACCGGCACGCTGGAGGAGTTGCGCGGCATGATCGTCGTCCTCCGGGCGGCCGGCGCGGGACCCACCGGGCTGCACCCGCAGCCCAGGCTGAGCGACCTGCCCGCGCTGGTGGAGGGCGCGGGCCTGGACGTGGGCCTGAGGGTGACGGGCGCGGAGGACCACGGGGTGCCGGAGACGGTGGAACGAGCGGTATACCGAACCGTCCAGGAAGCACTCACCAACATCCGCAAGCATGCGCCCGGCGCGGCGGCCTCGGTGACCGTGGACATCGACGCCGAGACCCTCCGCGTCACCATCCGCAACAGCGCTCCCGCCGACGGGGCTCCGCGCCCGGACCTGCCCGGCGGTGGATACGGCATCCTGGGCCTGCGGGAACGCGCCGCCCTGCTCGGCGGCAGCCTGTCGGCCGAACCCACGGCGGACGGTGGCTTCTCCGTATGCGCAGAGGTGCCGTTGAGCCATCCGTCGCGGCGCGGGGCGGTCGACAAGAGCCGGAATCCGGTGCCGGGCGCGACGGCAGCCGCTTCAGGCGGGGCAGCCGGCGCCGGCTCCTAGCACTCCGTCAGCAGGGTCCACCAGGCGACGGACAGGGCCACACTGATACACCGGGAGATGCTGGGAGCAAGACCCCATAGCTGAGCAGCCGATGGGGCAGCAGGTACGGCACCTCGGGGAAGAGCATCTGGACCGAGCAGCCGATCGGCGGGGAGTGAGGAGGCCGAGTACCCGGACGGCGGCTGGTTCCACCCAGCTGGTGGGAAGGGTGGTGGCGGCCCTTCAGGCGAGACGGCGCCCGGTGATACACACGGCGCGACATCATTCGGTCCGCAAGCTGGAGTGTTCCCTGATGGCTGTATCTCGACGCCAGGTTCTCGCACGTACAGGTGCTGTCGGGGCGGGAATCGCCTTCGCCGGTTCCCTCTCCGTCCTCTTCGTTTCCACCGCGACCGCGACCGCGACCGCGACCGCGACCGCGACCGCGACCGCGGCCGAGGGGCTGGGGCAAGGGTCCGGCTACGGGCCGTTGGTGCCCGACCCGGAGGGTCTGCTCGATCTGCCGGAGGGCTTCTGGTACCAGGTGCTCTCCCGCGAGGGCGACGAACTGCTGAGCGGTGAGGGCCCGGTGCCCGGCAACCATGACGGTATGGGTGCCCTCGGCGGCGAAGGGGGAAGCGCCCGGCGCATCCATCTCGTCCGCAACCACGAGAACCACGCCTCGGCCCGTGTTCCCGTTCCGGCCGTCGTCGGAATCACCTACGACCAGGGCGGCAAGGGCGGCTGCACCGTCATCGAACTCGACGGCCGGAACAACGTGCTCGGCGAACGCGTCGGCATCGCCGGCACCGCCGCGAACTGCGCTGGGGGGCCCACCCCTTGGGGCGCCTGGCTGACCTGCGAAGAGACGGAGGACCGGGCGGGGACGAACGGCTACACCAAGGACCACGGCTTCATCTTCGAGGTCGACCCGGTGGACCCGTCCCGCACCGGAGCCACGCCGCTGACCGCGATGGGCCGCTTCGCGCACGAGGCGATCGCCGTCGATCCGGTCAGCGGCATCGTGTACGAGACGGAGGACGCCTTCACGCACCCGTTCGGACTCTTCTACCGGTTCCTGCCCAACAGTCCGCTGGGCGGGACGGGTTCGCTGCGCGCGGGAGGGGCTCTGGAGGCGATGCGGGTCCCGGGTGTCCCCGACCTCTCCGTGATCGACGAGCCGGGGGTGACCTTCGACGGGGTGGAGTGGGTCCCCGTCCCCGACGCGCTGGCGAAGAAGACGCCCATTCGGCTCCAGGACTTCGGCCGCAAGGGCATCACGCACGCACAGAAGCTGGAGGGCTGCTATTGGGGCGACGACTCGGTCCACTTCGTCTCCAGCTTCGCGCGCTCCGAGGACGGCTCAGGGGCGGACCACTACGGACAGGTGTGGAGGTACGAGCCGAACGCCCGCCGCCTCACCCTCGTCGTGGTCTTCGGTCCCGACTCGGACATCGGCATGCCCGGAGAGGCCCCCGACAACATCTGTCTGGCACCCGGCGGCGGCCTGATGGTCTGCGAGGACGGTGGCGGCGAACAGTACGTGTACGGACTGACCCGGGAGGGCGAGGTCTACCCCGTCGCCCGCAACGCACAGAACACGGGCTCCTCGGAGTCACCGGAGTACGGCGAGTTCGCCGGGGTCGCTTTCTCGCCCGACGGCTCGACGATGTACGTCAACTGCTACGCGCCCGGCACCACGTTCGCGGTCACCGGCCCCTGGTAGCAGGGCGGATCGGCAGGGGAACGCGGAGGGGAGCGCCGCCCGGCTCTGCCGGATGGCGCTCCGACTCCTAGTAGTCGATGGTGTGGCGCCGGAGGATGTCCTTGGCAGCGCCGGTGGTGCTCAGTGGAGGAGTGGCCTTGGGCCGGTCCTCCAGGAAGTACTCGCGGAAGTCGTCGCTCTTCTCCCGCGTCATGAGCTGGATGGTGCGGTCCCAGGTGCCGCCGTCGGGGCCGTTCTCGGCCCACAGGTCCAGCAGTGAGCTGCCCACGCGTCCCTGCGTGGTGTCACCGGGGTCCCAGCCGGGAGTGGAGGTGCCGTTCTCCAGCGAGGTCGCGCCGCCGTTCTCGTCCACGAAGCGGTAGTCGCCCAGGACGTAGGCGGCCACGGCGTCGGCGAATCCCTCGGTCCAGGCGCACGTCGTGGAGCTGCGCTTCTCGATGTAGTGCGCGGAGCAGTCCGTCACTTCGGGGAACTGGCGGCCGTAGAGCTGCCACTGCCACCAGTGCCCCGCCTCGTGGAGGATCAGGTGCTTGGAGTCGGTCATGGCGCCCGAGACGACGACACTGTTGGCGCCCTCGGAGGTGTCCGTCTCCTCGCGGTGGTCCCAGTAGCCGGAGTCGGCGTTGTCGGCCGGTTCCCAGACGAAGGTGAGCCGGTCGCACGTCCCGCTCTTCTGGTGGCTGGTCCAGCAGTCCGAGTGAGGGTTGCCGCGCTTCCAGTAGAGGAGGTTGAGTGTGTCGACGACGTGCCAGGCGTTCTGGATCTCGGCCGGGACCTTGACCGTGCCGAGGTTCTGGCCGGCGGAGACGTCGAAGCGGGAGGGTGAGTCGAAGGCGTACTCCGTCTGAGCGGTCCGGTCTGTGACGACCCGCCACATGTCGGTGCTGCTGGAGCGGAACTTCACATGGACCTCCGGCAGGGGGCCGGCTGCCGTGTAGCACGCTTTGAACGTGCCGTTGTCGCTGTGGGTGATCCCGGAGGCGAGCCGTTCGGCCGACGCCTTGGCGGACGTCTTGCCCCACAGTTCCCAGTTGGCGTTGCGGGCGGGCGAGGTGACCACGGGCTTCTTCTCGCCCGCGTCGGCGTCCTTGTGGTCGTAGGTCAGGGTGCCGCTGAGGCAGGTCTGGGCGCGGGGTTCGACCTTCCCGGCGCAGGCCGGGATCGTCAGGAGCAGCCCGATCAGGGAGGCGGCGGCGATCGCGCCGGTGCCGCGGCGGCGGGGGGTGATGAGGGGTGCGGTCACTGCGGTCTCCTTCAGCAGGTGGTCCCGGAGGGGACCGGCTTCCGCTCGATGAGGTAGTCGTCGACGTGGTTCGTGACGCAGACATTGCTGCGGCCGTACGCGGTGTGGCCCAGGCCCTCGTAGGTGAGGAGCATTCCGCCGGGGAACTGCGAGGCCAGGCTCGTGGCCTCCTCGTAGGGGGTGGCCGCGTCGCCGGTCGTGCCGACCACCAGAACCGGGGCGACGCCCTCGGCCTCGACCCGGTGTGGCTGCCGGGTTGTCGTGGGCCAGTCCTTGCAGGTGAGCGTCATGATCACGTTGGAGGTGCCGTAGCGGCCGGCGGCCGTCTCGGCGGGGGCGAGGGCTTTCCAGTACTCCTGCTCCTCGCGCGGGTGCGGTGTGTCGAAGCAGTTGACGGCCTGGAGTACGGCGCTCTCGTTGTCGGAGGGCCGGGTGTCCTCGGAGGGAGTTGGTTGCGGGGCCGGCTCTTCGGACTCGGCCAGCCTGGACAGCTTCGTGCCGTTGCCGCGTCCCGCGTCGGCCAGGGCCTCGGAGAGGCCCTTCCACTGCGTCTCCGGCGTGTACATCGCCATGACGATCGCGCCGAGCAGCGTGTGGGAGTCAAGGCCGGACTCCTCGCCGTCGACCGGCAGCGGCCCCCGCGTGGTCTTCTCGAAGAGTCCGTCGATCAGCGTGCGTATCTTCTCGGGGGTGTCGCCGGGGCAGCTGTCCCCGGCGATGTCGGCGCAGTACGCGGCGTAGTCCGCGACAGCCCGCTGGAAGCCGGCGCCCTGGCTCAGCGCGCGCTTCGACCAGTCCAGGGAGGGGTCGACGGCACCGTCGAGGACCATCGCCCGGACCCGGCGGGGGAACTGCTCGGCATACGAGGTGCCCAGACTCGTCCCGTACGACCAGCCGAGATACGTGACCTGGGACTCCCCGAGGGCGGCCCGCAGGACGTCCATGTCCCGGGCCACGTCCTCAGTGCCCACGTGGCGCAGGATGCCGGCGCTGTGCTTCGCACAGGCGTCGGCCTCCTCCTTCGCGGCCGCGAGGACCGCGGACCGTTCGGCCGCGGTCTTCGGGAAGAACGGGTCGGCGACCTCGGTGACCTCTTCGGCCGTCTCCGTAGAGGCCTCTGTGGAGGCCTCCGTGTGCTTCGCGTCGGCGCCGCAGGTCAGCGCGGGCAAGCTTCCACCGACGCCACGCGGGTCGAAGGAGACGATGTCGAAGCGGGCGCGCGTCTTCGCTGTGAACGAGTCGGTCATGCCCTCCTTCAGGAGGGACACCACCCCGGAAGCCCCCGGTCCGCCGGGGTTCGCGATCACCGAGCCGATCCGCTCGGCCGGCTTGGCGGTGACCGCTCGGGCCACCGGAAGGACGAAGACCTTCCCTTTCGCCGGGTGGGCGTAGTCCATGGGAACGGTGAGCTCAGCGCACTCGTAGTCCCCGCACGCGGTCCACGTCAGCTTCTGCTGGTAGAAGGAGCTCAGCTCGGGGCGGTTGGCGGGGTCGATGTGCCCGGCCTCTGCCTTCGGCCGGTCCGATCCGGGACCCGCAGGCGAGGTGCAGGCGACGAGTGTGGTGGCGGCGAGGACGGCCATGATGACGGCCGGGGCGTGGTGGCGGACAGCGGGGTTCAAGGTGGTGCTCCCAGGGGTCGGTTCACTTGGGAGCGTGCCGGGGCGATGCTGAGGATTTGATGAGGACGGCGGGGCGCACGGCCCCGGGTGGACGGGCGGGGTCAGCCGCTGGTGGGCAGGTGCAGGACGAATCGGGCGCCCCCGCGCTCCCCCCGGTCGGCGGTGAGGGTGCCGCCGTGTGCGTGAGCCACCCACGAGGCGATCGAAAGCCCGAGGCCCGTGGACCCCGACCCGCTGCGGAACCGTTCGAACAGAGCGCCCGCCACCTGCGGCGGCAGCCCCGGCCCGGCGTCGTCAACCGTCACGGCGCCGTCCTGCGTGACGCCGATCCGGACGTCTGCGGGCACCCCCGGGAGGTGCCCGTGGACGAGGGCGTTGCCCAGGAGGTTGGCCACGGCCCGGCGTACCAGATCGGGATCCGCGTTCACGACGCTCGCCTCGGTCCGGACCGTCACCCGGTGTCCCTCGACCGGGGCGTCCGCCACGACTGCCTCCACCAGCTGGTCAAGGCGCAGCGGCTCCCGTGCGAGCGTCACCGTGCCGGACATGAGCCTGGCCCGGGTGAGCAGCCCGTCGACGAGGCCCCCCATCCCCTCCGCCAGCCGCAGCGTGCGCCGCAGCACGTCGGTGCTGTCCGTCTCCCCCCGCAGCGCGGTCTCGGCAAGTGTCCGCAAGGACGCGGCCGGGGTCCGGAGGTCGTGCGCGGCGTCCGCCAGGAACGCCTCCTGCTGGCCGAGTACGGAGAGTGCCGGACGGACGGCCCGCCCGGACAGCACATGTCCGACGCCTGCCGAAACGCCCACGAGCACCAGGCAGCCGGCCGTCACCAGCCAGACCAGCCGGCGGTGATCGGCCAGCTGGTCGGAGATGTCCGACACGGTCACGATGGCTCCCTGCGGGGGATCACCCTCGACCGCGTCCGGATGGTAGAAGGGCATGGCGAACACACGGACCGGTTCCCCGTCCGTCGTCCTGCGGTCGGAGGTCGCGAGCTCGTCGTTGAACACGGCCGAGGCCGCCACCGCCCGGACCTGGGCAGCGGGGACGGTCAGGCACGGACGGCGCGGTGCGTGCTCGACGACCAGATCCGCGGCCTTGTCCGTGCCGCGCGGCAAGGAGATCACGGTCAGCGGCGGGCAGCCGGTCCCCATGACATCCGCCAGGACGCCGGTGCTCAGCCGGTCGTCCTCCTCGGTCTCCAGCAGGCCGATCGCCCAGCTCGTGTCGACGTTCATCGACCGGTCCAGCTGCTCACGCCACCGCGCGTCGTCGCTGCGCACAGCGAAGACGGCCATGATGCCCAACCCCACGGCACTGGTCAGCGCGAAGAGCGCCGTGATGCGCCACCGCAGCCGGCGCACCCGCGCGGTCGGAGTGACCTGCCCCGACCCGCGGAACCGGACCCGCAGTCGGCTCACCGGGGGCCGTCCGCAGCGAGGCGGTACCCGACACCCCTGACGGTGTGGATGAGCTGCGGGTCGCCCAGTTTTCGGCGGATCTGGGAGACGAGGACGTCCAGGACGTTGGACTGCGGCTCGGCCATCTCGTCCCAGCAGCCCTCCAGCAACTCCGCCCGGGACACCGCCTGATCGCCGCGCACGGCCAGCATCTCCAGGACCGCGAACTCCCGGCTCGTCAGCGTGAGCAGCACACCGGCGCGGTGCACACGCCGCCGGGCGGTGTCGATCACCAGGTCGCCGACCTGATGGACGGGCGGGCGGACGATGGCGGAGCGCCGGCAGAGACTGCGTACTCGCGCGACCAGCTCCGGAACGGCAAAGGGCTTGATCAGGTAGTCGTCACCGCCGCTCGCGAAGCCCTCGACACGGTCGGCGACCGAATCGCGGGCAGTGAGGAAGAGCACCGGCACCGCCCTGCCGCCGCGGCGCATCTCCTCCACATACGTGGCGGCGTCCCCGGACGGAAGCATCCGGTCGAAGACGGCGCAGTCGTACGCGGTGACGAAAAGCGCCTCGTCGGCCTGCGGCAGGTCGGCGGCTTCATCGACGGCGAGTCCGGCGGCGCGCAGCGCGGCGGCGATTCCGAATCGCAGATTGTCGTCGTCCTCGACCAGTAGCACTCGCACGCCGCACACCCTAGCTGTCGCAACGTTGTCGCTCTCCTGCATGACCTTGTTGGACTCGCGGCTGGTCTCCAGTGAGATTGCCGCTACCGCGCCGAGGTACATGAGCGTCGTACCGCCTGGCTCACACCAAAGCAGATCTCCCGTCTCGGGATAGCCGGCGGCTTGGTGAAAGCGACTCTCTCCGGCCCGGTCAGCCGTACATCGCCACGCGGTAGAGAGCCGCAAGCGCGGCGTCGATGGGATGGGGCTGCGGTTTGCCGGAGGAGTCGAGCCTGTTCCACCTCTGCAGGTTCACCGCGACCGCCATCTGCCGCTTGCCGTCTGCGCGGGTCATGGCCAACGCTCCACCACCCCAGACCGTGCCGCCATGGCCCCAGAAGGTGCCCTGACCGGGACCCTCCATCGGGTGCAGGCCGAGGCCGTAGCCGATCGTCCTTCCCTCTTGGGAGATGACCGGGACGGTGCGTTGCATCTGCGCCAGCGACGACGGACTGACGATCTCCCCGGCCAGCAGCGTGCCGTAGAAACGGTTGAGGTCCGCGACGGTTGATATCAGCGAGGCCGACGGCCCCACCCACGACATGTCGTAGACGCTGTAGTCGCGCGGCGGGTCGATCATGCCGAACCACGCCTCGTAGTGCTGCGAGTGCGGCCCGTCGACGTATGGTCCGGCGGGGAGTTCGGTGTCCCGGAGCCCGGCGCGCTCGATGATGTTCCGGGTGATGTACCGCTCGGCCGTAGTGCCGGTCACCTGTTCCAGGAGTTGTACGAGGAGCAGGTAGTTGGTGTTGGAGTACACCCCCGGCGTACCACCCGGGGTGCCGACGGCAGGTGCGGTGACCCCCATCTCGATCAGTTCAACGGGGTCGAACCGCGTGAGCCGGTGGTCGTCCAGGCTCTGGGGTCCGGTGTCCGCGAGGGCGGGGAACGCCTTGAGGGAGGGGTAGGCGTACGGGAGATACTCGGCGAGGCCGCTGGTGTGGTTGATCAGCATCCGGACCGTGATCGCGTCACCGCGTTCTCCGGGAACCAGCTTCGGAAGGTACCGGCCGATCGGTGTGTCGAGACCGATCTGACCGCTCTCGACCTGCTGCAGGACCGCGGCGGCGGTGAAGGTCTTGGTGATGCTGCCGACGCGGTGCCGCATGTCGGCGGTGACGGGGCGACCGGTGACGACATCGGCGACCCCGGCGGCACCGAGCCAGACCTGGTCGCCGTCACGTACCTCGGCGAACAGCCCCGGCATGCCGGCGCGGTGGACGTCTTCAATGGCGGCGTTCAGCGCCGCGGAATCCAGCGGGTTCTTCACGTCATGCGTCCTTTCGTATTCCCCGGGCTGAGCTCCGCATCGGTCGCCGGACCCGGATAACAGGGCACAAGTGGCACGTCGGCCCGTCCTGCCGGGCCGCCCGGCAGGACCATGTCCTCATTATGCACGCGGTGCGTGCAACACCAAGTGCATAGGTTAGGCTGAGATCCGGCGAGAGGAGCAAGATGGCAGGCCGAAGGCGCTGGTCGACCGAAGAGATCCTGGATGCGGCGGCGGAGCTGCTGCGCACGGGCGACGCGGATTCGTTCAGCGTGCGCAAGCTGGCCGCGGCCCTCGGGACAGATTCCTCCAGCCTCTACCGGCACTTCCGCAGCAAGACCGAACTGCTGCGCGCGGTCGCCGACCGGATTCTCCTCGCGGCCATGGACGGCCACCGCCCCGAGGGCGACTGGAAGCAGCGCATCACATCCCTGGCCATGCGCGTGAGAGAGGCCTTCGGTCAGCAGCCCCAGCTCGCCGCGGTCTGGGGACGCTACGCATCAAGCGGCACCGGTTCCCGTCTGGTGATGGAAGAGGTGCTACAGGCTCTGCGCGCGTCGGGACTGCCCGACGAGGAGATCCCGGCGCGCTACCACCGGATCGCGGTCCTCATCGCCGCGTTGATCGCCTCCGAGGCCGGGGCCAGCACCGTCACCCCCGAAGAGTACGAACAGGGCATGGAGCTGTTCCGCGTCGCGGTACTCGGCGCCGACCCCGAGCGCTTCCCGGCCCTGGCCCACTTCGCCCGCGACGTCCGCCCCCTCGGGGCGGACCGCCGCGCCGCCTTCGAAGAGATCCTCGCCGCCCAACTCGCCCACATCGAGGCCGCAACCTGCCCGAGCTAGCCGGCCGGCTCGGAAGTGTCGCCACGGTATGCCGACACTCACCGCCGTGATCACGAACCCGCAGGCTCGCGCACCTCCGGATCCGACCAGCCGTCCGGCCGTGGATTGCCGGGCAGTTGGGCGGTACCGACCACGACGAGCAGTGCGAGACAGAGCGTGCTGCACACGGCGAGCACGGCGGCGACGGCGGTGAGCAGCCAGGTGGCGGCGCGCGGATGGAGGTGGTGTTCGGCGAGGCGGGCGACAGGCCAGGCGGTCAAGGGACAGGACCAGCGGCAGGAAGACGAAGACCCCCATGGCGTCAGCCCTCCCCTTCCCCTTCCCCTTCCCCTTCTCCCTCCTCCTCCGCCGTCTGCACCAGCAGGTCCCGCAGCACCCTCTCGTCGCCGGGCGGCAGGGCGGTGACGAAGCTGGCCAGGACGGCCTCCCGGTCCGACTCGGAGTCCAGCACCTTGCGCATGCGCAGCGCGGCGAGGCCGGCCTCGTCCGCGACGGGAGTCCACTCGAAGGACCGGCCCGCGCGCTTGCGGCTGACGGCGCCCTTTGCGTGCAGCCGGGTCAGGATGGTCATCACCGTGGTGTACGCGAGTCCGCTTCCCAGGTGCTCCTGGACCCAGCCCGCGTTGGCCGGCCCGGGAGCCCGGTGCAGCGCGGCCAGCACCTGCGCCTCCAGCTCGCCCTGCCCCCGGCGCCGGGAGGGCTCGTCGGCGCCGCTCTCGATCTGGTCCGTCATGCCGTCAACCTCCCGCGGCCCAGCCCCGTCTACCTCCACGGGGGCGGTTCATCGTACGGATGTGGGTCCACGGCGGAGTACGGCCGTGCCTCGCGACCCAGCCCAATTTCTACATTAATGTAGTTCTCTGTTTCTGCTACTCGGCTACCCGGCTTCGGCCACGAGAGGGATGCGACATGGGTGTGAGCCTGTCCAAGGGCGGCAATGTCTCGCTGAGCAAGGAGGCGCCGGGCCTGACCGCGGTACTGGTCGGCCTGGGCTGGGACGTCCGCACGACCACCGGCACCGACTACGACCTCGACGCCAGCGCCCTGCTGGTGGGGGAGTCCGGCAAGGTGCCCTCCAGCGGGCACTTCGTCTTCTACAACAACCTCAAGAGCCCCGACGGCTCCGTCGAGCACACCGGCGACAACCTCACCGGTGAGGGCGAGGGCGACGACGAGGTCGTCAAGGTCGACCTGGCCGCCGTCCCGGCGGACATCCAGAAGATCGTCTTCCCGGTCTCCATCCACGACGCGGAGACCCGCGGCCACAGCTTCGGCCAGGTCCGCAACGCCTTCATCCGCGTCGTCAACCAGGCCGGCGGCGCCGAACTCGCCCGCTACGACCTCTCCGAGGATGCGGCCACCGAGACCGCGATGATCTTCGGCGAGCTCTACCGCAACGGCGACGAGTGGAAGTTCCGCGCCGTCGGCCAGGGCTACGCCTCCGGCCTGACCGGAATCGTCGCCGACTTCGGCGTCTGACGGACGGCTGAGACCGGCCGGGCCGCAGGCCCGCTCCGGCCCGCCGACGGCATCTCGATCCGAATCGGTGGCCTGACCGGCCTCGCGAGAGCGAGGCCGGTCAGGCGTCAGCTTCCGAGGCGGCGCAGGAACTCGTCCTCGTCGAGGACCTCTATGCTCTGCCCGGATTCGAGCAGGCTCTGCGCCTTCTTGGCCTTCCCGCTCAGGACGTCGCCGGGCTTGAGCTGCGTCTGCGACGCGGACACGAGGACGTCCGTCTTCTTGGTGACGTTCTCCGCCGGCCGGGCCCCGACATCAGCGAGCTTCTGGAACGCCTCGTCGCGGGTCATGGAGGTCAGCTTGCCGGTCAGGCAGACGGTGGCGCCGTACAGCTCGCCCTCCGGGTCGGCGTCCTGGTTCACGCCGGGCAACGGCTTGCGCTTGTTCGAGAGGGCGGGCAGTGCCCTCGGTGGGAATTGAACCTGCGGCCCGGTGCGTGGAATGCGTCTGCTCTGAGCGCGCCCAGGCTGATCCGCGTCGCGGAGCACTTCACACGCTACGACGTCCATGCCCTCCGTGAGATTCGCCGATCACGGTCGTAGTGGCTCCGGTGGTGGTACGTCCGTGCACGGTGCGGGCGTCGGGGGCGGCCATGACGGCGGCCACGTCCAGGGCCTGCTGGTCGGCGCGCTGAACCTGGGCGCGGGTTTGCTCGGTCTGCTGGTGCTGTCAGGCGGCGAGGCCAACGAAGGCAGCGGCGGCAGCGATGCTCGCGGCGACGACGAAAGGTCCGGCCCTGCGCGTCAGGATGGCGGTGAGCCGGGCCGGAGCAGGGGGACGGGTCACCCCCATGCAGTCGCGCAGCCGGATCAGTCCGTCACGCATTCGGGTCTTGATGGTCGGAAGCGGGGACCGCAGCGCGTCCAACGCGTTTCTGCGGGGTCTCTGAGTATGGGTACTCATGCATGTGCGTACGACGCGGGCAAGGGTGGCAGCAGCCACGTAGTCGGGCGCCTGGTGCTAGGCATCGCATCCACAGCGAATCCATCCCGGCCGCACCATGCGTCGACGTACGTCATGACCGTCTCAGAAGGGGAACACGCCTTGCACACCACAGGACCACGCCCATCCCGCCGCGCCACACTTGCTCTCGGTGCCGGTGCGGCACTCTCTGCCGCCCTGCCCCTCGGCGGAACGGCACACGCCTTACCCGCCGGGGACGGCATCACCTCGAGGCTGAGGGAGCTCGAGCAGCAGCACTCCGCCCGCCTCGGTGTCTTCGCCCGCAACATGCGCACCGGCAGGACGGTGGCGTACCAGGCCGACGAACGCTTCCCGATGTGCTCCCTGTTCAAGACGATCGCGGCCGCAGCCGTGCTTCGCGACCTCGACCACGACGGCGAGTTCCTGGCCAAGCGCATCCAGTACACCGAAGAGTACGTAAAGAGGTCGGGTTACTCCCCGGAAACCGGCAAGGCCGAGAACCTCGAAACCGGCATGACCGTCGCCCAACTGTGCGACGCAGCCATCTGCTACAGCGACAACACCGCGGGAAACCTGCTGCTCCGCGAGCTGGGCGGACCTGCCGCCATCACCCGCTTCTGCCGCTCGATCGGGGACGGCAGGACCCGACTCGATCGATGGGAGCCCGAACTCAACTCGGCAGAACCGTGGCGCGTCACCGACACCACCACCCCCCGCGCCATCGGCAGGACCTACGCGCGCCTCACGCTCGGTGACGCACTCACACCCCAAGACCGGGAACGGCTCACCGGCTGGCTGCTCGCCAACACGACCAGCGGCGACAGATTCCGTGCAGGCCTCCCCGCCGACTGGATTCTCGCCGACAAGACGGGCGGCGGGAAGTACGGGGGCAACAACAACGCGGGCATCACCTGGCCGCCGGACAACGCACCGATCGTGATGGCCGTTCTGACGACTAAACACGAGGAAGACGCCCCGGCCGACCACCCGCTGGTGGCCAAGACCGCCGCATTGCTGGCGGCGGAACTCAGCTAGACCCGTATTTCGCACGTGTCGGCCGCGACCATTCGTTGAGCGCTGCGGCCGACACGGCTGGCTTCCCGATGCGCGCAAAGGATCCATGGCTGGTGAGGGAGGCCGGATGCTTCGACCTGAACGGAGCGATCGTGGCTCGGGCCCAGATGCGGATCGCCGTCGGGTTCTCGGCAGGCTCGTACACGTGGCCGGCCGTCTCTTGCACTTGCCGGACCCCTGGCGCGACACGGTCCTCCTCCCGCACGAGCCGTAGGCGGGCCTGGTCCGGCTGACCATCCAGCGCCGCCGCCACGCCGGGCCAGCACGTTCTACCAAGAGGTCGTCCCCTGGGGAGTGGCCTCGGACTTGACGCTGGCCGGCTTCCTGGTTGCCGAGCACAGGCAGGTGGAGGATCTATGGCTGCACTGGCCCGCCAAGAACATCAGCTTTGACACGGCTCTCGGCTACAACCTCTACCACCTGCTCACTGGAGGTATCACAGCTGCCGTCGAAGCAGTGAGAGTCAGTGCCCACCCTGATCGTGGCCGCATCCTGAGTGACATCACGTCGGAACGCCACACCGACGCTGCTGTCGAGCAGTGGCTCAACGAACGACGCGTAGAGCGTGTTCGGCGCACTGACGGGCACAAGTAAAGGGTGGGTCTGGGATGTTGAGGCCGGCTCCCGTCAGACGGGCCCCTTATGTGTGAGGCCTCAGGACATGCTGGAGGCTTTGTCCTCACGAGTTCCTAACGCGTCGGGTCGTATTGATGTGCTTGCCCATGCCTTGAACCGACTGACTGGTCGCCCCGGCCGATGCCGGTGGATGTCACCCGGAGGACCACCGGTGTCTTTGCACGCTGGGGCACTCCCCGCTCCGATGGTGCAATCGGGTATCGCAACTCGCCGAATAGCGTGCTCCAAGGCAGCATCGGCCTGTGTATTTCCTCCTCGACGTGTGCTCACCGCACACGGCCAAGAACCACGGGCCCTACGTCCCCAGGGGGCGACCTGGGGAAGGGGGCTGGGTGGAGCCATGCCGTGTGGGCGCACGCTCCTGATCTTGGGTTTTGCATCCTCGTGGAGCGGCGACCGAGGCCCTGACGATCGGTTGGCGTCGGGTTGGGCGGCAGGCGACCTGTGGGCGTGCGTTGCGTCTGGTCAGGACTGGCTGTTGAGGAAGCCGATGAGGGTGGCGCCCCACCAGCCGGTCTGGCTGACGGTGGCGGCCAGGCCCGACTGCACCATCAGGTGGCGGGGCATCGGTGCGTCGTCCCCGTACCGGTCCAGGCGCTGGCCGAGCCAGTGGGCGTACAGGCCGTTGACGGTCACGGCGAGTACGAGGCCGAGCTTGACCAGGGTCAGGGGCGAGCCGAGGTTCGGGCGCAGGAACAGGCCGGTGACGACGAGGCCGGCCATGCCGAGCCAGATGGGGATCTGGAGGGCGCAGGCGGTGCCGGTGATGTCGGACAGGCGGCGCTTGCCGAGCAGCCACAGGATGCCGAACCAGTCGACGGCGAGGACGGCGCCGAGGCCGATGATCAGGGCGGCCACGTGGAAGAACCGGGCCACGGTCTGGAGGGTGGTGTCGGGGTGGACGTGGCCGGACATCCAGCAGGCGCCGGCGATGATTCCGGAGCTGAGCACGCCGAGGGAGACGAGGACCCACAGGGGAGTGGTCCGCTCCGGTTCGCCGACGGTGGGCAGCGGGGCCGGAGCGGCGGTGACCAGGGGTCTTTCCGTGATGAGGGCCACCGGTCAGCTCTCGTTCTTCAGTTCCACGCCTGTGAAGGTGGCGGTTACGGGCTCGCTCAGGGCGGGCGTCTCACCGCTGGCACCGTGCCGCAGGAAGGTCGGCGGCTGGAGGGTGGCGCGCAGGGTGTACTTCCCGGCGGTGGGGATCGAGAAGTTGTTGGCGTAGTGGAAGAACTCGGCGTGGTAGAAGTTCAGGTCCTGCGCCTGGACGACCTGGCCCTGGGCGTCGACGACTTCGAGGCGGATCGGCACGTTCGGGACGATGCGGCCGGTGGCGGCCTCCATCGGGATGATCTCGATGTGGTGCGTCTCGTCCTTGGCCGGCTCGCGGTTGACCAGCTTGCCGTGCCCGGAGTGTCCGCCCTGGCCGCCCTGCTCCGCCTGGAACCACGGCTCGGCCGCCTCGACGATGTAGCCGACGCGGTACTCCCCGACCTTGGTCTCCCCGCCGTTGGCGGCGATCTCCGCCTCGAGGACGGTGTGCTGGTGCGCGACCCCGGCGGGGGCGGTACCGCAGGCCGTCAGAGCGAGCGCCAGCGGGGCGGCGAGGAGGAGTGAGGACAGGGCAGGTATCGGCATGGCTGAAATCCCTCAGGTGAAAGTTAGGTAAGGCGTACCTAAGAGGTTCCTGTGGGTGTTCGTCAAGCCGTCTCGCGATGCGAACATCGTCACAATTCGGGCGCTGGAAGCGATAGTTCCACTTGTGAAAGGAAGTTGAAGAACCGTCACGCGCCTCACGTGGGCCGTGGCGGTCGCGGTGAGGGTCGACATGTGGACAAGCGCGCTGCTCTTCGGCCTGGACTGCGCGCCCGCCCAGACCCCTCGCACCCCCGGAGTCATCGCCGTCCGCGCCGGAGGCGATGCCTGTGAGCTCTCCCGGACCTCCGCGCCGGCCGGGTCGATCACCTTCGAGGTCACCAACGAAGGCGACAAGATCACCGAGTTCTACCTCTACAGCCCGCAGGGCAAGGTGGTCAGCGAAGTTGAGGGCATTG
The DNA here is from genome assembly GCF_022808175.1 of Streptomyces sp. AP-93. Taxonomy (GTDB): domain Bacteria; phylum Actinomycetota; class Actinomycetes; order Streptomycetales; family Streptomycetaceae; genus Streptomyces. The sequence continues at coordinate 138,996 of NZ_JALGBX010000023.1, read as the reverse complement.
GCCCCGGCACCTCCCGCAGCATGACCGTCAAGGTCGCCGAGGCCGGCTCCTGCATCACCGCGTGCAAGCCCGGCATGGTTGGCAAGGGCGTCCGCGGCCAGTTCGCCGTGACCCCGAGTTCCGCCGGATGACGCCCGCGAGCGCGGGTACGGCCCCGGCCGCGATGAGGAGTGCGAGGGGGGCTGGTTTCGGCACGCTTCGGTGCCGACGGAGCTGCTCAACCGCCGGCGGAAGGCGGCTTTGGTAGTCAGCCCTTAGCCTCAACTCCCCTTTGAGGCGGGAGGCCTGGCGTGCGGTCGTGATCATGGATCATTGGGTTAAGGTAAGGCTTGCCTACTCTCCCGTATCGGAGTTTCCGTGCAGCACATGATCGAGAACCGATGATCACGGCCCCGCGCCTCGCGTCGCGCGAGCGTCCCGCACTGGACGCCGCCGCCGCGCTCGCGCGGACCTACGGTCGATTGGCGGCCGCGTGCGAGGCGCTGGACGTTCGGGTGGCCACCGCCGTCGCCGACCAGCCCGGACAGTGGGTCAACGGCGCCGAACTGGCGGAACCGGCCGGGAGCCGGCAGGCCCTGGACGGTTTCGTCGCTGCCGAGGCCGCCCGCATCCGGGCGGGGCACGGGCACGATCCGCGCCCCGATGTTGCCGCGTCGCGCGCGCTGCACGACTACCTCTGGTCCGTCAGCCTGCTGATGAGCGGCGTCTGGTACCTGGAGCGGCGCGTACCGCGCATCCGCCCGAGCGAGGTGCGCGTGGACCTTTCGACGGGCTCGTTCGAGATTGTTCCGGGGGCCGGATTCGCGTGCCTGCCCGGGGATCCGGCGGCGCACCTGCCGGGCGCCCGGGTGGTGGCCGACGAGGAGGCGCTGCGCGCCGAGTTGCGGGCGGCCGTCGCCGATCACGTACGGTCGCTGCTGGCCACCATCGGGCCTCGGGTCCGGCGCGGGGGCCGGGCCCTGTGGGGCATGGTCGCCGACGACCTGCTCTCCGGGATCTGGTACCTCGGGCGCGCCCTCGGCTGCGAGGACCACGCGGTGCGCGAGGCGACCGAGCTGCTCCCGACCGCCATGGCGCCCTTCCCCGGCGGCGCCGACTTCAGGCGGCTCGCGGACCGCGCCGGGCATCTGCACCCGACCCGCACCCGGCTCGGCTGCTGCATGTACTACACCCTGGACGGGGCCCTGCCCTGTACGACCTGTCCCCGTACCTGCGATGCGGAGCGGCTGCGCCGGATCGAGGGCGAGGACTGAGCGGGGGCGAAGGACTGAGCGGGGGCGAGGGCTGAGCGAGTCCCGCCGCTCTCCCCCGTACACACTCGTACACACCAAAGGCCGGCCCCGGCTGCGTACTTCATCAGTACGCAGCCGGGGCCGGCCCGTCGGGTAGGCGGTGATGCCTACTTGGCGGGGTCCACCTGGAAGGCCTTCGCCAGGTCGTCGAGCACAACGTCCGCACCCTGGAGGGAGACCGAGGTCATCCAGATCGAGTCGTCCACCTCGTGGACTTGGTTCTTCTGGACCGCGTTCAGTCGCTGCCACAGCGGGTTGGCGACGAACTTCTTCTTGCGCTCCTCGCCGCCCGAGAAGCTGGTCATGAAGATGTGGTCCGCATCGGCCTGCTGGATCTGCTCTTCGCTGATCTCGATGTTGAACTTCACCTCGTCACGCTGGTTCTCCGGCCGCGTCAGGCCCATGTCGGTCAGGATGATGCCGCTGAAGGTCTTGGGCAGGTAGATGCGCGTCGGACCGTCGACGAAGCGGACGACCGCGAAGGTGGGCTTGCCGTTGACGCCGCCACCTTTGGCGTTGATCGCGTCGCCGATCTCCTTGGCACGGGTCTGGTAGGCCGTCAGCTTGGCCGTGGCCTTCTCCTCCTGGCCCAGCGCCTGGCCGAGGAAGGTGATGTTCTCCTTCCAGATCGGGCCGGTGGTCTTGACGAACACGGTCGGCGCGATCTGGCTCAGCCGGTCGTAGAAGTCGGCGTGACGGACCGTCGCCGAGACGATGAGGTCCGGCTTGAGGGCCGCGATCGCCTCGAGGTTGGGGTTGTCGAGCGGGCCGACGTCCTTCGTTTCCTTCACCGCGTCACCGAGGTAGGGCGGGAAGCCCTTCTGGTCACGGTATGATCCGATACCGCCGACCAGCGGCGTGTCGAGCGCGACGATCGCCTCGACCAGGCTGTTGTCCAGCGCCACCACGCGCTTGGGCTTGGCCTTGATCTCGGTCTTGCCCTTGTCGTGGGTGATGGTGCGCGGGAAGCCGGCCGACTCGGCGGCGGCAGACTTCGACAACTCGGCGGCCGGCTTCTTGTCGTCGCTGCTGCCGCCGCAGGCGGCCAGCGAGAGGGCCATGGCTGCGGTCAGAACGGCCGCTGCGATCCGGCCCGGCCGGCGACGCTGAGTGGAGGTGCTCATCAGTTCTCAGTTCTACAGAGGGAAACAGTATTCTTAGGTAAGGCTTGCCTGAGTAAATGCGTGGTGAAGAGTAGCTGCTCTTCGTGGCCAAATCCAGGCGGGGGGTGCAGAGCGGGTTCGGTTAGGCATCCCTTACCTTGTGTGGGTGTACCTGAAGCCCGTCACCGCGGACGCCGCCGCGGCCCCCGCCCCAACCGCTCCGCCACCCCGGCGAGTTCTCTCCCGAACCCTGGTGCTCGCGGCGCTGCTCGCCACCGTGGCCGCCATGGTCTGTGCCTCCCTCGCGATCGGCACCAAAGCCGTACCGCTCTCCGACGTCCTGGCCGCGATGGCCGGGAGCGACGCCGGCGACGCCGTGGTGGTCCGTGAACTGCGCATGCCCCGCACAGTCCTGGGGCTGCTGGTCGGGCTCGCGCTGGGCGCCGCGGGTGCGGTGGCCCAGGACATCACCCGCAATCCGCTCGGCGACCCCGGCCTGATCGGCATCAGTGCGGGCGGCTCGTTCGCGGTGGCCGCGAGCATCGGAATGCTGGGGCTGACGAGTTCGTACCAGTACATCTGGTTCGCCTTCCTCGGCGGGGCGTTGGCCGGTCTCATCGCCTACGCCGTCGGCGGCAGGGGCTACGGCGGCGCCACCCCCGCCAAACTCGCCCTGGCCGGCGCGGCCGTGACCGTACTGCTCGACGCGGGCACCAATACCCTGATCCTGCTCGACGTGAGCACCCTGGACCAGTACCGCTTCTGGGCGGTGGGCTCGCTGGCCGGCCGGGACGCGCAACTGGGCATGGAACTGCTCCCGTTCATCGTCGTCGGACTCGGCCTCGCTCTCGGACTGAGCGGCCGGTTCAACGCCCTCGCTCTCGGCGACGACCTGGCCAGCTCGCTCGGCACCCCGGTCAAGTCCACCCGGGCCCTGGGCGCGCTGGCGGTGGTCCTGCTGACCGGAGCGGCCGTCGCCGCGGCCGGTCCCGTGACCTTCCTCGGCCTGGTCGTCCCGCACGTCGTACGGGCCTTCACCGGGCCCGACGCCCGCTGGCTGGTGCCGTGTTCGGCGCTGGGCGGGGCCTCGCTGATGCTCGCTGCCGACGTGGTGGGCCGGATGGTGGCCCGACCCGGCGAACTGGAGGCCGGCGTGGTGACCGCGCTGCTCGGGGCGCCGTTCCTGGCGCTGCTGGTCAAGCGCGGCAAGCTCAAGGAGCACACCCGATGAGCACGACGAACACGATGAGCACGACGAACACGACGAACACGACGAACACGATGGGCCGTCAGAAGGCCGACCGGCGCCTGAGGATCGAAGCCGGGCCGGTCGGCGCCGCCGTGCGCCCCCGGGTCGCGCTCTCGGTGCTCGTCCTCGTCCTGACCGGGTTCGCGGGCCTGGTCGCCTCCGTCTCACTGGGGACGTTCGCGATCCCGGTCGGCGACGTACTGGGCTCCGTGCTGGGCACCGGCTCCGGGGCGGCCGACCTGATCGTCCACCAGCTCCGGCTGCCGCGCGCCCTGACCGCACTGCTGGTGGGGGCCGCGTTCGGGCTGGCCGGCGCCGTGTTCCAGGCCGTCACCCGCAACCCGCTCGCCAGCCCGGACCTGATCGGCATCGCGGCCGGCTCCGGGGCCGGCGCGGTGTGCGCCATCCTCATAGGCGGGGTCACCGCGGCGGGCGCCGGTACCTTCGCGGCCGTACCGTTCGGGGCCCTCGCCGGAGCCCTGCTGACCTCGGTCGCCATCTACCTGCTGGCCTACCGGGACGGCACCATCACCGGCTACCGCTTCGTCCTCGTCGGCCTCGCCGCGAACGGCGCGCTGATCGCGCTGACCCGCTGGATGCTGGCCCGCGCCGACATCGACCAGGCCTCCCGCGCCATGGTGTGGCTGACCGGCAGCCTCAACGGGCGCGGCTACGAACACGTCCAGTGGGCCGGACTGGCGCTGGCGGTGCTCCTGCCGCTGACCCTGGCGCTCGCACGCCCGTACCAGCTGCTCCAGTACGACGACGACACCGCGCGCGGCCTCGGCATCCCGCTGCGGCACGCCCGGATCGCCCTGCTGGTCCTCGCCACCTGCCTCACCGCGCTGGCGACCTCCGCGGCCGGTCCGATCGCCTTCATCGCCCTGGGCGCCCCGCAGGTCGCGCGGCGGATCGCCGGCACCGCCGGCATCCCGCTGGTCACCAGCGCGCTGACCGGAGCGGTTCTGCTCGTCATCGCCGACCTGGCCGCGCGCGTCGTCCTGGCCCCGACCGAACTGCCCGTCGGCGTGCTCACCGGCGCCGTGGGCGCCCCGTACCTGCTGCTACTCCTCGCCCGTACCAACCGGGCCGGAAAGGGAGGCTGACATGACCGCCCCGCTGACCGAGACCCAGTCCCAGCCGACCGGCATCTCGCCCACCGCACTCCACGCCTCCGGGCTGCGCCTGGGCTACGGCGACCGCATCGTCTCCGAGGACCTCGAGCTCGACATCCCGGCCGGGAAGGTGACCGCGCTGGTCGGCCCCAACGCCTGCGGAAAGTCCACCGCCCTGCGGGCCCTGGCCCGGCTGCTGAAGCCGGCCGGCGGCGCCGTCCACCTGGACGGCGAGGACATCGCGAGCCTGTCCGCACGGGAGTTCGCCCTGCGGCTCGCCCTGCTCCCGCAGACCCCCAGCGCGCCCGACGGCATCTCCGTACGGGACCTCGTGGCCCGCGGCCGCACCCCGCACCAGCGGTGGTGGCGCCAATGGTCCTCCTCCGACGAGGCCGCGGTGGACGCCGCGCTGGCGGCGACGGGCTCGGCGGAGCTGGCGACCCGATCCATCGACGAACTATCGGGCGGCCAGCGCCAGCGCGTGTGGATCGCCATGGCGCTGGCCCAGCACACGCCGGTCCTGCTGCTGGACGAGCCCACGACCTACCTCGACCTCGCCCACCAGGTCGACGTCCTCGAACTCGTCGCGGACCTCAACCGCACCGAGGGCCGCACCGTGGTGATGGTCCTGCACGAGCTCAACCTCGCCTGCCGCTACGCCGGCCACCTCATCGCCATGCGCGAGGGCCGGGTGATCGCGGCCGGTCCGCCATCCGAGATCGTCGCACCGGACCTGGTCCGCGAGGTCTTCGGCCTCGAGGCCGCGGTCATCGAATGCCCGGTCGCCGGTACGCCTCTCGTCATCCCGAGGGGCGGCCGTCGTACCGAGATCGCCTGAGGACCCCGAGGGTGACGAGTGCTCCACTCTTCGTGTGAGGGGATTTTCACGGGGAGGCGACCACCAAGCGAGCGATGGGGAGGCTCGTCCGTCGGTGTGTGGGGCGGACGACGCTCCGCGTGGCGCCCCCCCGACCTGGATACCGGCAGGTACGGGGCATGGGGCGTCTTGAGCGGACGGGGGTTATCGTCGAATGAGGGGTGGCCGTAGAGTCCTGGGCCGATGCGAGTGCGGGGCGGGGAGTCGGCCTCTTCGGAAGGGCGAGGTGTCATGCAGGGCGACCCCGAGGTCCTCGAGTTCCTCAATGAGCAGTTGACCGCGGAGCTGACCGCGATCAACCAGTACTTCCTCCACTCCAAGATGCAGGAGAGCTTCGGCTGGACGAAGCTCGCGGCGTATACGCGGCACGAGTCGTTCGACGAGATGAACCATGCGGAATCCCTGACCGACCGCATCCTCTACCTCGACGGCCTGCCCAACTATCAGCGGCTCTTCCATGTGCGGGTGGGGCAGACGGTCACGGAGATGTTCCAGGTGGACCGAGAGGTCGAGGTCGAGGCGATCGACCGGCTCAGGCGCGGCATCGAGATCATGCGCGCCAAAGGCGACGTGACCTCGGCGAACCTCTTCGAATCGATCCTCGCCGACGAGGAGCACCACATCGACTACCTTGACGCACAGCTGGAGCTCGTCCAAAAGCTGGGTGAGCCCCTCTACATCGCGCAGTTGATCAGCCAGCCCGAAGGCTGACCCGCCTTTCGCGGATTCATCCGCGCGCCGCGCGCATCCGACCCTCCCCTGAGCCTAAGGCTAGGCTGTCCTAATATGGGTGATATGCCCAACCTGTAGCCGGTCGGTTCGGCAGCGGAGGAGTGGGATCGTGCGTACCCCCGGAATGCGGCGCGTCCTTGCCGCGGCTCTCGGAGGCCTGCTGGCCCTCGGGGTCACAGCGTGCGGCTCGGCAGAGGGCGAGCAGGCGGAAGCCGGCCCCACCGCGGGGCCCGACAAGAAGATCACCGTGTACAGCGGCCGGAGTGAATCGCTGGTCAAGCCGGTGCTGGAGGACTTCCGGAAGGCCACCGGGGTCACTGTCGAGGCCCGGTACGGCGATACCGCCCAGATGGCGGCCCAGCTGGTGGAGGAGGGGGAGCGGAGCCCGGCGGATGTCTTCCTCGCCCAGGATGCCGGAGCCCTGGGGGCGGTGACGGACAAAGGGCTGTTCACCCCGCTGTCGGCCGAGGTGCTGGAGAAGGTGCCGGCGGAATACCGGGCGAAAGGCGGCGAGTGGGTGGGGGTCACGGGGCGCTCGCGCGTACTGGTCTACAACACCGACCAGGTGCCCGCGGCCTCGCTGCCGAAGTCGGTCTTCGAGCTGACCGAACCCCAGTGGAAGGGAAAGGTCGGCGTCGCGCCGACCAACGGCTCGTTCCAGGCCTTCATCACCGCGATGCGCGTGGAGCACGGCGAGGAGAAGACCGAGCAGTTCCTCGCCGGGCTGAAGGCCAACGACGCGCAGATCAGGGAGGGCAACGCGCCCATCGTCGCCGACGTCGACGCCGGCAGGCTCGCCACCGGACTGGTCAACCACTACTACGTCTACGAGCTGGCCAAGGAGAAGGGCACCGCCGTCGCCGCCCTGAAGGCGAAGAACCACTTCTTCCCGGACGGAGACATCGGCTCTCTCGTCAATGTCTCCGGCGTCGGCGTGCTCGACAAGTCCGCGGGGGATCCGGACGTGCGGGCCTTCGTCGACTACCTGCTCGGCCGCGAGGCGCAGACCTACTTCGCCGAGGAGACGTACGAGTACCCGTTGGCGGCCGGCGTCGACAGCGCGCCCGGCCTGCCGAAGCTGTCCTCGCTCAACGCGCCGGACGTCGACCTGGGCGACCTGGCCGACCTGGAGACCACGGTCAAGATGATCAAGGAATCGGGGCTGGTCTGAGCGTGTCGTCGTCGGCCCTCACCCCACGCCGGGTGCGGCGGCTGGTGCCGCGTCCGACGCTGGCGGCCGCCGCGACGCTGGCCGTGGGGGTCGCCTTCATTCCGCTGGCCTACCTGGGCGTACGGGTCGGCGAGGCAGGCTGGGACCGGATCACCGACGAGCTGTTCACGGCGCGCACCGCGGCACTGGCCGTCCGGAGCATGGCGCTGGCGGCCGTCGTCACCGTGGCGTGCACCGTGCTGGGCGTGGCCGCGGCCTTCCTCGTCACGCGTACCGACGTACCGGCGCGGCGGCTGTTCGGGGTGCTGGCTGCGCTGCCGCTCGCCGTCCCCAGTTACGTGGCGGCCTTCGCCTGGGTCTCCACCGCCCGGGGCTTCGAGGGCTTCTGGGCCGCCGCACTCGTCCTCACGCTGGTCTCGTACCCGTACGTCTACCTGCCCGTCGCGGCCGCGCTGACCGGGGTGGACCCGGCACAGGAGGAGGTGTCGCGGTCGCTCGGGCGCGGCCCGTGGCGCACGGCCGGCGCCGTGACACTGCGCCAGGTACGCCCGGCGGTGGGAGCGGGGGCGCTGCTCGTCGCCCTTTACGTACTCTCCGACTTCGGCGCCGTCTCCATCGTCCGAGTCGACGTCTTCACCCGGGCCATCTTCACCGCGATCAACCTCGGCTTCGACCGCACCGGTGCGCTCGTGCTCGCCACGGTCCTCGTCGCCCTCACCGCGTTCCTGCTGCTGGCCGAGCAGCTCACCCGGCGGCGCGGGGCCCGCTACGCCCGGCTCGGTGGGGGCGCTCCCCGCCCGTCGGCACGCCTGCGCCTGGGCCCGCTGCGGTGGCCGGCCGCAATCGGCCTCACCGGCGTGATCGCGGCGGCCCTCGGCGTGCCCGCGGCCGCCCTGCTCCGGTGGTCCGTCGAGGGCGTCTCGCGGCCCGGCTCGCTCGCCGAACTCGCCCTCGCGGCACGCAACTCACTGGGAGTGGCCCTGCTCGGCACGGGCCTGACCATGATGCTCGCCCTGCCGGTGGGGCTGCTCTCCGCCCGCGTACCGGGCCCGCTCGCCGTCGGCCTGGACCGCCTCGCCTATCTCTCGCACGCGCTGCCCGGCCTGGTCATCGGCCTTTCCCTGGTGTTCTTCGGCATCAACGTGGCCTACCCGCTCTACCAGACCGTATGGTTGCTCGCCCTGGCGTACGCAGCGCTCTTCCTGCCCCTCGCCGTCGCGGCCGTCGGCGCCGCCGTAGCGCAGGCGCCACCCGGCCTGGAAGAGGTCGCCCGCTCCCTCGGCCGCGGGCGGGCCCACGTACTGCGCACGGTGACCGTCCCCCTGGCCGCACCAGGCATCGGCGCCGGCGCCGCCCTGGTCTTCCTCACCTGTATGAAGGAGCTGCCCGCCACCCTGCTGCTGCGCCCCACCGGACTGGACACCCTCGCCACCGGCCTGTGGACGCACACCTCGGTCGCCGCGTACGCCGCCGCGGCTCCCTACGCCGCCCTGCTGGTGCTCATCGCTGCCGTGCCCACCTGGTGGCTGTCGGCGCGCACCGGAGTACTCACCCGGGGAGGGGGCTGACATGGCGGAACTGCGTATCACCGACGTCCGCAAGGCCTACGGCCGCGTCCAGGCCCTGGCTGGTGTGAACCTCACCGTCCGCTCCGGCGCGCTGATGGCAGTACTCGGTCCCTCCGGCTCGGGCAAGACCACGCTGCTGCGCTGCATCGCAGGCTTCGAGACGCCGGACGAGGGCGAGATCCGAGTCGACGGCCACCGTGTCGCCACCGCCGACACCTCGGTGCCGCCCGAGCGGCGGCGGATCGCGGTGGTCCCCCAGGAGGGCGCGCTCTTCCCGCACCTGTCCGTCCTCGGCAACGTCGCCTACGGACTGGACCGGGCAGCCCGCCGGGCCGGCCGGGCGGCCGCCGTGCTGGACCTGGTGGGCCTGTCCGGCTTCCAGGACCGGATGCCGCACGACCTCTCCGGCGGCCAGCAGCAGCGCGTCGCGGTCGCCCGCGCTCTCGCGCCCCGGCCACCGGTCGTGCTGCTCGACGAGCCGTTCAACGCACTCGACGCAGCCCTGCGGGCCGAACTGCGCCAGGACGTCTGGCAGGCCCTGCGCGCCGACGGTGCCACCGCCGTCCTGGTCACCCACGACCAGGCGGAGGCCCTTTCCATGGCCGACGAGGTCGCGGTCATGCGAGACGGCCGGATCGTCCAGAGCGGACCGCCCGAACTCCTCTATCACGTACCGGCCAGCCCGTGGGTGGCCTCCTTCGTCGGCGACGCGGTCTGGCTGCCCGCCGTACTGGACGGCGGACGGGCCCGTACCCCGCTCGGCGCCCTCCCGGTCGTGCACTCCGAAGGCGCGCTGCCGCCCGGCCCGCTGTGCGTGCTCCTGCGACCCGAGCAGATCACCCTGGCCCCGCCCGGGGCTGCGGGTGCGGTCGCCGCGACCGTCGTACGGCGCGACTTCTACGGCCACGACGCGGTGCTCGCCCTGCGCCTGGCCGACGGCACGTCCATGGCCGCCCGGATCTTCGACCCGACCGCGGCCCCACCCGCCGTCGGCGACGAGGTCACCCTCCGCGTCCACGGCACCGCACGCCCCTACCCGCTCGGCGGACACTCGGATTCCCCTCGGGACGACTGAGCCGACTCCGCGCCACGGCTGACCGCCGATGCGGACGGAGCCGGGCTACGCCCCCGTCTCGCTTCCGGCGTCGTGGACGAGCAGGGCGATCTGGACGCGGTTGTTGAGTTCCAGTTTGGTGAGGATCCGTGAGCCGCGTTCTGGACCCGGGCGCAGAACTTCTTCGGCCAGGCCCGGGTCACCGTCCAGCGCGTCCTGGCCGACAACGGCTCCTGCTCGCGTACCTGGGCCAGCACACTGACCGACGCGGGGATCACCCACAAACGCACCCGCTAGGCCGCACCGGCCTCGACGGGGAGGTCGTGCAGGCGCCATTCGAGCATGCCGTCGGCCAGCCGGAGGGCTTGGCGGCCGTGGGCTGCCAGCAGGCGGACCGCGTCGTGGGACAGGACGCAGTTGGTGCCGCGGCAATAAGCGACGATCTCGGCGTCGTCCGGGAGTTCGGCCAGGCGGGCCTCGAGCTGGTCGAGGGGGATGGACAGCGACCCGGGGATGTGGCCGGCGTCGTATTCCTCGGCGGGCCGGACGTCGATGACGGTGGCGGTGCCCGACTTCACGCGCTCCAGGAGTTCCTCGCGGGTGAGCTGGTCGGTGTCCTCGGGGCCGAGGTACGCGCTGCGGGCCTGCAAGGTGGTGGCGAGGTGGGTACGGCTGACCTGCTGCAGCAGCGCGTACAGGGCTGCGACGTCTTCGCCGGCGAGCCGGTAGTGGATGCGCACCCCGTCGCGGCGGGTGGCCACGAGCCCGGCCTGCTTGAGGGTCTGCAGATGCGCGGATGCGGTGGTCAGACCGAGACCCGCGGTCTTGGCGAGGGCGTCGACGCTGCGCTCGCCCTGGGCGAGCAGGTCTAGCAGTTCCAGGCGCTTGCCGTTGGACAGGGCCTTGCCCGTGCGGGCGACGGCATCGAACAGCGCGGCTTTGCGGGTGGGGTCTCCCATGGCATCCTCCATAAATCCATGGAATATTGTATTAGGGGCGGAGTGGTGCTGCCAACTCCGCACACCGAACATCTGGGAGGCCGCCGTGAGCTTCACCGACGAGTATCTGATTCCCCTGGTGGACGCAGGCCTGGGCAACAGCGCATACCTGGTCGACCTCGGTGACGGCGGGGCCCTGGCCGTTGATGCCTCCCGTGACCTGCGTGCTCTGCGGGACGCCGCCGCGCGGCGCGGGCTGACCGTGGCCTTCGCGGCCGACACCCACCTGCACGCCGACTTCCTGACCGGCGCGCTCCAGCTCGCCGCCGACGACGGGGCCCTGGTCCTGGCCTCCGCGGCCGGCCGCCGCGCCTTCCCACACACCGCGCTCGCCGACGGCGACGAGGTCGACCTCGGCGGACTGACGCTGCGGGCGCTCGCCACTCCCGGCCACACCGACGAGCACCTGTCCTTCCTGCTCCTGGACGACACCCGTGAACTGGGGGTGTTCACCGGTGGCTCGCTGATCGTCGGATCCGCCGCCCGCACCGACCTGCAAGGGGCGGACCGGGCCGAGGAGCTGGCCCGCGCCCAGTACCGCTCCCTGCGACGGCTGGCCGAACTCCCCGACCCCACCGCGGTCTGGCCCACCCACGGTGCCGGCTCGTTCTGCTCGGCACCGCCCGGTGCCGAGCGGACCACCACCATCGGCGCCCAGAAAGCCGCCAACGACCTGCTGGCGGCACCCGACGAAGACACCTTCGTGGCCCGGCTGCTCGGACCGCTCGGCTCCTACCCCGCGTACTTCGACCGCCTCGCCGAGACCAACCGGCAGGGCCCGGCCCTGCTCACCGCAGTCCCGGGTCTGAAGCCGCTGACCCCGGCCGCCGCGCGAACCCTGCTCGCCTCCGGCGCCCACCTGGTCGACGCCCGCCCCGTGCGGGAGTTCGCCGCCGGGCACATCCCCGGCGCCATCTCCAACCCGCTGCGACCGGCATTCGCCACCTGGCTCGGCTGGCTGCTGCCCGACGACACCCCGATGGTCTTCCTCCTCGGACCCGGCCAGGACGAGCACGAGCTCGCCTGGCAAGCCGCGAAGATCGGCTACGACCGGCTCGCCGGACAGCTGGCCGGCGGCATGACCGCCTGGCTCGCCGACGGAGGCCCGGCGGACACGACCGGCCTCGTCACGGCCGAGCAGATCGGCGACCGCCCGGTCCTGGACGTACGTCAAACCTCCGAGTTCGCCGGCGGCCACATCCCCGGAGCCGCTCACGCCGAACTCGGTACCCTCCCCACACACCTGCCCGCGACCGCGGACGGCACGGTGGTGATGTGCGGACACGGCGAACGCGCCATGACCGCCGCCAGCCTCCTCGCCCACTCCGGCGCCAGGAACCTCGCGGTCCTGGCCGGTGGCGCCGCGGACTGGGCCGACGCCACCGGCAGAGCCCTTGAGGAGGGCGTGTGACCGTCCCTGCCACCCCGGTGCCCGGACACCCGGGCGGGATCAGACTCGGACTGCGCGCCAACCTCGCGCAGTTCGCCCTGCTCGTCGCGGTCAACGCGCTGGTCGGCGGCATGCTCGGTCAGGAGCGCACGGTGCTGCCTCTGCTCGCCGAGCAGGCCTTCCACCTCTCCGCCCACACCGCCGCCCTCACCTACATCGTGGCCTTCGGTGCGACCAAGGCGGTCACCAACTTCCTCGCCGGAACCTGGTCGGACCGCTACGGCCGCAAGCCCGTGCTCATCGCGGGCTGGCTCATCGCCTTGCCGGTCCCCCTGCTGCTGATCTGGGCACCCTCCTGGGGCTGGGTGATCTTCGCGAACGTGCTTCTCGGCATCAACCAGGGCCTGACCTGGTCCACCACCGTCGTCATGAAGATCGACCTGGTCGGCCCGGCCCGCCGAGGACTTGCGATGGGCCTGAACGAGGCCGCCGGCTACGGCGCGCTCGCCGCCACCGCCATGGCCACAGGCGCCATCGCCGCTCACACCGGACTGCGGCCCGAGCCGTTCTTCCTCGGCATCGCCTACGCCGCCCTCGGGCTCGGCCTCTCCGTCCTCGCCGTACGTGAAACCCGCGAACACGCCCGCGCCGAAGCCGCCCTCCACCCCGCCCCGAACAACCCCGCCCACCACGGCGAACTGACCACCCGCCAGATCACCCGCGCCACCAGCATCGGCGACAAGGCCCTTTCATCCGCCAGCTGGGCCGGCATGGTCAACAACCTCAACGACGCCCTCGCCTGGGGCATCTTCCCCCTGCTCTACGCTGCTCACGGCCTGTCCATCACCCGGATCGGGCTGCTCGCCGCCCTCTATCCCGCTGTCTGGGGCCTCGGTCAGATCCTGACCGGCTGGTGGTCCGACCGCATCGGCCGCAAGCGCCTCATCGCCTGGGGAATGCTTCTGCAGGCCGCCGCCATCGGCCTGGTCGCCGCAGGCACCGCCTTCCCCGTCTGGGCCCTCGCCCAGATCCTGCTCGGGGCGGGCACCGCGATGGTCTACCCGACCCTGCTCGCCGTGATCGGCGACGTCGCCCATCCCGCCTGGCGGGCCCGTGCCGTCGGCGTCTACCGGCTGTGGCGCGACGGCGGCTTCGCCGTCGGCGCCCTCCTGGCGGGCGTTCTCGCCGATGCCTTCGGCCTCACCACCGCGATCTGGGCCGTCGCCGCCCTCACCGCCGCCTCCGGACTTCTCGTCGCCATCCGGATGTACGAGACACACCCGAGGACATGAGGACAGCCGGCCCGGCAGACTTTCCTAGTCCGGGACCGTCGCCCGACCCGCTCAGCCGGGGCGGATGTTCTTGTTGTGGTGGAAGGCGTTGTCGGGGTCGTACTTGGCCTTGACCTCGGCCAGTCGCCGGTAGATGTGATCGCCGTAGGCCTCTCGGACGCGGCCGGCGTCGTCGTCGGCATCGAGGAAGTTGACGTAGACGCTGTCGGCGCGGTGCGGCTGGAGGGCTTGGAGGAACCGCCGCGCCCATGCGGTCTCGGCCGCGGCGTGCCCGTCGGACTCTTCAGGGAGCCACACGGCGTCGATGACGATGTTGTGGGCCACGTCGCGACCGGCGTAGGCGGTGGCGTCGTGGGGGACCCGGGCGACGGCGCCACCCATGTGGAACATCGCCGCATACGACCGGGGCGAAGCGGCCCGGTAGGCGTGATCGGCGATGACCGCGATGGCCTCGTCGGACAGACCGGTGAGGTCGGTGGACTTCCAGTAGTAGTGCCATCCGTGGAGGACGGTGTCGTCGAGGCCGCCCTGGAAGGCGGCGTAGGGCGTGGGTGCGAGCAGGTCCACGAGCGGCGTCCCGAAGCGGCGCAGGGCCCGTACCGCACGCTCGCCGTCTTCGACGGGGCCGGCGTAGCAGCAGGCGACGGCGATGGCCGGCCGCCAGTGGAGCTCCTCGCTGATGACCGGCAGCGGCGGGATGGTGCCGAGCCTGACGACGGTGCCGAGCTCGTCGGGCGCTTCGGCGGCGAAGTCCCGGTAGAAGCGCAGCACGTCGGCGGTGTCGTCGGCCGCCCAGAAGACAGGTCCGGCCATCACGGTCGGGCCGAGGGGGTGCAGGGCGAACCGGAACGTGGTGACGACGCCGAAGTTTCCGCCGCCGCCTCGCAGCGCCCAGAACAGATCCGGGTGTTCATCGGCGGACGCCCGCAGGATGCTGCCCTCGGGGGTGACCACCTCGGCGGCCAGCAGGTTGTCGACGGCGAGCCCGTGCTTGCGCATGAGGAAGCCGATGCCACCGCCGAGGGTGAGCCCGGCGACGCCGGTGTGGCCCACGATACCGCCGGTGGTGGCCAGAGCGTGGGCCTGCGTCTCGTGGTCGACGTCGCCCCACAGAGCGCCACCCTGCACCCGGGCCGTGCGGCCGGCGGGGTCGACCCATACGGCCCGCATGGCCGAGAGGTCGATGACGATCCCGTCGTCGCACACCGCCGTGCCGGCCACGTTGTGGCCCCCGCCCCGGACGGCGATCTCCAGGCCGTGGTCGCGGCCGAAGCGCACGGCTGCGACCACGTCTGCGGTCCCACCGCATCGGGCGATCAGCCGGGGGCGCCGGTTGACGGCGCCGTTCCACAGTGCTCGTGCGGCGTCGTAGTCGGCGTGGTCAGCGGTGATCAGCCGGCCCCGGAACCCGTTGATCTCGTTGGTCTCCATCGCGGCCACCTCCTCGTTCCGAGGGCCGACTCGCTCGGCGGTCGGCGTCGTGGTCCTCGTCTCCCGACAGTCCCATCGCAGCACCGTGGACCGTGGCTGTGAAGTCAGGATTCTGGACTTCGCCGCCGGAGGCCAGGGCGCGATACTGGTGTCGTGCGGACTTACGGCCAGTACTGTCCCATCGCCCGTGGCGCAGAGATCTTCGCCGAGCGCTGGACACCGGTGATCATCCGCAACCTGCACCTGGGCTGCGGAAACTTCAGCGAGATCCTGGAGGGCGCGCCCGGGCTCTCCCGCACTCTGCTCGCGCAGCGGCTGGGGCAGCTCGAACGCCTCGGAATCGTGGAGTCGGCGCCCAAACCCGAAGGGCGCGGACGCCACTACGAGCTCACGCCCGCGGGGCACGACCTCTTCAAGGTCTGCGTGTCGCTCGGCGAGTGGGGTGCCACCTGGCTCGAAATCGCCCCCGAGCACCTCGATCCCTTCGTGGCGCTGTGGTCGATGTGCAACATGCTCCGCCGAGACCGGCTCCCGGACCGCCGCATCGTCATCCGCTTCGACTTCACCGGCCGCCGGCGCCCCGAGCGGTACTGGCTGCTGATCGAGCACGCGGACACCGAGATCTGCAAGACGTACCCCGGCCTCGACGAGGACCTGTACATCACGGCGGAAGCCGAGGCCTTCGTCAAATGGCATGCCGGCCAGCTCCCTTGGGCTGAAGCCACGCGCGACCGCCGCATCCAACTCCACGGCCCCTCGTGGCTCGTACGAGCCTTTCCCACCTGGAACGCCAAGAGCGCCTTCGCCCACATCAAGCCGGTCCCCCGGACCGCGGCGAGCCGACTGCAGCCGATCGCCCGCGCCCGAGGGCCCGGCACGGCTTCCCCTCGTGCCGGGACGAGCGAGTGACTACGGGTGTCAGCCGGCGATGCGCGCTGTGTAGTCCCCGGCTGCCTCAACTGCCGCGACAAGTGCCGCGGTGTCGATGCCGGCGCCGTCCTCCAGGCGGACGACGCTGCGTCCGGCTCGTACGTCCGTGGTGGCCGAGCGGACGCCGGGCAGGTCCTCCAACTCGTCGTCGATGAGCAGGCCACAGCTGGTGCAGTGCATGCCGTTGATGAGGAGAACCACCTGCTCACCGGTCGCGGCCTCGGGCTTGTTCTTACGGCTGAACAGCTTCATCACAGGTCCTTCTTGAACTCGATGGCCCCGCTCTGCATGCCCATGGCGCAGGAGAAGCGCAGGGTTCCGGGCTTGCGGGCGCCCAGGTCGATCTCGGTGTCGCCGTCCCGCTTGACGATCTCCTGGACGCCGAGTTCGGGGATGGTGAAGGCGCGGGCGCAGCCCCCGGAGTCCTTGCCCCGCAGGACCAGCGTGGTGGGCACACCGGCCTTCGCGGTGAACCGGGTGGGGAGGTAGAAGTCCGTCACGGTGAGGACGACGGTCTGCTCCCCGGAGGCGTCGATGCGTACGGGGGCGGCCTCGCCCGTCGCCGTGCCCCCGTTGCCGTCGCCGCTGCCCTCGCCGCCTTCCATGAGGAACGGGCCGGTGGCGGTGGTCTGCTGCTTGCCGGGGGAGCCGAAGGAGACCCAGCCGCCGGCCTGAAGGGCGGAGATCATGGTCCAGGCCGCCACGGTCAGCACCACCACACCGGTGAGCCCGGCCAGCTTGCCCGACAAAGCCTGGGCGCTGCGCCGGAACAGGTATCCGAGTACGGCGAACAGCGGTGCGGTGCCGAGTACGAACCCGGCCATCACCGCGGCGCCGGCCACCGCCGATCCGGAGGTGATCGCGAGCAGTTCCATGGACAGGGTCACGCCGCAGGGCACGAGCACCGTGGCGAATCCGACCAGGGCAGGGGTGATGGGCGATTCGATCCTGGCGCTGCGCCGCATCAGGCGGCCGAAGGATGCCGGCGGGCGCGGCACCAGCCGCCCCACGGCCTTGACTCCGATCAGGTCCAGCGCGAAGAGCACCATGACGGCCCCGGCCACGAGCAGCAGCACTGCCTGGGTACGCGGACTGGGCTGCAAGGCGCTGCCGAACACCCCGAGCAGGGCACCGAGTGCCGTATGGGACACCAGCTTTCCGGCGAGGAACGCCCCGACGGGAGCCAGCGGTGTGCCGGCATCCGCCTGCCGCGCGGGGCGCGGCCGAAGGATGCCGGCGGGCGCGGCTGTCGGGTCGGGGCTGCGCCGGCGGGTCACGGCACCGGCCAGCAGGCCCCCCTGTACGGCGGCGCACGAGGCGCCACCGGCGAGCAGACCGGTGCTCGCACCGGTGATCAGCAAAGCGACGGACGACGGCATGCGTCGTTACTCCTGTTCTGCGACGACGGCACGCGCGCGGGGACATCAGGGCGCGCCGAAGTGGACGTGAGGGAAGGTGGCTTCCCGCGGGGCGTCAGCCCTGCGGGTGGCCGGCCCTCACGTCCGTGACACGCACAACCGGTGCAGATCAGGAGGGGCGGCTGCCGGAGGCGGGGCATGGGGCCAGGGGCGCGGCGACTCGGGTGAACAGTCGGTCGCGTGCGCCACGATCGCAGGCGTCTGCGCCGTCGGGCCGTCCTGCGTGAGGACGCCCTTCGGCGCGACGCACTGTTCCTCCGACACCGGGCAACGCCGACCGTGGTCCGGCGCCGCGACGGCGGCCGAAGCCTCGGCGTGCCCGCGGACCGCGACGTGCGGGGAGGCGCCCATCGGCCCCGGCATCGTCATCGCGGTCGCCATCGCCGGACGCGCGAGCCCCGTCAGACAGGCGAAGAGCGCGCACACCAGCAGCACTCCGGACCACGTCCGGAGCGACGGAGGCAGGCGTCGCGACATGCGCGCCATGCTAGGCCATGGCCTGACCGGCCATTCCGGTCGGGCGTTCCGCGGCTCAGGACGCCGCCGACGCACCTTCGATGATCCGGCAGACCACGGCGCTCTCCCCTCGGCCCGTTGCCTGATCGGCCTGGGCCCGGGCACCGCGCCGGGTCGTCCGGAGCGCTTGGAGGTCCGAGATACGGCGGTCGATGTCCGCGAGGTGCTGATCGAGGAGATCGGTGACGAGGCCGCAGGGCTGCTCGCCGCTGCGCTGGAGGTCGAGGATGCCCTTTGGCCATCACCGGCATGACCTGCGCGTCCTGTGTGGCCCGGGTCGAGCGGAAACTCGCCAAGCTGCCGGGAGTGAGCGCGACGGTCAACCTCGCGACCGCGACCGCGCACGTCACGCGGGACGACCCGGAGGTGTCGCAGGAGCAGCTGATCGGTGCGGTCGAGGCCATCGGGTACGGGGCCTCGGCGATGGGTCGCGAGTCCGCGCAGGAGGAAGCCGGGACGGACACCGAGGGCGCCCACCTCGCCGGGCTTCGGCGGCGGCTGTTCGGCTCGGCACTGCTGGGGCTGCCGGTGGTCCTCGTATCCATGATTCCGGCGCTTCGGTTCGACGGCTGGCCGTGGGTCGCGCTGCTGCTGGCCACTCCCGTGGTCGTGTGGGGCGCCTGGCCGTTCCACCGGGCGGCCGCCCTGAACCTGCGGCACGGGTCGGCGACGATGGACACCCTGGTGTCTCTGGGTGTGCTGGCCGCCTATCTGTGGAGCGTCGGCGTTGTAGTGGGACCCGGGACGCGGCGCAGCGCGAGGGACGCACGGTGGTCTTCGCCGCCTGGGACGGGCAGGTGCGGGCCGCTCTGGTGGTCGCCGACACCGTGAAGGCGACGAGCGCCGAGGCGGTCGCGGACCTCAAGCGGCTCGGGCTCACCCCGGTCCTGCTGACCGGCGACAGCGCGGCGGCTGCCCGCGCGGTGGCCGCCGAGGTCGGCATCGACCGGGTCGTCGCCGAGGTCCACCCCGAGGACAAGGTCGCCGAGATCCGGCGTCTGCAGGAGCAGGGCCGCGTGGTGGCGATGGTCGGCGACGGCGTCAACGGGGCGGCCGCGCTCGCCCAGGCCGACCTGGGACTGGCCATGGGCACCGGCACCGATGCCGCGATCGCCGCCTCCGACCTGACGCTCGTACGGGGTGACCTGCGGGCCGCCGGTGACGCCATCAGGCTGGCGCGCCGCACTCTCCGTACGATCAAGGCCAACCTGTTCTGGGCGTTCGCCTACAACGTCGCCGCCCTGCCGCTGGCCGCCCTCGGCATGCCCAACCCGATGATCGCCGGCGCAGCGATGGCTTCCTCGTCCGTCTTCGTCGTCACCAACAGCCTGCGGCTGCGCCGCTTCCGGCCGCTGCATCGCTGACCCGCGAGTTCTGTGCTGAGCTGGAGATGTTCCTCGGGCAACGGCCCCTCTGGGAGGCCCGCCATGCCGCACGTCCATCTCGCCGCACCCGCGCCGACCCGGCCCGGAGTCCTTCTGCCCCGGCGTGATCTGGCGGCCGGCTGGACGCTGATGGTGCTGATCGCCGTACTCGCGTGGGTGCTCACGATCGGGCAGGCCCGCCACATGGGGATGGAGCCCGGCACCATGGGCCTGGCGCTGCCGCTCTTCCTGCTGCTGTGGGTGGTCATGATGGCGGCGATGATGCTGCCGTCGGTGGCCCCGGTCGCCATCACCTGGATACGGGGGATCAGCCGCCGCCCGGCGGGTCCCGCGGTCCGCGCGCTGCACATCGCCGAGTTCGTCAGCGGCTACCTGCTGGCCTGGACCGGCTTCGGGCTGCTCGCGTACGGCGCCCTGGCGGTGACCGGGAACCTGGTGGAGGGCAATCCGGGGGCGGGGCGCTGGATCGGGGCCGGGGCGTTCCTCCTCGCGGGGCTGCATCAGTTCGGACCGCTGAAGCGGGTCTGCCTGCGACACTGCCGCAATCCCATGTTCCAGCTGCTGCGGTACTCGCGGTTCCGGCCATGGGCGAAGGATCTGCGGGTCGGCGCGCATCACGGGCTGTACTGCGTCGGCTGCTGCTGGGGGCTGATGATCGTCCTGATCCCGCTCGGCTTCATGAACGTGGCCGCGATGGCGGCCGTGGCCGCGGTGATCTTCCTGGAGAAGCTCTGGAGGCAGGGCCCCTGGCTCACCTGGGCCGTCGGGATCGCCTTCCTCGTCCTGGCCGCTCTCGCTCCCTTCCAGGACTGGCTGCTGCCGGGCCTCCAGGACGCTCCGCCGATGGAGGAGATGAACCAGATGACGGGCCCGCTCTGAGCGGCGGCCTCGTCGGCGTCGCCCGAAGCCGTGACCGAACCGTCCTCCTCCCGTGTTCGACGTACTGGCCGATGCCGCTACCGACCTACGGGCGCGCCCTCGGGCTGCTCGCTGGAGAACGTGTAGTCGGACTGCTCGCCGTACACCGGCTCGAAGGACAGGCCGAAGGCACTCGAAGTGCCGGTCGTACGCCCCAGGGTGAACTCGGGGGAGAATCCGAACATCGCGTTCTTCATCGTGGTGGGCCCACCGTCGGGACCGCGAAGAGGCTCGAACGCGAGCTCCGTCTTCCCACCGACGCTGAGCCGCGGCTTCTCTCCGTCCGACAGGGAGACACTCGCCCGCTCCACGCCGAGGTACTCGCCGTAGAACTGCGACAGTTCACCGAACGCACCGCCTTCACGTCCGGACAGAATGCGCTCAATGGCGTCGACTTGCGCGTCGCTGGCACCCTCGTCGACGACGATGCCGACCTTCCAGTTCCCGGCCGTCAGGTTGGAGGGGAAGTGGTTGTAGAAGGCGAACGTCACCCCGGACAGGTCAACGTCGTCCAAGCGCCCGTCCGCCACATGGAATGCGGCGCACCCGAGACATTCCTCGCGTCCTTGCGGGTCGTGCGGCTTCGCGTCGACGGCACACCCGCAGACCATTGCGCATGAACAACCAGCCAGGTAGTTGCCCGAGATACTCCACGTCATGACTGCTCCCGATCGCTGGATGGGTTCCGCCGTCCGACGGCGCGGACGACGCCGGCGTCGAGAGTGGCGGGTGGGGAGCGCGCGGACGACGAGGTGGGCACGCTGCAGGCCATGGAGCCGGGGCTGCCCCCGACAGCGGCGGCATACGTCACCCCGCTGCCCAGATCAGGGGTTCTGTCCAGCGCGATGGCAGCGTTCATCTCCGACTCGCCCCAGCGGACGCTGTTCCGGTCCGCGGAGCCAGCCCTTCCCTTCAAGGCTAGGCGTGCCCGCCACGGGTGTACAGATCATCTCGGCCCCGGCGGGCTCGGCTTTGCCCATCGCGGCAGCAGGGGGAGAATTGACGTGATGACCCGTGCCGTCGAGCGCCTGTGGTGATGTCCGGCGGGGCATTGCCGACCACGTGTTCCCTGCCCGGCGCGGGGCCATATGGAGGCGATGAGATGTCCGAGACGACAGCGACCGTCCCGAGATGGCATGCGGCCGGAGACTGGTTCGACACGTGCAGGTGCAATGTTCCCTGCCCCTGCTCCTTCGCCCAGCTGCCCACCTACGGTGAATGCGACGGAATCCTGGCCTGGCACATCCGCGAGGGCAACTACGGCGACGTACCGCTGGGCGGCCTCAACGTGCTCATGCTCGGCTCCTTCGTCGGCAACGTGTGGGCGGAGCACACCGACTCGTACGCGGCGGTGTTCCTCGACGAGCGTGCCGACAACGAGCAGCGCGAAGCCTTGCAAATGATCTTCGCGGGCCAGGCGGGCAGCTGGCCCGCCGAAATGGTCACCATGATGGACGCCGAGATGCGGGGCATGGACTTCGCACCCATCCAAGTGGAGGTGGACGAGGACCTGGGCGGCTGGCGTGCCACGATCCCCGGCCGCGTCGAGGCGAGCGCGGTGCCCCTGACGGGCCCGACCACACCGGAGGGCGCGCGGGTCCAATCGACCAACCTGCCGGGCTCGGAGACCGGGCCGGGCCAGGTCGCGACCTGGGGCCGCTCGACGGCGGACCGTGCCGATGCCTTCGGCTTCCACTGGAGCCGGGAAGGCCAGTCCAGCAAGCACATCACCTTCGACTGGACGGGGCCGGACTAAGGGCCTGTCCGGGCGATTACGGTCGGAGTCACATCCCGAGGGCCGGCCTTCGGGCCCTTGCCAGTGCCCGGCTGCATGCCGAGAACGAGCGCTTGGTCTTCACAGCGGACATCGCTTGAGCGGGATGGCGAGACCTGTTCCATGAGGGGGATGTGCCCATCTCGCGTGGAGGCGCGTCATGGCGGTCACCGAGGGTTTCGTACCGTTCCACGGGTTTCGCACCTGGTACAAGATCGTGGGTGAGCCCGGCGAAGAGCTGCCGCTGCTCGTGATCAATGGAGGGCCCGGCTGCCCTCATGACTACATGACCGACCTGGAGGCACTCGACCGGACAGTGATCTTCTACGACCAGCTCGGGTGCGGGCGCTCCGACCATCCGGACGACCCCGCGTTGTGGGTCATGGACACCTTCGTCCAAGAGGTCGCTGCCGTCCGGTCGGCCCTCGGGCTGGAGCGGCTGCACCTCCTGGGCCACTCCTTCGGTGCCCAGGTGGCCCTGGAGTATCTCCTCACCCGCCCCGTCGGCCTGGCCAGCCTCACCCTGGCCGGCCCCCTGGCCAGTGCGGCCCTGTACGAGTCCGAGGCCCGCCGACTCGAGCACTCCCTACCGCCCGACGCACGGGCCGCCATCGCCCGGGACGAGGAGGGGGCCACCATGGCCTTCTACCAGCGGTGGCTCTGCCGCCTGGACCCCTGGCCCGACCATCTCATCCGCTCCTTCACGCACCTGAACCACGACGTGTACGGGATCATGTGGGGCGAGGAGTGGGACGTCACCGGCAACCTCAGGGACTGGGACGTCACCCCCCGGCTGGGCGAGCTGGACCTCCCCGTCCTGATCACCTCCGGCCGCCACGACCTCACGACC
Organism: Streptomyces sp. AP-93; assembly: GCF_022808175.1. Lineage (GTDB taxonomy): Bacteria > Actinomycetota > Actinomycetes > Streptomycetales > Streptomycetaceae > Streptomyces. The sequence continues at coordinate 115,933 of NZ_JALGBX010000023.1, read as the reverse complement.
CCCGCGGTGGTCCGTCCCCTGGCGGACGGCATTCCGGGCGCCGAGTGGATCCTCTTCGAGCAGAGCTCCCACGTCCCCTCAGCCGAAGAACCGGACCACTACCGTGAGGTCCTCACTGCCTTCCTCGCCAAGGTCGAGGCGTCCGCCCTGCCCAATGACGGCGTGGCAGCGGACGTGGTGCCGGACGGGACTGGTAGGGAGCAGTGTGGCGGGTGATCACTGGAACCCGTCGCCCTTCCTCTCCCTCAGGAGCCATGGCATGCCACAGGTACGAGCCAACGGTGTCGATCTCTACTACGAGCTCGTCGGCGAGGGCGACCCGCTCGTATGGGTCCACGGGTCGTGGAACGACCACACCAGCTGGAAGCCCGCCATCGAGGCCGACATGCGAGCCTCGTTCACCGTGGTCGCCTATGACCGCCGCGGCCATGGCCGCAGTGAAACCGTGCCGGGCCAGGGCACGCGGCGCCAGGACGAGGACGATCTCGCCGCGCTGATCGAGCAACTCGGGCTCGCCCCCGTACACGCCGCCGGCAATTCCTTCGGCGCGTCGATCGTGCTCGCCTTGGCCGCACGCCGTCCCGAGCTGTTCCTGAGCCTCACGCTGCACGAGCCGCCGCTCATCGCCGTCGTGGCCGACGAGCCGGAGTCCATGAGGGAGCTCCAGCCGACGATGATCTCCGTCGACGCCGCCATGGACCACCTGCGCAAGGGGGAGAACGAGCAGGGCGCGCGCCTGTTCGTGGAGGAAATCGCGCTGGGCCCGGGTATGTGGGACCAGCTGCCCGAGGATTTCCGCGGCACGCTCGTGACGCACGCCCCCCACCTGGCTGGACGAGCAGACCGACCCCGGCTGGGCCACGCTCGACCTCGACGCACTCGCCGTCTGCACCATGCCGGTGTTGCTGAGCCGCGGGTCCGAGAGTCCAGCGTGGTTCTCAAGGGTCCTCGACCGGCTGGCCGCAGCCATGCCCCAGGCAAGGCGGCAGACCATCGAGGGGGCGGGGCACATCCCCCACATCACTCATCCGCAGGAGTACGTGGCCGCACTGACCGGATTCGCCAGCGGAGCCTGATCTTGGGCCAACCACCGCCTTGGGCAAGCGAATTCACCATGTCGTGCGGCAGGATGGCGGCGCAAGTCGCGTGAATTGCCTCGCAATTCGAGACGGTGCCTTGCCGGGGCGGTGCGAGTGGCGTTCCAGAGGCTCTCTGGCCAGAGTATTCCTGCGAGGTAGCCCCTGCGCGGGCGCAGGCGCACCTCAATCGCCATTGCCCGACACCCGGAGACCGCCGCCCGACTCCACGTGCTTGAGGCCAGCGGGGCTCACGTGGGCGGTACGCGCGGAGTGCCCCCAGCCGTGTCCCGTGACCAGGCTGGGGGCTCGTCCAGGAGGTGCCGGCGGGTGTCAGCCGCCGGCCTTCGCCTTCGTGGCGGTGGCACCCGCGGCGACCGTCGGGGGCTTGAGCTGGATCCAGCCCGCCTTGCTCGGTGCGCCCTCCTCGTTGAGGAGGAAGAGCATGTAGTGGCCGGGCGGGGCCGAGGCGGCGGTCGGTGGGGCCTGGAGCTCCAGGAAATTGCCGCTGCGGCTCTTGATGCGCAGTTCGAGGTGACGCTGGCTGGTGTTGATCGAGTGGGTGGCGGTGGTCGGGGCCAGCAGGACGGCGCGGGTGACGTCGCCCGGCGTGCTGGTGCTGACCGTGATCTTCTCGTTGTAGGCGACGCTGGGGTTGAAGATCAGGCCGAGCGCGGGGCGGCTGCCCTGGTGGAGATAGGCGGGCTCGTAGATCTCGATGCTGCCGTTGTTGTTGTCGGTGATGTCGGGGTCGTTGGCGAGCTGCTGGAGCTCGTCGCCCGTGACCATGACTCGGCCGTCCGGGAGGACCACGGCGTTGGAGTGGTAGCCGCGCGGAAGCCGCTGGACGGGGCCGAGCCTCCAGTCGCCGTTCTCATCGCGCAGTTCGACCTGGCGGTACTTGAGGTCGGCGTTGGGGTTGTACGGCCCGTTGCCGTAGTCGCGGATGTCGAAGGCACCGTTGACGGTGAGCAGGTTGCCGTTCGGCAGGAGCAGAGTGTCGTCCTGGGTACGGCCGAAGGCGCGGGGCTTCTCGGTGTTCCACTTGCCGCCGGCCAGACGGTAGGTGTTCGGGTCGTTGCGGTCGCCGCCGAGGACCAGGACCGAGTCGGGGCCTCTGAAACCGGCCGGCAGGGGGACCGCGGAGCCGTAGTTGCGCCTCCACTCCCCGCCGTCCGGGCCCGGCTTGCCCTTGTTGATGTCCGGGCGGTTCGGCAGGTCGGTCTTGGTGTCGGCGACGGTGTCGAAGAGCCATTGCTGGTCCACGGAACGGCCGAGTCCGTAGATCTTGCCGTCACGCAGCGAGAACAACTGCGGGTAGTCCCACTTGAAGGGGGCTTCGGTCTTGAGCTGGTCCACTCCCCAGCCGATCGGCTTGACCGACTTCTCGAAGGGCACCTGTTGGGTCGCGGCGGGGAAGCGCTCGACGACCGGGGTGGGGGTGCCCCAGCCGAGCTCCGACTGACCGGACATGATCACCTGGCGTCCGTCGGCACCGGTGACCACGCTCGGGTACCACCGGCCGACGGACATGTCCTTGTTCAGGTACCACTCCTCCGCCCAGGGGTCGAAGACCAGGGACAGCTTGGCGCCGCTGCCTCCGTTGCCGCCGAGGTTCCCGCCGAAGACGCCGAGCATGCCGTTGGGCAGGTAGGAGTGGCCGGCGCAGAAGAACGGGGCCGGGCGGGGTTCGTTCTTGCCGTCGGGCATGTTGATGACCGGCGGCTTCTTCTCGGTGAACGCGCCGGCGCCGGTCCCCTTGGCGGGGTCCCAGATCCAGGCGCGGCCGGCGTTCTCCTTGCCGATGGTTTGGGTGGGGGCGGGCTCATTCTGCGGGTTGGTCTCGATCCGTTCGAAGGAGAACAGCAGGACCTTGCCGGTGGGCAGCAGCGCGATGTGGGCCGCGAAGTCCGGGGACTGGAAGTACTCCCGGAACCGGCCGAACTCGGCGGCGTCGAAGGACGCGTTGGCCTTCTCCTGGGAGGCGGTCAGCGCCTTGAGCCGCTCCGTGCGGGTGGTCTGCGGGTACTCGCCGACGCCGGCCATGGCCATTCGGGTGCGGGCGTGCTCCTCGGCGTGTTCCTTGCCGAGTGTCGCGGCCTCCTCCGGGTCGACGGTGACCGGTGCGCTCGCCGCCCGGGAGGCGGGGCCGTACGGGACGGCGTCGCTCTCGTCTCCGTGACCCGTGTGGGCGAGTACGGGGCCTGCCGATGCCAGGGCCATGGACAAGGCCATCGCGGTGGCGGCGCAGACGGAGATCGCCGTGGCGAGCCTCCGGCGGGCGGGTAGGCGCGGATTGCTGCGGGACATGGCACTCCTTGCAGGCGAGAGGAAGGCACAGCGCTCCGACTGGGGGACACGTCGGCTGACACGTGCTGCGCCAGGACTGCCACATGTTCACGCACAGTGACGATCTTCAGTGTTGAGGCGCGCCGGTCGGCTGTCACCCCGAGACGTGCAGGCGGGTGACTCCGGCCAACCAAAAGGTTTCTGCACGCCATCTACCAGCGCATTCGGGGCGTGAATGGGAGGCGGTCGGCGTAATCGGCCAGTCGGAGGACGGGAGGGAGTGGGAGTGCCGCATACGTTGTTGATTACTCTGCGCAGCATCGGCGTGGAGGTGTCGATCTTCTGGAGAGAGCATGGTGGACGATCTCAAGCTGCGTGAGAGCGACGACATCCAGGGTGATGTGATCGCCGGCTTCAAGAAGGACCAGATGACCCTGCTGTTCCTCAAGTTCGAGGACGCGGCGCGGGCGCGCACCTGGGTCAAGGCGCTGGAACCGCAGATCTCCACGACGCGGCAGGTGGCCGTCTTCAACGCCGCCTTCAGCAAGGCCAGGAAGGCCTCGGCCGGCGACGACCCGAAGGCGCTGAAGGCCACCTGGATCAATGTCAGTTTCACCTACGAGGGCCTGCGGCAGCTGACCGGCAAGGATCCGCTGCCCTCCGTCAAGCCCGGCAGCGGAATGGAGGCCTTCAAGCAGGGCTCGGACAAGCGGGCGCTCGGGGACACCGGCGACAGCTCGCCGGAGGTGTGGCTCTTCGGCAACGGCAAGGGCCAGGTCGTCCACGCCGTGCTCACCGTCGCCTCGGACACCGTCCAGGACCTCCAGGCGACGGTCAGACAGCAGCGCGAGGCGTGCGCCGCGGCCAAGATCGTGATCGTGTTCCAGCAGGACGCCGCCACCCTGCTCGGCAGCCGGAGGGGGAAGGAGCACTTCGGCTTCAAGGACGGCGTCAGCGAGCCCGGTGTCATCGGCTTCGACGAGCCGGACCCCGTCAAGCGCGAGTACGTCAAGGGACATCACGGCACCCGGCTGATCCCGCCCGGCGAGTTCGTCGTCGGGCACGACCGGGTCGGTGGCGTGCCGCACGAGACGCCCGACTGGGCTGACAACGGCAGCTTCCAGGTGGTGCGCCGGCTCGGCCAGGACGTCCCCGGTTTCTGGTTCCAGGTCGCCGGGCAGCTGAAGGCGCTCAAGCAGGCCAAGGTGGTGCCGCCCGAGGCCACCACGGAGTGGCTGGCGGCCCGCCTCGTCGGCCGGTGGCGGTCCGGCACCCCCGTCGCCACGTGCCCGAATGCCGACCGGCCCTCCAGCGCGCTGGCCGGCGAGGACAACGACTTCGGCTACCGCAACGACCCCGAGGGCTTCATCACCCCGCTCTTCTCACACCTGCGCAAGACCAACCCCCGGGACGGCCTGCAGGAGAAGCCCGGCGACCGGCCGTTCGACGAGAACCCGGTGATGGACCGCCGCCGGATCATCCGTCGCGGCGCCCCGTACGGCGCGCCCTTCGACCCCGCCTCGGAGGGCCCCGGAGGGCCCGACGAGAAGCGCGGTCTGCTCTTCGTGTGCTACCAGTCGGACCTTGTGCAGCAGTTCGAGTTCATCCAGAAGGCGTGGATCGACAGCCCGGACTTTCCACCCAACAGGACCAACAAGCCCGGCCCCGACGGAATGGTCGGCGCCGCCGGCAAGCTCAGCTACGAGACCCCCGGCAAGACCACACAGCTGAGCCTGAGCCAGTTCGTCTTCACCGAGGGGTCCGTCTACGCCTTCGCTCCCTCGCTGACCCTGCTGCGGCTGCTCGGTGACGGCCGGCTCACCGACAAGCCGCCCGCGGTCGTCCGGCCGACCGACGCCTTCCTGCCCATCCCCGACATGCAACGGGACAAGGGCAAGAGCTGGTATTGGGCGTATGGGGCGGGCAGCGACGGCGCCGTCTGCCGGACCGTCTCCATCGCCGACGGGGACGAGCACACGGACGTCCGCGAACGCCCCGACCGGCCGCTGACCATGTGGCCGTGCTACGCCGGGGTGACGAAGGTCGACGCGGTCCTGCCCGTCCCGGACGAACAGCGGATCAATGGCCGCAGCCGGTTCTGGCTGTTCCACACCGTCGAGGGCCGGCAGGTCTACCGGCGGATCTGGATCGCCGACGGCGTCGAGTCCGGGCTCCCACCCGAGCAGGCGGCCGGGACCGACCTGCCGGACCGTTCGCTCTCCGCTTGGGCCTCGTTCAGCGGCATCGAAAGGGTGGACGCCTTCCTGCCCGTGCCCGACATGCAGCGGGTGAACGGCAAGAGCCACTACTGGGTCTTCCACACCCTCATGGGTCGTCAGGTCTACCGGCTCATCTCGGTCGCCGACGGCAGGATGCACCAGGACGCCCTCGAGCGCGGCGACCGAGGGCTCGACCTGTGGCGATCACTGACCGGGATCACACGGGTCGACGAATTCCTCGCGGTCCCGGACATGCAGCGGATCAACGGAATGAGTCTGTTCTGGGTGTTCCACCAGGACCAGTACCGGATCATCGTGATCCGCGACGGCCACGGCCACGAGGACCAGATCACGGTCGAGGACCGACCCCTGACCATGTGGAGGTCCCTGACGGGCTGACGGGCTGACGGGTGCCCTGCCCTTGGCCCTCGGGAGCGGCCGCTCGACCATTGGCCCCCGCATCCCCGCCACGGCCGCCCCCGGGACCCGGCCGTGGCGGGTGCGGTATCGGCGTGTTCCGGCCAGGTAGTCGTGCCGCACCGGGGGCTGATGGCGAACGGTGTCGCCGCCGGGGTTTCGGGCATCGTGAGAATCAGGGGCACACAGACACCCTGACGGTCCTGACGGCGCACGGTGAGGGGGGCCACTACGGCATCCACGCCAACGCCTCACGGGTCCGTGACGTCGGCACGGCCTGTCGGCGGTGTACGAGCTCCACCACAAGCCCCGTCGCTTCGACGGCGGCCAACTCCGGCTGTACGACACCCTGCTCCGCGAGGGTGGGGGTCAGCCGGCGGAGTCCGACCGCACCATCGAGTCCGAGCACGACACCATCGTGTTCTTCCCCGCGAGCGCCTTCCACGAGGTCGTCCCGTCCACCTGCCGTACGGGAAGGGGATGAGGATGAGGGACGGATGTCGCCAGGAGGTGCGTCATGGCTCCGGTCAGGGCGAAGGCGAGCCGAGCATGGCCTGCATCATCGCGAGCGTGACCAGCTCGACGTCGGTGAGTTTCGGGTCGATACCCACCGTCGGCCGCCACGGAGCAAGCTGGGGCGAACCCTTCAGCAGGTCGTCGGTCTCCGCGTAGAAAGTCTGGTGGCACAACCTGACTTTGGGTTCTCTTGTCTCATCAGCTGTGGGTTCCCGTATCTCGTGGCTGGCGCCGGGTGGACCTCGCCCGGTTGCCGCAGCCGAGAGAACACCATGCCTGGTCACGGCGCCTGGCCAGGAAGAACATGCCGCAACTGGGGGCGTGGCAGCGCCGCACCCGCTGACGGTCCGGACCCGCGGCCAGGACGAGCGTCTCGCGGGCGACGACGGCGTCGGCGCTGCCACCCCGTTCCTGCTGTGCGAGCAGGCCGTCGCCGGTCATCCGGAAGACGACGGGGGCGGACGAGGCGAGTTCGTTCAGGCGGGTCCGCAGGCTGTCGGTGAGCGGCCGCTGTCCGGCTGTCGCGTCCAGCGCGTCGCGGACCAACCCACGCAGACGCTCCAGCTCCTCCAAGGAGAGGGCGGCCAATCTGCGGTCGGCGGCGCGGGCGCGCCACCGCCTGGTGAGTTCCCGATCGGCGAGGAAGTCGACGTCGCCGCGCCCCGGGCCTGCGCCGACGACGACGGTGTTGGCCAGGTCGAGGACCGGGTCCTCGCCGATCCACGGCATTTCCTGCAGGTCCCGGATGGTCATGCCTCTCAATCTACTGGATTCAGGTCGGTGAACCCGTGATAACTTCTGCTCACGGATTTGATCCACCAAGTCCGTGAGTCACGTGGCCGACGAAGGGTGATGCCATGAGTGCAACCATCGAGTACGTCAGGTTCGACACCGACGACCCCGCCGCCCTCACCGCCCACCGAGAGCAGCTCGTCGAACTGCTCAAGGAGCAGTACGGCGACGGCTTCCAGGGCGCCCACCTCGCCCAGTTCGACGACGGCACCGTCCTGGACTTCATCATCTGGTCGTCCGCCGCCGTCGCCGAACGCGCGGCCAAGGAAATGCCGGCCGACCCCCGGGCACAGGGCTTCTTCAGCCGAATCGGTACCGTGCACGAGATGCGGCACGCTCAGGTGCTGCACACCGCATAGCCCCCGAGATCAAGGAGAATGACGCCGTGCCCTCGGCAGACGAACTACTCGGCGCGGACACCGTCGCCGACCTCGCCCGATGCCTTACCCGAGCCGGTGACGGGATCACGGCGCATGAGACCCGGGGGTGCGGCGCCGTCCTGGACGGGCTGAGCTTCACCGAGCGTGTCGCCCTGATCAGAAATGCCGTCCTGGCTGATCTTCCGGCGGACTACCCGGCCTTCGCGAACGTGTTGCGCGCCGCACTGCGGGACAGCGATTTCACCGGATGGATGATCTTCCCTGTCACCGAGGCCGTCGCCGTACGGGGCCGGGACGCCTTCGAACCGGCGCTCGCCCTGCTGGCGGAACTCACCCCGCGCCTGACCGCGGAGATCGCCGTCCGGCCCTTCCTCCGTGCCGACCTGGAACGCGCGCTCCGGGTCATGACGCCGTGGACCGCGCATCCCGACCTCCACGTCCGCCGACTGGCCAGTGAGGGCACGCGGCCAAGACTGCCCTGGGCGCCCCAGCTCCCGGAGCTGATCGCGGATCCGACACCGGCGCTGCCCCTGCTCGACGCGCTGTACCGGGATGACTCCGAGTACGTCCGCAGATCAGTGGCCAACCACCTCAACGACATCAGCCGTGACCACCCCGACATCGCCGCTGGTGTCGCGGCGCGCTGGCTGAGCGACCCGGCACCGACGACGACCCGGTTGGTACGGCACGGCCTGCGCACCCTGATCAAGTCCGGCCACGCCGGGGCCCTCACGCTGCTCGGCCACTCCCCGAACAGTCCTGTCGCTGTCGAGGGCCCGCACGTCCACACCTCAGAGCTCCGGGTCGGCGACTATCTGCTGTTCGACTACTCGGTGACCAACACTCACGACCAGACCGCTCACCTCGTCGTCGACTACGTCATCCACCACATGAAGGCCAACGGGACCCGCACCCCCAAGGTCTTCAAACTCACCACGCGATCCCTGGCACCCGGCGAGACGTGGCGCGCGACACGCAGACACTCCTTCAAGCCGATCAGCACGCGGCGCTACCACCCGGGCGTACACCTGGTGCAGCTCCAGGTCAACGGCCGATCCCACGGGGAAGCCTCGTTCACGCTGCACTGCTGAGGGCAGCCGCCTCGCATCCCGCCGGGCTGGCGTGCCGCTGTCATTCAGGCGCAGGGGAAGGTGCGGGCGGCGGCTTCCGCGTTGAGCCGGTAGCTGCGGAACGTCTCTTGGACGAGGTCGATGGCGGTGTTGAGGGGGAGGATGTGGCGGGTGACGAGTTGTTCGTCGTTGTCGGCTGCCACGGGGTGCCAGTAGACGCCGTCGGCGGTGATGGTGACCTCTGGTACCAGTGTTTCCATGGTGAGCTCCAGGCCGTCGCCGGCGGCGCCTTGGTGGGCGAGGGGGCGGACGACCTGGTGTTCGCGTGGGATGCCGAGGGTGTCGAGGAAGGCACGTAGTTCTCGCTCTTCGTGCCGGTCGTCGGTGGTGAGGGTGGCGGCCACCCGCACGGTGAAGCCTTCGGCGAGTGCGGTGCGGATGCCGGCGACGGCTTTGGTCCAGGTGCCGGCGCCTCGGTGGGAGTCGTGCAGGTCGGGGGTGGCGGAGTCGAGGCTGATCTGCAGGGTGAGGCGGTCGCGGGGCATGGCTTGGAGGATCTGGAGCCGGTGCCCGCGAAAGAGCATGCCGTTGGTGAGCAGTGTGGTGGGCAGGGCGGCGGTGCAGGCGGTGACGATCTCATCGAGGTCGGGGAGGAGGAAGGGTTCCCCGCCGGTGAGGAGGATTTCGCTGACCCCGGCTGCGGGGGCGGCTTTCGCGATCTGGCGGATCTTGTCCAGGCCGAGGGCGCGCCGGTCGGTCTGGGGGGAGGACCGTGCGCAGCAGTAGTCGCAGGCGAGGTTGCAGTCGAAGTTGGTGTAGAGCCACAGCCGGGCTCCGGGGCGGCGATCGGCGGGCAGGGCGGCGATCGGGTCCGGCGGGCGTCCCCTACGGACCGTGATGCCGGCTTCATCCGCGGTGATGAGGGTGTTGCCCGTGCGATCACACCATGCGGCGGCGAGCGCGGCGTCGTGGGGTGAGGTGAGGGGGAGCGTGATGGTGTCGCCTTCCGCGGTGGCGGAGAGCCTCTCGACGAGGTCGAGGATCACCATCGGAGTGCGATCTCCTGTTCTGCGACCGCTTGGAAGAGGTCGGTGTAGCCGTCGAGCTGCGGGCGTACCCAGCGGCGCAGGCCTTCCAGTTCCATGATGCGGCGGTGCTCGGGGTCGTTCCAGTCCATGCCCAGGAGGTGGTTGGTCCAGGCGTCGGCCCGCTCTTCGGCGAGGGTGTCGAGGGCGGTGAAGTTGCAGTGGCAGTAGGTGGGGCTGGTCCAGAACGATTCCAGGGCGTCGGGCATCAGCTCGTCCCGGCCGATGGATTCCCAGGTGTTGATGCCGATGGCGGCGGCGTCGGCGTCGCCGTCGAGGACGGCGCGGATGGCGTCGAGTTCGCTGCGGCCGGTGTCGCCGTGTTTTCCCAGGTCGCTGTCGATGCGCAGGAGTTCGATGTCACCATTGGCGATGCCTTCGCGGCGCAGGTAGTGCAGGGGGAGGATGGCGGCCTGTGCGGAGTCTCGGCTGCCCAGCGCCAGGCGGCGGCCCTTGAGGTCTTCGGGTCCGCGAAGGCCGGCTCCGGCGCGGCAGACGAGATGGCTGCGGAAGGTCAGGTCGGTGTCGCGCATCGCGAGTGCACGGGCGCGGTGGCCGGTCTGAAGGACAGTGCGGACCCAGGCGAGGTTGGTGTTCCAGGCGATGTCGATGGTCCCGGCGACCAGTGCGTCGACCTGGCGGCCGTAGTGGGAGAACAGAACGAAGTCCATCTCGACGGGGCCGGTGCGGTAGTAGTCGCGGATGCCCTCCCAGATGGGCACGACGTTGGGGGTGTAGGCCACGGCGCCGACCACCAGCGGTTCCATAGTGCCTCTCCTTCGGACGGGTGGCGGGGTTCAGCCGAACACCGGCTGGCCGGTGATGGCCTTGCCGTAGAAGTCGTAGAGGGCGTCTGCGGTGGGGGCCATGACGTGGCCGGCGCGGGCGTCGCGGAAGTAGCGTTCGATGGCCAGATGGTTGGAGAAGGCGGCGCCGCCGCACACCCGCATGGCGTCGTCGGTGACGGTCAGGGCGGTGTCATTGGCCAGGGCCTTGACGCCCAGGACGTACAGGGGGGTCTGCTCGTCGGGTGCGGCCATGCTCGCCGCCGCGGCGGCGAGGTAGGCGCTCGCGGCTTCCAGCCGCAGGGAGGTCTTGGCGAGACGGGCGCGGATGGTGGGCAGCTCGGCGAGGGTCTGCCCGGTGTGCTGGAGGGTCGCGCTTGTGGTGTGCCGCACGGCTGCCTGCAGGGCGGCGGAGGCCAGACCGAGGGAGACGGCAGCGTTGCCGAGGTTGAACCAGGGCATGACCGTCTCGGTCATCCTGGCCAGGCCGCTTCCCGCCTCACCGAGGCGTGCGGTGTCCGAGACGCTCACCTCGAACCGCATGGGGGCGGAGGCATTGCCCCGCAGGCCGAGGCCGCGGAATGAGCCGGTCACGCTCACGCCGGGCCGGTCTGCTTCGATGGCGTAGAGGTCGACGGTGCCGGGCTCGTCGGCCGACTGTACGGAGGTGACGTAGAGCTGTGCGTGACCGGCGGAGGTCACCCAGCTCTTGTCCGCGGTGAACCGGGCATCCGGGCCGCCGTTGCGTTTGGCCTGGGAGATGGGCGCCCAGAAGTGGGAGCGGGAGCCGGGCTCGCTGAAGGCGAGCGTGGCGAGCGTCTGCCCGCCGGCCAGGCCGCGCAGTACGGAGGGCAGCGCCCGGGGCGGGGCCGACATCACGGTCATGGCCGCGCTGACGTGCATGAGGTAGACCATGGCCGTCGATCCGCAGGCCCCGGCCAGTGCGGCGGTTGCCCGGGCGAATTCCTGCGGGCCTCCTCCCAGCCCGCCCTCCTGCTCGGGCAGCGTCAGGCCCATCAGACCCGAGCCGATGAGCGCGGATACCGCCTCGGTCGGGAAGCGGCCGTCCGCATCCACGGCCGGGGCGTGCTCCGCAGCGGTGGCCAGGACGGGATGCAGCAGGGTGTCGAGATTCATGCGGGATCATGCCTTCCCGTGGCGGGGACAGAGGCGTCCGTACTGGTTTTCGGTGCCGGTGCCGGTGCCGGTGCCGGTGCCGGTGCCGGGGCCGGGGCCGGGGCGAGGCCGAGGGCGAGCAGGCCTACGGCGAAACCGAGGAGCAGCGCGACGGTGGAACCGTCGCCTCCGAGCAGGTTCGCACCCGTCCAGCCGATCTGCACCAGCTGCAAGACCGCGGCCGCCAGGAAACCAGCCCCGGCCAGCGTGATCAGCCCCCGCACCGCCGAGAGTCCGGCAGCCACGGCCACGGCGGCGAGGATCAGCAGCACCAGCGTCCCAGCCCCGCCGAGCGTGACGATCCGCCACGGCGGGCCGTCGGCGATACCCAACACAGCGCAAGCCGCGGCACCCACGCCCAGGCCGGCGGCCGTGGGGCCGATACCGGATCGTGGAATCTGCATGGGATCGTCCTCCAGATCTACGAGGCTGCGAGGAGCACCCGCGACCATCGGCCGCCTCGCTGCCGCCATACGGGGCGAAGAGCACTGTCCACGCCGTAGGCGCGCCCGGCCGCTGTGGCCAGCAACGCCAAATGCACGGCGTACATCAAGAAGTACGACCAGAACCACTCGTGCGGCGTGTTCAGTACGGAGAAGGTGATGGCGGTCGTCTGGACCAGCCCCACCACCGCCCAGAGGCGGGTGGCGAGGCCCACCAGCAAGAACGCGCCCAGGCACGCCTCGATGGCGAAGGCCCCCCAGGCGAACACCGAGAAGTTCGGGATGATCAGGTGCTCGACCAGCCACGCCCACGGGGCGAACACCTCGTGCTCCACCCCGTTCAGGGTCCAGGCGTACAGATCGCGCGGGGGGTCGGTGTTGTTCCCGAAGTGCGGCGGGTTCTTCCAGGAAAGGTTCTGGATCCACAGCAGACCGACCGTGACACGGCAGACGGCCAGCAGCACCCGCGAGAGGCGGGAGGAGCCCAGGGGCTCCGGAACGGGGTTCACAGTCCCTTTGGTGACGGCCATGCTGAGCGACCTCTGATCGTGCTGGCGGGGCCGAGGTTCTGCTGGCTGCACTTCCATCGACTCACGCCGCCACCGCGGTGGCAAGCCCGCGTGGCCTTACGGAACGTGAACGGCACCACCCCGGACCACCCCGGAACCACCCCGGACCAGGGTGGGCAGCCCCGGGCAACCCAGCACGCCCGGCGCGGAAGCCCCCGGTGGCCGGCCACACCTGCACCATTGAGCTGTCCGGCTCCGGTGGCGGGCTGGGTCGGGCGAGTGAAGCGGGATAAAGCGGGCATAAACGGTATGTCGGTCCATGCCTGCGCGTCATGGGTGATGGTGATGCCTTACGGAGGTCATGATGGACGTTCTCGTGCTGATCGGCCGCCTGCTGTTCGTCGGCCTCTTCGCCGCTTCCGCGGTGGCACACCTGACCAAGACCCAGCAGATGGCCGGGTATGCCGCTTCCCGCGGAGTGCCCCTGGCTGTCCCGGCCACGATCGTCAGCGGTCTGGTCCTGCTCTTGGGCGCGGTGAGCGTCGCCGTCGGCCTGTGGGCCGACATCGGGGCCCTGGCGCTGGCGGCCTTCTCGTTCTCGGTGGCCCTGCTGATGCACGGCTTCTGGAAGGAAAGCGACCCGCAGGCCAAGCAGATGGAGCAGACACAGTTCCTCAAGGACACCGCGCTCGGCGGCGCGGCCCTCGTGATGTTCGCGTTCTTTGCCTACGCGTGCCACGACTTGGGCCTCATGGTCACCGGTCCGGCCCTCTCGATCAGCTGAGGAGACCTCGGCTTTCAACACCACGGGCATGAACCAGACAGGCCCCAAGCGGAAGTCGGCGACGTCCTGCGGTCCTGCGGGCACCGGTGGGACGCGACATCGCCACCATGCGCCGCCCGCGGCCATGAACCCGTCGTACTCGATGCCCTGCTCATGTCAGCGGCGCATCTGGCGGCCCCGCCGCCCCCATCAGCCGGAGTCGAGTGGATCCGCGCGGAAGTCCGGGACGGCGCGGCCCTGGCCCGGGCGCTGCGGGGAGTGGATGCGGCGGCGATGCTGCTGGTGGCCATGACGGAGACCGGGGTGCGCGAGCTGCTGCTGGCGGGGTCGATGGCCGTGTACGGGGAGGGCGGCTACGACGAGGACGCGCCGGCCGAACGCGCAGTGCGTCCGCCGCGACCAAGCTGGCCCAGGTGCATCTGGCCCCCGCCTGGGCGCGGGCGTGCGGCGGCCGGGCGGTGGCGCTGCGCTACCACAATGTGTACGGGCCGGGGCTGCCGCGCGACACCCCCTACGCGGGTGTGGCTTCGTTCTTCCGGTCGGCGCTCGCCCGGGGCGAGGCGCCGCGCGTGTTCGAGGACGGCGGGCAGCGGCGCGACTTCGTGCACGTCCGTGACGTGGCCGCGGCCAATACGGTGGCGCTGGAGGCACTGGCCGGCCGGGAGCCGGGCCTGCTGCGGCGGCTGACCGGCGAGCTGGGCTGGCACGCCGAGATCGCCTTCGCCGACGGAATGAGGGAATTCGCGCACAGTCGCCTGCGCGGGACGGGCGACGCCCGCGAGTCGTGAGGACCGCATGCCCCGCACGGGCACCCAGGGTGCGTACGGTGTGGGGCGTGAGCGCCTCGAACGCGGCGACGGTCGCTGTCGTCCTGCCGTGTCTGGATGAAGCCCGCGGTCTGCCCTCCCTCGTGCGCGAGGTGGCCGAGGGGCGGGCCGATCTGATGCTCGGCCGGCGCCGGCCGCAGGGGCACCGTGCCTGGCCGCTGCATGCGCGGGCCGGGAATCTGGTGCTGGCAGGGATGCTACGTCGGCGGACCGGACTTCGGCTGCGCGATCTCGGCCCGATGCGCGCCGCCCGCCGGGAGGCGCTGCTCGGCCTGGACCTCACCGACCGACGCAGCGGTTATCCGCTGCAGGTGGTCGTCCGCGCCGCCGACGCCGGCCGCCGGATCCGGGAGCCGGATGTCCCCTACCGGCCCAGGACCGGGACGTCGAAGGTCACCGGGACCTGGCGGGGCATCTGGCACACCGTGCACGACATGTGCGCTGTGCTCGTCCAGCCTCCACGCACGAAAGCCAGAGAGGCAGGTGGGCTGTGACGATGCTGCTCGTCATCGCCAAGGAACCCCTTCCCGGCCGTGTCAAGACACGCCTCACCCCGCCCTACACACCCCAGGAGGCGGCCCTCCTCGCCGAGGCGATGCTCGCCGACACCCTGGCCATGGTGCTCGCCGCCCCCGCGCGACGGCGCGTACTGGTGCTGGAGGGCGAACCGGGCCCATGGCTTCCACCGGGCATCGACGTCGTCCCGCAAGGCCAGGGCCGGCTCGACGAGCGGCTGGCCGCAGCCTTCGCGCTCTGCACAGGCCCTGCCGTCCTGATCGCCATGGACACCCCGCAGGCGACGCCCGCCGACCTCGCACCCGCTCTCGCCGACGACGCCTGGCACGATTGCGGCGCATGGATCGGACCCGCCCTCGACGGCGGATTCTGGGCCCTGGGCCTGGCCGACCCCGACCCCGCACTGGTGCACGGGGTGCCGGTGCCGGAATCCGAAGTCTGCGCGCAGCAGCGACGCAGGCTCACCGCCGCAGGCGTCACGGTCCGCGACCTGCCGATGCTGCGCGACGTCGACACCGCAGCCGACGCCCACGCCGTGGCCACCTCAGCACCCCACACCCGCTTCGCCACAGCAGTCACCCAGCTGACCCGGGCAGCAGAAGGCGATGAACACCGGCGACATCGCGGATGACCGTACGGCCGGTGCGTGACGGGCCCGGCGTACACGAAACGCTGATGCCGCGTGTCTCCAAGCGACATCCAGGGCCCGCCGGCTGCCACGCTGAGCCCTGTGTTCAACCCGCGCACCGTCCGCAGCGGGCGCCTGCTGTCCGCACTCGTCGCCGTACTCGTCCTGACCGTGCGCACCGACGGCTACCACGACGACCCTGCGGGATTGTCCTGGTGGTACGCCGCCGCCTACTGCTGCCCGCCACCGCCGTAGCCGCACTCGTCTACCTGCCATACGCACTGCTGTCCGAGAGCTCCGTCCTCGGACATCTCGGCGGCTACCTGCGCGAGGAAGGCTACGACGACTCCGCCTCGTCGCACTGGACGGCCGCCGGGAGTGGCTGGGCATCACCCTCGCGGGCGCCGCGACCTACGTCACGAGCCGCGCCTTCGACAATGCCCACGCCGTCGGGCGCAAGTGCGGTGATCTGCATCAACCGGCCCCATATCCAAGCCTCTTGTGGCTTCCCGGGCATCGTCTTGGAGTTCCCCGTTCCGGCGTCGCCATGATCACTGCCGTACGGTGAGACGCCGCATGGACACGCTGAGTGGCCACTGGAAGCATCCGCACGTCTGATCCCCGCTTCTGATGGCAAGGAGTCGACAGCGTGCACAGCTCAACCAGCCGGTCCCGAGGACCGGCACGGGCCACGCGCCATGGCAGAGGCCTGGCCGTTCCCCTGGCCCTCCTGCTGCTCGCCGAGGCAGGTATCGCGGCGAGCATCGCCGCTCCCGCCCTCGCGGCAGCGGATTCCCCCGCCGCAGCGCAACGCGGCACCGTCGCGCGCAGCGACCGCGAAGAGACCGCGGCCCGGCTCACCGCGCAGGCCCAAGGGCGCCGGATCGAAGTGATCGGCAGCCGCACGGAGAACACCACGTTATGGGCGAACCCTGACGGGACCATGGCGGTGGAGTCGTTCGCCGGTCCGGTGCGGTTCCGCGAGAACGGCCAGTGGGTGCCGGTGGACGTCTCGCTCGTGAAGGGTCCAGACGGTTCGGTGCGGTCCAAGGCCCACCCGCGCGGCCTCAAGCTCGCTGGGCGCACCGGTGCGTCGGGCGGTGACCTGGTCACCCTGGGCGCCGGTGAGCAGGCCGTCACCCTGGGGTGGAAGGGCGCACTGCCGGAGCCCGTACTCGAGGGCGCGAAGGCCACGTACGAGAACGTGCTGCCCGCCACCGACCTGGTGGTCGAGGCCACGAGGACCGGCTTCGAGCAGTATCTCGTGGTCAAGGACCGCGCCGGCGCCGAGCGCGCCGCGACCTTCACCCTCCCGCTGCGGGCCAAGGGCCTCAAGGCCGGGCACGGCGCCGATGAGACCGTCACCTTCACCGACGCGAAGACCGGCAAGGCCGTCGGCCAGCTCCCGACCCCCTTCATGTGGGACGCCTCGCACGACAAGACCGGCCGCGAGGGCGCCAAGCGCGTCCAGGTCGACCTGGACGTCGTACAGCGGGGCGGGGAATTCGACCTCAAGGTCACCGCGGACAAGGGCTTCCTGGCCGACGAGGAGACGAAGTTCCCCGTCACGATCGACCCCGCCGTGTACTTCGGAACCAACTTCGACACCTTCGTCCGCAACGGCGACACCGACGACTTCTCCGGCAACATCGGGCTGAACGTCGGTCGCGAATGGCAGCGGGGCGAGGCCCGGTCGTTCATCAACTTCCCCCGGCACTCCTCGGTCACCGGGCAGGACATCCTCAACGCCGAGCTGAACCTGTACTCGGTGTGGTCCGACTCCTGCGAGGCGCGGTCCTGGGAGATCTGGGACACCGGAACCGCGTCGGCCGCCACCCGCTGGAGCACCCAGCCCGCCTGGCGCTCGAAGGTGACCGCCTCGACCCAGACCTACGGGCACACCGACTGCGGAGTGCGCTGGCTGTCGGAGGACATCACTCCGCTCGTCAAGCAGTGGTCGCAGACCCCGCGCGAGGTGGACACCATCGGCCTGCGGGCCACGGACGAGGCCGACTACAAGGCGTTCAAGATCTTCGCCTCCGCCGACGCGCCGGCCAACGCCCCCTCCATCCTGGTGACGTACGAGGCGCCGGCCGACCCGGTCAAGGACCACGTCGTGTACTGGAACGACGTCCTCCAGGCCACGTACAAGGCGGTCGGCGGAGCTCCGGGCCCGCTGGCGCGCGCGGGTGCCATGATGCACGGCGCGATCTACGACGCGGCGAACTCCGCCCGTTGCGCCGAAGGCGCCACCAAGTGCCTGGGTGACCCGTACCTGGTCAAGGCCACCGCCACCAACGGAGCCCTGCCGGACGTGAACAGCGCCATCGACCACGCGGCGTTCGAAGTCCTGAAGTCGGTGTATCCGCAGTACAACTTCGACGACGAGATCGCGAGCGCCCGCTCGACGATCCCGGCCGCCGTCACCGCCGAGCAGCGGGCAGCGGGCACCGAGGTGGGCCAGAAGACCGCCGCCGCGATGATCACGGCCCGGCAGAACGACGGCTCCGCGCCTGCCGCGCCGTACACCGGCAGCACGGTGGCGGGCTACTGGCGCCCGACCGGCACCGGAAACGGCGCTACCCCTCAGTGGGGCAAGGTCAAGCCCTTCGGTATGGCCTCGGGCACGCAGTTCCGGCCGGCCGGGCCGGCCGGCCAGACCGTCATGGACAGTCTTCTCAAGAGCCAGGCGTACACCGATCAGTTCAACGACGTGAAGAGCCTGGGCCGGGCCGACTCCGCTGCTCGGACCGCCGATCAGACCCAGGCCGCGCTGTTCTGGGCCAATGACCTCGACGGCACGTACAAGCCGCCGGGCCAGCTGTTCGAGCACACCCAGATCCTCGCCCGCCAGCAGGGCCTCACCGTCGCCGGCAACGCCAAGCTGTTCGCCCTGACGTCCTTCGCGATGGCCGACGCGGCGGTGACGGCCTGGGACGCGAAGTACCAGACCGAGATCGACCTGTGGCGTCCGGAGAGCGCGGTCCGCGTGGACGGCGACGGGAACGCGAACACGGTCGGCGACCCGAACTGGCAGCCGCTGTCCCAGGACCGCAATGGCAACCACTTCAGCCCGGCCTTCCCGGCCTACATCTCCGGTCACGCCACCTTCGGCGGCGCGTGGGCCAGGGTCATGCGGGACTGGTTCGGCACCGACCAGATGACGTGGACCGCCACCACCGAGGACCCCAACGCCCTGGGTGTGACCCGTACGTTCACCACCTTCTCGGCCGCGGCCACGGAGAATGCCGTCGGGCGGGTCTGGCTCGGCGTGCACTATCGCTGGGACGGAACCGACGGCGTCGCGGCAGGCGGCCAGGCCGCCGGATACGTCACCGCGAACAAGCTCAAGGCCAACACCGCCGCCGACTGGACCAAGTACGAGGACCTGAACAACCTTGGCGGCTGCGAGGCACAGGGCAAGCGCCTGGTCGCCGAGCACCGGTGGACCTCGTACAAGTGCACCCAGATCCAGTTCCCGAGTCCCGACCACACGCTCTACGTCAAGTAGTCGCGCCGTAAGGAAGAGAGACACAGCCATGCGTGTGTGGAACAAGGCCAGGACGCGACCGGGACGTGCTGCCCTCGCGGTGGTCGCGGCCGTGGCCATCGGGGCAGTTGCAGCCCCTCTGTCCAACGCCGTCGCCAGGTCTGCCGGGGAGAACACGGCGGTCTCTGCCAACGGCCGCCCGGACGATCTCCTGTTGCCTACGCCCGAGATGCCGCGCATCTCCGACGGCCCGTACGCGGGATTCCAAGTCTGCGCCGGCCCCGCGGGCAAGCCGGTGGTAACCAGTGGCTCGCCGACTCTCGCCGCGACGCTGGAGTCGATAGCTCCTCCCGGTACCGAGGAGACCGGCAACGCCGCAGGTCCCCGCCGGAAGGTCGTCTTCGAGGTCGAGGCCGCGGACGGCAAGCAGGTCGTACGCAAGCAGCTGACCAGCGACACCAGCGACGCCGCCGCCTTCCAGCTCCCGGAAGACAAGCTCGGAAACGGCGACTACCGCTGGCGGATACGCGTCAAGGACGGCGGCACCGCATCCGAATGGACTGCCTGGTGCGCCTTCACCGTGAAGCGGGCCTGAGCGGCTCCCGGATGAACAACACCTGGTGACAGGTGCCGCATAGCGGCAAGCGGCCCCGCCGGCACAGAGCCGGCGGGGCCGCTTCTCGGTCCGTCTTCGTCAGGCCTTCGCGAGCGCCGCGGCACCGAAGGAGACGTCGAAGCGGTCGCACCAGATGCTGACGCTCGTGTACTGGGAGAGGTCGACATCGGCGGGAAGGGTGTAGTTCTGGTCGCCCTTGTTGCCCTTGAGCTTGCCCAGGCTGACGTACTTGCCGTCATCGAAGACGTGCCAGCCCGCCTCCCCTTCCTTGACCGGCGCGTCGGTGAGCCACACCCGCAGGTCCGGCCCGTTGCTCGTGTCGAGGTTCTCCAGCCGCACCGTGTGGGAACCGTCGGCCAGGCGGACGATCTTCACACTGCCGGTCGTCTTGTGCTCATGACTGATCAGCTCGCCCGCAGCGATCGTCTGCGGTCCGGCCGGGGCCGACGGCGAGGGCGTCGTCTTCGGCTGTCCGGACGTCGTCGCTGTCGGGGCCGGTGCGGCTGAGGGCAGCGCGTCCTGCACCGTTTCGTCCTGCCACAGTTTCCATGGTTGGAACCAGTACATTCCGGCCCCGACCAGGACCACCGTTACCGCTGCGATGGCGAGCACCACCGGCCGGCCCGCTATCCGTCCACGCACCATGACAACCCCACTTCCTCGGTTTCTCGCCCGAGAGTAGACGGCTCGCGCCGTCAGGATGGACTTGCGTCCGAATCCAGGAAGAGATCAGGAGCGGCCTGAACATCGGGTTGGGGCGACGACACCCCCAAGGGGCCGTTGATCTGCTGAAATGAGGCTTGCTGGGACATGGTCTTGCCGCGGTCGCGTAACGGCTGCCCCACCGCGCGGTGAGCTGAGCGACGAGGAAGACCAGGGCAGCACGCTCGGCTTCCGCCCGGATCCGGGCGGAAGCCGTACAGGGACCAGTCGAAGGGAAACGTCCCCAACGCGACTCGCCCGTTCAGGTGCTCGCGCACCCGGTCGGCCGCATTGCCCGTCGCCGGCTCCTCGCGGTTGGTGACCACGTAGTTCAGGCCGAAGGTCGAGTAGGCGGCTGTCGACGCTGCCGGGCCTGACGATCGCCCTCACCGTTCTTTCGTTCAACAGCGTTGCTCGGGCCAGTAGCGGAAATTATCAGCCTGACTTTTGAGGGTTCTTTGAGTGGTGAAGCTGTTCATGGCCTGCCCAGGGATCTTCCAAAGCGACGAGGGGCAGATCCTGTGCGATGCAGCAGGCGTCGGGCAATGGCGGGCCGATCATGATGCGCGCCGATAGCGGCATCGCGATCGACGTGCTCGTCGAAAAGGACCTGGCCCGTGGGGAGACCGCCCCCCATCATCACGGCGAGGTCCGCAATTCGGGCTACGGTGCCTTCGTTACGATCTGGCCTGACCCCTTGCACCGCTGCGACCTGTGCACCACGCACTCGCGGGGACTGTGGAAAGTCCCTGGCCCGCGGACTGGTGTGGGCTGGGGATCAGGTCCTGAGATGGCGCCACGGGGATTCAAACTCCCCAGATTCTCCACGGGGTTGATTGCGGGCCGCGCTACGACCGGACTCGATCGGACTCAAGCCCTTGGGATGGAAAGGGCAGCCTCATTTGCCTGGGAATGGGGCCGGGGAAGGAGCTGCGCCCTCTGGCATTACACCCTTTCCTGGGGGTGATCCGCCCTCTCGGTGCCCTCGGTACAGATGATCTCGGTACATGTGGCTGAGAATTCCCCAGTTTTAGCTGGTAGGGATTCGTGACGGGCGAGCCATTTCGGGGCAGCGCCTTGGACATGCAGGCCTGCGGCCCATGTAGCCTGGGAAGATGTTGACAGAAGTCACCGCGACCCGCTATGTCACGCCTCTGCGCGAGGGTGGCTCGCTTCCCGGTATCACCGAGGCCGACGACCTCGGTATATACGTCATGTAGGCCTCGAGTCCGAGGCTCTGAGCTGGGCTTTCGACCCATCAGATGACGCTGACCTGCAGCGTTACTTCTTTCGGGATCTTTCACGGGCTTTCTGTCTTACGCGGCTAGAACTCCCCAGATGCTCCCCGTACGGCATCGAATCTCCCCAGGCGCTCCCCGCGGGACGCTCTGGGGAGACGCCGGGGCGGCGGACGGCGTGAGGCCGATACCGCTGCGAGCGGAGTCTTGCCGAGCGGCCGTTGCCTGGGAGGAAGTTGCTGGTCAGGCTGAGAGTCCGGCTGTGCCGCCGCGTGCACCTCGCCGACGGACGCACGCGACTGCGGGAAATGCTGGTTCATCCGCCGGTGCAGGGGTGAGCCCCGAGGGTGCTTGGTGTCGACGAGCTCGCCTTCCGGGGGGACGCACCTACGGAACCATCCTCGTCGGCGTGGAAACCAGCCAAGTAGTGGATGTTCTGCCCGACTACACATCCGAGCCCTGCGGCGCCTGGCTGCGCGAGCATCTCGGCGCGGAGATGATCTGCAGCGGCTTCACCGAATCCCCTCCTCCTCCACCGATTCGCCGGGGAGCCGGTTGGCGCGCTCCTGCATACCGGCCAAGAACATGACGGAGTAGTGGAAGGGCGCCGGGACGCTGCGGCCGGCACGGTGGGAAAAATCGGCCGGATCCTCTCCGGAGTACAGCAAGAACAAAATGTCCGAGTTACGAAAAAGGCGACCCTCTGGTACCCAATTCGAGGGTCGTCCCGGGTCATATCGATGCCGGTTTTAGGCCACTGCTTTTATTTCAGCCCACTCGGTGTAGAAATCCAGCCACACCTCGGCGACCATCCGCGCCGCACTACGGTGCAGCTCAAGCTGACATTGACATCGAGAGGGGGGAGCCCTGACTGAATCCTCCCAAACGGTCGACTCCTTGTCGAACTCGGAACAATTCGCCCATCGATTTTTCGTCGACGCCGGCCCCGTCGCCCGGGGTCAATACCATGAGGCTACATCCGATGCACCCTCATTAGATGCATTGAGCCTTCGGCTGATAAGTGACCAGCATCACGGAGGCGTACCAGTCAAAAGACCGTCCAAATCGGGCGATCGAGTCTTCTGGATTCGTTGACAACCATATCTTCGTGAAGGAAAAGTAGGCCCAAATTTCATCCGTTCATAACTCAGAGCGAGGACCTCCACTTTGAGGCCACTATTTCCCCCTTCGTGGCTACCCAGACAGGGGGCCTCGCGACGCGATCACCTGTTCCGGGCGCGGTTGCGTCCGGTTGCTGGTGTAGCCATGCTGTCCCTGGGCCTTGGTCTTCTGGCAGTGCCAACTGCCGCAGCCACCGGCGACCGCACCTTTGGCCCCGCCGATACCGACTGGCCCGCCGCACCCCCCAAGACTCGGACCGCCGACGAAACCGCCCTCGATGCAGCACGGACCCAGGCCAAGAGCACGGGCAAGCCCGTCGTCGTCGGCTTTCTGACCACGGCGACTTCTGCGACCGTCGCCAACCCCGACGGCACTCTCAGCACTGATGCCTCGATTGCTCCGCAGCGAGTACGCAAGGCCGATGGCGCATGGCAGGACGTCGACCCCACGCTCGCCACCACCTCCGACGGCACGATCACGCCGGCTGCCGTCCCGTCAAAACTGTCGTTCTCGGGTGGCGGTGACGGACCGATGGCCACCATGACCACGGCTGACGGCAAGAAGCTGGCCCTCAAAGCACCGTTTGCTCTGCCGAAGCCCGTACTCAACGGTGACAGCGCCCTGTACAAGGACGTTCTGCCCGATGTCGACCTGGAACTGACCGCCACCACGCTCGGCGGCTGGCGTCAGGTCCTGGTGGTCCGTACCGCGCAGGCCGCAGCGAACCCCACGGTCAGGAAGTTGCACCTCGACGTGGTGGCCGACGGGTTGACGGTGAGTGCGGACGAGGCGGGTAACCTCAGAGCAGTCGACACCGACGGGAAAGCCCGGTTCAGCGCCCCCACACCGGTGATGTGGGATTCCGCCCCGCAGGCTGCCCCCCAGAAGGGCCCGGCCGGTCTGTCCGCCCCCGCTATGTCCGCAGACGACCAAACCGTCGCATCCACCTCTGACGGGCCCGGCGCGGGCGCCACCGTCGCCAAAGTCACTACCACCGCCACCGGTCAGGGCATCGATCTCGTCCCCGACACCAGCCTCCTCGGCCAGGGCAACGGTCCGTGGTTCATCGATCCGGGCTGGAATCCGACGACGGACAGCAATGGGGTGCAGGCCTGGGCTCAGGTCCAGGAGGGGTACCCGACCACTAACGAGTACAACGGCACGCAGTACGGCCAGGACAAGCCGGCCACTGGCTACTGCGGCTACATCAACTCCGAACCCGCCTGCTCGCCCACGGGGCGTACCCGCGCCTACTTCCAGGTGGGCATCGAGAGTTTCCTGCACGATCGGGCCGCGGTGGTGTTGGAAGCGAGGCTGAAGGCGACCATCGTCGCCTCCTCCAGCCCGTCCACACAGACCCCGATGAGTCTTTACGACACCGGCACCATCAGCAACCCGACCAGCTGGAACCGCCAGCCGTGCGGCACTGGTTCCGTCATGGCGGGCTGCCGGAACATCGGGACGCTGTGGGTGTCGGGCACCGGCGAGATCGACTACGGCGTCCGCGACACCATCAAGACAGCTGTCGCCAATGGCTGGCCCAACTTCACGTTTGGGTTCGCCCCCGACGATGAGTACAACAAGTTCTATCGCCAGCGCTTCAGTTCCAAGAGCGGCGAGGCTCCGCACCTTGTCATCACGTACGACATCGAGCCCACCGTGACCAATCCGCGCACGAGTCCGACGCCCGGATTCGCGAGCACCGGCAGCTTCGTCCCCTGCAGTCCGTGGGACAGTGCCGGCTGGTTCGGCGCCAACGCCGATACAGCTCTCACAGTGAACGCCAACTCGCCCACCCAGCGAACCCTCAGCACCACGTTCAAGCTCTGGGACAACGACAACGGCAACAGCACGTCGAACTTCGTGACTGGTTGGACGGCCAGCGGCGACGTCACCGTGAACGTCGGCGCCCTGACCGACGGCCATCGCTATGGCTGGCAGGCGAAGACCACGGATGACACGCTCACCAGTGACGTCACCACGCCCTGCTTCGTCCAGGTCGATCGCACGCCACCCACCGCCGCCGTGACATCCATCGACTTTCCCGCCTCAGGCACGCTCAACGCCAAGCCGCTCAAGTATGCCGGAGAGGCGGGCACCTTCACCCTGGCCGGCACCGATCCCGGCCCCGTCGGCGGTGGCCGTTCCTCGGGACTGGCCTGCGCCCGGTGGACCACCGACCCGATCAAGGCCGCGGCGACTGGCTGGAAGTGCACCGACACCACTGCGGGCGTCGTCAAGCTGACTGGCGGAACGGCCGCCATCAGTGTCACACCCGCCCAGTGGGGCACGAACTTCCTCTACCTGCAGACGCAGGACGACGCGGGCAACATGTCCCAGCCCGCCGTGTACGGCTATTACGCACCGTCCAATCCGAAGAACCCCACCAAGCCGGTCTTCGGCGACGTCAGTGGTGACAACTTCCCGGATGTCCTGCTGTCCGACTCCGCGGGCGATCTGCGCCGGATCGGCGGCGGCACCGATCCCAACACCGCTCCCAACGCGCCTTTCAAGACGGCCGACGACACCGACCCCCGGGCCGGCTTCAAGGCGTCTCCGACCGGGAACGGCTGGGCGAACACCCAGATCACGCATCGCGGCAGTCTCGGGTTCGTGAACCTCGTCGATGACCTGCTGGCCCACCAGCCGGGTGGCGAAAAGCTCTATGTCTACCCCAACGATCCCAAGAGCGGACGTTTTGACGGCCAGGCCCGGAGTGTCGTGGCGAAGCCCACCACCTGTGTCGCATCGGACGGCTCCACCAGCCTGCCTTGCACCGAGCACGGCTATGGAACCGACTGGTCGAAAGTCACCCAGATCGCAGCTTTCGGCGCTCTCGACGGCGACTCCGCCGTTCCGGCCGCCACCGGAGGGTACGTCCTCCACCGCTCCACCGTACTGTTCGTGGAAAACGGGCGGCTGTGGCTCGCCCTGGCTGGCACCACCAACCAGCTCGCATCCAAGGCTTTCCTGCTTTCCGCGAACGACCAGAAGTGGGACGGCTATGAGCTGATCACCCCGGGCCGCGCCGAGGGCACCGACCTGCCGACTTTGTGGGTCCGCTCCAAGTCCAGCGGCACCGTCCGCGTCCTTCCTGTCAAGGGGACGCCTTCGGCTCCCGACCTGACCGGGTTCACGAACCCCGCCCAAGGCGTTGCCCTGGCCACCATCGATCCCGCGCGTTTCCCACGCGTCGGCTCTGACGGCGACCTCACCGGCGACCGCATTCCGGATCTGTGGGCCGTGGACACCAATCGGCAGCTCGTCTCCTGGAAGGGTATCGGCGTCGCCCCCACCACGGAGGCTCCCCACCCCGACGTCACCAGTCTCGCCACAGCCGTAACGCCCCAGGGCAATCTGAACAGGCCGTCGGCCGCTTGGGAACTGACCGGCCAGAGTGCCGACGGCACCGTGGTCAGCAGCTCGGGCTCCTACCCGGCCACCGCTGCCAATCTCAGCTGGCCGACAGGGGTCATCGACGGACGCCGCACCAACTACGCCTCGTTCAAGGGCCCCCAGTCGACGCTCACCACAGGCACATCCGTGATCGACACCCGCAACAGTTTCACCATCAGTACCTGGGCAAAGGCCTCGGGTGCGGGCGGTGTGATCGTCAGCCAGGACAACAGCAGCACCCAGCGTAGCGACTTCCTTCTCTACCCCGACCCAGACGGCAGCACCTGGCGCTTCGCCCTCACCAACCCGACAAAACCGGCGTCCGGTTGGCAGTACGACAACACGGACGTCATCAACGCCCAAGCCCGGGTCAACCCCGACGTCTGGACGCGACTCACCGCCGTCTACAACGCGACGACCGGAAGGATGAGCCTCTATGCGAACGGCGTACTGATCGGCTCCGGGCAACACAGCAAGACCAACAGCCCGGCACCGAACGGCCCCCTCGTCTTCGGCCGTTACCAGGCCAAAGGCGCGGCCAACCCGATGGGTCAGGGCCTGTACGGAGGCGCCGGCAACCTCGCCGTATACCCGTACGCGGCCTCCATCACCGCTCCCGACGCAACCAGCCCCGTCACTGTCTCCAGCGCCGCCACCACGTGCATCGACACCGACAACGGGCAGACCGCCGACAGCACCAAGATCCAGATCTACACATGCAACCGGACCGCCGCGCAACAGGTCGCCCTGCGTGATGACGGCACTCTCCGCATTCTGGGCAAGTGCGTAGAGGCCACCAACAGCGGCACCGAAAATGAGACGCCCATCCAGCTCATGACCTGCAAGGGCACGCCCAACCAGCTGTGGCAGGCCCGCGCCAACGGCAGTTACCTCAACGTCAATGCCCAGCGCTGCCTGGAACGTCCCAACAACACGCTCAGCATCAAGACCCAACTGCAGCTGTGGAACTGCGTGGACGTCGACGCCCAGCGCTGGACCACCACCAGCCTCGGGACCGCCCCTCTGCCTTCTCCCGCGCCCTTGCCCGACAACGGCAAGGCGCCCACGTTGCCCTCCGGCGGCTTGATCCACAACGCCAACAGCCGCTCCTGCCTGGAAATCAACAACTCCAGCAAGGACGACGGCGCGGCGGCCCAGCAATGGGCATGCCTCGGACAGGCCAGCGCCAGATGGCAATTCCGGCCCACCGGCACCGAGGGCGTCTATGAGATCGTCAACGCCAACAGCGGCAAGTGCCTGGAAATCAACAATTCCAGCCCCGACAACGGGGCCCGCGCCCAGCAGTGGACCTGCAAGGGAATAGCAACCCAGAAATGGACCATCCAGTCCATTGGTGCTACAGGGAATCTGAACCTCACCAACCTCAACAGCGGAAAAACTTTGGAAATCGCCGATTCCAGCAAGATCGACGGAGCTCCCGCCCAGCAGTGGACGCACGCCCCGGACCCGAACTACCCAACTCAGAGCTGGTACCTGTAGTCATGTGCCTCGTCGGCTGACCCTCTCCCCCTGAGGGGGTCAGTCGACGGAGGGGCACCCAAGACGGAATCGCCAGGGTCCGAACCCGGCGAGATTTGACTGCGCGATCGACAGAGATCATGCGCGAATAGACTTGCCTCTATCGAGAGGTGTTGGATCCGGGCGCTACCGGGCCCGGATATTTCTCATTCTTTCCTGTGGGGGGATTTTGCTTTCTCGTCAAAGTGGTCCGATTTCGCGCACGCGCGCGAGACGGCCACGCATCGCGATGGTCGCCGTGCTTGCGGTGCTCATCTCCGGCCTGGGCTTGCCCGCGGTCGAAGCGGTGGCGAAGCCGCCGAAGGTATGGGTGCCGCCGAATACGGCCCTTCCGCAGACCAAGCCCGTCAAGGGCTCGAATGCCAAGCCGATCGCAGGCAAAGCGCCCGTCGGCAAGCCGTGGAGTCCTGACGCGAAGGCGCAGGCTACGACGGGCTCAGCGATCGTTGCGCTCGGTTCGGCGACCACATCGCGAGCCGACGGCGACGCGAGCCCCGTTCAAGCCGGCGCATTGCCGGTCTGGCTCTCCCCCACTACGGGCACGAGTCCTTCGGCCAAGGTCTCGGAGCTCGCGATCGCGCCTGCCGCCGGTGACGGCAGTTCCGATGAAGGCTCACTGCGGGTGGAGGTCAAGGACAGGGCGAAGACCCGTGCGGCCGGGGTCCAGGGTGCGCTCATCGCTCTGACCGACGCCACTGGCGAATCCGCTTCGGGGAAGGTCCGGGTCGGGTTCGATGTCGCGTCGTGGGCGAAGACGGCCGGTGCCAACTGGGGTGACCGTGCGCGTGTGGTGCGGCTGCCCGACTGTGCCCTGACCACTCCGGCTGCCGCGGGCTGTACGGCTCGCACCCCGGTTGCCTCGCACCGGGACTCCACGGGCCGCCTCGTGGTGGAGGTGGACGTCCCCAAGACCACCACCACGAGTCCGTCGAAGTCTTCGGCAGGCGCGAAGTCGGCTCCCGCGCCGGCGCCTCAGGTGCTCGCACCGAAGGCCGTGGTCCTCGCGGTGGAGGCGGGTCCGTCGGGTGCGAGTGGTGACTTCACCGCGACGCCGATCGCACCGTCGATGGCGTGGCAGGCCGGGGCGAACGCGGCGAACTTCACCTATGGCTACACCGTCGAGGTTCCGTCCTCGATCGCGGGTGCGGGTCCGGATGTGGGCCTGGCCTACGACTCGTCTTCGATCGATGGCCGTACGGCGTCGACGAACGCGCAGGCCTCCGGCTTCGGTGAGGGCTGGGACTGGAGTCCGGGCTCGATCTCCCGTACCTACAAGGGCTGCAAGGACGCCGGGATCGCGGAGTCGGGTGACGAGTGCTGGGCTGGGGACATCCTGTCCCTGAACCTGGCGGGTCACTCGGGTCAGATCGTCCGCGACGACACGTCGTGTGTCTATCACCTTCAGGGTGAGGACGGTACGAAGATCGAGCGTTTGACCGGGCAGCGCAACGGCGCGTGGAAGGGTGAGGGCTTCAAGGTCACCACGACCGACGGCACCCAGTACTACTTCGGCTCCAACCGCCTGCCCGGCGGGGATGGAACCGACCCGGAGGCCAAGTCGGTCTCGACGGTCCCGGTGTACTTCAACAGTGGTCAGGATAAGTGCCTGGGCGCGACCACTCCTGCGAACGGTACGTGGCAGCAGCTCGGCTGGCAGTGGAACCTCGACTATGTCGTGGACCCGCACCAGAACCTGGTCTCCTACCGCTACGAGCAGGAGGACAACTTCTACGGGCGGGGTGGCGGCCAGAACGGCGGCACCGGCACCAACACGAAGTACCAGCGCGGCTCCTACCCGACCTGGATCGGCTACGGCCAGCGCCTCCCCGAGCAGATAGCGGCCAAGGGCGCGGCCAAGCCGGCTGCCCAGATCAACATCAAGAACGCCGAACGCTGCGTCGTGATCGGGACGGTCACCTGCACGGACACCGCCCAGCGTGTGAAGGCGAACGCGAAGTCCTGGCCCGACACCCCGATCGACCAGGAATGCCCGGCGACCGGCGAGTGCCTGAACCTGTCGCCGACGTACTTCACGACGAAGAAGTTCACCCAGATCGCCACTCAGGTCTGGATGGGAACGGCCTGGCGCACGGTCGACTGGTACGACCTCAAGCACTCCTTCCAAGACCCAGGCGACGGCACGTCACCCACGCTCTGGCTTGATTCGATCCAGCGCAACGCCACCAACAAGAAGACCGCGATCAAGCTTCCGGCGGTCCTGTTCCAGGCGACGCAGATTCCCAATCGCGTCGATGGTGTCGTCCGGCGCCCGGACGGTACGGATGCCTCGGCTCCGAGTTACCGGCGTCCGCGGATCCAGACGATCACCACCGAGACCGGCGGCCAGGTCAATGTTGTCTACAAGGCCCCGGAGTGCTCGCGTCTCGCCGGGACGATGCCGTCCTCCGAGGACGGCAACACGATGGCCTGCATGCCGGTCAAGTGGTACCTGCCCGGTCAGTCCTTCGCGGACCCGGTCAACGACTGGTTCCACAAGGTCGTCGTCCAGTCCGTCACCCAGCAGGACAAGGTCGGCGGCCAGGTCAGCCAGGTCACCGACTACGAGTACGGCGGCGGCATAGCCTGGCACCGCAACGACTCCGAGTTCGCCGACCCCAAGACCCGCACCTGGGACCAGTTCCGCGGCTACGCCACCGTCACTACGAAGACGGGCAGCGGAAACGCGAGCGAAGCCCCGCGCACCAAGAACGTCGCCACCTACCTGCGCGGCATGGACGGCGACGTCCTGGCCAACGGAACCAAGCGCAGCGTGTCGGTCAATGACACGCAGGGTGGGACGATCAAGGACGAAGACGTCCTGTCCGGCTTCGTCCGCCAAACCCAGACCTACGACCGCGACGGCGGGGCGGCCGTCTCGGACGAGGTCACCACTCCGTGGATCGGCCCGGTCACTGCAACCCGCGCCCAGTCGGCGGGGATGCCCCCGATCACGGCCCGTGCGTTGAACACGGCGAAGGTCACCACTCGCGCGAAGCTCGCAAACGGCAGCTGGCGCACCGGCGAGCGCTCGTCCACGTACGACTCCACGCTCTCCACACGTCCGCTCCAAGTGGACGACAACAGCGACGTTGCCCGTACGGACCAGCGTCTGTGCACCACGTTCGAGTATCCGACCGGCCCTGGCGGGGCGGTCACGGAGCTCGCTTCCCGCACTCTGGTCCTGTCCGGCACGTGCGGGCAGACCCCGACCGCGGCCAACACCGTGGGCGACACCCGCTCCTACTTCGACGGGCTGGCCTACGGCCAGGTCGGAGCGACGGCGGACGGCACGGGCACCGAGGTCCTGGAGAAGTACGACGTCACCGGCAAGCCGGTCTACCGCCTCAACTCCACCTCCACCTACGACGCCTACGGCCGTGTCATCAGCAACACCAACAAGGTCCGCACCGACGCCACCCACCCCGGCGGCGCCGTCAACACGACCGAATACTCCCCGGCCTCCGGCGTCCTGCCCGACAAGGTGACCCACACCAACCCGCTGGGCTGGAAGTCCGTCACGACCCTCGACATCGGCCGCTCGCAGCCGCTGAAGACCACCGATGAGAACAACCACGTCGCAGAACGCGAGTACGACGCCCTCGGGCGGATCGTGAAGATCTGGCAGCCCGGTCAGGACTCCACGACGGACCTGCCGGTGCGCAAGTTCTCGTACGCGATGAACGGCATGAACGCGCCGTCCGCCGTTCTGAGCCAGGCGCTCATGAACGACGACACCTACACCTCTTCATATGCGATCTACGACGGTCTCGGCCGGGTCCGCCAGACCCAGGCCAGCGCCCCTTCGGGCGTGGCCGGGCGCATGATCACGGACGCGCTGTTCGACTCGCACGGCTGGCAGACCAAGACCAGCGCCGCCTACTACACCGACCAGGACGCGCCCTCCGCGGCGCTGTTCCTGCCCAACGACGGTGTCCAGCCCGACAGTAAGATCCCGTCCCAGACGATCAACGTCTTCGACGGCCTCGGCCGGTCCACCGCGTCCATCTTCACGTCGTTCGGCGTGGAGCAGTCACGCTCCAAGACCGAATACCCGGGAGCTGACGAGGTCCGCCGGATCCCGCCGGCCGGCGGGTTCGCCACATCGACGATCACCAACGGCACCACCTCGGTCCTGCGCCAGTACAAGGCCAACACCCCCACCGGTACCTACGACCAGACGACCTATCTGTCCAACACCCAGGGCCAGGAGCTGTCGCGCAAGAACTCCGCCGGCAACGAGTGGACGTTCGCCTACGACCTCCTCGGCCGCGTGGTGAAGACCACCGACCCCGACGCAGGCACCAGCACCACGCTCTACGACGACAAGAAGAACCTCACCACCAGCACCGACGCCCGGGACAAGAGCGCAACCACAGTCACGGACATCCTCGGCCGCACTGTCGCCACATACGAGGGCAAGGCCGTCGACCCGGCCAAACAGGTCGGCGCGTTCACCTACGACACCAAGAAGCTCGGCAAGCCCGACACCACCACCCGCTACGTGGGCGGCAAGACAGGCAGCGCCTACGTCACCGAGGTGACCGGCTACGACGGCGGCTACCGCCCCCTCGGCACCAAGGTCACCATTCCCGCAGTGGAAAAGGCCCTGGCCGGTACCTACGAGACGACCAACACCTACGACGCCTACGGGCAGTTGAAGACGACTACCCTGCCGGGTATCCCAAAGGCCGGCCTCAACGCCGAGACACTCGCGTATGGCACCGACATCGCAGGCAACTTCACCTCCCTCGACGGCGAGATCGGACTCACCAGGACTCCGTACGTCGTGGACATGCGCTACGACCCCTATGGGCAGGCCATCCGCACCACCGTCGGCAACGCCGGCGCGCAGATCGTCTCCACCGTCGACTACGACGCCGGCAGCGGCCGTCCTGTCCGCAGCTTCCTGGACAGACAAGGCTCCTCCACGCACGTGGACGTGCTGGATTACACCTACAACAAGGTCGGCCAGCTCACCTCGATCGGTGACACTCGGGGCGGCACCAGCCGGGACCTCCAGTGCTTCACCCACGACTACCTCGGACGCCTGACCCAGGCCTGGACCGACACCGGCACCCAGACCACGGCCCCCGCACCCAGCGTCCGCGGCATCGGCGGGTGCACCAACGCAGCCGGCCCCGCAGTCGACGGCACCGGCAAGCCCAGCGTGGGCGGCCCGGCCCCGTACTGGCAGCAGTACACCTACGACAACCTCGGCAACCGCAAGAAGCTGATCAAGAAGGACGCCACCGGCAACGCGGCCAAGGACACGACGGTCACCCAGACCTTTGGAACCGGCCCCAACACCCCGTCCACCGACCCGAAGACAGGTGGCGGCACGGGCGGCCCGCACGCCCTGATGACCTCGACCGAGACCGGCCCGTCCGGCACCCAGGTCACCTCCTACACCTACGACGCGGTTGGTAACACCACCGGCATCACCACCACCGCCGGCACCAAGTCCCTGACCTGGAACGGCCAGGGCAAGCTCGACAAGATCGTCGGCACCGGTGAGAGCGCCGGCACCAGCTACCTGTACGACACCGGCGGCAACCAGCTCATCCGCCGCGACCCCACCAGCACGACCCTCGCCATCGGCGCCGACCAGATCACCCTGGACATCGCCAGCGGCAAGGTCTCCAACGTCCGCACTTACCCGGCCCCCGGCGGCCTCTCCGTCACCCGCACCACCAGCACCACCAGCGGCTCCACGCTCACCTACCAGAGCTCGGATCATCACGGCACCGGCGGAGTCCAGTTCAAGGCCTCCGACCTCACCTACATCCGCCGCGCATCGGACCCGTTCGGCAACGAACGCGGCACCCAGCCCGCCCCCGGCGCCTGGGCCGGAGACAAGGGGTTCATCGGCGGCACCAAGGAGAAGTCCACCGGATTCACCCTCCTCGGAGCCCGCGAATACGACCCCACCACCGGCCGCTTCATCAGCCCCGACCCGATCATCAACGCGAGCAACCCCCAGCAGTGGAACGCGTACTCCTACTCCGAGAACAACCCCGTCAACAAATCCGACCCGACGGGCCTGGAGAGCTGCTTCGGAGTCGCGTACTGCTCGGGCAGCAACGGCACGGACACCGGCTCCACGTTCGACCCGGAGTTCGGCAAGGACACCAGCGACGACGACGGGCCCTCAGACACAGGGCTGAAGACGGCCACGAAGAAGGTCTCCGACGCCAAGAAGAAGCGCGACAAGCTGATCGATGAAGTCGTCGACATGGTCGGCGACCTGATCGGCTTCAACGACGCCCGGGACTGCTTCACCAAGGGCGACGTGATGGCCTGCATCAACACGGCCCTGAACTTCGTCCCCTGGGGCAAGCTCTTCAAGGCCGTCAAGATCGGCATCCAGGCCTTCAAGATCTACAAGGAGGTCAACAAGGCCTACGACGCCATCCACGAGGCCGAACGCGGAGCCGCCAAGGCCGCCGAGGCCTACAGCACGGCGAAGAAGGCCTTCAAGGAAGCGCGCGACGCCGAAGCCAAGGCAGCCCAAGCCGCATCGGAGAAGGCCGCCAAGGAATCCGCGAGCGACAGCGCGGGAACTGAGTCCAGAGCCGCGGCGGAACAAGCAGACGCAGCCAAGAGCAGCGGAGGCGACACCCCGCCCGCCGCAACAAGCTGCAACAGCTTCCCCACGGGTGTTCAGGTTCTGATGGCCGACGGTTCCTCGAAGTCCATCGAGGACGTCAAGGACGGCGACGTGGTCACGGCCACCGACCCGCAGACCGGCCAAACCCTCCCCAAGACCGTCACCACCACCATCACCACCCCCGACGACAAGGAATTCACCGACCTCACCCTCACCAACGAGGCAAACCCCCGCGGCCCGCCGGCAAAGATCACCTCCACCTACCACCACCCCTACTGGAGCGAAACCCGCCACCAGTGGATCAACGCCGGCGAAATCACCACCGGCGAACAACTCCGCCAGCCCAATGGCACCACCCTCACGGTCACAGCCACCCGCAGCTACCCGCACACCGTCACCACTCACAACCTCACCGTCGACGACTTCCACACGTACTATGTGCTCGCAGGCGCCATCCCAGTCCTCGTCCACAACTGCGGCACATTCGACACCATCAAGGCCGAGCACCCTGAAGGTCGATATCTCTACCGAGGCGTACCTGAAGGTCATCCCGGGTTTCAAAATGCACTGGAGGGGCGGGCTGCGCCGCGGGGCGGTAGGGCCACCCCCGTGGAGCACAACGACGCCAACACGGATAGCCCGTACACGTCGTGGACGACTAGCCCTGAAGTTGCGCGAAGGTTCGCCATGGGGATGCGCGAAGGGGAAACTCCGGGCGTGATCCTCAGAATTTCACTTCCGACCCCAGGTAATCCACTTCGCCAAATGGCTCTATATGGCGAAGATAAGTGGGGTGAGAGTGAAGTTCTCGTGGAGAATCTTGTGCAAGGTGCCAAGGTTTTCGATCTACGCTGATTACGGATCAGCTAGGCAGTCAGGGGTGAGAGTCGCATGTTGAAGGAGATTGACGGACCCGCGGCCCGTCGCATGCTAGGTGCGCTTATCGACTTGGGTTGGGTCTCTGCCCGACGCGGGCTGGAGATCCTGGCTAGTCTGAATGAGTTCTCTTACCACGCTGCCCCAGCGGCGAGGGGCGATGTGGAGGCGCTTTATTCGTCCCGTGCGATGGGACTCCAGGACAGGGGTAGTGAGACGGAGGAACTCGACAGGTTCCTTGAGGCGATTCGAGGTAGCTCCCTGACGGAAGTTCTGGTCTTCTCGGTCTCACGTAACGACTGGTCATGTGTTTGCGTAGTCGCGCCTAACCTGCGAGATGTTGTTGGGTCGACCGCAATTCGTATCGGGCAGGTTCCTGAAAGGATCTTTCCGTAACGTGTTGGCGCCTGCGATTCACCCGAAGGTCTTAGGGGCTCCTAGTTGAAAAGAGTCTCGTTGAGGCTTCGAGTTCAGTCAGTCTAGAATTGAACAACGTCGCCGGGGAGTGCGTGGATGCACTCTCCGGCGATGGCCGTCATATGGCCAGGGGGGCTTGACGGCAACGGTGACGGCAACGTCCGTGGACGGCCTGCCCCCGCGGGGCAATCGTCGCCCGCGCTTAGGGAGTCTGTGAGGGTGTCGATGGCCTGGCGTAGGAGGCGGAGCCTTACATGGGCGTAGACGCCGATGTGGGCATGGCCGAGCAGTTCCTTGATGACGACGAGATCGACTCCCTGTTCCATGAGCAGGGTGGCAGTCGAGTGCCGTAGGTCGTGGAAGCGGGTGCGGCGCAGCCCTGCCCGGTCGAGGAGGCCGCGGAAGCGGCGGGTGAGGTTGACGGGGTCCAGGGGGACACCGGTTTGGGTAGTGAAGACGAGCCCTCGTTCCTTCCAGCTCGTTCCGGAGACCGTGCGTTCTTGCCGACGGCAACAGGGGCGCGCAATGCGACACTTGCACGCACGCCCACGGACTGGCCGAATTCCGCTGACCTGTGAAAACGCAGATGACAGCAGTCTGGCCTCTTCGAGCAGCAGTAGACGGCTGCGGGAGGTCTCACGAAGGGCGCGGCACCTGAGGAATGGACCTCGGGGCCGTGGGCACCCCGTCTTGACGCGATCGGCCGCTGGCCCTGCATCACCGAACCTTGCTTCTACCTGTGAGGCCCGAAGGCGTGCGAGACATCGGACACTCTTATGGCTCCCAACGGCCTCCCTTTTGACGGTTCTTTGATTGGTGAGGCTGTTCCTAGCCTGCGCAGGGATCTTCTGAAGCGAGGAGGGGTAGATCTTGCGCGATGCAGCAGGCGTTGGGCAATGGCGGGCTGATCATGATGCGCGCCGATAGCGGTATCGCGATCGACGTGCTCGTCGACAAGAACCTGGCCCGCGAGGAGGCCGCCCCCATCACGGCGAGGTCCGCAAGTCGGGCTACGATGCCTTCGTTAAGGTCTGGCCTGATCTCTTGCTCGGCCGAGACTTGTGGCAAGGCCGGGACTGTGGAACGCCCCTGGATCGCGGACTGGGTGGGCGTGGGATCAGGTGCTGAGCTGGCGCCACGGACGGATTCAAACTCCCCAGATTCTCCATGGGGTTGACTGCGGGGGGCGCTACGACCGGATTCGATCGGACTCAAGCCCTTGGATTTGAAAGGAGAGCCGTCCACTTGCCTGGGAATTGGGTCGTGAAGGAGCTGAACCCTCTGGCGTGGCCCCCTTATCAGGGGTGATCCGCCCTCTCGGTATCCCCAGTGCAGATGATCTCGGTACATGTGGCCGATCATTCCCCGGTATTGGCTGGTCGGGATGCGTGACGGGCGAGCCATGCCCGGGGCGGCACCTTGGACATGCAGGCTTGCGGCCCATGTAGCCTGGGAAGATGTTGACAGAAGTCACCGCGACCCGCTATGTCACGCCTCTGCGCGAGGGTGGCTCGCTTCCCGGTATCACCGAGGCCGACGACCTCGGTATATACGTCATGAAGTTCACCGGAGCCGGCCAGGGGCGCAAGACCCTGGTTGCCGAGGTCATCTGTGGCCGGCTGGCCCAGCGGCTGGGGCTGCGCGTTCCCCGGCTGGTGCAGATGCAGCTCGACCCGGTCATCGGGCTCGGCGAGCCCGACCAGGAGGTCCAGGAGCTGCTCAAGGCGAGCGGCGGGCTGAACCTCGGGATGGACTACCTCCCCGGCTCGATCGGCTTCGACCCGCTCGCCTACCAGGTGGACCCGGTGGAGGCGGGGCGCGTGGTCTGGTTCGACGCCCTGATCAACAACGTCGACCGGTCCTGGCGCAATCCCAACATGCTCGTCTGGCACGGGGACCTCTGGCTCATCGACCACGGCGCCACCATGATCTGGCACCACAACTGGCCCACCGCCGAGAGCGCCGCCGCCAAGCCGTACAACGCCTCCGACCACGTACTGGCCCCCGTCGGCCCGGACATCGCCGAGGCGGCGGCCGCGCTCGCGCCGCTGGTCACCGAGGAACTGCTCACCGAGGTCGCGGCCGACGTGCCCGACGAGTGGCTGGTCGACGAGCCGGGCTTCGACTCCACCGACGCGCTGCGCCGCGCCTATGTGGAGGCCCTGCTGCCGCGCGCCGCCACGATCCACGAGAGGATCACGATGGAGGCCGAGGCGAAGGTCCGGTCGGGTCCGCCCGGCTGGCTCGCCGACCGCCTCGACCCCCGTCCCCGGAAGATGAAGAGCGACAGCGAGTGACCAAGCGGGACGTGTTCGAGTACGCGCTGGTGCGGGTGGTGCCCCGGATGGAGCGCGGCGAATGTTTCAACGCCGGCGTGATCGTCTACTGCCGGGCGCATTCCTACGTCGCCGCGCGCACCCACCTCGACGAGGCCAAGCTGCTCGCCCTGGACCCGGAGGCCGACGTGGCCGGGGTACGGGCCGCCCTGCGCGGGGTCGAGGGCGTGTGCGCCGGCGGAGAGTCGGCGGGCCAGGCGGCGGGTGACGACCCGGGGCGGCGGTTCCGGTGGCTGATCGCACCACGGAGCACGGTCGTGCAGCCCGGCCCGGTGCACATCGGCCTGACGGCCGATCCCGCCGCGGAGGTGGAGCGGCTGCTGGACCTGCTGGTTCGGTAGTCCGGGCGGGTTCGGGCGCGGCGCCGTTGCCGGGGGCTCTGCCCCCGGACCCCGGCGCCTCAAACGCCGGGCGGGGCTGGATTCGGCTGGTGCCGTCCGCCTCCGAGAAGGCTGGGAGGGCCGCCCGTTGACACGGAGTGCCAGGGCTCCTAGCGTCTCCTCAGCTGAAGCTACTAAGCGGTTGCTCACCCCTGAGGGGCCGCTTTCCGAGGGCGAGGAGATCCAGCATGTCCACCACCGAGCAGCGCGTCGCGATCGTGACCGGGGCGGCCCGGGGCATCGGCGCGGCCACCGCCGTACGCCTGGCCGCCGAAGGACGGGCGGTCGCCGTCCTCGACCTGGACGAGGCGGCCTGCAAGGACACCGTGGAGACCATCACGGCGGCCGGCGGCACGGCCGTCGCGATCGGCTGCGACGTCTCCGACAGCGCGCAGGTGGAGGCGGCCGTCGAGCGGGTGGTGAGCCTGCTCGGCGCCCCGACCATCCTGGTCAACAATGCGGGTGTGCTGCGGGACAACCTGCTCTTCAAGATGAGCGACACCGACTGGGACACCGTCATGAACGTGCACCTGCGCGGTGCGTTCCTGATGTCGAAGGCGTGTCAGAAGCACATGGTGGCAGCCAAGTTCGGCCGGATCGTGAGCCTCTCCAGCAGCTCCGCGCTCGGCAACCGCGGCCAGGCCAACTACTCGGCGGCCAAGGCCGGCCTGCAGGGCTTCACCAAGACCCTGGCCATCGAGCTCGGCAAGTTCGGCATCACCGCGAACGCCGTCGCCCCCGGTTTCATCGTCACCGAGATGACCGCGCACACGGCCGCCCGGGTCGGCATGGACTTCGAGGACTTCCAGGCCGCGGCCGCCACCCAGATCCCGGTGCAGCGCGTCGGGCGCCCGGACGACGTGGCCAACGCGATCGCCTTCTTCACCGGCGAGGCCGCCGGCTTCGTCTCCGGCCAGGTCATGTACGTGGCCGGCGGCCCGCTCAGCTGAGAGAAGGCAGGGTGCACGTCATGACGTACGACGGAACGGACAGCGGCAAGGTCGCGCTGATCACCGGGGCGAGCCGGGGCATCGGCTACGGCATCGCCGAGGCTCTGGTGGCGCGCGGCGACCGGCTCTGCATCACCGGCCGGAACGAGGAGGCCCTCAAGGAGGCCGTCGAGCAGCTCGGCGCGGACCGGGTGATCGCGGTCGCGGGCAAGGCGCACGACGAGGCCCACCAGGCCGTCGCCGTGGAACGCACGATGGAGGCCTTCGGCCGCGTCGACTTCCTGATCAACAACGCGGGGACCAATCCGGTCTTCGGGCCGATCGCGGACCTGGACCTCGGGGTCGCCCGCAAGGTCTTCGAGACCAACGTGATCTCGGCGCTCGGCTTCGCCCAGCGGACCTGGCACGCCTGGCAGAAGGAGAACGGCGGGGCGATCGTCAACATCGCCTCGATCGCCGGTGTCTCCGCCTCGCCCTTCATCGGGGCGTACGGCATGAGCAAGGCGGCCATGGTCAA
This sequence comes from Streptomyces sp. AP-93, assembly GCF_022808175.1. Classification (GTDB taxonomy): domain Bacteria; phylum Actinomycetota; class Actinomycetes; order Streptomycetales; family Streptomycetaceae; genus Streptomyces. The sequence continues at coordinate 76,235 of NZ_JALGBX010000023.1, read as the reverse complement.
CCTGACGCTCCAGCTCGCCCACGAGATGGCGCCGGGGGTCCGGGTCAACGCGATCGCGCCCGCGGTGGTGAAGACCAGGTTCGCGCAGGCGCTCTACGAGGGCCGGGAGCAGGAGGCGGCGGCGGCCTACCCGCTGGGCCGGCTCGGGGTCCCGGAGGACATCGGAGGGGCCGCCGCGTTTCTTACATCTGCACAAGCGGAATGGATCACGGGACAAACTCTCGTCGTCGACGGAGGAATGTTCCTCAATGCCGGGGTGCATTGACCGATAATCGGACGCATTTGCCTCCGAAGAGGAGGCAAATGCGTACCGAATGGGCACGTAATCGGTCAAGTGCCGCACGAAACCTACCCATTGGTTTCGTGATGCTCTGCGGTAGGGTCTGCCGCACCCCTGGCTGATCGAGGAGCGTGCACGTGTTCAACCGGACCAGATGCCTGCAGATCACTGCGGCCCTTGCGTCCATATCCCTGCTCTCCGGATGCGGCCTGTTTTCGGACGACGGCGGCAATGGAGAACAGCGGATTGTCGTCGGAACGACGAGCGCCCCCACGACCCTCGATCCAGCCGCGGCCTGGGACGGCTCCTGGGAGCTCTACCGGAACGTCTACCAGACCCTGCTGGCGTTCCCCACCGGTGCCACCAAGCCCCAGCCGGACGCCGCACAGAGCTGCGAGTTCACCGACTCCGGGAACGAGTCGTACCGCTGCACCGTGCGCAAGGGCCTGAAGTTCTCCGACGGCGAGCCGCTGGACGCCAAGGCCGTCAAGCACTCCCTGGACCGGATCAAGACCATCAACGCCCCGTCCGGCCCCAAGGCCCTCTTCGGCAGCCTCGACAAGATCGAGACGCCGGACGCGCAGACGGTGGTCTTCCACCTGAACACCCCGGACGCCACCTTCCCCTTCGTGCTCGGCTCCCCGGCCGCCTCGCTGGTCTCGCCGAAGCAGTACCCGGCCGACAAGCTGCGCGAGGGCGACGAGGTCACCGGCTCCGGCCCGTACACCCTGGAGTCGTACAAGGAGAGCAGCGAGGCGGTCCTCAACCGCAACGACAAGTACAACGGCTTCGCCAACCGCCGCAACGGCGGGGTCACCATCCGTTACTTCGCGGACTCCAAGAAGATGATCTCGGCCCTCAAGGGCAAGGAGATCGACGCGACCTACCGCGGCCTCTCCGCCGACGAGGTCAAGGACCTCCAGGCCCCCGCCTCGCACGACGCGGGCGTCCAGGTCGTCGAGAACGTCGGCGCGGAGATCCGCTACCTGATCTTCAACCCCGCGGACCCGCAGGTCGCGAAGGTCGAGGTGCGCCAGGCGATCGCGCAGATCGTCGACCGCGGGGCGCTCGTCTCGAAGGTCTACCAGGGCACCGCCGAGCCGCTCTACTCGATGGTCCCCAAGGGCGTCGTCGGCCACAAGACGCCGTTCTACGACTCCTACGGCCAGCCGGACGTGGCCAAGGCCAAGAAGGCCCTCAAGGACGCCGGGATCCCCACGCCGGTGAACCTGACCTTCTGGTACACCACCGACCGCTACGGCGCCTCCACCGCGGACGAGTTCACCGAGCTCAAGCGCCAGCTCGACGAGAGCGGGCTCTTCAAGATCACCCTGCGCGGGCAGCCCTGGAAGGCGTTCCAGGAGGGCTACAAGAAGGGCGAGTACCCGGTCTTCGGCCGCGGCTGGTTCCCCGACTTCCCGGACCCGGACAACTTCATCGCGCCGTTCGTCGGCAAGGAGAACGCGGTCGGCACCCCGTACGAGTCCGCCGAGATCCTGAACGTGATCCTGCCCAAGTCCCGCCGCGAGAGCGACCGGTCGGCCGGCATCCACGAGTTCGAGAAGGCCCAGAAGATCTTCGCCGACGACGTCCGGCTGCTGCCCCTGTGGCAGGGCAAGCTGTACGTCGCCGCCCGCGACGACATCGCCGGCGCCGAGCGGGCGCTCGACCCGCAGACCGTCATGCAGGTGTGGGAGCTGTACCGCAAGACCAGCTGGTAGCAGGCCCGTACACCGCCCCGCCCGTCCGCACCGCCCACCGGGCGGGGCGGGCGGGCGCCGCGTTGTCAGTGGCCACCGGTAAGTTCTGGACCAGTCGCGCGAAACAGTTGCGCGAGCGCGCATGCGTGCAGACGTGCAGACGCGCAGACGTGAAGTCTCGAACAATGTGTACCGGAGGTTGTCGCCGTGACCCAGATGCTGCCCGAGTCCTGGCTCCCCGTCCTCGGCGGAGAGCTGGACCAGCCCTACTTCAAAGAACTCACCGAGTTCGTCGAGAAGGAGCGGGCGAACGGGCCGGTCTACCCGCCCCGCGAGCAGGTCTTCGCGGCCCTGGAGGCCACTGCCTTCGACCAGGTGAAGGTACTGGTCCTCGGCCAGGACCCGTACCACGGCGCGGGCCAGGGCCACGGACTGTGCTTCTCCGTGCAGCCCGGCGTGAAGACCCCGCCCTCGCTGCGCAACATCTACAAGGAGATGCATGCCGAGCTGGGCACCCCCATCCCGGACAACGGCTACCTGATGCCGTGGGCCGAGCAGGGCGTGCTGCTGCTCAACGCGGTGCTCACCGTCCGCGAGGCCGAGCCCAACTCGCACAAGGGCAAGGGCTGGGAGAAGTTCACCGACGCGGTGATCCGCGCGGTGGCCGCGCGCCCCGACCCGGCCGTCTTCGTCCTCTGGGGGGCGTACGCGCAGAAGAAGCTCCCGCTGATCGACGAGGAGCGGCACGCGGTCGTCAAGGGTGCCCACCCCTCCCCGCTGTCGGCCAAGAAGTTCTTCGGCTCCCGGCCCTTCACCCAGATCAACGAGGCCGTCGCCGCCCAGGGCCATGCGCCGATCGACTGGCGGATCCCGGACCTGGGCTGATGCCCGACCGCGCCTAGGCGGCATTGCCGGTGCCTCCGGCTAGCGTCTTGATGATCAGACCGGAGCAGGTCTGACGGGATCAAGCCGGAGGCCGCGTTGACGGAGCAGCAGGAGGCGTCCGAGGACGCCGTCATGACCAGGATCGGCCAAGCGGTCATCCTGCTGCACGCCGGCGACCGCGAGGAGGCCCGCAACCGGCTCGGCGAGATCTGGTCCGAGATCGGCACGGAGGGCGACTCCCTGCACCGCTGCACGCTCGCGCACTACCTGGCCGACGCGCAGGACGACCCCGCCGAGGAGCTGGCCTGGGACCTGCGCGCCCTGACCGCCGCGCACGCCGACGCCGACGGGCCCGGTCCGCCGGCGGCCGTCCGGGTCTTCTACCCGTCGCTGCACCTGAGCCTGGCCGCCGACTACGTGAAGCTACGGCGCCCCGAGGCGGCCCGGATCCACCTGGCGCGGGCCCGCGCCGCCACGGGGGCCCTGGCCGACGACGGGTACGGCAACGGCGTACGGGCCGCCATCGCCCGGCTGGAGCGCCGGATCGCGGCGGATCCGGTGGAGGGGCCCCGGCCGTTCCCGGAGCAGAACCAGTAGCGGGAGCGGGGGGCCGGGAAGCGCCAGACCGGGAGCGCCCGACCGGGGTCCGGCAGGGGGTCCGGCAGGGTGGAGCCGTCAGCCGCCCTGGACGCCCGCGCAGATGCGGGCCTCCGGGCTGTCCGGGTGCCAGCGCCCGTGCCGGCGGCCCAGCGCGCACACGTCGGCCGGCCGCACCGGCAGCTCCCGCACCAGCTCGCGCGGCACCTCGCCGCCCCCGGAACCGGGCCGGCCGGGGTGCTGCCCGCCCGGCCGCCCGTCGGCGCCGTCGCGGTGCCCGCCGGGCTTCCGGGGCTCCGGGATGTCGTCCGGGACCTGCGCAGCGGCCGCCGGGGCTCCGCGGGCCGCCCGCCGGCCGTTCCCCGGCGCCTGCGCGGCCGGGACTCCGGCCCGCGGGACGGCGGCCCGGCCGGAAGTGGAGGGGGCCGGCCCGGCGGGCTGTCCCGGCACCGCCTCCACGGCCTCCAGCGCCTCCAGGGCGGGTGCCCGTACGACCACGGGCGCGGCCCCCGGCCCGCCGCGGGGCTCGTGCCGGGGCGGCGCCCCGGAGGTGCCGGGGGCGGCCGCCGGATGCAGGGGGGCCGGGGTCACGTTCACGCAGCCGGAGACGGCCGAGACCGCACAGGCGACGCCGAGCAGCAGCTTTGTCGTGGTTCGGGTTGGATGCACTCACACAACTCTGCTGTGCGAGGACTCCGCCCGGAAAACCCGGAGCCGAAATTCACCCCGCACGGGTGACGGCTACTCGCCCGTGGCGCCGTCGACGTGCTCCCGCAACAGGTCCGCGTGGCCGTTGTGGCGCGCGTACTCCTCGATCATGTGGTGGTACACCCAGCGCAGGCTGAACACCTCGCCCCGGCGGTGGCTCTCGGGCTTCGAGGCGAGGTCCAGGGAGTGGCCGGCCGCGGCCTGCCGGGCCAGCTCTATTTCGGTCTGCCACACCTGCTCGGCCTCGGTCCAGGTGTCGCCGTCGGCGAAGTGGAAGTCCCCGTCCGGGTTCTCGCGGGTGCTGTACAGCTCGGGCAGCTCCTCGTCCAGCATGATCTCCCGGAACCAGTACCGCTCCACCTCGGCCATGTGCCGCACCAGCCCCAGCAGGCTCAGTTCGGACGGCAGCAGCGGGGTCGTGCGCAGCTGCGCGTCGGACAGTCCCTCGCACTTCCAGGCCAGGGTGGAGCGGTGGTAGTCGAGCCAGCCGTCGAGCATCTCGCGCTCGTCGGCCGTGGTGGAGGGTTCGGAGCGGTGGGAGCCGTCGCTGATCGTCATGCGGCCCATCCTGGTCGAACACGGCGGTGGCCACCACCGATTAGGCTGCGTACTCCCACAAGGAACAAACCTGGAGGTCCCGGTGAAGGTCGGCTGTATCGGACTCGGAGACATCGCGCAGAAGGCGTACCTGCCCGTCCTGACCACCCGCCCGGGACTCGAACTGCACCTGCAGACCCGGACCCCGGCCACCCTCGAGCGGGTCGGCGCGCAGCACCGCCTCCCGGCCGAACGCCTGCACACCGACCTCGACTCGCTGCTCGCGCAGAAGCTCGACGCGGCCTTCGTGCACGCCCCGACCGCCGTCCACCCCGAGATCGTGGAACGGCTGCTGGAAGCGGGCGTGCCGACCTACGTCGACAAGCCGATCGCCTACGAGCTCGCGGAATCGCGCCGCCTGGTCGCACTGGCCGAGGAGCGCGGGGTCTCGCTCGCCGTCGGCTTCAACCGCCGCCACGCGCCCGGCTACGCGCAGTGCGCCGACCACGCGCGCGACCTGATCGTCATGCAGAAGAACCGGGTCGGTCTGCCCGAGGACGTACGCACCTTCGTCCTGGACGATTTCATCCACGTCGTCGACACCCTGCGCTTCCTGCTGCCCGCCGAGGCCGACCAGGTAGACGTACGGGCCGTGGTGCGGGACGGCCTGATGAGCCAGGTGGTGCTCCAGCTGTCCGGTACGGGCTTCACCGCGCTCGGCATCATGAACCGGCTCTCCGGTTCCACGGAGGAGGTGCTGGAGGTCTCCGGGCAGGACACCAAGCGTCAGGTCGTGAACCTCGCGGAGGTCATCGACCACAAGGGGCAGCCCACGGTCCGGCGGCGCGGGGACTGGGTGTCGGTGGCCCGCCAGCGCGGTATCGAGCAGGTCGTCGACGCCTTCCTGGAGGCCGTCGCCACGGGCACGACCCTCAGCGCGCGCGACGCGCTGCTCACCCACGAACTGTGCGAGCGGGTGGTGAGGTCCGCTCTGGAGCAGGCGTCCTGAGCGGCCGCGGCACGGGCGGCTACCCGGTGGGCGTCCGTGGGCTTCCGAGGGGCGCCCCGGCCGGTTTCCCGCGCCGCACGGAGCGGGCGCCCGCCACCGCGCAGTAGACGGCCAGAGCGGTCAGCGAGGCGCCCACGGCCCAGTCCCCGAAGCGGACGTACAGGGTCGTGCCCCGTGCCAGCGGGACCTCGTACACCCGGGCCGTGCTCGCCGAAGTGGGCAGCGCCGGCCCGATCCGCTCGCCGGACGGGCCGCGCACCTCGCTGATGCCGGTGAGGGTGGCGTGGACCACGGGGCGGCCGGTCTCGGCGGCGCGCAGCGCGGACAGCGAGGCGTGCTGGGCCGGGGCCCAGCTGTCCTGGAAGGTGGACGTGGCCGACTGGTCGACCAGCAGGGCGGCGCCCTCGCGGGCGAGGTGGCGGCTCATGTCCGGGAACGCCGATTCGAAGCAGACGAGCGGGCCGACCCGGACGCCTGACCGGCCGGGCAGGTCCATCAGGACGGGCGTGCTGCCCGGGATGCGGTTCTCTTCCGCCGCCTTGCCGACCGAGGTGGCCCAGCCCATCAGCTCTCGGGCCGGCACGTACTCCCCGAAGGGCACCAGGCGCATCTTGTCGTACCGGTCACCGGTGGGGCCCCCGGGACCGACGAGCACGGCCGATTTGCGGATCCCCGGCCGGTCGGCGGCCCGCGCGTCCACGTTGACCAGCAGCGGAGCCCCCACCCGCGCCGACAGGGCGGCGAGCCGCCGGGTCAGGTCCGGGCGGGCCGTCAGGTCCCCGCCGACACTGCTCTCCCCCCACACCACCAGGTCGGGACCCTGGCCCGCCAGGGTCCCGGTCAGTTGCTCACCGACGGCGAACCGCCGCTCCGCACTGTCCGGGGAGTCCGGGAACAGGCCCGGCTGCACGAGCGCCACGCGCAGCGAGCCCGCCGGCTCCGGGCGGGGCGCCCACAGCCACACCGCCCCCGTCAGCACCGCGCAGGCCGTCACCCCGGCCAGCGCCGCCGCCCGGGCCCCCGGCGACGTGATCAGCAGGACCAGCGCGCAGTTCACCGCCACGACCAGCAGGCCGACCAGCCAGACCCCGCCCGCCGAAGCCAGCCGCAGCGCGGGCGCCACCTGCCACTGACTGGCACCGAGCAGCCCCCACGGCCCGCCCAGCCCCTGCCAGGAACGGGCCAGCTCCGACAGCAGCCAGCCCGCCGGTACGAGGACCAGCGCGGCCGCCGCCCGCCCCGGTCCCGGAGTCCCGCCGAGGAATTCCCGCACCAGCAGCGCCCAGGGAATCCAGAGCAGGCCCACGAGCGCCGCCACGGCGAAGAGGAACACGTGCAGGCTGGGCAGCAGCCAGTGGTGGACGGCGAAGACGAAGCCGGCGCCGCCGAGCCAGCCCTCCAGGGCCGCGCGCCGGCCGGTGGGCGCCGACCTCAGCAGCAGGATCCAGGGCACGAGGGCGACGTAGGCGAACCACCACAGCGCCGGGGCGGGGAAGGCGAGGCAGGGCAGGGCTCCCGCCGTGACCGCCGCCGGCGCACGCCACCACGGGACCCGCTTCGAGACCGTCGAGACCGTCAACATTTCGTAGGGCCTCCGCTTCCAGTGTGGAACAGCCCTGCCGGTCGAACCATCAGAACGACATGTGCCGCCACATCTCGTGGACGGTGACCCGCGAGAGCCGCCACCCGGAGCGGGCGGTACGGGCGACGGCGAAGGTGTAGCGCCCCGCCGCGACGAAATTGGGCGCGGTGACGGCGGCACCGCCCTCATCGGGCGCTTCCCCGGCCAGCCGCATGGGATTGAGGAAGTCGGCCCGGACCTCCGCCGTGTCACCGGGGGAGCCGCCCTGGTCCTGGATCCGGATGAGCCGGTTGACGATGAGGTGCTGGCGCACCGGGAACAGCTTCATCGTCTTGGCGAGCCAGTCCGCGACCTCCCCGGCCGGGCCCTCGATCCCGCCGGCCGAGGCGTAGTCGGCCCGCCCGCCCGGGGCGAACAGGGCGCGGTACGCGTCCCAGTCGCCGTCGTCCACGGCGATGGCGTACCCCGTGACCAGCTCGTCGATCGCCAGTCGGTCCATCACGCCCGCAAGGTCCACACGCTGCGTCATCGGGTCAGTGTGCGGGCGCGGGGCGCGGAGGCCAAGGGGCGTGCGCGGTCCGGATCTTCCGGCCCCGGGTCAGTGACCGGAACGCGCCTCCCGGGGACGGACCACCACGAGGTACGCGTCGCTGGCCAGATCCATCACCACCTCCGCCGGCACGCCCTCGCGCATCCGCTGCGCCGCGTACTCCTCGGCCGGCCAACTCCCCCTCGGACTTCCGGCCGGAAACCGCTCCAGCACCACTCGACCCATGGGACACCCCCTGCTGCTCGCCTTCAGGTCTCTCACAGCACAACGACGCGCAGGCCGCCCGGGAACGTTCCCGGGCGGCCTGCGATTCACGCGAAGCGGTGAGCGGGAGCCGGTCTCCCGCAGAAGAACGGGGCCTAGCCTGCCGACTCGCCGGCGTGGGGGCTGAGGACACCCATGCCGATCAGGACGAACAGCAGGATGCCGAGCAGCACCCGGTAGATCACGAACGGCATGAAGCTCTTGCTGGAGATGAACTTCATGAACCAGGCGATGACCGCGTAGCCGACGAGGAAGGCGACGACCGTGGCGAAGATCGTCTGGGGCCACTCGATGTGCCCGGGGTTCTCCATCACGTCCTTGATCTCGAACAGGCCCGAGGCCAGCACGGCCGGGATGGCGAGGAGGAAGGAGTAGCGGGCCGCCGCCTCGCGGGTGAAGCCCAGCAGCAGACCGCCGGAGAGCGTGGCGCCCGACCGGGACACACCCGGGATCAGGGCCAGGGCCTGGCAGAGACCGAAGATGAGGCCGTCCTTGACGCCCAGCTCCTTCAGGGTCTTGCGCTCGCGGATGGCGCGGTGCCGGCCGCCCTCCTCGTCGCGCGCGGCCATCCGGTCGGCGAAGCCGAGCACGAGGCCCATCACGATGAGGGTGGTGGCGATCAGTCGCAGATCGCGGAACGGGCCCTCGATCTGGTCCTTGAAGGCGAGGCCGAGGACACCGATCGGAATCGAGCCGACGATCACCAGCCAGCCCATCTTGGCTTCCTGCTCGGAGCGCAGCGCCTTCGTGTACAGCGAGCGGAACCAGGTGGAGATGATCTTCGCGATGTCCTTGCGGAAGTAGATCAGTACGGCGGCTTCGGTGCCGATCTGCGTGATGGCGGTGAAGGCCGCTCCCGGGTCGTGCCAGCCGGCGAACGCCGCGGTCAGCCGGAGGTGGGCGCTGGAGGAGATCGGGAGGAACTCCGTGAGTCCTTGGACGAGACCGAGGATGAGGGATTCGATCCAGTTCATGTCGGGGTGCGCTCGTCCTTGTGATCGTTGGGCAGTTCGGGTCCGATGCTAGGGCCCGTGGGGTGCCGCGGTGACCACAGGGGGGTGTACGGCCGTCAGTTCCCGCGCCGGCACGGGACGATCGGGCCTTCGTACGGGCGCCAGCCGGTGCCGCTTGCGCCAGGCGACGACGGCCGCACCCACCGCCGAGACGGCGATGAAGCCGAAGGAGGCGAGGAACGCGGGGGAGGTCGGCGAGGAGGCGCTGGCCCCCGCGATCACGTACGCGGCGGTGTTCGGGACCACGCCGATCGCGGTGGCGAGGAGGAACGGGAGCCAGCCGCAGCGGGACAGTGCGGCGGCGTAGTTGGCCATGGCGAAGGGCAGACCGGGGAAGATCCGGACCGCCAGCATCGAGCGGAAGCCGTGCCGGGCCAGCTGGTCGTCGGCCGCCTGCAGCCAACGGCCGCGGATCAGCGGACGCAGGGCGTCACGGCCCATCATCCTGCCGAGGCCGAAGGCGATCCCGGCGCCGATCACCGAGCCGCCGACCGCCGCGACCAGGCCGAACTGGGAGCCGAAGAGGGCCCCGGAGGCCAGGTTGAGCAGGGGGCGCGGCACCAGGGCGGCCGTGCACACCCCGTACGCCGCGGCGAAGAGCAGGACCGCGGTGCCCACCGGGAGGCCCGGGGGCCAGCCCTCCGACAGCAGGCGCTGGGGCTCGTACAACACGACGCAGACGCCGGCCGCGAGGAGCAGCACGACGAGCAGCGAGAGCCGCGTCCACGGCGCGAGGAGGAGGGACATTCCGGGAGACTAACCGACCCCCCTGTCCGAGCGCCGTAATCTGGGCCTCATGCAGTCGAACGACCGGCGGCCTCCGCGCGTTCCGCACAGCGACCTGGCCGACCTGTTGGTGGCGCGCCTCAGGGAGTCCTACGGCGCCGCGGCCGACGCGGGGCGGGCCGGGCCCATGGCCGCGTACATGAAGGACGTCTCGCCGTTCCTCGGGATCCCCACCCCGCTGCGACGCGAGCTGTCGAGGACCGTGACCAAGGACACCCCGAAACCGTCCGAAACGGACTGCGCGGCCCTCGCGCTGCGCTGCTGGGAGCTTCCGGAGCGTGAGTACCGGTACTTCGCCGTCGACTACCTGCGCCGGCACGTCTCCCGCTGCTCCTCCGGCTTCCTGCCCGTGGTCCGGCACCTGATCGTGACGGTCCCCTGGTGGGACACCGTCGACCTGCTCGCCGCGCACACGGTCGGGCCGCTCGTGGCGGCGGACCCGGCGCTCACCGCCGTCATGGACGAGTGGATCGAGGACGAGGACCTGTGGGTGGCCCGCAGCGCCCTGCTCCACCAGCTCCGGTACAAGTCCGCGACCGACGCCGGGCGGCTCTTCGCGTACTGCCGCCGCCAAAGCGGCCACCCCGACTTCTTCGTCCGCAAGGCCATCGGCTGGTGCCTGCGCGAGTACGCCAAGACGGACCCCGGCGCCGTACGCGCCTTCGTCACCGCCGAGCGGGAGTCGCTGTCCCCGCTCTCGGTGCGCGAGGCGCTGAAGAACACCGGCGGGGCGTAGGGCGGCGACCGCCTGACGGGCGCACACCAGGCGCGCCCCGGGGCAAGTCCCGCCCGGCGTCGCGAAATTCATTGGCCCCGGCGCAGACGGTCCGGCAGGATCGACCGCATGTCCAGGCACGCCTTCCCCGCAGCGCCGTCCGCAGTCGCGGACGCGCCGAAGGCTGCCGTCCCCGCACAGCTCGCCGCAGGCGCACCCGCATTCGGCGGCGCACGAAGCTGACCCTTCCCGGATCGTCCGGCGGACCCCACAGGGGGAGGGTCGGTTCGCTCAGGGGGTCCCGTATTTCCAGCTTCGGACCACACGGGAAGACATCATGGCCAAGACGGCCTTCGTGCGCACCAAGCCGCACCTCAACATCGGCACCATGGGTCACGTCGACCACGGCAAGACGACGCTGACCGCCGCCATCACCAAGGTCCTCGCCGAGCGCGGCGGCGCCTCCTTCGTGCCCTTCGACCGGATCGACCGGGCCCCCGAGGAGGCCCGGCGCGGCATCACCATCAACCTCACGCACGTCGAGTACGAGACCGACACCCGCCACTACGCCCACGTGGACATGCCCGGCCACGCCGACTACATCAAGAACATGGTCACCGGCGCGGCCCAGCTCGACGGGGCGATCCTCGTCGTCTCCGCCCTCGACGGGGTCATGCCGCAAACCGCCGAGCACGTGCTCCTCGCCCGGCAGGTCGGCGTCGACCACATCGTCGTCGCGCTGAACAAGGCCGACGCCGGGGACCCCGAGCTCACCGACCTCGTCGAGCTGGAGGTCCGCGAGCTGCTCACCGCGAACGGCTACGGCGGGGACGGCGCCCCGGTCGTACGGGTCTCCGGGCTCGGGGCGCTGGAGGGCGACCCGCGCTGGACCTCCTCGATCGAGGCCCTGCTCGACGCCGTGGACACGTACGTGCCCATGCCCGTGCGGTACACCGACGCGCCGTTCCTGATGCCGGTCGAGAACGTCCTGACCATCACCGGGCGCGGCACCGTCGTCACCGGCGCCGTCGAGCGGGGCACCGTGGCCATGGGCGACCGCGTCGCGCTGCTCGGCGGCGACGGCGCGGCCGTGGAGTCCGTGGTCACCGGGCTGGAGACCTTCGGGAAGCCGATGGAGTCCGCCGAGGCCGGGGACAACGTCGCGCTGCTGCTGCGAGGGGTGCCCCGCGACGCGGTGCGCCGCGGCGACGTCGTGGCCGCGCCCGGCAGCGTCGTACCGAGGCGCCGCTTCACGGCGCGGGTGTACGTCCTGTCCGCCCGGGAGGGCGGCCGCACCACGCCGGTGGCGACCGGCTACCGGCCCCAGTTCTACATCCGCACCGCAGACGTGGTGGGGAACGTGGACCTGGGCGAGGCGGGCGCGGCCCGGCCGGGGGACACGGTCACCATGACCGTGGAGCTCGGGCGGGACGTCCCGCTGGAGAGCGGGCTCGGCTTCGCGATCCGCGAGGGCGGGCGCACCGTCGGGGCCGGGACGGTGACCGAGGTCGGATAGCGGCCCGGTAGCGGGCGGGCGGTACCCGCTGTGGTGGCGGTGGTCGGCTTGCGCCAGACTGCCGTCACCACTGGCATGCGGGGAGGGAGCAGTTCGTGGAAGACGGCAGCGGCGGGAGCGGTAGCGGCGGGAGAGGCAGCGGCGGCAGCGGGGAAGGCAAGGGCACGGCTCTGGTGCTCGGCGGAGGCGGCCTGACCGGCGTCGGCTGGGAGGCCGGCATGCTCTACGGGCTCGCCCGCGCGGGCGTCGACCTGACCGGAGCCGACCTCGTCGTCGGGACCTCGGCCGGTTCCGTCGTCGGCGCGCAGCTGACCTCCGGACTGCTCACCCCGCAGGAGCTGTACGAGCGCCAGCTCGGCGACCCCGGCGGGGAGCTCCCCGCCAAACTGGGGGCCTCCCTGATCGGGCGGTGCGCCGTCGCGATGGTGCGCTCCCGCGACGCGAAGTCCTACCGGCGCCGCATCGGCGCCTTCGCGCTCGCCGCCGACACGGGGCCGGAGGCGGTGCGCCGCAAGGTGCTGGAAGCCCGGCTGGTGTCGCACGAGTGGCCCGAGCGGCGCCTCGTCGTCACGGCGGTGGACGCGCTGACCGGCGAGCTCGCCGCCTTCGAGCGCGGGAGCGAGGCCGGGCTGCTCGACGCCGTCACGGCGAGCTGCGCCGTACCGGGTGTGTGGCCGCCGGTGACCGTCGCCGGGCGGCGGTTCGTCGACGGCGGGATCCGCTCCGCGACCAACGCCGACCTCGCCTCCGGCTACGCGCGCGTGGTCATCCTCGCGCCGATGGCCGCGGGCGCCGGGCTGATCCCCTCGCCCGCGGCGCAGGCCGCACGGCTGCGGGAGGCCGGGGCGAAGGTGCTGCTGATCACCCCGTCCCCGCAGGCCCGCAAGGTTTTCGGACGCAACGTACTGGACCCCGCGCGCCGCGATCCCGCCGCGCGGGCGGGGCTGGAGCAGGCCGCGCTCCACGTGGAGCAGGCGCGCGAGGTGTGGGCGGCTCCGGGGGCCTGACAATGGTCCGGTGAGTGACGAACAGATCCCGGTGATCCGGGACGTGGCCCAGGGCACCGCCAAACTGATGCCGGACATCGACCGGGAGCGGGCCTGGCTGCTCACCGTGGACGGGGCGCCGCAGTCGTACGTGGACCTCGACGACCCGGAGCACCTGGAGTTCGAGTACGTACGCCGCCTCGCGCACGTCCTGGACTGCGTGGGCGAGCCGGGGGCCCCGCTGGACCTGCTGCACCTGGGCGGCGGCGCGCTGACCCTGCCGCGGTACGCGGCGGCGGGCCGGCCGGGGTCGCGCCAGGACGTGGTCGAGTTCGACGCCGGGCTCGTCGCGCTGGTCGGCGAGTTCCTGCCGGTGGCCGCCGGGAGCGGGATCACGGTGCACGTCGCCGACGCGCGGGCCTGGCTGGCCGGGGCGCCGGACGCGAGCGCGGACGTGGTGGTCGGGGACGTCTTCGGGGGATCCCGGGTGCCCGCTTCGCTGGCCTCGGTGGAGTACGCGCGCGAGGTGGCGCGGGTGCTGAGGCCCGGCGGGGTGTACGTGGCGAACCTCGCCGACGGGGCGCCGTTCGCGTTCCTGCGGGGACAGCTCGCGAACTTCGGGGCGGCCTTCGGGGAGTTGGCGCTGATCGCGGAGCCGGGGGTGCTGCGCGGGCGGCGCTTCGGGAACGCGGTGCTGCTGGCTTCGGAGCGGGAGCTGCCGGTGGCGGAGCTTTCGCGGGTGTGCGCGGGGGACGCGTTTCCGGCGCGGGTGGAGGTGGGGGCGGCCCTCGCTCGGCTGATGCGGGGGGCTCTGCCGGTGTCCGACGCCGATGCGGTGGCTTCGCCGGAGCCGCCGGAGGGGGCGTTCAGCCTCGGCTGAGGCGCTTGCCGGCCGCTGCGCGGGCGAAGTCCCCTACCCGCCCTTCGCCCGTTCCCCGGGGCTGCGCCCCGGAGCCCCCTGGGGCTGCGCCCCGGACCCCCCTCGGGCTCCGCCCCAGACCCCGCGCCTCAAACGCCGGCGGGGCTGGATTTGGCGGGGCTCGGTTCGGCGGGGCGGTGGGCGGCGGGCGGTTTGCGGGTCATGCGGCGGACGTCCGGGACCAGGAGGACGGCTGCCGTCACCACGACCACCAGGGCCGCGCAGCCCCAGAGGGCCGAGGTGCGGCCGATCGCGGTTTCGACCGGGCCGGCCACCGCCATGGCCAGCGGGAGCATCGAGAGCGAGCCGAACCAGTCGTAGGAGGAGACGCGGGAGAACATCTCCTCGGGGATCTCCTGGTGCATCGTCGTCATCCAGCTCACGCCGAACACCTCGATGGCGGCGCCGCTGACGAACATCACCGCGCACAGGCCCCAGACGGGGAGCGGCACCGCCAGCCCCGCGGAGGGGAGCGCCAGCGGGAACACGCACAGGGTGCCGGCCAGCAGCAGGCGGCGAGGTTTCCAGACCATCATCAGGACGGCCCCGCCGATGGTGCCGAGGCCGAAGAAGGCCAGGGCCACGCCCCACGGAGCCGCCCCTCCCAGTTGCTCCATGGCGACCAGGGGCCCGTAGACCGCTTCGGCGGCGCCGACGACGGCCACGACGACGGAGAACTGGAGCACGATGCTCCACAGCCAGGGACGGCTCCTGAACTCCACCCAGCCCTCGCGCAGATCGGACAGCAGGCCGCCGCCGGGAGCGCGTTCGGCGATGTGGCCGACGTCGAGGAAGGCGCGCAGGGCTCCGGCTGCGGCGAAGGCGGCCGCGTCCACGGCGAGCACCCAGCCGGGGCCCATGAAGGCGACCATGGCTCCGCCGAGGGCGGCTCCGCCGACGCCGGCGCCGTTCATCGCCATCCGGAAGAGGGCGAAGGCGCGGTTGGCCTGCGGGCCGGAGACGCTGGACATGAGCATGCCCGCGGCGGCCGGGTTGAAGAAGGCCGTACCGGTGCCGCACAGCGCCGTGAGCAGCATCATCTGCCACAGCTTCGGATCGCCGCTCAGGACGAGGGCGGCGAAGACGGCCTGCGAGAGGCAGTTGAGGGTGTTGGCCGCGACCATGACGTGGTGGCGGGGTATCCGGTCGGCGACCGCTCCGCCGATGAGGAGGAAGAGGACGAGCGGCAGCGTACGGGCGGCGGCCACCAGGCCGAGGTCGCCGGCGGTGCCGCCTGCCTGGCCGACCGCGAAGGCGGTCGCGATGAGCGCCCCGTGGCTCCCGAGGTTCGTGATGACCGCGGCACCCGTCAGCAGGGTGTAGTTGCGGCCGGCCCACTCGGGCCTCCGGCGCACGGAGGTCGGACGGCCGGTACCGGGGGAGAGGGAGGGGGGAGAGCTCACCCCCGGACTATCCCCGTCCCGGGCCGGGAATCCAAGCGGATTTCCGGCCCGGGAGGCAGGGCGTGGGAGATCAGCCCGCGTTGAGGCGGACGCTGCTCAGGATCTTCTCGTAGGTCTCCTTGCTCACTTCGCCCGGGACACCGGCGGCGCCGTAGAGGATCCAGGTGCAGAGGTCACCGTTGGCGGTCAGGAAGCTGAAGGAGACGGACTTGCCGTCGGAGGAGCACTTGTTCTCCTTGGGCAGGCCGCTGACGGTCGCGGTCGCCATGTGGCCCTTGAGTCCGGAGGAGGTCGTGTACTCCTTCGCCTCGGCGACCTTGGTGGTGCCCTTCGGCGCCTTCTGCGCGTACGCGGCGAAGGCCCAGTTGCCGGCCTCGTTGTACGCGGCCTCGGCGGTGCCCTTCGCGCCCATGCCGCCCTTGGTGCCGGTGGCGGCCAGTGAGGTCGAATCCTCCTTGCCGTCCTTGTCGGAGTCGACCATGCACCACTCCTCCTTGAGGATGGCGGGCGCCCCCATCATGACGATGGCCGTGCCGTCGTTCTTGGATTCGTCCCCGAAGCCGATGGACAGGCCCGAGGACTGGACGTCCCAGTCCGGCGGGACGTCGAAGGCGGTGCCGCGCTTCGGGTTGAGGACGACCTTCCAGCCGGGGATCACCGGCTTGACCTCGGCGCCGCCGCGCGGGTTGGCGCTCGGGCTCGCCGGGGCGGGAGCGGCGGAGGAGGCCGGGGCGGAGGGCGAGGAGCTCGGCTTGCCGTCCGCCTGGTTGGAGCCCTTGTCGTCCCGGGTCAGGACGAACGCCCCGGTGGCGGCGGCCGCCACGACGACGGCCGAGGCCGCGACGATGGCCACGGTCCTGGTCGCGAACGGGCTCCCGCCGCGCGGGGGCTGAGGCGGCGGGGTGCCGCCCCACTGGGGTACGGGAACGGTCGGGGGCTGCTGGCCCCACGCCTGGGGAGCGGGGGGCTGCTGCGGGTACCCGTAGCCGGGCTGCTGCTGCTCCCCGTACGCCGCCGTGGGCGGTTGCTGCTGGTACGGGTTCGGTGTTCCCGGCTGCTGCTGGTACGGGTTCTGATGCGCGTCCTGGGGGTTCGGTTCGCCCCCGGGCGGCTGCTGCTGTCCTGGCCACATGGCCGGTAACGATAGTGGGAGTGCGGTCGGGGATCCACGGCCGCCCCCGTGCGGGTATGGCCAACGCCTACTACTCGCGGGTAACATCGCGTCCCATGAGCGCTGAACAGATGAACGTGGGCGAACTGCTCGCCGCGACCGTGCCGATGGCCAAGACCCTGAACCTCCAGTTCGTGGAGACCACCCCCGAGCGTGCCGTCGTCCGGCTCCCGGACCAGCCGGACTTCCACAACCACCTCGGCGGCCCGCACGCCGGCGCCATGTTCACCCTCGCCGAGTCCGCGAGCGGCGCGATCGTCCTGGCCGCCTTCGGCGACCAGCTCTCGCGCGCGGTGCCCCTCGCGGTGAAGGCGGAGATCGGCTACAAGAAGCTCGCCAAGGGCGTCGTGACGGCCACCGCCACCCTCGGCCGCCCGGCCGCCGAGGTCGTCGCCGAACTCGACGCGGGCGGCCGCCCCGAGTTCCCCGTCACCATCGCCATCCAGCGCGAGGACGAGGCCGTGACCGGCGAGATGACCGTGGTCTGGACGCTGCGGCCGAACGCCTGACCCCGCTAGAGTCCCTCCTCCGACGACGGATGGAGGGGGTCCCGTGCCGGGCCGAGCCAAGATCAGCATCAGCCTCGACGCCGAGCTCGTGGTGGAGGTGATGGTCCTCGCCGGGATCGGTTCGCCCCAGGACGCCGTGGAGGCCGTCGTACGGGACTACGTCGAGCGCGGCCACCGCACCGAGGCGCGGGTCCAGCTCCAGGACGAGCCCCGGCGCGAGGCCGACCCCGGCGGGCAGCCGCAGGGCTGAACCCCGGCGTCTGCCGGGCTTGCGGGGGAGCCGCCTCGGGGCTGAACCTCGGCGTCTGCCGGTCGCGTGGGGGAGCCGCCTCGGGGTTGAACCTCGGCGCCTGGTGGCCTTGCGGGGGAGCCGCATCGGGGTTGAACACAGCGCCTGCCGGTCGCGTGGGGGAGCCGCCTCGGGGTTGACCCCGGCGTCTGCCGGTCTCGTGCGGGAGCCGCCACAGGGCTGAACATCGGCGTCGTGGTGGCGCGCCTGAAGCGGGCCCGCGCGGCGGTCGGCGCACAGTGGGCGGCGGGAGCGGTCCGGCGCGGGCCGCTCCCGCCACCTGACGCCGATGCCCACGCCGCAGGGAGCGCCCATGAGCGAGGCCGTGTCCAGGCGCCGTGCGATGCGCCTCCTCGGAGCGATGGGCGCGGCCCTCGGCGCGGCCGGCTGCGTACCGGCGCCGCCGCCCGGCACGCAGCCCCGTAAGGCCTCCGGCTCCGCGAGGTCCCCCGCCGCCGCACCCGCGGCCGGCCGCACCGCCCGGATCGACGCCCTGCTGGAGCGGCTCACCCTGGAGGAGAAGACCGTCCTGCTGCACGGCGGCCCGGACCCGGACCCGCTCGGCCAGGCCGGCTACGTGCCCGGCATCCCGCGCCTGGGCATCCCCGCGCTCCGCCTCGCCGACGGTCCGGCCGGCGTCCGCGTCGCCAGGCCCGCCACCGCGCTGCCCGCGCCGGTCCTGCTCGCCTCCGCCTTCGACCCGGCGCTCGCCCGCGCGTACGGGCGGGTCATCGGCCGCGAGGGCCGCGCGCTCGGCATCGACGTGCTCCTCTCCCCGATGGCCAACCTGATCCGCACCCCGTACGCCGGGCGGAACTTCGAGACGTTCTCGGAGGATCCGAAGCTGACGGCCGACCTGGTCGCCGAGGTCGTCCGGGGCATCCAGGACGAGGGCCTCATCGCCACCGTCAAGCACTTCGCGCTCAACAACCAGGAGAAGGGCCGCGACACCGTCGACGTGATCGCCGCCGGACAGACCCTCCACGAGACGGAGCTACGGGGCTTCGAAGCCGCCGTGGCCGCCGGGGCCGGCGCCGTGATGGGTGCCTACAACAAGGTCAACGGGGTCTACGCCTGCGAGAGCAAGCCCCTCCTCGACGAACTGCTCCGCGGGCGCTGGGGGTTCGACGGCTGGGTGATGTCGGACTGGAACGCCACCCACAGCACCGTCGCCGCGATCGGCGCGGGCCTCGACATGGAGATGCCCGGGGGGACCCATTACGGCGCCCCGCTCCGGGAGGCGGTGCGCGGCGGCTCCGTCCACGAGGGCACCGTGGACCTCGCCGTACGCCGGATCCTGACCACCCTGGACCGCGTCGGACTGCTCGCCGGGCACCCCGCCGCCCGGCCCGCCCGGGACGCCGCCGCCGGGGCCCGCACCGCACGGCAGATCGCCACGGCCGGAGCGGTCCTGCTGCGCAACGAGCGGGCCACCCTGCCGCTGACGGGACCCGCCGCCCGCTCCATCGCCGTGATCGGCCCCACCGGGCGGACCCCCTTCGTCGGCGGCGGCGGCAGCGCCCACGTGGTGCCGGACGCGGCCGCCGCCCCCCTCGACGAGATCCGGCGGCGGGCCGGGAGCGGCTCCACGGTGGGCTACGCGCTCGGCGAGGACCTGTACGGGCGCCCGCTGCCGGCGAAACTGCTGGCGCCCGACCCCGGCCTCGACGACCGGGCGGTGGCCCCCGGGCGCACCTGGGGGTTCCAGGGGACCTTCCGGCTGGCCGCCGACGACGAGTGGACCCTGCTCGTCCACTACACCGGGAAACGGCCTTCCGTCCGGCTCGACGGGGAGGAACTCTTCCCCGTACGGCAGGGCGTGGCCGAGCAGTTCGCCGGCGGACTGCTCGGCGCCGCGCCCGACGGCCGCACCGTGCGCCGCCGCACCCTCGCGCTCAAGGCGGGCGAACACCGCCTCGCCGTCTTCGCCGAGGGCGGGCCGAAGGGGCAGCGGCTGCGGCTGCGGCACACCACGAAGGCGACCCGGGCCGCCGACGTCGCCGAGGCCGTCAAGGCGGCCAGGGCGGCCCGCAGCGTGGTGCTGTTCGCCTACGAGGACGCCACCGAGGGCAGCGACCGCACCTCCCTGGGCCTCCCCGGCGGCCAGGCGGCGCTGATCGAGGCGGTCGCCGCGGCCAACCCGCGCACCACGGTGGTGCTCAACACCTCCTCCGGTACGACCATGCCGTGGCTCTCACGTACCGGAGCAGTCCTCCAGATGTACTACCCGGGCCAGGAGGGCGCGGCCGCCACCGCCGACGTGCTCTTCGGCGACGCGGACCCGGGCGGCCGCCTCACCCAGACCTTCCCGGCCGACGAGCGGGCGACCCCGGTCGCCGCCGACCTGATGCGCTACCCGGGAGTGGGCGGGCGCCAGGAGTACACCGAGGGGGTGCACGTGGGCCACCGCTGGTACGACCAGCAGCGGGTGGCTCCGCTGTTCGCCTTCGGGCACGGGCTCTCGTACACGTCCTGGGCGTACGAGAAGCTCGCCGTCCGGCCGGGCGGCGCGCACGGGAAGCGGAGCGGGCTGCGCGTGGAGTTCACCGTCCGCAACACGGGACGCCGCACGGGCACCGAGGTGGCCCAGGTCTACGTGGGCCCGTCCCCGGACCTGAAACTGGACCAGCCGGTCCGGGCGCTGGCCGGGTACCGGCGCCTGACCCTCGAGCCCGGAGAGACCCGGCGGATCGTCCTGGACATCGACGCGCGCACGCTGTCGTCGTGGGATCCGCAGCGGGACGCGTGGGTCCTGGGGACAGGCCGGCGGGAGGTGTTCGCGGGGCGTTCCTCGCGCGAACTGCCGCTGCGGGCAAAGGCTGTGGTGGCGACCGGATAGGCTGCCCGTTCGGCCCGCCACAGGGGGCGGGCCGGGCGGAGAACTCAGGAGGACGTACCGGTGCACATCCAGGAATGGCTGGAGACGATTCCGGCGGTCAGCATCTACCTCCTGGTGGGGATCGTCATCGGACTGGAAAGCCTCGGCATCCCGCTGCCGGGGGAGATCGTCCTGGTCAGCTCGGCGCTGCTGGCCTCGCAGCAGGGACACATCGACCCCGTGGTGCTGGGCATCTGCGCGACCACCGGGGCGATCGTGGGCGACTCGATCGGCTACGCGATCGGCCGCAGGGGCGGGAAACCGATGCTGGAGCGGCTGGGCCGGCGCTTCCCCAAGCACTTCGGGCCGGACCAGGTGGCCATGGCGGAGCGCTCCTTCGACAAGTGGGGCATGTGGGCCGTCTTCTTCGGGCGGTTCGTGGCCCTGCTGCGGATCTTCGCGGGTCCGCTGGCGGGTGTCCTGCACATGCCCTACTGGCGGTTCCTCATCGCGAACGTCCTCGGCGGGATCCTGTGGGCGGGCGGCACGACGGCCGTCATCTACTCGATCGGGATCGTCGCCGAGCCGTGGCTGAAGGGGTTCTCGTGGGTGGCCCTCGCCCTGGCCCTCGTCTGCGGGCTCGCCATGACCGTGGTGGTGCGCGGACGGATGAAGAAGGCGGCCGAGGCGGCACGGGCCGAGGCCGCCGCGCCGGATGACGCCCCGCACGCGGCGCCGGTGCCGGGGCAGGCCTCGGCCGCTCCGGCCGTGCTCACCGACTGAGAGGCCGGGTCCCCGCCCGGCCCGAGGGCGGGCGGGGGAGCAGCGGCGCGCACCGGGCGCCGGCGCACGTTACGCGCCCGGGGTCACCGAGGCGCGGTGCTGCTCGGCCAGTTCGGTGTACATGAGGGCGTTGACCTTGAGGCCCTCGCGCTCCTCCGCGGTCAGCTCGCGCCGCACCTTCGCCGGGACGCCCGCGACCAGCGAACCGGGCGGGACGACCATGCCCTGCGGGACCAGCGCCTGGGCGGCCACCAGCGAGCCGGCGCCGATCACCGCGCCGTTGAGGATCGTCGCGCCCATCCCGATCAGGCAGTCGTCCTCGACCGTGCAGCCGTGCACGACGGCGTTGTGGCCGATGGACACCCGCTCGCCGATGGAGACCGGGAATCCGGGGTCCACGTGCACGGTGCAGTTGTCCTGCACGTTGCTGTCGGCACCGAGCGTGATCGGACCGCAGTCCGCGCGGAGCACCGCCGAGTACCAGATGCTCGACCCCGCGCCGAGGGTGACGTCCCCGACCACGACGGAGGTGGGAGCGGTGAACGCCGT
The DNA here is from genome assembly GCF_022808175.1 of Streptomyces sp. AP-93. Taxonomy (GTDB): domain Bacteria; phylum Actinomycetota; class Actinomycetes; order Streptomycetales; family Streptomycetaceae; genus Streptomyces. The sequence goes on along the minus strand of NZ_JALGBX010000023.1, from coordinate 54,666 downwards.
CGGATCGATCACGGGGTTCTTCCCGCCGACACCCGCCACGAGTGCCTGGGCCGCCTGCTGCGTCATGTGTTCTCTTCCTCTTCCAGTACGTCGTGTCGCGCTACCGGAACCGTAGGCCACGCCGTCCGCGCCCCCGGGGATGGGGTGAAGATCACGGCGCGGCCCGGGCCCCCGCGCGCTACGGTGACCCGGTGGCGAAGAACCAGAACACGTTCTCTTCTCTGACGGCGCTCTCCTCCCTGACGGCGCTGCGCCGCCGGCTCGCCGGGCGCGCGGTCCACGCGGGCTGGCGCTGGATGCAGCGGGCCGGCGCGGTCACCGCCCAGACCCCCGGAGGGCTGCGCTTCGGCGCGATCGGGCACGGCACCCGGCTCGCCTTCCCGCAGGGCACGGTCTTCGGCGCGCCCTGGATCCGGCTCGGAGACCACTGCATCATCGGGGAACAGGTCACGCTCACCGCCGGGATGATGCCCGACCTCGACCTCGGCGCCGAACCGGTCCTGGTCCTCGGCAACGGCGTGGTCATCGGCCGGGACAGCCACGTCATCGCCGACACCCGGATCACCATCGGCAACGACACCTTCTGCGGTCCCGGCGTGTACATCACCTCCACCAACCACAGCTACGACGACCCGCACGAGCCCATCGGCAAGCAGTGGCCGCGCAGCGCCCCGGTGGAGATCGGGCCGGGCTGCTGGCTGGGGACCGGCGCGGTGATCCTGCCCGGGGCGCGACTGGGCCGCAACGTCGTGGTGGCGGCGGGGGCCGTCGTACGGGGTGATGTGCCGGACCACGCCGTGGTGGCGGGGGCGCCCGCGCGGATCGTCCGCCGCTGGGACCCCGAGACGGGCTGGCAGCCGCCGCTGCGCACCCCGGCGCCGGTCCCGATACCCGACGGGGTGACCCCGGAGCAGTTGCGCGCACTGGCGGACGTGACCGAGCCGGAGTGAAGGCGGGGCCTGCTGGGCCTGCCGGGCCTGCGGCGACTCCCGCGGCCTGCCGCCCGGTCGCCGGGCAGCAGGGGGGGGGTGGGTCAGGGGCAGGTTTCTTCGAGTTTGACCGTGTTGAACACGATCTTTGTACCGATGGCGGTCTGCGTGCCGGCGGCGGGTGCCTGCGAGCAGACCTTCCAGTTCCGGTCGAGGACCTGCATGCGGCTCTGGCCGAGCGCGTCGGTGGAGCCGAGGAGGAAGAACCCCGCGGCCTGCGCGTTGTCCTGGGCCGTCTGCAGGACCTGACCGACGCCGTTGGGGACGGCGGCCCGGGCGGGCGCCGGCGCGGGGGCTGCCGGTGGCGTGGCAGCCGGCGCGGCGGGCTTGCTGCTCGCGGGAGCGGAAGTGGGGGCCGGGGCGGCGGCGGTGGGTGCGGTGGATGCTGCAACGGACGGCGGAGAGACCGGCTTGGCGTCGGGCTCGGGCTCGCTGGTGCAGCCGGTGAGGGTGAGAAGGCCGAGGCCCGCGGCGGCGAGTGCGATGGCGGTCTGGTGAGTGCGCATCGCGCCACTCTGTCCGGGTCACGGGGGCTGTGTGGTCCCTGTGACCGGTCTGTGACGCGCGGCCGCCCCGCGCCGGACACGGCTCGGGTTCCCACGGTGGTTCGACGACAGGCCCAAGGGCCTGTCGTCAAACTCCCGTCTGCCTCGGGCGACGACGGGAGTTTGACGGCAGGCCCTAGCCCGCCGCGAGGAGGACCGTGCCCGCCAGGGCCAGGCCCGCGCCCGCCGCCTGGACGGTGCGCAGGCGCTCCTTGAGCACGGCGAAGGCGGCCAGGGCGGTGATCACCGGGTAGAGGGAGGAGAGCACGGCGGCGGTGGTGACCGGGCCGTGCTGGGCGGCGATGGAGTACGTGCCGTTCGCCGCGACGTCGGCGAGGCCGACGAAGGCGAGCGCCGGCAGCAGCCCCCACAGGATCCGCAGGCCGCCCGTACCCGCCGGGAGGGCCGGGGCGCCGCGCCGGGTCCGCACCCACAGGGCCGTGCCGCCGACGGCGACGTTGGTGACGCGCTGGACGAACAGCGCGAGGAACAGGCCCGGCACGGTGGAGGAGGCGGGGGCGATCAGGGCCATCACCGCGCCGAAGCCGAAGGCCGCGACGAGGGTGAGGACGACGGCCTGCCGCTGTACGGGAGCGCCGCGCAGCTCGGGTCCGCCCGCGAGGACGATGCCCACGACGGCCACCGCGATCCCCGCGAGCTGGGCGGCGCCGGGCCGCTCGCCCAGGAGCAGCCCCGCGGCCATCGGCACCACCACGCCGAGGGAGCCGAGCGGGGAGACCACGCCCATCGGGCCGAGCGCGAGCGCCTTGTAGAAGCTGAGCATCGCGACCGGCCCCACCAGCCCCGCCCCCACCGCGAACCAGAGCTGCGGTCCCGCCTCCCGCCAGGCGCCGGTCCCCAGGACCACCGCGCCCAGCACGAGGACGGCGAGGATCTGGGAGGCCACGACCACCGTGAGCGCGGGTATGCGGCGGGTCAGCAGCCCGCCGCCGAAGTCGGCGAGGCCCCACAGGACGGTGGTGGCCAGGGCGAACAGGGCGGTCATGGCAAGCCTCGCAGTACAGTGCGTTGAACGGTGGAGTACACGGTGAAGTACAGCGCACGATAGTTCAGTGCAGTGAACCCTGTCATTCAATATCTTGTACGGAGTGGACGGAACGGTGTCTGATCTCGAACAGCTCACCCAGGCCCTCGGCCGCAACCTCAAGCGCTGGCGCGGGGAGCGCGGGTTCACGCTGGAGGCCCTCTCTGCCCGTGCGGGGGTGAGTCGCGGCATGATCATCCAGATCGAGCAGGCCCGTACGAACCCCAGTGTCGGCACGACGGTCAAACTGGCCGACGCGCTCGGCGTCAGCATCACCACCCTGCTCGACCACGACCGCGGGCCGCGGGTGCAGGTGGTACTGCCGGGGCAGGGGGTGCGGATGTGGTCCACCGAGGGCGGCAGCGGCGCGAGCATGCTGCTCGGCGACGACCGGCGAGGGCCGGTGGAGATGTGGACCTACCGGCTGGAGCCCGGCGAGGGGACCGCCTCGGACCCGCATCCGCCCGGCACCTTCGAGATGCTGCACGTCACGGTCGGGGAGCTGACGCTGGTCGTCGCCGACGAGACGTACGCCGTACCGGCCGGCGGGGCCGTCTCCTTCGAGGCGGACGCCCCGCACGCCTACCGCAACGAGGGGCCCGGTCCGATGGAGATGACGATGGCGGTCTCCATCCCGCCGGTGACCGCCCGGGCGTGACCGTGACCGGGGCGGAGGCCTGGTGCGGGGCCCCGCTGCGTGGTCAGCGCCGGCTCGCGACCCCCGGGCCGCTGTCGCGGCTCGTGTCGCGGCTCGTCTTCCCGGTCGTCTCCGGCGTCGCGCCCAGCACCGGGTGCGTCGCGATGAGGTCCTGGCAGACGGCCAGTACGTTGCGCCGGTCGGCCGTGATCCAGTCCCGGTCCATCGCCCAGCCCCGCAGCACCGGGTCCGGTTCGAAGGCGACGGCCAGCCCGACCTGCTCGAACACCTCGGCGTCGGAGGGGGAGTTCCCGATGGCGAAGGAGTTCCGGCGGTCCACGGGGCTGCCCTTGGTCGCGGTGCGCAGCGCCGCGCGCTTGCCGCCGGGCAGGGCCGGCGTGGTGGTGAGGGCTCCGGTGCAGCGGCCCCGCCGGAACTCGGCCCGCATGCCGTGGGCCTCGCCGATGCCCAGCTCCGCCGCCGCACGCCGGACGATCTCGTACGGGCTCCCCGAGATCAGTACCGTCCGCAGTCCGGCCGCGTGCAGGAGCCGTACGAGCTCGTCGGCGAAGGGGAGGATCTTCTTCCGGGCGGCCGGCCAGGCGGCTTCGGCGGCCCGCTCCACGTCGGTCCGGTCCGCGCCTTCGAGGGCCCGCGCGAAGTGGGCGTAGAAGGCGGCGGCGGTCGGGGCGTGGGCGGCCGCGTCCCCCGGACCGGCGTCCTCGGCGTCCCCGTCGTGGTAGCCCGCTATCGCGGCGAGCGCCGCCCGTCCGGCCGCCGGTTCGCAGACCCCGCCGGCGATGAGGGAGTCCACGAAGGGAGTCGCCAGCGAGCCTTCGGCCAGGGTCCCGTCGAGGTCGAGCACGGCGATGCGGGCGTGGCTGTGGGCATGACTGATCACGGTGGGGCTCCCTGGTCGGGGTCGGTCCGAGGTGCGCGGCAGACCCCGACGGGGAGGCGCGGTCTCAAGTATTCGTACCGTTTGGGCGGTTTGGATACTTGAGCCGCGTTGAAAGGGTTGAAGGCCCGGGAGACCCCGGCGGCCTCAGAGGGCGGGGATCTCGATCGCCGGGCAGCGGTCCATGATCATGTCCAGTCCGGCCGCGCGGGTGCGGTCGAAGGCGTCCTCGTCGACCACGTTCAGCTGGAACCAGACGGCCTCCGCCCCCTTCGCGACGGCCTCGTCGGCGACCGTGCCCGCCAGCGTGCTGTTCACGAAGACGTCCACCACGTCCACCTTGAAGGGGATCGCCTCCAGCGAGGGGTAGCCCTGCTCGCCGTGGACCGCCTCGGCCTTGGGGTGCACGGGGATCACGCGCTTTCCGTACCGCTGAAGGACCTCTGCCACGCGGTACGCGGCCCGGTCCCGGTTGCTGGACAGGCCCACCACGGCCCAGGTGTCGCCGAGCTCGGTGAGGATCTTGCGGATGGTTGCCGGATCGCCGTACACGTGTGCCGCCTCCTGCTGCTGGGTCCTGCTGCTCCTGCTGCGTCTGACCGCTGATTGCCGTCAGCCCGATCAACAGAAAGGACGCATGTCGGATTCCCCGTAGGGTGGACGGGTGAAGGCAGACCAGTACGTGACGGTGGCCCGTGAGGGTGTGCACGAGTCCGAGATCAACCGCTCGCGGTTCCTGTGCGCGCTCGCGCCCGCGGCGACCGAGCGGGAGGCTCAGGAGTTCGTCGCCCGGATCCGCAAGGAGCACCCCACCGCCTCGCACAACTGCTTCGCCTACGTCATCGGCGCCGACGCCTCCGTGCAGAAGGCCAGCGACGACGGTGAGCCCGGTGGCACCGCCGGGGTGCCGATGCTGCAGATGCTCACGCGCCGGGACATCCGGTACGCGGTGGCCGTCGTCACCCGCTACTACGGCGGCGTGAAGCTCGGCGCCGGCGGGCTCATCCGGGCCTACGGTGGGGTCGTCGGGGAGGCGCTCGACGTGCTCGGCACCGTCACCCGCCACCGCTACCGGCTGGTCACCGTCGCCGTCGACCACCAGCGGGCCGGCAAGACCGAGAACGACCTGCGCTCCACCGGCAGGACCGTGATCGACGTGCGCTACGGGGCCGCCGTGGAGATCGAGGTCGCCCTGCCCGAGGCGGACCTGCCCGCCTTCGCGGCCTGGCTCGCCGACAGCACCGCCGGGAGCGCCACCCTCACACCGGGCGGGGAGACGTACGCACCCTGAGTATGGGTGGGGGACAGGTCAGGGGGTTCAGCTCACCGGCTGGGCCGCCTCCATGAGCCGCGGGTCGGAGAAGAACGCGCCGGGCTTGGTGACGCCCGCGTTCACCCGGACGAAGCCGTCCATGGTGTCCTGGCTCTCGGCGACCTTGCCCAGGACCCGCTGCATCTCGGGCGGCGGAGGCTCGAGGGCCGCGAAGTCGGCGGTGAACTCGTGCATCTGCATGACCCGTTCGTCCCTCGCCTGCTGGTAGCCGCGCATGGCGTCGTCGAACGCCCTGCGGCCCGCGAAGGCGTCGTCCAGGGCCCGCGCGCACAACTCGGCGTCCTGGAAGGCGTCCTGGATTCCCTGGGCCGTGATGAAGTCCTTCAGGTATCCGGCGTCGCCGACCAGTGCCCACCCCGGTCCGTAGGGGACCCGGAAATGGTTCTCGACGGCGGTGCCGACCAGCCGTCCGGTGCTGGTGGCGGCGGCGATCCGGTCGGCGAAGGCCGGCGCCCGGTTCAGGGCCTCGTGGTAGCCGCCCTCGATGTCGGCGCGGTTCGCCTCGAAGTCCCGCATCGGCAGTCCGCAGATCACCAGGGTCACGTCGTCGGCCAGGCCGCGAAGGCGCGATCCCCGCGCATGTACGCCTCGAAGCCGCCGTGCATCGGCAGGTTCGCCCAGTAGGTGTAGTAGCTGACCTGGAGCTTCGGCTTCTCCGCGTAGCGGGGGGCGTCCACGGCGCGGGCGACCATCGAGTGGGCGCCGTCGGCGCCGATGACCCGGTCGAGCAGGCCCCAGCGCCGCAGGGCGGCGAGCCCGGGCGGGTGGATGAGGTGGGTGGAGAGCGTGTCGCTGGGGAAGGCCGCCCGGTCCACCACCAGCACCCGGTAGCCCTGGCGGGCCAGCAGCATCGCCGTGCTCGCGCCCGCGCAGCGGGCTCCCACGATCACGGCGTCGTAGCTCTTCGCGGTCATGCCGATCGCCTCCCCGAAGGGGCGGGGCTCCTTGTGTTCCACGGTAGGCGGCGGCGCTGGTCACCGCCCGCCACCGATACCGAGGTGAGTGGTGGATCGGAGCGCGGCATGCGTTAGCGTGGCAGGGGTCGACTGCGAGCCCTGTGCTGGTTCGTGCTGGTTTCAGAGGGGTAGTAGGGGTAAACGTGCAGGTCGGGGCGATTCTGTGAAGTTCCTGCACACCTCCGACTGGCACCTGGGGCGGAGCTTTCACCGGGTGAACCTGCTCGGTGCCCAGGCCGCCTTCATCGACCACCTCGTCGAGACCGTCCGCGAGCACGAGGTCGACGCCGTTCTCGTCGCCGGTGACGTGTACGACCGTGCCGTGCCCCCGCTGCCCGCGGTCGAGCTGTACGACCGGGTCCTGCACCGGCTCGCCGACCTCGGCGTGCCCACCGTGATGATCTCCGGGAACCACGACTCAGCCCGCCGCCTCGGTGTCGGGGCGGGGCTGATCGGGCGGGCCGGGATCCACCTCAGGACCGACCCCGCCGGGTGCGCCGACCCCGTGGTGCTGGCCGACGTACACGGTGACGTGGCGCTGTACGGGCTGCCGTACCTGGAGCCCGCACTCGTCAAGGACGAGTTCGGCGCCGGGAAGGTGAGTCACGAGGCCGTTCTGGGCGCGGCCATGGACCGGATCCGGGCGGACCTCGCCGGCCGGGCGCCCGGGACCCGCTCCATCGTCCTCGCCCACGCCTTCGTGACCGGCGGGCAGGCCAGCGACAGCGAGCGCGACATCACCGTCGGCGGGGTCGAGGCCGTGCCGGCCTCCGTCTTCGACGGGGTCGACTACGCCGCCCTCGGCCACCTCCACGGCTGTCAGAAGATCAACGAACGGGTCCGCTACTCCGGTTCCCCGCTGGCCTACTCCTTCTCCGAAGCCGATCACCGCAAGAGCATGTGGCTCGTGGACCTGGGTGGGGACGGGGAGATCGTGAGCGCCGAGCGCGTCGACACCCCCGTGCCGCGCGGACTCGCCCGGATCCGGGGACCGCTGGAGGAGCTGCTGTCCGAGGGCGCGTACGCCCGGTACGAGGACTCCTGGCTCGAGGCCACCCTCACCGACCCCGTCCGGCCCGAGGACCCCATGGCCCGGCTCGTCGCCCGCTTCCCGCACACCCTCAGCCTGGCCTTCGACCCCGAGGGCCGGAGCGAGGACGCCGGAGGGTCTTATGCCCAGCGGCTGAGGGGGCGTAGCGACCGGGAGATCGCCGAGGACTTCGTCGCCCACGTGCGCGGGGGCGGCGGTTTCTCCGACGAGGCCGAACGGGACGTCCTCCAGGGCGCCTTCGACGAGGTACGGGCCGAGGACAGCCGGCAGGAGACCCACCGATGAGGCTGCACCGGCTGCGCATCACCGCCTTCGGGCCCTTCGCCGAACCCCAGGAGATCGATTTCGACGCCCTCTCCGGCGCCGGGATCTTCCTGCTGCACGGTCCCACCGGCGCGGGCAAGACCTCCGTCCTGGACGCCGTCTGCTACGCCCTCTACGGGTCCGTCCCCGGCTCCCGCCAGGCCCCCGGCACCAGCCTGCGCAGCGACCACGCGGCCTCGGACACCCCGACCGAGATCACCCTCGAACTCACCGCGGGCGGGCGGCGCCTGGAGATCACCCGGCGCCCCGAGCAGGACCGGCCCAAGAAGCGCGGCACCGGGACGACGAAGGACAAGGCGCAGAGTTGGCTGCGTGAGTACGACGGGGAGAAGTGGGGCGCGTTGAGCCGGTCCCATCAGGAGATCGGTGAGGAGATCGAGCAGCTGCTCGGCATGAGCCGCGAGCAGTTCTGCCAGGTCGTGCTGTTGCCGCAGGGGGAGTTCGCGCGCTTCCTGCGGGCCGACGAGGTGGCGCGCGGCCGGCTGCTGGGCCGGCTCTTCGACACCCGCCGGTTCGCCGCCGTGGAAACCCTGCTCGGCGAGCGCCGCCGCGCCGCCGAGGCCAAGGTCCGCGCCGGTGACGAGCAGGTGCTGCACACCGCCCAGCGGCTCGCCCAGGCCGCCGGGGACGCCGCCGATCTGCGCGCCTGGCCGCTGCCCCGGCACCAGCCGGGCGACCCCGGGCTGGCCGGGGCGATCCGCGCCTGGGCCGCCGTCGCGCGCTGCTCCGCCCGGGAGCGGCTCACCGTCGCCGAGTACGCCCTCGCCGCCGTCGAGGGGCGCCACGCCGCCGCCCGGCGGGCCGCCGAGGAGGCGCGGGAGCTCGACCGGCTGCAACGCCGGCACGCGGAGACCACCCGCCGGGCGGCCCTGCTCGCCGAGGCCGGTCCGGAGCGGGAGCGGGTGCGCGCCCTGCTCGACCGGGCCCGGCGCGGAGCCCTGGTCGCCCCCGCCCTGGAGCTGCGCGGAGCCGCCGCCGGGGCCCACATGGCCGCCGCGCACGCGGAGTCGGTGGCCCGGGCGGAGCTGCCGCCGCAGCTCGCCGAGGCGGGGACCGAGCAGCTGGCCGCGGTCGAGCAGCGGCTGCGGGGCGATCTGGGAGCCCTCGGAGCCGCCCGCCGCGCCGAGCAGCGCAGCGCCGAGATCGGCCGCGAACGGGCCGACCTGGAACGGGAGTCCCGGGCAGCCGAGGAGCAGCAGCAGGAGACCGCCGAGTGGCTGGGCCGCTGGGAGGCCACCCGGACCGAGCTGGCCGGGCGCGCGGACGCCGCCCAGCAGGCCGCGACCCTGGCCGAGCAGCTCGCCGGCAAGCTGGAGCCCGCCAGGCTGCACCTGCACGCCGCCCGGCGGCGCGACGCCCTCGACGCCGACGCGGAGCAGGCCTCGGGCGAACTGCTCACCGCACGCGAGGAGTCGGCCGCCGCCCGGGAACGCTGGCTCGAGCTCAAGGAGACCCGGCTGCGCGGGATCGCCGCCGAACTCGCCGCCGCCCTGGTGGCGGGAGAGCCCTGCACCGTGTGCGGGGCAGCGGAGCACCCCGCTCCGGCCCGGCCCGCCCCCGGTCACGTCGACCGGGCCGCGGAGGAGGCGGCGCACGCCCGCTTCGAGGGGGCCGAGGAGCGCAGGGCCGGCGTCGAGCGCAGGCTCGCCGCCGTCCGGGAGGCCCGCGCCGAGGCCGCGGCCGCCGCGGGTGACGCCACCACCGCCGAGCTCCTGGAACTCACCTCCGGGCTGAGTTCCCGTCACGCCGAGGCGCACGCCGCGGCCGCCGGACTGCACACCGCCCGCGAGCGGCTGGCCCGCGCCGAGCGGGAGCACGCCGTGCGCAGCACCGAGCGGAGCGAAGCCGAGGCCCGGGCGGCGGCGCGGGCTTCGCGCCGCGAGGCCCTCGACCGGGAACAGGCCTCGCTGGAAGCGGAGCTGGCCCTCGTACGGGACGGCGCGCCCAGTGTCGCGGCCCGCGCCGGAGTCCTGGAGGACAGGGTCCGCATGGTCACGGCGGCGGCCGTCTCGCTGCGCCGGGCCGAAACGACCGCCGCCCGGCTGAAGGAGGCCGACGACCAGCTCGCCGACGCCGCCTTCAAGGCCGGCTTCGACACCACCGACGAGGCGGCCGACGCCGTGCTCCCCGAGTACGAACGCAGCGCGCTCCAACGCCGCACGGACGCCTGGCAGGCGGAGGAGGCCATGCTGGCCGACCGCCTCGGCGAGGCCGACACCGCCGCGGCGGCGGCCCTGCCCCCGGCCGCGCCGGAGGAGGCCGAGGCGCGTGCGGACCGGGCCGGGGCGAAGCTTCGTACGGCCGGGTCGGCCGTGGACGCGGCCCGGGTCCGGTGCAAGGACCTCGACGGGCTCTCCCTCCAGGCGGAGCGGGAGCTGCGCTCCCTGGGACCGCTGCGCGAGGCCTACGAACGGGTGGCCCGGCTCGCCGGACTCACCGCGGGCACCTCCGCGGACAACGAGCGCAAGATGCGGCTCGAGGCCTACGTGCTCGCGGCCCGGCTGGAGCAGGTCGCCGCCGCGGCCACGGTACGGCTGCTGCGCATGTCGGGCGGCCGCTACACCCTGCTGCACTCCGACGCCAGGGCGAGCGGGCGCGGGCGTTCCGGGCTCGGGCTGCACGTGGTCGACGCGTGGACCGGCAGCGAGCGGGACACCGCCACGCTGTCAGGCGGCGAGACCTTCTTCGCCTCGCTCGCGCTCGCGCTGGGCCTCGCCGACGTGGTCACCGACGAGGCGGGCGGCATGCGCCTCGACACCCTCTTCATCGACGAGGGCTTCGGCAGCCTGGACGACCAGGCGCTGGACGAGGTGCTCGACGTACTGGACTCGCTGCGCGAACGCGACCGCAGCGTCGGCATCGTGAGCCACGTCGCCGACCTGCGGACCCGGGTGCAGGCCCAGCTGGAGATCGTCAAGCAGCGCGGAGGCTCGGTGGTGCGGCACCGCACGGCGGGTGGAACAGGCTAAAACTCCTGGTCAACGGGGTGAAACCGTTCGGGTCCCCCCGGCCGCACCGGCCGCGGCCGCCGCCTACTTCGCGGCGAGCCTGGCCTTCCACACCGACGTCTCGGACGTCGCCGCCGCCTTCAAGGCCCACCGGGAGGAGGGCGCCGAGCTCGGCTTCCAGCTGGTCGACTCCCGCTCCACCCCGTCCTGGGACCAGGCCCACGTGCCCGGGGCCGAGAGCGTCCCCGTGGTCACCTACTGCTGGGGCCCCGCCTGCAACGGCGGCACCCGCTCGGCGCTCGCCCTGGCCCAGCTCGGCTTCCAGGTCAAGGAGATGCTCGGCGGCATCGAGTACTGGATCCGCGAGGGCTTCGAGGTCGAGACCTGGCAGGGCCGCGAGCAGCGCCCCGAGGCCGACCCGCTGACCGCCCCCACGGACTCCGACGACTGCGGCTGCTGACGGCGGCCGGTCCCGTGCACGGACGGACGGACGGAACGGGCGGACGGGCGGACGAGACAGACGGACGGGACAGACGGACGGGCCGGCTCCGCGAGGGGGGAGCCGGCCCGTCCGTCCGTCCGTCCGGCCGTCCGGACGTGGTGCGCGTCAGGTGATCAGAGCTTCGACAGCTCGTCCACCAGGTCGTCCAGGCCCAGCGAACCCTGGGACAGCGCCGCCATGTGCCAGGCCTTCAGGTCGAAGGAGTCGCCGTGCGCGGCACGCGCGTTGTCACGGCCCAGCAGCCAGGCACGCTCGCCCAGCTTGTAGCCGATCGCCTGGCCCGGCATCGACAGGTAGCGGGTCAGCTCGCTCTCGACGAAGTCGCCCGGCCGGCCGCTGTGCAGGCCGAAGAACTCCTGCGCCAGGTCCACCGTCCAGCGCTCGCCCGGGTGGAACGGCGAGTCCGCGGGGATCTCCAGACCCAAGTGCATGCCGATGTCCACGATGACCCGCGCGGCGCGCATCATCTGGCAGTCCAGGTATCCGAGCCGCTGCTCGGCGTCCTTGAGGTAGCCCAGCTCGTCCATGAGCCGCTCCGCGTACAGCGCCCAGCCCTCGGCGTTGGCGCTGACGAGACCGACACTGGCCTGGTAGCGGGAGAGCTGGTCCGCGACGTGCGTCCACTGCGCAAGCTGGAGGTGGTGGCCCGGAACGCCCTCGTGGTACCAGGTGGAGACCAGGTCGTAGACGGGGAACCGGGTCTGGCCCATCGTGGGCAGCCAGGTGCGCCCCGGACGGGAGAAGTCCTCCGAGGGGTTCGTGTAGTACGGGGCCGCGGCGCCGCCCGGAGGGGCGATGCGCGACTCCACGCGCTTGACCCGCTCGGCGAGTTCGAAGTGGGTGCCGTCGAGGTTCTCGATGGCCTCGTCCATCAGGCCCTGGAGCCAGGCCTGGACCTCGTCCACGCCCTCGATGTGGGTGCCGTGCTCGTCCAGGTGCTTCAGCACCTCCCAGGGACCGGCGTCCGGCAGGATCTTGGCGGCTTCGGTCTTCATCTCCGCCAGCAGCCGGTGGTACTCCGACCAGCCGTAGGCGTACGCCTCGTCCAGGTCCAGGTCGGTGCCGTTGAAGTAGCGCGACCAGCGGGCGTAGCGCTCGCGGCCCACCGGGTCGGGCTTGCCCTCGACCGCGGGGGCGTACACGTTCCGCATCCAGTCGCGCAGTTCCACGACGGCGGCGGTCGCGCCCGCGGCAGCCGCGTCGAGCTCGGTGCGCAGCGCCTGGGGGCCGGCGGCGGCGAACTCCGCGAAGTAGCCGTCCTTGCCCTCGCTCTCGGCGCCCTCGGCTTCGCCCTCGCCCTCGCCGTCGCCCTCGCCGGCCCAGGCGGTGAGCTGCTCGATGAAGGTGGCGGTGGGGCGCGGGCTCCCGAACAGGCCGCGCTCCAGGCCGAGCGCGAGGCACTCGCGGTAGCCCGCGTAGGCGGCGGGCACGGCGCGCAGCCGCTCGGCGATCGCGGCCCAGTCCTCGTCGGTTTCGGCCGGGGTCAGGGAGAAGATCTCGCGGACCGAGTGCGCGGGGGAGTGGATGTTGCTGACCGCGCGCAGGTCCTCGTCGGCCTCGTGGACGGCGAGTTCGGCGGTGAGCCGCTCGCGCAGCAGCCGGGCGCAGCGGCGCTCGACATCGCTGTCGGCGCCCGGCTGCCGCTCGGCGGCGTCGAGGCGCGCGAGGGTGGTGCGGATGAGTTCGGCGGCCGCCGCGCGGCCCGCGGGGGAGAGGTCCGGGAGCTTGCCGGAGCTCGCGGCGACACCGAGATAGGTGCCCGTGATCGGGTCGATGGCGATGAGGTCGTCGACGTAGGCATCGGCGACCTGGCGGGGCAGCCGTGCTGAGCTGTCACTGGTGATGATGTCTGACATGCGGCCATCTTCGTATGCGGGACGGGTCCGCGTCATCACCAAAGCTCCTCAGCCTGCTGACGTAGGGGCCGGCAGCGGCCCGCAATCCCAATCTTGGAAGATCAGCATGGTCTCCACCCGGGCGACTTCCCGGCGCGAGGTGAACTCGTCGAGGACTCGGGCTCGGAGTCGGGGCTGGGGCTGGGGCTGGGGCTGGCGTCGGAATCGGGGGCCGGCTCACGGCTGGCTGCGGGGCACGCCGCGGGGTTCGCCCGGGAGCTCGTACGGCAGCCGGGAGCTGACCGGGGTCGCGTCCAGCCGGGCCGTGATCACCAGGGTGCCTTCCTCGATCTGGTAGTCGAGGGGGAGGCCGAGACCGCGCATGGCGGCGACCATGCCGGTGTTCGAGGCCTGGGTGACGGCGTAGACGCTGTCGCATCCGGCCTCGACGGCCATCCCGATCAGGCGGCCCAGCAGTTCGGAGCCGATGCCGCGGCGCTGCCAGTCGTCCTCGATGAGCAGCGCCACCTCGGTCTCGTCGCCGTCCCAGAGCAGGTGGCCGAGGGCGACGAGCTTGCCGGAGGCGGTGGTCGCGGCGAGGGTGCGGCCGAAGCGCGGGCTCAGCAGGTGCCCGAGGTAGCGGTCGGCGTCGGCGACGGGGCCGTGGTAGCGCAGGCCGAGGGTGCGTTCCGAGCAGCGGTCGTGCATGGCACGGGCCGCGGGCAGGTCGGAGCCGTCGGCGCGGCGGACGGTGATCTCGTTGCCTTCGGGCAGGGTCAGTACGTCCCGGCTGCGGGGGACCCGCGGTCCGAGCCGGGCGTCCAGCTCGACGAGCGCGCGGGCGCGGGCGAACTCGGTCGGGGTGAAGGGCAGGTAGGGCCGCTCGATGGTGATCGCACCGCCGGACGGGTCGCGCAGCCGCATGACCGTGGCCTCCAGGACGCCTTCGACGGGCGCGTCGGCGCCGGCGTTGGGGCGCCCGGAGAGGGTGGTCGCCGGGATCGAGTGGATGGTGCACCGGCCGAGCAGCTGGCGCAGGGCGAGCGGCAGCTCGGCGGCGTCCAGCGCGGTGCGGGTGGCCAGCCCCAGGACGCGGGTCGGGGTGTCGACCAGGTCGTGCGCGTCGGCGCGCTCGATCCACGTGCTGTGGCCGCCGGCGCCGGCGATGGCCCGGGTGAGGTCGGCGGAGGGCAGCTGCTGCGGGGCGCGCAGCAGGAACTCGTCCACCGTGCCGCCCTCGGGGAGCGGGTGCGTCTGCAGGGTCAGGATGTCGACCCCGCTCCGGGCGAGTGCGATGCAGAGCGCGGCGAGGCTGCCGGGCTCGTCGCGCACGGTCGTCCGCATCCGCCACAGGGCGGAAGTCAGCGCGGTGTCCGAACCGGCCCCGGCCGTATCGGCCGTACCGGCCGTTCCGTCCGCGTTGGCGTCCGTCGCCGTGGCAGGTTCCGTGGGCGCGGTGTCCGTGGGCGGCGGCGCATGGCTGTGGCGGCGTGCCCACCAGGTGTGGAACGCCGCCGTGATCAGGAGTGCGACGGCCGAGGCCACGAGCAGGACCGGGCCCCGGGGACCGTGCACCACCAGGTTGGCGATGGCGTCGGCGACCGCGACGGCGCAGAAGAGAGCGGCGAGCTCGACGACGTCGCGGCGCCAGTGGTGGCGGTGGGGACGGTGGGGACGCTGGGCAGAGGCAGGAATACGCTCAGTCATGCAGACCACTGTGACGCAGGGGTGTTGCGTGATCACGAACGATCTGTGACCGACTGGTTAAGGATCCATCTGGCCGATTTCGCCCTGTTTTCCGGCCGATTTCAGATCCCGGCGTGTCGACGGGCCGCCCGCCGTGGCTTCCGCCTACTGCCCCACCCGTCCGGGCTGCAGGGTCCGGGTGAAGAGTACGCCGCCTCCCTGGCGCCGCAGTCGGACGGTGAGCTCGCCGCAGTCCCCGTCGATCTCGACCTCTCCGTAGTACGGGGGGTTCTCGGACGGGGACATGTTGGCGAAGGGCGCGGACTGGACGTACGCCATCTCCGGGCCGAAGGTGGCGTCCAGCCGGCCCGAGGGGAAACCGCCCGCGCCGATGGGGCCGGAGACGAACTCCCAGAAAGGTGCGAAGTCGGTGAAGGCTGCCCGTTCGGGCGCGTAGTGGTTCGCGGCCGTGTAGTGCACGTCGGCGGTGAGCCAGAGGGTGCCGGTGATGCGCTGGTGCTTGATGTGGCGCAGCAGCTCCGCGATCTGCAGTTCGCGTCCGAGCGGCGCGCCCGGGTCGCCCTGGGCGACGGCCTCGAAGTTCGCGGCCCCGTCGGCCACCACGATGCCCAGCGGCATGTCGGCGGCGATGACCTTCCAGGTGGCGCGGGAGCGCGACAGCTCGCGCTTGATCCAGGCCAGTTGCTCGGGGCCGAGGATGCCGATGGGGTCGTCGGTCTGGCGGCCGGGGGAGTTCGCGTCGCGGTAGGTGCGCATGTCGAGGACGAACACGTCGAGCAGCGGGCCGTAGCGCATGACCCGGTACATCCGGCCCTCGTCGCGGCCGCCGCGCAGGTCGGTGACCGGGAAGTACTCCCCGAAGGCCCGGCGGGCCCGGCCGGCGAGGGTGTCCACGTCCTTCACGGTGTAGCGGGGGTCGTCGAGGATCTGGCCGGGGTACCAGTTGTTGCGCACCTCGTGGTCGTCCCACTGGGCGAGGACCGGTACCTGGGCGTTGAAATCACGGAGGTTGCCGTCGAGCAGGTTGTAGCGGAAGTTGCCCCGGAACTCGGCGAGGGTCTCGGCGACCTTCGCCTTCTCCTCGGTGGTCACGTTGTGCCACAGGGTTCCGTCGCGCAGCGGTACGGAGGCCTGGATCGGCCCGTCGGCGTAGATGGTGTCCCCGCTGAAGAGGAAGAAGTCGGGGTTCCGCAGCCGCATTTCGTCGAAGACGCGGTAGCCGCCGAGCTCCGGGTTGATGCCCCAGCCCTGACCGGCGAGGTCCCCGGACCACAGGAAGCGCACGTCGCGGCGGCGGGAGGCGGGGGTGGTCCGGAAGGTGCCGTGGACCGGCTCGCCGGTGCGACGCGGATCGTCGGGGTCGGCGAGGAGCACCCGGTAGTGGATCTGCTGTCCGGGCGGGAGTTCGCGCAGGGTGGTGGTGCCCGTGAAGTCGGTGTCCGGGCCGAGCAGCGGGCCGCGGTGGTGGCGGACGGCGTAGCGGAACGACTCGCTCGGGGAGGTCTCGACGTACATCCACGCGGGGCGGTCGGACCGCGTCCAGACGGTGGCCGAGTGGGCGGTGATCTCGCCGGACTGGACACCCCAGAAGGCGTTCGGGCGGCCCGATCGGGCGAAGGCGGGCGCCGCCGCGTGGGCGGGAGTAGTCAGGGCGGCGCCCGTCAGGGCGCTGGACAGGGCGAGGCCCACGGGAACGGCGAGGGAACCGCCGAGAAGGGAGCGTCGGGTGTGCGGCAGAGGTGCCATCGGTGCGTCTCCAGAGGCCGGCGGGGACGGGCCGGACCAGTGTGCCGCCGTACACCGGCCGCACACCGGACCGCCCGCGTCGCGCACGCGAACCATGCGTGAACACTGATGCGGATGGCAGACGGCCCGTCAACGCCCCATCAGGCGAGCTTGGTTGTGTCCAGGATGACCCGGGCGACGAGGGCCGGGTCGTCGTTCATGGGGACGTGGCCGCAGCCGGGGAGCCGTACGAGGCGTGCGCCGGGGATGGTGTGCTTCGCGCGGACGCCCTGGCGGCGCAGGAGCAGCCGGTCGCGACTGCCCCAGGCGATGGTGACGGGCAGGCCCGGCAGATCCGCGGTGAACCGTACGGAGCCGCCCGCGGCGAGGGTCTGCTCGAAGCCTGAGGCCTCGCGCAGGGCGAGGGTCTCGGCGACCACGGATCCGGGCGAACGCCGGCCCGGGCGCGCGTAGATGCTGCCGGTGAGCGCGGCGCGTCCGGCGGCGCTGCGGGCGAGCCGTTCCACGGCGGAGCGGGGCAGCGCCCCGGCGCCGGCGCGCATCGCGCGCAGTGCGGTGAAGGCGTAGCGGCGTTCCCCCTCCGACCAGAACCCGGCGGGGGAGAGGGCGGTGACCGAGCGCGCCAGGCCGACGCGCCCCATCTCCAGGGCGAGCAGCCCGCCGAGGGAGTTGCCCGCGACGTGCGGCCGCTCAATGCCGAGCGCCGCGCAGAGCGCGCTCAGCGCCGAGGCCACGGTGCCCAGATCGTACGGAACCCCGTGCGGCAGCGGCTCCGAGACGCCGAAGCCGGGCAGGTCGACGGCGATCACGTCGTACTCGGCGGCCAGGACGTCGGTCACCGGGTGCCAGGCCTGGAGGTGGTGGCCGATGCCGTGGAGCAGCAGGAGCGGCTCGCCCGCGCCCTTGCGCTCGTAGGCGGCGGTGGTGGTGCGGGGGCCCAGGGGCGAATCGATCGTGAAGGAGACCGTGGCGGTCATGCTGCTCCTCGTCGGGGGTCGGGGTCGGGCGTCGGCGTCGGCGTCCGGAGTCGGGCGTCGGGTGGCTTCGGCGCTCGTGTGAGACGGCTTGTCAGTAGTGTCTCCCGGTTGGTTACCGCCTGGTAGCCCCTGGGGGCGAACTTTGGCCTTCGGGGTGCTTTCGGGGTGACTTCCGTGACGTCTTCCGCGTGCCTTCCGCGGTGCTCGCGAACATCCCGTGAACAGCTTGACGCATATGCCCGATCTGCCCGGCAAAGGGATGAGCATTGGTCTTGACCAAGGGGATGCGCCGTCCTATCGTCGCAGGCATAGTGCAGGAACCTTTAATAAACAAAGGCGCGGAACTCCCGCTGGAACACGGCGAGTGCGGCGATAGCAGGAGGAGTCAGGGTGGGGACCACGCAGCTCGAATCGGTGCCTGAGCCGAAGTACTTGCACCTCAAGACCGTCCTCAGTGAGGCGCTCGACCAGGACTTCGCCGTGGGCGAGATCCTGCCGAACGAGCGCGAGCTCGCCGCCCGCTTCGGCGTCGCCCGGGCGACCCTGCGCCAGGCCCTGGAGCAGCTCGAGCTCGAAGGCCGCCTCCAGCGCCGCCGCGGCGTCGGCACCACCGTCGCCCCGCCGCGCGTGGGCGTCGACGTCGGCAGTGCGTCGCAGCACAGCTGGCCCGGCGAGAGCATCGACGGGTGGGAGCCCGTGGACGCGGCGGAGGAGGCCGTGCTGACCCCCGCTCTCCTGAAGCTCCTCGGGAGCGCCCCCGGCGAGATGGTGCTCGCGGTGCGCCGGAGCCGCGTCGAGCAGGGCCAGGTCCTCGCCGCCGAGCTGCTGTACGTGCCGGCCTCCTCGGTGCCGGGCCTCTCCGCGATCGACGCCCCGGCCGGTCCGGCGCGCGCCCGCGCCGTCATGCGCGAACTGCAGAAGCTGGTCCTCGACGGCCAGGACCGCTCGGTGGAGCTCGGATCCGCCCGCGCCGAGGACGCGAAGGAACTGGACCGCTTGCCCGGCGCCCCGGTCCTGCTGGTCACCACCCGCTACTTCACGGTGGCGGGCACGGCGGCCGTCTCGGTGGCCACCTACCGGGCGGACACGTGCCGGCTGACCTTCGGCGACTCGGGCGACGTGCAGATCACGCACGACGCGCGGGTCGCGTCCTGACCACTTGCTGACCGGGGCCTGACCGGGGCCGCCTCGAAGTGGTGGCCCCACGGGCCGGCCGTTCACGCCTCGATGCGGCGCCCCCTGGGGCAGGCCCCAGGGGCAGGCCCCGGGGGTAGGCCCGGACCACCCTCAGCCCGTCCGGCGTTTGAGGACCGGGTCCGGGCAGAGCCCGGGGAACGGGCGAAGGGCGGGCAGGGGACCTCGCATCGCAACGCCGCACCTCGCCCGGACCGACGTCCGGGGCGGCGGGTGGACCGGCCAGCACCGCCCGGTCAGGATCCCTGACCGGGACCGGGACCGGGACCAGGATGGCGGCGGGCGCGCCGAGCTCTGAGCGGCGGCGTGTACGCCCATCCACAACCCCCGGCGGGGCAGGCATCCGTACCGCCCCGGAAGGATCAGCGGCGGCGGGCGGTGACCGTCTTCTCCACCGCGAACAGCTCTTCCTCCACGTGGTCCAGCGCCAGCCGCAGCGCTCCCGTGGCCACCGCCGCCTCGCCCAGCAGGGACAGCGCCACGCGCGGCGGGCGCAGGCAGTACCGCTCCAGTTCCCGGCGCAGGGGATCCAGCACCCCGTCGAGCCCGGCCGCCCAGCCGCCGACCACGACCAGCTCCGGATCCATCGCCAGGACCAGCGCGGCCACGTCGTGGACCAGCCGCTGGATGAACCGCTCCACCGCTGCCACCGACCCCACGTCCCCGCGCTTGGCCATCGCGAAGACCTCCGCCACCGCCCGCTCGTCCAGCGGGTGCAGCGGTTCGCCGGTGGTCGAAAGCAGCTTCTCGGGTGTGACCTCGCGCCCCAGCAGGTGCAGTGCGCCGATCTCCCCGGCCGCCCCGCCGAACCCGCGGTGCAGCCGGCCTCCGATCAGGGAGCCCGCTCCGGGGCTGAGCCCGGCCATCACGAAGACCATGTCGTCGGTGTCGGTCGCGGCGCCCTTCCAGTGCTCGGCGACCGCCGCCGCGTTGGCGTCGTTCTCCACCTGTACCGGGCAGCGGAACGAGCGCCGGAGCCGTTCCCCGAGCGGCAGGCCGGTCCAGCCGGGCAGGGCCGTGCCGAGGCGGACGGTGCCGTCGGCTTCCACGATCCCGGGGCTGCCCACGCCGACCGCCCGCAGGGAGTCCCGCGGTACCCCGGCACGGCGCAGCAGGTCGGCCACCGCACCGCGGACCCGCTCGAGCCGTTCGTCGGCGGAGGCCGTCTCGGCGACCTCCTTGGTGCCGGCGCCGATCACCCGGCCGTCCAGCCCGGACAGCAGCACCGCGATCCGGTGCGCGCCGATCTCCACGCCGAGCAGGTGCCCCGCCTCCGCGCGGAAGCGGAACCGTCTGGCCGGGCGCCCCTGGCGCCGCGCACCCTCCTCGGCGCCCGCCTCGACGACCAGACCCGTCCCGATGAGCCCTTCGACGACTCCCTCTACGGTGGGCCGCGAGAGTCCGGTGACCCGGGTGAGGTCAGTGAGCGTCGGCGCTTCGGCCGCGCGCAGGGCCCGCAGCACCACGGCGGAGTTGATCCGCCGCAGCAGAGAGGGGTCCCCGCCGGTCAGCTGCCCCAACGTGTGTCCTCCCAGCTAGCGAGCTTGTCAGCCGGATCGTACTGCGCACCGGGCGCGGCGGCGAGAAGCAGCCCCCCATCGGCCGGAATCCGATGTTCCCCTCGTGGGCCGGTCACGCGGGAGCGACGAACCCGGACTCGTACGCGGTGATCACGGCCTGGGTCCGGTCCCGCGCCCCCAGCTTCGCCAGAATCGCGCTGACGTGGGACTTCACCGTCTCCGTGCCGACGATCAGCTCGCGGGCGATCTCGATGTTGGTCAGCCCCTTCGCCATCAGGCGGAGGACGGCCTCCTCGCGCTCGGTCAGAGCCGCCCGCTCCAGTACCGTCCGCGCAGAGCGGTTCCCGTACTCGGCGGCCAGTGAGCGGACCGCCGCGGGGAAGAGCAGCGTCTCGCCCTCCGCCACCAGGCGGACCGCGTGCACGATCTCCGACGGGCGGGCCCGCTTCAGCAGGAACCCGTCGGCGCCGGCCCGCAGCGCCTGGTAGACGTACTCGTCGTTCTCGAAGGTGGTGACCACGAGGATCTTCGGCGGCGAGTCCACGCTCCGCAGGACCGCCCGGGTCGCCTCGATCCCGTCGAGCAGCGGCATCCGCACGTCCATCGCCACCACATCGGGGCGCAGTTGCCGCACCAGCGGAACCACCGCGGCGCCGTCGGCGGCCTCGCCGATCACCTCGATGTCGGGCTGGGCGTCCAGGACGGCGCGCAGACCCGCGCGCACCAGGGGTTCGTCGTCGACGAGCAGTACGGTAACCGGCATCCGGTCAGCGTATGCGCTCCAGCGGCAGCCGCGTACGCACCCTCCAACCCCCCTTGTGCAGCCCGGTCTCGGTCTCCCCGCCGAGCAGCGCGGCCCGCTCCCGCATCCCGCGCAGTCCGGTGCCGCCGCCGGTCATGACGGAGGGCCGGTCCGGCAGCGGATTGGTCACCTCCAGGTCCAGCCGGTCCGCGACCATGCCGATCCGCACCCGTACCGGTACGGGACCGCAGTGCCGCAGCACATTGGTGAGCGCCTCCTGCAGGATCCGGTACCCCTCCTGGCTCACCGCGTCGGGCAACTGGTCGAGCGGTCCGATCAGTTGCGCGTCGACGGTGGCTCCGGAGGCGCGCGCCGACTCGAGCAGCCGGTCGGCCTCCGCCAGGGTCGGCCGGGGGGAGGGCCGCTGACCCGACTCCCGCAGGACGCGCAGCACCCGGTCCAGGTCCTCCAGCGCGGCCCGGCCCGTTTCCTCGATCGCGCTCAGCGCGCGGTCCGTGAACTCCGGGTCGCCCGCCGCCCGGGCGGCCCCCGCCTGGACGACGGCCACGGTCAGCGCATGCCCGATGGAGTCGTGCAGCTCCCGCGCGATGCGGGTGCGCTCCAACAGCTGCTCGGTCCGCACCTCCAGCGCGGTGAGCCGTTCCGCGGCCGAAGGCCCCAGCAGCCGGCGGGCGATGGCCGTGATCACGTCGCCCAGCAGGACCACGACGATGATCAGGAGGACCGGTGGCAGCGGAGCCAGCAGCCACGCCGCCCAGACGGGGAAGCCGGCGGGTATCACATTCTCGGAGGTGGCCCGGCTGCCGAGTCCGGCCGTGACCAGTTGGACCGTCAGCATCGGCAGCCACACCGTGGCCAGCATCGCGGCCAAGGAGAAGACGAGCCGTATCTCCAGCCACAGCAAGGTACGCCAGCGGTCGCTCCACGTCTGGGAGCCGACGGTGCTGAAGCTGTTCTCCTCGGACTCCCGCGTGCCCCGGGCATTGCGCTCGGAGGGAGTGAGGAGGAACTGAGCCTGGAGTCCTTCGGCCACCCGCATCCAGGGCAGCAGTCCCAGCGGTATCACGAGGACGAGCGGCACCCACGGAGCCTCGGGCCCTATGAACATCCAGACGGCCAACATCAGGACGGGCACGCACAGATGCACCCAGCGCGAGTAGGTCACTGGGCGCAGCGCGGCGCGGAACAGTCGGTGCATCCCCTCATCGTCGCAGTTCGGGGCGGTGCGGCTCCTCCCCCACGTGGGGGAGGAGGAACCCTCGCATGGGGGAGGAAGAGCGGTGGGGCCGGCGGCGAACCTTGAGACATGAACAGCATCGAGATCCGAGAACTGACCAAGGAATTCGGCCGGACCCGGGCCGTGGACCACCTCACCTTCGATGTCATGCCCGGCCGCGTCACCGGATTCCTCGGACCCAACGGGGCCGGGAAGTCGACCACGATGAGGCTGCTGCTGGGCCTGGACCGGATCACCTCCGGTACGGCCACCATCGGCGGCCGGCGGTTCACCGAATTGCCCGATCCCCTCCACCGGGTGGGGGCCCTGCTGGACGCCCAGTCGGCGCACGGCGGCCGCACGGCCCGGGACCACCTGCGCTTCCTCGCCGCCGCCAACCGCATCCCGATGAGCCGGGTGGAGGCGGTCCTGGAGCAGTCCGGGATAGCCTCGGCCGCCAAGCGGCGGATCAAGACCTTCTCCCTGGGCATGCGCCAGCGCCTGGGCATAGCGGCCGCACTGCTCGGCGACCCCGAAGTGCTGCTCCTGGACGAGCCCACCAACGGCCTCGACCCCGAGGGCATCATCTGGATCCGCGAGCTCATGCGCGGCCTGGCAGCCGAGGGGCGCACGGTCCTCGTCTCCAGCCACCTGATGACCGAGACCGCCGCCCTCGCCGACCACCTGATCGTGCTCGGGCAGGGCAGGCTGCTGGCCGACACCTGCATAGAGGAGTTCATCGACGCCCGCAGCACCCCGAGGGTGCGGCTGCGCACCACGGACCCCATGCGGCTCCGGGCCACGCTGGCCCGGGACGACTTCGAACTGGTCAGCGCCGAGGGCGGGCGGTGGACCGTGGACGGCATGCAGGCCGAGCAGCTCGGCGTCATCGCCGCTCGAGAAGGCATCCCGATGCTGGAACTGATCGACGAGCGGGCCTCCCTGGAGCAGGCCTACCTCGATCTCACGGCGGACAGCGCCCAGTTCGCCGCCACCCTCTGACCCGTCCCTTCCAAGGAGGCCTCCCCATGAGCACCGCTCTGCCCACCGTCCCCGTCCTGCACTCGGAATGGATCAAGATACGGTCCCTGCGCGGCACCTTCGGGGCGCTGATAGCCGTCTTCGCCGCCACGGTGGGCATCCAGGTACTGACGGCCTCCCTGATCGGCACGGCAGAGGAGGGCAGCATGGGAGAGGACCCTCTCCTCGCAGCCTTCTACGGCCTCAACTTCGGCCAGATCGCCGCCTTCGCCTTCGGTGCGACCGCGCTTTCCTCGGAGTTCCACAACGGCGCCTTGCGGACGTCGCTGACCGCGGTGCCGAACCGTACGCGGCTCTACCTGTCGAAGATGGCCATGGTGGGAGGGCTGGCCTTCCTGGTCGGGCAGCTCACCGCAGTGGCCACGTTCGTCGGCGGGCAGGCGTTCATGGGCCCGTACACCCTGGAACTGGGCAGCCCGGGTACCTACCGTGCGATCTTCGGCTGCGGTGTGTACCTCGCCCTGATGGCCCTGTTGTCGGCCGGACTGACGGCGGTACTGCGCAGTGCCTCGGCCGTCCTGAGCCTGCTCATACCCTTCGTGCTGATCCTGTCGTTCGTTCTCGGCCAGGCGTCCGACGGCGTCGCCGGGTACCTGCCGGACCGTGCCGGCCAGATGATGATGCGGCTGGACACCTCGGTGGGCCTCGCCCCCTGGGCCGGTCTCGGGGTGCTTGCCCTGTGGACGCTCGTCGCGGTGACCGGCGGATGGCTGTCGGTGCGGCGGCGGGACGCCTGACTCCGGACCGGCTGCCCGGCCTCCGGGAAGCGGGTGGTCCGGGCAGCGCGGACCGACTCGACCGACCGGCTCCCGGGCGGATGGGCTCCCCGCCGAGCCGGTCCGTTCGGGCGGCCACGGAGCACCCGGCCGCTCGGCGGGGTCAGTGGCCGGCGAGGAGGCCGGGCAGTTGGCGCATGTCGTCGAAGACGACGGTGCCGGGGCCTTCGAGCTGCTCGGCGGGGGTCAGCCCGCCGGCGTAGCCGAAGGCCCGCATCCCGGCGGCGCGGGCCGCCTGGACGCCGGGCCGGCTGTCCTCGACGACCGCGCAAGCGGCGGGATCGACGCCCATCCGCCGGGCGGCGTACAGGAACAGGTCCGGGGCCGGCTTGCCACGGGAGACCTCGGTGGCGCTGTGGATGCGCCCCGCGAACCGCTCGTAGAGGCCGGTGCGGCCGAGGGTGTGCCGCATCTTCTCGTGCGAGCCGCTGGAAGCGACACACGTCGGCAGGGCGATCGCGTCGAGCGCCTCCGGCAGCCCCTCGACGGGGGACAGGCCGCGGTCCACCGCCTCCCGGTGACGTTCCTCGAACAGGTCCCACCAGAGGGCGGCCGTCCGCGGACCGAGCCGTTCGGCGATCTGTTCGCGGATGGAGACGGAGGAGCGCCCGATGAACCGCTCGACGACCTCGGCCTCGGTGAGGAGCCAGCCGAGCTCCGCTCCCAGGGCCACCTGTACGCGGGCGGCTATCCGCTCGCTGTCGACGAGAACCCCGTCGCAGTCGAATATCACGAGCTCTACCGGCTTGATGATCATCCCCGGAGAGTAGACGTCCCACCGGACCCGGGGCGAGGGTGTTCTACGGTCCGGCGTCGGCCGGCCCCGGGCCCTCGGCGGCCGCGCGCAGGCGGGCGTACTCCTGGGCCATGGACCCGGCGGTCCAGCGGGCGTTGAGTCCGCTGGGGTTGGGGAGGGCCCAGATGCGGGTGGCACCGATGGTGCGCTCCTGGGGGCCGATCAGGGCCTTTCGCTCGCCGAAGGCGGTGCGGTAGGCGGTGACTCCGACCACGGCCAGCCACTGGGGGCGCAGGAGTTCGACCTTGGCCGTCAGGATGCGACCGCCCTCGCGGAACTCCTCGGCGCTCAGCTCGTCGGCGCGGGCCGTGGCGCGGGCCACGACGTTCGTGATGCCGAGGCGGTAGGTCGGCAACTCGTCCTGCTCGTCGGGGGACAGGAGCCGTGGGGTGAAGCCCGACAGGTGGAGGACCGGCCAGAAGCGGTTGCCGGGGCGGGCGAAGTGGTGGCCCGTCGCGGCGGAGAGGAGGCCCGGGTTGATGCCGCAGAAGAGGACACGAAGACCGCCCGCGACCACGTCCGGGAGGACGCGGTCGCGGGCGGCGTTCAGCTCTTCGGGGGTCAGAGGATCGACCCGGGGGTGTAGCCCGCGGCCTCGGGGTGCTCCTTGGTGATCTCCTCGATGCGCGAGACCACCACGGCGACCTGGTCGCCCGCAGCGCCGGTGAAGGACAGCTTGTCGGCCATCAGGGCGTCCAGCTGGGCCCGGTCCAGCGGCATGCGGTCGTCGGCGGCCAGCTTGTCCAGCAGCTCGTTGCGCTCGGCACCCTGCTCGCGCATGGCGAGGGCGGAGGCCACCGCGTGCTCCTTGATGACCTCGTGGGCGGACTCGCGGCCCACTCCGGCCCGCACGGCGCCCATCAGGACCTTGGTGGTGGCGAGGAAGGGGAGGTAGCGGTCCAGCTCGCGGGCCACCACGGCGGGGAAGGCGCCGAACTCGTCGAGGACCGTCAGGAAGGTCTCCATCAGGCCGTCGAGGGCGAAGAACGCGTCGGGCAGCGCGACCCGGCGGACCACGGAGCAGGAGACGTCGCCCTCGTTCCACTGGTCGCCGGCCAGCTCGCCGGTCATCGACGCGTAACCGCGCAGGATGACCATCAGGCCGTTCACGCGCTCGCAGGAGCGGGTGTTCATCTTGTGCGGCATCGCGGAGGAGCCGACCTGGCCGGGCTTGAAGCCCTCGGTCACCAGCTCGTGGCCGGCCATCAGGCGGATCGTCTTGGCGATGGAGGAGGGTGCCGCGGCCAGCTGGACCAGGGCCGTGACCACGTCGTAGTCGAGCGAGCGCGGGTAGACCTGGCCGACCGAGGTGAAGGCCTGGCCGAAGCCGAGGTGGGCCGCGATCCGCTGCTCCAGGTCGGCCAGCTTCGCGGCGTCGCCGCCCAGCAGGTCGAGCATGTCCTGCGAAGTGCCGACGGGACCCTTGATGCCGCGCAGCGGGTAGCGGGTCAGCAGGTCGTCCAGGCGGCCGTACGCGACCAGCAGCTCGTCGGCGGCGGTGGCGAAGCGCTTGCCCAGGGTGGTCGCCTGAGCGGCGACGTTGTGGGAGCGGCCGGCCATGACCAGCTCGGCGTGCTCGCCGGCCAGCTTGCCGAGGCGGGCGAGGACGGCGACCGTGCGGTCCCGGGCCAGTTCCAGCGAGAGCCGGATCTGGAGCTGCTCGACGTTCTCGGTGAGGTCGCGGGAGGTCATGCCCTTGTGGACGTGCTCGTGGCCGGCGAGGGCGTTGAACTCCTCGATGCGGGCCTTCACGTCGTGCCGGGTGATCTTCTCGCGCTCGGCGATGGAGGCGAGGTCGACGGTCTCCAGGACGCGCTCGTAGTCGGCGAGGGCCTCGTCGGGGACCTCGATGCCGAGATCCTTCTGGGCGCGGAGCACGGCGAGCCACAGCCGCCGCTCCAGCGTCACCTTGTACTCGGGGGACCACAGGACGGCGAGCTCCGCGGAGGCGTAGCGGCCGGCCAGGACATTGGGGATGCGGGGCTTGGCAGTCACGTGGATGGATTCTACTTGGGCCTCGGCTGTGCGTTTACGCAGGTAGGGGACCCGGCCGGGATTGTGCCTTGCTACGAGAGCGGGAGAGGGCGGACGAGGGGAGGGCGCGGGGAGGGCGCGGGCCCCGCGGGCTACACGAGCCGGTCGACCGGCGGAGCCTCGTACGGCAGCAGTTCCGGGCGCTTTGCGGGCCGGCCGTCGCCGCTGGAGCGGCCCGTCAGACGGCGGCCGACCCAGGGGAGCAGGTGCTGCCGGGCGAAGCTGAGGTCCTGCGAGCGGCGCGGGGCCCAGCCCGGAGGCGCGGTGGGCGGCAGTTCAGCGCTCCAGTCCGCCTCGGGCGGCAGGCCCAGGGTCTGCCAGACCGCCTCCGCGACCCTGCGGTGGCCTTCGGCCGTCAGGTGCAGCCGGTCCACGTCCCACATCCGCGGATCGCCGAGCGCGCAGGACCCGTACAGGTCGACCACGAGGGCGCCGTGCCGTGCGGCGAGCTCCTCGATGATGACGAAGAGCTCCTCCATGCGCGGACGGAAACGCTCCATCACGGGGCCGTTGCGGCCCGGCGAGCGCATCAGGACCAGCGTCCCGCAGGAGGGCGCCAGCAAGCCGACGGCCTCCTCCAGGTGCCCGCGCACCCGGCCCATGTCCACCTTGGGGCGCAGGGCGTCGTTCAGCCCGCCGACCAGGGTCACCACATCGGCGCCCATCGCGGCCGCCGCCGGCGCCTGCTCCCCGGCGATCTGCCCGATCAGCTTGCCGCGGACCGCGAGGTTCGCGTAGCGGAAGCCCGGCTCGCGGGCGGCGAGGCGCTCGGCGAGCAGGTCGGCCCAGCCCCGGTAGGAGCCGTCGGGGAGCAGGTCCGACATGCCCTCGGTGAAGGAGTCGCCGACCGCGACGAAACTGGTGTAACGCGCATTCATCTCCATGGCGGGAGCGATGCTACCGCGCGGTACGCCTGCCCCGCAGGCAGGGCCCGGGCCGGGGCCCGGGCCGGGGCCGGGGCCGGCGTACCGCGCGCAACGCGCCGCGCTACGCCGAAGCGGGCCGGCCGAACAGCTCGCGCAGCACGTCCTCCATCGTGACCAGCCCCGTCATGACCCCGTCCGGCGCGAGCACCGCCGCGAGGTGCGTACGGCTGCGCCGCATCGCGGTCAGCACGTCGTCCAGCGGGGTCTCCGCCCGGACCTGCGCGATCGGCCGCAGTGCGGTGACCGGGAAGGGCTCGTCCCGCTCCGCCGCGTCCAGCGCGTCCTTGACGTGCAGGTACCCCATGATCCGGCCCTGCGCGTCGATCATCGGGAACCGGGAGTACCCCGACTCGGCCGACAACCGCTCCAGTCCGGCCGGCGTGATGCCCTCGCGTGCCGGAACCACCCGGTCCGCCGACAGCACCACATCGGTCACCGGCCGCCGCCCCAGCTCCAGGGCGTCGTGCAGCCGCTCGCTCGCGCGGTCGTCGATGAGTCCCGCGTCGCTGGAGTCCTTGACGATCCGGGCCAGCTCGTCGTCCGAGAAGGTGGCCCCGACCTCGCCCTTGACCTCCACGCGCAACAGGCGCAGCAGGGTGTTGGCGAAGGCGTTGATCGCGAAGATCACCGGCTTCAGCCCCCGCGTCAGGGCCACCAGCGGCGGACCCAGCAGCAGGGCGGTCCGCACCGGCTCGGCCAGCGCCACGTTCTTCGGCAGCATCTCGCCGAAGAGCATGTGCAGGTACGTGGCCAGGGCCAGCGCGACCACGAAGGAGATCGCGTGGCTCAGCCCGGACGGCACCCCGAAGAAGTCGAACGCCGGGGTCAGCAGGTGGGCGATGGCCGGCTCGGCCACCACGCCCAGCACCAGGGTGCACAGCGTGATGCCCAGCTGGGCCGCCGCCATGAGCGCCGACACGTGCTCCAGGCCCCACAGCACGGCGCGCGCCCTGCGGTCGCCCTGCTCGGCGTACGGCTCGATCTGGCTGCGCCGCACGGAGATCATGGCGAATTCCGCGCCGACGAAGAAGGCGTTGACGACCAGGGTCGCCAGGCCGATCAGCAACTGGACGGCGGTCATCGGGTCTCCTCCACACCATTACCGGGGGTCGGTTCGGCCGGCACGTGCAGCAGCACCCGCGCGGCCCGCCGCCCACTCGCGTCCACCACGTCCAGCCGCCAGCCGTCGAGCTCCAGGCTGTCGCCGACCAGCGGGATCCGCCCCAGCTCGGTCGCTATCAGACCGGCCAGCGTCTCGTACGGGCCGTCCGGCACGCGCAGCCCGATCCGCTCGAGCTGGTCGGTGCGCGCGGAGCCGTCCGCGGAGAACAGGGCGCGCCCGGAGGCGTCCTCCCCGGCCGGGGCCAGGTCGGGGGTCTCGTGCGGGTCGTGCTCGTCGCGGACCTCGCCGACGACCTCCTCGACGATGTCCTCCAGCGTGGCCACACCGGCCGTGCCGCCGTACTCGTCGATGACCACGGCCATCGTCTGCTTCCCGGACAGCCGGTCCAGCAGCCGGTCCACGGTCAGGGACTCCGGTACGAGGAGGGGTTCGCGCAGCAGCGAGGACACGGGGTGGTGGTGGCGCTCCTCGGCGGGCAGGGCCAGTACGTCCTTGATGTGGACGGTGCCGACGACGCTGTCGAGGTTGCCCCGGTAGACGGGGAAGCGCGACAGTCCGGTGGCCAGCGTCGCGTTCGCCACGTCCTCGGCGGTGGTCTGTAGCTCCAGGGCGGTGACCTGGACCCGCGGGGTCATGACGTTCTCCGCGGTCAGGTCGGCGAGGTTCAAGGTCCGCATGAACAGCTCGGCGGTGTCCTTCTCCAGGGCGCCCGCCTTCGCGGAGTGCCGGGCCAGGGCCGCCAGCTCCTGCGGCGTGCGCGCCGAGGCGAGCTCCTCGGCGGGCTCCATGCCGAACCGGCGGACCATGTGGTTCGCCGTGGTGTTCAGATGACTGATGAGGGGCCTGAAGGCGCGGCTGAAGACCCGCTGCGCGGTGGCGACCCGCTTGGCGACGGCCAGCGGAGAGGAGATCGCCCAGTTCTTGGGGACGAGCTCGCCCACGACCATCAGGACCACGGTCGACAGCACCGTGCCGAGGACCAGGGCGGTGGAGGACGCCGCTCCGGCGGACAGGCCCATGGCCTCGAAGGGGCCCTTGAGGAGGGCGGCGATCGAGGGCTTGGAGATCATGCCGATGACCAGGCCGGTCACCGTGATGCCGAGCTGGGCGCCGGAGAGCTGGAACGTCAGGCTGCGGACCGCGGTCAGGGCGCTGTCGGCGCCGCGCTCGCCGCGCTTGACGGCCCGTTCCAGTTCGCTGCGCTCGATGGTGGTCAGCGAGAACTCGGCCGCGACGAAGACTCCGCAGGCAAGGCAGAGCAGCAGCGCCACGACGAGCAGGAGCACTTCGGTCATCGGTCCTTCACCTCCGTCCCATGATCAGCCAGGAGGAGGGGTGTCGCGCGCTGTCGCGGACGGGAGGGGAGGGGACTGGGAGGCTCGCCCATGGACGGACGCTCACACCTTTCGATCGAGGGGAGGAGGGGAACAGCTGACTACATGGTAAAGGAAAGGCAAAGTGGCCGTGATGCCGATGCCGTCGTGCCGATGGCGCCGTGTCGATGCCGGGCTGCCGGGACGCCGTGCTGGGCCCGTATGTGAACGATCTTCGCATCGATCCCGCCTCGGCGTCCGGGAGATGGGCGCGGGTGCGCACACCGGTACGTCTCGCTGGGCGGAAGTCGGTGGCGGGCCACCGGCCGGTCGTGCTTGGCTCCCGGCCATGACCGATCTGCACATACGGGCCGCCGTGCCGGCCGATGCCGAGACCGTGCTCGCCTTCTGGAAGGAAGCGGCGGAGGGCACGTCGATCACGGACGACGCGGACGGAGTGACCCGGCTCGTCACCCGTGATCCCGAGGCGCTGATCCTCGCGGAATGCGACGGGGTCCTGGTCGGATCCGTGATCGCCGGCTGGGACGGCTGGCGGGCGTCCCTGTACCGGCTCGCCGTACTGCCGTCCCGTCGTCGCCAGGGGATCGCCACGGCGCTCCTGGATGCGGCCGAACGGCGTTTCGTCGCCGTCGGGGGCCGCCGCGGTGACGCGATGGTCCTCGAATCGAACGAGCGCGCGCAGCGGGCGTGGGCCGCCGCCGGCTACCACCGCGAGGATCGCTGGCGGCGCTGGGTCAAGCCGCTGGTGGAGACGGCGTGACGACGCCCCGCACCGGCCCCCGCCCCCGCGTAGGTGTCCTCCCCCTGCCCCTGCTCCTCGCCGCCGGAGCGATCGCGCTGACCGGCTGCGGTACGAGGACCGCGGGCGCCGGGGGTGCGCAGGAGCCCCCGGCGCCGTCCGCGGCCCCCTCCGTGGACCATGCGGCGCAGGCGGCCGCCGCGGTCGCGCGCCACGACAAGCTGTTCCCCGCGATCGCGGCGCGGTGCGCGGACGTGGGGACGGGCGGTGCGAGCCCCGGGGCCACTGCACGAGAGCCGTCGACGGATCCCGCGGCCACGGCGCGAGAGCTGCCGACGGCTCCCGAGGCACGCAAGTACGCGGAGAACCACGCCTACAAGCAGCAGGCGCAGCTCACCCCCGGGGCCCGGTGCCGGGGTGACGCGCACGCCGCACGGATCAAGGCGGCGGTGATGAACGGCGCCGGCGGGAAGGGCGCGCCGCACACGGCCGAGGAGCTCCGTGCGGTCCTGACCGGGCTGGGGTACGGGTTCGACGGCGGGGGCGTCTACGGATCCGGGGCGGTGAACGTCTCGTTCGTCCTGTCGGTTCCCGAGAGCGGCCCGTGCGTGACGGGGCGGCTGGGCCCGCCGGTGGCCGTCCTGGCCCACGGGATGTACGTCGAGGGCGGCTGCCTGGAGCCCCGCGGAGGCCACTGACGACAGGCGGCCCCAGGGGCCGGAGCCGGCGGCTCACGTCGTGTCGGCATCGGTCCCCGCGCTGTGCCGGGCCAGGGCGAGGACTCCGGCGCAGATCAGGGAGAGGCCCAGCAGCTGCGGCAGCAACCACCAGTGGGTCCGCAGGTGTTCCTCGTACAGCAGCACCCCCAGCGCGACGCTCACGCCCGCGTCGCCGAGCGTCAGCGCGGGCTGCGAGGCGACCAGCGGGCCGCCCTGCATGGCGTGTTCGAGGAGCAGCAGGGCGCAGATGCCGGTCGCGGCGAAGGCGTAGGTCTCCCAGGTGCGCAGGAAGGCGCCGAGGCCGCCCTCGTCGAGCACGTGCATGGCCGACTTCATCAGCGCGGCGGTCAGCGCGTAGCAGACGGCGGTGGCCGCGCCGAGGCAGCCGGCCCGCATCCGGCCGGGCCGCTGTCGCAGGGCAACCACGGCGAACACCGCCACCGCCACGGCGCACGCGGCCAGGGCCATGACCCACCGGTCGACCGGCACATCCGTACGGTTCCCCGTCGGTGAGGCGGCCACCAGCACGATCCCGAGCCCGGCCACCACTCCTCCCACGGCGAGCCACAACGGCCCCGGCATCCGGGTCCGCGTCACCAGAGAGGCGATCAGGAGGGCGAGCGGCAGTTCCAGGACGAACAGGGGCTGTACGAGGGCCAGCGCGCCCGTGGCCAGTGCCACGGCCTGCCCTGCACCGGCCGCGATCACGGCCAGGATCCCGCCGATCCAGAGCGGCTGGCGCAGCAGGTCGAGCACCAGCCCGAAGCGGAATCCGTCGCTCTGCGGCACGGTGAGCGCCGCCCGCCGCTGGAGGACGGTCGCGAGCGCGTTGCTGAGCGCCGCGAACAGCGCGAAGAGGACCGGCACGAGGAAGCCCACCCCCCGATCCTCATCCGCCCCGCCGTGACTGCCCATCACGACACTGCCGGGTGACCGCGCGGCACCGCCCGTTCCCCCGTCCGGCCTCACGGACCGGCGGGGGCGAGGCGCTCTACGGAGCCTCGCCCCCGCCGGTCCGCCGTCGGAGGCGGGGTCAGCCCGCGGGCGCCTGCCAGGTGCCGTGCAGCGAGGCGGCGAGCCAGGCGGGCGCCGAGCTGCGGAACGCGGCCGGGGGGAGGGTGCCGGCCCCGGCCGGGACCGCGCCCAGGAGGGGGAGCGCGGAGACCGAGGGCAGGTCGGCGAGGTTGCAGCGGGACGCCAGGTCCGGTTCGGCCGGCCAGCTGCCGATGACCACGCCCGGGGAGGTCAGGCCCCGGGCCCGGAGGGCTTCGGCCGTCAGGGCGGTGGAGTTGAGCGTGCCGAGGCCCGCCGGAGCCACGATCAGCACCGGAGCGCCGAGCAGGCGGGCCGCGTCCGCCAGGGTGTGGCCGGCCTCGTCGAAGCGGACCAGGAGGCCGCCCGCGCCCTCGACCAGGACCAGGTCGTGGGAGAGGGCGAGCTCGCGGGCCGCCTCCGCGATCCGCTCCGGGGACACCGTGGGGAGACCCGCGCGCCGGGCCGCCGTGTCCGGGGCCAACGGCTCCGGGTAGCGGGCCAGCTCCACCGCGGTGACGGCGGGGCCGGCCAGCCGGCCGACCTCCGCCGCGTCTCCGGGCTCGTCGGGGCCGACGCCGGTCTGGGCCGGCTTCAGTACGGCCACCGAGAGACCCGCGGCGAGCGCGGCCGCCGCGACGGCCGAGGTGACGACCGTCTTGCCGATCTCGGTCCCCGTCCCCGAGACCATCAGCACCGCCACGTCAGGCCTCCTTCGCGGCCGAGACCACGGCCCGGCAGATGCGGGCCACGTCGGCGTCGCTCGTCACGTACGGCGGCATCGTGTAGATCAGGTCCCGGAACGGGCGCAGCCAGACGCCCTCCCGGACCGCCGCCGCCGTCGTGCGGGCCATGTCGACCGGGTGGTCCAGCTGGATGACGCCGATCGCGCCCAGGACCCGTACCTCCCGGACGCCCGGCAGACCGGCGGCCGGGGCCAGGCCCTCCAGCAGGGCCGCCTCGATGCGCTTGACCTCGCCCTGCCAGTCCTGGCCGAGCAGCAGGTCGATGGAGGCCAGGGCCACCGCGGTGGCCAGCGGGTTGCCCATGAAGGTCGGTCCGTGGGCCAGGACCGGGACCTCGCCGCGCGAGATGCCGTCCGCGACCCGCTCCGTGCAGAGCGTCGCGGACAGGGTGAGGTAACCGCCGGTCAGCGCCTTGCCCAGGCACATCACGTCCGGGGTGATCCCGGCGTGGTCCGCCGCGAACAGTGCGCCCGTGCGGCCGAAGCCCGTGGCGATCTCGTCCAGGATCAGCAGCACGTCGAACTCGTCGCACAGCTCCCGCAGCACCCGGAGGTAGCCCGGGTTGTGGAAGCGCATGCCGCCCGCGCCCTGGACCACCGGTTCCACGATCACGGCCGCCAGTTCGTCCCGGTGCGCGGCGAACAGGGAGCGCAGGTGGGCGACGTAGGACTCGTCCAGGGGAGCGGAGAAGCCGCTCGGCGGGGCGTCCGCGAAGAGCTGGCGCGGGAGGATGCCCGACCACAGCTCGTGCATGCCGCCCTCGGGGTCGCAGACGGCCATCGGCTGCCAGGTGTCCCCGTGGTAGCCGCCGCGCCAGGTGAGCAGGCGGCTCTTCTCGGGGCGTCCCACCGAACGCCAGTACTGGAGGCACATCTTCACCGCGACCTCGACCGAGACCGAGCCCGAGTCGGCGAGGAAGACGTGCTCCAGACCGGCCGGGGTGAGCTCGACGAGCCTGGCGGCCAGCCGGACGGCGGGCTCGTGGGTGAGCCCGCCGAACATCACGTGTGACATCCGGCCGAGCTGGCCCGTGACGGCCTCGTTCAGCGCCGGGTGGTTGTACCCGTGGATCGCCGACCACCAGGAGGACATGCCGTCGACCAGATCGTCCTGCCCCTGCGACGGCTCGGCCAGCCGGAGGCGGACCCCCGAGGCGGAGGCGATGACGAGCGGCTCCTGCCGTCCGGGCATGGGGCCGTACGGGTGCCAGACGTGCTGCCGGTCCAGCGCGAGCAGTTCGCGGGCCGGCAGCGCGTCGGGCGCGTGGCGCTGATCAGGCATTGGGCGCGAGATCCGTTCCCGCACCGCGGCGGCGTACCGCCACCAGACCCGACCGGACCTCGCCCGCCTCCGCCTGGGCGGGTACGGGGGCCTCGTGCCCGGCGTGCCCCGAGCAGCCGCCGCACGCCGAACCGCAGCCGGCCTCGTCCGCCGTGGCGGAGGAGCCGCAGAGCGAGGCGCCGGAGCCCTTCGAACCACAGCCGCCGGTGGCCGCCGCCGCGACGTCGGAGCGGTGCGCGGGAAGGGTCGTCGTACCGGCGCCCTCGACCTCGAAACCGGCGTCCGCGATCATGTCGAGGTCGGACTGTCCGGCCTGGCCCTCACTGGTCAGGTAGTCGCCCAGGAAGATTGAGTTCGCCACGTGCAGCGCCAGCGGCTGGAGGGTGCGCAGGTGCACCTCTCGGCCGCCCGCGATGCGGACCTCGACGTCGGGGCAGACGAAGCGGACCATCGCCAGGATCCGCAGGGCGCGCTGCGGGGTGAGGTTCCACTCCTTGGCGAGCGGGGTGCCCTCGAAGGGGATCAGGAAGTTGACGGGGACCGAGTCGCTGTCGAGCTCGCGCAGCGCGTAGACGACGTCGACGAGGTCCTCGTCGCTCTCGCCCATGCCCGCGATCAGGCCCGAGCAGGCCGACAGGCCGGCGGCGTGCGCCTTCTGCACCGTGTCGACCCGGTCCGCGTAGGTGTGGGTCTTGGTGATCGTGCCGTACGTGGCCTCGGACGTGTTGAGGTTGTGGTTGTAGGCATCGGCGCCCGCATCCTTCAGGCGCTCGGCCTGGCCGTCCGACAGCAGGCCGAGGCAGGCGCACACCTCGACGCCCTCGTTCTGCTCCTTGATGGCCTCGATCGTCTTGCCCACGCGGTCCACGTCGCGGTCCGTCGGACCGCGCCCGCTCGCCACCAGGCACACCCGCTTCGCCCCGCCGGCGACGCCCGCGGCCGCTGCCTGGGAGGCCTCCTCGGGCTTCAGCCACGTGTACTTGAGGATCTCGGCCTTCGATCCCAGCCGCTGGGAACAGTACGAGCAGTCTTCGGGGCAGAGCCCCGACTTCAGGTTGACCAGGTAGTTCAGCTTGACCCGGCGGCCGAACCACTGGCGGCGCACCTTGCCGGCCGCGGCCACCACGTCGAGCAGTTCGTCGTCAGAGGTCGCCAGCACGGCGAGTGCCTCTTCGCGGGTCGGCAGCTCACGCCGCAGCCCCTTGTCCACGAGGGTGTTCAGCAGGTCCATGACGTCGATCCTGTCCCACCCGGGCACTCCCGGCCAAGGAGAGACCGAACAACATGGCCGGAACTGAGTGTGTGTATCGCCACACCTGACGCACGGGTCACGGGCGGTTAGGGTCGGGCAGGTCTGTGGACTGCCGACAAAAACTCGAGGACCGTCGATGCCGCACCAGCACACCCCCGCCCCCGTGGACGTCTTCTCCTGGATCGACGAGGCGGAGCGGGCCAGGGAGGACGCCGGACTCGTCCGGACGCTGCGTCCGCGTCCGGCGTCCTCCCCGCTCCTCGATCTCGCGAGCAACGACTACCTCGGGCTGTCCCGGCACCCCGAAACGGTGCGGGGCGCGCGCGAGGCGGCCGAGCGCTGGGGGGCCGGAGCCACTGGATCACGTCTCGTCACGGGCACGACCGAACTTCATGCGGAGCTCGAGCGGGAGCTGGCCGCCTTCTGCGGCTTCGAGGCGGCGCTGGTGCTCTCCTCGGGATACGCGGCCAATCTGGCCGCCGTCACCGCGCTCAGCGACCGGGGCACCCTGGTGGTCTCCGACGCGGGCAACCACGCCTCGATCGTGGACGGCTGCCGGCTGTCGCGCGCCGAGACCGCCGTCGTCCCGCACTCCGACCCGGACACCGCCCGCAAGACCCTCGCCGCCCACCGGGGGCGGGCGCTGCTGGTCACCGACTCGGTGTTCTCGGTCGACGGGGACGCCGCCCCGCTCGCGGCGCACGCCGAGGCCTGCCGGGCCGAGGGTGCGGCCCTGCTCGTGGACGACGCGCACGGCCTCGGGGTCCTGGGCGAGGGCGGCCGCGGGGCGCTGCACGCCGCCGGGCTCGCGGGGGCTCCCGGAGTGGTCGCGACGCTGACCCTCTCGAAGTCCCTGGGCAGTCAGGGCGGGGCGGTGCTCGGCCCGGCCAAGGTGATCCGGCACCTGGTCAACACGGCGCGGACCTTCATCTTCGACACCGGGCTGGCCCCGGCCGCGACGGGCGCCGCACTGGCCGCCCTGCGCCTGCTGGAGCGGGAGCCGGAGCGCGCGGACCGCGCCCGCGCGGTGGCCGCCGAGCTGTACGGGCGGCTCACCGCGTCCGGCCTGACCGCGGCCCGGCCGGACGCGGCCGTGGTGTCGGTACGGGCCCCGTCGGCCGCGGCGGCACTGCGCTGGGCCGCCGACTGCCGCGAGGCAGGTCTGTCCGTGGGGTGCTTCCGGCCGCCGTCGGTACCGGACGGCATCTCCCGGCTGCGACTGACCGCGCGGGCGGATCTCACGGGGGTGGAGATCAGCCGTGCGGTGGAGACGATCCTGGGGACCGCTCCGGCCGGAGCCACGGACCGCTGAACGGAGCCGTTACGGGCGCTCCTGCGTTCTGCGTCCTACGTCTCCTGCGTCTCCTACGTCCCTCCTACGTCCCTCCTGCGTCCCGCCCTACGTCTCGAGATCCGCACGGACGGAGACGAGGAAGCCGTCCCAGGCCGGCCCGGTGAAGAGCACGGCCGGGCCGTCCGTCCGCTTGGAGTCGCGGACGGCGAGCAGACCGCCGCCGAGGACGGCCGTTTCCACACAGTTGTTCATTCCGGTGCTGCGGCTGCTTCGCCGCCACCGCGCGCTGTTCAGAAGTCCGCCTGTGGATAAGGGGGTTGCGGACACGGGGGTGCCTCCTTACGCGTCGTCAGCGAGGGCGCTGATGAGATCCGACGAATCGCGGGGCGGGAGGGCGTGCGCCTGGATGGTGCGGAACGCGGCGCTGTACGCCTCAAGGTCTTCCTTCCGCTCCAGATAGAGGCTACTCGTCAAATGGTCGAGTACCACCACATCCAGATCGGCGATGTTCGGAAATGAGAAGATGACGAACGGACCGGTGAGGCCGAGATGTCCCCCCACGCTGAACGGCAGTACCTGAAGCCGCACTTGGGGCAAACGCGCCACCTCCACCAGGTGCCTCAACTGTTCCTCCATCACCCCCGCCCCGCCGATCGTGCGCCGCAGCACCGCCTCGTCCAGCACGGCGCTCAGCTCCAGCGGCGGATCGGCCCGCAGTACGGACTGACGCGCCAGCCGTACGTCGACCAGCGCGTCCACCTT
This sequence comes from Streptomyces sp. AP-93, assembly GCF_022808175.1. Classification (GTDB taxonomy): domain Bacteria; phylum Actinomycetota; class Actinomycetes; order Streptomycetales; family Streptomycetaceae; genus Streptomyces. Next base: position 16,625 of record NZ_JALGBX010000023.1, on the reverse strand, counting down.
CGGCTCCGGCAGCCCGCCCAGCGCGGCCCGGGTCACGGCGCGCGCGTACTCCGGCGTCTGGAGCAGTCCGGGCACCACGGACAGCTCGACGGTGCGGGCCGAACGGGCGCCCGCCTCCAGGCTGATGAAGTCCCGGTACTCCTGCGGCAGCAGCCCCCGGTAGTCGTGCCACCACTGGCGGCCGCGTCCCGTGTCGGCGTCCGGTGCGGGGCCCGCCGCCGAGGCCGAGAGGGCCTCCAGCAGGGCGCGCTGCTGCGCGCTCACGACGTCGTCCCCGTAGACGTCGAGCAGCAGCCGGATGTCCTCCACCTTGACGCCGCTGCGCCCCGTCTCGATACGGCTGATCTTCGACTGGTGCCAACCCGCCAGCCGGGCCGCCTCACCACTGGTGAGTCCGGTCCGGTCGCGCAGGGCACGCAGTTCCTCGCCGAGCTTGCGTCGGCGCACCGCGGGACCATGCTGCACACCCGCCTCCTTCCACCGGCACAGCTCGCACCAGTCTGCCGTCCAAATACGCTCTTCCGTAGCAGAGTTCACCGCATTGAGCGACAGATATATGCATATCTTGAGGGATCGGCGGAAACGGCGGGACGATGGGTGGCACTCTGGCGTCCAGCACAGATCCGGGGCGGCTTCGCCCCGGTGGGAAAGGGACCGTCGCCATGGCAGATCATCAGGAAGCATCCGTCACTCTGCCGAGCGATCCCGCCTCGGTCGCGGCCGCCCGCCGCTACGTCGCGGAGGTGCTGGGCGAGTGGGGACTGTCCGAGGGGACCGAGGCCGCCGACAGCATCCGGCTCATCGTCTCGGAACTGGCCACCAACTCCGTGCAGCACACCTTCGGGCAGTCGCCGACCTTCACCGTGGACATCCGCCTGGAGCGCGAGGAGTGGCTCCGCATCGGGGTCACCGACAGCCACCCGCGCTGGCCCAAGCGGCTCCCGGCCGCCGTCCAGCAGGACAACGGCCGGGGGATGGTCATCATCCGCTGGCTCGCCGCGGAGGCGGGCGGCCGGCTCTCGGTCAGCCCGACCGAGGACGGCGGCAAAACCGTGTGGATCGCCCTGCCCTGGGTGGTCGCCGGCGCTCCCGCGAGGACGCGTACCGGCTGTTGAGGCCGGTCAGGACCCGGCGCGCTCCGAGACGCTGCGCTCGATGCACAGTTCGTTGCCCTCGGGGTCGGTCAGCGTGACCCAGCCCATGCCGCCCTCCCGGCGGTGGTCGGCCTGCAGCTTCGCGCCGAGCGCGATGAGCCGCTCGACGTTCTCGTCTCGGGTCCCGGTCACGGGCTGGATGTCCAAGTGGACCCGGTTCTTCGCGGACTTGCCCTCGGGCACCCGGACGAAGAGCACCCCCGGCACGCCCGGCTGACCCGCGTCCAGCAGGATCTCGTCGTCCTCCGGCTGATCGTCCGGGTGGATGGGGAAGCCGGTGACGGCGGACCAGAACTGCGCCAGCGCGTACGGCTCCTGTGCGTCGAAGGTGATGTGGCGGACGGGGTTGACGAACATGCTGCTCCTCGTGGGCGGTTCCGTATACGGAACCGGGCTGTGCGATGCCCGGAGTTGAACCGGGTACCTGCTCGAAACGTGGGTTAACTCAGCGGAAAAGCGCGGCCCCTAGCGTGACGGCCACGTTCCTTCCGCCCATGGTCACCCATGCGCGGGCAAAGCGCCGGTGGGCGGGACGGAAAGCCTTTCCCTGTGTTGGGCAAGACACGCTTGGCTCGGATATGCGCAGGTCAACAAAGTGTTGGCGGCCCATAGGGTCGGCCCGGCGCGATGTTGATCATGTCCCGGAAGCTTGGTGATTGCTGTGCAGCTGACCCCCCACGAGCAGGAGAGACTGCTCATCCACGTGGCCGCCGACGTGGCCGAGAGACGCAAGGCGCGGGGCGTGCTCCTCAACCATCCCGAGGCGATGGCCCTGATCACCGCACACATCCTCGAAGGAGCCCGCGACGGCCGGACGGTGGCCGAGCTGATGGCCTCCGGTCGGACCGTGCTCTCCCGCGAGGAGGTCATGGAGGGGATACCCGAGATGATCCACGACGTCCAGGTCGAGGCGACCTTCCCGGACGGCACCAAGCTCGTCACCGTCCACGACCCCATCGTCGATAAGTGAGTGCCCGCATGATCCCCGGCGAAATCGCCTACGGGGACGGCCTGGTGCGCCTCAACGAAGGCCGGCCCGTCACCCGACTCACCGTGCTCAACGCCGCCGACCGGCCCGTCCAGGTCGGCTCGCACTACCACTTCGCCGAGGCCAACCCCGGCCTCGACTTCGACCGCCGCGCCGCCCACGGACTGCGCCTCGACATCGCCGCCGGCACCGCGGTCCGCTTCGAGCCGGGCATCCCGGTCGCCGTGACCCTCGTGCCGCTGGCCGGGCTGCGCACCGTGCCGGGACTGCGCGGGGAGACCGGAGGGCCGCTCGATGGCTGAGATGTCGCGCCAGGTCTACGCCGACCTCTTCGGGCCCACCACGGGCGACCGCATCCGCCTCGCCGACACCGACCTCTTCGTCGAGATCGAGCAGGACCTCGGCGGCGGCCCCGGCCGGGCCGGCGACGAGGCGGTCTTCGGCGGCGGCAAGGTCATCCGCGAATCCATGGGCCAGGCCCGCACCACCCGGGCCGAGGGAGCCGCCGACACCGTCATCACCGGGGTGGTGATCCTCGACCACTGGGGCATCGTCAAGGCCGACGTCGGCATCCGCGACGGCCGGATCTGCGGGATCGGCAAGGCGGGCAACCCCGACACCATGGACGGCGTCGACCGCGCGCTGGTGATCGGCCCCGAGACCGAGATCATCGCGGGCAACGGGAAGATCCTCACCGCGGGCGCCGTCGACGCCCACGTCCACTTCATCTCCCCGACCGTGATCGAGGAGGCCCTCGCCTCCGGCATCACCACCCTCGTCGGCGGTGGCACCGGCCCCGCGGAGGGCACCAAGGCCACCACCGTCACCCCCGGACCCTGGCACCTGGCCCGGATGTTCGCCGCGCTGGAGGCCCACCCCGTCAACATCGGCCTGCTCGGCAAGGGCAACACCATGTCCCGCGAGGGCATGTACTCCCAACTGCGCGGCGGAGCACTCGGCTTCAAGCTCCACGAGGACTGGGGATCCACCCCGGCCGTCATCGACGCCTGCCTCACCGTCTGCGAGGAGACCGGCGCCCAGGCCGCCATCCACACCGACACCCTCAACGAAGCCGGTTTCGTCGCCGACACCCTCGCCGCCATCGGCGGACGGACCATCCACTCGTACCACACCGAGGGCGCGGGCGGCGGGCACGCCCCCGACATCATCACCGTGGTCTCCGAGCCGAACATCCTGCCCAGCTCCACCAACCCGACCCGGCCGCACACCGTCAACACCGTTGAGGAACACCTCGACATGCTGATGGTCTGCCACCACCTCAATCCCGCCGTCCCCGAGGACCTGGCCTTCGCCGAGTCCCGGATCCGGCCCTCCACCATCGCCGCCGAGGACGTCCTGCACGACCTCGGAGCCATCTCGATCATCTCCTCCGACGCCCAGGCCATGGGCCGCGTTGGCGAGGTGATCCTGCGCACCTGGCAGACCGCCCACGTGATGAAGAAGCGCCGAGGCTCCCTGCCCGGCGACGGACCCGCCGACAACCACCGGGCCCGGCGCTACGTCGCCAAGTACACGATCAACCCCGCCGTCGCCCAGGGCCTGGCCCGCGAGATCGGCTCCGTCGAGACCGGCAAGCTCGCCGACCTGGTGCTGTGGAAGCCCGCCTTCTTCGGAGTCAAACCCGAACTGGTCATCAAGGGAGGCCAGATCGCCTATGCGCAGATGGGCGACGCCAACGCCTCCATCCCCACCCCGCAGCCGGTCCTGCCGCGCCCGATGTTCGGGGCGTACGGGCGGGCCCCCGGCCTCAACTCGGTCAACTTCACGTCCCAGGCGGCCCTCGACGACGGCCTGCCCGAACGGCTCGGACTCGGCAAGGAGTTCGTCGCCATCGAGAGCACCCGCAAGGTGACCAAGGCGGACATGCGCAACAACGACGCCATGCCGAGGGTGGAAGTCGACGCCGACACCTTCACCGTCACCATCGACGGCGAGGTGGTGGAACCGGCCCCGGCAGCGGAACTCCCCATGGCCCAGCGCTATTTCCTCTTCTGACGGGAGGACTCTGTTCCGATGAGCCTCGCCACCCTCCTCGTCCTCGCCGACGGCCGTTTCCCCGCCGGAGGGCACGCCCACTCCGGCGGGGCCGAGGCCGCCTGCAAGGCGGGCCGGATCCATGACGCCGCGACCCTGGCGGAGTTCTGCCGGGGCCGGCTGCACACCGCCGGGCTCGTCGCGGCCGGCCTCGCCGCGGCGGCCGCCCTCGGGATCGACCCGGCGGCCCTCGACGAAGCCGCCGACGCCCGGACCCCGTCGCCCGCGCTGCGCGCCGCCGGGCGGCGGCTCGGGCGCCAGCTGATGCGGGCCGCCCGCGCCACCTGGCCCGGCGCGGAACTGGACGCGCTGGCCGCCGCGTTCCCGCGCGGGGCGCACCAGCCCGTGGTGCTCGGCGTCACGGCCCGGTCGGCGGGGCTCGGGCCGCTGGACGCCGCGCACATGGCGGCGTACGAGAGCGTGAGCGGGCCCGCCACCGCCACGGTACGGCTGCTCGGCCTGGACCCCTTCGAGGCGAGCCGGGTCCTGGCCGTGCTCGCCCCCGAGCTGGACTCCGTGTCCCGTCGCGCGGAGCAGGCCGCGCGACGGGCCCGCACCGACGGTACGCACACCCTGCCCGCGGCCTCCTCGCCACTGCTGGACATCGCGGCGCAGGCCCATGCCGACTGGCCGGTCCGCCTGTTCGCCTCCTGATCCATGCCGTGCCGTACCCCACCCCGGATGCCCCCCCTTCAGCTCAAGGAGACCCCCATGCACCTCGACCCCTCCCTCGGCGGTGGGACCTTCCCGCACCGCCACACCCACAGCGCCGAGCCGCTGCGGGCGGACGGGACCCGCCGGGCCCTGCGCATCGGCCTCGGCGGGCCCGTCGGCTCCGGCAAGACCGCCACCGTCGCCGCGCTCTGCCGGGCCCTGCGCGCGGAGCTGTCCATGGCCGTGGTCACCAACGACATCTACACCCGCGAGGACGCCGAGTTCCTGCTCCGCGAAGCCGTCCTGCCGCCCGAGCGGATCAGCGCCGTGGAGACCGGCGCCTGCCCCCACACCGCCATCCGCGACGACATCTCCGCCAACCTGGAGGCCGTCGAGGAACTGGAGGAGGCCTTCCACGGGAACGGACGGCTCGACCTGATCCTCGTGGAGTCCGGCGGCGACAACCTCACCGCCACCTTCTCCCGGGGCCTCGTCGACGCCCAGATCTTCGTCATCGACGTGGCCGGCGGCGACGACATCCCGCGCAAGGGCGGCCCCGGCGTCACCACCGCCGACCTGCTCGTCGTCAACAAGACCGACCTCGCCCCCCACGTCGGCTCGGACCTGGGCCGGATGGCCCGCGACGCCGCCGAACAGCGCGGCGAACTGCCCGTCGCCTTCCAGTCCCTGCGCGGCGAGGAGGGCGTGGCCCCGGTGGCCGCCTGGGTGCGCGAGCGGATCGCCGCCTGGACCGCCCGGTGAGCCCTACGGCGATCCCCGCGGCCATCCCCACGGTGACGGGCGCGCCCCCCGCCCGCCCCCCGGCCCCCGCTCCGGCCGGCCTGCGCGCCACCGCCCGGATCGGCGCCGCCGCCGACGGGCGGGGCTCCACCGCCCTGCCGCTGCTGGCCGGGGAGGGGCCGCTCGCCCTGCGCCGCACCCGGGGCGGGCCCGGCGAAGCGGGCGTCATGCTGGTCGGCGCCATGAGCGCCCCGCTGGGCGGTGACCACCTCACGGTCGAGGCCACGGCCGGACCGGGCGCCCGGCTGGTGCTCCGCTCGGCGGCGGCCACCCTGGCGCTGCCCGGCCGGCACGGGGAACCCGCGCGGTACGACGTACGGCTCCGGCTCGGGGACGGAGCGGCGGTGCGCTGGCTTCCGGAGCCCCTGGTCTCGGTGCGCGGCAGCGACCTGCGGGTCCACACCTCGGCCGAACTCGCCCCCACCGCCCGGCTCCTGCTGCGCGAAGAGCAGGTGCTCGGCCGCACCGGGGAGGTTCCGGGCCTGCTGCGTGCCCGGCTGACCGTGACCCTGGACGGCCGCCCGCTGCTGGACCAGGAGGTGGCCTGCGGACCCGGCGCACCGGGCGGCTGGGACGGTCCGGCGGGACTCGCGGGCCACCGGGCACTGGGCCAACTGCTGGTGGTGGACCCGGAGTTCGCGAAGGCCCCGCCGCAGGCCGGGATGCTGGGGGAGTTCGCGGCGCTCTCCCCGCTGGCGGGTCCGGCCGTCCTGGTCACGGCCCTGGCCCCGGACGCGTTGCGGCTCCGCGAACTGCTCGACTCCGCCTGCGCCGCCTACGGTTGGTGAACCCGGGCGGGCCGCCACGGCCGACGACCGCCGAACCCGGGACGAACCCGACACCGCTCAGCGGTACACCCATGTCCGGATATCGGGTTGGCAAAGAACGGCCCCGTGCTCTGTCGCCCGCTCCCGGTCAGGCGGAAGTATCCCCTGCACGTGCCGACGCACATCCACGCCGGCACGAACCACGCCGCCCACGGCGGCAGATGACGCAGGGGGAACAACCACGTGATACGCAACGCGGTGCTGGGGAGCGCCGCCACTCTGGTCACCGGCACGCTGGCGGCGAGCCTGCTGCTCGCCCCGTCGGCGTCGGCCTCCTCGACGTTCTCGTCGGGCTCCCCCGGCCCCTCCGGCCGCGACAACCCGATCGCCGAGGCGTTCGGCACCCAGATCGCCGCCGCCCGCGCGGCGCGCGCCGGGATCGACTGGAAAGACTGCCCGCCCGACTGGGGCTTCGCGGCGCCCATCCAGTGCGGCTTCGTGAAGGTCCCGCTCGACTACAGCAAGCCCTTCGGCAAGACGATCGACCTCGCGGTCGACCGCGCCGTCAGCACCGGCACCAAGGAGGAGCGCCAGGGCGCGCTCGTCTACAACCCGGGCGGGCCCGGCGGCTCCGGCATGCGCTTCCCGCGCCGCATCACCACCAAGAGCCCGCTGTGGGTCAACACCGCCAAGGCGTACGACTTTGTGGGCTTCGACCCGCGCGGCGTCGGCCACTCCGCGCCGATCTCCTGCATCGACCCGCAGGAGTTCGTCAAGGCACCCAAGGCCGACCCGGTGCCGGACACCAAGGCCGACAAGGACGCCCAGCGCAAGCTCGCCGCGGAGTACGCGGACGGCTGCAAGGAGCGCAGCGGCGAGATGCTGCCGTTCATGACCACGCCGAACGTCGCGCGTGACCTGGACGTCATCCGTGCCGCCCTCGGCGAGAAGAAGCTGAACTTCCTCGGCGTCTCCTACGGCACCTACATCGGCGGGGTCTACGCGACCCTGTTCCCGACGCACGTGCGCCGCATGATCGTCGACAGCGTGGTGGACCCGTCCCGCGACAACATCTGGTACGAGGCCAACCTCGGCCAGGACGTCGCCTTCCAGATGCGCTGGAACGACTGGGAGGACTGGGTCGCCAAGAACGACGCCTCCTTCCACCTGGGCAAGACCCGCGCAGAGGTCGAGGCCAAGTGGCTGGAGCTGCGCGCCAAGGCCAAGGCCGACCCGCTCGGCGGGGTCGTCGGCCCGGCCGAGCTCATCGGCTTCTTCCAGAGCGCCCCGTACTACGACTCCTCCTGGGTGCCCGTCGCCCAGACCTGGGCCGCGTACGCCGCCGGTGACGAGCAGGCGCTGATCGACGCCATCGCCCCCGACATGAGCGACATCCAGGGCAACGCCGCGGCGGAGAACGGCAACGCGGTCTACACCGCCGTCGAGTGCGCCGACGCCAAGTGGCCCACCAGCTGGTCCAAGTGGGACCGGGACAACACCAAGCTGCACGCCCAGTACCCCTTCATGACCTGGGCCAACGCGTGGATGAACCTGCCCTGCGCCACCTGGAAGTCCAAGCAGCACAACGCCATCGAGGTCGGCGTCGGCGCTCACCGCGGCCTGCCGCCGGTGCTGATCGTCCAGGCGGAGCGGGACGCGGCCACGCCGTACAAGGGCGGGGTCTCGCTGAACAAGCGGCTCGCCGGCTCGGTTCTGATCACCGAGCAGGGCGCCGGCTCGCACGGTGTCACCAACCTGCTGAACCCCTGCATCAACACCCGGGTCGACACCTACCTGCTCACCGGCAAGGTCGACGCCCAGAACGTGACGTGCGGCCCGCACGCCACCCCGGTGGCCCCGGCCCCCGTCGCCGCCAAGCTGCTCGCCCCGGCCCCGGCCGCGGACCAGCAGGCGATCGACGAGCTCCCGGCCATCCGCTAACCGGACCGGGAGGCAACGGCTCCGACCCGCACGGGAAGGGCCCGGCACGGGAAGGGCCCGGCACGGGAAGGGCCCGGCACGGGAGAAGGCTCAGCGCGTCCTGCGCCGGGCCTTCTTCCGCGCTTCCTCTTCCTCGGCCTTGACCTCGGCGGCGTACCGGTCCACGTACTCCTGGCCGGACAGGGCGAGGACCTCGTACATGATCTCGTCGGTGATGGCCCGCAGGGCGGCCCGCTCGCCCTCCATCCCCGCGTACCGGGAGAAGTCCAGCGGCCGGCCGAAGCGGATCGTGACCCGGCGGATCTTGGGGATCTTCTGTCCGGGCGGCTGGATCTCGAAGGTCCCGACCATCGCGCACGGGACGACGGGCACCGCGGCGCCCAGCGCCATCGCCGCCACTCCGACCTTGCCCTTGTACAGCCGCCCGTCGTGCGAGCGGGTGCCCTCCGGATAGATGCCGAGCAGCTCGCCCTTGGACAGCACCCCGAGCCCCTCGCGGAGCGCGGCCTGCCCGGCGTCCTTGCCGGAGCGGTCGACCGGGATCTGGCCGGCGCTGCGGAAGAAGGCGGCGGTCAGCCGTCCCTTCACACCCGGTCCGGTGAAGTACTCGGCCTTCGCGAGGAAGGTGATGCGCCGCTTGAGGATCGCGGGCATCAGGAAGTGATCGGAGAAGGACAGGTGGTTGCCCGCGATGATCGCGGCCCCGTCCTGCGGGATGTTCTCCAGTCCTTCGATGCGGGGACGGAACAGGAGCCGCAGCAGCGGCCCCAGGATCACGTGCTTGAGCAAGTGGTAGAACACCAGGCGGCTCCCGTCGACGTCCCGCGGTCACGGACATCCTACGGACGGCTCACCAGGAGTCGGAGGGAGCGGCGGCTCAGGCACCGTCCGAAGCAGCCATTCCCGCGGTGAGCAGCCCCAGCACCACCCAGCCGAACCACAGCCAGCCGTTGCTTCCGAGGGCCACGGAATACGTGGCGATCGCCACCAGAGAGGCGAAGGTCATCACTGCCATCGCCTTCACGGATCCGGTCATGCCCCATGGTGGCGCCTGAAGGTGGTCCCGCGCTACTGGCCACGCGCTTGGAGCGAGGCGAGATACGAGTTGTAGGCCGCCAGCTCCTGGTCCCCGTTGCGGTCCTCGGAGCGGTCGGAGCGCTTCGCGGCCCGCTGTTCCGAGTGGTACCACTGGTAGACCAGCGCGATCAGCACCAGGACCGAGGGGATTTCGCTGAAGGCCCAGGCGATGCCGCCGCCCCACTGCTGGTCGAGCAGCGGGTCGATGCCGAGGGAGGCGGGCGGGTTCGCGTACGTCTTGATCATCGGCTCGCTGCCCATCATCAGCGCGATGCCGAAGAAGGCGTGGAAGGGCATTCCGGCGAACAGCTCCAGCATCCGCATCACGTAGCCGGGGCGGTGCGGGCCCGGGTCCACGCCCATGATCGGCCAGAAGAAGATGAGGCCGACGGCGAGGAAGTGCACCATCATCGCGATGTGGCCCGGCTTCGACCCCATCAGGAAGTCGAAGAGCGGGGTGAAGTACAGGCCGTAGAGGCTGGCGATGAACATCGGGATGGTGAACACCGGATGGGTGATCACCTTCATGTACCGGCTGTGCAGGAGCATCAGCAGCAGCTCGCGCGGCCCCTTGTGGCCGCGGGCCGCCGGCGGCAGCGCGCGCAGCGCCAGCGTCACGGGTGCGCCCAGCAGCAGCAGGATCGGGCTGAGCATGCTGATCACCATGTGCTGGACCATGTGCACGCTGAACATGACCATGCCGTAGTCGTTCAGCTTGGTGCACATCACCAGGGCCACGCTCAGCACGCCGATGGTGAAGGCGACCGTCCGCCCGACCGGCCAGGAGTCCCCGCGCCGGCGCAGCCGCACCACGCCCCACCCGTACAGCGCGAGGCCGAGGAGCGAGCCGATCAGGAAGAAGGCGTCGAAGGAGAACTCCAGCCCGCGCCCGAGGGTGAAGGGCGGCAGGTCCATGTCGTGCATGTCCATGCCGTCGTGCGCGAGGTAACTCAATCTCTTCACTCCCTTGACCCGTGGTGCCCCACCACAGTAATGCCGCCCCCGGACGGGAAATCGTCCGGGGGCGGCCATTACAGGAAAGACACGCAGGAGAGGGAAAAGATCACAAAACGTTCTGCGCCTCGGCGTAGCGCTCGGACGGGACCGTCTTCAGGGTCTGGACCGCCTCGTCGAGCGGGACCATGACGATGTCCGTGCCGCGCAGCGCCGTGAGCATCCCGAACTCGCCCCGGTGGGCCGCCTCCACCGCGTGCCAGCCGAAGCGGGTCGCGAGGACGCGGTCGTACGCGGTGGGCGTGCCGCCGCGCTGGACGTGGCCCAGGATGACCGGGCGGGCCTCCTTGCCGAGCCGGTCCTCCAGCTCGACGGCGAGGCGGTTGCCGATGCCGGCGAACCGCTCGTGGCCGTACATGTCGGTGCCGCCCTCCTCCAGGGCCATCGAGCTGCCCTCGGCGGGCTTGGCGCCCTCGGCGACCACGACGATCGCGAAGCGCTTGCCCTGCTCGAAGCGTTCGCCGACGATCGCCGTCAGCTCCTCGATGTCGAAGGGGCGCTCCGGTACGACGATCGCGTGCGCGCCGGCCGCCATGCCCGAGTGCAGGGCGATCCAGCCGGTGTGGCGGCCCATGACCTCCACGACCATCACGCGCTGGTGGGACTCGGCGGTGGTCTTCAGCCGGTCCAGTGCCTCGGTGGCGACCCCGACGGCGGTGTCGAAGCCGAAGGTCACGTCGGTCGAGGCGATGTCGTTGTCGATCGTCTTGGGGACGCCGACGATCGGCAGACCGCCCTGCGAGAGCAGGTTCGCGGCCTTCAGGGTGCCTTCGCCGCCGATCGGGATGATGGCGTCCAGGCCGAGATCGGCGACGTGGCCGCGGGCCCGCTCCACACCGTCGCGCAGATGGGCGGGCTGGACCCGGGAGGAGCCCAGAATCGTTCCGCCACGGGCCAGGATGCCGCTCACGGCATCCAGGTCGAGCTTGCGGTAGTCGCACTCCAGCAGGCCGCGCCAGCCGTCGTGGAAACCGATGACCTCGTCCCCGTGGTCGACGACGGCGCGGTGCACGACGGAGCGGATGACGGCATTGAGGCCGGGGCAGTCGCCTCCGGAAGTGAGCACACCTATGCGCATGGCAGGAAGGACCTTTGCAACGTGGGCCGACGACCGGACCACGTCGTCCGGTTGGAACTACCCAGCACCCTACAAGCGGATCGAGGGTGGACTGAACCATCCTCCACATGCTGGTCAGATCAGTCGTACGAAAACACGTCGGCCCGGACACCCCGAGGGGAATCCGGGCCGAACGCCGGGTATCGGCGGTGCCGGTGCGGCTACGCGGGCTGCGCGGCCGCAGCGATCCGCTCGGCGCGCAGCGCGTCGTACCAGCGGTCGTCGATGGGCGGCAGCGCGTTCACGTCGAGGGCCAGCTTCAGCAGCAGGTCCGCGATCTGCGGGTTGCGCGCCATCACGGGACCGTGCATGTACGTGCCGAACACCGTGTCGTTGTACGCACCTTCGGTGCCGTCACCGGTGCCGTTGCCCCGGCCGAACCGGGTGTGGGCGAACGGCCTGGCCGTCGGGCCGAGGTGCGTGACGCCCTGGTGGTTCTCGAAGCCGGTCAGCTGCGGCAGCCCGAGCCGCGGGTCGATGTCCGCCAGCACGTCGCCGACGCACCGCTCGCCCTCGCCGCGCACGGTCACCACGTCCAGCAGGCCGAGGCCCTGCTGACGCTCGCCGACGTCGTTGACGAACTCCTGGCCCAGGATCTGGTACCCGGCGCAGACGGAGAAGACGATCGCCCCGTTCGAGACGGCGCGCTCCAGACCGCCGTCGCGCACCAGCCGCTCCGCGGCCAGCCGCTGCGGCCGGTCCTCGCCGCCGCCGATCAGGTAGATGTCGCCCGAGGTCGGGATCGGCTGGTCGCTGCGCACGTCCACGCGCTGTACGTCCAGGCCGCGCCGGCGGGCCCGGCGCTCGACGACCAGGGCGTTGCCCTGGTCTCCGTACGTGCTGAGCAGGTCGGGGTAGACCCACACCAGACGCAGGCTGTTGTCGCTCATGCTCTTGTCCTTATGGGTACTAGTTGCCGACGCGGCGGCGCACGTCCTGGAAAGCGGTGTAGTTGGCGATCAGCTCGATCTGCCCGGGCGGCGCCAGCTGCACGGCCTCGTCGAGGGTCTCGCACACCCGGAAGTCCAGGCCCGCGACTTCCAGACGGACCGCGAGGTCGAGCTTGCGGTCGCCGATCACGAAGATCGGGTGGCCGGCCAGGCGCGGGTAGTCCACGTCCCACAGCCAGGAGGTGTCGGTGCCGTCCGCGCCGCGTGCGTTCACCGACAGGATCACCGGGGTCGGCGGCGGGTCGATCAGGGAGAAGGTCTCCAGCCAGCCGGCCGGGTTCTTCGCGAGCAGCAGGCGCAGTTCGCGGCCCTGGAAGCTCACCACGTCGTAGCGTCCGGCGACGGCCTGCACCTGGTACATCCGCTCCAGCGCCACCTGCGGCGGGACGCCGAAGACGGCTGCCACCGCGGCCGAGGTGGCGGCGTTCGCCTTGTTGGCGCGGCCCGGGAGCTGGAGGCTGATCGGCCAGGCGCTGCCGTGCGGGTCGAGCACGTGGTCACCGGAGAGCACCCAGCTCGGGGTGGGACGCCGGAAACCGCACTCGCCGCAGAACCAGTCGTCGCCCGGACGCTGCATGACGCCACCGCAGGAGGGGCACGACCAGGCGTCGTCCTTCCACTCCTGGCCGGCCGCGACCCACACCACGTTCTGCGAGGAGGAGGCGGCCCACACGATCAGCGGGTCGTCGCAGTTCGCGACGACGACCGCCTTGGAACCCGAGAGGCCCTCGCGCCACTTCTCCGCGAGCATGCGGGTCTCGGCGGCGCGGTCCAGCTGGTCGCGGGAGAGGTTCAGCAGGGCGATCACCTTGGGGGTGACGTCCCGGGCCACTCCGGCCAGGTACTTCTCGTCCACCTCGATGACGCCGTACTTGGCGTCCGAGCCGCCCGCCAGGGCGGAGGTGATGCCCGCGGGCATGTTCGCGCCCAGCGCGTTCGAGACGACCGGGCCGCTGGCCCGCAGGGCCTCCGCGATGAGCCGGGTCGTCGTGGTCTTGCCGTTCGTCGCCGAGACGAGGACGACGTCGAGATGCTGCGCCAGCGCGCCGAGGAGATCGGGGTCGAGCTTGAGCGCGACCTTGCCTCCGATCACCGATCCGCTTCCGCGTCCCGCGGCCCGCGACACCGCCGCCGCGGCCTTGCCCGCCGTCACGGCCAGCTTGGCCCGCGGCGAAAGCGGCTCTGTGTTGCCTGCCATCGTCCCTTGTCCTCCTTGCGTCGGTCGCCCCCAGCCTATCCATGACCTGCCCGCGCCCGGACCGCGGCGCCCCCGGTCTGCCGAAGATCTCCTCATATAGTCGCCCGTCGTACCCTTACCGCCATGCGACAGCGCCCCCTCCCCGGTACCTCCGGCATCGTCCGCACCATGAGCCTGCTGGGCGACCCGGTGCTCCATTCCGCTTGCGCGGAAGTCACCGAGTTCGGCCCGGCCCTCGACCGGCTCATCGAGGACATGTTCGCCACGATGTACGCCGCCCAGGGCGTCGGCCTCGCCGCGAACCAGATCGGCGTCGGGCAGCGGGTGTTCGTGTACGACTGCCCCGACGACGAGGACGTCCGCCACGTCGGGCACATCGTCAATCCCCGTCTGGTGTCCGCCGACGGGGACGAGTTCGTGGGCCCCGAGGGCTGCCTGTCCCTGCCGGGGCTGGAGGCGGGGACGCTCCGCTACGACAGCGCGGTGGTGGAGGGTGTCACCTCGGACGGCGCGGCCGTACGGATCACCGGGACCGGTTTCTTCGCGCGGTGCCTTCAGCACGAGTGCGATCACCTCGCGGGGGCGGTGTACGCGGACCGTGTGACCGGGCTGCGGGCCCGGCGCCTGCGGCGGGCCATCCGCAAGACCGACTGGGGCGCGGCGGCGCTGCGCGACTAGCCTGCGGACGGCCTGCGGTATTTCAGGCTGATGTGGCCCGGCCGGATGTGCCCGGACGGGTTGCGTGGGGCGGGATTCGCTCAGAAGCCCGGGCCGTCCGCCCGGTTGCCGGCTGTGGCCAGGCGGCCCCACAGGAGGTCGGTGAGGGCGCTGACGAGGTCCGCGCGTTCGCAGGGGCGTTCGCCGAGCCACCAGTCGCCCGCCGCGTGCATCATGCCGACGATGCCGTGGCCCCAGACCCGGGCCAGGCGTTCGCCGCCGGGGCCCAGGTCCACGCGTTCGCCGATCACCTGGGCCAGTTCCTCGCCCAGGCGGCGCAGCAGCGGGGCCGAGTGCAGGCCGACGTCGAAGCCGCGCTCGGGGGCCTGGGAGTCCTCGGCCGGGTGCATGAGGAAGCGGTAGACCTGGGGCCGGGCCTCGATCGCCGCGAGATAGGTGTCGAGGGTGGCCTCCACCCGTCTGCGCCGCTCGGCGGGCGCGTCCAGCGCCGCGCGCAGCGAGTCGAGCAGGGCGTCCGTGTGCCGGACGGCCAGGGCCTGGTAGAGGCCCGCCTTGTCGCCGAAGTGGCGGTAGAGGATGGGCTTGGTGATCCCGGCCTCCGCCGCGATGGCGTTCATGGACGCCTTGGGTCCGTCCCTGAGGACGACCCGGTCGGCGGCCTCCAGCAGCTCCCGCCGCCGGCGCTCGCCCGCTCCCGGCTCGCCGGACTGCCGTGTGGTCTCCATGCCCTGTTCACTCCCCGCCCTTGCGATGTCCTGAGGCCCACGCAACGTAACACCCCGCACACCGTGGTGATCTCATCGGCGGTCCGTGATCGCTGCTGCTTGACAGTGCTTACCGGCCGGTAACAGACTGGAGTCGGAGTGAGGGTTACCGTTGGTAACTGCCGTGTGTCGGCCACTACTGTGCAGAGAAAGCTGGAGGGGACATGGCGGAGTTCACCATGGAGCTCAACGACGACCAGAAGCAGGTACGGGACTGGATCCACGGCTTCGCCGCCGACGTGATCCGCCCCGCCGCCGCGGAATGGGACGAGCGCGAAGAGACTCCGTGGCCCGTCATCCAGGAGGCCGCCAAGGTCGGCATCTACTCCCTCGACTTCTACGCCCAGCAGTTCTTCGACCCCACCGGCCTCGGCATCCCGATGGCCATGGAGGAGCTGTTCTGGGGCGACGCGGGCATCGCGCTGTCGATCGTCGGCACCGGGCTCGCCGCCATCGGCGTCGTCGCCAACGGCACCGAGGAGCAGATCGGCACCTGGATCCCCCAGATGTACGGCACCCCCGACGACGTGAAGGTCGCCGCCTTCTGCTCCTCCGAGCCCGACGCCGGCTCCGACGTCGGCGCGATGCGCACCCGCGCCGTGTACGAGCAGGCCACGGACGAATGGGTCCTCAACGGCACCAAGACCTGGGCGACCAACGGCGGCATCGCCAATGTCCACATCGTGGTGGCCGTCGTCGACCCGGAGCTCGGGACCAAGGGGCACGCCTCCTTCATCGTGCCGCCGAACACCCCGGGCCTGTCGCAGGGGCAGAAGTTCAAGAAGCACGGCATCCGCGCCTCGCACACCGCCGAAGTGGTGCTGGAGGACGTACGGATCCCCGGTTCCTGCCTGCTCGGCGGCAAGGAGAAGCTGGACGAGCGGCTCGCGCGGGCCCACGAGCGGGCCAAGGCGGGCGGTGGGGAGCGCGTGAAGAACGCGGCCATGGCCACCTTCGAGGCCTCCCGCCCAGCCGTCGGCGCGATGGCGGTCGGCACGGCGCGCGCCGCGTACGAGGTGGCGCTGGACTACGCGAAGACCCGTACGCAGTTCGGGCGGCCGATCATCGACAACCAGGGCGTCGCCTTCCAGCTCGCGGACATGCGGACCTCCATCGACGCGGCCCGGCTGCTGGTGTGGCGGGCCTCCTGGATGGCGGTCGCGGGCAAGCCCTTCACCTCGGCCGAGGGCTCGATGTCGAAGCTCTTCGCGAGCGAGACCGCGAAGAAGGTCACCGCGCAGGCGGTCCAGATCCTCGGCGGCAACGGCTTCACCCGTGAGTACCCGGTGGAGCGCATGCACCGCGACAGCGCGATCTACACCATCTTCGAGGGCACGAGCGAGATCCAGCGCCTGGTGATCGCCCGCACCCTCTCGGGCATGCCCATCCGCTAGATGAATGAGTCCAAGGGATCGCCTGCGGACATGAGACGAGGGCGTCCAACGTCGATGTGTGACGAACGACCTG
>NZ_JALGBX010000022.1 GCF_022808175.1 Streptomyces sp. AP-93 | reverse complement strand
CCACCGACCACACCCCAGCCCCGCCGGCGTTTGAGGCGCAGGGGCCCGGGGACTGGTCCCCGGCAACGGCGCCGCACCAGGCGACCGGCCCCGGAGGGGGTCAGCGGCGGCGGGACCGCCAGAGAAGATAGAGCGCCGAGGCCACCGCCGCAGCACGCGCCAGCCAGGGCAGCAGGTCCTGAAAGGTGCCGCTCAGCGCCTCGTCCGCCAGCGGAGCCCCCCAGCGGCCGTTCTGCCGGCCCCACAGCCACACCACCGCCCCCGCGAACACCACCCCGGGCAGCCCGAAGACCACCCACTTCCGCTCCGCGGCACCCAGCACGCGCGAGGCGTACGCGAGCAGCCAGCCCGCGGCGAGCAGCAGCCAGTAGCCGGAGACGGCCCCCGCCAGCAGGGCCACCGCCGCGAGCACCAGGAAGGCGTACGGCTTCCGCCTGGACGCAGCCACCGGCGCCGCCGTGGCGGCCGCCGCTTCCGCCTTGGCCCGGCGGCGGCGTTCGCGCAGGAACCCCATGAGGGTCGGCCGCCCGCCCGCCGGGGCTTCGGCGGGCTCCGGCTGCGAGTCCGGCTCGCGCTCCGCTCCCGGCCCCTTCAGGAGCTCCGGGATCTCGATGCCGCCCGCGAAGCCCTCCACCGACGACCCCGGCCCGACCGTCCACCAGTCGGGCTCCAGCTTCTCGCCCGCGCCCAGTTCGTCGAGCCCCACGAGGTGCGGCGGCGCGGCCCCCCGCTGCACCGGTACCGAAGGTGCGGAGGATGCGGAAGGCGCAGAAGGAACGGCGGAGACGTCGCCCCCGGCCGCGCCCCCCACCGCGCCCCCCACCGCCCCCGCCGCCGTGTCCAGCACCTCCTCCGGCGTCCCGATCCGCTCCAGGATGCGCCGCACCGCCGCCGGCGTCTCCGGTTCGTACTTGGCCCGCCGCCGGTCGATCTCGTCCCGCAGCCCCGCCACCAGCCGCATCCGGTCCCCCGACGACAGGTGCCTGCGCTGCGCCAAGTCCCCGACCCGGCTCAGATATTCGTAGACCAGATGGTCGCTCTCGATCCCCACGCCCCGGCTCCTCCCGTGCCACCTCCAGCGAAGGTAGCGCGTGCGCCCGTGGAGCGGCCGGGGGCGCAGCGGATACCGTTGACCGGATGGGGACCGGCCGACTGACCGGCCGACGCGACCAGGAGGCGACGACCGTGCCTGACCCGAGCACCGCGGGAAGCGCTCCGCGCTCCCTCGCCGAAGCGCTGCGCGCCCGCGACGACGACGGGCTCGGCGCCCTGCTGCGCGCCCGGCCGGACCTGCTGAGCCCGGTCCCCGGGGACGTGACGCAGCTCGCCACGCGGGCCGGTACGCGGGCTTCGGTGGTGCGCGCGCTGGACCGCCTGGACCGGTTCGCCCTGCAGACCGCCGAGGCCCTCGCGGTGGGCCCCGAGCCCTGCCCGTACGCGGTACTGGAGTCCCTGCTCAGCGGCGACACCGGCACCACCTCCGGCGCGGACAACGGGGCCCGCGCGGAACTCCCCCGGGCCCTGGCGACCCTGCGCGAGCAGGCCCTCGTATGGGGTGACGACGAGCGGCTGCGCCTGGTGCGCACCGCCCGCGAGCTGCTCGCCCCCTCCGCTTCGCGGCCCTCCCCCACCGGGCTCGGCCCGACCGTCGCCGAGGCCACCGCCGGCATGTCGCCGACCCGGATCCAGGAGATCGTGGCGGCCGTCGGACTGCCCGCGACGCACGACCCGGTGTCGGCGGTGACCGCGCTGACGGCCCTGTTCACCGACCCGGTACGGATGTCGGCGCTGCTCGACGAGGCTCCGGCGGAGGCCCACCAGGTGCTGGGCCGGCTCGTGTGGGGCCCGCCCTACGGGGAAGTGACGCCCCATCCGACGCCTCCGGTGCGCTGGCTGCGCGACCGCGGCCTGCTGCTGCCGGCCTCGGCGCGCACGGTGCTGCTGCCGCGCGAGGTGGCGCTGTACCTGCGCGGCGGGCTCGCGCACCGGGCGACGGAGCCGCTGGCCCCGGCGGTTCCCGCGCACCGCGAGCACCGTCCACAGCTTGTGGACGCGAACGCGGCCGGCCAGGCACTGGCCGCGCTGTCGACGGTCGAGGAGCTGGTGAAGTCCTGGGAGCACGCCGGTCCGGCCGTGCTCCGGGCGGGCGGGCTCTCCGTACGCGACCTGAAGCGGGCCGCCTCCACCCTGGACACCGACGAGCCGTCGGCGGCGTTCTGGATCGAACTGTCCTACGCGGCGGGCCTGCTGGCCAGCGACAGCGAGGCCGACGAGCGGTACGCCCCGACCCCCGCCTTCGACGGCTGGCTCGAACTCCCGCCCGCCGAGCGCTGGTCGGTGCTGGCGGCGGCCTGGCTGACCGCCACCCG
Source organism: Streptomyces sp. AP-93 (assembly GCF_022808175.1). Classification (GTDB taxonomy): domain Bacteria; phylum Actinomycetota; class Actinomycetes; order Streptomycetales; family Streptomycetaceae; genus Streptomyces. The sequence goes on along the minus strand of NZ_JALGBX010000022.1, from coordinate 166,901 downwards.
GACCCCGGGCCTGGTCGGCGAACAGGACGCGAAGGGCCGCACCCTGTCGGCGCTCGGCGCGGAACTGGACCGCTCCGCCGCCCCCGAGGTGCGCCGCCGCATCCTCGGCCTCCTCGCCGACCTCCCCGAGGGCGGCTCCCCCGACCCGGCCGTGCTCCTCGCCCGCCTCGCGTGGGAACGGCCGGTCCGCGGTACGAGCGAACTGCGCGCCCGCCTCGCACGCTGGACGCTGACCGAGGCGGAGGTCCTCGGAGTCACCGGCCGGGGAGCGCTCGCCGCGCCCGGCCGGGCCCTGCTGGAGGGGCGCGACCCGGCGCCGCTGCTCGCGCCGCTGCTGCCCGAGCCCGTGGACCACGTACTGCTCCAGGCCGACCTGACGGCGGTGGCCCCGGGGCCGCTGCGGCGGCCGCTCGCCGAGGTGCTGGCCGTGCTGGCGGAGATCGAGTCCAAGGGCGGGGCCACCGTGTACCGCTTCACGCCCGGGTCGGTACGCCGCGCCCTGGACGCCGGCCACACCGCCGTCGACCTGCAGTCCTTCCTCGCCGAGCACAGCCGGACCCCGGTACCGCAGCCGCTGTCGTACCTCATCGACGACGTGGCCCGGCGGCACGGACACCTCCGGGTCGGCGCGGCCTCCTCGTACGTGCGCTGCGACGACGACGGCATGCTGAACGAGATCCTCGCCGACAAGCGGTCCGCCGGCCTCGGGCTGCGCCGCCTCGCCCCGACCGTACTGGCCGCGCAGGCCGAACCGACCGCGCTGCTCGACGGGTTGCGGGCCATGGGGTACGCGCCGGCCGCGGAATCCCGTACGGGTGACGTCCTGGTCTCCCGCGCCGACGCCCACCGCACCCCGGCCCGCGCCCTGCCCGTACCGGTCCCCGACGGGCCTCCGGTCCCGGACAGGACGCTGCTCGGGGCGGCCGTACGGGCGATCCGCGCGGGCGACCTGGCGGCGACGGCGGTCCGCAAGGAGCCCGCCGCTTCCGGCTCCCCGGGCGCCCCCGGCGAACTCCCGCGCACGAGCGCGGCGGAGACCCTGGCGACCGTGCAGGCGGCGGCGCTCACCGGGTCCGCGGTGTGGATCGGCTACGTCAACGCCGACGGGGCGGCGAGCCAGCGGGTCATCGCCCCGGTACGGGTGGAGGGCGGCTTCGTCACCGGCTACGACCACACGGCGGACGAGGTACGGACCTTCGCGCTGCACCGGATCACGGGCGTCGCGGAACTGGCGGAGGACCAGGTGTAGTCGGGGTCGAGTCCCGGGCCCCCGGCCCTGAGCTCCGGGGAAATCCGCTGGCCGGGACGGCCCGCGGCCCGCACCCTGGGGCCATGCAGGAATCCGCAGCCCCGTACCCCCGCCACCAGATCCGCGCCTCCCACACCGCCGACACCCTCACCGTCTACCAGGCCTACCGCCCCGGTCTGGGACTGCCGGCCGCCCGCGACGGCCGTTTCCCGCCCGAGTGGAAGCGCGAGCGGATGACCTGGGTCAAGCCGTCGTTCCTGTGGATGATGTACCGCTGCGGCTGGGCCACCAAGGAGGGTCAGGAGACGGTCCTGGCCGTCGAGATCACCCGCGCCGGTTTCGACCGGGCCCTGAGCGACGCCTGCCTGTCCCACTACGCGCCCGGCGTGCACCCCGACCGCTCGGCCTGGAAGCAGGCGCTGCGCACCGCCCCCGCCCGCGTCCAGTGGGACCCGGAGCGGGACCTGCACCTGAACCCGCTGCCGTACCGCTCGCTCCAACTGGGCCTGTCCGGGACGGCGTCACGCGCCTACGCCGACGAGTGGACGGTCTCCATCCGCGATGTCACCCCGCTGGCCCGGGAGATCCACGGCCTGCTCCGCTCCGGCGAACCGGAGGCGGCGCGGGCCCTGCTGCCGGTGGAGACGCCCTATCCGGCGGGGCCGCTGGAGCACCTGGGCGCATAGCAGGAAACAGGCTGCGGGAGCTTATTTCCCTGTTGCACGGCGGTGACATTCCGGCGACGGATTGGGGATGCGACCTGTGTGAGGATCAGCTCATCGCAGGAGCGACCGGGGGGAAGCAACCGGACCGCCGGCGAGAACCAAGCACCATCGGACCGGCCTTCAGTAGCCGGCCACCTCGCGCGGCCTCTCTTTCTCTGCCTCACCTCTGCCCTACCTCTGCGCTGCCTCGCACTGCCTCTGCACTGCCTCTCGGCCTCTCGGCCGCCACTGCCATGTGTTCTTGATGATTCCTGGGGGGAATCCGCCATGTCCGCTCGCTCCGCCGTCTTCCGCTCCGCCGTCTTCCGCTCCGCCGTCTTCCGCTCCGCCGCCCTGCGCACCGGCTCGGCCGCCGTGGTCGCCGCCGCCGTCGCCGGCACCTTCCTGATGCCGCTGTCGGCCTCCGCCGACGAGGGCAACCCGAAGGCGCTGAAGACCACGATGAGCGCGCCGGTCCCGAGCGGACCGCTGACCCGCGGCGGCGCGACGTCGACCTTCGACCTGACGGTGACCAACACGACGGCCAAGTCCTCCTCCTACCACCCGTGGATGCTCCTCGACCCCATCGGCGCCAGCCCGCTCCAGAAGGCCGACGTGATCTACAAGGTCGAGCCCGTCAGCGCCCCGGCGACCTCCTTCTTCATCGGGCAGCAGGACGGCGGGTGGCAGGGCATGTTCTACCCGGCGGGCAAGAACCCCACGGAGGGCTTCGAGATCCCGGCCGGCGGCACGCTGGTCTGGAAGGTCACCATGGGCCTCGGCAAGAGCTACCCGACCATCAACGGCGACTTCACCCTGCGGGCGTCGAGCATCCAGAACGAGATCGCGGACGGCGGCGAGGGCTCCCTCACCTTCAAGACCAGCCCGGCGGGCAAGCCCGGTGCACTGGAGACCTGGTTCGGCAAGGCGGCCCCCTGCACGGACGGCGGCGGGTCCCCCGACTGCAAGGAGCTGGACCTGCACTACCGGGTCACCGGTGAGGGCCAGTTCAGCTCCGGGCTCGGCACCTGGCTCGAGGTGGCCACGGCCGACCTGTCCGAGCACGAGGCAGCCGACCTCCAGACGCGCGTCAAGGGCGACGGCACCTGGAAGGGCACCAGCGTCAATCTGCCGGTCATCGCCAAGGGCTTCGGGGCCTCCTCCGGCGAGCGCGTCGTGCGCCTGCAGGTCAGGCTCGGCCCGAAGACGCAGCTCAAGAAGCTCACCCCGGTCAAGGCGACCGCCTCCGTCGGCCTGGCCGAGGGCGACAACACCTACCACTTCGAGTACGCCGATGGGGAGTTCGCGCTCGGCCCGAAGACCACCACCCCGCCCACCTCCCCGGCTCCCACCTCGCCGGCCCCGACCTCCCCCGCGCCCACCTCCCCGACGCCCACCACCCCGGCTCCGACCGGCTCCGCGACCACCACCCCCACGGCCACGACGACCCCGGCCACGGGGAACACCCCCGCGCCGACCGGCTCCCTCGCGCACACCGGCGCGGACTCCGACACCACCCTGTACTACTCCGGCCTGGCCACCGTCCTCATCGGCCTCGGCGGCGCGGTCGCCTGGTTCGCCCACCGCCGGCGCACCGTCCGCGGCTAGTCACCCCGTACCGCCACCCCGAAGGGGCCCGGTCCACGCCACGCGCGGGCCGGGCCCCTTCTGCTTCCGCCTCGCTCACCTCGCCGCGTACGCGATGCGCTCCGCGTCGAACGGCCAGACCTCGGCGAGCCAGCGCGTGACGGTGTCGTACACGGCCTTGTCGAGCGCGACCCGGTCGGCGCGCACCCAGGAACTGACGTGCACGCGCCCCGGCTCGGCCTTCGCGGGATAGATGTAGAGACACCCGATGACCTCGCCCTCGCCCTCGCGCTCCCCCTCCAGCACGCTGTACGTGAACCCGCGCCGCTCGGCGAAGTCCCGTGCGTGGCGCACCAGATCGGCGAGGTTCGCCTCGGGGCTCATGCCCTCCAGAGGTGGCCAGTCCCCCAGGAAGCCGGGCGTCGCGCGCACGTGCGCGATGCTCCCGCTCCAGGCGGCGAGGTCGCCCTCGTTGTGCTCGGGCCCGAGGGGCTCCAGCCGGAACCCCTCCCCGACGAGCCGGACGGGCACCTCGAACACGTCCGCGGGCGGTACGAAAGTCTGCTGATCGCTGCTCATGTGGCGACCCTACGCAGGTGCTCCCCCGGCGCCCACGGGATATTCGGCCGCCGGATCCGCCAGTCGGAGAAGTTCGTCGACGGACCACTGGTCGTACACGTGCTCCCCGTACTTGGCGGCCAGCACCCTCCCGTCCGGCGCGATCAGCAGGTCCGCGGGCAGCCCGAGCCGCCCGTTTGGCTGCCGCCGCGCGGGAAGCCGCTCCCGGCCCCGCGCCACCTCGGCGGCCGACCGCCCGATCCCCCACAGCACCGGCCCCCAGGCACGCGGGTCCAGCAGGGAGCGCGGGGAGGACTCGACTCCGAACTCCCGGTACAGCCGCTGCCGCGGATCGGCGATCACGTCGAAGGGGAAGTCGGCGACATGCGGGCGCAGTTCCTCCGCGGAGGAGTGGAAGAGCACGACCTCGCGGATCCCGGCGGCCTCGATCTCCGCGTGCCGCCGGACGACGGACCGCAGGTGGAGGTGGCAGACGGGGCAGCCGGCGAAGCGCCGGAACTGCAGATGGACGAGCCGCTCCGGGTCGGGCACGGAGACGGCCTCTCCTTCGACGGCCCCTGCGGACGTGATGGACGCGACCGGCGCGACCGGCGCGACGGGGGTGACAGGAGTGACGGACGTGAGCAGGCGTACGGGTACCACGGAACCGGGTTCGAGCATGGGAAACCCTCCCTCGACAGGCGTAGGCGTATGCCGTACGCCTACCTCTCCAGCGTAGGCGTATGCCGTACGCTGTCAACCGTCATGCCGCGCCCCCGCTCGCACACCCCGGACCAACTGGCCGCCGCCGCCCTCGCCGTCATCGACCGCGACGGGCTCCCCGGCCTCTCCATGCGCGCCGTCGCCACCGAGCTCGGCATCAGCCCCATGGCCCTGTACCGCTACGTCCCGGGCCGCGAGGAACTCGAAGCACTCGTCGTCGAACTCGTCCTCAGCGGCGTCGACACCACCCCGCCGCCCCCGGGCCCCTGGCAGGGCCGGATCACCGTCCTGGCCCGCCGCCTGCGCGACACCATGGGCGCCCACCCGGCCGCGCTCCCGCTCTCCCTGACGCACCGCCACCGTTCGGCCGGCGGGCTGCGCTGGTCGGAAACGGTGCTCGGAGTCCTCACCGAGGCCGGCATCGAGGCCGAGGAGCGGGTGCTCGCGCTGCGTGCCCTCATCGCGTACGTGATCGGCGCCACGCAGCTGGAACACCTCGGGCCGCTGGCCGGACCCGGAACCGCCGCCATCGCCGGTCTCCCCCCGCAGGAGTTCCCGTACATGACGGCCACCGCCCGCGACGCCCGCTCGGTCACCCCGGACCGGGAGTTCGAGGGCGGCCTGAAGCTGCTCCTGCGCGGCCTGTCATGATCCGCCGGTGACCACCGCAGCCGCCGCTCCCGCGCGGTACGGCCTGTTCGGCTTCGACGGCACCCTCGTCGACGCCGTCGCACACCTACTCCGCACACCTACTCCGCACGACGGCGCGGCCGAGCTGCTGTCCGCCCTGCCCGGGCGCCCACCGCCACTTCCCGACGCTCCGCGAGGCCGCCCCCGCCATCCTCGCCTTCACCACCGGCGGAGCCTGACCCCGTGCTCCGGCACATTCAGCCCCGCCGGCGTGTGAGGCGCGGGGTCCGGGGCGGAGCCCCGGCAACGGCGCCGCACCGACCGACGGGGCTCCGTACAGCTCAGAAGCGCCCAGCCCGCGGAGCGATACGGCAGACTGGAGGTTTGGCCGCCCGCGTCCGGGCGGGCCTCCCCCGCAGGAAAGGGACACGCGTGAACGGGCCCCTCATCGTCCAGAGCGACAAAACGCTCCTCCTCGAGATCGACCACGAGCTCTCCGCGGCCGCGCGGCGCGCCATCGCGCCCTTCGCCGAGCTGGAGCGTGCTCCCGAGCACATCCACACGTACCGGATCACGCCGCTGGGGCTGTGGAACGCGCGGGCCGCCGGGCACGACGCCGAGCAGGTCGTGGACGCGCTCGTGGAGTTCTCCCGCTACCCCGTCCCGCACGCGCTGCTCGTCGACGTCGCCGAGACCATGGCCCGGTACGGGCGGCTCACCCTCTCCAAGCACCCCGTCCACGGGCTGGTCCTGACCAGCACCGACCGGCCGGTGCTGGAGGAGATCCTGCGGTCGAAGCGGATCGCCCCGCTGGTCGGCGCGCGCCTCGATGCCGACACCGTGGCCGTGCACCCCTCCGAGCGCGGGCAGATCAAGCAGACCCTGCTCAAGCTGGGCTGGCCCGCCGAGGACCTCGCCGGGTACGTGGACGGCGAGGCGCACCCGATCGAACTGGACGAGACCGGCTGGGCGCTGCGCCCCTACCAGCAGCAGGCCGTCGAGGGCTTCTGGCACGGCGGCTCCGGCGTGGTCGTGCTGCCCTGCGGCGCCGGCAAGACGCTGGTCGGCGCCGGTGCGATGGCGAAGGCCAAGGCGACCACGCTGATCCTGGTCACGAACACCGTCTCCGCCCGCCAGTGGAAGCACGAGCTGATCAAGCGGACCTCGCTGACGGAGGAGGAGATCGGCGAGTACTCCGGCACGCGCAAGGAGATCCGGCCGGTCACGATCGCCACGTACCAGGTCCTGACGACGAAGCGGAAGGGCGTCTACCCGCACCTGGAGCTCTTCGACTCCCGGGACTGGGGCCTGATCCTCTACGACGAGGTGCACCTGCTGCCGGCGCCGGTCTTCAAGTTCACTGCCGACCTCCAGGCGCGCCGGCGCCTCGGCCTGACGGCGACCCTGGTCCGCGAGGACGGCCGCGAGTCCGACGTCTTCTCCCTCATCGGGCCCAAGCGGTTCGACGCCCCGTGGAAGGAGATCGAGGCGCAGGGCTACATCGCGCCGGCCGACTGCGTCGAGGTCCGGGTCAACCTGACCGAGTCGGAGCGCCTCGCCTACGCGACCGCCGAGACGGAGGAGAAGTACCGCTTCTGCGCGACCACCGCCACCAAGCGGAAGGTCACCGAGGCACTGGTCGCCAAGCACGCGGGCGAGCAGACGCTCGTCATCGGGCAGTACATCGACCAGCTCGACGAGCTCGGCGAGCACCTCGACGCGCCCGTCATCAAGGGCGAGACCTCCAACGCGCAGCGCGAGAAGCTCTTCAACGCCTTCCGCGAGGGCGAGATCAGCGTGCTGGTCGTCTCGAAGGTCGCGAACTTCTCCATCGACCTGCCCGAGGCCACGGTCGCCATCCAGGTGTCCGGCACCTTCGGCTCCCGCCAGGAGGAGGCCCAGCGCCTGGGCCGCGTCCTGCGCCCGAAGGCGGACGGCCACGAGGCGCGCTTCTACTCGGTCGTCGCGCGCGACACCATCGACCAGGACTTCGCCGCGCACCGCCAGCGCTTCCTGGCCGAACAGGGCTACGCCTACCGGATCATGGACGCCGACGAGCTGCTGGCCGGGGACTGACGGACGGGGACTGACGGACGGGGCGGCCGGGCCCTACGCTGGTCGTATGACGCACCAGGAGATCTACGAGGTCCTCTTCACGGAGTCGGCGGGCCGCGACCGGGACCGGCTGGAACCCGTGCGCCGCGCCTCCTTCGAAAAGGCCCTCGAAATCCTGGCCCGCGATCCGTACACGGAGCTGTCCCGGCCGATAGGAGCGGGCGAGCAGGACCGCGAGATCCGGCTCACCTCACAGATCGTGGCCGAGTACATGGTGTCGCGCGGGCGGCTGCTGCTCGTAGTGCTGCGGGTCTTCGACGACGCGGACATCCTGCTGCCCGAAGGGTGACCGGCGGCGCAGGGCGGCGGCGAGCAGGGCCGTGAGCAGGGGGACGGACCAGACCCACAGGTGGGGCCAGTCCAGCAGGAGCGAACGGCCGCCCGCGGGCGGATGCCGGGACCAGAACTCGGCGGAGGCGCCCGGGAGGACCAGCAGCCCGAGCAGGCCGCTTCCGGCGAAGGCGCCGAGTGCGGTCAGCCCCGCCCTGACCTGGCCGGTCAGCAGGAGGTACGGGATCAGCAGCGCCGGGGTCAGGGTGATCCCGGCTGCCGTGCCCAGCGCGAAGCCCTTGCCGAGCGCGCCGCGCGGCCGGTGCAGGTCCCACAGGACGGGGCAGGCCAGGGCCAGGGCGATCTGGCCGGACAGCGGGGTCTGGAACAGCGGCTCCAGCCACAGCCCGGCGACGGTGGCGGCCAGCACGGCGCCCGGCCGGGCCCGCAGTCCCACCAGCCGGCACGACAGCAGGATCAGCAGGGCGAACAGGCCCGCACTGCCCCCCACCAGGACGGCCTTCAGTACGCCGGTCGGCAGCCAGGCGGCCGGGGCGAAGAGGATGGCCGCGAAGGGCGGATACGCGGCGGGCGGACTCCACTCGGCGGCGGAGAGGCCGGGGGCGAGGGCATCGGCCACCGGGATGCGCAGGGCGACGCAGAGCACGCCGAGCACGAGCAGCAGGCCCGCGAGCAGCACTCCGGCGCGCGGCGACGCAGGGCGGCTGGGCTCGGAACTCCGGTTCACGGCGCGACCCTAGTGGATCAACGCCCCGGGACCCGAGCGGAGCCCTCCGGCCGACGCGCGAGGACGGCAGCGCACGGGCGCCGGCGCAGAGCCTGCGGCGCCGAGCCTCAGTGGCGTATGACGCCCGCGTCCTCGGAGTATTCACCGAGGACGACCACGCTCACGGCGGTCGCCGCGAAGACCTTGGCCGCGCGCAGGACGCTGCCGACGCTGTGGCGGGGGCGGGAGTCGGAAGTGGCGGTGGCGCCGCGAGGGCGGCGACCCTGGACCGGGGTGTAGGTTGCGGTGCTCATGTATCCATGGTCGGTTTTCGACCGGGTTGTCACATCGCCCTGAGGACTGAACCTCCAGGTCTCCGGCCTCCTCCTCTCGGCCCATGCCTCCCCCTACGGGCTCTGTCCGAAGGAGGACACGGACCGAACACCCCCCGTACGGGGTCACCGCCCCGAAGGACTTTCGGCCCCCCGTTCCCTTCGCTTTATCCATTCGCGCAGCGCCTCCGCGATGGCTAGAATCTCCGCTCTTGCCGCCTCCCGCCGCGTCACCGGGAGCGCCGCCCGCCGCTCGGAAACCGGCGGGCCCGTCCGCCCGCATCACGCAGGTCCTCAGCAGATGGAGGCAGTTCCGTGCCCGCGCACGCCCACGTCACAGACCCCGACGCCGCATCAGCAACGGCCGACGCGGCCGCCACCGACCCCCTGGGTCGCGAGCGGGCCCACCTGGCCGCCTCCCGGTCCGCGCTCCGCGCGATGCGCGAGGACGTCGAGAACCTCGACATCCGCGACGTCACCGCGAACTGGGTCAACGCGATCGTCCTGCAAGCCCAGATCGACGACCGGATCAAGGCCCTCGCCGACCTCGCCCACACCCCCCTCTTCTTCGGCCGCCTCAACTACCTGCACGCGCCCGGCGCGGAGCTCGCCGAGGGCGCGGAGGGCGAGCAGTTCTACATCGGCCGCCGCCACGTCCACGACGCCGGCGGCGACCCCATGGTGATCGACTGGCGCGCGCCCGTCTCCCAGCCCTTCTACCGGGCCTCGAAGAACGACCCGCAGGACATCGGGCTGCGCCGCCGCTTCGGTTACACGGGCGGCGAGCTGACCGCGTACGAGGACGAGCACCTCTGCGACCCGACCGAGACAGCGGCCGTCAGCAAACTGCTCCAGCAGGAGATCGAGCGCCCGCGCGTCGGCCCGATGCGCGACATCGTGGCGACGATCCAGCCGGAGCAGGACGAGATCGTCCGTTCCGGCCTGTCGGGCTCCGTCTGCGTGCAGGGAGGTCCCGGCACCGGCAAGACGGCCGTCGGCCTGCACCGTGTCGCGTACCTCCTCTACGCGCACCGCGACCGCCTCGCCCGTACCGGCACCCTGGTCATCGGGCCGAACCGTTCCTTCCTGCACTACATCGAGCAGGTCCTGCCCGCCCTCGGCGAGCTGGAGGTGAAGCAGGCCACGGTCGACGATCTGGTCGCCCGCGCGGACCTGGAGGTACGCGGCGCGGACGCCGCCGCAACCGCCGTGGTCAAGGGCGACGCCCGGATGGCGGAGGTCCTGCGCCGCGCGGTCCACTCGCACGTGAAGGAGCCCGTCGAACCGCTGATGGTGGTCCGCGGATCGCGCCGCTGGCGGGTCCCCGCGTACGAGATCGCCGAGATCGTCGCCGAGCTCCAGAACCGCGACATCCGCTACGGGGCCGCCCGCGACGCCCTCCCGCAGCGGATCGCGCACGCGGTCCTCGTACGCATGGAACAGGCGGGCGAGGCGCCCGACGACCGGGTCCAGGACGCGGTGGCGCGCAATCCCGCCGTGAAGGCCGTGGTCAAGGCGGTGTGGCCACTGGTGGAACCGGCCAAGCTGGTACTGCGCCTCCTCTCCGACCCGGGGTTCCTCGCGGAGCACGCGGACGGGATCCTGTCGGCGCCCGAGCAGGAACTTCTCCTGTGGGCGAAGCCGGCGCGCAGCGTGAAGTCGGTGAAGTGGTCGGCGGCGGACCTGGTCCTCATCGACGAGGCGACGGACCTGGTGGAGCGCACGCACTCGCTCGGCCACGTCGTCATCGACGAGGCGCAGGACCTGTCCCCGATGCAGTACCGGGCGGTCGGCCGGCGCTGCACGACCGGCTCCGCGACGGTCCTCGGAGACCTCGCGCAGGGCACGACCCCCTGGGCGACGCGCAGCTGGGACGAGGCGCTGGGGCACCTGGGCAAGCCGGGCGCGGTGCTGGAGGAACTGACCGCGGGCTTCCGCGTGCCGCGCGAGGTGATCGCCTACGCCTCGCGGCTGCTGCCGGCGATCTCGCCGGGCCTGTCGCCGGTCTCCTCGGTCCGCGAGACCCCGGGCTCGCTGATCGTCTCCCCCATCGACTCCCCCTCCGCCCTCCCAGCCGCGGTGATCGCGGCCTGCCGGGCCTCGCTCGTGCACGAGGGGTCGATCGGGCTGATCGCGGCGGACGCGCGGATCGCGGAGCTCGGGGAGGCGTTGCTGGCGGCCGGCCTGCCCTACCTCTCGCCCGGCGAGGAGACGACGGCGCAGTCGCGCCTGACGCTGGTGCCGGCGTCCCTGGCCAAGGGGCTGGAGTACGACTACGTCGTGCTGCACGAGCCGGCGGACGTGGTGGCGGGCGAGCCCGACGAACGGACCGGCCTGCGCCGCCTCTACGTCTGCCTCACCCGAGCCGTCTCGGGCCTCACCCTCCTCCACGCGGCCCCCCTCCCGCAGACCTTGGCCCCGACCGGCCCCTGACCGACGGTCCATCGTGTTCTGCCGCCGTGGGCGGGTCGGCCCTGCGGGGCGAAGTCCCCGACCCACCCTTCCACCGTTCCCCGGGCTCTGCCCGGACCCCGGTCCTCAAACGCCGGACGGGCTGGAAGGGGGTACCGGGCTGCGCCCGAACCCCCTGGGGCTCCGCCCCAGACCCCGGTCCTCAAACGCCGGACGGCTGAATTGGCGCGGGCGGCGGAATTGGCGTGGCCGGCGGGATTGGCGCAGGCGGCGGAATTGGCGGGGTCGGCGGGGTCGGCGGGATTGGCGCGGGCGGCTGGATTGCCGTGGTCGGCGGGATTGGCGCGGGCGGGCTGGTAACCCTCCCGTCGGCGGGACCGGGAGGGGCCCGGGACGGGGACGGGGGCGGGGTGGGGTGTTGGCCTGGACGTAAAGCGTGATTTGTGGCGCCGGCACACCCCGCGCCCTGTCGGAGTAGGGAGAGGGCGCCTAAATCATGCAGTCCAGGCCGACACCCCACCCCGACCCCGGCACCGGCCCCACCCGCAGCCACACCCCCACCGAGCACACCCCAGCCCCGCCGGCGTTTGAGGCGCAGGGGTCCGGGGACTGGTCCCCGGCAACGGCGCCGCCGGGTCAGCTCAGGGACGTGCGCCAGGCTTCGACCGCCATCGCAGACACCGGCCGGCCCCAGCCGTCGGGACGGGCCGCGCCGCCGATGTGGAAGGCGTCGATGCCCGCTTCGCGGAGCACCGGGAGGTGGGAGAGGGCCAGGCCGCCGCCCACCAGGATGCGCGGCCCGTAGCCGGGGGTCCCCGCCTTCGCGGCCTCCGCCAACAGCACCGGCAGGCCCTCGTCGACCCCGCCCGCCGCGCCCGCGGTCAGGTAGGTGTCCAGCCCCGGCAGGTCCGCGACCGCCTTGCGGAGCTGGTCACGGTCCGCCGCCCGGTCGATCGCGCGGTGGAACGTCCACCCGCACCCGCCGAGCTCCCCCACGACCGCCTCGACGGCGGTGAGGTCGGGGCTGCCGTCGGGGTTCAGGAAGCCCAGGACGAACTCCTCCGCGCCCTCGGCGCGCAGCGCTCGCGCCTCCTCGACCAGGCGTTCCACGTCCTGCGCGGAGCCCGCCGAGAAGCCGTCCGCCTGCCGGAGCATCACGCGCAGCCGGATGTCGACCGCCGCCCGGATCGCCGCGAAGGTCTCGCGCGGCGGGGTGAGCCCGTCGGCGGCCATGTCGGCGACCAGTTCGAGTCGGTCCGCCCCACCGGCCTGGGCCGCGACCGCGTCCTCCACGTCGAGGGCGATCACCTCCAGGAGCGCACGGTTGCTCATGTAATCCCATCCTTCGTCCCGCATTGGAAAATAGGTCTAGTCCAATATCCAGGGTACGGGCCTTCGCCCGCCCTTCACCAGCACAATCACGCCACCACCACAATGTGCGCATGACATCCGCCACGACTTCCGACACGCACCGCGAGCAGAACCTCCGCGCCCGCTGGCACGCCACCACCGCCGCCGCCGGAGCCGCCCCCGGCCTCGACCCCGCCCCCTACGCCGACCGCCTCCTCACCGCGTGGGCGGAGCCCCAGCGCAGGTACCACACCACCGCGCACCTGGCCGACGTACTCGCACGCATCGACGTACTCGCAGGCGAGGCACAGGGCGAGGCAGCTGAAGACGAATCGGACCGCACCTCCGTAGAGCTCGCCGCCTGGTTCCACGACGCCGTCTACCGGCCCGACCGCTCCGAGAACGAGGAGCGCAGCGCCGCCCTCGCCGAGCGCGCCCTGCCCGAGCTCGGCATCGACGGCGCCCGCACCGCCGAGGTGGCCCGTCTCGTCCGGCTCACGATCACCCACGACCCCGCACCCGGCGACACCAACGGCGAGCTGCTCTGCGACGCCGACCTGGGCGTCCTGGCGGGCACGGCGCAGGAGTACGCCGCCTACGCGGCAGCCGTGCGCGCCGAGTACGGCTTCGTCCCCGACGAGGCCTTCCGCGCGGGCCGGGCCGCCGTGCTGCGGCAGCTCCTCGCCCTGCCCCGCCTCTTCCGCACCGCCTACGGGGCTGCGCACTGGGAGGCCCCGGCCCGCGCGAACCTGGCCGCCGAGCTCGCGGACCTCACCGAGCCCACCGCCCAGCCCCGGGAATGAGATCCCGTTCGCCACAGTTGAGGTAGTTCATGCCCGCCGCAGCCGAACGCACCCGCATGCCCGTCGCCGTCTACATCCTCGGCCTCTCCGTCTTCGCACTCGGTACCAGCGAGTTCATGCTCTCCGGGCTGCTGCCACCCATCGCCGAGGACATGGGCGTCACCATCCCCCAGGCGGGCCTGCTCATATCCGCCTTCGCGATCGGCATGGTCGTCGGAGCGCCCCTGCTCGCGGTGGCCACGCTGCGGCTGCCCCGGCGCACCACCCTGCTCTCGCTGATCACCCTCTTCGGCCTCGGCCAGGTCGCGGGCGCGCTGGCCCCCTCGTACGGGCTGCTCTTCGCCTCCCGCATCGTCTCCGCGCTCGCCTGCGCCGGCTTCTGGGCGGTCGGCGCCGCCGTGGCCATCGCCATGGTCGAGCAGCACCAGCGGGCCCGGGCCATGGCCGTCATGATCGGCGGGCTCTCCATCGCCAACGTCTTGGGCGTCCCGGCCGGTGCGTTCCTCGGTGAGCACCTGGGCTGGCGCTCCGCGTTCTGGGCGGTCGGCGCGGCCTCCGCCGTCGCGCTCGTCGGCATCCTCGCGCTGATCCCCAAGATCCCGCTGCCCGCCGAGAAGCCGACGCTCGCGCGCGAGCTGCGCATCTACCGCGACCGCCAGGTGTGGCTGTCGATCGGCGTCACGGCGCTCGCCGCGGGCGGTGTCTTCTGCGCCTTCAGCTACCTGTCCCCGCTGCTCACGGACGTGGCCGGGCTCGATTCGCAGTGGGTCCCCTGGATCCTCGGCCTCTTCGGGATCGGCGCGCTGGTGGGCACCACGGTGGGCGGGCGGATCGCCGACGCGCACCTGTTCGGGGTGATGCTGTGGGGCATCACCGCCTCCACCGTCTTCCTCGCGGCGCTGGCCCTGCTGGCCTCCACGGCGGCGGCCGCGATCGCCCTGTCGTTCCTGCTCGGCTTCTCGGCGTTCTTCACCGCCCCGGCGCTCAACGCCCGCATGTTCAACGTCGCGGGCGCCGCCCCGACGCTGGCCGGCGCGACCACCACGGCCGCCTTCAACCTCGGCAACACCGGCGGCCCCTGGCTCGGCGGCACCGTCATCGACGCCGGGTACGGCTACTCCGCCACCGCCTGGGCCGGCGGCGCGATGACCGTCACCGCCATCGCCCTGGGCCTCGCAGCCCTCCGCCTGGACCGCCGTACGGGGTCCGGCGCGGCCCGCCCGACCCTCGTGGTGGCCACCTCGGCCCCGTCCCGGTCGGGCGCGACCGAGAAGGTCTGAGGAGTCCGACGGGCCCGACGGGCCCGGGGGCCGCCCCGCAGCGGCAGCGGACCGCGCCTACGCCGGCCGCCCCTTGGGCCGCCGCAGGCCGGCCGCCGTGATCCTCCGGACCAGCTCCTTGCTGCCGATCTCCACCGCGCCCGCGCCCACCGCGTCCGCGTAGCGATGCTCCGGGACGTCGTAGTGGTCGCGTTCGAAGGCCTTCGGCGGGCAGCCGATCGATGCCGCGAAGGCGTGCAGTTCCTCGAACGAGGCGTCGCTGACCAGGTGCGACCACATGCGGCCGTGACCCGGCCAGTCGGGCGGGTCGATGTACACCGTCACCGGCGGCTCATTCGCCGTACCCGAAGGCGGAGCCGTTCCCAGAGCCGGACCCGGAACCGAGGCCGCCGCCGAGGACCGGTCCGAGGCCGCCCACCGGCGCCACCCGCACGCCGGCCTCCGAGCACACCCACATCGGGTCCGGTCCGAGCTCGGGCTCCACGTCCAGCGCGTGCGGCTCGCCGTGGTTGCAGACCGGGCACAGCGGCCAGCGCCCGTACTTCTCCAGCAGCGCGTCCTTCACGTCCTGGGCGACGAGTCCGGCGAGGTAGTCGACGCCCTCCGGCCACTGTTCCACCCACCACCGGCGGTGCGTGACCGCGTCCTCGACGAGGGAGACGACATCGGCCTCGGCGACCTCGCCCGCGACGAGATCGGCGAGTACCAGGGCGCGTGCGGCGTGCAGCGCCCGTTCAAGGGGGGTCGCGTGGTCCATGGAGTCATTGTGGACCCGGACGGGCCATGTGGCGAAGGTCCTCTTCCACCGGTGACTTATGGCGTATTGACGTTCCCACCCCACTGAAAATAAGTTTCAAGGGTGAGCAAGAACGTGAAAGAAACCTTCAGCGGCACGGTGGACGCGCCCGTCGCCCCTGTCTCCGTCCCCGTCCCCGTCCCCGCCGCCCTGCGGGCCCGCGTCCGCAGCCTCGGCCCCTCGATGACCCGCTCCATGCAGGCCGTCGCCGAGGCCGTCGCCGAGGACCCCGCCGGATGCGCCGCGCTCACCGTCAGCGACCTCGCCGCCCGCACCGGCACCAGCGAGGCCACCGTCGTCCGCACCGCCCGCCTCCTCGGCTACCCCGGCTACCGCGACCTGCGCCTCGCGCTCGCCGCGCTCGCCGCCCAGCAGGAGTCCGGCGCGGCCCCCGCCGTCACCGTGGACATAGCCGTCGACGACTCCCTCGCCGACGTGGTCGCCAAGCTGGCCCAGGAGGAGGCGCAGACCCTCGCCGACACCGCCGCCGGACTCGACGTCACCGCCCTCGGCTCGGCCGTCGCCGCCCTCGCGGGCGCCCGCCGCATCGAGATCTACGGCGTCGGCGCCTCCGGCCTCGTCGCCCAGGACCTCGCGCAGAAGCTGTCGCGCATCGGCCTGATCGCCCACGCCCACAACGATCCGCACCTGGCCGTCACCACCGCCGTGCTGCTGCGCCCCGGCGACGTGGCCGTCGCCATCACCCACTCGGGCGGCACCGGCGACGTCATCGAGCCCCTGCGCACCGCCTTCGAGCACGGCGCCACCACCCTCGCGCTCACGGCCCGCGCGGGCTCCCCCGTCGTCCACTACGCCGACCTCGTACTGGCCACCTCCGCCGCCCGCGAGACCCAGCTGCGCCCGGCGGCCATGTCGAGCCGGACCAGCCAGCTCCTCGTCGTGGACTGCCTGTTCGTGGGCGTCGCCCAGCAGACCTACGAGACCGCGGCGCCCGCGCTCGCAGCCTCGTACGAGGCGCTCGCGCCCCGCCACCACACCCCCGTACCCACCGCCAAGCGGAGCACCACCACCCGCTAGCGGCAACAGCACCAGCACCAGCCAGGACCTCAGGAGCCGAAGCCCATGACCGCGTACGCCGAACTCCGCGCCCAGCTCGCCACCTTGACCACCGAGGCCTTCCGCCCCGAACTGGCCGAGATCGACCGGCTGTCCACCCTGGAGATCGCCCGCCTGATGAACGCCGAGGACGCCACCGTCCCGGCCGCCGTCGCCGGCGAGCTGGAGACGATCGCCGCCGCCATCGACGGGATCGCCGAGCGGATGGCCCGCGGCGGCCGCCTGATCTACGCGGGCGCCGGCACCGCCGGCCGGATGGGCGTACTGGACGCCAGCGAGTGCCCGCCCACCTTCAACACCGACCCCTCCGAGGTCGTCGGCCTGATCGCGGGCGGCCCCTCCGCCATGGTCAAGGCCGTCGAAGGCGCCGAGGACTCCAGGGAACTGGCCGCCGAGGACCTGACCGCGCTGGCCCTGACCGCCGACGACACCGTCATCGGGATCTCCGCCTCCGGCCGCACCCCGTACGCGATCGGCGCCGTCGAGTTCGCCCGCGACCGCGGGGCGCTCACCGTCGGCCTGTCCTGCAACGCCGGCTCCGCGCTCGCCGCCGCCGCCGACCACGGCATCGAGGTGGTCGTCGGCCCCGAACTCCTCACCGGGTCCACCCGGTTGAAGGCCGGCACCGCGCAGAAGCTCGTCCTCAACCTCATCTCGACCCTCACGATGATCCGGCTCGGCAAGACGTACGGAAACCTGATGGTCGACATGCGCTCCTCCAACGAGAAGCTGCGCGCCCGCGCCCGCCGCATCGTCTCGCTGGCCACCGGCGCCCCCGACGCCGAGATCGAGGCCGCGCTCACCGCCGCCGACGGCGAGGTCAAGCAGGCCATCCTCGTCATCCTCGGCGGAGTCGACGGCCCCACGGCCGCCGAACTGCTCACCGCCTCACGGGGCCACCTCCGGGCCGCCCTCACCCAGCCCCCGCGCTGACCCACCCCGCCCCTGGCCACCCTGCCCACCCCCGCTGACCCCCAGCAGCAAGGCGAACACCACGATGTCCACTGACAAGAACCGCGCCACAGCCGCCGCGATCCTTCCCCTGGTCGGCGGTCCGGACAACATCCTCTCCATCGCGCACTGCATGACGCGGCTGCGCATCACCCTGCGCGACCGCTCCCTGGTCCAGGACGAGGCCCTCAAGGCCCTCCCCGCCGTGATGGGCGTCGTCGAGGACGACACCTACCAGATCGTGCTGGGACCGGGCACCGTCGCCCGCGTCACGCCCGAGTTCGAGGCCCTGGTCGCGGAAGCCCGCGCGGCCGCCCCGGCGCCCGCCGCCCCCGGCACCGGGACCCCCCACACCGTGACCGCCGATGAACTCGCCGCCCAGGGCGCGGCCATCAAGAACGCCCAGAAGGCGAAGAACTCCACCCCCTTCAAGCTGTTCCTGCGCCGCATCGCGAACATCTTCGTCCCGCTGATCCCCGCCCTGATCGGCTGCGGCATCATCGCCGGCCTCAACGGCTTCCTCACCAACATGGGCTGGGTGCCCGCCGTCGTCCCGGCGCTCGCCGCGATGGCCTCCGGATTCATGTCCCTGATCGCGGTCTTCGTCGGCTACAACACGGCCAAGGAGTTCGGCGGCACCGCCATCCTCGGCGGCGCGGTCGCCGCGATCATCGTCTTCCCGGGCGTCGCGAAGATCGACGCCTTCGGCCAGCAGCTCTCCCCCGGCCAGGGCGGCGTACTCGGCGCACTGGCGGCCGCGCTGCTCGCCGTCCAGGTGGAGAAGTGGTGCCGCAAGTGGGTCCCGGAGGCCCTGGACGTCCTGGTCACCCCCACCCTCACCGTCCTCATCTCCGGCCTGGTCACCATCTTCGGCCTGATGTTCGTCGCGGGTGAGGTCTCCAGCGCCATCGGCACCTTCGCCACCTGGCTGCTCGCCACCGGCGGGGCCTTCGCGGGCCTGGTCCTCGGCGGGCTCTTCCTCCCGCTGGTCATGCTGGGCCTGCACCAGGCCCTGATCCCCATCCACACCACCCTGATCGAGCAGACCGGCTTCACCGTACTGCTCCCCATCCTCGCCATGGCGGGCGCGGGCCAGGTCGGCGCGGCCATCGCCGTCTACTACAAGCTCCCGCACAACCGCTCGATCCGCGCCACCATCAAGTCCGCCCTCCCGGCCGGCTTCCTGGGCGTGGGCGAACCCCTCATCTACGGTGTCTCCCTGCCCCTGGGCCGCCCCTTCATCACCGCCTGCATCGGCGGCGCCGCGGGCGGAGCCTTCGTAGGCCTCTTCAACCAGCTGGGCACCGCCTTCGGCTCCACCGCCATCGGCCCCTCGGGCTGGGCGCTGTTCCCGCTGCTGGACGGCAAGTCGGGCATGGGCCTCACCATCGCGATCTACGCGGGCGGCCTGGCCGTCGGCTACCTCGTGGGCTTCGCAGCCACCTACTTCTTCGGCTTCACCCAGCTTCTCTGCACTTCACTCAATGAGCCTAGTGAAGAGGAGCAGTCCACTTCTGAGGAACCGGTAACGAGTACAGCACCGGAAGAGGAAGCAGTTCTGACTCGCTGAGCGAGTAGTGGCCGAAGGCCGCCGGAGCATCGGTGCTCCGGCGGCCTCAGCCAGTAGATCCCCAATTGCGCCGCTTCTTGACCTTCGGCACAGGCATGTCAGGGTCCGTGAAGAGAGGCCCTTGCATGGTCTGCAGAATGATCACTGCATCGCTGGCGATGTCGGCACGCGCATAGCCCGTAGCGGCGTCCAGGTGCAGAGTCGTTGCTCCCCGTACCGGCTCTTCCGCCTCCCGTACTTGCATCCGGCTCCAGTGAACCTGTGGCAGCCTCTCAGCGTCGGGCGTGAACTCGTAGACAGCGTGATCAAAGATCAGCAGTCCGTCGATCAGAGGTTCACCCTCCTTGACCGGGTGCATGATGCAGGCGAAGGCGATGGGCCGCTCCTGCCACCAACCGATGACAGTGCTGGATCGCTCCCAGCCTGAAGCGAAGCGCTCGTTGAACAGTTTCGCGGTCCCCCACGCCCGGACCAGGCTGCCTCGAACACCATGGTGGGCCGCGAACTGATCGAGTGCCGTGCGGATCGCCTCCTGGATCTCGGCATCAAGCAGGTCAACCCCGCCAGCGTTGCGATCAGCAATCCGCACAGAGTTGTTGTGGACAATCGCTACGTAAGCCACCTGCTCCCACGTCGCCGCAGGGGCGATTTGCGTAGTACGCAAGACGTCCAGGTGACGACCTACCAACGCCTGATAGAACCGCCTGGTTGTCCTGCTCCTGCCCGGCAGATCCGTGATCCAGTCCGGTCCAGTGCTCTTGCGTCGGCTAAACAAGGCCACGCTCGATCGCCTCCCCAGCTCTCGGCCCCACCCCCAGAGGCGTGTCGGCTGATTAAGGTCCTCTCCTTCACCGGCCCACAGAGCGGGGGCGCGGCAAGCCGAGATCCACCACGGTCCGCTGAGCAGTCCGAGCCGCCTCGGCCTGCTTGGTCCGCAGGAACGTCAGCGTCATGTCGATTCCGTCGATCTCGCCGAGCCACTGCTCCTCTTCCGCCTTCTTACGGCGTAGAAGGAGGTCCTTCTCCAGCTCCACGAGTCGCGGCAGCATCTTGGGATTGATCTGGAGCATGGGGCAGCGGATGCAGGCGTGCTCGTGCTGGCAGGGCGTCCCGTAGGGACGCGCGCAGTTGCCCAGCTCGACCTTGCGCTTGTCGAAGTGCTCCTCGAACTCGTCCCATTCCTGTGGTGTGACCTCGCCGTATTCCACCTCTGGCCTCAGCGTTCGCCGGTGGTTTAGGAAGGCCTGGTAGTGGCCGACGACATCCTCTGCGAACACCGCAACGTAACCCTGAGTCGTCTGCAGATTGAGGTGTCCGAGCAGGGCGGCGCCGATGTGGATCGGTAGGCCCCCGTTGACAACCTCGGTGGCAAACAGCCGACGGAAGTCATGCGGGGTGAACTTCAGGCCCTCAAAGGCGGAGTTGATCTCGGCCAGCTCTTTGCAGCTGCGGTCAAGCATGCTCAGGACCGTTGCGCCAGACATGACGCCGATCGCGGTCCCGATATGTCGCTGCATGAGGAAAGGCAGCCGCTCCGACCACGTCCGCTCGTGCGGGTCGTACCGGGTCACCAGGGGGACGGTCCTGCCATTGCGCGTTTGGCGGCGAAGGATTTGCGCGACGGCGTGAAACAACTCAGCCGACATCGGAATCACTCGCTCGCGCTCGCTCTTCGACGGCGCGACCACCAACAGGGCGATGACCTCGCCGTTAGGCCGTTGGTACTGGCGGATGCTCAGGTGCGTGAGCTCGCAGAGTTCCTCCACCCGGATTCCGCTGTGCCGCAGCACCTCGACTGCCGCCCACTCCCAGAAGGCGGAGTCCTCGACAACGGTCACGTTGATCCGCTCACCCGATTCCTCTTCCGTGATCCTCACCGCCGGCTCTGCCTCCGCCGCGGCCATGCGCCGGTCATAGTCGGAGTTCCGGCGCCGGTAGCGGCGCCCTTGGTGGATGAACTCCTCACCGAGCGCGATCGGGCGAGCGGCATCCAGCAGACCGGCGTAGAACTCGTGGCGTGCTTCTACGTGGGCCACCAGCGCGGGCAGGAGCGGCTGCCGGACGCGGACCCGGTCCGCCATTCGCCGATTGATCTCCCGCCTGCGCTTCCCGAACCCCTTCAGATCCTGCGGACGGATGGGGCACGGAACGACCCACTGCGCCCACCGCTCCGGCTCTTCGACAGCCCAGCTGTGGAGGTCGACGTAGAGGCCGCGAACGGCAAGGAGGATGGATTCCGGGTCCAGGCGCTTCCTCAGCTCCCGGCCGCCACCAGTGGTGCACGTCTGGAGCTCGGCTCGCCATTGGTCGTAGAGGTCTTGGCCGAGGACCAGGTCAGGGTGTCCTGGGCTGAGCTCCTCGATTTTGGCCCAGAAGTGCTTGGCCAGGTTCCGGGCAAGGCCGGTGACGGTGACGTAGTCAGTCTCCGCCCGCCTGCGGGTCAGGTAGTCGATCAACAGCTGTCGGACTGAGAGGCTCTTGATCGCGTAGCGGTCCACCAGTTCCTCGATCGTCCGCTGACCGGTGTACACGAACGTCCTGAGCGTCGGTGGCGTCTCAGCCGGAAAGTGCCCCATGGCGTGGAGCAACTGCCAGGCACCGAGCGCAGCGAAGCGATTGTGGTTCTTGTTGGCCCCGTGGGTCAGCCCGAGACGCTTCGACTCCAGCGAGTAGTGCAGCAGAGCCGCAGGCGTCAGATCTTCGAGTGCGATGCCCTGAGTGGTCAGCGCGCAGGTGAGATCGAACTTCGCGCGTGCCTTGTGGACGTGTCCCATCGTGGGGTGTCCGTCAACGGCCTCGAAGAACCGGTCCAGGAGTGGGTCGTTCTGGATCTCCCGAAAGGGCTCGGCGTACCGCGTGAACTTGTTGGCGCGGAAGCCTGACACCGACGGCTGGACCACCCGAAGGCAGAAGGCCATCTTGGCGGCCGTGATCAGGTCGAAGCCGTCGTATTGGAACCCCTCACGCGCGAGGATGTTGACCGAGGGCGCGTTCTCGCCGTCGAAGCCGCTCGCCTCCCACCGTTGCTGCCAGGTCTCCCCTGGCAGTGTCTCCAAGTGGGCGAGCAGCATGTTCATCCCACGGCGCCGCTTGTTCGCGTGGGAACGGTCTGAACGCCCCTTGAGTGCTCCTGTGGCGATCTCCCGGACCTCTTCCAACGTCGCCCGGGAGAGATCCCCGAACGGCGCCGGCGGGACCTCTGGCCGCGGTGCCGGTGCGGCCTTCACAGATGCAGTGGAGAACCGGCTCCTCGGCGCCTCTAGCCGTGCACCCTCTCGGTAGGAGGCGACGCGGCGGTTTCGCGCGGTGTAGGTGTCGGGAGTGTGACGGTTAGGCACCGAACACCGCCTTGAAGTCGTCCTCGTCGTAGCCAGGCGCAATACTGCGCACGACCTTGGGCCGGTTGTAGTGCTCCTGCAGGGCATCGAAGAGGTCCTCGACGCGGGCGTTGAGGTAGCGGCCCGTGGTCGCCAGGTCCGCATGCCGGAGGATCGCCCGGACCTCGGTCAGGGTCAGGTTCGGGTCGTTCGCCATACGACTGGCTGCCGTGTGGCGAAGATCGTGCAGCGTCCAGTTCGTACCGAGCTTCGCGTTGGCCCGCTGGATGACCCGGCGCATCGCCCAGTAGCTCAGCGGCTTGTCGGGGCCGCGCCGCGTCCGCAGCACGGGCTCGTGGGCCGCGGGCAAGCCGATGGAGTCGAGGTAGGCCGCGAGCACGATGAGGGCCTGCGGGCTGGCCGGTACGGGGTCCCGTTCCTTGGTCCCTTTGGAGATCACGTGGAAGACCTGCCGTGACCAGTCGATATCGGCCGGGGTGACCCCCAGAAGCTCTTCGGCTCGGGCACCGCTGGAGACGTAGAGCAGGACAGCGGCCCTGTCCCGGTCATGCGTCATCGCTTCGAAGAACTCGTCCCACAGAACGTCGGGAATCGCCCTTGGGTCGCCCTTCGACACTCGCTGCCGTAGCCGGGCCCGCCGGAATGGCTGCGCCGGCTCGGTGGAGTTTCGGTGTGCCAGCGCCCTTCGTTGTGCGAGCGACTCCGGGACGGGGTTGGTCAGCGGGCCACGTCCGTAGTGACGGTGGAAGGCGTAGAAGCTGCTGACCACGGTCAATGCGTGGTTGATCGTGCTCGGTGCATAGCCGGCCTGGAGGTACCGCTTACCGGTGCGGGGGTTCACCGACCCTGGCCGTGGCGAGTCAAGACTGCTGCGGCGGCGCTGCGGGTTGGGTGCCGTACGGAGCCACCCCACGAGGGCGGCGGCCTCCGCCTCGGACGCCTTGTCCCACGGCAGATCGAGGAACCACAGCAGCCGGAACCAGCGCAGAAGGTCGTGCGCGTAGCTGCGGCCGGTCAGCGGGCTGTTGTCGCTGAGCGCCAGGTCCCGGAGGTACGAGAGGGCGGGCTCGACCACCTCACCGGACACGGTGAGGACCGCGTACGGAGGGTGCTGGGTCTCCAGTTTGGCCACCGACCCGAGGCGAGGCACACCGGCGCGGCCTTCGATCAAGTCGTGGTGCAGGTTGGGTTTCATGCGGGCTCTCCTTGAGCGGGGAAACATCGCCCTGCCCAACGAGCCAGAGAAGGTGCAGTTAACACACCAGATGCTGGCCGAGTTCAACACCGCACCGGACGCGGAAACGGCCCCGGAGACCGCGGCGGCGCCCGTGGCCGAGCCCGCCGGCACCCCGGACTCCGCGCCGGTCCCCGCGGGCCGCTGACGGCGGGGCCACTGACACCGGGCCCCCACGTACGAAGGCTCCCGGCCGGTGTGGTCCACCGGCCGGGAGCCTTCATTCACTGCGCGAAACTGCCGTCCGTCACGGGCAGTTGGACGGAGCCGGCTCGCCGAACCGGCAGGCCCGCTTCACGTACGCGTCGGTGGAGTTCGGGTTGATGACCGTGTCGGCCGTCCCCTGCATCACCAGCACCGGCGGGTCGGCCACCCCCCGACGGCGGCACCAGTGCCGGCACGCGCGCCCCGACGGTCCATGATGATCCGATGACCGACTCGATACCGGCCGTCGTCCCGCCGGGCCGGATGGCCGCCCTCACCCAGCCTTCGTACGACCTCCCCTGCGGGATGCGCCTGCGCCCCTGGGAGCCTTACGACGCCCCCGCGCTCGTGGCCGCATACGCCGACCCGGACATCCGGCACTGGAACCGCCCGGACCCGCTCACCGAGGCCCGGGCCGTCACCCGCATCGCCCGCTGGCGCGAACGCTGGCACGCGGAACGCTCGGCGGTCTGGGCCCTGGCCCCCGCCGAAGGAGTCGACGACGGCGACGGCAGCGACGGCAGCCCCGCGGTCGGCCTGATCGGCCTCGCCGACCTCGACCTGCCGGGCGGCAGCGGGGAGTTCATGTACTGGCTCCTCCCGGCCGGCCGCGGCAGCGGAGCCACCGCCGAGGGCCTGTCCGTCCTGACCCGCTGGGCCTTCGAGGACCTCGGCCTGCACCGCCTGCGCATCACCCACTCCGTGGCCAACCCGGCGTCCTGCCGCGTCGCCCTGAAGTCCGGCTACCCGCTGGAGGGCACCATGCGCGGCGCCCTCCTCCACGCGGACGGCTGGCACGACGAACACCTCCACGCCCGCCTGCGCACGGACTGAGGGCGGGCCGCCACCCCATCGAGCGAACCGGCACGAAAGGGCGCCCAGGGGTCCGCATATGCCGAGAGCCTATGCGCATGTACCTCTACGCCCCACACGCCGAACGCGGCGGTAGCATCGGAAGTAGCATGGGTGGCATGAGCGATGCCACCCAGAAGTACTCCATCTCGATGCCCCGCGACATCGCCGAGGCCGCTCGCGCCCGCAGCGGCCCCTCCGGCCTCTCCGCCTACGTCACCGCCGCCGTGGCCCGCCAGATCGAACGGGACAACCTGGCGGAGCTCGTCGCCGTGGCGGAGGCGGAGCACGGGCCGATCACCGCGGAGGAGATCGACGCGACCCGGGAGGAATTCCGCCGGGCCCACGGAGGGCAGTCCGACAGCCACGCCGAGCAGAAGGACGTCGCATGACGCCGAAGCCGACCAAGCCCGGGGGCACCCTCGTGCTCGACAGCGAGGGGCTCGCAAAGGCCGTGCTGCGGGACCGCACCATCACTCGCTGGCTCGCCCTGGCCCTCGCGGACGACATGCGGGTCATCACCAGCACCGCCACCCTCGTCGAGGTGGTCCACCCGAAGATCAACATGCCCGCCCTCACGTGGGCGCTGTCCAGGGTGGTGGTCGAGCCCGTCACCGAGGAGATCGCCCACGCCGCCACGGCCCTGCTGCGCGAGGCCGGCCTGCACGGGCACAAGTACGCCATCGACGCCATGCTGGCCGCCACCGCACTCGCGGCGCCCGGCCCGGTCACCGTCCTCACCTCCGACCCCGAGGACCTCACCGCACTCTGCGGCACACGCCTGGCCGCCGTGAAGGTCTAGGAACCTTCGATCGCCGGGTTCACGGCGTCCCGGACGCGCCGGGAGCCCGGTACCGGATCCGCTCGGCCTGGCGCAGGGCGTCCAGCGTGTCGTCCACGCTCAGGAGGACGGTCGTCTCGAACGAGCTGAGCGCGCCGCCACCGCTGATCGCCAGTGCGACCGCGGCCATGGACACGTTGTCCGGGGCTTCCCAGAGGTTGTAGCCGTCGTGCGTGCCGAAGGCGTACCAGAAGCCGTGCAGCTTGCCGCCGACGGACTCGATGTAGGACCGGGCGGCCTGAGCGCGGTCCTCGGGGTGGGCCGTCAGCCTCGCCCAGGTCTCCGGCGTGTAGCTGAACCTCGACAAGTAGAGCGGCATCGCGTCCACCTTCTTTCGTTTCGACGACGATGCCCACGCCGGACGACGGAAGGAGCGGACCGCATCCCGCGGTTCCCCCGAACGGCCGGGAACGGCCACCGCCACGGCCCAACGACCCAACGACCCAACGGGCCCAACGGTCCAAGCGCCCGGAGGCGCCCAGGCCCCCGGGTCCGGTCCTACGTCCGGTCCACCGCCGGCGTCGTCCGCGCGAAGTGACGGGACGTCGGCTCCAGGGCCGCCGCCGCCGGTACGAGGAAGCACGCGGCGGCGCAGGCGCCGAGGACGGCCGTGACGCCGAAGGCTTCGATGGCCGGGGCGATCAGGGCGAGGCCGACCGGGGCCAGGCCGTAGGAGACGAGGAAGTCCAGCGAGGAGACGCGGGCCAGCCGGTCCGGGGCGACCTCGCGCTGAGTGGCGGTGAACCAGGGCACGTTGAACAGTTCGATCCCGATCCCGGCGACGGCGTAAGCGGCGACGACCACCCCCGGGTGCACGGGGAACATCAGGCTCAGCGGGGCGAATCCGTACGCCGCCAGACCCGCGAAGGCGGCCCAGCCCTGTGAGCGCGGCCGCAGGCGGGCGATGACCAGGGCTCCGCCGAGCGCGCCCACTATGTACGCGGTCATGGCCGCGGCCAGCACCCATTCGCTGTCGTAGCGGTCCCGGCTGATCAGGGGCAGGGCGACGCTGGTCGCGGAGTAGCCGAGGGCGATCACCGCGACGAGGGCGGCCAGCCCGGCGAGGAACCAGGGGTGGCGCCGGGCCTCCTGTACGCCCTCCAGGAACTCGGTACGGAAACTCGCGCGCGGCGCGGGCCCGGCGGCCTCGGCTTCGGTCGCGGTCGCGGCCGGGTCCGTGGCGGTGGCCGGGTCCGTGCCGGTGCCGGTGCCGGTGACGGCGCCCGCGCCCCTGCCCGGGACGAGCGCGGCGACCAGCCAGAGCAGGCCGATGCCGAGCAGCAGGGTCCAGACGTCGAGGAAGGCCGCGAGCAGTGCGGTCAGGGCGGGTCCCGCGAGCGTGGAACCGCGTACGGCCATGGTCATGGCGGCATTGGCCTGTTGGCGCCGCCCGGGGTCGACGGTCTCGGCGGTGAGCGCCTGGAACGCCGGGCGGCAGGCGCCCTGTCCGGCGCCGGCGAGGGCGGCGGCGGCCGTCATCAGCAGGAGCGAGCGGCCCAGTCCGGCGGCGAGGAGGGGTGCGGCGACCGCTGCCGCGAGGGCCGACCAGAGGACGACCACGCGGCGGGAGTGCCGGTCGGCGAGGACGCCGCCGACGGTGACGGCGGCGAGGAATCCGACCGTGCGCGCGGCGAGGACCAGGCCGAGGCCGGCGGCGCTCAGGTCGCGGTGGAGTACGGCGAGCCCGAGGACGAAGGGCAGGGCCCAGGTCGCGAGTCCCGAGGCGGTGGTCCCCGCCCACAGGCGCAGGAACGGGACGTCGAGAAGGATCGAACGCGCGGGCGGATCAACGGACTTGGGCGCCGGAGGCGCGGGCGTGGTCGCCACGGTGTGGTTGCTCCTCGGGGGTGGGGTGGCGGCTCGGAGAACCGCCCCGGGTTCCTTAATGAAAATGAATACCATTACAGTACCCTTCGAACGTGGTGGTCTTGCCCGGTGCACGACAACGCCCACGGACCACCCGCGCCCTCACCCCACCCGCCCCCACCCGCCCTGCCCAGACCGGAGAACCCATGCGCCACCCCGCTCGCCTCGGCATCGCCCTCACCATCGCCCTCGCCACCGCGGCCTGCTCCGCACCCGCGGGCGGCGGTTCCAAGGCGGACGCCAAGCCCGCCCCCACCGCCCAGGCGTCCTCCCTCACGAGCTGCGGCCGCCAGGCGACCTTCGCCGCACCGCCGAAGCGGGCCGTCGCCCTGGACCAGACCTCGACCGAGACCCTCCTCGAACTCGGGCTCCAGGACTCGATGGCGGGCACCGCCAACCTCAAGACGAAGATCCCCGCCGCGTACGAGGCCGCGTACGCCAAGATCCCGGTCATCGCCCCGAAGATCGCGACCGGCGAACAACTGCGCGCCGCGACCCCCGACTTCGTCGTCGGTGGCTCCGCGGACCTCTTCACCAAGGACCGGGCCGGCACCCGCGAGGAGCTGGAAGCCCTCAAGGTCCCGACCTTCGTCAGCGCCGTGGACTGCCCCGAACGGAACCCGGCCGGCCGGACCCCCTTCGAGCTCCTCTTCTCCGACTACGAGAACCTCAGCAAGGTCTTCGGCGCCGAAGAGCGGGCCGCCAAGCTCGCCGCCGACCAGCGCACCGCCGTCGCCAAGGCCGGGGAGAACGCGGCCAAGGTTCCCGGGGGCGCCGACCGGCCCACCGTGGTCTACCTCTACTCCGTCTTCAACGGCATGCCGTACGTGGCGGGCAAGAGCGGCCTGCCCAGCGAGATGAGCCGGATCGTCGGCGCGAAGAACGCCTTCGACGACGTCGACGAGGACTGGCCGGAGGTCTCCTGGGAGGAAGTCGCCAAGCGCGACCCCGACTTCATCGTGATCGGCGACCTGTCCGAGCGCGGCCGGCCCGGAGACAGCGCCGCCGAGAAGCGCGCCACCATGACCGGGCACCCGGTCGTGTCGAAGCTCGCCGCGGTCCGCGACGGCAGGATCCTCGAAGTGCCCGGCATCGAACTGGACCCCTCGGTGCGCTCCGTACACGCCCTCGGCCTGCTGGCGGCCGGCATGAAGGACCTCGGATATGTCCGCTGATCCGGTCGTCCTGAGCGGGCCGGGGCCGGCTGCTCCCCGGTCCGCCGTGGCCGGGGCGGGACTCTTCCTCCTCGCCGTGGCCGTCCTGACCGCCTCGGTGGCGGCGGCCGTGCGGATCGGCGCCGCCGACGTGGGGTGGAGCGGCCTCGCCCGCGTCTTCGGCCTCCGACTCGGCCTGGACGTCACGCCGTTGCCCCCGCTGCTGGACTCGCTCGTCTGGGACCTGCGGCTGCCGCGCGTGCTGATGGCCGCCCTCGTCGGCGCCTCGCTCGCCGTGTGCGGCGCGGTGCTCCAGGCGGTCACCCGCAACGCCCTCGCCGACCCCTACCTGCTCGGCGTCTCCTCGGGCGCCTCCGCGGGAGCCGTCACCGTGGTCGTCCTCGGGATCGGCGCGAACACCCTCGGCGTCACCGGCGGAGCCCTCGCCGGCGCACTGCTCTCCTTCGGGCTGCTCCTGCTGCTCCTGCGGCGCACCGGGCTGGACTCCGTACGCATCGTCCTCACCGGCGTGGTCATCGGGCAGCTCTTCACCGCGCTGACCTCGCTCGTCCTGATGGCCTCGGCGGACGCGGACACCACGCGGGCCGTCACCCACTGGCTCCTGGGCTCGATGGCACCGGCCCGCTGGGACACGGTCGCGGTCTGCGCCGTCGTCGCCCCGCTCGGGCTGGCGGCGGCCTGGCTCTGCTCGAACGCCCTCGACGGGCTCGCCTTCGGCACCGACACCGCCGCCTCCCTCGGGATCGACGTACGGCGCACACGGATGCTGCTGCTCGTGGTCACGGCCGTGCTGACCGCGGTGGCGGTGGCCACCGTCGGCGCCATCGGCTTCGTCGGGCTGATCGTGCCCCACGGGGTGCGGTTCCTCGTCGGGCCGCTGCACCGGGTGCTGCTGCCGTACACGGCGCTGGCCGGCGCGGTGTTCCTGGTGTGGACGGACGCGCTGGCACGGATCGCCTTCGGACCGCGCGAGGTTCCCGTCGGCGTGATCACCGCGCTGCTCGGCGTACCGATCTTCCTCCTGGTCCTGCGCAAACGGGGTGAGCTGTGAGAGCTGTGAGGATCACCGCCGAAGCCGTGAGCTGGTCGGTGGGGGGCACCAGGGGCACCCCTGGCACTCCGGTCGTACGGGACGTCAGCGCCGACATCGCCTGCGGCGAGACCGTCGGGCTGCTCGGCCCCAACGGCTCGGGCAAGTCCTCGCTGCTGCGCTGCCTGGCCGGCCTGCGGGCCCCCGCCGCGGGCGCCGTCCGGTACGACGGGGAGTCCGTACGCGACTGGAGCGCGCGCAGGATCGCCCGGCACGTCGCCTACGTCGCACAGGACGCGGGCGCGGACGGCGATCTGCCGGTCGCCGACATCGTCGGCCTGGGGCGGACCCCGTTCCGCGACCGCTGGCGCGGGCCGGACGCCACCGACCGGGCGGTGGTCGCCGCCGCGCTGGAACGCGTAGGACTCACCGCGCTCGCCGGACGCCCCTGGAAGGCACTGTCGGGCGGCGAGCGCCAACGCACCCACATCGCCCGCGCGCTGGCCCAGCAGCCGTCCGGGCTCCTGCTCGACGAGCCCACCAACCACCTCGACGTCCGACACCAGCTCGAACTGATGGAGCTGCTGTCCGGCACCGGCCGGACGGTCCTGGTCGCACTGCACGACCTGTCCCTCGCCGCCCGGTACTGCGACCGCCTGCTGCTCCTGCACCACGGCCGCCTGATCGCCTCCGGCCCGCCCGCCGCCGTCCTCACGGCGCAGCGGCTCGCCGAGGTCTTCGAGGTGGACGCCGAACTCACCACCGACGCCCTCGGACACCCGCAGGTCAGCTACCGCGGACCGCTCGGCACGCGCACAACGCCGCCGACACCCCAACCCGCCATGTGAAGAGGAACCCCATGAACCACATGACCCCCATGAACCCCGTGAACCCCATGACCCCGACCACCACCGCCACCCCCTCCGTCGACGCGCTCGTCGACGCCGTACTGGCCGGCGAGCACGGCCCGCTGCCCTCCTCACTCGTCGCGACCAGCGTGTTCTGGATCCACCACGGCACCCGCCTGGCCGGCGGCGACACCACCTACCTCAACCAGTACGTCCTGGTCCGCCTCGGCGGCTCCTTCGGAGGCTGCGCCTTCGAAGCCGGCGAGATCGACCCCTCGGTCTGCCGCGACTCCTCCGGGACCCCGCTCGACCTCCTCCTGCGCGAGGCCCCCCGACCGCTGCGGATCGCCGCCCTCGACGCCTACCTCTCCGAGATCCGCCCGCACCGCGTGGCGGCCGAGCAGGGCGACGCCGAGCCCATCACCCTCCCCACAGGCACCCCGGAGATGCGCGCCGAGGCCCGCGACGCGGCCATCGCGGGACTGCTGGACATCGAGGAGGGCGCCGAGGTCGGGCTCATCGGCGTCGTCAACCCGCTGGTGGCGGCGATCCGCGAGCGCGGCGGCCGGCCCCTGCCGTGCGACCTCAACCTCAGGGCCACCCAGTGGGGCGACCCGGTCACCGACGACATGCACGAGGTCCTGGAGCGTGCGCAGGCCGTCGTCGCCACCGGAATGACCCTGAGCAACGGCTCCTTCGACACCATCCTGGAGCGCTGCCGCTCCCGGGGCATCCCGCTGGTCGTCTACGCGCAGACCGGCAGCGCCGTCGCCCGCGCCTTCCTCGGCTCCGGCGTGACCGCCCTGTCCGCGGAGCCGTTCCCCTTCTCCCAGTTCAGCGCCGAGGAGACGGTCCTGTACCGCTACCGGACGGCGGACGGCGCGTGATCCCCCGCGCTCCCCGCGCTCCCCGCGCTCCCGGCACTCCCCGCGCTCCCCGCACTCCCGGCGCCGCCGCCCGCCCGGCCGCGCCCCGTGCCGGAAACCTCCCCACCGGCACCGGGCAGGCCCCCTGCCACCACGGCGAGATCCTCCAGGGCGTCTTCCTCGACGGAGCCGGGCGCCGGTGCGCCGGACTGGTCACCCTCCCCATGGCGGGCCCCGGCAGCAGCGCCGCCTTCGTCCGCCGGGCCGGCGCGCCGCCCGGGACCCTCACCGTCGCGCCCGCCGACCGCACGAAGGCGGCGCGAGCCGCGGCCCTCGCGGTCACGGAGTGCGCGCGGCGGACCGGACAGCCGCCCTGCGGCGGGGAGTTGCGGCTCAGCGGCGCGATACCGGTGGGCCTGGGCATGGGCAGTTCCAGCAGCGACGTGATCGCAGCCGTGCGCGCGGTCGCGGACTCGTACGGGCTGCGGCTGGAGCCCTCGACGGTCGCCGC
The DNA here is from genome assembly GCF_022808175.1 of Streptomyces sp. AP-93. Classification (GTDB taxonomy): domain Bacteria; phylum Actinomycetota; class Actinomycetes; order Streptomycetales; family Streptomycetaceae; genus Streptomyces. The sequence goes on along the minus strand of NZ_JALGBX010000022.1, from coordinate 135,002 downwards.
GCTGGCCGTACGCGCCGAACTGGCCTCCGATCCGCTGATGCTGAGCGGCCGCCCGGTGCTGTTCGCCCAGCGGGAGGGCCGGGTCCTGGAGGACCTCGGCCCGGCCCTCCCGCCGCTGGTCGTGGTGGGCTGCGCCCTCGGCGGGGGCGCGCCCGTCGACACCCTGTCCCTGCCGGTGCCCGACGTGGCCGACGTGGACGAGAGCGACGTACGGGCCTGCGAGCGGCTGCGCGCGCTGCTGCGCCGGGCCGTGGCCACCGGTAGCACCGAGCTGCTCGGCGCGGTGGCCACCGCCAGCGCGCGGCGCGGCCAACAGGTGCTGGGACACCCGGAGTTCGATGCACTTGCCGCCATCGCGCGCCGGGTCGGGGCGGTCGGCGTGCAGATCGCGCACAGCGGCGCGGTGGCGGGCGTGCTCTTCGATCCGGCCGCCCCCGGGCTGCGCCGCCGCGTCGGCGGCTGCCTGCACGCCCTGGCCGCCCACGGCATCCCCGCCACCCGCACCTTCACGACCTTCACCGGCACCGGCAGCACACCCCCCAAGGAGATCCCGGACCATGGACCAGCACATCACGGAGTCGATCGGCCGGCCCGACCTGATACGCCTCGACGACCGGCTCGTCTGCCTGCGCTTTGAAACGATGAAGGTGGTCTCCGCCCTCGCGGCGGTACGCCACCTGCTCGACACCGGAGTCGTACGCCGCGGGGACACCCTGCTGGACAGCTCCAGCGGCATCTACGCGTACGCCCTGGCCCTGACCTGCCACCGGTACGGCCTGCGCTGCCACATCGTCGGCTCGGCCACGGTGGACCACACGCTGCGGACCCAACTGGCCGTCCTCGGGGCGACGCTGGAGCAGATGGAGCCGTGCAGCGACCTGAAGCTCGACCAGAAGCGGCGCGTCGAGCGGATCCACGAGATCCTCGCCGAACACCCCGGGTATCACTGGATGCGCCAGTACCACGACGACGTCCACTACCTCGGCTACCGCTCGATCGCCGACCGCATCCGGGAGGCCACCGGCACGGCGGACGGGCTCACCGTCGTGGGCGGGGTCGGCTCGGGCGCGTCCACCGGCGCCCTCACCCGCTACCTCCGCGAGGACTCCCCCCACGCGGCCGATGTCGAACTCGTCGGCGTCCAGCCGTACGGCAGCGTCACCTTCGGCTCCGAGCACGTCAACGACACCGAGATGATCATCGCGGGGATCGGCAGCTCCATCCCGTTCGGGAACGTCTCGCACGAGCTGTACGACACCCTGCACTGGATCTCCTTCGACGCGGCCCTCGCCGGCAGCGTCGACCTGCTGCGCCGGCACGCGGTCTTCGCCGGCCTGTCGACCGGCGCCGGCTACCTCGCCGCCCGCCACGAGCGCGAGCGCTCACCCCACCGCACGGTCCTCTTCATCGCCCCCGACACCGGCCACCGCTACGTCGACACCGTCTACGCGAGGCACCGCGAGGCCGCGCCGATCACGGACCTCGCCCCGCGCGAGGTGGCGGACCGGAGCGAGCTGGCCCTGCCGTGGTCGCGGATGCGCTGGAACCGCGCCGCCGCGTGAGCGCCGCGGCCCTCGCGTCCGCGGTGGTCAGAGGCCGTTGGTGAACAGCAGCTCGTTCGGGGTGCCCTTGCTGATGCTCGTCAGCACGTCCTTCGTGGACTCGTCCCTCAGGTACTCGACGATGTCCTGCGGCGTCGCGGCCGGGTTCGCCTGCTTGTAGAGGACGGCCACGCCGGTGACGTGCGGTGCGGCCATGGACGTACCGTTCTCGGCCACGCTGCCGCCGCCCAGCTTGGCGGAGACGATCGCTTCTCCGGGCGCGTACAGGCTCACGCACGTACCGAAGTTGGAGAAGCTGGTCTCCTCGTCGTACCGGTTGGTCGCGGCGACCGTCAGCACCTTCCCCGCCGACGCGGGCGAGACGAGGCAGGCGTCCTTCGAGGAGTTGCCCGCCGCGAAGACCGGCAGTACGCCCGCGTCCGTCACGGCGTCCGCCGCCGCGTTCAGCACCTCGGACCTGTCCCCGCCCAGGGAGCCGTTGAGGACCGCGGGCTGCTTGGCGTTCTTGGCCACCCAGTCCAGGCCCGCGATGATCCCGGAGAAGTCGCCCGTGCCCTCGCAGTTGAGGACGCGGACGCTGACCACGTTCGCCTTGCGCGCCACCCCGTACGTCTTGCCGGCGACCGTGCCCGCGACGTGCGTGCCGTGGCCGTTGCAGTCCTGGCCGTCGCGGCCGTCCTTGATCGCGTCGAAGCCGAAGGTGGCGCGGCCGCCGAACTCGTCGTGCTTGTAGTCGATGCCCGTGTCGAGGACGTACGCGGTCACCCCGGCGCCGTTGCCCTGGGTGGTGTAGGTGTTGTCGAGCGGCAGCGCCTTCTGGTCGATCCGGTCCAGGCCCCAGGACGCGGACGGCCCGCGCAGGGCGGTGGCCGTCGCCGGCACCCCCGACGGGGCGGAGACCTTCGCGTCCGCCTCCACCGACTTCACGCCCAGGCTGACGCGGGCGATCTCCAGCTGGAGCTTGGTCATGGGGACGGCGAAGCCGTTCATGGCCTTGGTGTAGAGGAACTTCGGCTTGAGGCCCAGCCGCTCCGCCACCTTGGCCGGGTCGTAGCCCGGCTCCAGCGTCACGATGTACTGGCCGGGGATGGCGTTGGCCGAGATGGTCAGCGGCACCGGGGTGGGCTCGGGCGCGGCGTCGGCGGACGCGGAACCGACTGCCACCGGGGTGACGGCGAGCAGGGCGGCGGTGGCGGCACGGGCGAGCAGGCGCAGGGACATGTCGGGGCTCCTGAAGGGTGGCGATCGGCATGCGAGAGCCGCCCCGTGCGGCGCGGAACGCGTCTGCGGGTGCGGCCCTCCCCTTCATCGGCGGGCCGGCGGCTTGCCTTGACCGGACCGTTGCGCCCCTCGGCCCGCGCCCGCGAGCCGCCCGGGCTTGTCTTCGTACCGACTGAAGAAAGGATTCCGTCCCGTCGCCGCCCCGACCCTCCTCACCTGCGCGGACGCCCGCGCGGACGCCCGCGCCGCCGTACGGTGCCACCGCACAGGTTCACCCGTACGGAAGGCACCGCACGCATCCGGCGAGGGCGCACTCGCGCTTCACCCCCACCCGGGTCCGCCGCGCCGCCGGGGGTCGTTGACCGCGACGGCCGTACGTGGTGGCCTCACCGTCATGCGCACCCGACCGAGCTGGACCCTGCCGACGGCCCTCGCCGCCCTCGCACTGACCGCCATGGCCGCCCTGCCCGCCCTGCCCGCCCACGCCACGGCCCCGGCCACCGGCCCCGCTCCCGCGTCCCACGCGGCGGCCCCGGCCGAGTGGCCGGCGTACATCGTCACCGTGCACCGCGGCCTCGACCCGGCCGCCGTCGCGGACGCCTACGGGATCACCCCGGTCCACGTCTACCGCCACGCCCTGAACGGCTTCAGCGCCCGCCTCTCCCCCGACCAGGTCGAGGCCCTGCGGTCGACGGCGGTCGTGACCTCGGTCGAGCCGGACGGCCCGGTCGCAGTCTCCGGTCCGGCGGTCTAGCCCTGACTCAGTGCGGGAAAGGCCCGGATGGAGTGACTCCAAGTCTCTTGTGGTGCAAGGTACTTCCTGACTACCTTGTACCGCATGACAAAGGAAGTGCCTGCGGCCGGTGACCAACGACGCAGTCAGCTCCTGCGCGGAGTGCTCGACCTGTGCATCCTGGCGTTGATCGCCGAACGGCCCAGATATGGCTTCGAGTTCGCCGAGGCGCTCGCCGCCGGCGGGCTGGAGCTGGTCAGCGACGGCAGCATCTATCCGCTGCTCGCCCGGATGGAGCGGGCGGGACTCATCTCCTCCTACCGCGCCCCCTCCTCGAGCGGCGGAGCCCCGCGCAAGTACTACCGCCTGACCGAGGCGGGGCACGCCGAACTGAGCGGCGGCCGGGCCGACTGGCTCGCCTTCGCCGGGCAGGCGGGCCGCATCCTGACCGCCACGGAACCCACGGGGGGAACCACACCATGACGAACGCACAGATACTCGCGGTCTGCCGCAGCAACTGGGAGTACCGGGGGATCGACGACACGTCCGTACGGGAGATGCTCGACGAGCTCTCCGCCCACTTGGAGGATGCGCAGGCCGCCGGCCGTACGGGACAGGACGTCGTCGGACGGGACGTCCGCAGTTTCGCCGCGACATGGGCGCGGGCACGCGCCCCACTCTCCCGCCGGGTGCTGCGCACCGCGTCCCTGGCCTGTCTCGCGATCGGCTGCGTCCTGCTGATCTCCTACCTGCGCCACTGGACCACGAAGCTCGCCGTGACCCCCGACTACCTGGCCTTCTGGGTGGTCCTCGGTGTGGCCACGGTCACCTGGGAGCTGCGGCGGGGCAGCCTGGGCATGCGTGCGGGCTGGGCGCTCGGCCTCGCCACCGCCCTGCCCGCCGGGATACTCACGAGCCTGTTGGCCGGTGACGGGGTGCTGTTCACGCTGCCGTTGTGGGCGGCGCCGTTCCTGCTGCTGCCCGGGCTGCCGTACGCCGTCGCCGACGCGCGGGCCAAGAAGAGCGGCCCCGCCGACGACGAGGTCGCCGTTGGCCTTCCGGGCCGGTGACGGGGTTCCCCGTCCCACGATCGAGTGGCGGGTCCGGCGGCCGGGCTAAACCCGTTCCGGCGCCTGCGCCGACGGGACCGTCGTGCGGACCGGGTCCCAGCACTGGACGCCCTTCAGGTCCGGCATGCGGTCGCGGGTGAAGACCGGCTCCAGGCCCGCCCGGCGCTGGGCGAGGTAGTCGTCCAGGAGGCGGAAGGCGATGGCCGACAGCGGGATGATCGCGGCGAGGTTGATCAGGGCCATGAGGCCCATGAACACGTCCGCCAGGTTCCAGACGACCGACACCGAGCCGAGCGAGCCCAGGACGACCGCCGACAGGACCAGCACCCGGTATCCCGGCAGGACCCACCGCTTGCGGGTGATGAACTGGATGTTGGTCTCGCCGTAGTAGTAGTTCCCGATCATGCTGCTGAAGGCGAGCATGAAGACCACCACCGTCAGGAGGTGGCCGGCCCACCCGCCCAGCGTGTCGCTCAGCGCCGTCTGCGTCAGGTCCGCGCCCTGGCGGCCCGACAGCTCCGGGTTGGTGACGAGGACGATGAAGGCCGTCATCGTGCACACGAGGAGGGTGTCGAAGAAGACGCCCAGGGACTGTACGAGGCCCTGCTTGACCGGGTGCGAGACCTCGGCGGCCGCGCCCGCGTTCGGGGCCGAGCCCAGGCCCGCCTCGTTGGAGAACATGCCGCGCCGGATGCCCTGCTGGATGGCCGCGCCGATGCCGCCGGCCGCCAGCTCGCGGAAGCCGAAGGCGCCGCCGACGATGTCCGCGATGACCCGGGGGAACTCGGTGATGTTGAGGAGGACCACCGCCGCGCCGAGCAGCAGGTAGACGATCGCCATCACCGGGACCAGGACGGTGGTGACGGCCGAGATCCGCTTGACCCCGCCGAAGACGGCCAGGCCCAGCAGGGCGGCCAGCAGCACGCCGAGCGAGGGGCCGAACCAGTTCGACCCGTCCGCGTCCGCGAGGGAGCCCGAGGCCACGGCGGTGATGGTGTTGGCCTGCACGGCGTTGAAGACGAAGCCGAAGGTGACGGTGATCGTCACCGCGAAGAGCACCCCGAGCCAGCGTTTACCGAGCGCCCGCTGCATGTAGTAGGCCGGGCCGCCCCGGTAGGCACCGCCCGCGTTGCGCACCTTGTAGAGCTGGGCGAGGGCCGATTCCACGAAGGCGGAGGCCGCGCCGATCAGCGCCATCATCCACATCCAGAAGACGGCGCCCGCGCCGCCCAGCGTGATGGCGGCGGCGACACCGGCGATGTTGCCGGTACCGACGCGCGCGGCGGCGGAGATCGTGAAGGCGCCGAACGACGAGACCTGCTTGCGGCCGTCGGCGCGCGGCGGGGTCTTCTCCTTCACCACCCGGAACATCTCGGGCAGCAGGCGCAGCTGCACACCCCGGGAGCGGACCGTGAAGTACAGGCCCGCACCGACCACCAGCGGAATCAGCAGGTAGGTCCAGAGGTGATCGTTGACGTTGACGATCACCGAATCCAGAGTGTCCATGATGCGAAGTCTCCCCGGGGCGGAAGGCCCACCGACAGGGACCTACGTCCGCCGCCGGGGGGTCCGAAGGCCCGCGCTGGGCGTCCTTCGCCTCGTCCGGACCGCCTCACCCCCACAGCCCGTGCCGCCCCGCCCAGTCCCGTACCGCCGCCGCGACCAGCAGCGGATGGTCCTCGGGGGTGTGGTGCCCGGCGGACACCCCGTCGTGCCGGGCGAGTTCCAGGCCCGCGATGTTCGCCACGCACCAGTCGACGGTCTCCGGTCCCGTCATCGCCCCGGGCCCCGGGGCGAAGGTCAGCAGCAGCTTGGGTATCCCGGGGCTCCCCGCGAGCCAGTCCCCGTACGCCGCCACGCGGGCGACCACCTCGGCAGGTTCCCCGCCCAGCGGCATCGACCGGGCCCACTGGAGCAGCGGGCGCCGGCTCTCCCGGGTCGGGTACGGGGCCCGGTACACGTCCAGGTCGCGCGGGTCCATCGGGCGGACGCCACTGCCGGACAGCCCCTCGATGAACCCGTTCGCGTCGAGGAGCATGGCCTCCCCCACCCCCGGCGTCTTGATCGCCCGGAACAGCTCGCGGCCGCCCTCCGGGAACTCCTCCCAGCTCATCGGCTTGACGATGGTTTCGGTGAACGCGATCCCGCGTACCCGCCCCGGATGCCGGGCGGCCCGGTCGAAGGCGAGCGCGCCGCCCCAGTCGTGCCCGACGAGCACCGCCTCCTCCAGCCCGAGCGCGTCGAACCAGGCGTCGAGGTAGCGGGCGTGGTCGGCGAAGGTGTAGCCGATGGCGGGCTTGCCCGAGTCCCCCATCCCGATCAGGTCCGGCGCGAGCAGCCGGGCCCGACCGCCGACGGCGGGGAGCACCTCCCGCCAGAGGTGGGAGGAGGTGGGGTTCCCGTGCAGGAAGACCACGGGGACGCCCTCGGGCGCACCGGCTTCCCGGTAGTGGATCGTCGAGTCGAGTACGGGCTGTACGGGCATGGCTGCTGCTCCTGCGGAGAAGGGAAGGGAAGGGAAGGGAAGGGAGACGTCTGCCGGTGCGGGACCGGGCCGGGACCCGGCCGGGACCGGACCGAGGCCGGTCAGCGGAAGGCCGCCGCCGAGCGGTCCGCCCAGGCGGCGAAGGGGCGCGGGGCCCGGCCCAGGATCTGCTCGACGGCCGGGCTGACGGCCCGTTCGGCGGCGACCGGCGCGCCCAGGATCGCCAGGGTGCCCTGCACCGCCGGCTCGGGCATGAAGGTGAGCATCTGCGCCCGGGCCTCCTCGGGGCTCTGCTCCACGAACCGCACCGGCTCGCCGATCGCGCCCGCGATCGCCTCGGCCCGCTCACGGGGGGTGACCGGCGCCGGGCCGGTCAGGTCGTACGTGTTCCCCGCGTGCCCGGAGCCCCGCAGTACCGCCGCCGCGACCTCGGCGACGTCCGCCGGATCGACCGTCGGCAGCCCGACGTCCCCGAAGGGCGCGGCGGCCGTGCGGTGCGTACGGATCGACTCGGCCCAGGCGAAGGCGTTGGAGTCGAGCCCGCCCGAGCGCAGCACCGTCCACTCCAGGCCCGACCGGCGGACGGCCTCCTCGAAGGCGGCCGGGTGCCCGTACTGCTCGGGCCGGGTCCCGACCCCCTGCGAGGACAGCAGCACGACCCTGCGTACGCCGGCCCCCGCGGCCGTTTCGAGGACCGCCCGCGGGTCCTCGCCCGCGACCAGCAGGAACAGGGCCCCGGCCCCGGCGAGGGCGGGCCGCAGGCTCTGCGGATCGGCGAGGTCGGCCCGGTGGTGGCGGACGCCTTCGGGCAGGGGCTCCTGCGGCGCCCGGCGGGAGACGGCCGTGACCGGCTCTCCCGCTGCCGCGAGGATCCGTACGAGCTCGCTGCCGACGTTTCCGGTCGCACCCGTGATGACGAACATGAAAGGAAGCTCCCACCCGTGAAGTGAGTTAGTTGACTGACTAACTCCTGGGGCGACCATAGCCCCCGGGGGCGGCGCCCGTCTACACTTAGTCAGGTGACTTACTCAGGTACGAAGCGCGGGGGCGGCAGCAGCAAGCGCGAACGCCTCGCCGCGGCCGCGGCCCAGGTCCTGCACGAGCAGGGCATGGAGAAGACGACGATCGCCGACATCGCGCGCGCGGCCGACGTCCCCGTCGGCAACGTCTACTACTACTTCAAGACCAAGGACCAACTGGTCGAAGCGGCCATCGGCGCCCACGCACAGGCCCTCGCGGACATGATCAGCGCCCTGGACGCGCTCCCCGCCCCGCAGGACCGGCTGAAGGCCCTCCTCGCCGGCTGGGTCGGCCAGCGCGACCTCACCGCCCGCTACGGCTGCCCCACCGGCTCGCTCGCCTCCGAGCTCGACAAGCGCGACGACGGCCTCGACCAGACCCTCGCCAAGGTCATCCGGGTGCTGCTCGACTGGGCCGAGCAGCAGTTCCTCGCATTGGGCCGGACCACCGACGCGCGCGAGCTCGCGGTCGCCCTGATCGCCTCCTACCAGGGCATCTCCCTGCTCACGAACACTTTCCGCGACCCGGAGCTGATGGCCTCGGAAGGGCGCCGTCTGGAGCGCTGGATCGACTCGCTGGCCTAGCCGGCGGCCGGACTACGGCGCCGGGACCACCGTGATGGCGGTGTCGCCCGTGTACGGGAAGGTGCCCGCGGGCAGGCAGTCGGCCTCCCGGTCCGACCCGAGGCCGTCGCAGTGCTCGTCCTTGAGGGTGAAGAGGATGGTGTGCGTGTGCGGGCCGAGGTCCGGCGCCTTGAACGACGGCGAGACGGCGGCCGAGTACGGAAGGCCGTCGGGGGCGATGAAGCCGGTCCGCAGGACCTGCTTCTTCTTGAACGTGTGGCGCTTCTCCTGCGGCGTGCCGATGTCGAGGACGTACGTGGCGCTGACGAACTTGGAGTTGAAGTCGTCGATCGGGTCGGGCTCGGACGGCGTGTAGCCGGCCGGATAGACGGCCACCGCGGCGCTGGGCGCCGTGCTCCAGCCCGGCGCGACCCGGACCCACTTCTCCTTGGCGTAGATCTCGCGGCAGGTGGGCGGACCGACGATCCGCTCCTTCACTCCGTAGAACTCGTTGAGGTCGGTGCCGTCGTTGCCGAAGCAGTGCGGGACCGGGTACTTCGGCTTCGGCAGGGGCGCGGCCGCGGCGGGCGCGGTCAGCGCGGTGGCGCCGAGTGCGGCCATGAGCAGGGACGGGACGAGCGCGGCGAGGAAACGGGCGCGTTTCACCGGGTACCACCTTTCGCTGGGGGCGATTGACCGTCGGACAGCTGACCATCCCCGGCGGGCCGATCCCCGGAGACACCGGCGGCGAACGGCCGGACGGCGCATCTGATCCACACGCCCGGCCCCCGGGCCCGGGGCGTGGCGCGCGTCGGCGCCCGGCCGCGCCGGTCCAACCGGCCCCGCCGGCCCAATCGGCGCGGCCGGCGTGTGCGGCGCGGCCGGCGTGTGCGGCGCGGCCGGCGTGTGCGGCGCGGCCGGCGTGTGCGGCGCGGCCGAGGCGTGCGCCCGGGCCGCCCGTAGGCCCCGGCCGCCCGGCGCGGTCTGCCGCAGCGGGCGGGGCGGCCCTGCGGGGGCGAAGTCCCCTACCCGCCCTTCCACCGTTCCCCGGGCGCTGCCCGGACCCCGGTCCTCAAACGCCGGACGGGCTGGAAAAGTCCCGGGCTGCGCCCGGAACCTGGTCCTCAAGCGCCGTGCGGGTTGGAAGGGTCCCGGGCTGCGCCCGGACCCCTGGGGCTCCGCCCCAGACCCCGGTCCTCAAACGCCGGACGGCTGAAATGCCCCAGACCCCACGCCTCGAACGCCGCACGGCTGAAATGCCCCGCACCCCGCCCCTCGGACACCGCACGGCAGAGAACCCCACACCCCGATCCTCGGGCGCCGCACAGCTGAAAGCCCCGGACCCCGATCTTCCGGCGCCGCACGGCTGAAGGCCCCGGACCCCGATCCTCGAGCGCCGGACGGCGAAAGCCCCGGACCCGTGCCTCCGACGCCGGCCAGGCTGGGTTCTCAGCCCCGGCGGGGGACGGTGGCGCGGGCGGCCGTGATGAAGGCGCGGATGAGGTCCGGGGACTTCACCCCGCGTTCGCTCTCCACGCCGCTGGAGACGTCCACGCCCCAGGCGCCGGTGACCGTGAGTGCCTCCGCCACGTTGGCCGGTGTCAGCCCGCCCGCCAGCAGCCAGCGGCCCGCGGGGGCGGTGAACTCCGGCGAGCCCCAGTTCCACGGCTTGCCGGAGCCGGGGTCCGGGGCGTCGAGGAGCAGCAGGTCCTCGCCGTACTCCCCGCAGCGCTCCACCTGCCGCGCCGTGGCCCGCAGCAGGGTGCGGCCCTGCGCGCGCAGCGCCGCGAAGTCCTCCGGGCCCTCCTCGCCGTGCAGCTGCACGCCCCGTACGCCGCTCTCCTCGGTGAACCGGCGCACCGACTCGACGGACTGCCCCCGGAACACCCCCACGGTGAGCACCCCGTCCGGCACGTGCCCGGCGAGCTCCCGCGCGGTCGCGGCGTCGACGGTACGCGGGCTGCCGGGCGCGAAGACGAACCCGACGGCATCGGCCCCGGCCGCCACGGCGACCTCGACGTCGTGCGCGGTCCTGAGCCCGCAGATCTTGACGAACACATCAGTCATGTCTGCAGTCAACCAAAGGTCGGGGGGCTGGGGCAGTCCGTCCCATAGGCCGGGCACGGCGGTCTGCCCGCCGCTAGCCTGGGACGAGGCACACATTCAGGGGCACAGCACGCCATCCGGAGGATGACGGTGACGATCATGACCGAGCGGGCCACACCCATAGACACGCTGTCGGCGACGGCGACGTTCGAGAACCTCCTGCAAACGGTTGCGGAGATGAACACGCCAGTCGGCTTCAAGGCCGAGCTCATCCGGGGGAAGATCATCGTGTCGCCGTTCTCCAAGCTGCGCTACTCCCGTCGCATGCGTCTCCTGCGCGAGCAGCTCCAGGCACACGTCCCCAAGGGGCACTTCGCCGACACCTCACCCTTCCTCTTCCGGTTCGCGGCGGCGGAGCGTGGCTACGGGCCTGACCTGTACGTCGCGGACGAAGCGGCCTTCGACGAAGAGGGGCTGCACGCGGACGGAGCGGCGCTGTCGCTGGTCGGAGAGTTCACGTCCGTCTCCACCAAGGACGCCGACTGGAACGAAAAGCTGGACGTGTACGGCCTGCTCGTCCCCGTCTACCTGGTCGTCGACATGCAGGGCTCGGAGATCACCTGCTTCTGGGACCCCTCCCCGCACGGATACCGCTCCCGCAAGACGGTCTCCTTCGGTGAGCCCCTGCACGTCCCGGAGCCCTTCGACTTCGCCATCGACACCACCGGCTTCTAGGGCCGCGCAAACGCCCGAGGGCGGCACCCCCTCCGTCAGGAGAGGGTGCCGCCCTCGGTACGTGAAGAACAGCCGATCTACCTTCGGGCCGGAGCCCGGGGGTGGATCAGAAGTCCATGTCGCCGCCCGGCATGCCGCCGCCGCCAGCGGCGCCGGCCTTCTCGGGCTTGTCGGCGATGACGGCCTCGGTGGTGAGGAAGAGGGCCGCGATCGACGCCGCGTTCTGCAGGGCAGAGCGGGTGACCTTCGCCGGGTCGATGATGCCCTCGGCGATCATGTCGACGTACTCGCCGGTCGCGGCGTTCAGGCCCCAACCGATCTGCAGGTTGCGGACCTTCTCCACGACGACGCCACCCTCGAGACCACCGTTGACGGCGATCTGCTTGAGCGGGGCCTCCAGCGCGAGCTTGACGGCGTTGGCGCCGGTCGCCTCGTCGCCGGTGAGCTCGAGCTTGTCGAAGACCGAGGAGGCCTGCAGCAGGGCCACGCCGCCACCGGCGACGATGCCCTCTTCGACGGCCGCCTTCGCGTTGCGAACGGCGTCCTCGATGCGGTGCTTGCGCTCCTTGAGCTCGACCTCGGTCGCGGCTCCGGCCTTGATGACCGCAACACCGCCGGCGAGCTTCGCCAGGCGCTCCTGCAGCTTCTCGCGGTCGTAGTCCGAGTCGGAGTTCTCGATCTCGGCGCGGATCTGGTTGACGCGGCCCTGGACCTGGTCGCTGTCACCGGAGCCGTCGACGATGGTCGTCTCGTCCTTGGTGATGACGACCTTGCGGGCGCGGCCGAGCAGGTCGAGACCGGCGTTCTCGAGCTTGAGGCCGACCTCCTCGGAGATGACCGTGCCGCCCGTGAGGATGGCGATGTCGCCGAGCATGGCCTTGCGACGGTCACCGAAGCCCGGAGCCTTGACAGCGACGGACTTGAAGGTGCCGCGGATCTTGTTGACGACGAGGGTGGAGAGCGCCTCGCCCTCGACGTCCTCGGCGATGATCAGCAGCGGCTTGCCGGACTGCATGACCTTCTCCAGGAGCGGCAGCAGGTCCTTGACCGAGCCGATCTTGGAGTTGACGATCAGGATGTACGGGTCGTCGAGGGACGACTCCATGCGCTCCATGTCGGTGGCGAAGTACGCCGAGATGTAGCCCTTGTCGAAGCGCATGCCCTCGGTGAGCTCGAGCTCCAGGCCGAAGGTCTGCGACTCCTCGACCGTGATGACGCCTTCCTTGCCGACCTTGTCCATGGCCTCGGCGATGAGCTCGCCGATCTGGGTGTCGGCGGCGGAGATGGAGGCCGTCGAAGCGATCTGCTCCTTGGTCTCGACATCCTTGGCCTGCGCCAGCAGGGCGGCGGAGACGGCCTCGACGGCCTTCTCGATACCGCGCTTGAGGGCCATCGGGTTCGCACCGGCGGCCACGTTGCGCAGGCCCTCGCGGACGAGCGCCTGGGCGAGAACGGTGGCGGTGGTCGTACCGTCGCCGGCGACGTCGTCCGTCTTCTTGGCGACTTCCTTGACCAGCTCGGCGCCGATCTTCTCGTACGGGTCCTCGAGCTCGATCTCCTTGGCGATGGAGACACCATCGTTGGTGATCGTGGGGGCGCCCCACTTCTTCTCAAGGACGACGTTGCGACCCTTGGGGCCAAGGGTGACCTTGACGGCGTCGGCGAGCTGGTTCATGCCTCGCTCGAGACCGCGCCGGGCCTCCTCGTTGAACGCAATGATCTTGGCCATCTGAAGTGGTCCTCCCGGACAGCGGTGGATTGCTCCCGGACCGCGCCCGCGCCCGCGACGGACGGCCTGCGTGCCCGGCGGTTTCTTCCCGCCGGACCCTGCGGGCCTCACTGACCCGGTCCTCGTATAGGTAGCACTCTCACCAGGAGAGTGCTAACGCCAATGATTAGCACTCGACCCCCCCGAGTGCAAGCGGCTTCGGGCAACCCGGGATGAACACCCAGACGCCACAAGGGGGCCGGAGCCACCACGCACGAGGGGCCCGCATCCCGTGTCCAGGATGTGGGCCCCTCGTACACATGCCGTTGTGCCGTCGTGCGCGGCCGCTGTGCGTGGCCCCGTACGTGTCGGTGGTCGATCGCGGTCGGATTAGCCGGCGGCGAGCTTGACCATGTCCGCCTGCGGACCCTTCTGGCCCTGCGAGATCTCGAACTCGACCCGCTGACCCTCTTCAAGGGTGCGGTACCCGTCCATCTGGATGGCGCTGTAGTGGACGAACACATCCGCACCACCGTCGACCGCGATGAAGCCGTAGCCCTTCTCCGCGTTGAACCACTTGACGGTGCCCTGAGCCATGCCTAACTCCCCTATTACTGGCCCTTGCGCAGGACCGCACTTCGCGGTCCCGGGTCAGAACTTGCGCCGGAACGCCTCGACCGGGGCTGAATGTATCCGCACCGCTGCTGTCTGCAACAGGTCATTCCGACGAGAATTCTGGACACGGCAAAAGATTGAAATAGGGTGAAAACCCGGAATATTCCTGGGCAACTCGGGCCGGACAAACCACGCCAACGACCCATAGCGCACTTGCATGTTGACTCAATGTCAACCCTCTCGCGGCCCGCTCATATGCGGCGGGCAAGAACAGCGGAGGGGACTTCCCCAACTCTACCGCGCCCAACCAAGCAGAATTGCCCCCTCCGTTTGGCAACGGAGGGGGCAATTCAGTTTCTACGAGCCGTTGGCCGCTCAGCAGCCGCCCGCGACGGCCGGGATGATCGAGATGCCCGCGCCGTTCGGGGTGGACGTCTGCAGCCCGCCCTCGAAGCGCACGTCGTCGTCGTTGACGTAGACGTTGACGAAGCGGCGCAGCTTGCCCTGGTCGTCCAGGACGCGCGCGGCGATGCCGGGGTGGCTCGCCTCCAGGGACTGGATGACCTCTTCGAGGGTCGCGCCCTCGGCGGAGACCTCGGCCTGGCCGCCGGTGTAGGTGCGCAGGATGGTGGGGATGCGGACGTTGACGCTCATGGCGCTACTGCCTTTCCGGTGTGCAGGGGAGAGAGATCAGGCCAGGTTGGCGGCGCGGAACGCGTCCAGGCTGGGGCGGATCGTGGCGGTCTGGCCGCTGTCCGCGGCCACCGCCTCCAGGGTCTTGAGGCCGTCACCGGTGTTCAGGATCACGGTGGTCAGCGCGGGGTCGAGCTGCCCGTTCTCGATGAGCTTCTTCGTCACGCCGACGGTCACGCCGCCCGCGGTCTCGGCGAAGATGCCCTCGGTCTGGGCGAGGATCTTGATGGCCTCGACGACCTGCTCGTCGTTGACGTCCTCGACGAAGCCGCCGGTGCGGCGCGCGATGTCCAGGACGTACGGGCCGTCCGCCGGGTTGCCGATGGCCAGCGACTTGGCGATGGTGTTCGGCTTCTGCGGGCGGACCACCTCGTGACCGGCCTTGAAGGCGGTCGAGACGGGCGAGCAGCCCTCGGCCTGGGCGCCGAAGATCTTGTACGGCTTGTCCTCGACGAGGCCGAGCTTGATCAGCTCCTGCAGGCCCTTGTCGATCTTCGTGAGCTGCGAGCCGGACGCGATCGGGATGACGATCTGGTCGGGCAGCTGCCAGCCGAGCTGCTCGCAGATCTCGTACGCCAGGGTCTTGGAACCCTCGCCGTAGTACGGGCGCAGGTTGACGTTGACGAAGCCCCAGCCCTCGCCCAGCGGGTCGCCGATGAGCTCGGAGCAGAAGCGGTTGACGTCGTCGTAGTTGCCCTCGATGCCGACGAGGTCGCCACCGTAGACACCGGCCATGACGACCTTGCCCTGCTCCAGGTCGTGCGGGATGAACACGCAGGAGCGGAAGCCGGCGCGGGCGGCCGCGGCGCCGACGGCGCCGGCCAGGTTGCCGGTGGAGGAGCAGGAGAGGGTGGTGAAGCCGAAGGCGCGGGCGGCCTCGACGGCGATGGCCACGACGCGGTCCTTGAAGGAGTGCGTCGGGTTGCCGGAGTCGTCCTTGACGTACAGCTTGCCGGTGACGCCGAGCTCCTTGGCCAGGTTGGCCGCGTCCACGAGCTTGGTGAAGCCGGGGTTCAGGCTCGGCTTGGAGGCCACGTCCGCCGGGACGGGCAGCAGCGGCGCGTAGCGCCAGATGTTGTTCGGGCCGGCCTCGATGGCGGCGCGCAGGGCTTCCGGGTCGCCCAGGGGCAGCTCGTAGGCGACTTCGAGCGGGCCGAAGCACTCGGCGCAGGCGAAGATCGGGCCGAGCTCGAAGCGGGTACCGCACTCACGACAGGAAAGGCCGGTGGCGGGACCGAGATCGACAGAGGCGCCGGAAGCGATGTTTTCAACGGTTTCGGCAGAGGTTGCGACAGACTGTGCAGCCATGATGGCGAGGCCCTTTCTCCTCATCTTCCCCATGGCGCACTTCGCCATGAGACGGAATTGGCACCTTCCCTAGCCGGGGACCTCGCTGGCGGCGCTGGAATGCGCGATCGCGAGAACCGACTGGAGGGTTGCCGGGGCTTCAACGGGCCGTGTCCCTCTGCCCCTCTGGATGAGCGGTATGGCACCGGCACACGCGCTCTGTGGCGCGCCGGTGCGTTTGTACGCGGGGACCCCCGGCATGCGGTGGACCTTCGCGTTGTTCAAGACTGTAACCGAAGGCCCGGGTGGTTGAGACAGCCGTCCGAACCGCGAGATGGATCACATTTCGGTCCAAACCAGTGAAGAACCCAGTGATGAACCAGGGAGTGTTGAAGGTGCTGGAAGAGGTGGAGCGCTGGTTGGCAGACCGCTCCTGGTCAGCCGCCGACCGACCGCTCGGCCAGCTGCTTTCGGCCAAGCGGGCGGCGGGGACCACGGTGAGCGTGGTGCTGCCGGCGCTGAACGAGGAGGCGACGGTCGGCGAGATCGTCGAGGTGATCCGGCGCGATCTGATCGAGGGCCTGCCCGTGCCCCTGGTGGACGAGCTCGTCGTGATCGACTCGGGCTCCACGGACCGCACCGCGGAGGTCGCGGCCAAGGCCGGGGCCCGGGTGGTGCACCGCGACGAGGTCCTGCCGCGGATCCCGGCGCTGCCCGGCAAGGGCGAGGTGCTGTGGCGGTCGCTGCTGGTCACCACCGGTGACATCGTCTGCTTCGTGGACGCCGACCTGCGCGATTTCTCGGCCGCCTTCGTCTCGGGGATCGTCGGCCCGCTGCTGACCGATCCGGACGTGCGGTTCGTCAAGGCGATGTACGACCGCCCCTTCGGCCAGGAGTTCGGCGACCCGGCCGCCCTGGCCTCCGCCAAGGCCCACGGCCAGGGCGGCCGGGTCACGGAGCTGGTGGCCCGCCCCCTGCTCAACCTCCACTGGCCGCAGCTGGCCGGCTTCGTCCAGCCGCTCGGCGGCGAGTACGCCGTACGCCGCGAGCTGCTGGAGCGGCTGCCGTTCCCCGTGGGCTACGGGGTCGAGCTGGGCCTGCTGGTGGACGCGCTGCACACGGCCGGGCTGGACGCGCTGGCCCAGGTGGACGTGGGCGTACGGCTGCACCGCCACCAGGACGGCCAGGCACTGGGGCGGATGGCCGCCGCGATCTACCGCACGGCGCAGGTGAGGCTCTCGCGCGGGCACCTCGTACGCCCCGAGCTGACGCAGTTCGAGCGCGGCCCGGAGGGGTTCGTACCGCACACCTACGCCGTGGACACCGAGGAGCGGCCGCCGATGCTCGACATCGAAGAGTACGCGCACCGTCGCGTGGCGTAACGTCCCCATTCATCCCTATTGGTCTAATTTCCCTTTCATGGAGTTTCTCCGATGAACTGTTTCAGCCCGGCCTCGAAGTCGGCGCAGACCTGCCGCATGGCCTCTTCGGCGCGGGAGCAGACGTCGGTGAACGTATTCCGCCGTTACTTGGTGACGAAAACAAAGTGAACGTGCAGGTTGGGGACAACGTGGCGTCCGGTGCGTACATCGTGATGAGCTGCGACGTGAACCGCTGCTAGGTTCCCGTTCGTGAGTCAAGGCCCCCTGGTCATGCGGCAGTTCGGACACCGTGCCCGGCTTTCACTGTCGTGCGCCGAGGTGTTGAAGGCTGATGGCCAGGCGCACGCGGCCCGCACCATGTGGAACCTGCTGCACGCCTGGTGGGGGATGATGCCGAAGGAGAAGCGGACCCTGGCGAATGCGGATGCCGCGATCCGGCAGGCCCGCGAGGACATCAGCTTTCTTGCTGTCCTTCCCGCTCAGGCGGCGCAGGCGGTGTTGAAGGCGTACTTCCAGGCGTGGAAGAACTGCTGGGACGGCCGCGCCGACGCCCCGAACTTCAAGGGCCGCATCCGTACGGTGCCATCCGTGGACGTCCCGCAGGGCCGGGACCTGAAGGTCACCCGCGTGCACCGCCGCTGGGGCATGGCCAACCTGCCGAAGATCGGCCGGGTCCGCTTCCGGTGGACCAAAGACCTGCCCGTCGGCAAGCGCGCCAACACGGAGAACCGGATCACCGGCGCCCGGTTGATCAAGGACGCACTCGGCTGGCACATCGCCTTCCGCATCCAGACCCTGGAGGTCACGCCAGAGCCGCACCAGGGGCCGGACGTCGGCATCGACGTGGGCATCACCGTGCCCATGGCCCTCTCCGACGGTGGGACCTTCGAGCACGACGAGTGGCTGACGGCCAAAGAGCAGGCAAAGCTCCTGCACCTGGAGCGGCGCGCCGCGCAGCGCAAGCAGCACCGCAAGCCCGGCGAGTACACCAGCCGCCGGCTGCACCGCACCTACGACCAGATCGCAGGACTCCGCGCGAAAGCCAAGCGCAGGGCACTGGACTGGCAGCACGAGACGACCACCACCATCGCCCGCACCTACGGCACCGTCGTGGTCGAAGCACTCACCATCACGAACATGGTCAAGTCCGCCAAGGGCACGGCCGACCAGCCGGGACGGAACGTCGCCCAGAAATCCGGGCTGAACCGCTCCATCAGCGGGGAGGCGTGGGGCCGGACGGTCGCCATACTGACGTACAAGACCGCCCGGCACGGCGGCACCCTGCACAAGGTCCCCGCCCCCGGCACCTCTCAGCGCTGCTCCGTGTGCGGCTTCACCACGCCCGGCAGTCGGGAGTCCCAGGCTGTGTTCGTGTGCAAGAACCCGGACTGCGGCTGGTCGGGCAACGCCGACTGGAACGCGGCCCGCAACGTCTTGCACCTGTACCGGATGGGCCTCGCGCTCGTCCCGGCTGCCGGGAGGGCAGTCGTCAGGCGCGCGAAGCGCGTCAAGCCCGCTACCGCAAGGTAAGCGGGAATCTCCCGGCCTCGGCAGGGAGAGCACTTCAAGGCGGCCACGTGCTCCACCGCTCGACCAGCCCGGACACCACGGCCAAGGTCTCCGGCTTCTACCGCTCAGGCGACGGCCCGGTCCGGGCGAGCGCGATGGCGTACCAGGGCGCCTGGAACACCAAGGGCGATCAGTTCCGGGTGAACAGTGCGAACATCACCGCGGCCGCTGCCGGAAACTCCCGTGGGCCCCAGGGACGACTCCCCGGGCTCCCCGGGCGGGAACCTGGCCACCACCGGCTCTGACGGCCGCAGCTGTGGATGATGGGCACGGCGGCCGCCACGCTCACGGCACTCGGCGGTGTGGTCTTCCTCTCGGTCCGGCGCACACGCAGGCGCTGACGTTTGACCGGAGGCGAGGCGGGCTAGGTTCGCCGCATGGCTTCCCAGGTGCTCGTCGCCGCGAATCGCGGCCCCCTCTCGTACGCCCTCGACGCGGCCGGCACGCTCAGTGCCCGCCGCGGCGGGGGCGGCCTCGTCTCCGGCCTCTCCGCAGCCCTCGCGGAGCAGCCGGGGGCGCTGTGGATCTGCGCGGCCCTGTCCGACGCGGACCGGGAGGCGGTACGGCGCGGGGTCGCCGAGCCGGGCGTGCGGATGCTCGACATCGACCCCGAGGTCTACGACGCCGCGTACAACGGCATCGCGAACTCGGTGCTGTGGTTCCTCCACCACCACCTGTACGACGTCCCCCGCGAGCCGGTCTTCGACGCGGAGTTCCGGCGGCGCTGGCAGGCGTACGTCACCTACAACGAGGCCTTCGCGGCGGCGCTGGCCCAGGAGGCGGCCGAGGGGGCGGCGGTCCTGATCCAGGACTACCACCTGGCCCTGGCCCCGGGCATGCTCCGGGAGCTCCGCCCGGACCTGCGGATCGGGCACTTCACGCACACGCCGTGGGCCTCGTCGGAGTTCCTGGACATGCTCCCGGACGACATCCGGAGCCAGCTGGTCTGGGGGATGCTCGGGGCGGACCGTCTCGGCTTCCACACGTGGGAGTGGGCGTTCAACTTCACCTCGGGAGCGAACTTCGACAACCTGAGCGGCATCGCGCAGTCGTACTCCCCGACCGGAACCCCGGAGCGCGGGGTGTGGCACCGCAGGGCCGCCGATACCAAGACCGGGCTCGGGGAGCGCCGGTTCACCGAAGTGAACCCGTACCCCCTCGGCGTGGACGGCGACGAGCTGCGCGCGCTCGCGCACCGGCCGGAGGTGGACGACAAGCTGGCGGCGCTGCGGGCGGAGGTCGGCGGGCTGAAGACGATCGTCCGGGTGGACCGGACGGAGCTGTCGAAGAACATCCTGCGGGGGCTGCTGGCGTACCGGGAGCTGCTGACGGTCCACCCCGAATGGCGCGGCCGGGTGGTCCACCTCGCCTCCGCCTACCCGTCCCGGCAGGACCTGAGCGTCTACCGGGAGTACACCGAGTCGGTACGGGAGCTGGCGGCGGCGATCAACGCGGAGTTCGGCAACGGTGACTGGCAGCCGGTACTCGTCTCCGTGGAGGACGACTTCGCGCGGTCGCTGGCCGCGTACCGGCTGGCGGACGTGGCGCTGGTCAATCCGGTGCGGGACGGCATGAACCTCGTCGCGAAGGAGATCCCGGTGGTCTCGGAGGCGGGGTGCGTGCTGGTGCTGTCCACCGGGGCGGGGGCGTACCAGGAGCTGCGCGCGGACGCGCTGACGGTGAACCCGTACGACGTGACGGCCACTGCGGAGGCGCTGCACGCCGCGCTCTCGATGCCGGCGGCGGAGCGGGCGGACCGCACGAAGCGGCTGGCGGTGGCGGCGACGGCCCTCCCCCCGGCCCAGTGGCTCACGTCCCAACTGAACGCCCTGCGCACCTGACCCACCCGCGCGGGGCGAAGTCCCCACAGCAACCCTCACCGCTGCGCGGGGCGAAGTCCCCGCA
This sequence comes from Streptomyces sp. AP-93, assembly GCF_022808175.1. Classification (GTDB taxonomy): domain Bacteria; phylum Actinomycetota; class Actinomycetes; order Streptomycetales; family Streptomycetaceae; genus Streptomyces. The sequence continues at coordinate 114,408 of NZ_JALGBX010000022.1, read as the reverse complement.
GCAACCCTCACCGCTGCGCGGGGCGAAGTCCCCGCAGCAACCCTCACCGCTGCGCGGGGCGAAGTCCCCTACCCGCCCTTCCACCGTTCCCCGGGGCTGCGCCCCGGACCCCGCGCCTCAAACGCCGGCGAGGCTGAGTTTTGCGGCGCAGCGGCAACTCCAGCCCGTCCGGCGTTTGAGGACCGGGTCCGGGCAGAGCCCGGGGAACGGGCGAAGGGCGGGTAGGGGACCCAGCCCCGCAGGGCCCAACCAGCCGCACCCGCCCACCGGCCCCCGCCCCAAGCGGCAGTGGCGGCGGCCCCGCCCGGCCACCGCCGGACGGAGTCCGGCGCAGCGGCACGAAGCCCGCGCAGCGGTGCGAGCGGCGCGTCGAAAAGGTGCCCCGCGCAGCGGTGCGAGCGGCGCGTCAGGAAGGGGCCAGCGCCGCGGCCAGGGCGGACAGGAAGGCCACGACCTGCGACGGGCCGGACAGCGTCAGGTCCGCGCGGGCGGCGAGTTCCGGAACCTCCGCAGAGCCACTGCACAGCAGCACCCCCGGCATGCCCCCGGCCCGCAGCTTCTCCACCGCCGAGTACGCCGCGAGGTCCCCGAGGTCGTCCCCGGCGTAGAGCACGGCCTCCGCCCCCACCTCCGCGAGGTACTCCGTGAGGGCGACGCCCTTGTCCATCCCCGGCGGCCGCAGCTCCAGTACGGCCCGGCCCGGTTCGACCATCAGGCCGTGCCGGGCCGCCAGCCCCGCCAGGGGCTCGCGCAGGGCCGCGAAGGCCGCCTCCGGGTCGGCCGCGCGGCGGGTGTGGACGGCCAGCGCCTGGCCCTTCTCCTCGATCCACGTCCCGCGCCACGCACCGATCGCGTCCAGGAACCCGGGCAGCTCCGCCCGGACCGACGCCACCCCCGGATGCTCGGCCGGAGCGTGCACGATGCCGCTCACGGCGTCCCAGCGCTCGGCCCCGTAGTGCCCGAGGACCACCAGGTGTTCGAGGCCGGGGACTCCGGCGAAGCCCCCGTAGCGGACGGCGACCCCGGCGGGCCGGCCGGTGACGACCGCGATGGAGCCGACCTCGGGGGCGAGGGCGGCGAGCGCGGGGACGGCTCCGGGGTGGGCCCGGGCCTGGTCGGGGTCGGGGACGATGTCGGCGAGGGTGCCGTCGAAGTCGAGGGCGACGACGGAGCGGCGCGGTGTGCGGAGGAGGGCTTCGAGTCCCTCGCGTCCGGCGGTGGTGACGGGCATCGGCAGATCGTGCGGATGGTAGCTCCCCATACGCTCGACCCTAACGGCCCAGCGGGGCCACGGCTACGGCGCGGGCGCCCGCACCCGGCCGCCCGCCCACCGCGGCCCGCACAGGCCGTCCCGCACACCCCGGCCGCGCCCGCCGCTACCGCCTCGCCCGCTGGGCCTCGCGGATGCGCCGCAGGCGGTTCACCGTGCCCGGCGCGTGCTGGAGCGCCCTGGGGTCGTCCATCAGCGCGTTGAGCAGCTGGTAGTACCGGACCGGGGGCATCCCCAGTCCTTCCCGTATGGCCCGCTCCTTGGCGCCCGGCCCGGGCCAGGTGCGGCCTTCGTAGGCCAGTACGGCCGCCTCGTCGGCGCTCAGCCCGGCCGGCGGCCTCTCGTCCGCGTCCGTCATACGGCCAGATTAACTCCGCCCTACGACAGCCCCCGGTCGGCGCGGATCGGACCGGCCCGCATCCGGCCCGCATCCGGCCCCCATCCGGCCCGGATCAGCGGGGCTCCGCCTTGCGCGCCATCTCCGCGAGGTCCGCGAGGGTCTTCTCGGGCTGTCCGCCCGGCTGCACGGCCTTGCCGATGTTCTTCTTGACGTCCTCGCTCACGGCCGCCCAGGACTTCTTGCCCACGGGGTAGAGCCGTGCGTTGGGCAGTGCGCGCAGGAAGGTCTTCAGCTCCGCCGAGGAGGCGCCCGTAGAGGCCTCCATCGCCCGGGATCCGCTGGTGGTGACCGGGAGCAGGTCGTACTTCTCGGTGAAGGCCGTCACGTTGTTCGCCTCGTACAGGAAGTCCAGGAACTTCCCGGACTGCGTCTGGTGGCCGGTCTTGAAGGCCATCACCCAGTCGGCGACGCCCATGGTCGGGTGGGGCACCCCGTCGGAGGTCGGCATGGGGGTCATGCCGTACACCACGCCCTTCGCGGCGGCCTGCTTGAGCAGCGTCGGGTGCCCGTTGAGCATGCCGACCTCGCCGCGCGAGAAGGAGTCGAAGGCGGCCTGGCGGTTCAGCTTGGCCGGTTCGACGGGGCCGGTCAGGCCCCCGCCGACGAGCTTGTCGCGCAGGAACTCCAGGGTCTTGACGTTGTCCGCGGAGTCGATCGAGTACTGCTCCTCGTTGTCGGCGTAGCCTCCGCCGCCCGCGAGCAGCCACTGCATGGTCTCGGCCTGCGCCTCCTCGCGGCCCATGGGCAGCGCGAAGGGCGTCGGGACTCCGTCCGCCTTGAGCTTCTTGGCGGCGGCCTCCAGGTCGGCCCAGCTCTTGGGCTGCCAGGGGGTCTTGCCGTCCTTGGGGATGACTCCGGCGTCGGCGAGCAGCTTCTCGTTGTAGAACATCAGCCGGGTGCTGGCCACGAAGGGCAGGCCGTACTGGACGCGCCGGACCTTGCCCGCTTCGGCGAGCGGTGCGAGGAAGTCGGCCTGGGTGTTCACGGAGAGCAGCTCGTCGGCGGAGTACAGCTTGCCCTCGGCCGCGTAGTCGGCGTAGGCGCCGATCTGGGCGATGTCGGGGGCCTCGCCGGCCTTGACCATCTCGGCGACCTTGGCGTCGACCTCGGACCAGGAGTAGACGTCGACCTGGACCTTGATGCCGGGGTGGCGCTTCTCGAAGGACGCGGCGAGGTCCTTCCAGTAGGGCTTGGAGGAGTTTTCCGGTTTGTCCCCGTAGTCGGCCGCCACGATCTTCAGGGTGACCTCGTTGTCCCCGGTGAGGCCCGACACGGCGCCGCAGCCGGTCAGCGTCACGGTGGTCAGGCACAGTGCGAGGCCGGACGCGGCGAGGTTCAGCTTTCTGGCCTGGACAGTTCGCGCCTTCAAAGTTCTCGTTCCACCCCAGGTTGTTCCGTACGATTCGCGTAAAGGTCTACACCACTTTTGAGCCTCGTCAACATCCAGGTCCAAACGTGCACACGGCCTGCACGTGCACACGCGCACGGACCCGCCCGCAGACCCGCGCACCGACCCGCTCACCGACGAAGGTCCCGAATTTGTATGGCTACTCAACAATCCCCCTCAGTGGACTAGACCTTTGCCCTCCGATCACGCGAGACTGTCACCCGTGAAACCCGTGAAACACGTCATCGCCCTCGATGTGGGCGGCACTGGGATGAAGGCCGCCCTCGTCGCCGCCGACGGCACCCTGCTCCACGAGGCGCGCCGCGCCACCGGCCGCGAGCGGGGCGCCGAAGCCGTCGTCGAGACGATCCAGGACTTCGCCGCCGAGCTCCTCGACCTCGGCCGGGAGCGCTTCGCCACCACCGCCTCCGCGGCCGGCGTGGCCGTCCCCGGCATCGTCGACGCCGAGAACGGGATCGCCGTCTACGCGGCGAACCTGGGCTGGCGCGACGTCCCCATGCGCGAACTGCTCGGCAGACGCCTCGGCGGGATCCCGGTCGCGCTGGGCCACGACGTCCGCACGGGCGGACTCGCCGAAGGCCGCATCGGCGCGGGCCGCGGCGCCGACCGCTTCCTGTTCGTCCCCCTCGGCACCGGCATCGCCGGAGCCATCGGCATCGCCGGCCGCATCGAGGCCGGCGCGCACGGGTACGCGGGCGAGATCGGCCACATCGTGGTCCGCCCGGGCGGCCCCGCCTGCGGCTGCGGCCAGCGCGGCTGCCTGGAGACCCTCGCGTCCGCCTCCGCCGTCAGCCGCGCCTGGGCGGCCGCCTCCGGCGATCCCGACGCGGACGCCGCGGACTGCGCCAAGGCCGTCGAATCCGGCGACGAGCGCGCCCTGGAGGTCTGGCTCGCCGCCATCGGCGCCCTCGCCGACGGGCTGGTCACCGCGATCACCCTGCTGGACCCGCGCACGCTGATCATCGGTGGCGGACTGGCCGAGGCCGGGGAAACCTTGTTCACACCACTACGGACGGCCGTCGAGGAACGCGTGACGTTCCAGCGGCTGCCCCACATCGTTCCGGCGGCCCTAGGGGACACCGCCGGATGCCTGGGCGCAGGGCTGCTCGCCTGGGATCTACTCGCCACGGAGGTACCTGCCTGATGTCCGGAAGCGCACATGTGGGCCGCAGTACCGTTCTCTCCGGCGCCGACGTGGTGCTGCCCACGGGCATCGTCAAGGGCGGGCGCCTCATCGTCGACGGTGAGCGCATCGCCGGCAGCGCGGAGGAGAACGCGGCCGTCGTCGACCTCTCCGGGTGCCTGATCGTCCCCGGCTTCGTCGACATGCACAACCACGGCGGCGGCGGCGCCTCCTTCACCTCCGGCACCGCCGAGGAAGTGCTCAAGGGCGTACGGACCCACCGCGAGCACGGCACCACCACCCTGGTCGCCTCCACCGTCACCGGCGACCTGGACGAGCTGGCCCGCCGCGCCGGACTGCTCGCCGAGCTGACCCAGCAGGGCGACATCGCGGGCATCCACTTCGAGGGGCCGTTCATCAACCCCTGCCGCAAGGGCGCGCACATGGAAGACCTCCTGCGCGACCCCGACCCGGCCGAGGTCCGCAAGCTGATCGACGCCTCGCACGGCGCCGCCCGCATGTTCACCCTCGCCACCGAACTCCCCGGCGGCCTGGACTCCGTACGCCTGCTCGCCGAGCACGGGGTCATCGCGGCGATCGGCCACACGGACTCCACGTACGAGCAGACCCTCGAAGCCATCGACGCGGGCGCGACCGTCGCCACCCACCTCTACAACGCGATGCCGGGCATGGAGCACCGCGCCCCCGGCCCCATCGCGGCCCTGCTGGAGGACGAGCGGGTCACCGTCGAGCTGATCAACGACGGCACCCACCTGCACCCGGCGATGCTGGAGCTGGCCTTCCACCACGCGGGCGCGCACCGGGTGGCGCTGATCACCGACGCGATGGACGCGGCCGGCTTCGGCGACGGGATCTACCACCTCGGCCCGCTGGAGGTCGAGGTCAAGGAGGGCGTCGCCCGCCTCGTCGAGGGCGGCTCCATCGCCGGCTCCACCCTCACCCTGGACACCGCCTTCAAGCGGTCGGTCACCCTCGACAAGCTCCCCGTCGAGTCCGTGGTCCAGGCGATCTCCGCCAACCCGGCCAAGCTGATCGGCGTCTACGACCAGGTCGGCTCGCTGGAGCCCGGCAAGTACGCGGACCTCGTCGTCCTCGACGCCGCCTTCGACGTCAAGGGCGTCATGCGGCGCGGCGAATGGATCGTCGACCCGCTCGCGGCAGGGACGTGACAGAGCCCCGGAAGGCGGTCGGCCCGGGGTACTGGGCCGACCGCTCCTTCTTTTGGCATGCTGTGTGCCCCGCGCGAGGCGGCACAGACCGAGACCGGGGCCCGCCATGATCCTGACCGTGACGCTCAACACCGCACTCGACGTCACCTACCGCGTACCGCGCCTGCTCGCGCACGCCTCCCACCGCGTCACCGAGGTCACCGAACGGCCCGGCGGCAAGGGCCTCAACGTGGCCCGCGTGCTCGCCGCGATCGGCCACGAGGTCACCGCGACCGGCTTCGCGGGCGGCCCCACGGGAGCCCTCGTACGCGAGCTGCTCGCCGGCTCCCCCGGCGTCCGGGACGAGCTGGTCCCCTGCGCGGGCACCACCCGGCGCACCCTGGCCGTCGTCGACGAGGCCTCCGGGGACACCACGCAGTTCAACGAACCGGGCCCGCTGATCACCGCCGCCGAGTGGACCGCGTTCCTCACCCGCTACGGGGCCCTGCTGGCGGGCGGCGCCCGCGCGGTGGCCCTGTGCGGCAGCCTGCCCCCGGGCGTCCCCATAGGCGCTTACGCGGCCCTCGTACGGACGGCCCGCGCGGCCGGCGTGCCCGTCCTCCTCGACACCAGCGGCGAGGCCCTGCGCCGCGGGGTCGCCGCCCGCCCCGACGTGATCAAACCGAACGCCGCCGAGCTCGCCGAGCTGACCGGATCGCGAGACCCGCTGCCCGCCACCCGGGACGCCCGCCGCCGCGGGGCCCACGCGGTGGTCACCTCGCTCGGCCCGGAAGGACTGCTCGCCGCCACCGCCCGGGGCACCTGGCGGGCGGCCCCGCCCCGCACCCTGCCGGGCAACCCCACCGGCGCCGGCGACTCCGCGGTCGCGGGCCTGCTCTCGGCCCTCACCGAGGGCCTGGACTGGCCGGACCGCCTGACCCGCGCGGTAGCCCTCTCGGCAGCCACGGTCGCCGCCCCCACGGCGGGAGACTTCGACCCCCGCACCTACGAGGAGGTACGGGGGTCGGTGAAGGTCACGGCGGGCACGTAGTTCGGCCATTCCCGCAGGTCAGACCGAGGGTTTCAGCCAATTCCGTGCAGCCCCGGGCTGTACCGAGACCTCACCCCTACATTGAATCGAACACATATCCGAGTTGCTAGTTGGAGTGTTCACTGATGAACTCACGAATCCGAGCCGCCCTGACATGCGTCGGCTTCACCGCTGCGGCAGTACTGGGCCTGTCGAACCCGGCAGCCGCTGCCGAAACGGCGGGCGTGTGGATGAACGGCAGCCATTCCTTCAACATCCGCACCAGCGCGAGCACGTCCGGAAGCCTCATCGCCACGGTCTCGAACACCTCGACCCGCGTCCCGTGCACCACGACGCCCTGTACACGCAACAACGAGGGCGGGTCTTACAGCTGTTGGTCGGGAGGTCCCTCGGGCAACGACTGGGTGAAGGTCAACTACAACGGGCGTATCGGCTGGGTCGCCATCTACTGCGTCGAGGCGGGCCGGATCTAACGGAAGCCTGACACGGTCGGGGCCCGACTGGGGCCCCGACCGCGCGAGGACTCAGCGCTTCTTCTCCAGGACGAACTGGTCGATGACCGCCTCGCAGGAGTTGCCCGCCTCGCAGGAGATCTTGATGGTGTTCGTGCCCTGCTTGAGGTTCACGTAGGAGTAGGTGTTGGTCCAGCCCTTGGCCCAGTCACCCTCGCCGGCCTTCGCGAAGTTCTTCATGTTGATCGGCCGGGTCTGCGCCTTGTCGTTGATCGCCAGCGTCATGCTGGCGTCCTTGCCCGGCACGCCGTAGTACATCCGGAAGGTGTACTCGCCGGCCTTGGGGACGTCCATCGTCCAGGTCACGGCGGCACCCTGCTGGTTGAAGCCGCCGACGTACTTGCCGCCCGCGCTCTTGGCCCCCGGCACCGCGTCCTCCAGCGTGGCACCCTCGGTGAGCACCATGCCGGAGCCGCCCGCGTCGCCCTTCGGCAGCGGGGCGTCCGGCGACGCGGAGCCGCTCGGCTGGCCCGAGGGGGTGTTCTGAGCGGGCGCCGAGGGGCTCTGGCCCGCGTTCGCGTTGTTCTTGTCCTTGTCGGCGTCGCCGTCCTTGCCGAAAATCACGGCCGCGCCGATGCCGATCGCCACCGCGGCGACCACCGCGACGGCCGCGACGAGCATGCCCCTGCGGCTGGACCCGCCGCTGCCGTGCCCGCCGCCGTGGCCGCCACCGCGCCCGCCGCCGGAGCCCGGCAGCGGAACGGACTGGGTGTACTGCGGGGGCTGCTGCTGCGGCGGGACGCCGTAGCCGCCCTGCTGGAGCGCTTCGGGGGCCTGGTACTGCGCCTGGTAGGCCGGGGGCTGCTGCTGCGGGCCGCCCTGCTGATAGGGAACGGGGCCGCGCTGGCCGCCCTTGGGCCGGTCACCGACCGTGCGGACCTGGTTGTACGAGGTCCGGGGCACACCCGGCTGGCCGCCGGCCGTGGCTCCCGGGTAGCCGTACCCGCCGCCCTGCCCGGGCGGGGTGGCCCCCGCGGCCTGGCCGTCCTCGTAGAGGTAGCCGAACGGGTCGTCATCCTCGGGCTGGTTCGCCCCGTTGTTCGGGCCGTGGTTCGCGGGCGTCGTCATCGCAGGTCACTCCTTTCGACCCCGGGGAGCCTACCCCGAACAGGTGCGCCCACGGGCGGCCCGAGAGCTTACCCGGCCCTGCGGTGCGCCTTCGAACGGGACCGCTTCTCGATGTACATGCGCTGGTCGGCGGAGCGCAGCACCTCGTCGGCCGACATGCCGCAGCTCGCCCAGCCGATCCCGAAACTGGCCCCCACGCGGACCGCGCGGCCGTCCACCCGGATCGGCGGGATGATCGCGTTGCGCAGCCGCACCGCGAGGTCGGCGGCGTCGGCGGCGCCCAGCCCGTCGGCGAGGACGACGAACTCGTCACCACCCAGCCGGGCCACCGTGTCCCCGTCCCGGACCCCGGTCGTCAGCCGCCGTGCCACCTCGATCAGGACCGCGTCGCCGGTGTGGTGCCCGAACCGGTCGTTGATCGACTTGAACCCGTCGAGGTCGCAGAAGAGCACCGCGAGCCCCTTCGTACCGTCGTCGATGTCGGTCGCCGGCGCGACCGTGTGCACATGGTGGTCGTACGGGCCCACCGCGGCCGAGCCGCCGCCCGGCGCGCCGCCGGGGCCGCCCATGCCCCCGGGGAACTCGAAGGGCTCCGGAAAGCCGTCGGGCCGGTACCCGTGCTCGCCGTGCGCTCCGTACTGACCGGGTGCGCCCTCCCCCGGGGGCCGCGTCTCGAAGGCGGCGTCCAGCGCCTCCACGGCGGTGGCGCGCACCGACTGCGGGCGGCGACAGAGCCGGGCCCCGAGCCGGGAGCGCAGCTCGGCGCTGTTGGGCAGGCCGGTCAGCGAGTCGTGGCTGGCCCGGTGGGCGAGCTGCAGCTCGTGCCGCTTGCGCTCCTCGATGTCCTCGACGTGCGTGAGCAGGAAGCGCGGCCCGTCGGCGGCGTCGGCGACGACGGAGTTGCGCAGCGAGACCCAGACGTACGTACCGTCGCGCCGGCCGAGTCTGAGCTCGGCGCGGCCGCCCTCGGCAGAGGTCCGCAGCAGGGTGCCGATGTCCTCGGGGTGGACGAGGTCGGAGAAGGAGTACCGGCGCAGCACGGAGGCGGGCCGCCCCAGCAGCCGGCACAGCGCGTCGTTGGTGCGCAGCAGCCGGCCGTGCTGGTCGCCGCCCATCTCGGCGATGGCCATGCCGCTCGGCGCGTACTCGAAGGCCTGGCGGAACGACTCTTCGCTGGCGCGCAGGGCCTGCTGCTCGCGCTCGAGGCGGACCAGGGCCCGCTGCATGTTCGCGCGGAGCCGGGCGTTGCTGATGGCAATCGCGGCCTGGAAGGCATACATCTGGAGCGCTTCGCGGCCCCAGGCGCCGGGCCGGCGGCCGTTGCGCGGGCGGTCCACGGAGACCACCCCGAGCAGTTCGCCGCCGGTCGCGTACATGGGGGCGTAGAGCCGGTCCTCGGGGTGCCACTCGTCCTCGAACCGCGGGTCGGGGCCCTCCGTGTGCCACTGCGGGACGTCGTCCTCGACGAGGACCCAGCCCTCGGTGTGCGGGATGAAGCGCAGTCCGTCCCAGTTCTCGCCCATCGTCAGGCGGCGTTCCCAGGAGGCGCGCGAGCCGACACGGCCGGTGATCAGGGCTTCTGCGGCGGGGTCTCCCGCGAAGGCGGCGACGACCAGATCACCGTCGGGGCGAACGAGGTTGACGCAGGCGAGTTCGTAGCCGAGGCCGAGGACGATGCCGTCCACGACGGTCTGCAGGGTGTCCGCCAGGCTCCGGGCCGTATTGAGCTCGGCCACCACCCGGTGCAGCTGCCGCAGGGTCGCAAGACGGACGTACGGCTCCGACTCGGTCTCCATTGCTCGCTCTCCCCGAGACCTCGACAGCAACTCCAGGTTTGCATCGGCGCTTCGTTGCGGTGTCCCGTCCACTGAATCACAGTGAGCTGTGCGGCAGGTACACAGGGTCAACAAATCTTGCTCTCTGTGACTCAAGTCACATGAGATGAATAAGGGGACCGCCGCGCCGCCCCACTCGGGTTCATTCCGGCCGGTTCGCCCAACCTGTTCCCGGAAGCAAACGATACGCCCGGACCCGGAGCGGCCCGGAGCGGCCCGGAGCGGCGTAGGCCATCGGACGGGGGCGCGCCTCGGCCCTGCGCCCGAGGCGCCGTCGGGCCTCCGCCCGATGCGCGGCGCGAGGGCTGACAGTAGCGTCCCGACCGTGCCCCCAACGACCCCCGTGACACCACTTTCCGCACCCGCACCCCATGCTGTGGGGGTGAGCAACGACGAGTTCCGGGCCGCGATGTCCCGACTGGCGGCGGGCGTGTGCCTGATCACCGCACAGGAACCCCCGCTGTCGGCGGGCGGCCCGCGCGGCGAGGACGTCGGCATGACGGCGACCGCCTTCATGTCCGTGTCCCTGGATCCGCCCCTGGTCCTCGTCAGCGTCCGCGAGGGCTCCCGGATGGACGACCTGCTGGCCGAGCAGCCCCTGTGGTCGGTGTCGGTGCTCGCCGACCACCAGCTCCAGATCGCGAGCCGGTTCTCGATGAAGAACCGCATCAGCGACCGGCTGCTGTTCGCGGACCTGCCCTACACGCGCGGCGGCGTCTCCGGCGCCCCGCTGCTCTCGGGCGCCCTGGCCACCCTGGAGTGCCGTACGGAGAACCGCGTCGAGGCGGGCGACCACACCCTGGTCATCGGCCACGTCCTCACCGCCACCCAGCCGGCGCCCGACTCCCCGCCGCTGACGTACTTCCGGGGGCGCTACCGGCACCTGGCGCCCTGAGTGCCGGCGGTCCGGTGGCCCGGCGGTCCGGTGGCCCGGCCGTCGGCCCGCCCCTGTCCCGCCGGCAGCCCGGCCGGCAGCCCGGTGGCTACCAGTCCCGCGCGTTGCGGCCCCGCTTGGTCTCGCCGCGGGCCTTCTTCTCGCGCAGCCGCCGCTCGTTGATGCCCCGGGGGATCTTCGTCGCCCGCCGCGCCTTGGGGGGCGGCGCCGTGGCCTCGGCCAGCAGCGCGGTCAGCCGGACCAGCGCCATCTCCCGGTTGCGGAACTGCGAGCGGTGCTCGGAGGCCCGTACGGTCACCACCCCGTCGACCAGCCGGGACGCGAGGCGCTCCAGCGCCCGCTCCTTCCACACGTCGGGAAGCGACTTCGTCGCCGCGACGTCGAAGAGGAGTTCCACGCGCGAGTCGGAGGTGTTCACGTGCTGGCCGCCCGGCCCGGAGGACCGCGAAAAACGCCAGGCGAGCTCGCCCTCGGGGAGCACGACCGAACCGCGGATGACATAAGGACCAGGCATGCCCCCTATGATCCGTGCCCGCCGGAGCCCCGTCACCCTCATTTCCCGGACCGGACCGCAGACCGAGCCGCCGACCGGGCCACGAACCGGACCGCGGACCGTCCGCCGACCATCCGCCGACCGAATCTTGGACAAATCCCCGACTGCGGAACCTGGCGCCCCTCTCCCCGCGTTATGGAGGTCAGCGGTAGCTTGGACATCCTCACGGTCGATACGACAAGTGAGACCAAGTGAGACATAGGAAGGGACACCAGTCACCATGGCAGTAAGCCTCTCCAAGGGCGGAAACGTCTCGCTCAGCAAGGAGGCCCCGGGCCTCGCGGCCGTCACGGTCGGCCTGGGCTGGGACACCCGCACGACCACCGGTGTCGACTTCGACCTGGACGCCTCCGCCATCGCGGTCAACGCGCAGGGCAAGGTCGTCTCCGACGGCCACTTCGTCTTCTTCAACAACAAGTCCACCCCGGACCAGACCATCGTCCACACCGGTGACAACCGCACCGGCGAGGGCGCCGGCGACGACGAGGCCATCAACGTCAACCTCGCGGGCCTGCCCGCCGACGTCGACAAGATCGTCTTCCCGGTCTCCATCTACGACGCCGAGACCCGCAGCCAGAACTTCGGCCAGGTCCGCAACGCGTACATCCGCGTGGTGAACCAGGCCGGCGGCGTCGAGATCGCCCGCTACGACCTCTCCGAGGACGCGGCGACCGAGACCGCCATGGTCTTCGGCGAGCTCTACCGCAACGGCGCCGAGTGGAAGTTCCGCGCCGTGGGCCAGGGTTACGCCTCCGGCCTGACCGGCATCGCCCAGGACTTCGGCGTCAACGTCTGACCCTGAGCGCCCGCGTCCACGGACGCGTCCCAGCTGAAGCCCCCTCCCGGCCGTCCGGGGAGGGGGCTTCGCTACCGTTCGGTACGTGATCCTCCTGCCGCTCGCTCCCGTCGAGGACGGCGCCCTGCCGGGCCCGGTCCTCACCGAAATCGCCACCCTCTACGCGACGAACCACGCGTTCTTCGAGCTCAGCGGCGATTTCCCCGACCCCGGCCGCATCACGGTCGAGCAGGTCGCCGCCGCCCTCGCCGACGAGCTCGCGCGCGAAGGCGCCGAGATCCTCCTCGCCCGCTCCGCCGGACGCCTCGTAGGCCTGGCCGCCACCCTCGCCCGACACCCGGACCCGGCGTCCGAGGACCCCGACCCGTGGATCGGCCTGCTGCTCATCGACGCCACCGCGCACCGCGAGGGATACGGCCGCGCCGTGGTCGCCCTGGTCGAGGACCGCTTCCGCACCGCCGGCCGGTCGGGCGTACGGCTCGCCGTGCTCGACGGCAACGAGAAGGGCCTCGCCTTCTGGCAGTCCCAGGGCTACGTCACCCTGCGCCGGGGCGCCGACCGCGAGGCGGGCCGCCCCTGCACGGTCCTGCGCAAGGCCCTGTAGGGCGGCGCTACGGCGTCTTCGGAGCCTGGGGGGCCTTCGGGTCCGTCGAGGCTTCCGGGGCCTTCGAGGCCTTCGAGGCCTTCGGGCGGTCCTTCCCGTACAGCCACACGTCCCAGACATCCGTCAGGTCACGGCCGGTCTTCCGCTCCGCATAGGCGGTGAAATCGGCCGTGCTCGCGTTCCCGTGCCGGTGGTCGGCGGCCCAGCCCCGCACCAGGGCGAAGAACTTCTCGTCGCCGACCTCCTGCCGGACCCGTTGCAGGACCATCGCCCCGCGCCCGTACACCGGGGACCCGGAGATCTCCTTCGGGTTGCGGGGGGCGGCCGGCGGGAAGGCGCCCCAGTCCGAGCCCGCCTCGCCGTCGACGCGGGTGTCCCCGGCGACGTAGGCGTCGAAGTGCTCCTGCGCGCTCGGCCCGCCGTGGTCCTCGGACCACAGCCACTCGGCGTAGGTCGCGAAACCCTCGTTGAGCCACATGTCCTTCCAGGACTTCGGCGACACCGAGTTCCCGAACCACTGGTGCGCCAGCTCGTGCAGCACCAGCTCCTGGCTGCCGGGCGCCCCCGGGAACACCGGCCGGGTCTGCGTCTCCAGCGCGTAGCCGAGGCTGTGCGCGGGCAGCACGATCGCGCCGGTCGTGGAGAAGGGGTACGGCCCGAACCGCCCGATGCCCCACTCCACCATCTCGGGCAGCCGCGCGAGCGCGGCCCCGCTCGCCGCCGCCTCGCCGGGCGCCACCGCCGTGTAGACGGGGATCCCGGAGGCGGTCCGCCCGGTCGTGACCTTGAACTTCCCGATGGCCACGGTCGCCAGGTAGCTCGCCATCGGCTCCGCGGAGTGCCAGGCGAACGCGGTCCGCCCGTCGCCCCCCTCCGTCTCCTCGGTCTCCTCCGTCTGCTCCGTCTCCTCCGTGCGGAAACGCAGCTCGCCGTTGGACACGGCCTCGTACCCGTGGGGGACGGTCACCGTGATGTCGTACGTGGCCTTGTCGCTCGGGTGGTGGTTCCCCGGGAACCAGGCCATCGACCCGACGGGTTCGCCGACACCAACCGCGCCCTTGCCGCCCGGGGTGACGATCCACCCCTCCTCGGACCCGTCGGGGTCGGTGAGCGCCTTGGGCCGGCCGGAGTAGTCGACCTCCGTACGGAAGACCTCCCCCCGCTCCAGGTCCTCGGCGGGGCGCACCGTCAGCTCGTTGCCGCTGCGGTTGAAGCGGGCCCCGACGCCCTGCACGCTCACGCCCTCCACCTCGAGTCCGCTGAGATCGAGGTTGAAGGAGCTGAGCCCCTGCTCGGCACGGGCGGTGATGACGGCGGTGGCGTGCAGCAGCCCGTCGGCCGGGTCGTAGTCGAGGTCCAGGGAGTAGTGCTCGACCTGGTAACCGCCGTTGCCGGCCTTGGGGAAGAACGGGTCGCGCACCCCCGACGCACCCGGCCGCCCCTGCACGGTCTCCCCCGTGCAGCCCGTGAGGGCGAGCAGGGTGGCGACGGCAGGGACGGCCAGGCGGAACGGAAAGCGATGATGCACGCGTCCGAGACTACGTCCCGCGACTCTCCACTTTGACTACTTGGCGAGGGCGTCCACGCCGGCCTTGGCGAACTTCTCGTCCAGGTCACCGCTCGGGGCGCCGGCCACGCCGATGCCCGCGACCGGGGCGCCCTCGGCCTGGACGGGGGTGCCACCGCCGAGGAAGAGGGTGCCGGGGATGTCCTTCAGGTTCGGGGCCTGCGCGAGGCGGCCGGCGAGCACCGAGGTCGGGGCGTTCCAGGACACGGCGGTGTAGGCCTTGCGCTGCGCGGACTCGTAGGACTGCGGGCCGGCGCCGTCGCCGCGCAGCGTGACGATGGTGTTGCCGTTGCGGTCGACGACCGCGACGGTCACCTTCTGGTTCTCCTGCTCGGCGGCGTCCAGCGCGGCCTGGGCGGCGCGGGTGGCGGCGTCGATGGTGAGGTGCGTGGAGGTGGTGAAGTTCTTCTTGTCGCCGTCCTTCTTCGCGACGGCGACGGGGGCGGCGGCCGGAGCGGAGGCCGGGGCGGCGTTGGCGCTGACCGCGCCGAGGGCTCCGGCGCCGAGGACGACGGCGACGGCGGTACCGGTGAGAACGCGGGTGCGGGTCTTCATGTCTGCTGCTCCTGTGAACGTCGGCACGGCGGGCTGTCCTGCCGTTGCTCCAACCCTCTCCCCGCCACCCCCACCACCCCGTCCCCGTACCGGCTCCGAACCCGCCCCCCACCGGTTGACCCAAGGGTCAACCGATCGGCTGATGCGCCCCGCCCCCACTGGGCGTTTACCTGACCCCACGGGCGGCTTCCCCGCCGCCCGGAGCCCAGCCACCGGGGCTTTCCCCGCAGCCGGGGCCCTTCCCACCCCACCGGGGCCAAACCCAGCCGTCCGGCGTTTGAGGACCGGGGTCTGGGGCGGAGCCCCAGGGGTTCCGGGCGCAGCCCGGGGCCGGGACAGGTCAGGGCGGAGCCCTGGGAACGGTGGAAGGGCGGGTAGGGGACAGCCCCGCGCAGCGCCACCCACCCGCACCACCCACCCGCACCACCCACCAAACCGGCACCATGGACAAACGCACCACCCCCAGGAGCACCCCCGTGACCAGCGCGCCCCCACCGAGCCCGCCCAGCCCGCCGAGCCCGGCAACCCCGCCACCCCCAGTGGCCCCGCCGAGCCGCCCGGCGACCACCCCACCCCCCAAAGACACCCGCGCCCTGGCCACGGTCATGCACACCGCCTTCTTCCTCCTCCTCGGCGCCTCCGTGGCCCGCTTCCTCCTCCGCCACCCCGACGAACCCCGCACCCCGTGGATCATCGCCCTCAGCATCACCCTGGCCCTGCTCTACGTACTCGGCCCCGCCCTCGGCGCCGCCCCCACCGTGCGCCGCCTCCTCTGGCTCGGCCTGGTCGTCGCCGTCTGGGTGGTCCTCGTCGTCCTCGCGCCGAGCTTCGCCTGGTGCGCCGTACCGCTCTTCTACACGGCCCTGCGCACCCTCCCGCCCCGCGCGGCCATCGTCCTCGTGGCCCTGCTCACCGTGTTCGTCGTAGCGGCCCAGCTCCGTCTCGCCCAGGCCTCCGGCTCCGAGCCCTTCGACCCCAACCTCCTGCTCGCCCCGCCCGCCGTCGCCGCGCTCGCCACCGCCGTGTTCGTCCACATGGAGCGCCAGGCGGCCGCCCAGCGCACCCTGATCGACGACCTGATCCGCACCCGCCGGGAACTGGCCGCCACCGAACGCCGCGCCGGCACCCTCGCCGAACGCCAGCGCCTGTCGATGGAGATCCACGACACCCTGGCCCAGCACCTGTCCAGCCAGCAGATGCTCCTCCAAGCCGCCGACCGCACCTGGGACACCGACCCGGGCACCGCCCGCGCGCACGTCCGTACCGCCACCGACATCACCGCCCGCGGCCTCGCCGAGGCCCGCCGCCTGGTGCACGACCTCGCGCCGCCCGAACTCGCCGACGGCGCCGGCCTCCCCGACGCCCTGCGCGCGCTGGACGCGGGCCCCGACATCGAGGTCCGCTTCCACCTGGAGGGCGCGCCGGTCCGCCTCCCCGACCGCGCGGAGCAGGCGCTGCTGCGCATCGCGCAGGGCGCGCTGGCGAACGTACGGGAGCACTCGGGGGCCCGTACCGCGGCCCTCACCCTGAGCTTCCTGGGCGACCAGGTCGTCCTGGACATCGCCGACGACGGCCACGGCTTCACCCAGACCACCCGCGGCGCCGCCGGGGAACGCGGCCACGGCCTCCCCGCGATGCGCGCCCGCGTCCGCCAGCTCGGCGGCACCCTGACCATCGAATCCACCGCGGGCGAGGGCACGGTCCTGTCGGCGTCGATCCCCCTGGAGCCCACCCCATGACCACGAACGAGAACCCGGCCGCCACGACCCCGGACCCGAAGGACACCCCTCCGGCCCCTTCGGCCCCGGCCCCTGCCGCCACCCCTGCCCCTGCCCCTGCCCCTGCGCCTGCCCCTGCCGCGGACACCAAGAAGGCGACCACGATCCTCCTCTGCGACGACCACGTCGTGGTCCGCGCCGGCCTGCTGGCCCTGCTCGGCAGCGAGCCGGACATCGAGGTGCTCGGCGAGGCGGGCAGCGGCGAGGAGGCGGTCGCCCTCGCGGCCAAACTCCGCCCCGACGTGGTCCTGATGGACCTCCAGCTCGGCGAGGGCATCGACGGCGTGGAGGCCACCCGCCGCATCACCGCCGCCCCGAACCCCCCGCACGTCCTGGTCCTGACCACCTACGACACCGACGCGGACATCACCCGGGCCATCGGCGCGGGCGCGACCGGCTACCTCCTGAAGGCGGAACGCCCGGAGGAGCTCTTCGCCGCGATCCACTCCGCCGCCCAGGGCCGCACCACGCTCTCCGCCCCCGTGGCCAGCCGCGTGATGGCCCACATGCGGGGCACCCGGCCCACCCTGACCGACCGTGAGCTCGACATCCTCGGCCAGCTCGCCCGCGGCCTCGGCAACCGCGACATCGCCCGCGCCCTGTTCATCAGCGAGGCCACGGTCAAGACCCACCTGGGCCGCATCTACGACAAGCTCGGCGTCGACACCCGCGCGGGCGCGGTCTCGGTGGCCAAGGAACAACGCCTCCTCCCCTGACCACGGAGCCATCGGCACCCGGCATCGGGCACCCAGCACCCAGCACCCAGCACCACCGTCCCTCCCCCACCCGGGGCGCTCTCCACCGTGGCCGTACCCCCCAGGTACGCGATGCCGCGGCGGCCCAGCAGCCGCAGCCCGTCCCCGCCCGGATGCCCGTCCCCGGCAGCGGCGGTCGCCTGCCGGACGCGCCG
Source organism: Streptomyces sp. AP-93 (assembly GCF_022808175.1). Taxonomy (GTDB): domain Bacteria; phylum Actinomycetota; class Actinomycetes; order Streptomycetales; family Streptomycetaceae; genus Streptomyces. The sequence continues at coordinate 96,914 of NZ_JALGBX010000022.1, read as the reverse complement.
AGCTCGATCCGGCGAACCCGACACCCCCGGGGGCATCGGGAACTCCGATCCCCGGGCCCACACCGCCCACGGGGGGGGCGCCGTGCGGGACCCCCGCCAGGAGGTGCGGGACGCCCCCCGCCCCGCACGTGACACCATCGGGTACGTGCTCGACATCGGCTACTCCCTCTCCCGGCGCTTCCCCGACCCCCCGCAGACCGACTACCGCTCGGCGGACGTCCACTCGCTGCGCCACGACCTGTTCTGCGGGGACGTCTACCTCGCCGACACCAACGCGGACCGGGAAGTGTCCACAGCCTGGGGATGGGTGCCCGTACTGGACTTCGCCTGGGCGCTGTGCGACATCGTCGAGCAGCTCGACCAGGACCCGCGCGGCAGCCGCGCCGCCAACCGGCAGTATGCCGAGATCGACTTCACCGAGTCCTCGGACCGCATGCTCTTCGAGCGCCGCTTCGGATGGGTCGACGTCGAGGCCGACTGGATGCCGTCGGAGGAAGCCCCCCTCACCTTCAGCCACCGCCTGCTGCGCCGCGAAGCGCGGGACTTCCTCCACGACGTGATCGCGGACCTCGTCGACATGCACGACGGCCTGGGCGACAACCCCGTCATCTGGACCCTGCAGTCCCGCTTCCCCCGCGTCCCGGCCTGACCCGTCGGGCCTGACCCATCGGCCGCCCGGGCACGACCGGCCGGTAAGGTCTCACTCTTCGGGTCCGGACGGCCTGGAGTCCCCGTGAGGCACCGCCGACCATGACCAACGACGAGCACGACCAGGACCCGGCAGCCGCAGCCGCAGCCGCAGCCCGCGTACGACTGGACCGGGCACTGGCCCAGCTGGCCGTCACCTTCCACGGGATGACCGCCCGGGCCGACGAGAGCAATTGCGATTGCCACTGGGGCAGCCCCGAGGAGCTCGCCCTGCTGAAGCTCCCCGGCACGGAACTCGACCCCGACCTCCTGCACCGCACCTGGAGCGTCCCCGACTGGCGCGACCACGGCGCCGTACTGCGCCGCATCCTGCCGCAGTTCGCCCGCTTCCTGACCGGCGGCCTCGGCGACTACGCGTGGGACATCGACCGTGTCGGCTACTCGTTCCACCGCGCCGAGTGGTGGCAGCAGTGGCCCGCGCCGCAGAGCGCGGCCGTGGACGAGTTCCTGCACGCCTGGTGGGCCCGCTCCCTCCTCACCCCGGACCCCGCCCTCCCCGTGCACGAACTGCTCCAGCTGTGCACCGAAGCCTCCGGCACCATAGGCCCCTGGCTCGCGGACTGGGAGGCCCTCCACCACCCGATCGCCGACCAGCACCTCGCCCACACGGTCGACGCATGGGAACGGGATCTCCTGGGGGACTCGCTCCCCTGGACGACGTGGTCCTTCTGGCCGGACGAAGCGGAAGCCGTACGGACGGAACTGACCGCCTGGCTCGTGAGCCGGGCGCCCGAACGCCTGCGCGCCCACGGCGCCCCCGAACAGCTCCTCCACGCCGTGCGGCTGCTCGGCCTCACCGACGGCGACCGCTGGTACGACCCGCACTGGCCGAACCACCGCTACTCCTGACGCGCCCGGCACGCCGGTCGTGCTCGCCTCCGCCCCGGAGCGCACGGCGAGCACGCCCGGAGGGCGCCCGCTACGGAACCACCCACTACGGAACCACCCGCACACCCAGCTGCGCAGCCATCGCCGGAGCCAGCTCGAACAGCTGCCCCGCACTGATCACCGCCCCGGCCAGCGCATCCACGCCCCGCGCGATCTCCAGCGCGCTCGCGCCCCGCAGGTCCACGTCCGCCATCCGCGCCCCCGTGAAGTCCACGGCCCGCAGCTCGCAGTCCCGGAACTCCACCCGTTCGAGCACCGCGCCCCCGAAGTCCGGCTCCACCAGCACGCACCCCTCGAAGACCACGTCCTTGAGTCGCGCCGTCCGCAGGTTCAGGTAGTCGATCTTGCCGCCGCGCACGAGCACCCGCTCCAGCACCGCCCCGTGCAACTGCACCCCGCCCAGCCGGGCGTCCAGCAGTTCCACGTCGCGCAGCGAAGCCTCCGACAGGTCCGGCCCCACCCCGCGGACACCGTCCAGCACCGAGTCCAGGATCCGTGCCTTGGCCAGCCCGGTCTCGTCCAGCACGCAGCGCCGTAGCGCACAGTCCATGAACCGGGCCCCGCGCCCGTCCCCGCCCGTGAGGTCCACCTCGACGAGCTCCAGCCCGTCGTAGTCCCCGTCCGGCTCCAGCCCCGGCCCCGCGTCCTCCCAACCGCTCAGCTCCGGCAACCGCACCTCCGCCCGCCGCGCCGCCTTCACCGTCTGCGGCTGCTGCCGCTTCTGCGTCTTCCGCCCGTCCCGCGCCATCGCCATCCCCCCATCCTGGCCCACCCCTTGACCTCAAGCCCACTTGAGGTCCCAGGCTTCACCCATGCCCACACCCACCATGCGCGCCATCCGCCTCCACGCCTTCGGCCCCGCCGAGAACCTCACCTACGAGTCCGTCCCCCGCCCCGTCCCCGCCCCCGGCCAAGTCCGCATCGCCGTCGCCGCCGCCGGCGTCCACCTCCTCGACACCGCCCTGCGCCGCGGCGTCCAGGGCCCGCCCGCGCCCCTGCCCGAGCTGCCGACCGTCCCCGGCCGCGAGGTCGCCGGCACCGTCGACGCACTCGGCCCCGGCACGGACCCCGCATGGCTCGGGCAGCCCGTCGTCGTCCACTTCGGATTCGCCCCCGGCGGCTACGCCGAGTACGCCGTCGCCCACGCCGCCCGACTGCACGCCGTCCCGGACGTCTTAGGGCGTGTCTTTCGGATCAGGCCGGGCCCGCGTCGTCCGGCACCGAGCAGGCCGGCCTGGACGCCCGCGGCATCACCACGCAGCACGTCCTCGGCCCCGCCATGCTCCGGCGCACCGGCGGCGCAGACCCCCTGCGCCTCCTCGAAACCCGCGCCCTCGCCGAAGCCGCCACCGGCCGCCTGCGCCCCGCACTCCAGCGCTACCCCCTCGCCGAAGCCGCCGCGGCCCACCACGACCTGGAGACCCGCGCCACCACCGGCAAGGTCGTCCTGGAACCCTGACCGCCGGCCGGCCCCGGCTACGCGCCCCCGAGCTCCGCCAGCGCCCCGTCGGTCAGCCGGTACACCGACCACTCGTCCTGCGGCCGCGCACCCAGGGCCTCGTAGAAAGCGATCGTCGGCTCGTTCCACTTCAGGACCGACCACTCCAGCCGCTCGTACCCGCGCTCCACGCAGATCCGCGCCAACTCCCGCAGCAGCGCCTTCCCGTGGCCGCCGCCGCGCACGCCCGGACGGACGTACAGGTCCTCCAGGTAGATGCCGTGCACCCCGCGCCACGTCGAGAAGCTGAGGAACCACAGCGAGAACCCGACCGCCTCGCCCTCCGGCGTCAGCGCGAGGTGCGCGAACGCCGCCGGCCGCTCCCCGAAGAGCGCCTCCCGCAACTGCGCCTCGGTGGCGCGCGCCTCGTGCGGCACCTTCTCGTACTCCGCGAGCTCGCGGATCATGGCGTGGATGACGGGTACGTCGCTGACGACGGCGCTACGGATCATGCCTGCACCCTACGAGGCACCGCGCCCGCTCCTCCCCTTCCCCACCCGCCCCAGCAGCGACTCCGCGACCCTCAGCTGCACCGCCGCCGGCCGGTCCCCGTCCTCCACGTCCCACAGGCAGTTCTGCAGCACCCGCCCCAGCGTCCACGCCCGCGCCCGTTCCCGGTCCGTCCCCACCGCCTCCGCGAGCGACTCGAAGCGCCACCGCACCTCCCGCGCACGGAAGTTGTTGACCAGCGCCGGCAACAGCTCGAACCCCGGATCACCGGCCAGCGGCTTCGGATCGATGGCCAGCCACGGCTCGCGCCCGCCCGCCAGAACGTTGTCGTAGTGCAGGTCCCAGTGCAGCAACCGGTCCCCCGGCTCCCCCGCCACCTCCGCCAGCGCCGCCGCGCAGTCCGCGACCAGCCCCCGCTCCCGGCCGTCCCCCAGCTGCGCCAACGCCCCCGGCACCGCCTCCAGCATCGCCGCCGCCACGTCTGCGAGCCGCCGCAGCCCGGCCGGCGCCGGGACCGCCGTCAGCCGGGCCAGCAACCCGCCGACGAGTTCCACCGCCCGCCCGGAGTCCCGTACGGCCAGCGCCGACAGGTGCCTGCTCTCGTCGAGGCGCTCCAGCAGCAGCGTGCCGGTCTGCGCGTCGTCCGCCAGCAGCCGTACGCAGCCCTCCCCGGCCCACGCGCGCAGCGCGAGCGCCTCCCCCGCGTTCTCCTCGTCCAGCGCCGGCAGCTTCAGCGCCGCCGCCGTCCCGTCGGCCCGCACCACCGGCAGCACCAGGGCCGTCACCCCGTACATCCCGGGCCCGGTCACCCGTAGCTCCCACCGCTCCAGGAAGGCGGCCACCCGCGCGGGCAGCGCATCGACGAACTCCCGCCCGGCCGCCCCGTTGTCCCGCACCTGCGCCCGCACGAACCGCCTCGGCACCCCGCCGAACCGACCATCAACCCAGCCGCCCGAGCCGCCCGAGCCACCCGCCGCCGTCGCACTGTCCATGGCCCAACCCTAGGCCTACAGAGCCCAGTAGGGCTCCGGCAGACCGGCTGGGGCATCGGCCGCGCCACCGCCCGCCCCGGCAAGCTCTCCAGGTGAGCCGAGTTGAGCTTGGCCAGGCGCGATCCATTGAGGTCCTCCTAGGAGGAGCCCCCGATCCCGGCACCCTTCAACGCCTGTGTGAACGCCCCCGCGTCGAACAGCGACCCGTCCCTCGACCCGACCGGCTTCCCCTCCACCAGCACCATCGGCGTCGCCTGCGCACCCGTCGCCTCGAAGCCCTGCTCGGCCTCGGCGACCCACCCCTTGTACGTCTCGTCCTTCACCGCCGCGTCGAAGTCCGCCCCGCGCAGCCCCGGCACCCGGTCCGCGATCTTCAGGAGCAGCTCGTCGGTGAACTTCCCCCTCGGCTGACTGGCGAAGACCGCCGCGTGGAACTCCGCGAACTTCCCGGCGTCAGCCGACGCGCGCAGCGCATTGACCGCCTTGGCCGAACCGCTCGCCCCGTCCCGGTCCAGGAAGGAGGCCAACAGGTACTCGATCTTCACCTGGCCGGCCACCGCGAGCTTCAGCAGCGACTCCCCGCCGGCCTCCTCGAACCGCGCGCAGTGACCGCACTTGGGGTCCACCAGCACCTGCGCGGTACGCGGCGCGTCCGGCTTCCCCACGACGATCTTCGCCCCGTCCACCGTCGTGGGCAGCCCCGCGAGCTGCCCGGCGATCGGACTGGTCCGCACCGCACCCTCGGAGGCGGCCACCTCCCCCTGCTCTCCGGAGCCGCATCCGACGACCGCCCCACCCAGCAGCACCACGGACGCGACCGCCGCGACCAGCCGCCCCGCCACCACAACCCGCGCCATACGAACCCGTACCTCTCACACAAAAACCTGACAAAATCCCCGCCCCACCCTAAGGAGGGAACCACCCCGCCCACATCAGCCATTCGGCCACCCCCGAGCCCCCGAAACCCGACGTCACGCCCCTGGACACCCGCCCAAAACGCCGTGTACCAACTCCCCCATGACGATCAACGGCGGAATTTCCTTCTGGTACGCGACAGATGAGACCGCCCCCGCCCACCCACCCCGCGCCCCGCTCACCGGCAACACCACGGCCGACGTCGTCATCGTCGGCGGCGGCTACACCGGCCTGTGGACCGCCTACTACCTCAAGACCGCCGCCCCCGACCTGCGCGTCACCGTCCTGGAGCAGAAGTTCTGCGGCTACGGGGCCTCCGGCCGCAACGGCGGCTGGCTCTACAACGGCATCGCCGGCCGCGACCGCTACGCCGCCCTCCACGGCCGCCCGGCCGCCCAGCGCCTCCAGCACGCCATGAACGAGACCGTCACCGAGGTCATCGACACCGCCGCCAAGGAAGGCATCGACGCCGACATCCACCGCGGCGGCGTCCTCGAGGTGGCCCGCACCCCCGCCCAGCTCTCCCGCCTCAAGGCCTTCCACACCGCCGAACTCTCCTTCGGCGAAACGGACCGCGAGCTCTACGACGCCACCGACACCCGCGCCCGCATCAACGTCGCGGACGCCGTGGGCTCCTCCTGGACCCCGCACGGAGCCCGCATCCACCCCCTGAAGCTGGTCAAGGGCCTGGCGGCCGCGTGCGAACGCCTCGGCGTGGTCATCCACGAGTCCACCCCCGTCACGGAGATCGCCCCCCGCCGCGCCCTCACCCCGTACGGCACGGTCCGCGCCCCGTACGTCCTGCGCTGCACGGAGGGCTTCACCGCCGCCCTCAAGGGCCAGAAGCGCTCCTGGCTCCCGATGAACTCCTCGATGATCGCCACGGCCCCGCTCCCGCCGGAGATCTGGTCCCAACTCGGCTGGTCCGACGCCTCGACCCTCGGCGACATGGCCCACGCCTACATGTACGCCCAGCGCACGGCCGACGACCGCATCGCCATCGGCGGCCGCGGCGTCCCCTACCGCTACGGCTCCCGCACGGACAACGACGGCCGCACCCAGCCCGCCACCATCACGGCCCTCACCCACCTCCTCGAATCCTTCTTCCCGGCCCTCACGGGAGTCGAGATCACCCACGCCTGGTCGGGCGTGCTGGGCGTCCCCCGCGACTGGTGCGCCACGGTCACCCTCGACGCGTCCTCGGGCCTCGGCTGGGCCGGAGGCTACGTGGGCTCCGGCGTGGCCACGGCCAACCTCGCGGCCCGCACCCTCCGCGACCTGGTCCTGGGCGACAGGACAGACCTCACCACCCTCCCCTGGGTCAACCACCGCGTCCGCCGCTGGGAGCCGGAACCCTTCCGCTGGCTCGGCGTCCAGGCCCTCTACGCCGCGTACCGCGAAGCGGACCGCCGAGAATCCACCACCCACACCCCGACGACAACCCCGCTGGCCCGCCTGGCAGACCGCATCTCGGGCCGCCACTGACGACACGCAAAAGGCCCCGGGCAACCGCCCGGGGCCTTCCACTTCTGTACGAATTCCCTTGGTCATCAAGCTTCCAACCCGGGATGGAGCCCCCTGTCGGATTCGAACCGACGACCTACGCATTACAAGTGCGTTGCTCTGGCCGGACTGAGCTAAGGGGGCGTGGCGACCCTGCGCAAGGCACGGAATCGCCTTCACTCTACACATCGCCCCGACCCCTCAGCGAAGACCTTTCCGGTGTCCGGGGTCGCCGCCGGCGGCCCCCCTCACACCCCCGGATACCCCGCCCGCGCCAGCCGCGGCCCCACCGCCTCCAGCGGGAGGCCCGGGTTGAGGGCGTCCACGACCTCCTGGGTGAGCGGGAGCAGCGACCAGACGTGGCGGACCGCCTCCAGGGGGAGGTCCGTCTCGTAGTAGTCCTCGGCGAAGTCGCGGTAGGCCTCCGGGGTGCCCGCCACGAGCAGCTCGAAGAGGTAGTCCGCGCCGTCCGGGTCGGACTTGCCCTCCGGGAAGTCCACCGTGCCCGTACGCCACTGCGTGTCGGCGGTCTCGCGCCAGAAGACGGCGGTCGCGTTGAGCACGCCGTCCACGCAGAACGCCGGCTCCGTCAGGTACGGCCGGAAGGCCTCCGGTATGCCGTCGGTCAGGCCCGGCCAGCCGTCCTCCTGGTCGGTGTCCGCCCACGGGCTCATCACCGACTCGTGGTCGAAGCCGTGTCCGAAGACCCCGGCGGCCGTGAAGACGATCGCGTAGTCGTCGCCCGAGCCGTTGTCCATCAGTGCCGCTTCCTCGCCCGGGCCCCACTTCGGGTCGTAGGCGAAGTAGCCGTCGTCCTCCTCGCCGCTGATCACCAGTTCCAGCGCCGCCATCGCCCGGCAGCGGTCGCGCAGCGTCTCGATGTCGGGCAGCGCGCGGGTCACGTCGTAGATGGTCATGGCCGTGATCAAAGCAGCCGCCTCTGACAGCCGGGGAACTCACTCGCCTCCAGGTGCTGACAGGAGCGGCTCGGGCGGGTAGCGTCGGGCCGAGTCCAGGTCACTGGACTAGACCTTCCACTCGGATCGTCCGGCACGTTCCTGCCGGTAGAAGGGATTCATCACCATGGCTTCTGTCACATTCGACAAGGCGACCCGTCTGTACCCCGGCGGCGACAAGCCCGCCGTCGACCAGCTGGAGCTGGAGATCGCGGACGGCGAGTTCCTCGTCCTCGTCGGCCCCTCCGGCTGCGGCAAGTCCACCTCGCTGCGCATGCTGGCCGGCCTGGAGGACGTCAACGGCGGTGCCATCCGCATCGGTGACCGCGACGTCACGCACCTGCCGCCCAAGGACCGGGACATCGCGATGGTGTTCCAGAACTACGCGCTCTACCCGCACATGTCCGTCGCCGACAACATGGGCTTCGCGCTCAAGATCGCCGGCGAGGACAAGGCCACCATCCGCCGCAAGGTGGAGGACGCGGCGAAGATGCTGGACCTGACCCAGTACCTCGACCGCAAGCCGAAGGCGCTCTCCGGCGGTCAGCGCCAGCGCGTCGCGATGGGCCGCGCGATCGTGCGCAAGCCACAGGTGTTCCTCATGGACGAGCCGCTGTCGAACCTGGACGCCAAGCTCCGCGTGTCCACCCGTACCCAGATCGCGGCCCTCCAGCGCGACTTGGGCATCACCACCGTCTACGTCACCCACGACCAGGTCGAGGCCATGACGATGGGCGACCGCGTGGCCGTGCTGAAGGACGGTCTGCTGCAGCAGGTCGACACCCCGCGCAACATGTACGACCGCCCGGCGAACCTGTTCGTCGCCGGCTTCATCGGCTCGCCGGCCATGAACCTCGTCGAGGTCCCGATCGCCGACGGCGGCGTGAAGTTCGGCGAGAGCGTGGTCCCGGTGTCGCGCGAGGCACTGTCCGCCGCCGCCGACGCGGGCGACCGCACGGTCACCGTGGGCGTGCGTCCGGAGCACTTCGACATCGGCGACACGGGCGGTCTGACCATCACCGTGAACGTCGTCGAGGAGCTGGGCGCCGACGGGTACGTCTACGGTTCGACCTCGCACTCCGAGGGCTCGCAGGACATCGTGGTGCGCGTGAACGGCCGCCAGGTGCCCGAGAAGGGCTCCACCCTGCACGTGGTGCCGCGCGCCGATGAGATCCACGTGTTCTCGACGTCCTCGGGTGCCCGCCTCTCCGGCTGACCCGCACGCGCGAACCGCACGTACCGGAGGGGCGTCCCGTCAAGGGGCGCCCCTTCGGCGCGAGTTCCGGCGTGAGGTCCGGCAGATCGGGCCATTCGGCCCCAAGCGTCAACCCTTAATTCGAAAAGTCACGTCGAACCATCCCCCGACCGGGTGACTAAATGTCGCCATATCTTCACCGAGCGCTACTCTCGCCCTCGTGACCCATACTGCCCGCCGTATCGGCCGATCCCTCGCCCTGGTCCTGCCCGTCGTCCTGGTCCTGTCCGGGACCCTCGCGGTCACCATGGTTCCCTGGGCGGACAACACCCCCTCCCAGATCCTGACCGCGTCCGCCGAGGACGTCTCCGTCCCCGCCAAGCCCCGCGCCGCCCAGGACGTGCTGCGCGACAAGCTGTTGAGCGAGATCCAGCAGGGCGAGCAGCCGGGTGACGTCCTCACCCACCTCCAGCAGGAGGTCGACCGGCGGCCGTCCCTCGCCGCGCACTGCGTGGGCATCGCGCGCGCCCTCGGGCGGGCCGCGGTGGACGCCTACGGGCCCACGAAGGCCCAGTCGTACGCGCGGCCGGTGTGCGACACGGCGTACGCGTCCGGCGTCGCCTCCATGGGCTGACGGCCGCCGCCGCGCGCCCTTCTTCCGCACCGGACACGACGACGACAACGACGCCGACGACATGACCGATTCCGAGCGTTCCGACCGACCCCACGCGGCCGCGTTCCCGGCTTCCCCGACCCAGGCGGTTGTCCTGGCGGGGGGCCAGGGTTCGCGGCTGCGGCCTTATACGGACGACCGCCCCAAGCCGATGGTGGAGATCCCCGGAACGGGGATGCCGATCATCGGGCACCAGCTCGCGTGGCTGGCCTCGGAGGGGGTGACGGACGCCGTGGTCTCGTGCGGGCACCTCGCCGAGGTGCTCCAGAAGTGGCTGGCCGAGGCCCTGTTGCCGCTACGGGTGACCACCGTCGTGGAGAACGAGCCGCTGGGCCGGGGCGGCGGCCTGAAGTACGCCGCCCGGCACCTCCCGCATCCCGACCGGTCCTGGTACGCGACCAACGGCGATGTGTGGACCCGCTTCTCGCTGCGCGAGATGGCCGCGTTCCACGCCGAACGCGGTGCCACGGCCACCCTCGCGCTCGCCCGGCCGCGCATTCCGTGGGGGGTGGTGGAGATCAACGAGTACGGGCACGTACTGGACTTCATCGAGGCGCCGCAGTCCCCGTACCCGGTCAATGCCGGCGTGTACGTCTTCGGTCCCGAATTCGCCGATCTGCTCCCGGATTTGGGCGACCACGAGCGGACCACCTTCCCGCGCCTGGCCCGTGAGCGGCGCCTCGCGGGCTTCCCGCTGCCGCAGGGCGCCTACTGGCGGGCGATCGACACGGCGAAGGACCTGACCGAGGCGGCACGGGAGTTGGCCGCGCAGAAAGCCCCGTAGCGCCTCCGCCCGGCGGTACGGGCCCACGCGGCCCCCGTACGGGCCCGTACGGCCCTCGCACTGGCCCGTACGGGCCCCGCACGCCACACACGAAGAAGGCCCGGCACGCTCTCGCGTACCGGGCCCTTCGCCTTCGTGGGGCGGCTGTCAGCCGCCGAGGAGTCCGCCCAGCAGGTCGGGCTTCGACGGTGCGGAGCTCCCCGTTCCTCCGGTGGAGCCGCCGCCGCGCGTTCCCGTGGAGCTGGCCGGGGGCTTCTGCGGGGTGGACTGGCGGGGCGTCGTGCGGGGGGTCTGGCTGCCGCTGGTGGTGCCGCGGGTCGCGCTGGGCGAGCCGGAGCCGGCCTTCGGGGAGGCCGAACCGGCCGCCCCGCGCCCGGTCTTGGCCGCCGGAGAGGCGGCTCCGGCCGAAGGCTTCCCGGCCGGCTTCGAGGGGGCGGGCCGGGTGGGCCGCAGCTGCTTGGAGGTGCTCGGCAGGGGCCGCCCGGGGAGGTAGTTGCTCGGTGCCTCGCCCGGTCCGGGGACGGTGACCACGGTGGTGGAGCGGACGGCGCCGCCGAGGAGCGAGCCGATGAGCAGGGTGAGTCCGCAGATGACGCCGGCCATGATCGCTCCGCGGCGCAGGACCCGGCGGCGCAGCCGCCAGACCTCGGAGCGCGGGCCGAGGGTGCGCCAGGCCTCGCTCGCGAGGCGGCCGTCCAGGGAGTAGACGGGGGCGCCCGCGATGATCAGGGGGCTCCAGGCGGCGAGGTAGATGATGTCGGGGGCGTCGTAGGCGGGGACGGTCTTCCAGCTCACCGTCATCAGCAGCGCGGCGGACAGCAGCGCGCCGAAGCAGGCGGCGAACCGCTGCCACAGGCCGAAGACCGTCAGCACGCCCACGATGACCTGGAGGAAGGCCACGCTGAGACCGGCGCCGACCGGGTGGGCCAGTGCGAAGTCGCGCAGCGGTTCGGCGAGCGCCCAGGGCTGCAGGGTCTGCAGCCAGGTGACCATGGAGCCGCGCTCGCCGCCGTCGAAGTAGACGGGGTCGCACAGCTTGCCCATGCCGGCGTAGATGGAGATGAAGCCGAGGAAGACGCGCAGCGGGAGCAGCACGACGCCGAGGTTCATGCGGCGGCCGGGGTAGTACGAGGCCTGTGCGCGGGCGTCGCCCTGGGCCCGGCGGGAGTCCGCGGATCCGGTGCCTTCGAAGTGGGCGCCGTCGTAGGCCTCGTGGGGGTGGGAGAGGCCCCCCACGACGGGCTGCAGGCGGGTGTCGGTGTCCTCGGGGAAGGAGCCGTAGCTGCGCTGGCCGACGACGGTCGGGGTGGCGAGGGTGTCGTCCGCGAGGTCGTGGGCGAGGTCGATGCGCGGGATGACCTGGGTGGCCCCGCCGTCGTACGCCTCGTGGCCGCGCCCGTGCTCGCGCACCGCCTGGAGCAGGCCGCCCATGGCGGCGCTGGCGGCGGCGTCGCCGGGGGCGGACTTGCCGCTCCAGACGACGGGCCGGCGGCGGGCTGCGCCGGCTCCGGCGGCCACGAGGGCCCCGCCGAGTGCCGGGGCGAGCCCGGGGGCGCCCGAGGGCCTGGGACGCGCGCTGGGGCTCGGTGCGAGCCGCACGCGGAAGCTGGCGTGGTTGACGATGACCTGTGCGGGGTCGCACGGCACCTTGACCATGCTCAGCGCGGGCTGGTCGTCGAACCCTGGCGTTCTGGTGTCCACACTCATCTAACCGAGTGATGAGTGTTTAGGACACTGCCTTGACATCAGGGATGTGTCCGAGACCCGTCAAATCAAGCCACCCCGCCCGTAAGGGGCGGGGTGGCACGCTCACGTGTCACGTCCTGTGAGCCAAGTGGATCAAGCGGCGGCCGCGATGGTGCTCAGACCCGGCCGCGGGTGGCGCGGCGGCGGGAGGCCTCGTAGAGGACGACGCCCGCGGCGACGCCGGCGTTGAGCGACTCGGCGCCGCCCGGCATCGGGATGCGCACGAGGTAGTCGCAGTTCTCGCCGACGAGCCGGCCGAGGCCCTTGCCCTCGGAGCCGACGACGATGACGACGGGGCCGCCGAGCGCCTCGAGCTCGTGGACCTCGTGGGTGCCCTCGGCAGCCAGGCCGACGACGGTGATGCCGGCCTTCTTGTACTCCTGGATGGCGCGGGTCAGGTTGGTGACGCGCGAGACCGGGGTACGGGCGGCGGTGCCGGCCGAGGACTTCCAGGCACCGGCGGTCATGCCGGCGGCGCGGCGCTCGGGGATGACCACGCCGTGGCCGCCGAAGGCGGAGACGGAGCGGACGATCGCGCCGAGGTTGCGGGGGTCGGTGACGCCGTCGAGGGCGACGATCAGCGGGTCCTCGCCGTTGTCGTACGCGGAGGCGGTGAGGTCCTCCGGGTGCGCGTACTCGTACGGCGGGACCTGGAGGACCAGGCCCTGGTGGTTGAGGCCGTTGGTCAGCCGGTCGAGCTCGGGGCGCGGGGCTTCCATCAGGTTGATGTTGCCGCGCTCGGCCGCGAGCTGGAGGGCCTCGCGGACGCGCTCGTCGTTGTCGATGAACTGCTGTACGTACAGGGTGACGGCCGGCACGCCGTCGCGCAGCGCCTCGAAGACCGGGTTGCGGCCGACGACCATCTCGCTGGTGCCCTTGGGGCCGCCGCGGCGGGGGGCGGGGCGGCGCTTGGCGGCCTGGCGGGCCATGGCGTTGCTGATGCGGTTGGCCTTGTGCTTCTTGCGGTCCTCGGCCTTGGGCGTGGGGCCCTTGCCTTCCAGGCCCTTGCGCCGCTGGCCACCGCTGCCGACCGTCGCGCCCTTCTTGTTGGACGTGCGGCGGTTCCTGCGCTGGCTGTTCCCGGCCATGACCTCTACCTGATTTCGTTGGTGCTGCGATATGTACGTATGAAGAGTGTGCCGCCCGGAACGCCGGGCGGCCCAATCTGAGTGCGCCAGTGGGACGGCGCAGTGGGACTGCGCCGGTGGGCTCAGCGGGGGCCGAGCGTCCATCGGGGTCCGGTGGGGCTGTCCTCGATGACCAGGCCCGACTGCTGGAGCTGGTCGCGGATGGCGTCGGCGGTGGCCCAGTCCTTGCGCGCGCGCGCCGATTCGCGCTGCTCCAGGACCAGGCGCACGAGGGTGTCCACGGCTCCGTGGAGGTCCTCCCCGCGGTCCGCCTCGCCGGCCCAGTGCGGGTCGAGGGGGTCGAGGCCGAGGACGCCCAGCATGGCCCGTACCTCCGACAGGCGCGCGATGGCCGCGTCCTTGTCGTCGGCGGCGAGCGCGCTGTTGCCCTGGCGGACGGTGGTGTGGATGATCGCGAGCGCCTGCGGGACGCCCAGGTCGTCGTCCATGGCTTCGGCGAAGGCGGGCGGGACCTCGGCGGCGGGCTCGACGGAGCCGCCGGCCTTCTCGATGACGCGCTGGATGAAGCCCTCGATGCGCGCGAAGCCGGACTCGGCCTCGCGCAGGGACTCCACGCTGTACTCGATCATCGAGCGGTAGTGCGGGGTGCCGAGGTAGTAGCGCAGGACGATCGGGCGCCAGACCTTGAGCATCTCGGAGACGAGGACGGAGTTGCCCAGCGACTTGGACATCTTCTCGCCGGAGAGGGTGACCCAGGCGTTGTGCATCCAGTACTTCGCGAACTCGTCGCCGTAGGCCTTGGCCTGGACGATCTCGTTCTCGTGGTGCGGGAAGATCAGGTCGAGCCCGCCGCCGTGGATGTCGAAGGCGCTGCCGAGGTACTTGTGCGCCATCGCGGAGCACTCCAGGTGCCAGCCGGGACGGCCGCGGCCCCACGGGGTCTCCCAGTCGGGCTCGCCCGGCTTGGAGGCCTTCCACATGGCGAAGTCGCGCGGGTCGCGCTTGCCGGTGATGCCCGACTCGGCGGGCTGGCGCAGGTCGTCGAGGTCCTGGTTCGACAGCTCCAGGTAGCCGGGGAAGGAGCGCACGTCGAAGTAGACGCTGCCGTCGGCGACGTAGGCGTGGCCGCGCTCGATGAGCCCGCGCATCATCTCGATCATCTCGGGCACGTGGCCGGTGGCGCGCGGCTCGTACGTGGGCGGGAGGCAGCCCAGCGCGTTGTAGCCGTCGTTGAAGGCCCGCTCGTTCTCGTACCCGATGGACCACCAGGGGCGGCCCTGGGCCTCGCCCTTCGCGATGATCTTGTCGTCGATGTCGGTGACGTTGCGGATGAAGGTGACGTCGAGCCCGCGGTAGGTGAACCAGCGGCGCGCGATGTCGAAGTTCAGGTACGAGCGGACGTGCCCGATGTGCGGAGCCGCCTGCACGGTGGCGCCACAGAGGTAGATCGAGACGCAGCCCGGAACGAGCGGGGTGAAGTCACGGATCTGCCGGGCGCTGGTGTCGTACAGGCGAATAGTCACGGCATCCAGGGTAGTGCGCCTGTAGCAGTGCCCCGCGACCCTTTCGGCACGCGGGGCCCGCTTTGTTGTCGAAGAGCCGCGGGAGGGGTGTGTCCGTACGGGGTGCTAGGCCCGGTTCGTCCGGTAGACGAGGGCCGTGGCGATGGCGGCGAGGCCTTCGGCGCGGCCGGTGAGCCCCAGTCCGTCGGTGGTGGTGCCGGAGACGGAGACGGGGGCGCCCGCCGCGGCGGCGAGCGCCTTCTGTGCCTCTTCGCGCCGCTTGCCGATCTTCGGGCGTACGCCGATCACCTGAACGGCGATGTTGCCGATCTCGAACCCTTCGGCGCGGACGATCCGGGCGGCTTCCGCCAGAAGGGTGACTCCGGCGGCGCCGGACCACTCGGGGCGGGAGGTGCCGAAGTGTGCGCCGAGGTCGCCGACGCCGGCGGCGGAGAAGAGCGCGTCGCAGGCGGCGTGCGCGGCGACGTCCCCGTCGGAGTGCCCGGCGAGGCCGTCCTCGCCCTCCCAGAGCAGGCCGGCGCACCACAGCTCGCGGCCGGTCTCGAAGGCGTGCACGTCGGTGCCGATGCCGATCTGCGGAAGCACGGGCGCACCGGCGGTGCCGGCGGTGCCTGCCGGGCCGTCTGCGGTGGGGGCCACCGCGGCGGCGCCCGCTCCGGCCGCACCCTCGGAACCTGCGGAGCTAGTACGCATCGGTGGCCCTCCGGCGGGCGAGTACGGCCTCGGCGAGGACCAGGTCGAGCGGGCGGGTGACCTTGAAGGCCTCTTCGTGGCCGGGGACCACCACGACGGTGACGCCGAGCTGTTCCACCATCCCGGCGTCGTCCGTGGCGCCCTCGCCGTCGACGGCAATCTTCTCGTGGGCGAGGCGGAGCGTGGCGAGGTCGAAGCCCTGCGGGGTCTGTACGGCGCGCAGCCGGGCCCGTACGGGGGTGGCGACGACCGGCTCGGGCTCGCCGGGCCGGCCGGGCTCGACCTCCTTGACGGTGTCGGCCAGCGGCAGGGCGGGGACGACGGCGGGTGCGCCGTCGCGGACGGCCTCGACGACGGAGTCGACGGTGTCCACGGGGACCAGGGGGCGGGCCGCGTCGTGGATGAGGACGGCGGTGATGTCGGCCGGGAGCGCGTCCAGGCCGGCGCGTACGGATTCCTGCCGGGTCTCCCCGCCGGGGACGACGAGGATCTCCGTGCGCTCGGGCAGGGCGTGCTCGTCGAGCAGCCGGCGCACCTCGGTGGTGCCGTCGGCCGGGGCCACGACGACGACGAGGGCGACCGCGCGGGAGCGTGCCATGGCGCGTACGGCGTGGATGAGCATGGGGGTGCCGCCCAGGGTCCGCAGGGCCTTGGGGGCTCCGGGACCGAGACGGACCCCGCGGCCGGCGGCCGGGATCACCGCGGCGGTGCGGTGGGGGCGCGATTCGTCAGACATCAGTAGCTCCGAGCCAGGTTTGTGACTTCGGCCGACATGGGTATGGCCTGAAGGGTGCCGGGTGCGACGCCCTCGCCCCTTCCGTGACGACCGGTCGAGCCGGCTGCCCGGACCCGGCACGCCAGTGAAGTGCGTACGGGCCAGGACGTGCGTACAGGCCAGTGAGTACGGGCATGGGTCCAGACATGCCGCAGCGCCCGGCAACAAGTCTCCTTGTCATCGGGCACCGCGGCACAACTGTGTACGACAAAGCGCACGAACGATCGCGTCAGGACGCGAGCACTTCGTCGAGGAGGGCCTCGGCCTTGTCCTCGTTGGTGTTCTCGGCGAGCGCGAGCTCGCTCACCAGGATCTGGCGCGCCTTTGCGAGCATGCGCTTCTCACCTGCGGAGAGCCCACGCTCACGCTCACGACGCCACAGGTCACGCACAACTTCGGCGACCTTGATGACATCGCCAGAAGCGAGCTTTTCCAGATTTGCCTTGTAGCGCCGGGACCAGTTCGTCGGCTCTTCTGCGTACGGTGCGCGAAGCACCTCGAAGACCCGGTCCAGCCCGTCCTGGCCGACTACGTCGCGAACGCCTACGAACTCCGCATTGTCCGCAGGGACGCGAACGGTCAGGTCACCCTGGGCGACCTTGAGCACCAAGTAGGTCTTGTCCACGCCTTTGATCTGGCGAGTTTCGATGGCCTCGATCAGCGCGGCCCCGTGATGGGGATAGACCACGGTGTCGCCAACCTTGAACGTCATGTGACAGGTACCCCTTCCGTGGCTATCCAGGGTAACACGAGAATCGACCGTTATGAATGGCGTTTTCGCAGGTCAGGGCCCATCTCAGGGCTTGACAACAGCGACAGGAACGTGCTGCGGGAGGCTTCCGGAAGGGGGTATTCGCAGGTCGGAGGCGCTGTGCGGACCAGGCGAAACGGCTACGTTACACCTGCCCGGGACCCCCGACGATGTGGCGTACGTCCCGTTTTGACGGTTTCCAGGGCGGGAAACCGAACTACTCCGTTCGACTGGCGGCCACCCGTACGGCGCCGGTTCCGGCCCAATCCGGAATTGATCACCGGGCGGTGTTCGATGAAATCCGTAAATTGATCACCGGAGCAGCACGGGCCTTTGCGGGCGGTCCTTTTGCGAATGGAAGATCAACCGGCCCCGGCGGGGCGGTGACGGAACCCGCCGGTGCGGGGGCGGGTTCCCCGCCGAGGGTCGGCCAGGGCCCGGCCCCACACTGCGGAGGGTCGGGTGCGGGGGCGGGGCGGCGGCTCGGTAACCTAAGCGCGCTGACACATCCTTAGAGCGGCTTTACTTCGCCGCTCCGAGGCGTCCACCCTTCCGTTCCGTACGTCCAAGGAGTTGCCTCCCCCGTGAGCCGCAGCCTTCGACGCGGCGCCCTCGCCGCCACCGCCGTCGTGTTCTCGATCGTCTCGCTGGGCGCCTGCGCCGCGGGCCACGACGCTCCGACTCTCCAGGTCAAGCCGGACAATGCCGCCGTCACCAAGGGCGACATCAAGGTCCAGAACGCTCTGGTGATCACCCAGGAGAAGGACAAGAAGGGCCCGGCCGCAGTCTCCGCGACGGTGTTCAACACCGGCACCAAGGAGCAGACGCTCGAGGGCATCACCCTTCCGGGCGGCAAGGCCGTCGTGACACTGAAGCCCGCGGGCGGCGGCTCCAAGGTGATCATCCCGGCCGGCGGCTCCGTCGTCCTGGGCGGCAAGGGCAACGCCTCCGCCGTGATCGTCGGCGGGGACTCCGTCGTGGACGGCAACGTCCAGAAGATCGTCTTCCAGCTGAGCACCACGGGTGACGTCGAGCTCGAGGGCTTCGTCGTCCCGGCCACCGGCATGTACGCGGGCTACGGCGCGACCGCAGCCGCGGCCGTCCCGGGCGCCACCCCGTCCGGCAGCCCCTCGGGCTCCCCCTCGGGCCGCCCCTCCGGTTCCGCCTCGGCCTCGCCGTCCGGTTCCGCCTCGGCCCCGGTCTCGGGCGGCCCGTCCGGGTCCCCCTCCGGGTCCGCGTCCGCCTCCACCGGCACCGGTCACTGAGGCGCGCAGCACCGTACTCAACGGGAACGGCCCCCGTCCGCTCGATGCGGACGGGGGCCGTTGTCGTGTTCCGGGCCGGCTTACGGCTCGAACTTGTAGCCGAGGCCTCGCACCGTGACCAGGTAGCGCGGGGCACCCGGGTCGGGCTCGAGCCCCTCCCACACGCGCCCCTCGCACCGCTCGGCCCCAGGGGCCTCCCGGGCTTCGGGACGCTGCGCCGGCCTCCGACCGGCGACGGGACGGACCCCCCGTCTACGGCTTACGGCTCGAACTTGTAGCCGAGGCCTCGCACCGTGACCAGGTAGCGCGGGGCACCGGGGTCGGGCTCGATCTTGGCACGCAGGCGCTTGACGTGGACGTCGAGGGTCTTGGTGTCGCCGACGTAGTCGGCGCCCCAGACCCGGTCGATGAGCTGCATGCGGGTCAGTACGCGGCCCGCGTTGCGCAGCAGCATCTCCAGCAGGTCGAACTCCTTCAGCGGGAGGTCCACCTTGGCTCCGGCGACGGTGACCACGTGGCGGTCGACGTCCATCCGGACGGGGCCCGCTTCCAGGGCCGCCGGGGTGACCTCTTCCGGCTCGCCGCGGCGGCGCAGGACCGCGCGGATGCGGGCGACCAGCTCCCGCGAGGAGAAGGGCTTCGTGACGTAGTCGTCGGCTCCTATCTCCAGCCCGACGACCTTGTCGATCTCGCTGTCCTTGGCGGTCACCATGATCACGGGGACGTTGGAGCGGCCGCGGAGCTGCCGGCAGACCTCGGTGCCGGGCAGGCCGGGGAGCATCAGGTCGAGGAGGACGAGGTCGGCGCCGTTGCGCTCGAACTCGTCGAGCCCGTCGGGCCCGGTCGCGGCGATCGCGACCTCGAAGCCCTCCTTGCGGAGCATGTAGGACAGGGCGTCGCTGAAGGATTCCTCATCCTCGACGACTAGCACTCGGGTCACGGAAGGACCTCCGGGGCAGGGATGGCTGGTGCGGTGTGAGGTTCGAGCAGGGTGTTGGCGGGTGCTGAGGCCGTCGCCGGGGCCGGCGCGGCCGCTTCGGGGAGTCGCAGGGTGAACGTGGAACCCTGACCCTCCGAGCTCCATACCGACACCTCCCCGCCGTGCGAAGCCGCTACGTGCTTCACGATCGCAAGGCCCAGGCCGGTTCCTCCCGTGGCGCGGGAGCGGGCCGGGTCCACACGGTAGAAGCGTTCGAAGATGCGCTCGCGGTCCTTTTCCGGGATGCCGATGCCCTGGTCGGTCACGGCTATCTCGATCAAGTCTCCACCCGGCGCGGTGACCCGGCGCGCGGCGATGCCGACGCGGGTGCGGGCGGGGCTGTAGTTGACGGCGTTCTCGACCAGGTTTCCGAGGGCGGCCGCGAGCTGCCCCCGGTGGCCCCATACCCGCAGGTCGGCGGTGCCGCCGGCGGCCATGGTGATCTGTTTCGCGGAGGCCGTGTGGCGGCAGCGGTCGATGGCCTCGGCCACGAGCGTGTCCACGCGGACGGGCTCCGCGTCCTCCAGGGGGTCGTCGTTCTGTACCCGGGAGAGGTCGATGAGTTCTTGTACGAGGTTGATCAGGCGGGTGGCCTCGATCTGCATGCGGCCGGCGAAGCGGTGGACCGCCTCGGGGTCGTCCGAGGCGTCCATGACGGCCTCGGAGAGCAGGGAGATCGCGCCGACCGGGGTCTTGAGCTCGTGCGACACGTTCGCGACGAAGTCGCGGCGTACGGCCTCGATGCGGCGGGCCTCGGTGAGATCCTCCACGAGGAGGAGCACCAGGCGGGAGCCGAGCGGGGCGACGCGCGCCGAGACGGCGAGCGCTTCGCCGCGGCCGGTGCCGCGCCGGGGCAGGTCGAGCTCGACCTGGCGTATCTCCCCGTCGCGCCGGGTGTCGCGGGCCATGTGGAGCATGGGCTCCACGGCCAGCTTGCCGCCGCGGACCAGGCCGAGGGCATATGCCGCCGAGCTGGCCTTGACCACCGCGTCCCCTTCGTCGAGTACGACGGCGGAGGAGCGGAGCACGGAGAGGACGGTGTCCACTCCTGGTGGGAGCACCGCGTTGATGTCGGGGCGCATGGAGCTCCGGGTGGGGCGGGCTTGGTCGCGCTCGCTCCAGCGGAACGCCAGCATCGCGATCACACCGGTGCAAAGACCGGCGATCGCTGCAGCTGCGGCGACCGCCGCGTTCACGTCCATGACTCCAGGTTAAGCAGGCCGGGGGACACTTCCACAGCCGTTCGGGTGGCACCTCGAACAGTCGTCGCCCAGAGTTCACCCTGACGACCGTGCTGATTCACTTGTGGTGCCGGAGTCGGTCGCGTTCGGGGTTCACCGTGGCAACGTGGGGCCGATGGCCGCACCGGCCCGCTCCCCGGGCAGTACATGCAGTAGGCAGTAGTAGGTCGTAGTAGGTCGAGAGAGGGACACGAGACATGCGTGACGCGTACCACGAGGAACTGGACTCGATCGGTGAAGGCCTGGTCGAAATGGCCCGGCTGGTCGGTTCCGCCATCGGGCGGGCCACGACCTCCATGCTCGACGCCGACCTGAAGCTCGCCGAGAGCGTCATCGCCGCCGACCAGAAGGTGGACGACCTCCAGCACGACCTGGAGGCCCGTGCCATCGCGCTGCTCGCGCGCCAGCAGCCGGTCGCCACCGACCTGCGCATCGTCGTCACCTCGCTGCGCATGAGCGCCGACCTGGAGCGCTCCGGCGACCTGGCGCAGCACGTGGCCAAGCTCGCGCGGCTGCGCTTCCCGGACACGGCGGTCCCGCGCGACCTGCACGCGACCATCCTGGAGATGGGGCAGCTCGCGCAGCGGCTGATGGCGAAGGCGGCCGAGGTCATCATCACGAAGGACGTCGACCTGGCGCTCCAGCTGGAGCAGGACGACGACGAGATGGACCAGCTGCACCGCACGCTGTTCCAGCACCTGATGGACGACCGCTGGAAGCACGGCATCGAGACGGCGGTCGACGTGACGCTGCTGGGCCGCTACTACGAGCGCTTCGCGGACCACGCGGTGTCGGTCGCCAAGCGCGTGGTCTACCTGGTGACGGGTGAGCACGCGGACGAGCTCCAGGCACCCACGCAGGTCGAGGGCGTCTGAGCCCATCCGGAGGGCCGGCGGGGGCTGGATCGACAACGAGCCCCCAATGCGCCGTTGACGCGGGGGCCGGGCTGGGCATGAATGAGGGCGAAGGCACAACGCCTACGAGGAGGATCCATGCCCGATTCCCCCGTCCCCATCACCCCGGAGCAGGAAGCGCAGCCCCCGGAGGGCCTGCGCCTGCGCTTGCCCCTGCTCGCGGCCTGCGGCTGCGGCTCGGGCTGCGGCTGCGGCTGCCAGTCCGGCGCCCCCTGCCAGTGCGGCGGCTGAGGCCGCCCGCCTGGCCGCCCGTACACGAAGGGCCCCGTCCGACACCCCGTCGGCCGGGGCCCTTCGCATCGGTCCCATCGAGGAAGAGACGGAGACGGCCATGCGCTACGGCCACCCGAGCCAGGAGCAGTTACGGCGCAACTTCGAGAGTGTCCTGACGAACGTGCTGGCGGGGCGCGGCGTGCGCACCGAGACGGGGCTGGACACCCCGACGGAGAACGCCCTGTGGGCCATCGCCCGCGCCCGCCCGAACGCCCCGGATGCGCTCGTGGCCGCGGCCTACCGCGCCTTCGCCGGCCAGATCGACGGCAGCAACGCGGCCGCGTGGCGCGCGGAGACGGACCGCAGAATCGCCGAACGCGCGACGCGACCCGGCCCCGCCGGCCCCGCACCGTACCGGGGGCCGCTCCCCCGCCCCGCGCCGTGACGGCCGCCGGACACGGATGTCACACCGCTTCAGCGCCCCCTGGCCCCGTAACGCCGCCGACTGCGTCCGAATGCCTGCTCCGGAATGCCCGGCCCTCCCGGCCTGCTTAGCGTCGTCATGCCGTGCCGCGGCACCCGAGGTGACGGGGAGAAACCGCCGTGGCAATCGCGATGAACCTTGCATGGTCCGAGCTCACACCCGAGGGAGTCGGAGGACCACTTCACCCGGTTCATCGCCGACCGGATCACACCCGTGATCAAGGGGGAACTGGGCGTCCAGGGCGACCCTCAGGTGGCCGTCTCCCCCCTGCACAGGCGCTTCGTCGTCCCCGGCGTGACCGGCGGTGCCTGAGCGGGGCAACGAGAAGCCCCCCGTCCGCCGAGGACCGGCAGGTGGGGGGCTGCTCTGGGAGATCCCTGTCAGCGGGCCAGTACGCCGAACTGGAGGCCGGTCTTGACCTGCGGGTCGGTCGGCGGATTCACGACGCGGGTGGGCGAGGTCCCGGCGACCTTGCCGTCCTTCGTGCCGACGGACCAGAGCTGCGGGACCAGCGCTCCGACCGCGAAGGTGAGCTCGGGCTGCTTGTCGTTGTTCAGGTCCGTGATCTTGAGCTGCGTGGGGATGCGGTACGTGCCGGCGGGCGTGGGCAGGCCCGGCGCGTTGTGGGCGTACCAGGCGGCCCCGATGCCGGTGACGCCCTTGGACGTGCCCTTCAGCACGTAGAAGCCGCCGCCGGTGATGTAGCAGTGCTCGCAGGTGGCCTTCCGCTCACCCAGGGCGCCGATGATCAGCTCGGGGTAGCCGTCCAGGTTGAGGTCGGCCGCGGCGACGGAGTTGCCGAAGCGGTCGTACTTCTCCACGGTGCCGGGGAGGCCGTCGCTGTCCTCGGTGAACGTCCGGACGCCACGGGTGTCGTCCACACCGTTGGCGGAGCCGTAGTTGACCCGGACCACACCCGCGCCGTAGTCGGTGTCGATCTGGACCGCGGAGTCGCCCACCGCGATGTCGCCGTAGCCGTCCTTGTCGAAGTCCGCGATGGCGACGCTACCGCCACCGCGGATGGTGACCGGCGTGAAGCGCAGTCCGGACGTCCCGCCGAGGAGCACCCGGCCCCGCATCGCTTCGTCGTAGTTCCTGCGCTCGCCGAGGACGACGAGGTCGTCGATGGCGCCCTTGTTGATCCGGCCCACCGCGATCCGGTTCTGCGCGTCCTCCGCCCCGAAGACGGGGTACTCGCGGCCGAGGTCCACCGCCTGCGTCGAGAGCGGCGAACCGTCCGCCTTGAAGGGGCCCCGGAACAGCCGGAGCGAGGTGGAGTAGCCGACGACGAGGTCGGTCCTGCCGTCACCGGTGAAGTCACCGGCCTTCAGGACGACGCCGAAGCCGGGCGCCTTCCTCGGGTCGGCCATCGAGGTGGCGGACTGCAGGCCCGTGGCGCTGCCCCAGATCAGGGTGACCTGGTCGTCCCGCGTGCCCACGGCGAGGTCCGCGTAGCCGTCGCCGTTGAAGTCGCCGTTGGTCAGGACCGCCCCGAACTGCCGGCTCTGCGTCGGGTCGCCCGGGATCCCGGGGCTGTTCTGGGTGATGACCTTCAGGCCGGTCTTCTGGGCGCCGTACTTGCTGCCGTAGGAGACGGTCACGTAGCCCGCGGCGTGCACGGGGGTGGTGGCCCCGTCCGTGCCCGTGACGTTCACGGCGGCGTCCGGGGCACCGATCGCCAGGTCGTGGTGGCCGTCGCCGTTGAAGTCGTCGGCGTACCGGGTGGCCGCGGGCCCGGTGGTGGCCGCCTCGGCCGCCTGGGTGCCCGTGGCGGCCAGCAGGCCACCGGTGAGCGTGGTGAGCGCCGCGACGATCGCGACGGAGTGACGGATATGGCGCCTCACGGCCGGTTCCCCCCAAGGAAACTCGATCAATGTCCGCCCCTAAGACTCCCGTTGGGCCGGAACGGTTGTACGAGTCGCAGGAGTCGTACGAGTCGTACGACTCCTCGCACCGCTGCGCGCCCGGCACCCCAGTGGGCCCGGAACAGACGAACGCCCCCGGTCCGCGCCGTGTGCGCAGACCGGGGGCGTGATCGCTCGTGCTACTTCTTCTTGCCCTGGTTCTTGACGGCCTCGATGGCGGCCGCGGCGGCGTCCGGGTCGAGGTAGGTGCCGCCCGGGTTGAGGGGCTTGAAGTCGGCGTCCAGCTCGTAGGAGAGCGGGATGCCGGTCGGGATGTTCAGGCCCGCGATGTCGGCGTCGGAGACCCCGTCGAGGTGCTTGACCAGCGCGCGCAGGGAGTTGCCGTGCGCGGCGACCAGGACGGTGTGGCCGTCCAGCAGGTCCGGGACGATCGAGTCGTACCAGTACGGGAGCATGCGGACGACGACGTCCTTGAGGCACTCGGTACGCGGGCGCAGCTCCGGCGGGATGGAGGCGTAGCGCGGGTCCCCGGACTGCGAGAACTCCGTACCGTCTTCGAGCGCCGGCGGCGGGGTGTCGTACGAGCGGCGCCACAGCATGAACTGCTCCTCGCCGAACTCGGCGAGGGTCTGGGCCTTGTCCTTGCCCTGGAGGGCGCCGTAGTGGCGCTCGTTCAGGCGCCAGGAGCGGTGGACCGGGATCCAGTGGCGGTCGGCGGCCTCCAGCGCGAGCTGGGAGGTGCGGATCGCGCGCTTCTGGAGGGACGTGTGAACCACGTCGGGGAGAAGTCCGGCGTCCTTCAGGAGTTCGCCACCGCGGACTGCCTCCTTCTCGCCCTTCTCGTTGAGATTGACGTCCACCCAGCCGGTGAACAGGTTCTTCGCGTTCCATTCGCTCTCGCCGTGGCGGAGGAGGATCAGCTTGTACGGTGCGTCGGCCATGCGTACGAGCCTAATGGACGCACCCGTCCCCCCGCGCGCGGTGTGTACGGCATGTGGGACGGTCCCCCGATTGACGGCAGCCGTCAATCCAGTGGCTCTCGAGTGACCGGGTCCGTAGGGTCCGAACGAGTAGAGCGACGCTTACATCTCCGGGGGGATTCCTTATGTCCGTTGCCAGTGTGAGACGGGCCGCCCGCGAGAGCGTGGCGGGGCTGCCCCGGGAGTTCTGGTGGCTCTGGACGAGCACGCTGGTCAACAGGCTCGGGGCCTTCGTCGCCACATTCATGACCTTGTACCTGACCCTGGAGCGGGGCTATTCGGCCTCCTTCGTGGGACTTGTGGTGGCCCTGCACGGGCTCGGCGGCGTGGTGTCCTCGCTCGTCGCCGGGGTGCTCACGGACCGGCTGGGGCGGCGGCCCACGCTGCTGGCGGCGCAGGCGTCGACCGCGTTCTCGGTGGCGCTGCTCGGGTTCATGGAGCACCCGGCGGCGATCGCCGCGGTGGCGCTGCTGGTCGGCATGACCTCCAACGCCTCGCGGCCGGCGGTGCAGGCGATGCTGGCCGACATCGTCCGGCCGGAGGACCGGGTACGGGCCTTCGCGCTGAACTACTGGGCCATCAACCTGGGCTACGCCGTCAGCGCGAGCGTGGCGGGCTTCGTCGCGGAGTACAGCTACCTGGCCGGGTTCCTCGGCGAAGCGGCCCTGACGCTGGTCTGCGCGGTGCTCGTCTTCCTCAAGCTGCCGGAGTCCCGGCCGCACAGGACGGCGGCGGAGAAGGCGGCCGCCGGGCCGGAGGTCCGCCTGGGGACGGTGCTGCGGGACGGGCGGTTCATGGGTGTGGTCGGGCTGTCGTTCCTGATCTCGCTGATCTTCATGCAGGGCTCGTTCGGGCTGCCGCTCGCGATGGGCGCGGCCGGGTTCTCCACCGCCGACTACGGGCTGGTCATCGCCGTGAACGGCGTGCTGATCGTGGTGCTGCAGATCCCGGTCACCCGGTTCATCGAGCACCGCGATCCGCAGAAGCTGCTGGTCATCTCGGCGCTGCTGGCGGGGTACGGGTTCGGGCTGACGGCCTTCGGCGGCTCGGTGTGGAGCCTGGCGCTGACCGTCTGCGTGTGGACGCTGGCCGAGATCATCAACTCGCCGGTCCAGATGGGCCTGGTCGCGCGGCTCTCCCCGACGCACGGGCGCGGCCGCTACCAGGGCATGTACACGATGTCGTGGGCGGTGGCCTCGCTGATCGCGCCGCTGATGGCGGGCTTCGCGATCGAGCACTTCGGCGCGGCGTGGCTGTGGGGCGCGACGGCGGCCCTGGGGACCATCGCCGCGGCGGGCTACTGGCTGCTGATGCGGGGGCTCCCCCAGGGGGAGCCGGCAGCGGGGGAGGGCGGCGCCCCCGGGCTCACGGTCGCGTCGAAGCCGGCCTCGCCGGCCGCCGAAGCCTCCAGTCCCGCCGGCGCTTGAGGCGCGGGGTTCGGGTTCGGGTTCGGGGCAGAGCCCCGGGGCACTTCACCCCGCCGGCGTTTGAGGCGCGGGGGTCCGGGGGCGGCGCCCCCGGCAACGGCGCCGCACCTGCCGGCGTCAGCCCGACGGCTGCGTCAGGTTCTTGAAGGCGTCCAGGTTGCGCGTGGACTCGCCCCGCGAGACCCGCCACTCGTACTCCCGCCGGATCGCGCTCGCGAAACCCAGCTCCAGCAGGGTGTTGAACGCCCCGTCGGCCGCCTCCAGGACCGTGCCGAGCAGCCGGTCCAGATCGTCGGGGGTGATCACCGACAGGGGGAGGCGGGCCGTCAGGTAGACGTCGCCGAGCGCGTCGACCGCGTAGGCCATGCCGTAGAGCTTGAGGTTGCGCTCCAGCAGCCACCGGTGGACGCCGGCCTCGTTCTCGTCCGGGTGGCGGATCACGAAGGCGTTGACCGACAGGGAGTGCTTTCCGGCTTTGAGCGAGCAGGTGGTGCTCAGCTTGCGGGTGCCGGGGAGCTGGACCACGTACGAGCCCGGCGCGGGGCTCTCCCAGCTCAGTTCCGCGCCGGTCAGCGTCGCTTCGATGATCGCGGCGGTGTCGGTGTCGGTGCCGTCGATGCCGTCGATGCCGTCAGCGCCGTCGGTGAGGTGAGCGTCAGCCATGGTGGGAGCGTACGTGACGGCGGTGATCGTGCATCGCCCCCGTGTACACGTCGGCCGTGCCGCTCGCGGCGGTGTCCCAGCCGAAGAACTGCGCGTGCCGCGCGGCCGCCGCGCCCATCCGGTCCGCGAGGCCCGGCTCGTCCACGAAGCGCCGCAGCTGGCGGGCGTAGTCGACCGGATCGTGTCCGGGTACGAGGAT
The DNA here is from genome assembly GCF_022808175.1 of Streptomyces sp. AP-93. Taxonomy (GTDB): domain Bacteria; phylum Actinomycetota; class Actinomycetes; order Streptomycetales; family Streptomycetaceae; genus Streptomyces. Next base: position 69,546 of record NZ_JALGBX010000022.1, on the reverse strand, counting down.
CCCCGTGATCCCGTCGTTGACGGCGACCGGCAGCCCGCCGACGGCCGCGGCCAGCACCGGCGTGCCGGTGGCCTGCGCCTCTATGGCGACCAGCCCGAAGGACTCGCTGTACGAGGGCATGACCAGCACGGACGCCGCCCGGAACCAGTCGGCGAGCGCGTCCTGCGCCACCGGCGGATGGAAGTGCACGAGGTCCGCGATGCCGAGCTTCGCGGCGAGCTTCTGCAGCCCCTCGGGCTTCGCGAGCCCGCTGCCGCTCGGCCCGCCGACGACGGGCACGAACAGCCGGGTGCGCAGCGCCGGCTCCCGGTCCACCAGCTCGGCGACGGCCCGCAGCAGGATGTCGGGGGCCTTGAGCGGCTGGATGCGGCCCGCGAAGAGCGGGATGACGGCGTCCTGCGGCAGCCCGAGGCGGGCGCGGGCGGCGGCGCGGCCGTCGGCGACGGTGAACCGCTCCAGGTTCACGCCGGGGTGGACCACGGCGACCTTGCCGGGGTCGGCGGCGTAGTGGCGGACCAGCTCGTCGGCCTCCTCGGCGGTGTTCGCGATGAGCCGGTCGGCGGCGTCGACGATCTGCGTCTCGCCGATGACGCGGGCGGCGGGCTCGGGCGTGTCGCCCTCGGCGAGCGCCGCGTTCTTGACCTTGGCCATGGTGTGCATGGCGTGCACGAGCGGGACGCCCCAGCGCTCGGCGGCGAGCCAGCCGACGTGGCCGGAGAGCCAGTAGTGGGAGTGGACCAGGTCGTAGTAGCCGGGGCGGTGGCGGGCCCAGGCCTGCATGACGCCGTGGGTGAAGGCGCACAGCTGGGCCGGCAGCTCCTCCTTGGCGAGGCCCTCGTACGGGCCCGCGTCCACGTGCCGTACGAGGACTCCGGGCGCGAGCTCGACCACGGGCGGCAGGCCGCCGGCGGTGGCCCGGGTGAAGATCTCGACCTCGATGTTGATCGCGGCGAGGCGCCGGGCCAGCTCGACGATGTAGACGTTCATCCCGCCGGCGTCGCCGGTGCCGGGCTGGTGCAGCGGTGAGGTGTGCACGCTGAGCATCGCGACGCGGCGCGGCTTGCGGTGGCCGCCGACGGCGGCGGGCAGGCGCAGGCGCGGCGGCTCGTGCCGGGCGGCGGAGCGGGCCGCGGCGAACCGGCCGCCGATGCTGCCGCCGATGCGGGACACGTACTGGCTCAAGGGAGCAGTTCCTCTCGCTCGGACGGCATGACACGGAGAGCGCTGTCGGCGCTCTTCTAGGAGTGCAACCCGGGCAGCCGTGTCCCGCATTCCGGGACGGGCGGTTTTCCTGCTGCCGCGCCGGATTTTTATCGCGCGGGAACCCTCCGCTTACTCTCTGCACATGGCCTCCCGCTCCACCCCTCCCCCTCGTCGCCCCGTCGGCACGGTGACCCGCGGGACGACGAACCCGAACCGCCTGCGCCGCATGGACCGCTGGATCGCGGCGACGCACGGAGCGGCGCTGCGGCGCGCGGACGACCCGGTCGCGGTGGACCTCGGCTACGGGGCCGCGCCCTGGACCGCGGTGGAGCTGCTGGCCCGGCTGCGGGAGGCGGCACCGCGGGTGCGGGTGGTCGGCATCGAGATCGAACCGGCCCGGGTCGCGGGCGCGAAGCCGTACGAGCGGGAGGGCCTGAGCTTTCGGCACGGCGGCTTCGAGGTGCCGCTGGAGGGCGGGGTCCGGCCGACGCTGATCCGGGCGGCGAACGTGCTGCGCCAGTACGACGAGGAGCAGGTCGAGGCGGTGTGGGAGCGGCTCCGTGCCCGGCTGGCTCCCGACGGGCTGCTGGTGGAGGGGACCTGCGACGAGATCGGGCGGCGGCACGTCTGGGTCGCGCTGGGACCCGAAGGGGCGCGCACGGTGACCTTCGCGACCCGGCTGGGCTCCCTGGAGCGCCCCTCCGACCTGGCGGAGCGGCTGCCGAAGGCGTTGATCCACCGCAACGTGCCGGGCGAGCCGGTGCACAAGTTCCTGCGCGACTTCGACCGGGCGTGGGCGGCGGCGGCTCCGTACGCCTCCTACGGCGCGCGGCAGCGCTGGATCCGGACGGCGCGGGCGCTGGCCGGGGACTGGCCGCTGGCGGACGGGCCGGTGCGGTGGCGTCAGGGGGAACTGACGGTGCGGTGGGAAGCGTTGAGGCCTTCTGGGTGACGGTGATGACGGTCGCGGCCGTGGCTGCCGGGGCCAGAGGGGCCGCGGGGGGCCGCGGGGGCGATCGGGACGCATCGGATGGATATCCACAAGGGTGTTGGAATTCACCGACTCGTGGCACCATCCCGAAGGCAATCACAAGTTACTGACGAATAGTCAATTCGGTGTCTGGGGGGACCATGAGGAAACGACGACGGGGTTCGATCGCCCTCACTCTGCTCTGCGCGATGGCGCTGCTGTCCGCGCCCGGCGCACTGGCCGGTACCGCGTTCGCCGCGCCCGAGCCCCCGCAGGGCAAGTCCCTGGAGCAGGTCCGCAAGGAAATAGAGGGGCTGTACCGCGAGGCCGGCGCCGCCACGGACGCCTTCAACCTCGCGGAGAGCGAGACCAGGACGCAGTCCGACAAGATCGTGGAGATCGCCAACCTGGTCCTCGCTGGCCAGGACCGCATCACCGCCCTGAAGGGCCGCGCGGGCGCGGCCGCCCGCGCCCAGTACCGCTCGGGCGGGCTCCCGCCCGGCGCGCAACTGGCCCTGAGCAACAACCCGTCGCAGTTCCTGGACGGCAACGACCGGCTGCGCCAGGGCGAGAAGGCCACCTCGGACCTGCTCTCCGAACTGAACCGCACCCAGAGCGACTTGCAGCAGTACGCGAGGGACGCGAGCGCGCACTGGGAGACCCTCGAGGCCAACCGGATCAAGCAGGAAACCGCGAAGAAGCAGGTCGAGGACAAGATCAAGGCCGCGGAGGACCTCGAGAGCAAGCTGGAGGCCGAGGAGAAGGCCCGGCTGCTGGAGCTGGAGGCGGAAGCGCAGCGCAGGGCGCAGACCGACTGGCTCTCCACGGGCGCGATGACCGGCTCCTCGGGCGCGGCGGCCACCGACGCGGGCAAGCGGGCCGTGCAGTTCGCGGCCGCCCAGATAGGGAAGCCGTACGTGTGGGGCGCGGAGGGACCCGGTTCGTTCGACTGCTCCGGGCTGACCTCGCAGGCCTGGCTCGCGGCGGGCAAGCGGATCCCGCGCACCTCGCAGGAGCAGCTCCGGCTGCCGAAGATCGCGGTCAAGGACATGCGGCCGGGCGACCTGATCATCTACTTCGACGACGCGAGCCACGTCGGGATGTACGTCGGGGACGGCGCGATGGTCCACGCCCCCCGCCCCGGCCGCAACGTCACCATGGCGGGCGCGGGCTCCATGCCGATCAAGGCCGTGGTCCGGCCGGACGCGTAGCGACCGCCCGCTCACCGACAGGCAGCGCCGCCGGGACGGCCCGCCCGCGGGGACGGACCGCCCCCGACGGGGTGACGTCTCGGTGGGCGGGACGTCGTACCCCTGCGCCGTGACGTTGGTCATTCGCCGACGCGGACTTTCCCACCCGATAACGGCATATGCCGGAGCCCCGGGCCGGACCCGCCATTCCGCTTCCCTCGTCCCGCCGCTAGGGTCGCCGGACGAGCGAACCCCCGAGGGGGCGGGAAGGAACCGGAGACGATGCCCGTACCCGTACCGCGGCAGAGGGACATCCCGGGCACCGAGAGCGGACCGGGCGGCACGTCATCGCTCACCCTGCTGGTGATCGAGGACGACCCCGCCGGCGGCCTCACCGTCCCCGAGATCCTCGACGCCGACGGCCACCGCATCCGGCTGCGCAGCGCCCGCAACCTCACGGAGGCGGCCCGGCTGCTCACGCCCGACGTGAACTGCGTCCTGCTCGACCTCGCGCTCCCGCACGGGCCCGGTGCCGGTGCCGGAGGCTCCGGCTCCGGCTCCGGCGAGTCCGCCGCCGATCCGTTCGGAGCCCTGCGCCAGGTGCTCCGCATCGCGCCGCGGCACGCCGTCCTCGTCCTCACCTCAGAGGAGGACGCGGAGCGCGCCGCGGAGGCCGTCCGCGTGGGGGCCCAGGACTTCCTGTTCCGCGACGAGCTCGACGGGCGGCTGCTCAGCCGTGCCATCCGCTACGCCGTGGAGAGAAAACGGGCGGACATCGCCCAGTACAAGCTCGCAGAATCGAAACTTCGGGCCCAGGAGAACGCCCGCCTGGAGCGCGGGCTGCTCCCGCACCCGCTCCTGGAAGGTTCCGACCTCCGCTTCGCCGCCCGCTACCGCCCCGGCCGCAGCCGCGCGCTCCTCGGCGGGGACTTCTACGACACCGTCCGCACCCCCGACGGCACCGTCCACGCGATGATCGGCGACGTCTGCGGCCACGGCCCGGACGAGGCCGCCCTCGGCGTCGAGCTGCGCATCGCCTGGCGGGCGCTGACCCTGGCCGGCCTGTGCGGCGACGACCTGCTCGCCACCCTCCAGGAGGTCCTCGAAGTCGAGCGCCCCTGCGAGGAGATCTTCGCGACGCTCTGCACGGTGGACATCGCCCCCGACGGCCGGCGCGCGGGCCTGTGTCTGGCGGGCCATCCGGCGCCGCTGATCTCCCGGCCGGGCCGCCCCGCGCGACTGCTCCCGTACGAGAACAGCGGCCCGGCGCTCGGCCTGCTGCCCCGGGCCCGCTGGCCTCGCCGCCAGGTGGAGCTGGGCGGCACGTGGAGCCTGATGCTCTACACCGACGGCCTGATCGAGGGCAAGATCGGCCAGGGCAAGGAGCGGCTGGGGCAGGACGGCATGGTCGAGATGATCAACCGCCACCTGGCCGACGGGCTGAGCGGCGAAGGCCTGCTCGAAGCCTCCGTGACCGAAGCCCGCCGCCTCAACGGCGGGGAGCTGACGGACGACGTCGCCGTCGTCCTCCTCTCCCGCGCCGAGGGCTGACGGGCCGGGGCCTGGCCGGCCGGGCCGGACAAGCCGCCTACGGCCTGCGGCCGCCTACCCGCCTACCGTCCGCCGTTGTAGGGCCCGTACGGCCCGTCGCTGCTGCTGCCGCCCCGTCGGCCGCCACCGCCGCCCGACACCTGCTTGAGGGCGGGGCGCACGTCGACGAAGAACACGATGCTGGCGATCAGCCCGGCGATCTGCAGGAAGAGCATCCCGAGGAAGTAGTCCACGAGCACGGTGATGCCGAGGATGACCAGCCAGAAGGTCTTGGTCTGCTTGCCGGCCGCCCGGTACGCGTCCTCGCGCGCCATCACGGCCAGCACGAAGGCCGCCACGGCGAGCACGAGCATGGCGTACCCGAGCAACGGAAGTACTCCGGTATCGAACCCGTTCATCAACATCGCCTGACCGCCTTCTCGCGCCTCGCCCGCCGGATGCTGCCTCCACGCTACCGGCAGAGTCCCTTTCCCAAACCACAACGGACCGGACGCCCCGCGGGTGCCCGGTCCGTCGCGCGGATCTCAGCTCTCGTCGGCCGTCTCGGCGGCGGCCTTCTTGGCCGTGGCCTTGCGGGCCGGAGCCTTCTTCGCCGCGGGCTCCGCGACGGGCTCGGAGGCCTCCGGCTCCACGACCACGGCGATGTCGACGATCTCCTCGGAGACCTCGCCGCGCCAGGCCCGTACGGTCTGCTCACCGTGCTCGGCGACCTTGTCGTAGGCCTCCTTGGCCTTGACCGCGTACTCGGCGGCCACGCCGACCCCGCGCAGTGCCAGGTCCTGGGCGGTCTCCCCGAACTTCTTCGCGTCGATCGCCCCGAACACCTCGGCGACGGTGGCGGTGACCGCCTCCTGCGCCTCCTTGGCCTTCTCCCTGGCCTTCTCCTGCACGGCCTTCGGGTCGGTGTTCTTCACGGCCTCGATGCGCGCGGGGGCCTCGGCGCGCAGCTGCTCGATCAGCCCGGGCACCTTCTTGGCCTGCTGCACGGCGAGGTCGGCGGTGCCGGCGGCGAAGTAGAGGGGGGTCGGGTCGGTGAGGGTCTTCTTCAGGTCATCGGCGATGGCCATGTGGTGGTCCTCCCGGATCACGGTCTCAGTTCGTGCTCAGTGCGTACTCGGTGCGTACTCAGTTCGTACGGCGCGTCTCGGCATCGCCACTACCGCCGTCGGCAGCGGCTTCCGCTCCCGCCTCGGCCTTCGCCTCGGCGTTCACCTCGGCCTTCGCCTCGGCCTCTGCGGCGTTCTCCTTGCGGAAGGACGCGTAGATCTGGAGCAGCACCTGCTTCTGCTGCTCGCTGATGGACGGATCGGCGAGGATCACGGCCCTCGTCTCCACGGCGTCCCGGTCCCGCTCGTCCAGGATTCCGGCCTGCACGTACAGCGTCTCGGCGGAGATCCGCAGCGCCTTGGCGAGCTGCTGCAGGATGTCCGCGCTCGGCTTGCGCAGCCCGCGTTCGATCTGACTGAGGTACGGATTCGACACCCCCGCCGCATCGGCCAGCTGCCGCAGCGAAAGCTGCGCCTGCCGCCGCTGCTCGCGCAGGTACTCGCCGAGGTTCCCGACGTTGAGCGATGCCATGACCCGATCCTGCCGCACCTTGCTAACTATTGCAAGCAGCTGCTTGCAATAACTCCCACGGCCGTGGGCTACGGCGCCTGCGGCTCAGGGCGGGTCCAGAGGGTGAGGTCGCTGCTGGTGGCGACCGCCAGGGTGCGGCCGGAGGGGGAGAAGCCGGCGGCGCGGAGTTCCGAGTACTCGGAGTGCAGGACGTGCCACCACGTCCCGCCCGCCGGGCCTTCGTGCACCCCGCCGTCGGCGGAGAGGATCACACGGTCGTGGGGCCACTCGGGGCTGACGACGTCCAGGGTCCAGCCGTCCGGTGTGGTGCTGTGCAGGCCGCCGCCGAAGAGTCCGGCGATGTGGACCCGGGTGCCCTCGATCGGGCCGAACCCGGGGCAGGCCAGGTCCGGCGACGCGTCGGGGGTGCTGGTGTCGGGGTCGGGATCCCGGTCGCGGGCGATCTTCTCGCCGGTGACCGCGTCGAAGAGCCCGTGGCCGTCCCCCGACACGACCATGACGAGGTCGTGCCCGCTGTCGGGATGGACGGCGAAGCCGATGCCGAGCAGGCCCCCGACGGGAGTCCTGCGGTCCAGCACCGGCTGCCACGGCTCCGGGGCCTGCACGACGGGGGCGGCGAGGTAGCGCTCGCGCAGCTTCTGCTGGAACTCCGTGATCAACTCGCCTCCCCGGTCCCACCCGTGCCGGCGGCGCGCACCGGATGCGGCGCCGTCGCGATGATCACCGTCGCGTAGTACTCCTCGGAGGTCACCGCGCGTACCGACAGGCCCGCCGCCGTCAGGGCCGCGGCCGTGACCGGGGACTGGCGGGCGCTCGTCTCGATCAGCAGGCTGCCGCCCGGCGCGAGCCAGGGCGGGGCTCCCGCGGCCACCCGGCGGTGGACATCCAGGCCGTCCGCGCCGCCGTCCAGGGAGACGGGCGGCTCGTGGTCGCGGGCCTCCGGCGGCAGCAGGCCGATCTCCCCGGTCGGGACGTACGGGGCGTTGACCACCAGGACGTCCACCCGGCCCCGGAGCCCGGCGGGCAGGGGCGCGTAGAGGTCGCCCTCCCAGACCCGGCCGCCGTACGGGGCCACGTTGCGCCGGGCGTAGGCGAGTGCGGCCGGGTCGATGTCCGCCGCGTGCAGTTCGGCCCCCGGCACCTGCGCGGCCACGGCAGCGCCCAGCGCGCCCACCCCGCAGCACAGGTCCACGACCACCGCGCCGGGCCGGGCCGCCGCCACCGCCTCCCGCGCGAGGAACTCGCTGCGCCGGCGCGGCACGAAGGCCCCCTCGCCGACGGCCATGCGCAGCCCGCAGAACTCCGCCCAGCCGACGACGTGTTCCAGCGGTTCGCCCGCCACCCGCCGGGCCAGCAGCCCCTCCAGGTGCCCCGCGTCCTCGGCGGCGGCCGTCAGCAGCTCCGCCTCCTCCTCCGCGAAGACGCAGCCGGCCGCGCGCAGGGCTTCCACCAGTGTTGCCAACTACCTCAGTCCTCCACGCCTCAGAAGATGTCCGGGCACCACGGCCGGCGTGCCGTGCGGAACACCGCGTCCGCGAGCGCGAGCGCCCCGGGGCGCTCCTCCGTGATCCCGCCGAGCGCCGCCAGACGCACCGCCGACTCGTCGCCCAGGTACAGCGCCCCCAGTGTGCCCACGTCCAGGCGCAGGTCGGCCGGCTCCTCCGTGCGTACGCAGTCCCCCGCGCCCGCGTCCAGCCGGTAGCGCCCGCCCGCGGGACCGGTCTTGTCGACGACCTCCAGGACGAGGACCCCGGGCACCGCGTAGGTCCGCGCACCGAGGGCCCGTACGACGTCCAGCACCCGCACCCACAGCCAGTCGGCCGAGGTCACGATCCGCGCGGCACGCGCGTCGGGCAGCAGCCGGGCGACGAGGTCGTCGGGGGCGCGGTAGCCGGTGCGTACCTTCACCACCCAGTCGATGGAGCACAGGAAGTGCCAGAGTGCCCGCTCCGCTTGCGGGGTGACCGCGAGCAACTGCTGGACCCGCACGGTGTTCTGCGGCACCTTCGCGTCCGTCCAGTTGTCGTCCGCGGTGTACCGCACCAGGCCGGCCACCTCGCCCGCGGCCGTCCGGTACACCGCGTGGAAGGCCTTCTGGTACGGGCGGTGTGACATCTCCTCCGCGCCCGTGGCCAGCCGCCACCAGCGGGCATTGCGGCTCACCACGCCCGGCGTGGCCGCGCGCAGCCGCTCGTGCAAGGCCGGGCCCGCCTCCCGCACCTCGGCCTCGTCCACGAGCTCGATCGACCCTCCGTCCCCGGGGACCGGCTGCCGCGGGTCGAGTCCGGTGCGCGGTACGTCGATCTCCCACTCGGCGGCGGAGGTGGCGGGCCCGTAGCCGTAGCGCCCGTAGATCGGGTACTCGGCGGCGATCAGCGTCGACAGCACGTCGCCGCGGGCGTGGGCGGCGGCCAGTTCGGCGGTCATCATCCGGGTCAGCAGGCCCTGCCTGCGGTGCGTGGGCAGCACGGACACGTGCGTGACGGCACTCGACGGGACGAACGCCCCGCCGGGCACGGTCAGTTCCTGCGGGAAGGAGCGGAAGGTCGCCACGCACCGCCCGGTGTCCGCGTCGAACCCGCCCTGCGTCCGGGCGAAGTCGACGCTCTCGGCCAGCTGGGCGATGTCGGCGGGCGTGCCGTGCGTCGGGGCCAGGAAACCGGTGTGCAGGGTGCGCAGCCAGTCGGGAAGCTCGGATTCGGCGATCGGCCGGACGTCAGCGCTCATAGCAACCCACGCTAATCGGCCCGGCCCGCCCCCGTCGCCCGTATTTTCCGCGGGCTCCCGTGCCTTCCGCCTCCTCAGGCCAGCAGGTCGTCCACCTGGGCCTCGCCCTCCCGGTAGCGCCGGGTGATCTCCGCGCTGCAGTCGTCGGCCGTGCGCTGGAGCTGCTGGCGGCGACGCGAGACCTGCTGCTCGTAGCGCACCAACCGGCCCATGCCCTCGTGGAGTTCCTCGTCCGTGCGGGCACCCAGGTCCGACAGCTCCACGTCGGAGAGCATCTCGGCCGCCAGCAGCCGGTACTCCTCCCCGTGCGGGGTGCCGAGCGTGACGTGCCGGGCGGAGGCGCTGCGGCTGGAGGGGGCGTCCGCGAGGATCTCCGAGAGGCGGTCCACCACCGGCGCCTCGGGGTCCGTACGCCGGGCGAGCTCGGCGCGCAGGATGTCGATGCGGCCCTGGAGCAGCCGGCGCACGTAGCTCAGGTCGGCCTCGTCGCGCTGCGCGTCGCGGCGCAGCCCGCGCAGCTCCGGCAGGCCGAGCGCGGTGGTCGCCGTCGGCGGGGCGTCCGCGGCCCCGGTCCGCTGCGCGGGCGGGCGCGGCGCCGAGGTCTCGGCGGACGCCGCGGCCGCTGCGGACGCCATGGGTGCGACGGGCGCGCCCGAGCCCATGGGCCCCATGGAACCGATGGGCGCGATGGGCGCAGAAGCAGGTGCGGAGGTACCAGAAGTATTCATGCGTTCGTGTCCGTCCCCTCGACCGGTGCTGGGGGCACCGCCTGCGTGCATCGTGCCACTCCCCGTGGTACCGACGCAGTCCCACTCCACCCGATCGGCCCCGGACGGGTGCACGCCTGGTACACAGGTGTTATGCGAGCAGTGGTGCAGAGGGTGGACGGCGCGAGCGTCGTGGTGGCCGGCGAGACCGTCGGGGAGATCGTCGGAGAGGGGCTGTGCGTGCTGGTGGGGGTGACCCACGACGACACCCCGGAGAAGGCGGAGTTGCTGGCGCGCAAGCTCTGGTCGGTGCGGATCCTGGAGGCCGAGAAGTCCTGCAGCGACGTGAACGCGCCGCTGCTGGTGATCTCCCAGTTCACGCTCTACGGAGACGCCCGCAAGGGCCGCCGCCCCACGTGGAACGCGGCAGCCGGCGGGGCCTTCGCCGAGCCGCTCGTGGACGCGGTCGTGGCGCAGCTGCGGGCGCTGGGCGCGACGGTGGAGACGGGCCGGTTCGGCGCGGACATGAGGGTCTCGCTGACCAACCACGGCCCGTTCACCATCGTCATCGACATCTAGCGCGCGGCGGTCACGGCGCTACGACGACCTCCTGGGCGGCGGCCGTCTTGCCCACCAGCAGCGGGGCGTCCACGGGGACGTTCCGCTTGACCAGCGCGAGTGCGATCGGGCCGAGTTCGTGGTGGCGGACCGAGGTGGTCACGAAGCCCAGCTGGCGGCCCTCCTCCCCGTCCGCGGCCAGCCGTACGGGCGCGCCGTGCGCGGGGAGCAGCACCTCGGAGCCGTCCAGGTGCAGGAAGACCAGCCGGCGCGGCGGCTTCCCCAGGTTGTGGACGCGGGCCACCGTCTCCTGGCCGCGGTAGCAGCCCTTCTGCAGGTGCACGGCGGTGCCGATCCAGCCGAGCTCGTGCGGGATGGTGCGGTGGTCGGTCTCCAGACCGAGCCGCGGCCGGTGCGCCTCGACGCGCAGGGCCTCGTAGGCGAGCAGCCCGGCGGCCGGGCCGTGGGAGGCGGCGAAGGCCTCCAGTCGCTCGCGCGGCAGGAACACGTCGCGGCCGTGCGGGGTCTCCCGTACGGCGAGTTCCTTGGGGACCTCGGCGATGGAGCCGGCCGGCAGGTGCACGACGGCGAACTCGGCGGTCCGGTCGGCGACTTCCACCCGGTAGAAGAAGATCATCGACTCCAGGTAGGCGATCAGCGCCTCCTGGGTGCCGGGCTCGACGTGCATCCACATCGTCTCGCCGTCGTCGACGAGGTAGAGCGCGTGCTCGATGTGGCCGTTCGCGGAGAGGATCAGCGCCTCGGTGGCCTGGCCGGGCGGGAGGGCGGTGACGTGCTGAGTGATCAGCAGGTGCAGCCAGCTCAGCCGGTCCGAGCCGGTGACGGTGACGACCCCGCGGTGGGAGAGGTCGACGAAGCCGCGGCCGTCGGCGAGTGCGCGCTGTTCTCCGTACAGCTCTCCGTAGTGGGCTGCGACGCCCTCGTCGCGGCCTTCTGCCTGCACGGCGCCGGGGAGATGGAGCAAGGGGCTGAAGGGGCTGCTGGTCATGGCACCAGCCTACGACCCTGCCCCGGGCAGTCCTAGTGCTGCTCGGCGGGGCCAGTGCTGATCGGCGGGGCCAGTGCTGCTCTGCGGGTGCTAGGCCTGCTTGGCGGCGCAGGTCTTGCAGCGGCCGAAGATCGCGAAGTGCTTCATGTCGGTCTCGAAGCCGAAGGTGTCGCAGAGCTTGGAGATGAACTCGGCGGCGATGTCCACGTCCGCCTCGATGACCTCGGTGCAGTCGCGGCAGACCAGGTGGATGTGGTGGTGCCGGTCGGCGAGGTGGTACGTGGGGGCCCCGTGCCCGAGGTGGGCGTGCGAGACCAGCTTCAGCTCCTCCAGGAGCTCCAGCGTGCGGTAGACCGTGGAGATGTTGACCCCGGAGGCCGTCTTGCGCACCTCGGCGAGGATCTCGTCCGGGGTGGCGTGCTCCAGGGCGTCCACGGCTTCCAGCACGAGCTGGCGCTGCGGGGTCAGGCGGTATCCGCGCTGGCGCAGGTCGCTCTTCCAGTCGCCGCTGTCGGCGGCGGCGGCGTTCTCGGTGTGCTTGGTGCTGTCGGTGGTCACCACCCGGCCAGTGTAGGCCTCGGGCCCGCGCCCGGGGAGCGGGGAGGCCGTGCGGGAACCGGGAACGGTGCCGTGCGGGACGGCGCCGCGCGTGCGGAAGCCCCCGGCGGCCGGGGCGGCCGGGGGCTCCTGCACACGCGTGTCACGGGTCGCACGGCCGCGCGGTCCCGCCGGCGGCCTAGCGGAAGAAGGCGATGCCGTCGTCCGGCATGTCCGGAAGGTTGCGCGCCATCTCCGCGACCTCCTCGGGCGTGACGACCTTCTTCAGCTGGGCCGACATGTACGGGCGCAGCTCCACCTCGGGGGTGGCCTTCTCGCCGACCCACATCAGGTCGCTCTTCACGTAGCCGTAGAGCCGCTTGCCACCGCTGTACGGGCCGGAGGCCGCGGTGCGGGCGACCGCGTCGGTGACCACGTCGATCTGCGGCTTCTTGTCGGCGAGCTCGCCGTACCAGACCTCGACGACGCCCTGGTCGCGGACCATGACGATCTCGACCTTGCGGTCCTTGTCGATGCGCCAGTAGCCCGACTCGGACTCCAGCGGCCGCACCTTGCCGCCCTCGGCGTCGAGCACCCAGGTGTGGGAGGTGTACTCCAGGAAGTCCCGGCCGTCGTGGCTGAAGACGACTTCCTGGCCGAAGTTGCACTTCTCCTCACCGGGGAAGTCGAAGACGCCTGCGCCCTCCCAGTTGCCGAGGAGGAAGGCGAGGGGGACGAGACCCGGGTTCAGGTCGGACGGGATCTGGATCATGAATGGCTGCTCAGCTCAGGCGATCTGTGGGAGGGGTTCCGGAATCCGGGGCGGTCGGCGGCAGATCCGAGGGGATCAGCGCTGGCCCTGGTACAGCTTCTTCACGGCCAGGACGGAGAAGGCGAGGACGCCGACGCAGACCAGGACCAGCAGGGAGGTGAAGACTGCCTCAAGCACGGGGTGCTCCTCGGAGTGTTAAGGGTGGCGTTACGGGGCCGGTCCCCAAGCCTACTGGCCTGGGGACCGGGGCACGGTGTGAGGTGGGCCGTACGACGCGCTCCCCGGCGGCCGCGCGCTAGCCGAGGAGCTGGTGCTGGAGGATCACGGTCTGGTGGAAGGGCACGGTCGCGACCCCGCCCTTGCGGGACTGGAGGATCACGGCGACCACGTCACCGGAGGGGACGCAGCCGACCTTGGCCTGCGCGTCACCGAACGGGGCCGGCTCCGCGTAGAGCGACACGCCCGCGAGGTCGGGCCGGGACTGCCGGTTCCTGGCCTCGGCCCAGGACAGGTCCGGGGCCACCCGGGTCGCGTTCAGATGCATGTCGGCACTGCACTCCCGGAAGGTGTCCGCGAAGCCGGAGGAGTGGTAGCGCAGCAGGTAGACGCGTGTGAGGGTACCGTCCGGGGTGGTCCAGCCCCGGCCCACGATCTGCCGCAGGCCGTCGTTGGCGAACTGCGCCTTCATCTTCGCGTGCGCGGAGGCGTCGTACTCCGTCAGGAAGGAGTCCGGGGTCACCACCTCGTCCTTCTCCAGCTTCAACGTGGAGTCGGGGGTGGAACCGGCGGGCGGCGGCAGGAGCAACTGGGTGAGGCCGGCGTAGTGGATGCCGTCCTCGTTGTCCTTGGCGAACGGCAGCGCCGCACCCGCCGGCAGCGTCGGCTTGGCCAGGGCCGGGTAGGCCCAGCGGCCGTCGGCCTTGGTGGACAGGCCCGGGATGTCGGTGCGCGCGGGCTGGGCGACCTGGTACGCGACGCCCGTGCCGACGGCGCCGAAGACGAGTACGGCGGCGGTCCAGCGCAGCGCGGCGAACAGCTTGCGGCGGTCCTTGGGCGCGGCGGGGACCTCCGGGGCGGCGGACTCGGGGTCGGCGGGGACCTCCGGGGCGGCGGACTCGGGGTCGGCGGGGACCTCCGGCGCGGCGGACTCGGGCGCCGCGGAGGCCTCGCCCTCGTCCCCGGGGGCCACCGTGACGGCTCCGGTGGTGTTCTGCTCGGTCACGCGGACTCCCCGGGGGTCTTCAGGTGGCTCATCTGGTTCTTGAAGAACGCGACGGCGTCGGAGGTGGAGAAGGGCTTGGCCCCGTAGGCGCGGAAGGTGACGACCACATCGCCCTCGACGGCCGTGCAGTCGATCGAATCGATCGTCTCCTTGCCCTCCTCCCCCATCGCCATCAGCGAGCACTTGGCGTCCGGGAATCCGTCCACCTTCGGCGCCTCGCGCTTGTCGCCGGTGAGTTCGAGGATCTTCTTGACGATCTCGGCGTGGTTGCCCACGGCCTTCGGGTCGGCCTGCATGATGCGGACCTCCGCGACCCACTCGCCCTTGCTCCTGCCCTCGCCCTTGGTGTAGCTGCGCCCTGCCAAGCCCTTGAGCTTCAGCCCGGCCAGCATCTCGTCGCGCTTCTTGCGCTCGGTGGTGGACAGGCCGTCGCGGGACTCCTTGAAGCCGTCGACCGCCTTCTCCCCGGAGACGTAGAAGTCCTTGCCGTTCGCCCCCAGGTCGGGGCCGAGGGTGAAGCCGGCCGGGATCGGCAGCAGCTTGCCGGTGAGCTCGTTCGCCGGGACGGTGCCGGGCTCGACGGTCTCCCCCATGCGCTCGCCCGTGGGCACCCAGTAGGCGGTGGGGGCTTCCCGGTCCGCGTCCGCGATCGCGGAGGACGCGGCGACGCCACCGCCCACCAGCGCGGCGACGGTGAGGCCGCCCGCGACCAGGGCGACTGCCTTGCGGTTGATCCGGCGCGCGGGTTTCGCGGGCGGCTCGGGGAGCACCTCGGCTGCGGCCACGGCCTCGGCGGGGGACTCGGGCGCCGGACCGCCGCCCGCGGGGGCCTCGGAAACGGCGGCCGGGGTCACTTCGTTCTGCGTCGGCTCGGTCACAGTCGCTCCAGCTGTCGCTTGGCAAGCTCCATGACATCGCCTGCGGCGACCTTGCCCCGGTTGTTCATGTAGTGGATCTCGACGACGACGTCGCCGCGGCGGGCGTACGCCCGCGCGGAGCGCATCGGCAGGTAGCCCGGCTTCTCGTAGGCCTTCGAGTACACCCAGACGTGCCCGAGTTCCGAGGGAAGTCCGTCGATGGGCATGCCGTCGTTGCCGGCGTACTCCTTCGTGGACGTGTACGCGGACTGGTCTGTCTGGTAATCCTCCGCGGCACTGCGGTCGTTGAACTGCAGCAGCCTCACATCGACGAACGTCGTGTCGTCCTGCGACCACCGCACCGAGGCGGCCCGGCGGAGCCCGGTCGCGGCGAAGTTGCTCAGGGCGCGGTCGGGGTGCTTGAAGTCCAGCGCGAGGAAATCGGTGGAGACGTAGCCCGACCCGCCCTTCTTCGCCCCGCCCGGCACCTCGATCAGCAGCTTCGCGAGGTCGTCGTCCGTCTTGTGCCAGCGGTTGGCGTTGATCGTCTTGTTCGTGGTGGCGTCATCGGGCGCGAGTGCCTTCGGCGCCACCAGGTCCGCCTGCGCCAGCGGGGCCAGCGGCGTCGGTTCGCGGTCGTACTGGACCGCGTAGCCGGTGGCCGTGCCCGCCAGGACACCGAGTACGACGGCGCCCGCGATCAGGAGGACCATACGGCCGCCGCGGCGGCGGGGGGTGGCCGAAGGTGCGTTCGCAACCGCCACCGGCATCACGTCCGGAGTGCCCGATTCCGGGCCACTCTCCCCCTCTTTCCGCTGGTCAGGGATGGTCTGTTCGTGTTCCAAAAGAAGTCCCCCCACAGGACTGGAGTCGCGGATCGATTGCCCGCGTACACACAAGACACCCTGCCGGGGGGAGATGCTGCCGTCATCCTTATTACATTTTTATCTCGACTGGTTTCAATCCTCGTTACGCCGCTTTCCGTCCAGTTCGTCCCACCACTCGTCGGACTTCGGGTCACCCGAGGGGTCGTCCCACCAGCGGTCGTCCGGGCCCCGCCGGTTCGCGACCACCGCGGCGACCGGCGGAATGACCATGGCGACCACGCACAGCGCCACGGCGGCCTCCACCGACAGAAGGCGCACGAAGGACCAGGCGGAGACGAAGAGGAACAGACATCCACCCATGAGCAGGAAGTAGGCGCGCCGACGCCGGGCGGCGGACATGCCTCCAGGGTAGGACCGCCCCCCGCTCCCGGCGAGGCCCGGAACGACACGAAGGGCCGCACCCCGATCCGATGGCGTCCAACCCCCGGGGGTGCGGCCCTTCGGCCGGTCGTGCAGTCCTACGGTCACACAAACACGGTGCTCAGACCGCGATCGCCACGTCCGTCACGCCGCCGGACTCGACGACGACCACGGCGCGGTCGGCCTGGGCGCCGGGCACGAGTGCGCGCAGCGTCCAGGAGCCCTCGGCCGCGTAGAAGCGGAACTGGCCGGTGGCCGAGGTCGGGACCTCGGCGGTGAACTCGCCGGTCGAGTCCAGCAGGCGGACGTAACCGCTGATGGGCTCGCCGTCCTTGGTGACCTGGCCCTGGATGGCCGTCTCACCGGGCTTCAGCGTCGAGAGGTCGGGCCCGCCGATCTTTGCTCCACACATGTTCTCTGTCCTGTCCTAGAGAGGTATGACTACGGGGCGTCGCGTGCCCCGGGAATGCCGATGGGCCAGAACTACTTGTTGGCGCCGAGCTCGATCGGCACGCCGACCAGCGAGCCGTACTCGGTCCACGAGCCGTCGTAGTTCTTGACGTTCTCCTGGCCCAGGAGCTCGTGCAGCACGAACCAGGTGAGCGCGGAGCGCTCACCGATGCGGCAGTAGGCGATGGTGTCCTTCGCCAGGTCGACCTGCTCGGCCTGGTAGAGGGCGGTGAGCTCCTCGTCGGACTTGAAGGTGCCGTCGTCGTTGGCGTTCTTCGACCACGGGATGTTGCGGGCGCTCGGGATGTGACCCGGACGCTGCGACTGCTCCTGCGGGAGGTGCGCCGGCGCGAGCAGCTTGCCCGAGAACTCGTCGGGCGAGCGGACGTCGACCAGGTTCTTCGTGCCGATCGCGGCGACCGCGTCGTCACGGAAGGCGCGGATCGAGGTGTCCTGGGCCTTGGCCTTGTACTCGGTGGCCGGGCGGCTGGGGACCTCGGTGCCGTCGACCAGGTCGCGGGAGTCGAGCTCCCACTTCTTGCGGCCGCCGTCGAGCAGGCGGACGTCCTGGTGGCCGTAGAGCTTGAAGTACCAGTAGGCGTAGGACGCGAACCAGTTGTTGTTGCCGCCGTAGAGGACGACGGTGTCGTCGTTGGAGATGCCCTTGGCGGAGAGGAGCTTCTCGAAGCCCTCCTGGTCCACGAAGTCGCGGCGGACCGGGTCCTGGAGGTCGCTCTTCCAGTCGATCCGGACGGCGTTGGTGATGTGGTTCTTGTCGTAGGCGGACGTGTCCTCGTCCACCTCGACGATGACGACGTCTCCGTCGTTCAGGTGGGCCTCGACCCAGTCGGCGTCTACGAGGACGTCGCTGCGGCTCATGGTGTTCTCCTCCGGGGCAGTGTGCGGCGGGGTGGTGCTGATGGTGCGGGGTGCGTGCGTCCGGGTACTCCCCCAGCTACCGCTGGGAGGTGCCCCCTTGCGGATCCTGTTGCGGGGAGGCTTCAGGAGGGCGGGAGGCAGAGGTGGTCACACGGGAAAGCGGAAGGCCGTCGTCCGGCTATGGAGCGGGATGCGCTCACACGTCACATGGATCGACAGAGCATGGCGGCGACGCGACACAGGTCTACTGCCCGTCGCTTCGTGAGGTCCGCCTGCTGATGCTTCATAGCCATGGATCGTAGGGACGAATCGGCCGCCCTGTCACCGCCGTGTCATATTCCGAGACAGGATCGTCCGAATACTGGGATCGGGCCCCTTGTGGATCTCCCGGCGCGGGGCGCCCGGAGCCTCGTACGGCCCTCCCATCTGCGGATCGGACCTCCTCGTCTCACTATCCGGCCAGGGCCAGATTCTTACCGCCCAGGGTGAGCACCACACCGGCCTCGTCCGACGTCAGCGCCGTCAGCCGGACCCCCGACGGCAGGCCTTCGTCGATCCGGCGGTCGAAGTCGGTCTTCCGGCGGACCGCGGCCTCGATGCCGGGGAGGCCCTCGCCCGGCACCTCGTCGGCGCGGATCCGGACGGTCGTCGGGCCCTTCCCGTCGCCGGAGTCGACGAGGGAGACCGTCGACACCACGCTGCGGCTGAGGGTCCTGCCGAGGAACTCCACGCTCGCGGTGACCTTGAGCTTGCCCGGCGCCCCGCCGTAGGCGACCGTCACCCCGGGCTGGGCCGCCGCGGTCAGGTCGGCGTACGTGACGAGGGCCGAGCCCTTGGCCGACCGGGCGGTGCCGCCGTTGTAGTCGCCGTTCAGCTCCACCCCGCGGAAGGCGACCCGCAGCCGGGAGAGGTGCGTCGTACGGCCGTCCGAGGTCGCCACGTCGACGCCGGCCACCTTCAGGTCGACCTGGTCGAGGTCCCGGGAGAGCAGCTGGGTCAGGAAGGGGAACCCGTGGACGTCCGCCTCCACTCCGGACAGGCCCTGCCGGGCCTGGATCTCGTCCGCCAGCCGGTCCTCGGCATAGCCGGCCGCCCAGCGGTCCACCCCGACGAACAGGCCACCGAGGACCAGTCCGATGATCACAACGACACGCAGGACACGCACGTGCCCACCCCCCAGACGATTGGTACGTCGGCCCAGTGGACCATGTCCGGCCGTGAGGGCGCTGTGAGTTGGCGCGGGGCGGGGTGAGGCGCACTGCTGGTCGATGCGGGTCGACGCGGGGGCTGTGTGAGCCGGTGTGACGACGCCCGCCCCGGGCAAGCGGGGCGGGCGCTCAGGAGGGGAGGCGCGGGCCTCAGCCCACCACCCTGCCGATCAGGTAGACCGCCGGGGCCGCCGCGGCCAGCGGCAGCGCGACGCCGGCCGTCATGTGGACGAACTTCGACGGGTAGTCGTACGCCGCCACGCGCAGCCCGATCAGCGCGCACACCCCGGCCGCCAGGCCGATCAGCGCACCGCCCGCTCCGACGGACGTCAGCCCGCCCACGGCGATGCCCGCACCGGCCGCGGCGGCCAGCGAGACGCCGACCGAGGGCGCGGTGGGCAGCGGGAGCGCCCGCGCGAAGACGGCCACCGCCACGGCTGCGGCGCCCACGCTCACGGCGGCGGAGCCGGCCGCGAGGTAGCCCGCGCAGACGATGGCCAGCGCGGCCGAGGCCACCGAGGCCATCAGCCCGTACATCCGCTCGTCCGGATCCGCGTGGCTGCGCAGCTGGAGCACCAGCGTCAGCAGCACCCAGGCGCCGAGGGTGCCGATGATCGCGCCGGGGCCGTACGGCTCGTCCACCGCGAGCACCGCCACATCGGCGACGACCGCCCCGGCGAAGGCCAGGGCGATGCCCTGACGGGCCGGCCACATGCCGTTGAGCCGGAACCAGCCCGCCGCGGTGAGGCCCTGGAGCGCGATCAGGGGCGCGAGCAGCGCGAACTCGCTCAGCGCGGCGGCCGCAGCGATGACCAGCCCGAGGGCGGCCGTCAGTATGGCCGCCTGCGGACCGGGATCGATGATCGGAGAGCGGCCTTCGGCGCGGGCCTGGGCCGGGTCGACGGCGCGCAGCGTGTTGCCGGCGAGGGTGGGCGGCGACCAGGCGGGCTCCTCCTCGGCCGCCACGCCCTCCGCCGGGAGCGCGGCGGGAGCCCCGTCCGGGGCCTGGGCTACCTGCTGCGGCAGGTACGGGGCCGACTCCGCGGCCCACTCCTGGCCGGGGGCGGGAGCCTGGGCCTGCGCCTGGGCCGCCTGCGCCTCCGCCTGGAACGGGTCGGTCGGGCCGGGGTACGCCGGCGCGTACGCGGTCTCCCCCCACTGCTGCGGGGGCTCGCCCTGCGGGGCCTGCTGCGCCTGTGCCGCCAGCCCCTCGTCGCGGAACCAGTGGTCCGGTGCCGAGGTCTGCGGGTAGGCCGGAGCCGCGTAGGGGTCCGCGTACGGGTCCGGGTAGGGCTCCGCGTACGCCTGCTGCTGCCCCCACTCCTGACCGGGGACGGGCACCTGAGGCTGCGCCTGCCCCTGCCCCGGGGCCTGCGGCTCCTCGCGGAACCAGCCTTCGGGGGCGACCGGGTACTGCGCCGGTACGCCGTCCAGCGGGGCCTGCACCGGCTGGTACGAGGTGTCCCACGTAGGGGACTGCCAGGTCTGGGTCCCGTACGGATCCGGCTGCTGCTGTTGCTGCTGCTGTTGCTGCTGCTGCTGCTGCTGCTCTAGAAACTGCTGCTGCTGTTCCTCAGGCGTGCTCATGGGGCTCCGCTCACCCGCCCGCGAACGGCGGGAGCACCTCGACGGTGCCCCCCTCGGTCAGCTCGACGGCATCGTGCGGGCGCTTGCCCACGGGCTCTTCGTTCACGAGGAAGGAGCAGCGCAGCAGGACCCGGGTCAGCTCCCCGGGGTGGCGTTCCCGCACGGCGTCGAGCGCCTCGGCCAGTGTCCGCGCCGAGTACGGCTCCTCCGCCGTCTTGGCCGCGGCCTTCGCCGCCGCCCAGTAGCGGATGGTTCCGGTTGCCACTGCACGCTCCTCTCGTCGGCGCTCTGCCGTCGGCCTCCATCATGAACCCTCGCGCCCCCGATCCCGGCGTGCCTCCGCGCGCCCCGCGTGCGCCCAGGCGGCCCGCCCCGGGTCCACCGATACGGTGAAACCGGCGCATATGCAGGTCGCAGGGGTGGTGGGAACCACAGAAGTGGAACGCTCAGAAGCCTCGGCCCGGCCCGGGAGGGTGGGCTATTCTGCTGGCGAGAGGATCCGGGCAACGTAGCCCCCGGGTCCTTTTGTGCTTTCAGCACGTTGAACGGACCGAGAACAGTGGTGTCCATCCGGGCCTCAGGGCGCGGGGACGGACGGACACCTGGCAAGTCGTACGAAGCAGTGCCGCGAAAGTCCTCGACGGGACCGAGGAGGAACCGACGTGATGGACCAGCGAACCGTCGTGCAAGTGCAGGTGCGGGCAGAGGTACAGGCGCACGCACCTGCGCACGCACACCACCAGTACCACCGTCCGACCCGGGCGGGTGGTCGGGCATGAGCTCACTCCTGCTCCTGACCAATGCCCTGCAGCCTTCGACCGAGGTGCTGCCCGCCCTCGGCCTGCTGCTCCACAGCGTCCGGGTGGCGCCCGCCGAGGGCCCCGCCCTCGTGGACACCCCGGGCGCCGACGTGATCCTCGTCGACGGCCGCCGCGACCTGCCCCAGGTGCGGTCGCTGTGCCAGCTGCTCCGCTCCACGGGGCCCGGCTGCCCGCTGATCCTCGTCGTCACCGAGGGCGGCCTCGCCGCCGTCACCGCCGACTGGGGCATCGACGACGTCCTCCTCGACACCGCGGGACCGGCCGAGGTCGAAGCGCGGCTGCGCCTCGCCACCGGCCGCCAGCAGCTCGGCTCGGACGACTCCCCGATGGAGATCCGCAACGGCGACCTGTCGGTCGACGAGGCGACGTACTCGGCGAAGCTGAAGGGCCGGGTCCTGGACCTGACCTTCAAGGAGTTCGAACTCCTCAAGTACCTCGCCCAGCACCCGGGCCGGGTCTTCACCCGTGCGCAGCTCCTCCAGGAGGTGTGGGGCTACGACTACTTCGGCGGCACCCGCACCGTCGACGTGCACGTACGGCGTCTGCGCGCGAAGCTCGGGCCCGAACACGAGTCGCTGATCGGTACCGTCCGCAACGTCGGGTACCGCTTCGTCACCCCGGAGAAGGTGGAACGGGCGGCGGCGGAAGCGGCCGCTCAGGCGGCCACGAAGGCGGCCGCCGAGGCCTCCGCGCGGGCTGCGGCGGCACTCACCCGGATGGACTAGTGGACCTGTGGGAATGACCTCCTCCGGACGCCCTGCCCAGAGGTAGGTCACCCCGCGTAGACTTCCGCGCGTGGCCAAGGTGACGCGGGATGACGTGGCACGACTTGCGGGTACTTCTACCGCCGTCGTGAGCTACGTCATCAACAACGGACCCAGGCCGGTTGCCCCGGCCACGCGCGAGCGTGTCCTCGCCGCGATCAAGGAGCTGGGCTACCGCCCGGACCGGGTCGCCCAGGCGATGGCCTCGCGCCGCACCGACCTCATAGGCATGATCGTCCCCGATGCCCGCCAGCCGTTCTTCGCGGAGATGGCGCACGCGGTCGAGCAGGCCGCCGCCGAGCGCGGAAAGATGGTGCTGGTCGGCAACTCCGACTACCGCACCGAGCGCGAGGTCCACTATCTGCGAGCCTTCCTCGGGATGCGGGTCTCCGGCCTGATCCTGGTCAGCCAGGGCATGAGCGAGCAGGCCGCCTCCGAGATCGAGGCGTGGGACGCCCGCGTGGTCCTCCTCCACGAGCGCCCCGAGGCCATCGACGACGTCGCCGTCGTCACGGACGACATCGGCGGCGCGCAGCTCGCCACCCGGCACCTCCTCGAACACGGGCACGCGTACGTGGCCTGCCTGGGCGGCGTGGAGAACACCCCCGAGGTGGGCGACCCGGTGGCCGACCACGTCGAGGGCTGGCGGCGGGCCATGCTCGAATCCGGCCGCTCGGTGGAGGGCCGGCTCTTCCAGGCCCCGTACAACCGCTACGACGCGTACAAGGTCGCCCTGCAACTGCTGGCCGGGCCCGACCGCCCGCCGGCGATCTTCTGCGCTACGGACGACCAGGCGATCGGCGTCCTGCGCGCCGCGCGGGAGCTGCGCATCGACGTGCCCGAGCAGCTGGCGGTGGCCGGCTTCGACGACGTCAAGGAGGCGGCCCTGACGGACCCGCCCCTCACCACCATCGCCTCGGACCGCCCGGCGATGGCCCGCGCCGCGGTGGACCTCGTCCTGGACGACGCCCTGCGGGTGGCGGGCTCCCGCCGCGAACGCCTGAAGCAGTTCCCGTCGGCCCTGGTCATCCGCCGCTCCTGCGGCTGCCACTAAGACTTGATCCGTAACTCACCAGACGGTGAGCTGCGGATTGCGGCCGGGGCGGTGTCCGGGCTTTCCGGCGTGGTCACGCACAGGGCGTGGCTCATCCGGGGTTGCTCGGGACCGCTGTCCGGCGTTGCCGTGGAACTGCCACGCGACCAGCACCGCAAGCGGTGGTCTGGCTCGGTGCGGTTGACTCCCGCAGGGCTTCTTCCAGCCCTTCGGAGAATGTGATCTGTGCGTGCCGGGACGCGGTGGTGTCCAGGTACGCGGCCTTGGAGTCGTCCACGTCGGTGAAGCGGACGAACGCGGCCAGCGCGGCGGATACCAGGTCCCGCTTTCCGGTGAGCCCACAGGCGATGCACTTGTGTTCCCGATCCCGCAGGGTCTTCTTCATACGCTCGCCGCACAGGCAGTGCTGCGACAAGGCCGTGGACCAGGTGGAGGCCCGTACGAGTCGCCCGCCCGCAGCCTGGCACTCCCGCTCAAGGGCGGAGATCAGCAGGCCGGGAGTGGTCTGGGACAGGCGCTTGCCCCACAGCCGGTACCAGGTGCGGATGTCACAGTCCTCCACCACCAGCGCGGGGCCGTGCGCGGCGATGATCTGCCGGGCGAGAAGGCGGGTGCGGTGGCGTCGGTGCTCGGCGGCCGAGGCGGCGGCTTCGGCCTGACGGGCGCGCAGCTCCCGGTAGCCGGTGGAGATCCGGTCCCGGCGGAACGCCTGCTTCGGCACCCCGTCGACGCGAGCGGCACGAGCGCCGCCGGGCACGGTGACGCCCTTGGGCGTCAGACCATTTGCGGCCCGGTGCTCGGCGCGTCGGGCCTGCTTCTTCGACAGCCCGTACTGGGCGGTGTTGGTGGCCCGTCGGGACCGCTCCAGGGCCCGTGCACGGCCGCGCCGCTTCTTTGCATCCCGCTCCAGAAGGGCCTGTTCGGCGTGAGGGTGATCTCGGTGGAGGCCGGGGCTCCGTCGGCTGGGTCCAGGCTGGCGGGGAAGGAGACGATAGAGATGTTGGAGACGTTGCCGTCCACCCCGCCGATCCGGTCCAGGGCGGCAGCCTGCCCACGCATCTGTCGTACGGCGGGGGCGGTGTAGCCGGGGCCGAGGATCATCAGGTGCGCCTCGTACACCCAGCCGCCCGGGGCGGACGCCTTGCGGCGGCGTACAAGATCGACCTTGTGCCAGCGGCCGGGGTTGGCGAGGAAGTGTTCGACCCGTGACCACTGGCCGGGCTGCTGAGGTACCCGCACCGGGAGTACGAGGTCACCCCGGCTGGAGTCGGGACCGCCAGCGAAGACGACGGCGAGGGGGCCCGTGTGGTCCCGCCACGTCGCCCTCCGTGTGCCCGGCTTCCCGGACGCGGTGGTCGTGCCCGTGGGAACAACGCCTGACGGCGTCGCCGGCACTCCCGTCCGGCGGGGCTGCATCAGGGTGTGCTGGCCGCCGTCGGTGTGGGCCATGACATGACCGTGGAGGGTCCCGACGAGGCGGAAGGTCTCCCACTTGCGTTCGGTGGTGTGGGACCGGGCACGGCCGGGGATACGGGTGAAGCCGTACCAGCGGCCTGTTTTCGGACGGCCGTGCCGCTTGCCCGTGGCATCCGGGAACAGGTGCCGCTGGACACCGTTCCACACCTCATCGGCCATGTGCATGGCCAGAGCCTTGGAGGCGTGGTGCTTGAGGTGCCCGGAGTCTTCGAGGTGCTTGTACGCGCAGCGCTCCAGGGCCTCACGGGACAGCCCGAGGCGCTGCCCGACAGCCTTCGCCCCGTCGCGCTCCCGCTCGTGGAACGCGGTCCAGTAGGCATCGACCTTGGCTCGGGCATCGCGCTGGACGGCCCGCTTGATCGAGCCCATCGCCCGGAACAGCTTCTCCACGCGGGCCAGGTCCGCAGGGTCAGTGACGGCCAAGGGCAGCACCATCACCGACACCTGCCCGTCATCGGGCTTCTTCCACTTCGGAGCCTTGTTCTTACCCCGGAACCTGCGTGTCTGGTAGGCAGCGGTGCGGCTCAGGTTTCAGCCGTCCGGCGTCCAGCGGGCGGGTCCGGGCAGCGCCCGGGGAACGGGCGAAGGGCGGGCAGGGGACTCCGCCCCGCGCAGCAGCCCGGGAGCGGCCGGGCCCAGCCCGGCCTTATATCGGGCATACACGGTTCTGTCGGGCTTCTCAGCGGGGACTCAGGAAGCTCTCATCATCGGCGGACACAGTCGTAGTCATGACCGAGAACCTCCGCCGCGAAGGCGAGTACCCCCAGGAAAACCTCCCCCAGCTACCGCTGGGAGGTGCCCCCGGTCAGCAGCCCGCCCCCTGGGGCGAGGACTGGCAGCGCGGTCGTGACCGGCTCGCACAGGACGCCGCGTACCCGCCGCCGCCGGCCTACCCCCCGGCCGCACCCGCCCCCGGCTGGCACGAGGCCCACACTCCCCCGGTCATCCAGGGCGAGACCGTCCCCCAGAGCAGCGGGAGCGGCAACGGCGGCTGGGCCACCTGGGGCGAGGCCGCCCCGGCGGCTCCCGCCCCGCAGGGCCAGGGCCACGCCCGCGCCAAGCGCCCGGTCGCCCTCCTCACCGCCGTGGCGCTCGCGGCGGCCGTCGTCGGCGGCGGAACGGCCGCCGCCGTCCAGCAGATGCTGAACAAGACCAACGGCACCGGCACCGGCGTCAACGGCAGCACCATCTCCCAGTCGAGCAACGGCACCGTCTCCGGCGTCGCCGAGAACGTCAGCCCCTCCGTCGTGCGCATCGACACCCGCACCGCCTCCGGCCAGGGCACCGGCTCCGGCGTCGTGATCACCGCCGACGGCGAGATCGTCACCAACAACCACGTGATCGACGGCGCGAGCCAGATCCAGGTGACGATGAGCGACGGCAAGAAGTACAGCGCGAAGACCGTCGGCACGGACCCGGACAAGGACCTCGCCCTCATCAAGCTGGAAGGCGCGAGCGGCCTCAAGCCCGCCAGCCTCGGCAACTCCGACAACGTCAAGGTCGGCGACGAGGTCGTCGCCATCGGCTCCCCCGACCGCCTCACCGGCACGGTCACCAGCGGCATCGTCTCCGCGCTCGACCGCGAGGTGAACGTCCCGAAGTCGGAGCAGAAGCAGCAGTCCCCCGAGGGCGGCTTCCCGTTCTCGTACGGAGGTCAGCAGTTCAACGGGAACACCGGCACGGACACCACCTCGTACAAGGCCATCCAGACGGATGCCTCCCTGAACCCCGGAAACTCCGGCGGCGCCCTCGTCAACATGAACGGCGAGATCGTGGGCATGCCCTCCGCGATCTACTCCCCCTCCAGCGGCAGCGGCTCCGCCGGCAGCGTCGGCCTCGGCTTCGCCATCCCCGTCAACACCATCAAGGCCGACCTGCCCTCCCTCCGCAAGGGCGGCCCGGGTGGTGCCGGCAACAGCACCGGCACCGGCACCGGCAACACCGCGAACGGGTTCGGGACCTCCTTCTAAGACTTGATCCGCAATTCACGAACCGTGAGTTGCGGATTGCAGCCGGGGCGTGACCTGGGCTTTCCGGCGTGGTCACCCGCGAGCGGGTGGCTCATCCGGGGTCGCTTGGGGCGCTGGTCCGGCATTCGGGGAGCAGAGGCCCGGCCGAAACCTGGCTGCCGCGCGGACCGCTCCGGGGACCCGGAGGTCGGACCGCCATGCGGTTGACTCCCACAGGGCCTCTTCTAGCCCTATCCACAAGGGACTTGCTCAATTTACCAGCAAAGCCCGCAGGCCGGTCAATTACGGAACATCTCTTAGCCCGACTTCCAGCCCGCCCGTGCGAGCCTGGTAGGAGACCGACCACCACCTGGGGGGACCCCGTATGAGCGCCGAAGGCGACCAGCAGCGCATCCTCGTCGTCGACGACGAACCGGCCGTACGCGAGGCCCTGCGCCGCAGCCTGGCCTTCGAGGGGTACGGCACGCAGACCGCCGTCGACGGGCTCGACGCCCTCGACAAGGCGGACTCGTACGCCCCCGACCTGATCATCCTGGACATCCAGATGCCGCGGATGGACGGTCTGACGGCCGCCCGCCGGCTGCGCGCCGCCGGCAGCACCACGCCGGTCCTGATGCTGACCGCCCGCGATACGGTCGGCGACCGCGTCACCGGCCTCGACGCGGGCGCCGACGACTACCTGGTCAAGCCGTTCGAGCTGGACGAGCTCTTCGCCCGGGTGCGCGCCCTGCTGCGCCGCAGCTCCTACGCGGCCCCCTCCGGCGGCGACGGCGGGCCCGGGGACGCCGACGCGCTGACCTTCGGCGACCTGCGCATGGACCTCGCCACCCGCGAGGTCACCCGCGGCGGCCGCCCGGTGGAGCTGACCCGTACCGAGTTCACCCTGCTGGAGATGTTCCTCGCGCACCCGCGCCAGGTCCTGACCCGCGAGCAGATCCTCAAGACCGTATGGGGCTTCGACTTCGAGCCCAGCTCCAACTCCCTGGACGTGTACGTGATGTACCTGCGCCGCAAGACCGAGGCCGGGGGCGAGCCCCGCCTGGTCCACACCGTGCGCGGGGTGGGCTACGTCCTGCGCGCCGCGGGGGCCGGCGACACCGGCGGTCCGGAGTGAGCCCCACCGCCAGATTCCGCGCCCTGCCGCTCCGCTCCCGCCTCGCCCTGCTGGTCACCGTCGCGGTGGCGCTGGCCGTCGCGGCGGTCGCCTGCGTCAGCTGGTTCATGGTCCGCACGCAGCTGAACGACCAGCTGAACAGCTCCCTGCGCTCCACCAACGCCCAGGCGCAGGCGAGCCAGACGCTGACCGGGCTCGGGTGCCGGGAGAAGGCGCCCGGCCCCTGGGAGAACAACCTGAGCGCACCCGTGCAGATCGTGCTGCCCACGGGTGGGCGCTGCTGGGTGGACGGAAAGAACACGCTCCCCGTCACCGACTACGACCTCGAGGTGGCCAAGGGGCTGCGCGGCGCGGTCCTGTACGACGGCAAGACGACGGACGGCACCCCCGTACGCGTCTACACCCAGCCCGTGGAGCTGTCCGCCGGGCCGGCCGCACAGAAGTCCATCGCCGCCATCTCAGTGGCCAAGCCCCTCTCGGACATCACCGAACCGCTGTCCACCCTGGCCTGGGTGCTGGTCTTCGTCTCCGGCGTCGGCATCCTCGGCGCGGGCGTCGCCGGCCTGTGGGTGGCCCGTACGGGCCTGCGCCCGGTCGACGAACTGACCGGCGCCGTCGAGCACATCGCCCGCACCGAGGACCTCACCGTCCGCATCCCCGACGAGGGCGACGACGAGATCGCCCGGCTGTCGCGCTCCTTCAACTCCATGACGGCCGCGCTCGCCTCCTCCCAGGAGCGCCAGGCCCAGCTGATCGCGGACGCCGGGCACGAGCTGCGCACCCCGCTCACCTCGCTGCGCACCAACATCGAGCTGCTGGCGCGCAGCGAGGAGACCGGCCGGGCCATCCCGCCGGAGGACCGCAGGGAGCTGCTCGCCTCGGTCAAGGCACAGATGACGGAACTGGCCTCGCTGATCGGCGACTTGCAGGAGCTGTCCCGCCCGGACGCGGCCGCCCCGGGCCCCCTCGGGGTGGTGGCCCTGCACGAGATCGCGGGCACGGCGCTGTCCCGGGCCCGGCTGCGCGGTCCGGAGCTGGATTTCGACTCGGACCTGGCGCCCTGGTACGTACGCGGCGAGGCGGCGGCCCTGGAGCGGGCCGTCGTCAACGTCCTCGACAACGCGGTGAAGTTCAGCCCGCCGGGCAGCACGGTCACGGTGTCGCTGCGCGCGGGCGAGCTGACCGTACGGGACCGCGGCCCCGGCATCCCGGCCGACGACCTCCCGCACGTCTTCGAGCGCTTCTGGCGCTCCCCGTCCGCCCGGGCCCTGCCCGGCAGCGGCCTCGGCCTGTCCATCGTGGCCCGTACGGTCCAGCGCGCGGGCGGCACGGCCGCCCTGCGCGCCCCGGCGGACGGCGGCCCGGGAACGGAGGCGGTCCTCAGCATCCCGGGCGCCCCGGCTCCGCCGCCCGCGCAGTCGTCAGTTGTGCCGGATCAGTGAGGCGACCAGGCCGGAGCGGGTGTTCGGGAAGTCCATCGGGACGATCCCGAGCCCGGTCCGGCCGGCCAGTTCGGAGCCGTCGACGAAGGCGTGCACCTGCGGGTTCAGGCGGTCGGAGTTCCAGCGGGGCGGCAGGGCCGCGGCCGTGCTCGTGTAGTTCATGAAGAACCTGCCCGGCTGCTGGACGGCCTTGCGGAAGTGGTTCTCGATCTTTCCCCGTTTGGCGAAGGGCTCGGCCATGTAGTCGTCCTGGATGTCGAAGACGTTGCCGTCGCCGTAGCGCAGGCCGCCCGGAAGGCCGCCGTTGTCGGGGAGCAGCAGCACCTTGCCGCGGACCTGGCCGAGGGTGGGGAGCGAGTCCGCGATCTTGAAGAGCGGGCTCCAGCCCCGGTTGTTCAGGTAGTCGTCGAAGACGGCGCGGAAGGTCGCGTTGTTCTCCTCCGAGTACTCCTGCTTGAGCCGCATCAGCACGGTCTCGGAGGGGTGCGCGGCGAGGAAGTTCCAGCAGGCGGCGAGGACGTCGCCGAACATCAGGTTCTGGTAGTACGCGCCGTGGTGGATCGCGAACGATCCGCCGGTCACCCGGCAGCGGACGTCGAGGAAGCGGATCCCGGAGCCGAGCTGGTCGGCGATGGAGGTGTTCTGGCAGGCGACGTAGAGCCCGCCCCGGGTGGCGCCCGAGTCGTGGGTGCCGGGGATGGTCATCCGCTGGAGGGCGGTGGAGTCGCCCAGGCCGCGCATCCAGTCCTGGGTGGAGAGTGCGCTCGCTGCGCTGGCGCCCGCTGCCGTGCCGGTGGCCCCGGTGGCAGCCGAGGCGGTCCCGGCGCCCGCGCCGAGCAGGGTCGCGCCGCCCAGGGCCGCCGCCCCCGCCAGGAAGCCGCGCCGCCGCAGCCCCGTACCCGCGCCGCCCGCATCCGTGCCCGTGCCCACGCCCATGCCCGCGCCCATGCCCGCCCCTTTGCCGACCCAGTGGTGGCCCGGATTATGGCGTGCGGAGCCATCCATTACTACCCACGGGTAGTACTCAGCTTTCGAGCAACTCCGCCATCAGGCGCAGCCCTTGGGCGAGGGACCGGCC
Source organism: Streptomyces sp. AP-93 (assembly GCF_022808175.1). Taxonomy (GTDB): domain Bacteria; phylum Actinomycetota; class Actinomycetes; order Streptomycetales; family Streptomycetaceae; genus Streptomyces. The sequence continues at coordinate 39,575 of NZ_JALGBX010000022.1, read as the reverse complement.
GTCCGGCGCATGTTCCGGGTCGGTCAGGCACTGCACCATCACCCCGGTCAGCAGCGCGATGTGCACCGACCCGAGGCTCTGTACGTCCTCCTCCGCGACCTCCTCGACGGGGACTCCGCGCAGCTGCGCGGCCACCATGCGCCGGTTGCGACGCTGGCCCTCGGCCAGGACCGCGAGCAGCTCCGGTGAGGACTGTGCGTGCACGAAGGCCTCGACGGAAGCGGTCCACAGCCAGCGCATCTCGCCGAAGTCCCGGATCTTGCGGTCCCAGGTGTCGGCGTAGCGCTCCCGCGCGGTGTCACCCTGCCCGACGAGCCGGCCCGATCCCGCGGCCCACTCGTCCATGGCCGCGAACAGCGCCTGGTTGAGCAGCACCTCGCGGGTGCCGAAGTGGTAGCCGATCGCGGCCATGCTCACCTGCGCGGCCGAGGCGATGTCGCGCACGGTCGTCCGGAGGTACCCCTTCTCCTCCAGGCAGCGCCGGGCTCCGGCCAGCAGGTCCTCGCGATTTCCCATGGCCGGATCGTAGCCGCGCCAGAGATTTGGGCATGCGCGCTACACGTGCGTATTGTGCGCTTGCCCAAATCCTGGCAGGCTGAACTCACGCCCACCGACCAGCACACACGGGGAGAGCAAAGCCATGCGCCACGAGCTGAAGATCGACGGCCGCACCTTGTCCTACCTGGACTTCGGCGGGCCCGGCCGCCCGCTGCTCGCCCTGCACGGCGGCATGTCCGAGGGCCTCGCCTTCGCCGCGCTCGCCGAGGCCCTGGGCGACACCTGGCGGGTCATCGCCCCCGACCAGCGGGGCCACGGGGACTCCGACCGGGCCGCCGACTACAGCCGTGCCGGTTACGTCTCCGACACCGTCGCCCTGCTCGACCACCTCGGACTGGACGCACCCGTCGCCCTCCTCGGCTACTCACTCGGCGGACTCAACGCCGTCCACCTGGCCGCCGCCCACCCCGAGCGGATCTCACTGCTCGTCGCCGTGGACGCCGCCATGGAGATCGACCCCGCCGACAGCGCGTGGATGGCCTTCCTGCGGGGCATGCGGTACACCGCCCCCACCCGCGAGGAACTCCTCGAGGCGGCCGGGCCGGTGGGCTCCCAGTTCGTGGCCCAGGCCCTGCGCCCGCTGGCCGCGGGAGGCTGGCGGCTGCCGTTCCACCCGCAGGACATGCTCGACTCCGTCGAGGCCTGCCGCGGCGACCACCGGGCCGCCTGGCTCGCGAGCGGCTGCCCGGCCCTGCTGATCCACGGCACGCGCAGCACCTCCCTGCCACAGGCGCAGGCCGACGCGATGGTCACCCAGCGGCCCGGGACCTCGTACACGCCCCTGGACGGCGACCACTTCCTGCCGTTCACGCACCCCGCCGAGTTCCACGAGGCCGTCCGCGCCTTCCTGGCAGCGCACTGAGGACTCCGGGAACGCCGAAGGGGCGGCAGGCCAGTGGCCCACCGCCCCTTCTCCCGCTCAGGTGTTACTTGATGACCGTGATCCGGTCCGCCACCGGCGGGGCCAGCGGCGCGGCCGCCGAGGAGTGCCCGGCCAGGTAGGCGTTGAAGATGTCCAGGTCGGACGCGCCGACCAGCTTGTTCTTGTGCTCCTTCAGGACGCCGAAGCCGTCACCGCCGCCCGCGAGGAACTCGTTCATCGCGACCCGGTAGGTCCGGGCGGGGTCGATGGCCTCGCCGTTCAGCTTCACCGAGTCCACGACGATGCGCTCGGCGCCCGCCTTGGTGGTGTCCAGGGTGTAGGAGAAGCCCTTGGAGACCTGAAGGATCTTCGGGCTCACCCCGTTGACCGGGCCGCTGACCTGCTGCTGCAGCGCGGTGATCAGCTGGGCGCCGGTCAGGTCGACGACCGTCATCATGTTGGTGAACGGCTGGACCGTGTACGACTCCCCGTACGTCACCACCCCGTCGCCCTCGGCACCGGCGGCCTTGTAGGCCAGGTCCGCGCGGATGCCGCCCGGGTTCATGATGGCGAGCTGGGCGCCGCCCTTGGCCTCCGGGGCCAGGGCCTCCAGCTGCGCGTCGGCGATCACGTCACCGAGCGGCTTCTCGTACTCCGACGAGCCGCGGCCCGGGATGTCGGCCGAGATGTAGCCCATCGGACGGTTCGCGATCGGCGCGGCCAGCGCGTTCCAGCGCTCGATCAGCGCGGTCAGGTCCGGGGCCTTGGGCTGGTCCCGGGTGACGACCTTCTGGACCGCCTTCGGCGACGTGACCGGCGTACGGACGATGTCCTTGGTCGCGCGGTCGTACGTCAGGGTGGTGTCCGTGAACAGCCGGCCGTACGAGGCGGCCGAGGTGACCGTGCGCGGCTTGCCCGCCGGGTCGGGGATGTTGCACGCGTACGCCTGGTGCGTGTGGCCGGTGACCAGGGCGTCGACCTTCGGCGAGATGTTCTTCGCGATGTCGACGATGGCCCCGGAGATGCCGGCGCCGGCACCCGGCACGTCACAGTCGTAGTTGTACGCGCCGCTCGCGGGCAGGCCGCCCTCGTGGATCAGCGCCACGATCGACTTCACGCCCTGCTTGTTCAGCTCCTCGGCGTACTTGTTGACCGTCTCGACCTCGTCGCCGAACTTGAGGCCCTTGACCCCGTCGGCGGTCACGATGTCGGGGGTGCCCTCCAGGGTGACGCCGATGAAGCCGATCTTCACGTCCCCCTTCTTCCAGATGAAGGTGGGGTTCATCATCGGGCGCTTGGTCTTCTCGTCCACCACGTTCGCGGCGAGGTACTTGAAGTCGGCGCCGCCGAACTCCTTGCCGTACTCGAAGCAGCCCTCGACCGGGTGGCAGCCGCCGTACTGCATGCGGCGCAGCTCGGTCTTGCCCTCGTCGAACTCGTGGTTGCCGACGCCGCTCACGTCCAGGTCGAGGTCGTTGAGCGCCTCGATCGCCGGCTCGTCGTGGAAGAGGCCCGACACCATCGGGCTGGCGCCGATCATGTCGCCGGCCGCGGCGGTGACGGAGTAGCGGTGGCCCTTGCGGGCCTCGCGCAGGCTGGTGGCGAGGTACTCGACACCGCCCGCGGGTATGGCCTTGGTGGTGCCGTCGGCCTGACGCTCGGTCACGGTGCCCGAGGAGCCCTGCGGGGGCTCCAGCGTGCCGTGGAGGTCGTTGAACGACAGCATCTGTACGTCGACGGTGCGGCCGTTGTCACGGCCGTATCCGTCACCACTCGCGGCTCCGGCCGGAAGGGCGGCGGCGATCATCGCACCGCCCGCCGTGGCAGCGGCGAGAGCGGTGAGGGCCAACCGGCGGTTTCGGCGGTGCCGTTGTGGCGTCGCTGACATTTGGTCCCCTTTGTGGACAGCGATACATCTTGGGAGGTCTGCCGAAGCCTAGAGTCAACGCGCGTAGCGCGACAGGGGTACCGGGTATCGAGCTGGTTACACGCAGGAGACGAGCACCCGGCGGCGGGGCTGTCCGTCGGCTGTCCGTCGGCTATCCGTCGGCTGTCCGCAGGCTGTTGGCGGGCCGTTGGCAGGCCGTTCGCGGCCGGTTCGCGCGGCCGTCCGGGCGCCCGTCCGGGCCGCACCCCACCGCTCCCCCACCGTGGTCGTAGGCTCGGTTCCATGACTGACGACGCAGCAGTGGTCCTGGAGCCGGGACGGCAGATCCAGACCCTCGACGAACTGACGGACGAACAGGCCGACGCCGTTCTCGCCCTGATCGAGGACGCGGCCCGCACCGACGGCACCACCGCCGTGTCCGAGCAGGGCCGGCTCCAGCTGCGCGGCGGAGCGCGGGAGGGGATCCGCCACTTCCTCCTCACCTCCGACGGGCGGCTCGCCGGATACGGGCAACTGGAGGACACCGACCCGGTGGAGGCCCCCGCCGCCGAGCTCGTCGTGCACCCCGCGATGCGCGGGCGCGGGCACGGGCGGGCGCTGGGCACCGCCCTGCTGGCCGCCTCCGGCAAGCGGATCCGGGTGTGGGCGCACGGCGGCAAGTCAGCGGCCCGCCACCTCGCTCAGGTGCTCGGCCTGACCCTGTTCCGCGAACTGCGCCAGCTCCGCCGCCCGCTCGGCGAGTACACAGCCCCCCTGCCGGAGGCCGTCCTCCCCGCGGGAGTGACCGTACGCACCTTCGTGCCCGGCACCGACGACGCCGCCTGGCTGGCCGTCAACGCGGAGGCCTTCGCCCACCACCCCGAGCAGGGCTCGCTCACGCAGCGGGACCTGAACGACCGCATCGCGCAGCCCTGGTTCGACGCCAACGGCTTCTTCCTCGCGGAGCGCGACGGCGAAGTGATCGGCTTCCACTGGACCAAGGTGCACGCCGAGCAGCAGCTGGGCGAGGTCTACGTCCTCGGGGTACGCCCCGGCGCGCAGGGCGGCGGCCTCGGCAAGGCCCTCACCGCGATCGGCCTGCGCCACCTGGCCGGGGCCGGCCTGCCCACGGCGATGCTCTACGTCGACGCCGACAACCCGGCGGCCCTCGCCGTCTACGCGGGCCTCGGCTTCTCCACCCACGAGGTGGACCTGATGTACCGCACGGAGAGCTGACCCACACCCGAGCCGGGAGCCGGGCCTCCCACCCGGACCCGGCTCCCCGGCTCCCCGGCTCCCCGGCTCCCCGGCTCCCCGGCTCCCCAGCTCCCCAGCTCCCCAGCTCCCCAGCTACTCGGCTACTCGGCTACTCGACTACTCGGCTCCCCGGCTACTCGGCTACTCGGCTACTCGGCGCCCAGCTTGCAGGCGCTCTCCGCGGTCGCCTTGGTCACCGCGCTGCCCTCGGTCAGGCCGGTCACACACTCGTCCTGGGCCCCGGTCAACGCGATGTAGCACGAGGCGCGGACGGATGCCGGAGCCTCGCCGCCCTTCAGCTCCCGCTCGACCTGGTTGATACAGGCCGAAACGTCCGCGGGAGCACCCTGGGCGGCGGGGGCCGTCAGGGCCGCACCTCCCAGGGCAAGGGTCAGACCGGTGAGGACACCTGCGATACGGATCGACGTGCGCATGGGACGAACCTGCTCTCCGGGATCACCACGCGGCCGACACCAGGGCCCGGACCTGGACCCGGATCTGGACCTGCCCGGACCTGCCCGGACCCGGACCCGACCCGGACCCGACCCGGACCCGGACCCGGACCCGACCCCGACCCGGACCCGGACCCGCCCCGGACCCGGACCCGGACCCGGACCCGGACCTGGACCTGGTCCTGGATCTGCCCGGACCTCGACCTGGCCTCCCCCGGGCCTGAGCTGCCGGTACCTGGACGTGGAGCTGCCCGGACCCGGACATGCCGGCCCACGCGGGAACGGCGCCGAGCGCGCGCGGCCGCGTACGGCCCCGGGCCCGGTCCCCGTACCGGACCGGCTCGGCAGGACATCCCTCCCTCCTAGCGACGCTAGAACACCCCCCGCCCCCACGCACCCGCTGCACCCGCTGGGGGCGTCAGCCCCGCTCCGCGGGCGCAGCCCCGGCTCCCCCGCTCCCGGTCGGCACCAGCCGACCCCCGCCCGGACCCTGGAAGCCATACGCCATTAACCGGGCATTAATGCGCGGTCGCGAAGCTGACCGCATGCAGCCCCGACTCCGACTGACGGCCGACACTTCCGACGCGCCTGTCCTCCCGCGCGCGCGGAAGAATGGAGTCATGAGCCACAAGCCCAGCGCAGCCCCTTCCGAGGTCCCCGCCCAGCAGCCGGCGCACAAGTTCGCCTCGCCGTCCGCACCCAGCGCCGCCGATGTCTCCGATTCCGCGGCCGCGCGCGCCGCCACGCCCGAGGCCGTCGCCGCGCGCGCCGCCACCGGCGCCCATGCCCGCCTGGGGTCGATAGCCGCCCACCGCCCGCACGTCGATCTGGAACCGGATCTCGACGCGGACCTGGACGCCTACGACGAGAAGGACACCGGAGAGCTGCCCCCGGGCCGCTTCCTCGACCGGGAGCGCAGCTGGCTCGCCTTCAACGAGCGCGTCCTGGAGCTCGCCGAGGACCCCGCCACGCCCCTCCTGGAGCGCGCGAACTTCCTGGCGATCTTCGCCAGCAACCTCGACGAGTTCTTCATGGTCCGCGTCGCCGGCCTCAAGCGCCGCATCGCGACCGGCGTCGCCACCCGTTCGGCCTCAGGCCTGCAGCCCCGTGAGGTCCTCGACCTCATCTGGACCCGCTCCCGCGAGCTCATGGCCCGCCACGCCGCCTGCTTCCAGCAGGACATCTCCCCGCAGCTCGCCGAAGAAGGCGTCCACCTCATCCGGTGGCCCGACCTCACCGAGAAGGAGCAGGCGCGCCTCTTCACCCTGTTCCGCAACCAGATCTTCCCGGTGCTCACCCCGCTGGCCGTGGACCCCGCGCACCCGTTCCCGTACATCTCCGGCCTGTCCCTGAACCTGGCCGTGGTCGTACGCAATCCCGTCAGCGGCCACCGTCACTTCGCCCGGGTCAAGGTCCCCCCGCTCCTCTCCCGCTTCCTGGAGGCCTCCCCGCAGCGCTACGTCCCCCTCGAGGACGTCATCGCCGCGCACCTGGAGGAGCTGTTCCCCGGCATGGAGGTGCTCGCGCACCACATGTTCCGCGTGACCCGCAACGAGGACCTCGAAGTGGAAGAGGACGACGCGGAGAACCTCCTCCAGGCCCTCGAAAAGGAACTGATGCGGCGCCGCTTCGGCCCGCCGGTGCGCCTGGAGGTCGAGGAGTCCATCGACCCCGGGGTCCTGGACCTGCTCGTGCAGGAGCTGAAGGTCAACCCGTCCGAGGTGTACCCGCTCCCCGGCCCCCTCGACCTCACCGCCCTGTTCGGGATCGCCTCCCTGGACCGCCCGGAGCTGAAGTTCCCGAAGTTCGTCGCCGGCACGCACCGCGACCTCGCCGAGGTCGAGTCCGCGTCCGCGCCCGACATCTTCGCCGCGCTGCGCGAACGCGACGTGCTCCTGCACCACCCGTACGACTCCTTCTCCACCTCCGTGCAGGCCTTCCTGGAGCAGGCCGCCGCCGACCCGGACGTCCTGGCGATCAAGCAGACGCTGTACCGGACCTCCGGCGACTCCCCGATCGTGGACGCCCTGATCGACGCCGCCGAATCCGGCAAGCAGGTCCTCGTACTCGTCGAGATCAAGGCCCGCTTCGACGAGCAGGCCAACATCAAGTGGGCCCGCAAGCTCGAAGAATCCGGCTGCCACGTCGTCTACGGCCTCGTCGGCCTCAAGACGCACTGCAAGCTGTCGCTCGTCGTCCGCCAGGAGGGCGACACGCTGCGCCGCTACTCCCACGTCGGCACCGGCAACTACCACCCCAAGACGGCACGCCTCTACGAGGACCTCGGCCTGCTCACCGCCGACTCCCAGGTCGGCGCGGACCTCTCCGACCTCTTCAACCGGCTCTCCGGCTACTCGCGCCGCGAGACCTACCGCCGGCTGATCGTGGCCCCGCGCTCGCTGCGCGACGGCCTGGTCTCCCGGATCGACAAGGAGGCGGCCCACCACAGGGCGGGCCGCCCCGCGTACGTCCGGCTCAAGATGAACTCGATCGTCGACGAGGCGCTCATCGACTCCCTCTACCGGGCCTCGCGGGCGGGCGTGCCCATCGACATCTGGGTCCGCGGCATCTGCGCGATCCGCCCCGGTGTCCCCGGGCTCTCGGACAACATCCGGGTCCGCTCGATCCTCGGCCGCTTCCTGGAGCACTCCCGGGTCTTCGCCTTCGGCAACGGCGGCGAGCCCGAGGTGTACATAGGCAGCGCCGACATGATGCACCGCAACCTCGACCGCCGCATCGAGGCACTGGTCAGGGTCGCCGACCCGGCCCACCGCGCGGCACTGGACCGGCTGCTGGAAACCGGCATGTCCGACGCCACCACCTCCTGGCACCTGGGCCCGGACGGCGAATGGACCCGGCACAGCACGGACGGCGAGGGCCAGCCGCTGCGGCACGTTCAGGAGATGCTCATTGACGCCCGGAGGCGCCGGCGTGGCTCAGCCAAATCATGACCTGACCGCGACGACGGCAGGCACCGTACTCGGTACGTACCTGCGTGCGCAGGCCACCGCGTTCCTGCGGGGCCTGCGCCTGCACGAGGAGGGCGCCGCGACCGGCGGCGCCGAGGGCAGCGAGGCGGCGCGCAGCCTGCGGGGGGCTGCGCGCCGGATCTCCTGCTCCCTGTCCACCTTCAGGGCGGTGGCCGATTCCTCCTGGGCGGATTCGCTGCGCACCGAGCTGGTCTGGCTCTCGACGACCCTGGCCGACGAGCACGCGTACGCGGCCCGGCTGTCACGGCTGATGGACGCCCTGCAGCGGCTGTCCGGGAGCCCCGAGGTACCGGCGCCCAGGGGTACGGCGGGCTCGCTGACCGTGGGCTCGGCGCGCGCGGGCGCCCTGCTGGAGCGCCAGCTCACCCTGGCCCGTACCCGGGCCCACTCCGCGACCCTGCACGCGCTCGGCTCCTCCCGCTTCCACGCGGTCGCGGACGCGGTGGCGGTACTGGCCTCCGAGGTCCCGCTGGACCCGGTCGCCGCCCGCGGCCGGGTGGACGACGTCCTGGCCCCTCTGGCCGAGGTGGCTCATTCCCGCCTGTCCACGGCGGTCCACTCCCTCCCGGCTCCCTCGCCCTCGCACCCGTACGACGCGGACCACGACGGCTCGTGGAACGAGGTACGCCGCCTGCTGCGCGTCCACCGCTACGCCCAGGAGGCCCTGGGCGGCGACGTGGCCCGCCTGACGGCCGCGGGCGAGGCCCTGACCCTTCACCGGGACGCCGCGGAAGCCGCCGCGGCCTCGGCCACGGCGGCCCGCACCCCCCGCATCGCCCCGGCGACGGCGTACGCCCTGGGCGTCCTGCACGCGGACCAGCGCCACGAGGTCGAAGCCTCCCGCGCCACCTTCCAGCACATCTGGCAGCCGGCCGATTCCAGCCACGCGGGGGTCTGACCCCACTGCCCGCCGACGCCGGCCAAATCCAGCCCCTCCGGCGTTTGAGGAGCGGGGGTCCGGGGGCTGGCCCCCGGCAACGGCGCCGCACGCACCCACGGCGCCGCACGCACCCACGGCGCCGCACGCACCCACGGCGCGGCACGCACCCGTGACGGCCACGCCACCCCCGACACCGCAACGGTCACGCCGCGATAACGGCGGGGTAACAGGAGATGACGCCGGGCCACGCCACCGGCCGGACACACCACCCCGTCCGCCACGGTTCACCATCCGTTCACTTACCCCGGTCGGCCGCTTCACCTGATCTGCCTAACTTCGTAGATGCAGGGAGCGAGTCGCCGCGAAGGCGGACGATTCCTCCAGGCAAACGACGTAGTCCTCTTCGCACGCCGCCCCGATTCAGAAAGCGGCCGGCGGCTTCTGGAAGGAAACACCCGAAAGTGAAGCTTCAGCGCAAGAACATGCTTCGTGCCTCCGCCCTCGGGGCGCTCGTCGTGTCCGGCGCCCTGGTCCTCACGGCGTGCGGCTCGGACGACAACACCAAGACCGACGCCGGCGCCTCGGGCAAGCCTTCCGCCGCCGTGGGCGACATCAAGTGCGAGGGCGCCAAGGGCAAGCTCCTCGCCTCGGGCTCCTCCGCGCAGAAGAACGCGGTCGACCTGTGGGTCAAGAACTACATGGCGGCCTGCCCCGGCGTCGAGGTGAACTACAAGTCCTCCTCCTCCGGTGAGGGCATCGTCGCGTTCAACCAGGGCACCGTCGGCTTCGCCGGCACGGACTCGGCGCTGAAGCCCGAGGCCGTCGAGGAGTCGAAGAAGATCTGCACCGGCGGTCAGGGCATCGACCTGCCGATGGTCGGCGGCCCCATCGCCATCGGCTTCAACGTCGCCGGCGTGGACAAGCTGACGCTGGACGCCCCCACCCTCGCCGCGATCTTCAACGACAAGATCAAGAAGTGGGACGACGAGGCGATCAAGAAGCTGAACCCCGGCGTCACGCTTCCCTCCACCGCGATCCAGGCGTTCCACCGCTCCGAGGACTCGGGCACCACCGAGAACCTCGGCAAGTACCTCAAGGCCGCCGCTCCCGAGGCCTGGACGTACGAGGCCGCGAAGAAGTGGCCGGCCCCGGGTGGCCAGGCCGCCTCCGGCTCCTCCGGCGTCGCCTCGCAGGTCAAGGCCGTTGACGGCGCGATCGGCTACTTCGAGCTCTCGTACGCCTCCTCGCAGAGCATCAAGACCGTGGACGTCGCCACGGGCGCCGCCGCTCCGGTCAAGGCCACGGGCGAGAACGCCTCCAAGGCCATCGCCGCCGCCAAGATCTCCGGCACCGGCGACGACCTGGCGCTGAAGCTCGACTACGCCACCAAGGCCGAGGGCGCCTACCCGATCGTCCTGGTGACCTACGAGGTCGTCTGCGACAAGGGCAACAAGGCCGAGACGCTCCCGACCGTGAAGTCCTTCCTGAACTACACCGCGTCCGACGCGGGCCAGAAGGTCCTGACCGACAACGGCTACGCCCCGATCCCGGCCGAGATCAACGCCAAGGTCCGCGAGATCATCGCGAAGCTCGCCTAATACAGACCCCCGGACCATCCGGTCCGCTCCCCCCGTCCGGGGAGCGGACCGGCCCGGGGACCCTCCCCTCCCACCCAGGGGATCCGGTGCACCGCCGCCAGGGGGCCTGCCCCCCATCCAGACCGGAAAGACCATGGCTTCCACCACACCCACCCAGATAGACACGGCTCCGCCTGTCTCCAAGAGCGGAAGGTCCACCGGCCGCGCCGGTGACAAGATCTTCGCCGGCCTCTCCAAGGGCTCCGGCATCCTGCTCCTGGTGATCATGGCGTCGATCGCCATCTTCCTCACCTACCGCGCCTCCATCGCGCTGGCCGACAACGAGGGCAACTTCCTCACCACGTTCGACTGGAACGCGTCGGCCAATCCCCCCGTCTTCGGCATCGCCGTCCTGCTCTTCGGCACCGTCGTCAGCTCGATCATCGCGATGGCCATCGCGGTTCCGATCGCTGTCGGCATCGCCCTCTTCATCTCGCACTACGCGCCGCGCAAGCTGGCCGCCCCCCTCGCCTACGTGGTCGACCTGCTGGCCGCCGTGCCGTCGATCATCTACGGCATCTGGGGCGCCCTCTTCCTCGTCCCGCAGCTCGCCGGGCTGAACCTCTGGCTCGACGAGTACATGGGCTGGACCTACGTCTTCGACAAGACCCAGGTCGGCGTCGCGCGCTCGCTCTTCACCGTCGGCATCCTGCTCGCGATCATGATCCTGCCGATCGTGACCAGCGTCAGCCGCGAGGTCTTCCTGCAGGTCCCGCGCATGAACGAGGAAGCCGCACTGGCCCTCGGCGCGACCCGCTGGGAAGTCATCCGCATGTCGGTCCTTCCCTTCGGCCGCTCCGGAGTCATCTCCGCCTCGATGCTCGGCCTCGGCCGCGCGCTCGGCGAGACGATGGCCGTCGCGACCGTCCTCTCCCCGAGCTTCCTGATCTCCGGCCACATCCTGGACGCGGGCGGCGGCACGTTCGCGCAGAACATCGCCGCGAAGTTCGACGAGGCCAACGAGTTCGGCCGCGACGCGCTGATCGCCTCCGGCCTCGTGCTCTTCCTGCTCACCCTGCTGGTCAACGGCGCAGCCCGGCTGATCATCGCCCGTCGCAAGGACTTCTCGGGGGCGAACGCCTGATGAGCCACGCACTCCAGGACCCGCGCCCCTCCCGGGCCGCCAAGTCCGCCGCCCCCGGCAGCCTGACGCAGGGCCACCTGCCCCGCTGGGCGCCGGCCGGCATCGCCGTCCTCTCGGTCGCCCTCGGCTGCGGCCTCGGCGTCCTCTTCGGCCTCCACAGCAAGATCCAGTGGGGTCTGTTCGCGGCCGCCCTGTTCGTGATCATCACGTACACGGCCAGCTCGATCGTCGAGAACCGCCGCCAGGCCAAGGACCGGGTCGCGACCTCCGTCGTCTGGGTCTGCTTCGTCCTCGCCCTCGTACCGCTGCTCTCGCTGCTGTGGACGACCATCAGCCGCGGCATGAAGGTCCTCGACGGGGACTTCCTCGGCCACTCGATGAACGGCGTGACCAGCTTCGAGCCCGGCGGCGGCGTCTACCACGCGCTGCTCGGCACCATCGAGCAGGTCGCCCTGGCCACCGCGATCTCGGCCCCCATCGGCCTGCTGACCGCCGTGTACCTGGTCGAGTACGGCAAGGGCCCGCTCGCCAAGGCCGTGACCTTCTTCGTCGACGTCATGACCGGCATCCCCTCCATCGTCGCGGGTCTGTTCATCCTGACGACCTGGAACCTGATGCTCGGCTTCGGCCCCTCCGGCTTCGCGGGCGCCTTGGCCCTGTCGATCCTGATGATGCCCGTCGTGGTCCGCTCCACCGAGGAGATGCTCAAGCTCGTCCCCAACGAGCTGCGCGAGGCGGCCCTCGCCCTCGGTGTGCCGAAGTGGCGCGTGATCGTCAAGGTCGTGCTCCCCACCGCCATCGGCGGTATCGCCACCGGCGTGATGCTGGCCGTCGCCCGTATCGCCGGCGAGACCGCGCCGATCATGCTGCTGGTCTTCGGCACCCAGCTGATCAACAACAACCCCTTCGAAGGTGCCCAGTCCTCGCTCCCCCTGTACATCTGGGAGCAGTACAAGGTCGGCAGTGAAGCCTCCTACGACCGGGCATGGGCCGCAGCGCTCGTCCTGATCGCCTTCGTCATGATCCTCAATCTGGTGGCTCGCGGCATCGCCCGCTGGAAGGCCCCCAAGACCGGTCGCTGACGCGATCAATGAAAGCGAAGTGACCACCATGGCAAAGCGAATCGACGTCAGCGGACTGTCCGCCTTCTACGGCACCCACAAGGCCATCGACGACATCTCGATGACCGTGGAGCCCCGCTCCGTGACGGCCTTCATCGGCCCCTCCGGCTGCGGCAAGTCCACCTTCCTGCGCACCCTGAACCGCATGCACGAGGTCACCCCCGGTGGCCGCGTCGAGGGCAAGGTGCTGCTGGACGACGAGAACCTGTACGGCCCCGGCGTGGACCCGGTCGCGGTCCGCCGCACGGTCGGCATGGTCTTCCAGCGCCCGAACCCCTTCCCCACCATGTCGATCTTCGACAACGTGGCCGCGGGTCTGCGCCTCAACGGCTCCTTCAAGAAGTCCGAGCTCGCCGAGATCGTCGAGAAGTCCCTCCAGGGCGCCAACCTCTGGAACGAGGTCAAGGACCGCCTGAACAAGCCCGGCTCCGGCCTCTCCGGCGGCCAGCAGCAGCGCCTGTGCATCGCCCGCGCCATCGCGGTCGAGCCCCAGGTCCTCCTGATGGACGAGCCCTGCTCGGCCCTCGACCCGATCTCCACCCTCGCCATCGAGGACCTGATCGGCGAGCTCAAGGAGCGCTTCACGATCGTCATCGTGACGCACAACATGCAGCAGGCGGCGCGCGTCTCCGACCGCACGGCCTTCTTCAACCTCTCCGCGGTCGGCCAGCCCGGCAAGCTGATCGAGATCGACGACACGGACCGGATCTTCTCGAACCCGTCCGTGCAGGCGACCGAGGACTACATCTCGGGCCGCTTCGGCTAAACCGGGATGTTGCGAGACGTCCTGCGGTGCTGCATGGCGGTGCCACCGCAAGGCGAAAGAAAGAAAAAGGGCCGGCTCCCCCTGGGTGGGGGGAGCCGGCCCGCTTCTTTTCCCGTCCCCCGCACGCCACCCACCGTGATCTGGATCACAACAACCCTGCCCCCTGCTCGTCGGTCATACGTACGCCAGCGACAAGTTGCGTACCGGAAGCGGCCCTTGCGGCCGCCACCGGACACCGGGGGGATCCTTTGCGTAGTACCAAGTACCTGACGGCCGCCACATGCACCGCGGCCGTGCTGGCCGTCACCGGCCTGTCCCCCGCCACGGCCGCGCCCGCCGCTCCGGCGGCCACGGCGAAGCCCGTGACCAAGGACGCCGCCGACTTCAACGGCGACGGCTACGCCGACCTGGCCATCGGCGCCCCCAAGTCCACCATCAACGGGCTCAAGCGGGCCGGCCTCGTCTCCATCGTCTACGGCTCCCCCACCGGCCTGCGCCACGACAAGCAGCAGCTGATCAGCCGCGCCACCCCCGGCATCCCGGGCGAGCCGACCGACGGCGCCGGGGGCGTCGAGTCCGCCTACGGCGACCTGAACGCCGACACCTACGACGACCTGGCGATCATCTCCTCCGGGAAGATCCTGGTGCTGTGGGGCAGTGCGTCCGGCATCTCGGGCGGCACCGACCTCCCGGCGGGCGCCGGCACCACCCAGTCACCCAGGATCGAAACGAACTCGCTGGCGATCGGGGACATCAACGGCGACGGCAAGGACGACCTCGTCCTGCCCGCCCAGGTCGGCGACCCGTACAAGGCGAACTGGGGCATGGCCACGCGGTTCGGCCCCTTCGACCGCACCACCGGAAAGCCCGCCTCCGCCCAGTTCCGGGACACCCAGGCCAAGGACGGGGTGTCCACCAGTGGAGTCCGCGTGGGCGACATGACCGGCGACGGCATCACCGACATCGTGACGATGGGTACGAGCACCCAGACGAGCGGGGGCTTCAAGGCCCTCCTCCTCAAGGGCACCCCCGCCGGCCTGGTCCAGGGCGGCGCCCTCAACTCGCGGCACGGCGGCTCGTTCGGAGACATCAACGGGGACGGATACCGCGACTTCGTCGGCATGCCCCAGGCGTTCGACTCGAACATGACCGGCGGCATCGCCGTCACCTACGGCGGCCCCGACGGCGTGAGCAAGACCCTGCCCGCCCGCATCTACGACCAGGACACCGCCGGCGTCCCGGGCGTCAACGAGAAGGGCGACCGCTGGGGCAACGACGTCACCCTCGGCGACATCGACCAGGACGGCCACGCCGACCTCGTCGTCGGCGCGTCCTGGGAGTCGGGCACGGACGCGACCAGCAAGGTGGCCGGTGCCGTCACCGTGCTGCGCGGCTCCAAGACCGGCCTGACCGGCACCGGTTCCCAGGTCTTCACCCAGAACTCGGCGGGCATCCCCAGCGCCTCCGAGGAGTCCGACCACTTCGGCGAGGCGGTCACCCTCCTCGACACGAACAAGGACGGCAAGCCCGAGCTGTACGTCGGCGGCAACGGCGAGGACAACTGGGTCGGCCGGGTCTGGCAGCTGCAGAACAGCGGAACCCGCCTGACCGGCACCGGCGCCACGTCCTTCAACCTGGGCGGCGGCTACGGCAGCGCCCACTTCGGCGCCTGGTTCGGCAAGTAGGCAACGCGACGCCTCCGGGCCGGCCCCTTTCGCCAAGGGGCCGGCCCGTACCTCACCGCCCATCGGTTCCACGGGGGGACACCCAGCCCATGCGCACGCGCACGTTCCTCACCACAGCCGCCTGCATCGCCGCCGTCCTGGGCCTCACCAGCCCGACCCCCGTCACCGCGACCCCGCCCGCCTCCCCGTCCACGGCCCGTGACACCGCCGACTTCAACGGCGACGGCTACGACGACCTCGCGATCGGCGCCCACACGGCCACCGTCGACAGCGTCAAGCGGGCCGGCGCCGTCACCGTCGCCTACGGCTCGGCCACCGGCCTGAGGTACGACAAGCCCGCCATCAGCCAGGCCACCCCCGGCGTCCCCGACAGCCCGGTCGAGGACGGCAAGTGGCACGAGGTCGCCGCCCACGGCGACTTCGACGGCGACGGCTACGACGACCTGTACATCCGCTGGACCGACAAGAACACGATCCTCTGGGGCTCCCCGAGCGGCATCACGGGCGCCTCCACCACTCTCCCCGCGGGCAGCCACACGGCCACCGACCCCACACTGCTCGAGGGCGCCTTCGGCAGCGGCGACGTCAACGGCGACGGCACCGCCGACCTCGTCATCCGCTCCCACGGCGGCCTCACCGTCGGCCTGAGCACCCTGTACGGGCCGCTCGACCGCGGCACGGGCCGGGCCGCGTCCACCGTCTTCCGCGACATCGAGAAGGAAGACCAGCTGGGCGGGCCCCGCGCCCTCTTCGTCGCGGACGTCACCGGCGACGGGTTCGCGGACGTCATCGTCAGCGGCGACCGGGACGGCAAGCCCAAGAGCAGAGTCCTCAAGGGCAGTCGCACCGGCCTGGTCAAGGGCAGCGGCACCTTCAAGCAGTACGCGGAGCACTCGAACGTCACCGGCTCCGCCTTCGGCGACCTCAACGGCGACGGGTACCCGGACCTGGCCGTCGGCCTCGCCGCGACGCGCAGCGACATCGAGCGGGATGCCGTCAGCGTGAACTACGGAGGCCCGAAGGGCCTCAACACCACCGCGCCCGCCCGGCTCCTCACCCAGGCCTCCCTCGGCGTCCCGGGCATCGCCGAGCTGGGCGACCTCTGGGGCAGCACCCTGGCGATCACCGACACCGACGGCGACGGATCCGCGGACCTGCTGGTCGGCGCCCCGTACGAGACCGCCGGCGACGAGGCCACCACCGCCCGGTCCGGCGCCCTCACCGTGCTGCGCGGCAGCAGGACCGGCATCACCACCACCGGCGCGCAGACCCTCACCCAGAACACCGTGGGCGTCCCCAGCACGTCCGACAGCAACGACCACTTCGGCTCCGCGCTCACCGCGATCGACACCGACAAGAACGGCGAGACCGAGGTCTACGTCGGCGGCAACGGCGAGGACGTCTACGACGGCCGCGTCTGGAAGCTGCTCACCGTGCCAGGCACCGGCCTCACCGGTACCGGCGCCACCAGCTTCGGCCTGACCGCCTTCGGCGGCAGCTCCGGCGCCTCCAACTTCGGCTACCGCTTCGCAGGCTGACCCTGCACCTCACGGACAAGGGACCTTCGCCCATGCGCAAACACACCCTGCTGACCGCCGTCGCCTGCACGGCCACCGCCCTCAGCCTCACCGGAACCGCCGTGGCGGGCGCCGCGGCACCCGCCACGCCTTCGACGACCGCCGCCACCCCGGCCAAGCCGGCCGACTTCAACGGCGACGGCTACCCCGACCTCGCCGTCGGCGCCCACACCGCCACCGTGAACGGCCTGAAGAGGGCCGGGGCGGTGTCCGTCGTCTACGGCTCGGCCACCGGCTTCCAGTACGACAAGGCCTCCGTCATCAGCCAGGCCACCGATGGCGTCGCGGGCGATCCCCGCGAGACCGGTGTCTGGAGCCACGTCAGTGGCCACGGAGACTTCGACAAGGACGGCTACGACGACCTGCTGGTCGCCGCCTACAGCCGCGTGGAGATCCTCTGGGGCGGCAAGCAGGGCATCACGGGCGCCTCCGCCACCGTCCCGGACGGATCCATGCCCACCGGACCGAACCGCCTCTACGCCGCCACCGCCATCGGCGACGTCAACGGGGACGGCACCCCGGACATCCACTCGGTGACCTGGGGCAACGGCCGCCTCGGCCACGGCCAGGTCACCGAGTTCGGGCCGTTCGACCGGACCACGGGCAAGCCGAAGTCCATCGTCCACCGCGCCACCGACGTCAAGGACGGCCACGACACCAGCTCCGTACACGTCGGCGACATGACCGGCGACGGCATCGCCGACATGGTGATCGGCGGATACACCAAGGAATGGGCGCCCAAGAGGACGCTGTTCAAGGGCACGCGCACCAGCGGCCTGGTCAAGGTGGGCGCCGTCCCCGACGTCACCCCCAGCACCTCCGGCGGCTTCGGCGACATCAACGGTGACGGCCACCAGGACTTCGTCAGGGGCGGCGGCGAGAAGGTGACCGTCACCTACGGCGGCCCGAACGGCCTCAGCACCACCCTCCCGTCCCGCACCTACAGCCAGAGCAGCAGCGGCGTCCCCGGCACCAGCGAGACCGGCGACCTCTTCGGCAACACGGTCACCGTCGCCGACACCGACCAGGACGGCTACGCCGACATCCTCATCGGCGCCCCCGGCGAAACCGGCACCGACCCCGCCACCACCGCCCGCTCCGGCGCCCTCACCATCCTGCGCGGCAGCAAGACCGGCATCACCACCACCGGCGCCAAGTCCTTCACCCAGAACTCCACCGGCATCCCCAGCACCTCCGAACTCGACGACAAGTTCGCCACCACCCTCCGCGTCCTGGACAGCGACAAGAACGGCAAGCCCGAGGTCTACGTCGGCGGACACGGCGAAGACAACTTCACCGGCCGCGTCTGGAAACTCACCACCGACACCACCGGCGTCATCGGCACCGGCGCCACCAGCTTCACCCTCACCGACCTCGGCGGCCCCAAGGGCCTCGCCTCCTTCGGCTTCCGCACCACCGGCTGACCCCGGGCCGACCCACACCTCAACCACTTCCACGGGGGACACCCAACCCATGCGCGCACGCACGCTCCTCACCACGGCCGCCTGCACGGCCGCGGTCCTCGGCGTCACCACCCTGACCCCCGCCACCGCGGCCCCGACGGCTCCCCGGGCGGCCACCGCCCGCGACACCGCCGACTTCAACGCCGACGGCTACCCGGACCTCGTCATCGGCGCCCCCGGGGCCACCGCGGGCGGCGTGAACAAGTCGGGGGCGATGTCCGTGGTCTACGGCTCGGCCACCGGCTTCCAGTACGACAAGGCCTCCGTGATCACTCGGGCCACTGCGGGTGTCCCCGGAGCCCCCAACGATGTCGGCGGATGGGGAAACCCGACCGGCCACGGCGACCTCGACCGCGACGGTTACGACGACCTGGTGGTCGCCTGGTACGACCTGGTGTACGTGTTCTGGGGCAGCAAGCGGGGCATCACCGGCGCCACCACCCTCGTGCCGACAAGTTCCGCCGACGCGATGCCGCCCGGACCGGGCCGCCAGCACGCCTGGGCCGTCGGTGACGTCAACGCAGACGGCGCCCCGGACATCATCTCCTCCACCAGGGGGGACGATCGCACGACCCAGGGGGTGGTGGTCGAGTACGGCCCGTTCAGCCGGACCACTGGCAGGCCCCACTCGTTCGTCACCCACAACACCCTCGCCCAGGAAGGCCAGTGGGCGGACGGGGGACGGGTGGGCGACCTGACCGGCGACGGCATCGCCGACGTCATGGTCTACGGCCTCACGGAGGACGGGAAGCGCAGGACGACGATCTTCAAGGGCACCCGTGACGGACTCGTCAAGTCCGGCAGCGTGGCGGATTACCTGAACGGCGAGATCGGCGACATCAACGGGGACGGATTCCAGGATCACGTCGGTTCGGGCCGCCCCCGCTACAACAACGACGGCGGACAGATCGTCGTCACCTACGGCGGCCCGGACGGTATCAGCACCACCATCCCGTCCCGCATGTACACCCAAAACAGCCCCGGCGTGCCCGGCGTGAACGAGCCCGGGGACCACTTCGGGACGGCGGTCGACGTCGCCGACGTCGACGGGGACGGCTACGCCGACGTCCTCATCGGCTCCCCGCGCGAGATCGGTTCGGGCCCCAGGGCCACCAGGTCCGGTGCCATCACCATGCTGCGCGGCAGCAAGACCGGCATCACCACCACCGGCGCCAAGTCCTTCACCCAGAACTCGGCCGGCATCCCCGACACCTCCGAGATCAACGACAAGTTCGGCCACAGCATCCGCGTCCTGGACAGCGACAAGAACGGCAAGCCGGAGGTCTACGTCGGCGGACCTGGCGAGTACTACTCCGCCGGCCGCGTCTGGCAGCTGAAGACGGACACCACCGGCGTCATGAGCGCCGGCGCCACCATCTTCGGCCTCACCAACCTCGGCGGCCCGAAGGGCTTCGCCGAGTTCGGCTATCGGATCCACGGCTAATCGGAAGGCCACACCCATGCGCAAGCAGAGCCTGACCCTCGCCGCCCTGTGCGCGGCCACCGTCCTCGGCCTCACCGCCCCGACCGCCGTGGCGGCAGCCGCCCCGGCCGCCGCCGGCACCCCGGCCCCGGCCGACTCGGCCGACTTCAACGGCGACGGCTACCCGGACGTGGCGACCAGCGCGCCCACCACCACCGTCTCGGGCCTGGCCCGGGCCGGCGCGGTCGCCGTCCAGTACGGCTCGCCCACCGGCCTCCAGAAGCCCGTACTGATCACCAAGAACACCCCCGGCGTGCCCGGGCTCCCGGCCGACGGCGGCCGGTTCGGCATCCTCCACGGCCAGGGCGACGTGGACGGCGACGGCTACGTCGACCTGCTGGTCGAGGGCGGCGCGGACGCCGAGCACCGCAGCACCGGAATCATGATCCTGCGCGGCAGCAAGGACGGCATCACCGGCCGCTACACCAGCCAGCTGCACAGCGGCGCCTACGCGGTCGGCGGGCCCAGCGTGCACGTCACGGACCCACACATCGGCGACGTCACCGGCGACGGGATCGCCGACATCGTCACCCCGTCCTACAACACCGACGGCAAGTCGGGGCTGGCCATCCTCCAGGGACCCCTCAGCCCCGCCACCAACGAGCCGGCCAGGATCCTGTTCCGCGACACCGAGACCCTGGACAACAGCCCTGCACGGAACCTGCACCTCGGGGACATGACGGGTGACGGCATCGCCGACATCGTCCTCGGCCCCTACGGCACGGGAACGCTCCTCAAGGGCACCCCCGGCGGGCTCGTCAAGGGCGGCTCCCTCGTGGGCTACGGCGCCGGCGGTTCCTTCGGCGACCTCAACAAGGACGGCTACCAGGACTTCGTCAGCGGCGACGGGGGCACCTGGAACACGGCCGACGGCGGCCGGATCGCCGTGACGTACGGCGGTCCGGACGGCGTCAGCACCACGATCCCCGCCCGTGTGTACACCCAGGACACCGCCGGCGTCCCCGGCGTGAGCGAGGTGGGCGACCGCTTCGGGGCCTCCGTCTCCGTCGGCGACACGGACCAGGACGGGTACGCCGACATCGTCATCGGCGCCTCCTACGAGACCGGCTCGGACACCGCGGCCACCTGGTCCGGCTCCGTCACCGTCCTGCGCGGCAGCGCGACCGGGGTCACCACCACCGGCGCGAAGGTACTCACCCAGGACTCGCCGGGCGTCCCCAGCACCTCGGAGAAGGACGACCACTTCGGGTCCGCGGTCAGCGTGATCGACACGGACAAGGACGGCAAGGCCGAGGTGTACGTCGGCGGCTACGGCGAGGACAACTACGCGGGCCGGGTCTGGAAGCTGAAGACCGACGCCACCGGCATCACCGGCACCGGCGCCACCGCCTACAACTTCGCCGACCTCGGCGGCGCGGCCGGCCGCGCACACTTCGGCTTCGCCTTCGGTTCGGGCGGCAGCTACCTCGACCTGCGCACCTGACACGAAAGCCCCGCCGGATCAGCCGATCCGGCGGGGCTCACTGGTGTCCGTACGACTGTGACTCGCGCGGTCACACGAAGGCGAGGTTGACCACCCAGAAGCTGAGCGCCGCGACCAGCGCCGCGGCCGGCATGGTGATGAACCAGCCCAGGATGATGTTCTTGGCGACGCCCCAGCGGACCGCGTTCACCCGCTTGGTCGCCCCCACACCCATGATCGCCGAGGTGATCACGTGGGTGGTGGAGATCGGCGCGTGGAAGAGGAACGCCGAGCCGAACATGATCGAGGCACCGGTGGTCTCCGCCGCGAAGCCCTGCGGCGGGTCCAGCTCGATGATCTTGCGGCCGAGGGTGCGCATGATGCGCCAGCCGCCCGCGTACGTACCCAGCGAGAGCATCACCGCACACGCGATCTTGACCCAGACCGGGATCGCGTCGCCCGCGGTCTGCACGTCGGCGATGACCAGGGCCATCATCACGATGCCCATGGTCTTCTGCGCGTCCTGCAGACCGTGGCCGAGCGCCATGCCGGCCGCGGAGACCGTCTGCGCGATGCGGAAACCGCGCTTGGCCTTGTGCGGGTTGGCACGGCGGAACATCCACATGATGGCGACCATCACCAGGTAGCCGACGACGAGGCCGACCACCGGCGAGATGAACATCGGGATGACGACCTTGTCGACCACGCCCGCCCAGAGCACCTCGGTGCCGCCCGCCAGCGCCGCGCCCACCATGCCGCCGAACAGCGCGTGCGAGGAGGACGAGGGCAGGCCGAAGTACCACGTGATCAGGTTCCACACGATCGCGCCGACGAGCGCCGCGAAGAGGATCCACATGCCCCGGTTGCCGTGGGGCGTCTCGATCAGGCCCTCGCTCACCGTCTTGGCGACCCCGCTGCCGAGGAAGGCACCGGCGAGGTTCATGACCGCGGCCATCGCGAGGGCGGCACGCGGGGTCAGCGCACGGGTCGAGACCGAGGTCGCGATCGCGTTCGCGGAGTCGTGAAAACCATTCGTATACGTAAAGCCGAGCGCGACACCGATGGTCACGACCAGAGCGAAGGTGTCCACGAGGTTCAGGACTCCTTGACCGCGATGGTCTCCACCGTGTTCGCGACGTGCTCGAACGCGTCGGCCGCCTCTTCGAGCACGTCGACGATCTGCTTGAGCTTCAGCACCTCGATGGCGTCGTACTTGCCGTTGAAGAGCTGGGCGAGCAGCTTGCGGTGGATCTGGTCGGCCTGGTTCTCCAGGCGGTTGACCTCGATCCAGTACTCGGTCAGGTTCTCCATCGTGCGCAGGTGGGGCATGGCCTCGGCGGTCAGCTCGGCCGCGCGCGCCAGTACCTCGATCTGCTGCTCGACACCCTTGGGGAGGTCCTCCACGTTGTAGAGGACGACCAGGTCGACCGCCTCCTCCATGAAGTCCATGATGTCGTCGAGGCAGGACGCCAGCTTGTAGATGTCCTCGCGGTCGAACGGCGTAATGAAGGAGGAGTTGAGCTGGTGGAAGATCGCGTGGGTGGCGTCGTCTCCCGCGTGCTCCGCTGCCCGCATCCGCTCCGCGATCTCGGCTCGGGCGGAGGAGTCCGCTCCGAGCAGTTCCATGAGGAGCTTCGAGCCCGTGACGATGTTGTCCGCGGATGCGGCGAACATGTCGTAGAAGCTCGTCTCCCTGGGGGTCAGACGAAATCGCACGTGAGGTCCTCGGGGTGCATTGGATTCGGTCAGGCTGATGCTAGGCGCATCCCCCGGCCACGGCTAACCGGCAGTTCCCCAGTGTCCTCCATCAGGCAGAGTGAGGACGACGGGCCCCTGCCCCTGCGGCCGGGGGCCGGTACCCTATACCCATGAGGGGTATAGGTCCCCCATTCCGGACCACGGGAGGACGCATGACTGCCATCCAGGCGGAGGGCTCCGGAGCCACCACGGCCACGGACACGAGCGCGGATACGGACACGGGCGCGGACACGGGCGTGGAGACGAGCGTGGAGACGAGCGCGGCCACGGACACGAGCGCCGGCGCGGTGCACGGCTACCACCACCAGAAGGACGAGCACCTCAAGCGCCTGCGCCGGATCGAGGGCCAGATCCGGGGGCTCCAGCGCCTCGTCGGCGAGGACGTCTACTGCATCGACATACTCACCCAGGTCTCGGCGAGCACGAAGGCGCTCCAGTCCTTCGCGCTCCAGCTACTGGAGGAGCACCTGCGGCACTGCGTCGCCGACGCCGCCGTCAAGGGCGGGGGAGAGATCGACGCCAAGGTCGAGGAAGCGACGAAGGCGATCGCCCGACTGCTGCGCACCTGACCGCTGGGCACCTGACTGCTGCGCACCTGACTGCTGGGCACCTGACCCCGGGGACGGAGGAGGTCAGCCGGAACAGACGCCCATCAGCACCTCGTCGATCCGGTCCTGGCTGAGTCTCTCCTCGGCCACGGCCGACGCCGCGATGATCAGCTCTCCGCACAGTTCGATCTCGGCGAGCGCCACGAGGTCCTGCACCGTCGAACCGCCTGCGGGAGTCACGCCTGTCACCTCAATCTGCCGTCGTCCGGTCGCCGGCGCTCGGCTTCTCAGCGTAGGGAGCGCGCGGCGCGGCGCACATGACACGGATGGACCATTTCCGGCCCCCCACACTGGGCCGACGGCCGGCCATGGCCCGATCGCGCCGCCCCCGGGGGCTCCGGCCGGCTAATCGGCGATCTTCCCGGCGTAAATGTCCCCTTCGGCCGGCAGAACGACGGTGACCGGGGTCCCGAAGCCGTAGAGCAGCGTGGTGGAGGACACATCGATCACGCCATCGTTGACGTACGTGAAGCGGTGGCTGACCTTCCGCAGCAGGCCCTCGGAGTCGAGGTAGGCGTCGAAGGGCACCGCACCCTTGCTGAACCCTTTCGCCGCCGCCTCCAGCGCCCCCTTCACCGCCGGTGAGGCCTGCGCCGCGGCCCGCGCGATGTCCGTCGTACCCCGGTAGTGCCGCACCTTGGTCCCCGCCACCTCGGTCTCGCCCACGTACGTCACCTCCCGCGCCCCGCGCAGCAACTCCGCGGCGGCCATCGGGTCGGTGGCCCCGCCGGTGACGAGGTTCCCGTCGGCGAGGGCCGTCGTGTCGATGCGGACCCACTTGTCGTCGGGGACGCCCGCGCCCCGGTTCTTCATGTAGAGCGCGCCGGGTACGAGCAGCTCGGTGATGGGCCGGTGTTCCGCCTTGCCCTTGGCGTCGTCGGGCAGCATGACCAGCAGCTGCCCCATCCGGTTCTTGAAGTCGACCCCGCCCTCGCCCCGGATCGTGACCCGGGTGCCGCCGGTCGCCATCTCCATGGCCGTACGGGCCTGCGCGCTCCCGGTCCTGACGAGCGCGTCGGCTGCTCCGCGGACCGTCGCCGCCGGGTCGTCGGCGGGCCGGGCGTCATCGCCCGCGACGGCGTCGCCACCGCATCCGCTCAACGCCGCCACCGTCAGGGCCAGGCCGACCGCGACCGCGGCCCGACCCGCGCGTCGCCGCCTGTGCCTGTGCTGGTGCACCACCATCGCCTGCCAACCCCCAACGCGTGACCGCTGTTTGCCCGAGGCCCCACCCGCTCCGCTTAACGAGGCCCCGGGCCTCCCGTCACGGCCGCGGCCTCCTCGCCCCGGGCCACTGCCCCACCCGCCCCCGGCCCGGTACCTTGGTCGAGTGGAACCGCACACCGAAGCGACTCTCGTCCCTCCGCTTGCCGCAGTGCCGCTGCCCCACGACCCCTCGGGCCCGGCGCCGGCATCACCCACCGGTCACGCCACAAGCACCTCGGACCGCGGCTCGTTCAGCCTGGCCGTCTGTACGTGCGGCTGGCGCGGCCCGGCCCGCCGCTCCCGCGACCTGGCCCGCAAGGACGCCACCGGCCACGCCTCGGACTAGCCCGGGGCTTCCCCTCACGGGCCCACACCCGGCCGCACCCCCCGGCACCCCGGCCCGCCACCGGCCGCACCCCCCGGCACCCCGGCCCGCCACCGGCCGCACCCTCCGGCACCCCCCGGCACCCCGGCCCGCCCCGGGCCCGGCACCCGGCCCGCCCCCGGTTCGCCCGATCGGACGGCCCGGCTGGCCGACGCGTCCGGCAGCGGTTGCCCTTGACTCATGCCCGGACCTGCGCCCCGACTCGCCGCCCTCCTCTGGGCCCTGCTGATCGCGTTCGCCCCCGCCACCCCGGCCCGGGCCAGCCCCGTGGGCACGGCCGACGGGCCCGGCGACGTCGCCCTGGCCATCGGGGTCACCACCACCGCGGCCGCCGCGACCGGCCTGTGGCTGCGCTCCCGCTACCGGAGCTCCGACGCGGAGGCGGATGCGGATGCGGACGCCGCGGACCACGGCGGCGATCCGTGACCCCGCCCCCGCGCTCCCGTCCGGCCGCGGTCCGCGTCTGCTTCGGGGCCGCGGCGCTGTGCCTGCTGGCGGCCGTGGTGCTGAGCGTCTGGGACTCGTACCGCATCGGCTGACGCTCCGGGCACCGCCCGGAGCAGCGCGTCAGGCGGCGAGGTCGCTCTCCTGCCCGCGCCCCGCCGGAGGGGTCGCCGCGAGGTCCACCGGCCGGGCCACCACGCGGTCGCGCGAGCGGACCAGTACGCCGAGCCGCGGGGACCGGGCCACCGCCCGCACCACCGGGGTCAGGAGCGCCATCGCGAGCGGCGCGAGCAGCAGCACCACCGCGGTGCCCAGGGCGAGTCCGCCGATGACGTCGGTCGGATAGTGCAGGCCCATGTAGACCCGCGTGAAACCCTCCAGCAGGGCCAGCCCGATCCCGATGAAGCCGAGCCCCCGGTGGGCGACGAACAGGCCGACGCCGAGCGCCATCGCCAGCGTCGCGTGGTCGCTGACGAAGGAGAAGGCGCTGGGATTGAGCCCGGCGCCCGGGTCCAGCACCTCGACCCCGCCGTGCTGCGCGGCCGGCCGCGGCCGGCCCACGAACTCCCGCAGCGGAACGTTCAGGAGCAGCGCGGCCCCGGCGGCGAGCGGGGCCCACACCAGCGCCGCGAAGGATTCGACGGCGGCGTGCTCGTCCTGCCGGCGCGCTCCGCGCCAGCACCACAGCACCAGGAGCAGCAGGAGCAGCAGGATCCCGTACTCGCCGAGGACCGCGACCGTCCGGTCGAGCCAGCCCGGGGCTTGCCGCGCCAGTCCGTTGATCTCGTACAGCAGGCTTACATCCACGTTCGGCCCACCTGTTGTGAGTCCAGCCATGGTGATGCGGCCCCTTGCCCTTGCCTTGGTACCCGTACGGCCGCACCCCGATGTGCGGCCCTTCGCCCCCCGGTGATCAATCCGGCGCTCTGCTCGTCCTGCCCCCAGTGACCATGGAACGCCCGTTCTGGCCACTACGTTCCACTCTCCACCGAATGATCACCCCAACGTTACCGAAGAGTGACTCATCGTCGCAGCTCAGGGCCTTCGCTTCACGCTGTGTTGCCGACGCCCTCGCGCCGGGGCAGCGCCTCCGCGCCGTCCTTCGTCACGCGCGTCGCCCCGAAGTAGTCGGGCGTGTCGATCTTGTCGAAGCGGATCACGGCTCCGGTGAACGGGGCGTTGATCATGTACCCGCCGCCCACGTAGAGCCCGACGTGCCGGATCTCCCGGGAGTTCGTCAGATCGTCGGAGAAGAACACCAGGTCCCCCGGCAGCAGTTCCGCGCGCGAGGGATGCGGACCGGCGTTGTACTGGTCGTTCGCCACACGCGGCAGATCGATCCCCACCGACTCGTACGCGGCCTTGGTCAGCCCCGAGCAGTCGAACCGCCCGCCCTGCTCGGGCGTCCCGTTCCCGCCCCACAGGTAAGGGGTCCCCAGCTGCTTCTGCGCGAAGTAGATCGCCCCGGCGGCCTGCTGCGAGGGCGCCACCCGCCCGATGGGGGCCTCGAAGCTCTTGGCGAGGGTCGTGATGGTCTTCACGTACCCCTGGGTCTCCCGGTACGGCGGCACGCCCCCGTACTGCTTCACCGCGCCCGGACCCGCGTTGTAGGCGGCCAGCATGTTCTTCACCGGGTCCCCGGGCACCTTGGACACGTAGCGCGCCAGCTCGCAGTCATAGGAAGCCGCCGACGGAATCGCGTCGT
This sequence comes from Streptomyces sp. AP-93, assembly GCF_022808175.1. Classification (GTDB taxonomy): domain Bacteria; phylum Actinomycetota; class Actinomycetes; order Streptomycetales; family Streptomycetaceae; genus Streptomyces. The sequence goes on along the minus strand of NZ_JALGBX010000022.1, from coordinate 12,364 downwards.
TCGGGTCCCAGATGTCACGGTCCCCGTCGCCGTCCCCGTCGATGCCGTGCGTCGCCCACGTCCCCGGAATGAACTGCGCGATGCCCCGCGCGTCGGCCGGACTCACCGCGCCCGGGTTCCAGCCGCTCTCCGAGTAGAGCTGGGCGGCCAGCAGCGCGGGGCTGAGCGTCGGGCAGAGGTTGCCCCACTTCTGCACGAGGGACTGGTACTTCCCCGGTACGGCCCCCTTCGCGAGCCCGCCGGCCCGCCCGCCCGCGCCCGTCGCGATGCCCGCGGCCGCCGAGTACGTACCGACCACGAGCAGGGCGAGAAAGCACAGGCACGCCCCGAAGCCGATTCCACCGATCACCCAGAGTCTGCGCACCCGCCAACCTTCCCCCATCGAACGGCTTTTCCCGGGGCTCCCGCCACCCCGTGTCGAATCATCCCGCCGGGGGACCGGCACAGGAACCGCTCCACCCGGAGCACTTGGAGCACAGACCGTGTCGGACGAGTGAACTCATAGGACGATACGACCTACTTGGCGATCTTGGGCCCCCGGCTCCTACCCCCGCGGAGCCACGAACAGGCTCTGCGCGCTCCGCCCGATCGGGCCCTTCTCGTCGTGCAGCCGCGCGTCCGCCAGCCCGATGCCCGCCGCGTCCACGCTCGTACGGGCCTCCACACACACCCATTCACCGGCCGGATGGCGGTGCAGGTGCACGCTGAGGTCGCCGTTGACGAAGAGGTACCGCCCGAAGTCCACGACCGAGCTGATGCCGCTCCCCGAATCCGCCGCGACCAGGACCCGGTCCAGCGGCCGGGGCTCCTCCCCGGCGACGAGCGGCACCCCCATCCGCATCCAGCAGGTGCCGGGACCGAGTTCGACGAACGCGCCCCGCGTGAAGCGGGTCTCCATCGCCGAGTGGTAGCCCTTCTCCCACGGCACCGGGAAGAACGGCGTGGGCCCCACCTCCCCGGGCGGCGGCAGCTCCGGCCCGGGCACGACGGACGGTACGGACTCCCCCGCCACCCGGATCCGCAGCGCCCGCGCCAGCATCACGGGCGCGGCCCCGGCGGGGGCGAGCGCGGCCTCGACCACCTCGGTACCGCGGCCGGCCCGCAGCACACTGGTCGTCAGCTCCAACGGGCCGATCGGCACCGGCCGGAGGATCTCGCAGGTGATCCGGGCGATCCGCATGTCGTCCCGGCCGCCCGGCCGCTCCTCGATCGCCCGCCCGAGCAGCGCGGCCGGCGGACCGGCGTGCTGCGAGCCCGGATCCCACGGGCCGCGCGTGTAGCCGCTCGCCAGGAACCGCCCCGCGTCGATCCGCTCGTAGAACCCCTCAACCGCGCTCTCGGCACCCATGGCCGCCACGCTACCGATTGGTAACCGGCGACCGCCAGCCCCACCGGCCGACGGACCCCACAACCTCGGACGGCGGAGCCCAGCGGCTCAGCGGCCCAGCAGCTCAGCGGGCGAAGCCCAGCCCCACCCCGAGCCCCACCAGGACCGACCCGATGGCCCGGTTCAGCGCCTTCTGCGCCTTCAGCATCCGGTCGCGCAGACGGGAGTTGGAGAAGAACAGCGCGACCGCCCCGAACCACCCCAGGTGCGCCGCCGACATGAACAGCCCGTACCCGGCCTGCTGCCACACCGGCGTCCCCGGCCCGACCACCTGCGTGAAGGTGGACACGACGAACAGCGTGGTCTTCGGATTGAGCACATTGGTCAGGAACCCGCTCCTGAGCGCCCCGAACGGCGTCAACCCGCCCTTCTCCTCCAGGTCCACGGCCACCTCGGCGCGCGCCCGGAAGGTCCGGATCCCGATCCACACCAGGTACGCGGCGCCCGCGAGCTTGATCACCGTGAACAGTTCGGCGGAGGAGGCGATCAGCAGACCGACTCCGAGCATCGTGTAAGAGACGTGGACCAGCACGCCGGCCGCGACCCCGGCGGCCGCGAACAGCCCGGTGGGCCGCCCGTAGAGGTAGCTGTTGCGGACGACCATGGCGAAATCCGCGCCGGGACTGATGACGGCGAGGAAGGTGATGACGGCTACTGCGATCACTTCGGTCATACGGCGATGCTCCCCGGACCCGCCCGCGACGATCAAGGGCTTTCCGCGTCCCGCGCACCCGCCGACCGCCCAACTCCCCCACCGGGAGACAATGAGGACGTGCCCAAGCCTCCTCCCGCCGGCCCCGACCGCTCCGACCGCCCTGCCGGCCGCCCCGCCGCCCCGGCCCCGGCCCCGCTCCCGCTCCCCCTCCTGCAAGCGGACTGCTCCCGCTGCTTCGCGCTCTGCTGCGTGGCCCTGCCCTTCTCCAAATCCACCGACTTCGCCGTGAACAAGTCCGCCGGCACCCCCTGCAAGAACCTCCGGCAGGACTTCCGCTGCGGCATCCACACCGGGCTGCGCGACCAGGGCTTCCAGGGCTGCACCGTCTTCGACTGCTTCGGCGCCGGCCAGCAGGTCTCCCAGGTCACCTTCGGCGGCCGCGACTGGCGCTCCCACCCCGCCTCCGCCGGCCCGATGTTCACGGTCTTCCCGGTGATGCGGAGCCTGCACGAGCTGCTCTTCTACCTCGCCGAGGCCCTCACCCTCCCCGCCGCCCGCCCGCTCCACGCGCAGCTGCGCACCGCCCTGGCCGACACCACGCGGTGGACCACGGCGACCCCGGAGGCCCTCGCGGAGTTCGACATCACCCCGCTGCGCCAGGAGGTCAACACCCTGCTCCTCAAGACCAGCGAGCTCGTACGGGCCAAGGTGGCGGGCCGCAAGAAGAACCACCGCGGCGCCGACCTGATGGGCGCCCGCCTCCCCGGCGCGGACCTGCGCGGCGCCAACCTCCGCGGCGCCTACCTGATCGCGGCCGACCTCAGCGGCGCCGACCTGCGCACGGCCGACCTGATCGGCGCGGACTTCCGCGACACCGACCTGCGCGATGCCGACCTCACGGGCGCCCTCTTCCTCACGCAGCCCCAGCTGAACGCGGCCCGGGGCAACCCCGCGACCCGCATCCCGCCCTCCCTCACCCGCCCCGCGCACTGGCTCCCGTAGGCACTGCTCCAACGACTGACGGCGCACAGCTGCCGCGCGTGCGCCCCTGGCGCATCCACACGCCCCTCCACGGCCGTCACCTTCCGCACTGGACCCCCTACGGTGAGCCACACAACCGGAAGATGATCGTCACCAGACGGCGACGGCCCCACTGGAGGTTCCCCCACCATGCGACGAACGACCACGACCCTCGGCACCCTCGCGGCCGCCGCCACCCTCGTCCTCGGCCTCGGCGGCTCCGCGCACGCGTCCTCGGGAGAGCTGGTCATCAACGGCCACGCGGTCCACGAACCGTCCGGCTGCATCCTGCACGACGGCCCCGCCGCGGTCACGAACCACACCGACAGCCCGGTCTTCATCACCAGCGGCCGCTGGTGCACCGGGGCCGTCATCGGCGTCATCCACTCCGGCGAGACCCGCTTCGCCCCGTTCGCCTCGAACATCTTCGTCCCCTAGGACCTGTCGCAGCCCGGACACCCCGCGGGTGCCGCGCCCGGCTCGTGCCCCGGGCGCGGCACCTGCGGGGAAGCCGGCCGTCAGGGCCTGACGACGGCCTGCCAGCCGAGCGGGCAGGCAAAGCCCGCGGCCGAGTAGTCGACGGTCCGCCGTCCGATGTACGCCTCCCTCCGGCTCAGCGCGGCACTGAGCTCCTGATTGCCCTGCGCCTTCACCGAGTCCATGTCCACACACGGACCGGCCGGTCCCCGGTCACCCTTGGGCCCGCGGTCACCCTTCGGCCCCTTCGGCCCCTGCGGACCACGCGGCCCCACACACCCGCCGCCGCCACCGCCGGCCACGGGCGCCGCCCGGCCATCACCCCCGCCCGGGGACACGCACGCACCGCTCCCGACAGCGACGGCCACCGGAGCCGAAGCCCCCGCGAGCACGAGCGCCAGCGGCACCGCGAACCCACCGGCCCACCGAGCCGCCCGCCGTCCCGCCCTGCCGCGAGAACCCATCCGCCACCACTCCTCGTGCCTCCGTACCGACCCACGGGGAGCATCACCCGCAACCATCCCCCGGTACCGACTGACTGACGGAATGTCGGAAAACATCATCGGTATGGTCGAACGAACCACGACCCGTTGCGCCAAACGGCGCCCCCACGACAGCCACCCAGCCCACCGGCACGACAATCATTGCCCGCAGTCACCCCCCGTGATACACAGAGTGACCGTGTGTTCTTTCCCCCACACGCCGCCCGACCCCAGGTCAGGACGTACGAACGGCACCCGGGGCGACAGATCGGGTAAAGAGAGCAGTCAAGTCGACATCCGACGGCGGTTTCATCAGGGAAGATAGAGCGTGACCCCTGCCGTCCGGGCACGGGCTACCGGAACTACCCATACAGGGGCGGTGAGTTACATGATACTGGCAGCCGAAAAGGGCGACATCACCACCATCATCGGCGGAATCGCCCCGAACTGGGGGCCGTTCGGCAGTCTCGGCAACGAGGCGAAGATCATGATCGAAGTGGTGATGGCCGTAGCGATCCTGCTCTGCCTGGGCATCGCCATCTGGGGCGCGGCCAAGCAGCGCATCGGCGCGACCGCACTGCGCGACACCTTCAGCGCGGAACAGGGCAAGGGCCTCATCGTGGCCGGCCTGACGGGCGTCTTCATCATCGGCTCACTGGGCACCCTCTTCACGATCGTCTACGGAATGGCCGTCTAGCCCGAGCCCTGATGAGGACTCACCACGCCGCGCCTGCGCGGATACCAGCGCTACCGTCGTACGACGCGGAGGGGGCGAACACCGAATGAGCACCGACGACCAATACGGTGGCGGCGAGGTCGGCGGCACCGGCCAGACCCGTACCCGCTTCGCAGAGCCCGCGGACCCGTACGCCCCGCCGCGCCGCACCTCCCGAGGCCTGATCACAGTCGTCGGCGTGGTGGTCCTCCTCATCGCGGCCATCGCCTTCGCCAACCAGTCCGGCAACCCCGAGGCCCCCCCGACCGCGGACAAGGCCCCCACCGCCACCAACCCCACGGCAGCCACGGGCGTGGCCCCGGTGGACGGCAAGTCCGCAGGCATCCCGAAGGGCTTCGCCCAGACCGAACAGGGCGCCCAGTCCGCGGCGGCGAACTACGCGGTGGCGCTCGGCTCTGACGGCATGTTCAGAAAGAACACCCGGCACGCGCTCGTGGACGGGATCTACACCCCGGACGCCGCATCCAGGATGAGAGCGCCTCAGGACGAGGCCTACTCCGTTCCGTTCCTCGCGAAGCTCGGACTCGACGCGAACGGCAATGCCCCCCAGGGAAGCTCCTTCGTCACCCGCGCTGTCCCCGTCGGCACCCGAGTCGACAGCTATGCGCCCACGAACGCGAAGGTCTCCGTCTGGTACACCGGCCTCATCGGCATGTCCGGTCCGAAGTCCACCGACCCGGTACGCACCACGTGGAAGACCTGGACGTTCGAACTGGTCTGGTCGGGCGGAGACTGGAAGGTCGTCTCCGACTCCCAGCAGGACGGTCCGGCACCGGTTCCCGGTGACGCGGTCGCCTCACCTTCCGAGGACATCAGCAAGGCCGTCAAGGAGTTCGGAGGCTTCACCTATGCCCGCTAGCCTCCGGCTCCGGGTCGGTGTGGTCGCCTCCGCCCAACTGGCCATCGCAGGCCTGGCAACCCGCGCCTTCGCCGCCCCGAGCCCAACGCCAACCCCGTCCCGGCTGCCCGGCAACGACCCTTGCGACCTGCTGATCGGCCCTGCGAAGCAATACTGCAACCGCGACGGCACCGCCCCCAGCGGCCCCGGCACGGGCCTGCCCAACGACCCCGCCGACGCCCTCAACCCCCTGTCCTCCCTGGCAAAGGGCTGCGCCGACGCCGCCGCCTGGATCGTCGGCGAACTCAGCAAAGCGGTCAACGGCACCGCCAACGTCGACTTCACCAACGGCACCTTCCTCAAGCAGTACGCCATCGTCTTCGCCGCCTCCACCATCCTGACCCTGATCCTCTGGCTCTTCGCCGTCGCCAAACGAGCCATCCGCGGCGTCCCGTTCACCACCGCCATGTCCGAAGCCATCGGCTTCCTCTGGCTCACCGTCCTCGCCTCCGCCTTCACCCCCCTCATCCTCTACACCGTCGTCTCCGCAACCGACGGCGTCACCGAGGTCATCGCCTCCGCCACCGGCGGCCAGACCGACGTCTTCTTCGGCTCCTTCGCCGAGGCCCTCAAGAAGGGCGACGACATCGGCGGCGGCCCGATCATGCTGATCGTCGTCGCCCTCGTCACCGTCCTCGCCGCCGGCATCCTCTGCCTCGAGCTCGTGATCCGCGCCGCGCTCCTCTACGTCGGCGCCCTGCTCGGCACCGTCGTCTACGCCGGCCTCGTCGACCGCAACCTCTGGGGCCACGTCCGCCGCTGGGCGGGCATCATGATCGCCGTCATCCTCGTGAAGCCGGTCATCGTCATCGTCCTCGGCCTCGCCGGAGCCCTGGCGGGCGACCAGGGCCCGAACGCCTTCTCCGCGGTCGTCTCCGGCCTCGCCATCATCCTCCTGGCGATCTTCGCCTCCGCGATGATCTACCGCTTCGTCCCCGGCTTCGGCGACGAGATCGCCTCCGCCCGCACCAACCGCAGCAAGGCCACCGACGGCGCCCAGGCGGCCGCCGTCATCAGCTCCCCGGCCTCCCTCGTCTCCCAGGGCATCAAGACCCACAGCAGCCGCGGCGGCGGCGGCAACAGCGGCGGCGGCGCCCACCGCGCCGGTGGCGACAACCAGATCTCCGGAGGCATGGCCGCACACAGCAGCCGCGGCTCCGGCGGCGGGAACAGCGGCGGCCCCGCCGCCGCACCCCCGCCCCGTACGGGCTCCAGCACGAGGAACACAGGAGGTGACGGGCGGTGACGACCCAGTCGCACCAGCTCCACCCGGTCACGCCCCGCCGCACGTATCTCATCGGCCGGGCCAGGCCGAACGCGATCGTCGGCAAGAACCGCGAGACCGGCGAGATCGCCCTGATCATCGTCGGCGCGTTCCTCGGCATGATGAGCGGACTGCTCGTCCCCTCCCTCACCCTGCGCATCGCCTCCCTCGCCGGCTTCCCGATGCTCGCCCTCGCCGCCGTCTACGTCCCCTACCGCGGCCGCACCTTCTACCGCTGGTTCGAGATCAACCGCAGCTTCAAGCGCACCCTGCGCCGCGGCACGACCTTCCGCTCCGGCTCCATGGAGGCCGGCATCCGCGCCGCCGACGGCCGCGAGGTCGAGATCGGCCCGCCCCCCGGCATCGGCCGCATCAACTGGCTCGCCGCCCCCTTCGGCCCCGACGAGATCGCCGTCCTGCTCCACGCGGACCGCAGAACCGTCACCGCCGCCATCGAGATCGAGGGCCCCGGCGTGGGCCTGCGCGACAGCGAGGACCAAGAGGCCCTCGTGGACCGCTTCGGCACCCTCCTCAAGCACGTGGCCAACGGCGACGGCTTCGTCACCCGCCTCCAGATGCTCGTACGCACCCTGCCGGCCGACCCGGAGGCCCACGACAAGGACGTGGCCGCCCGCGGCGACACCAACGCCCCCGTCTGGCTGCGCGATTCGTACGACCAGCTCCAGTCGATGGTGTCGACCTCCTCCGAGCAGCACCGCGCGTACCTCGTCGCCTGCATCCACTTCACCCGCGAGCTCGCCGCCGAGGCCCACACCATCGCCCGCGCGGCCACCCCGTACAAGGGCAGGAAGGTCGACCGCGACGCCGGTCTCGCCATCGTCATGGCCCGCGAGCTCACCGACATCTGCGCCCGCCTCGCCGAGGCCGACATCCGCGTCCGCCAGCCGCTGGGCCAGGGCCGCCTCGCCTCCCTCGTGCACTCCATGTACGACCCGGACCACCCCATCGACCACATCCAGGCCATGACCAAGCGCAACGCCTGGCCCGCCGAACTGGACGCCGTCGAACCGACCTACCTCCAGGCCAAGACCCGCGAGTCCTCCACCCGCGCCCCCTGGTGCCACGCCACCGCCTGGGTGAAGGAGTGGCCGATGACCCCGGTCGGCGTGAACTTCCTCGCCCCCCTGCTCGTCCACACCCCCGACGTCATCCGCACGGTCGCCGTCACCATGGACCTGGAGCCCACCGAGATCGCCATCGAGCGCATGCTCACGGAGAAGACGAACGACGAGGCCGACGCCAGCCGCGCCGCCAAGATGAACCGCACCGTCGACCCCCGCGACATCGCCGCGCACGGCCGGCTCGACCAGCGCGGCGAAGACCTCGCGAGCGGCGCCGCCGGGGTCAACCTGGTCGGCTACATCACGGTCTCCTCCCGCTCCCCCGAAGCCCTCGCCCGCGACAAGCGCACCATCCGCGCCTCGGCGGGCAAGTCCTACCTGAAGCTCGAATGGTGTGACCGCGAGCACCACCGCGCCTTCGTCAACACCTTGCCGTTCGCCACCGGCATCCGACGCTAGCTGGAGGGAATGGCCGCCCATGCGAGATCCCATGTCCGCCCTGACGGACGCCTTCACCAGCTTCCTGTTCGGCAAGGTCGAAACCACCAGACTCCCCGTGCGCACCTCAACGGGCCAGGCACAGGCCGTCTACCTCCCCACCGCCGCCCCCGGTCTCGGCGACTCCGGCGTCATCATCGGCCGTGAGGTCTACAGCGGCAAGGGCTACATCTACGACCCCTTCCAGCTGTACGGCCAGCAACTCCCGGCCCCCCACTGGCTGGTCCTGGGCGAATCCGGCAACGGCAAATCCGCCCTGGAGAAGACCTACGTCCTACGCCAACTCCGCTTCCGGGACCGCCAGGTCGTCGTCCTGGACGCCCAGGGCGAGGACGGCGTCGGCGAATGGAACCTCATCGCCCAGCAGCTGGGAATAACCCCCATCCGCCTGGACCCCATCGCCGCGAACGACGACGGGATCCGCCTCAACCCCCTCGACCCGGCGATCACCGCGACGGGCCAGCTCGCGCTGCTCCGCACGATCATCGAAGTCGCCATGGGCCACGGCCTGGACGAACGCTCGGGCTTCGCCCTCAAGGTCGCGCACGCCTACGTGGTGGAAACGATCCGCGACCGCCAGCCGGTCCTCATGGACATCGTCGAACAGCTCCGCCACCCGGAACCCGAATCGGCCCTCTCGATGAACGTCGCCATAGACGACGTCCGCGCCTGGGGCTTGGACGTCGCGCTCGTCATCGACCGCCTGGTCGACGGTGACCTGCGCGGCATGTTCGACGGCCCGACCACCGTGGGCATCGACCTCGACGCCCCCCTCATCGTCTTCGACCTCTCCCACATCGACCGCAACTCCATCGCCATGCCGATCCTGATGGCGATCGTCGGCGTATGGCTGGAACACACCTGGATCCGACCGGACCGCAAGAAGCGCATCTTCCTCGTCGAGGAGGCTTGGCACATCATCAACAGCCCCTTCGTGGCCCAGCTGTTCCAGCGCCTCCTCAAGTTCGGCCGGCGCCTGGGCCTGTCCTTCGTAGCGGTGGTCCACCACCTCTCGGACGTAGTGGACGGCGCGGCCGCCCGCGAAGCGGCAGCGATCCTCAAAATGGCCTCGACCCGCACGATCTACGCCCAAAAAGCAGACGAGGCCCGCGCCACGGGCCGAGTCCTCGGCCTCCCCCGCTGGGCAGTGGAAATCATCCCCACCCTCACCCCCGGCATCGCGGTCTGGGACGTGAACGGCAACGTCCAGGTCGTCAAACACCTGATCACGGAAGCCGAACGCCCCCTTGTCTTCACCGACCGCGCCATGACCGAATCCTCGGTCCAGCACCGCCTGCCCGACGACCTCCTCGCCGCCGAACTGGAAACAGAGGAGCGCGCCCTCCTGATGGAACGCCACCGCAACGCCGGCGGCTCGGCGACCACGGTGGCCTGACATGCCCAACAGCACGGACCAGCGCCACCAGGGCGGCATCCCGGACGGCCTCCTCGTGGGCCTCCTGGCCTTCCTCCTGGGCCTGGCCGTCCTCACCTGGACGTCCACCGGCCTGGCAGCCCTCTTCGCGAAGGGCGCCTGGCCGGACAAGGTCACCTTCACCCGCACCCCGACCGCGGTCCGCTCACTGATAGCTCAACCCCAGAACATCCCGGCCGCCTGGCCGGACACACCCGCCGAGGCCCTCTCCAACTGGGGCCTCTTCTGGGGCCTGCTCATCAGCCAGCTCCTCATCCTCCTGGTCCTGGCGATCTTCACCCTGGGCATCGTCGCCCGCACAAAATCCCGCCGCCACCTGGCACACCATCCGGACGCACCGGACCAGCAACCTCCAACTCCCCCGGCGACCTCCCCCATCCCCACCCCTTCATCGCCGCAGCCCCCCTCAGCCCCACCAACGCCGCAGCCATATTCAGCCTCGCCGGCGTTTGAGGCGCGGGGGCCCGGGGGCTGGCCCCCGGCAACGGCCCCGCACCCGTCCACGGTCCCCACCCCCACCAAGCCCCACCCGGCGGCCCCGCCGATCCCAGCCTCCCCGGCGTCGCAGCCATACTCAGCCCCGCCGGCGTTTGAGGCGCGGGGGCCCGGGGGCAGAGCCCCCGGCAACGGCCCCGCACCCGCCCCCACGGACGAGGCGTACCGCTACGGCTTCGGCTACGCCCCGAGCCCGCCGGTACCGGTACCGGGACCCACCCAACCTCCAAGCCACCGCCTGGCCTACGCCCCACCCGAGGCCCGAACCACGGCCGCCGCAGCGGCCATCGCAGCCGCCCCCGGCGCCATCCTCGTGATCACCTCGTCCCCCGCCCTCTGGTCGGAAACGAAGGACGCCCGCTCCAAACTGGGCCCCGTCCTCCTCTACGACCCGTCCCACCTCTGCGACACCCCGGCCCGCATCCACTGGAGCCCTACGGAAGGCTGCGCGGACCGCGCCACCGCCGCCGCCCGCGCCATCGCGCTCCTCGCCCCGGTCCGCCCCCAAGCCCGCATGGACTCCGCGCTCGCGGACACCGCGGAAACGCTCCTGCGCAGCTGGCTCCAGGCCGCCGCCCTGGACAACCGCCCCTTCAAGCAGCTGCACCGCTGGGCCCAGGGCACCAACGCCCAAGAGCCCGTCCGCATCCTGCGTACCCACCCCCAGGCGGCCACCGCCGCCCCCGGCGCGGCCGGCGAGCTGGAAAGCGCCCTCACCGCCCACCCCGACCGCCGCGAACAGGCCCAACACCTCACGGCCCGCGCCCTGACGGCCCTCTCCTCGATCCACATCCGGGAATCCTGCACCCCGAACCGAACCGATTCCCTCGCCCTCGCATCGTTCGTCTCCGAAGGGGGCACCCTCTACGTGGTGGGCGAACCCCTGGAAGACCCCCGTGCCCACCCGGGTGCGATGCCACTGCTGACCGCACTCGCCTCGAGCGTGGTCGAGCACGGCCGCCGCATGGCCGCACGGTCATCCGACGGTCGGCTCGACCCACCACTGACCCTGGTCTTCGAGGACGTCGCCGCCGTGGCCCCGGTCCCCCAACTGCCGCAGCTGCTCCAGGACACGACGCTCCCGCTCCTCGCCCTGTGCCGCAGCCGCGAACAGGCCCGCTCCCGCTGGCCGGAAGCGAACCTGCCCGTAGCCGCCCGCTAAGCGGGCCGCGGGAACACGTACTCCAGCTCCTTCGCGGACGGGTCGGTCGGCATCGGCACGACCTTCCCGCTGGGCACGAACCCGAACCGCCGGTAGAACGCCCCGGCCCGCGCGTTCTCCTCGTGCACGAAGAGCCGTACGCGCGCCAGCACCGGCTCCTCCAGCCCCCAGGCCCACTCCAGCGCGGCCGCGAACAGCTTCTCCGTCAGCCCGGTCCCCCGCTGCCCCGGCCGGACGAACACGCCCACGAGGTGCGCCTGGGCCTGCTCGATCTCCCCGTCGAAGATGTCGGTCGTGCCGGCCTCCTCGACGAGGATGCTCACGGTCCCGGCCCACACCCCATCGGGCCCCTCCGCGATGAACTGCCGGACACCCCGCCCCGCAGCAGCTCCGGCAGCCCGCTCCTGCCAGACTTCATCGCTCTTTCCCTCACCCTGCTCAAGCGTTTCAAGGAAGGCCACCGGCGCGGCCGGATCCCGCAGAGCCGCGATCCGCAGCTCCTTCACCTTGTCCCACTCTTCAGCCCGTACAGGACGTATCACGTACTGGTTCATACCTCGGGATCCTAACGAGCCGCCCAACCCCGCCTCATCCGAGTTTCCCCACCCCAAAACCCAGAGGACCAAAAGGTCCGTAAACGCAGAAAAGCCCCGCACCGAACCCTATAAGGGTTGGTGCGGGGCTTTCCCGCAATGATTGTTCGGCGGCGTCCTACTCTCCCACAGGGTCCCCCCTGCAGTACCATCGGCGCTGAAAGGCTTAGCTTCCGGGTT